>NZ_FOTY01000062.1 GCF_900114715.1 Salibacterium qingdaonense
AGTTGATAAGCATCTGTCAGCTCATGAGATAAGTTCAGATACCGCTCTAAATACCAGTACTGCTTCTCGCTCAGGGTGTCGGGGGATTTGTGAAAAACATGTTTCATGCGTTTGCACTTCTTGCGGTCATATTCATGAAAGTCTTTCTGAACGTTCCGGCGAACTAGATCCAGAGCCCAGTACATATAACGGCAGAAATGAAAGCGGTCCGCGATGATAATCGGAGATCCTAATGCCTGCTGGACAGCGGATTTAAAGGAAGGGCTCCTATCCATCACCACGATCTCCACCTTCGCCCCTTTCTCCCTTAAATACGGCTTGATAGTGGCGGCGGTGCGATCCGGCAGAATATCAAGAGGTTCCCCGGTCCGACCATCTGCGATAAGAACTTGATACTTCCCTTGATCTGTATCTCCTTTATACTCATCGATGGCAATGACCTCGGGTAGTTCCTTCCCTTCCTGGATCATGGGCGCTGCCAGACGGTCAAACCGCCGCATAGCTGTTGAAGGGGATGTATGAAACTGGTCTGCAGTATCTTTAAAATTCTTACCTTGAATGGTGCGAAGACCTAATGCTTGATTCCATTCCACCGTGTGACGTTGATAACGCTCTACCATACGGGCCTTTTCCGGAAACTTCTTACCACAAGAACAGGCATAGCGCCGCTTGCGATACATTAAGTACGACGTCCGTTCAAACATCTTCAGATGTTGGATCTTCTGGATACGATAGTCATGAACACGGCTGGTCTTTTCCCCGCAAGCCGGGCATCTGTGCGCTTTTCGTTCCTTTTCCACATGGATATAATACGTAGAGCCTATCGTCTCTGTTTTCATCACGTTGAATTCTTCTAAACCGGGTACATTCATGGTAAAATGCATAGACACGCAACTCCTATCCTTTCTTGTTTCTCGACAATTCAAGTATAAAGGATAAAGGAGTTTGCGTGTTTTTTTAGCACGAAATTGTTTTAAAACCCCAACATTTATTGTAGAGCCAAATTTCAAAAATATAAGGAGACGATTTCTGATAAGATAATCCGAAACCATCTCCTTATTCACTGACCTCTACTTGTTTTGTATTAAACTTTTTTCAAAATCACTAAAGCAACTTTGTTATCATACAGAATTGATTGTAACTGTTAAGAGCAATCGTAACCTTCAGCGCAATCAACATCTGTCTTTTCTTCTAATAATTCGACTTTAGCACTAGTTTCATATATCTTAGCCTTCTTTTTAATTCCTGCAAGAATTGTTGTTCCAACGGGGTTTTTATGCCAAGTAGTCCATCTAGCATAAGCTTGATCAATAGAAGCAGCTACAATTGCCGTGCCTGCACCAATTAGCATCCCTGGCCATCCCCCAATTAAGTAGGCAAGTCCTGAAGCTACAGTACCTGCTGTCGCATCAACTGGCACATCATAATCACCTTCATTTGTGCCAGTGTATTTCCAAGGAGTTAGTTCATCAGCGTATACACTTATATCATCTGATCTTTCGTTAACATTTGTATTATTCTTAGCTGGGGTACCTAAATCCACAGTTTCTGTTTTTGTTTTGCCGTCTTCCATGCTCTTTATTATTTGCTTGCTCTGTATTTCATTAATTCTAGAGGTTTGTTTAATTTCAAGTTTGTAATTTCCTTGGTCATCTTTTTTATAGATTTTGCTTTGAACTTCATAACTTTCAGGTTCCACTTCTTCCACAATTTTATACTTTTCTCCATCTTTTACCTCTGTATATTCCCAGGAGTTTTTGTCCGTCATGTTCAATACAATATTGTTGTTACTGGTTTGGTCATTATTAGATTGAGCACTAACAGAAGCTGGGACAGAAAAAGAAAACGTTACAATAAGACTAATAAAACAGAGAGGCAATTTTTGCATTATTTTTTTCATAAATATCCTCCTCGTATAATGCTCCCTTAGAACAGTATAGTGGTCTTGTAGTTCTTCAATAAATAATTTGCATCTGCTGACAACTTTCACATTAAATTGAGATTGCAAGTAAAATCAACAATAAGTCTTGATTAATGAACTCCCCCTCTCATTCATAATAAAATACACTCTAATTTTAGTTGAAAATTGGAATAATTAATTATTTTCTAGTAATTTAACATCTATTACCACTAATTACAATACTATTACACTGATTTTTGAAATTTACTAAAAATGTGTTAAAGTTTAGTGGGTAGATTGTTTAAGAGGAGGTTAATAGTGATATCCAGTATATTAATTACTTCCATAGCAGTTGCTATTGTTGTTTATCTTTCTATTACCATTGCTAAAGTAAAAGATGAGGAGACAGGAAAAAAAGACAAGGGGAAAATATTTAATTATTACAGGTTAAGTTATAAACGAAGATTCTTTCGAAATTTGTGGACGTTTCCATTGGCAGTTCTCTTTTTTGTAATATGCTATGTATACTCAGAGTTAAATCCAAGGGATAATATATTTATTACTACATTCTTTCTACTAGTTGCTCTGTTTTTAATAATTGAATTGGTATATAATTACATTAGATCAAACCATAAAAAATAGCAATCTACATTTGAAACTTTCCCTTTAGTAAAGGGTGGGTTCGCAATTTTAAAGAAAATAAATAAATGCAACAACCACCGTAATTCCATTATTTATAATTAAAGAATAGATCCCTGAATCCGTGATAAAGAGGGTTATTGTTGGAGTGAGGTTCCGTTCTATATCTATAACTCGTTTCTACTTTAGGAATACGCTGGAGGCAAAGAA
>NZ_FOTY01000061.1 GCF_900114715.1 Salibacterium qingdaonense
TGGAATGGTAAAGACAAATGCAGAGAGTGGTAAAATACGCTGCATTCGTTGGTAAAAAAGATTGCATTGGTGGTACAAATCAAATGCCGTACTCAAATAATGAGGCTATTGATCAAGAAATATCTCACTTACGAAAATTTAATAGTAGTGTGATGGTCTCAAAAGATATTAGAGAACGGATAAAGGAAATAAATACTCTATTTAAAAGGTACGAAAATAATGAGATAGCAAAAGATTACTTAAAAAAAACTCTAGAGTTACAATTAATAAATATTGATCATAAATTAGAAATGAATAGTTTCGCATGGATGAATTCTTTCCTATTAAGATTGGTTAAATGATTATTCTAAGCGTTCACCAACTGGTGAGCGTTTTTTATTGCAGAAAGAAGGTGACAGAATATTATAAATAAACATATTGAACAATTTCAACGTGAGTTATTGTTTATAAGCACACCGGAAAACTACTGGCATCTGGTAGATGAATATGAGAAGAAAAGGGAAGCAGAAAGGATGATATATAATGAAGAATATCGAACGGTTGAAAATGGAAATCAAAGGTATTGATTTTTCTGATTCTGAACTAAAGATTTATATGGAAGAAAACGGACTTAAAAGCAGTGGTACATACGATACATCCGACAAAGAAAATCATCTTTCTATACTTGAAACAGCATTGAGTGTGCTTGAATCGGAAGCTAACAATATTGAGGGAATGAAGGATTATCAAAAAAATGATCTCCAAGTTTCTTCATATAATGATGCACTTATGCAGCGCATAGATCAGTTAAATGAAAAAATCCGAAAAGTGAAAATGGAATTGGACACTAACAACGATTCAGATTTCTTTATGTTGTTTTCTGAGTAGGAGGTTGCAATAATGGATAATATACAGAAAGACTATAACAAAATGCTTTCATATTTCGGGGAAGATGTGCAACAGGATGGTGATACGCTTCATGCTATTATTACACAGTATTCAAGATCACCAAACAGGGAATATGATGAATACATGATTTCCAGCAGCCAAAAAATCAGTCGGGGAGATTTAATTACGTATCACGAAAGCAACTGGCTTGTTGTAAGTGAAATAAAGTATAATGGATATGAATATGTCGGTTTTATTAGGCATTGCAATTATACCAATGAAATCAAAGTTGGTGAAACCAGAGAAGTGACAGGAACAGACAGCATGGGGCGTCCTATTTTTGAAACGACACCTGAGTATGCTGAGGTTAAGGGCATAATTGAATCGAACAGCTTTTCAATAGATCAAACATCCGGGTTGAAAATACCTGCGAATGAATCGGTTTTGACGGTTCAGGATAATGAAGAAACTCGAAAAGTTGAGTTAGGAACAAATATTGATGTTTTTGGACGTATGATGCAGATATACGGGACGAATCGTACAAAAATAGGACTACTGGTGTTTTCCCTGCAAAGAAATGATTAACTTATTTCCCACTTGCTCAAATTGAGTGAGTGGGCTTTTTTTATTGACTAATTAAATGATACATAATATAATTTAATTAAATAATAAGTATCATTTGGAGGTAAATATGAATTTCGTTGAACCAATCAGAAACAAAAAAGAGATACAAAGAATGGCAGATGCTTTGTATGAAAAAAGTGAACGTGATCACTTGCTATTTATCTTAGGTGTATCTACTGGTTTCCGTATATCTGATCTTTTGGATTTGCGTTATTCTGAAATCCTAAATAACGATGGAACAGTTAAGGACTACGTAAAATTAAGAGAAACAAAAACGGGCAAGAATAATAAAATTAAAATTACAGATAAGCGGAAAGAGGATATTGCAAATTATAAGGGAAAATATTTTGATGGAAGTATGGATGCTTACGTTTTCCCCAGTCAGAAAAAAGATGAAAATGGCAATCCTAAACCGATGAATAGACAACAAGTGTGGAGAATACTTCAAAGGACTGCTAATGATTTAGGAATTGCCGATATTGGAAGTCATTCAATGAGAAAAACTTTTGGATATGGATTATTTAAGAAAGGTGTCGATGTTGCTGTAATCCAAGATATGTTGAATCACAGCAACCAGAAAGAGACACTTCGATATATAGGTATCAATCAAGACATGAAAGATGAAGCGATTGAAGCACTTGATTTTTGATACGGTTTATTATTGAAGTAATTGTAAAACTTGCTGTGGTTGCTGATTAGCTTGAGCTAACATAGATTGAGATGCTTGTGCGAGTGTGCTTGCTCTTGTTTGTTCCATCATTTCTTGTGCCATATCTACATCACGTACTCTCGATTCTGCGGAACTAAGGTTCTCGGAAGAGTTATTAAGATTAGAAATTGTATGTTCTAATCTGTTTTGGTAAGCACCTAATTTTGATCTTTCGGAAGAAACTGTTTCTATAGCATCATCAATGATGGAAATGGTATTTTCTGCTTCTTCTTGATCAGTGATAAATGTATTCTCTTTATTATCTACTGTAACTTCGCCGTTATTAACAGATAAATTCAATTCTCCTTCTTTAAGGTCCTCATAATTAAAATTAGCCAATAGAGTTTGCGTTTCACCAGCTACTCTATTCCAGTCAATATGGGATTCTGAACTTGAAACAGTTCTTCCTAAATCAAACTCACCGCCAGTTAAGTGAAGATAAGGATCGTCATCTTCATTTTTAGAAATTGATATAGTGTAATCACCATCATCGAAGTTATCTGTTGCTTCTACATTCGTAATTCCGAGAGTTGGTTTTTCTTTAGATAATAGTTTTGTTGAATCCATGCGATTTATATCTATATCAAAGTTTTGATCAGCGTTTGCTCCGACTTGAATACTTTCTTTAAAACTTCCGTCCAATAAGTTCTTTTTATTAAACTGCGTATTTTTAGCAATACCATCAATCTCTTTTGTTAATTCCCCAAACTCCTTTTGTAAACTTTCCCTATCTTTGTCAGTGTTTGTTCCGTTAGCAGATTGTACTGACAGTTCACGCATACGTTGGAGAATACTATGTGTTTCATCAAGCGCACCTTCAGCAGTCTGAATCAAAGAAATGCCATCTTGCGAGTTTCTGCTTGCCTGATCCAATCCTCTGATTTGAGCTTCCATTTTCTCAGATATAGCTAAACCTGCTGCATCGTCTGCTGCTTTATTAATACGTTGTCCAGAGGACAGTTTCTCCATACTAGAAGTCAGCGCTTTATTATTTTTATTGAGTTGGTTAAGTGTATTTAATGCTGGTATGTTTGAATTAATAATCATAAGAACACCTGCTTTAATTCATGGATTATCATTATTATCGTCATTATCCACTGGAGTTTTATGGATGTTGGATAATTTTAGTTCGACCTACATACAACCAAAGGTTTTTTGTTACTGCTAGGGAAATTTGACCGTTTATTGCTGGACCGTATGGTCCACAAATTGACAGGCAGTCTGTCCGGGAACAGACGAAAGAAAGCAGGAGAATCGCTCTCCTCCTGCTATTGAAATTCTCCTGTTATGACATCTTTCACCATGTGATCATCAATAATGCGATGGCCACTTTGAGAACCATACATTAAACAATGGGTACACACTTTATTAATCAGCCTTGGGGTGCCGTTTGTGTACTGATGAATCTCCTCTATAGCTGCATCAGAAAAGATATCTGCCTGATTTCCAGCATACGTAAGGGAAGTCTTTA
>NZ_FOTY01000057.1 GCF_900114715.1 Salibacterium qingdaonense
CTATTGTTTTTCCTATTGTATGTAAAGGTGAAGCGATTCATCTTTGGCTGAAAATTGGATGAACATATGGCTGAAATTTCAGTTGACAATTACAACGGATCGAATTGCGGGTAGTGTGCATGCTAACGAACCCACCGATGATGAGCTTAATGTTGATTCGGCAAATCGTTTCTCCAAAAAAGGAGACGAGTTGCGCTATAAACTGCAAGAACTTGGTTTCAACAGTCAGGAAGCAGAAGATCTGGAAGACGAGCTCGATGAGGGCAAAGTATTGTTAATGGTTCAGGGTGATCGAAACCCAGACGAGCTCTTAAAATAGAACAATGCAATCCAGGCTGGCTTCTTGAAAAGAAGCTAGCCTATTTGTATGTATATTTGCATAAAGCTACTTGCCTAATAGAACGTTAGTTAAGTATCTTCAACCGCCAGACTCTAATAGTGACTGTTGCGGAAAATATCCTGGAGGAAAAGTAGAAAATTGTGCTTAACCGATATGTTCTCTTTTACATAAACCTCCCGAAGGTTCGTTAAGCATTAGTATGAAAAACTTCGTTCCAAGCATTATTATGGTTTTGTGTTACCACTAAACGTATATTATTTTACAATGATACCTGAAGGATTGTATAAAGGGGTACGAAAGGAAAGTGGTTGTATGAACAGCTTTGATCACGAAAAAATTAAACAAGGCGTCCCATTACTACTTGAAGGGATAGGGGAGGACCCCCGGCGGGAAGGCCTGTTGGAAACTCCGGACCGGGTCGCTCGTTTTTATAAGGAAATCTTTTCGGGTTTAAATAAACCCTCTCATACCTATTTGGAAACAAGCTTTACTGACGATCACGAAGAACTAGTGCTCGTGAAAGACATCTCTTTTTTTTCCGTATGTGAACACCATCTTGTTCCATTCTTTGGCCAAGCGCACGTGGCTTACATTCCGAAATAGGGAGAGGTTACGGGGCTTAGCAAACTTGCAAGAACTGTTGAAGCGGTCGCTCAGAAGCCCCAGCTCCAAGAACGAATGACCTACACCATCGCTAACAATATCATGTCGGTACTCCAACCACACGGGGTCATGGTGATTTTAGAAGCGGAACACCTGTGTATGGCTATGAGAGGCGTTAAAAAACCGGGCGCTGTAACCGTCACTTCTGCCGTTCGAGGCCATTTTGCTCAGGAGCTAGCAGCACGACAAGAAGTTCTTGAGTTAATTAGACATCATAAATAGGGGGTGGTGCTACCTGGATGGAGAGCGCAGCGATGTAGGTTGCGCATATATAAAGATTACAATGAAACGAAGAATAGGAAGAATATCAACGTTAAGCTTGGAAGGCACGTTCAAGAAAAGCGGGTGATATCATCACTATGGAACGTAGCATCGCCCGTCGTGAAAGTTAAATCCTGTCTACTTTTTGGCCTTTTAACCGTGAAACTAAATCTGGCAGGGGGATTGTTAGAAGTAATGGATATGATGATGAAAAAACGCCAAGTCGGCACAGACTTGACGTTCTTTTTCACCTTTAATTTTACAAGGGTACATATGAGAATACGTTGATGATATTGTCGTTTGCTATAGAAAGCTATAGAAGACCAACAATGTTATTTTCCTGCATTTACTATGAGAAGTTCGAAACGGGGCTCGATTACTATCTTTCGTTTTTCTTACGAAAAAAATTAAGAGCTCCGGAAATCTTCAAGCATTCGTTCGATTTGTTCTTTATGGCCGGTTTCATCATCAATCAGATCGTCCAATTGATTTTGGAGTTCGATCATTCCTAATTCTTCCGCCTGTTGTCGACGTTCCATATACCGATCAATGGCCGCTGCTTCGGCGTCTCGAGCGGCTTCCAACATCTCTTGAACGTTAAAAGTTTGTTGAACGGCTGCGGGTTCTGTTACCGGTGTTCCGCCGAGCGTTCGAATCTTGGCGGCTAGATATTGAGCGTGCCCTTGTTCATCCCCAATCTCGGCTTCGAAAAAACTCCGCAGCATTGGGGTATGAATCCCCGAAACTACCGCCGCGTAATTCGTGTACATGATGGCGGAGGCGTATTCGTTCGCCAAATCAACATTGAGCCCATCAATCAGTTTTTGTACCTTTGGATCAAACTGTCGTACTTGTACCATTCGCTTTTCCTCCTTAATGTATTAATCATTCTTTTCTTTTATACCCGGAGAGTGGGCAAGGCTACACATAATTAATCCATAAAAGCTTTGCCCGAACAATTTTTCAAGAACCAAATATTTTTCGCGTGGGTGAAAATTTAAAGAATGCTGAGGCTCATGCTAAGAACTGCTTGGTCCTCAGCGACGTTGCTTCTCGTTGGGCCTGGCGATAAAGCAATGGCTAATAGCTTCGTGGAGAAGGAAAACTATAACGACTGCCATCCGTATGCTGCACGTCGTTTTCCCATGGCAATCGATACGTACCGTTTTTTAAATCGTTCATGTACGTATAAGGGGCATCGGTTACTCCTTGCTCCACGGCCACGTACCCACGATGGCCTAATTGATAGATATTGTTTTCCACGCCCCAGTGGACACGAGCTTCTTGGGCTAAATCAGGACGAATCTCTCCGGTGATAATCTCATCTGCCCGATTTCCCCCCTGCGTGGTGACGGTGCCTTCGAAATCGACGATCATTGCGTCTCCCATTGAATCATTTACCCCGTCCGTCCCGCACATAGCCACCGAGGCAGTAAAAGCCAAGTTAGTAAAGGCGTTAGCTCGATTCGTAATTTCCCAGGATTGTTGAATTGGAGGAGTGTAACCGGCTGTTCGTAAAATAACATTAGCGCCTTTATAGGCCAATTCTCGACTTACCTCTGGAAACATTCCATCATGGCAAATGGCGAGACCTAACACACTGCCATTGGGGCCCTCGCAAACAGGCAGACCGGTGTCTCCTGGTTCCCAAGGCTCTGCAGGTACCCAGGGGTGCAGCTTGCGATAGTGTAATTGAATGACACCATGATTATCAATAATAAGACCGGTGTTGTATGGATTTCCATCTGGATTCACTTCCATAATGGAAAAACAGGCCCATTGATTGGTTCGACGACAACTTTCCTGTAGTTGCTGAACTTCAGGGCCGTCAACGCTACACATTAATTCTTTGCTCGTATCCATAGAGAGTCCGTGAAGCATATATTCTGGAAAAACAACAAGATCAATGGGGGCAATAAATTGTTTTGCTTTTTCCATCATGTCACAAACTTTTTGTGTTTGTTGTTGAAGATCTTCTTTCGAATGGATCGTGGGGAGATCAAGTTGAACTAAGCCCACAACAACGCCATTTGGGGTTTTATTTAAGCCACCTAAACCATTCATGAAACTCCTCCTTATATTAGAAAAATAAAAATATATGCTCTTGGCCAAAACTTCTCTGATTTTTGGACATGATCTTACACCCTGTATTTTTCCTTCCTATGGTTGATTCAAACCAATACTCTCCAAAGCAAAAAAGTGTTAAACAGCGACAAAGATTCTTATAGCTTAAGTCTCTTATAAGATACAATGTCTTTTTATTTATTCGCCCGATAGAAAAACCTTGACACCAGCACTCCCACAACGCCAAGACCTATAAACAACAGACCACGTACGATAGCATCAATATAGGAAATATCAACAAGGAAAGCTTTTCCAAGCGTAATGAAAATCCATACTATCGCGAAAATACGGAGCGGTCTCTTATCTTTAAGGATCCCCGTTGTCAGTGCAGCCACTGCGAATAGGATCCAGCTTATTGATACCGCTATATCCCGGTAGTCATAAAAGTTCTCCTCTCCAATCCGGAAGGCTACCTGCGTCAGGGTAAGAAGTGCGAAACCGATGCCCGCTACAGCAAATACGTAAACGCACGTACGTCGGACGATATCCGTCATCACTTTATTACCCGTATAGGAACGGAAAAGCAGATAAACGAGGCCTGATACAATAGCGGCGGTTACCCCTTCAAATACCGGTACGTCCACTGCGGATTCAATATACTCTAAATTACTGAGTGTTAAGGAAGCACCGATAATGAAAAAGATGGAGGCGAGAACGGTTTGCACCCGGCTGTTGATGCCGAAGCCGAGACGGTAAAAAGCGATTGCCTCCGCGAGGTACAGAATCGCATATCCTTCGTAACTGAAAACACGGAAGATCTCGAACGTTCCAAGCACCACTGCGAACAGTGTATATAAATGAAACAGCATGCCCCCGCTGTGTCGGATCCGGTAAGCGATTCCTCCGTAAAGAAGAGCGCCTGCAACGAGAAAAGCATCGAGTACGGAAACAATCAGAGTCACCCACCTGTATTCATATATAGAAGCAGGAGAAAGAGGAGTTACAAACAGCCAGATCACTGCAGCTGTAAACGTAAGAGAAAAGGAGCGTCCCCTTTGCCCTGGACAGGACCTCCGAATAGAACAGAAGGATAGAGAGGGCTATGTGTATAGCTACGACGGTGTAGGCGAATATATCATACTGGTCGACAAGACCGGTGTTGTTCCCTGGTGTGTCTGTCAGCGCAGAGGCTATTACATAAACGAAAAACGTAACGGAAGGAAGCAGCGTTGTCGCATACAGTAAAACTATATATTCCCGTTTCCACGCATAGACGCCTAGAGCCACCACGAGCAGCATTTCATAGAAAAAAAATATGAAGAAATTGCCCTCTTCTCCTCCCACGAGAAATGGTACAAAGAAGCCGGCTATAGTCAGAAAGACAGCAAGAGACTGGGATTTGTAGATATGGGAGAGGTATACCCCCGCAAAAATACCGAGGATGTACAGAACAAAAGCGATCGGTGTCTGAATCAGCTCGTACAGAACGGTACCTGCAAAAGTGGAAAATATCCATACACCTGCTCCGCCGCCGATCAGGCTGACCCCCAGCCCTCTCCGCTCACTCTTCGTCTGGTACACTCCGGTAACGGCGAGTACCACAGAAGCTACAAACCCGATAAGAACACGGATCGGTTCCGTAATCCATTCGTTCTCAACAGCGGACTGGAAGGCCCACACCACGCCGATCAACAGAACAACGATGAAGACACGCGGCAGCCACACCTGGCCGATCCACGCTTCCCAGTCTCTCCTTGCAGGCTTCGTTTTTCCTCACCCTTTTTCGTTTCTTCGGACGAATAGGAATCACGCCTTTCCGGTTGAGAAAAAAACGGTTGTTTTGTCCCCTTCTTCTCTTCCGGTTCCGTCTCTCTGTCTTTCAGCATAGATTTTATTTCTTCCATTTCTTTTTCCAGCTTATCCAGACGTTCTTCCAGACGACGGTCCGAGTCGTTGTTATTCATTACGGTCTCCCCTCCTTTTTACTTACAATCTTCTCCATTTACCTTCTATAGATACCATTCGTCTAAAATCCCGCTAAACCTTCTATATATCCTCTATTCTTTTTAAAGTGTTTAATACACCGGCCAGAGGGAATACTCTCCGAGCGACAGTAATGATTCCCCTAAATAACCATAACTAGAATTTTTTGTTTAAAATAATTAAAAGACTCTGAAGTTGCATAATCCATAGAAAAAAATTCCATACATGTTCATAAAAAGACAGAACTCCCAAATCTGCGGTACGATGGATGCGCTGACAAACACGTACACAGAGGGGTTCTGCCATATGTCTACTGTAGCACAGTCATCATCTATCGACAATTTCTTAGGCCAAATA
>NZ_FOTY01000056.1 GCF_900114715.1 Salibacterium qingdaonense
AAGATCCCCACTTTTCCCCGTCGACCAGGCGGTCGACAGGCCCATCCGGTATTAGCCCCGGTTTCCCGGGGTTATCCCGGACTTTCAGGCAGGTTGCCCACGTGTTACTCACCCGTCCGCCGCTCGTTCCACGGATTTCCACCCCGGAGGGTTTCCGTCCGCTTCCCGCGCTCGACTTGCATGTATTAGGCACGCCGCCAGCGTTCGTCCTGAGCCAGGATCAAACTCTCCATTAAAAAAGTTTGATGCTGTGCTGTGTTTCTTATCTGTATGGTCCGCAGACCATTTGAATTGACAGACGCTTGACTTTCATTCAATTTTCAAAGGGCAGTTTGTATGCCGCTCTTAACCAGCGACTTAAATATCTTATCACCCCGGACTGTATAAAGTCAATCCCTCTCACCATATTTTTTTGTGAGCTTTAAAATCTTTACTACAGCGGGCGGCAGGTATAATGCCGGATTTCTTTTGTATGGGGTGTTCCCTTATTGAAGGGACTTCCTATTATAACGTCTCATATATAAATGTCAATAACATAAAAATTTTTTATCCAATAATAAAGATATCGATAGCAATCAGCATCAAAATACCTGGTATCCCGAGCAATCCGGAAACAGAAACCGTAACTGTATTAATAGGCAGGTGATAACCCACAGCAGTTCCGAATGCATTTAGAAAAAATAATGCCAAAGCTCCGAGTATCAATTTCACCAAAAGGTTCCCTGTCCATCTCATCGACCTTCCGCCTTTGCCAAACATAAAGAATAAACACGCAGCTACTCCGGCAAGTGAAATGTAAAGAATGGGATTCATGTTTTTCCTCCCTGTATATGTTTTTCTTTATGTCTATGTACAAGCCCGTGTATTTATTTCTCTGTCCTCTGCCCTATTTTGTTTTTGCAGGTGATAAACACAAACATTCTGGAGCACTCGTATAGATAAGATGCGGCTGAAGCGCCGCATCTCTGCGGATATTGGCCTCTGATACAACCGTTACCAAACCAGGAATAGTAGACAGACGGAATTCACTAAACACTTCCGCAGAGAAGCGGAATATCCAATCCATCCTATTAACGGCTTATCAAACAGCTCTATCCTGCGAATGTGATGCCATGAAAGCATGTAACAACCTGCAGTGGACCCTCCAGAAAGGTATTATGTTTCTCCAGATCCAACCATCCAATGGCGCATTTTCTGTTTTTCACAAACGCCTGTCTACTATAAGAAGAGTGTGGAACAAAAGAGTGCAGTAAAAAAGCCCGGACGATTCAATGATGAATCGTCCGGGCTTTTTTCATTCGCAATGATTTGGTCCCAGTCCCTTTTACTATAAGTCATGATGACCGTTGATGCGGCGGTCCCGGGCTTCTTTTAACAAGAACAGGTATTTGGCCCGCTTTCGTTTTAATTCTGTCAGCACATCGGGCGGAGGTTCAATACTCCGCTCCACAAGACGTTCGTATTGATCCAGTTCTTCTTTCATTCTTTGAATCAAGTAAACCAACTGTTCATTTTCCGATTGGCGAATCTTTTTTTTCTGAAACAGCATGCCGAATTCCCACCTTAAAGTTCTCTGCGCCCCTCAATCGCCTTGGAGAGTGTTACTTCGTCCGCATATTCCAGGTCGCCGCCGATCGGGAGACCATGGGCAAGTCTGGTGACTGTAATCCCTGTTGGTTTGACAAGGCGGGAGATGTACATGGCTGTAGCCTCCCCTTCAATGGTGGGATTCGTTGCTATGATGACTTCCTGAATCTCATCATTTTGCAGACGTTGAATCAGTTCAGGGATTTTGATGTCCTCAGGACCGATGCCGTCCATCGGTGATATCGCTCCATGAAGGACGTGATAGAGGCCGGTGTATTCCCGCATTTTTTCCATGGCCATGACATCCTTGGAATCCTGCACAACACAGACGGAGGTCCGGTCTCTGGAGGTATCTTCACATATCTGGCATGGGTCAACATCTGTAATATGGTGACAGACAGAACAATACGTTAAATCCCTCTTTGCATTCACGAGGGATTTGGCAAAATCCAGAACATCATCTTCTTTCATATCAAGCACATAAAAAGCCAGGCGGCTCGCCGTTTTGGGGCCGATACCCGGCAATTTCATAAAACCTTCTATTAGTTTGGATATAGGTGTCGGATATTGCACCCTATCCTCCTCCTATCACATACCGGGGATATTCATTCCTTTAGTGAACTTTCCAAGATCCTGCTCTGTCAATTCGTCCACTTTTTTCAGTGCTTCGTTCATAGCTGCGAGAATAAGATCCTGGAGCATTTCTACATCTTCAGGATCTACGACGTCTTGGTCGATTTCAACATCAACGATACGCTTATCCCCGGCTGCCGTTACTTTCACCGCGCCGCCGCCGGATGTTGCTTCCACCGTCTTTTCTTTCAGTTCTTCCTGTGCCTTCTGCATCTGTTTCTGCATTTTCTGCATCTGCTTCATCATGTTCTGTTGATTTTTCATTTGTATGACCTCCTGATTAGGTATTATTCCTCGATTTCCACCAAATCCGATCCAACCAGCTTCACTGCTTCATCCACTATCGGATCTTCCGTATCTTCCTGTCCGTCTCCGGCATCTTCCTCTTCTTCATCTTTTTCCTTATACTGCTGTTTAAATTCTTCCTTGATTTTTTCCCACTGCGCTGATTGGACGGTCAAAAGCTGCAAAGGCCTGCCGGCTGTCTGCATAGCCGATTCCACTAATTCCCGGAATTTAGTATCGACCATGCTGCGGTGCATTTCATTCTGAAACGCAAGCAGCACCGTCTCTCCGTCAGAAACTACCGGCTTGGCATCACTGAGCCAGGCATGGCCGGGGACGCTCTGCTGTTTCACTTCCTTCATAACAGCACTCCACTCATTCATCACCGCCTGAAGATCCTGTTTCGTTGCACGGGTCAGCACTTGTCTGATTCTGCCGTCGATTCCGCGTGTGGTAGAAATACCGGCGGCGGGTGTGCTTGTTTCCGGGCGGGCACTTCCCGTATCCCTCTTCCCGGAAGTATCCGCGTTGGCAGCAGCGGGAGTTTTGACAGCTTTCACCTGCTGTTCCAGATCGGAGATTTTTTCTTTCAAAGACTGAATTTCGGACTGATCGGCAGCGTTTTGAGGTGCAGAACTGCTTTCTGTCGTATGGCAGATATTGATTAACGCCATTTCAAGAAAGATCTTGGGATGGCTTGCGCCTTTCATCTCCTGATGGTACTGATTCAGCTGATTAATCACTTCGTACAGCCGTGCGGTGTCCATCTTTTTGGCGAGTTCTTCAAATGTTTCATCCACCGTCACCCGGTCCATCATCTCATTCAGTCCGGGGGCTGTCTGATACAAAAGCATATCTCTGAAGTAGTAAATAATATCTCCCATAAACTGGAGGGGATCCTTACCTTCCCGTATCATTTGATCGGCGGATGCCAGGGCGGAAGGCGTATCCTTATCTTCGAGAGCGTGCACCACTTTTGTTAAAAACTGCTGGGAAACGCTTCCGGTAACAGCGAGAACATCCTCAGAGGAAATCTTTCCTTCCGAAAAAGACACAGCCTGATCCAGCAGACTGAGTGCATCACGCATCCCGCCCTCGGCTGCGCGGGCAATCAGGTGCAGCGCTTCTTCTTCAGCTTCGATGCCTTCTTCCTTTAGAACAAAGGTCATGCGGTCCACCAGATCCCTTGAGGTAATCTGCTTAAAATCAAAACGCTGGCAGCGTGAAACAATTGTCAGCGGAATTTTGTGGGGTTCCGTTGTCGCAAGAATGAAAACAGCGTGTTTCGGCGGCTCTTCCAGCGTTTTCAGCAGCGCGTTGAAAGCTCCGGTGGAAAGCATATGAACTTCATCAATAATATATACTTTGTAACGAACGTCCCGGGGGGCTGCGATGACATTGTCCCGGATATACCGTATTTCATCCACTCCGTTATTGGAAGCTGCGTCAATTTCGATAATATCAACGACCGAGCCGTCATCAATGCCTCTGCATGCCGCACATTCGTTACATGGTTCTTGTACAGGTGCCTGTTTGCAGTTGATGGCTTTTGCCAGTATTTTGGCGGCGCTTGTTTTCCCTGTACCGCGCGGGCCGCTGAATAAATAAGCATGGGAAAACTTTTCTTTTCCGAGCGCATTCTGAAGTGTCTGGGTGATGTGATGCTGGCCTGCGACATCCTCCAGTTTCTGAGGACGCCAGACCCGGTACAGCGCCTTATAACTCACCCCGGGACCTCCTTTCTTTTCATGTTCTATTATACCGTTTCCATGACCGGTTTTCAAAGCTCAAATAAAGAGATATTTCCAGCGGGTACATTTACGTCCGGTACCTTTTGATGCGCAACAATCCAGGGCACAGGTCTCCAATCCTTTAAGCCATATAAAAAAAACCGCCCACCGTAGAGAGCCGTTTTTCAGATAATATGTATAGAAGCCGTGCACCTTCTGTCGGCAATGAATCCATGAGCGTTACCCAGGCAGTTAGCTCGATCCGGGCGACTCTGCGGCACACAGAAGAGTCCGCTTACTGCTGCTTCCTTCCGGACCTGACAGGGTTCACGAATTTCCGTTGCACAGAACCCGGATGTCAACACCACTTACAAGGGTCAGGCCCCACAGAAACAAAGCCTCGAGAAGGGGTTCAGCCTCGCTGTAGCGGATTGCGAGTACAGGGCACCGCTGCCTCCCCGCCTAGCACGGCAAAGTTGTTAACATTTTTGGGCACTCCCTAAAGAGTGCAATAATCAGTATATCGCGTTTCAGAAAAAAACGCAATAGACAAGCCACGTAAAAGGCAAATTTATTTATTGTTCTTTTCCATCATTTCCTCTTCTTCTTTCTTTTCAAGCTCCGATATTTTCTCCATGATCACCTGCGGCGGTGTATGAACAATATGTTCAATCGGCATGTTCAGTTTCTCGGCAACCTTCCGGGCTGTTTCTGCAGAAAATTGATTTGGACGCACCGTGTTCCCTCCCGCTTATCACTCATTCTCGTTCTACTATATCACGGGTTTCCCGCGAATCCAATCCATCATTCACCGAAAGGTTGTTCGTTACGGGCGCGGCGCTGTTTTGCCCGGCGCAGCTTTTGAAAAAAACCAGTCAAAAGTTCCCGGCACGCTTCGAGCATGACTTGTCCTTCCACAAAGCAGCGGTGGTTGAAGCGTTCTTCCTCCAGCAGATTCATCAACGTACCGGCGCATCCGGCTTTTGGGTCGGGAGCGCCGTATACGACATGCGGGATCCGGGACTGGACGATCGCTCCCGCACACATCGGGCAGGGCTCGAGGGTGACATACAAAGTACAGTCTTCAAGCCGCCAGCTCCCCATAAAAGAACATGCTTCCCGGATGGCAAGCATCTCTGCATGAGCGGACGCCTGCTGGCTTCCTTCCCGCTGATTATACCCTGTTCCTATGACCTGTTCCCGATAAACAATGACGCAGCCGATCGGTACTTCCCCTTCCGCCTCTGCTTTTTCCGCTTCGGCAAGAGCCGCTTTCATCCATTCTTCTTCTGCCACCATCAGGCACTCCTTTTACACCATTCTACCTGATGATTTTATCAGAAATTCTTCTCGTTTTCTTTTCAGGAACGGTTCTTACCAGCCAAAGGCATGCGCTTACCTGCCGAATACCGCTGTTTACAAGCCGTATGAAGAACAATACAATCCAGATGATACGTTACCTGTTAATGCTGTTTTCAAATGACCGATTGCTGACGGCGTTGCCTGTCCATCCATAGACGGGTATACTGTCCATAAGAAGCCATAGAAAGGAAAAAAGAGACTCCGGCCCCACTCGTCCCCACGAGTACCGAAGTCTCTTATCACAGTATATGCTTATTATATCACAGTATCGTCTACTGCCGACAGAGCATTCCACTCTTTTTAGTGAAAAGTATGGAAGTGTTACCTTGTCCTGTATGCCGTGGAACCCTTCGGGTTATCGGCAGCCGTAACCGCATATGGAAGCAGGCGGATGGAAGTTCTCCACGCCTTCGTCTCCGACGCCTTCGCT
>NZ_FOTY01000055.1 GCF_900114715.1 Salibacterium qingdaonense
TATCAAGAGAAGTCCACTGGCAGATATAATATAATTATCCGTTAATTGGATATCAAATCGACGTTTCATTTTTTCACCTTCCGGGTGCATTCATCTAATAAGATGAATAGGATCTTACCCCCTATTTTATCAAGGTTTTGAAGGGTATGTCGAAAGATATTATCACGGATTCAGGCGACGTTTCATTTTTTCACCTTCCGGGTGCATTCATCCAATAAGATGAATAGGATCTTATCCCCTATTTTATCAAGGTTTTGAAGGGTATGTCGAAAGATATCATTACGGATTCAGGCTTGCATTAATAGATGATTCATATCCTAGACGGCTGATAGTCCAATTTGCAGGAATCTTTCCCATCCACTCCACACCGCTGTTTTTCATTTCGACATAAGGATCAAGTCCTTTTGTAACGGTCTCGGTAATCAACGCCTGACGTTTTTCTTTCAAACTTTCAATCAGTTCCTCGTTTTTATGAATTAATAAATCAACACTAATAGTTTTGTTCTCTATGTAATTTGCTATCTTCACTTGTTCACTATATTCAGGAAAAGGAGCATATAAGTTTATTAAATTATAGTTTGATAATTCAGGAAAAGTAGTTCCGGATCCAAGAAAGTTTAAATGTTCTTTAGCACTTAGCAATATAAAATAATAATATCTAACTTCAATATTGCAAGATATTGGTTCTAGACTTTTACAACCCTGATTTGTAGTACAATGTCCTGCACTTATTTTAACTTTCCCAATTGGAGCCCTAGTAGACAATATTAAACTTTGGGGTTGAATTATTTTAGCAGAAGAATTTTCAAGTCCTCTATGACTAATGTGACGTCTTGAGTTTTTAATTATGCTACTAGTACCTTCTAAATCCTCCGGAGTAATCCATATGATTCCGTTCTCTTCCCAATACTCTTCGTTATTACTATCTGGAGTTCCACCATTTTTAAGTTTAAAAATTCTTTTCAATTTAGTGATATGCCAATTATCTGGTATAGTTCCGAACCATTCCATACCCTTATTCTTGTGTACGTATTTCTTGCTATCATTAGTTATCATAAATGCACTTCTTTCATTAGATCCAAAATTTCATTTTGAAGCTTATGGATATCCTGCTCAATTTCTTCAGTTGGGCGCAGTGGAGTATATTGATAGAAATAACGGGTGAATGGTATTGCATACCCTATTTTTGTTTTTTCCTCGTCCACCCAGGCATCCGGCACGTGCGGCAGGACTTCACGTTCCATGTAATCCTCAATATTTTCTGTGAGCGGGACATTTTCGTAATCCCGCAGTTCTGGATCCGGCTGGATGTTCCCTTTTGCATCTTTTACTGCCGGGGCTTCTTCTTTTCGTACCGAAAAGACCTGCAACAGCGTTTTCTTTAATCCGGCTGTCAGCTTCACTCCGCTTTCACTTAAAGTATTTTTCAGCATTTGCTCAAATTGCTGCTGATCATAAGTACTTTCGCTCGGTGAGATGGTCTCCAATGCATGACGGATAGCTCGCTGCTGCTTTTCTCCCTCAGCTTTTTCTTCCTCCGGGTTTTTGCTGTTCTTTTTTGGTTTTGCGAGATTCTGAAAGGTTTTTTCATCTTCCAGCAAAGGAATTCGGTCCGCAGTGATTTGAAACTCCAGACGCAGCGGACGCTCCACCGTCACACGCTGGAATCCGAAATCTTCATTGCTGAATATTTTGCTGTGTTCCGATTCCTCCATATCCCCATAGATGTTAGTAATGGCAGTAATATGTTCCTCACTTAGTTCATGGCGCTTTTCCCCGAGGGACTTCCGCATCTTCTGGTAGTATTCTGTGCCATCTATTAACTGTATTTTCCCTTTACGTTCGGACTTCTTTTTATTACTCAATACCCAGATATACGTCGATATTCCCGTGTTATAAAAAAGCTGATCCGGGAGACCGATAATTGCCTCTACCCAGTCATTTTCAATAATCCAGCGGCGGATGTTGCTTTCCCCTGATTCTGCTCCGCCCGTGAACAGCGGGGAGCCGTTCAATATGATAGCCAGTCGGCTTCCTTCGGGTTTCATCTTGGAAATCATGTGCTGCAGAAATAGGAGAGAACCATCATTCACACGTGGGAGTCCTGCTCCAAACCGTCCGGCGTGGCCCAGGTTTTCATGCTCATCCCTTATCGCTTTCTCCACCTTTTTCCACTCCACGCCAAACGGAGGATTGGAAAGCATATTGTCGAATGTCTTTTCGGAAAAACCATCATTCCTGAAACTATTGCCGAACTTAATATTTGATGGATCCTGACCCTTCAACATCATATCCGACTTACAAATTGCGTACGACTCCTCATTCAATTCCTGACCGTGGACATAGAGATCGGCATCTGGATTCATCTTATTCAAATATTGCTCTGCAACGGATAACATGCCCCCGGTTCCACAAGCAGGATCATACAGAGTACGAATGGTTCCTTCCGTACTTAATGCATCATCATCTTCGTTATACAATACATTGACAATCAACCGGATAACTTCACGTGGCGTAAAGTGCTCCCCGGCTGTTTCATTCGAACTCTCTGAGAATTTCCGGATCAGTTCTTCAAAGATATAACCCATTTCTAAATTACTTATCGTGGAAGGATGAAGATCCACCTCAGAAAAACGGGTAATGATCATGTACAAGACATTCGCATCATCCAATTGATCAATATGGGTATCAAAATGGAAATGCTCAATGATCTGCCGCGCATTTTCCGAAAAGCCGTTAATATAGTTACGCAAATTCAGTGCTATATTTTCCGGATCATTTTTTAACGTTTCAAAATCAAACGGGCTCGTATTAAAAAACTGATGTCCTATGGTTTTTTCAATGACATCGTCTACTTTTGGTATATTCATCTTTTGAAGCTGCTCGACTTTTTCCAGCACCTGTTCCTTCGACGGTTTTAACACGCAGTCGAGCCGTCGCAGCACAGTTAACGGCAAAATCACTTTACCGTAATCCGATTGTTTATAATCACCACGGAGTAAATCCGCAATACTCCATAGAAACGAAGCTTTGTTGTCTAATTGAGCCATATATGTGTCCTCCTAGCTGTTTCCTTATAGCTATTCTATCAAACAAACAAGCTACAATCGATTAATGGAGCCAACTTCCAGTATTATAATATCGATGACACTAGCCAACTATAAACAATAAAATTCATTTATGTACTTTGAAGTTGCATAAACACATAAACCATAGAAAAAATTCCATACATGTGCATAAATAATAGAACCTCCAAATCTGTGGTACGATGGATGCGCCGACAGACACGTACACAGAAGGGTTCTGCCATATGTCTACTTCACGCACAGTCATCATCTATCGACAATTTCTTAGACCAAATAAATGTATCGCTTCATGTACCAAAACCGGCATACCGGCATCTTTCCCACCTCCTGCAGGGGATGATTCAAGAGCAGCGGAATGGAAGTATGACCTTACTACGGAACAGCAGTTTCTGGCACCGCCACCTAACGCGATTTTTTCAATATGGGCAGTGGAACGATCAGGGCGTACAGCGAAAGCTGCAGAGGTCTATCTATCAACAGGTTCAGCAGATGTCCTCTTCCGAGGATCCCTTGATGGTTATTATCGATGACAGCATCTGTCCGAAAACCAAGCCTTCGTCACAGGCTTTGGAACCGACAGAAGGAGCTTCCTATCACTTAGATCACAAACAAGGAAAACCTATTTATGCTCATCAGTGGGTAACGACGATGAAAGGAGCCCGCGGCTCCTTTCTACCCTTTGCCATGACGCCTTATGTAAAAGAAGAGTATTCGAAACTTGATATGGCCCGGGACCATATGGATCAAATACCGGACGGCACACGGGACGTTTATCTCCTGACAGACAGCTGGTATGCTGCCACATCCCTAATGGACCACATTCAAGAACGTGGATGGCATTTCATCGGAGGTCTGAAAAGCAACCGTGTTCTGCTGAATGACCGCGTTCCTCAACCCGTAAGGGAATGGGCGCAACAAAAGGAAGACCAAACATCCTGCATCGTCACCGTAGGAGATGCTTCCTACTACGTTCATCGCTATGACGGGGCGCTGAAAGGCGGACTCCAGGGAACAGTGCTGGCGTGCCAGCCTACAAATACAGAACCCAGCGAATCATCGGTTCGCTATTTCTTCAGCACAGATTCCAGCTTAACCGCCCAAAAGATCCTGCTTTTCTACGCTGAACGCTGGAACATCGAAACCTTTTTTCAGGAAACGAAAGACAAACTTTATATGGGGGATTACAGGCTGCGATCCCTTTTTGCTATCAAGCGGTACATGCTGGTACTTCAACTTGCCTATACATTTATTGTGCAGCATTACCAGCAGGGATTCTCTACAGGATATTGGCGAGCTAACAAGGAAAGACGCCGTTCTCTCCTGCTATATGTTTATCAGAAAGCCCAAAAGGGCGTGTCTCTGCAGTCTCTTGAAAAAGAGCTGATGATTGCCTAAGGAGATATATAAGATCCAAAGTAAAATATTCATTATATTGGATATTCCTGTTAGTTATTATGCAACTTTAGAGCATTGTATCAACTTTCGAAAAAAGAAGTCAAAATCCTTGAAATATCAGCAAAATTTGTTGATTCAACAGTTCCTATTTAACTAGATTCATTTCTTTCAATTTATTTATAGTTTTCTCTGTGAGATCATATTCAAATGGAGTATTCCCATTTCGAATAACATAATCCGCTTCAGCTAGTTCTTTACACCTTCTTGCTACAAATTGATAAGATCTGTCGATCTCTTTACCAATTAAAGAAGCTGTAACTTTTTCTTCCTCTTTAGAATTTTTATTTAATAAATAAATAGAATTCATTATCTCTATCTCTTCAGTTGTCCATACCGCCTCCTCTATATTTTTTCTAACAGTATCGCTTAATTGCAAATCGTATTCAATTTTACAAATTCCATCATCGCAATTATCACATTTCATTCTAAATCTTTGTAGAATATCTAAATCTCCCATTGGATATTCTTTACTGCATTGTTGACATTTAATCTTTTTATTATTATCTAAAGCCGCTGTAACTATGTGGGAGTAATCAAAAGCTCTTTGTTGATAAAACTTGGAGTCCTTATTTTCAGGTTTACCATACTTTAATTTTTCAAAAATAGTTAAACCAAAATCGAATGCATAGATAATATTGGTTGCATTTTTATTTTTGTTACTTGACCCTTTTGAAGCTAGTTCACTAACTTTATGAACAAATCCATTAAATTCTAAAGAATCTAGCATATTTTCTAATTCAGAGTTCACTGTAAAATGGCTAGTAGGAACGAGATCCAAATCGTTTAAGTATGAATTATCTATTGTTCTTAAATAAGTTTTGTTTTTTTGTGCTTCATTTATCAATTCCTCAATTAAAGTTTCTTGAACAAATATATCAATCTTTTCATCAAAAACTCCTTTTGAATATCTGCTTTTATCAAAATAATTCCTAGTATAATCTAAATAATATTGTTCACAAGCTTCTTCAATTGCTTGTCTATTTATTTTTTTACCTTGAGAGAGATTTGATAACCAGCAATAGTGTAAAATATGTCCTAGTACTCGTGTTATATTCATCGAACCAAAAAAAAGTAAGAGATAGTAATCTTGCATGGTATTATTTTTTAGTTCAAAATAATCTTCAACTTTAGATTCACAGAAATATTTTATTCTATTTTCAACAATTCTTTGAGTGTACTCTACAGCTGATTTTTCTAATGAAGTAATGTTTGTCTTACCATAAATATCGAACATATCTATATAAAGATTTTTATACTTCCCAACATCTAAATCTCCATAATATATTCTATTCGGATAGCAAGCTAATTTTAGATTAATATTATCCTTTGCTAAATGATATATAGGACTAACGATTACATCTACAAAGGAAATCATGTCTTCTTTTTCTAATTCAGAAAAATCATCAACCTGAATCCGTGATAATATCTTTCGACATACCCTTCAAAACCTTGATAAAATAGGGGTTAAGATCCTATTCATCTTATTGGATGAATGCACCCGGAAGGTGAAAAAATGAAACGTCGATTTGATATCCAATTAACGGATAATTATATTATATCTGCCAGTGGACTTCTCTTGATAGGGGAACTTCTTCAATCCTTGACCTTACATAAACGTCTCCATTCCTTATCTATGCCCGGCTTAACATCGTCGGCCGCCATTTCCCACGGCGATGTCGTGTACAGCTATCTCGGTCTTCTCTCTCAGGGAAAAAATGATTTTGACTGGATAGAAGAATCCCGCGGTGATGTCTTTTT
>NZ_FOTY01000054.1 GCF_900114715.1 Salibacterium qingdaonense
TCGATGTTACTTTTCGTTTAGAACGTGATCCTGTTTGATACGTTGGTTTTTCTGTCAGGGATTCAATCAGTGCTTGAACATCAATCTCCTTCCCACCTTCGATGAGGAGGTGGCGTTTGTGGTCGTAATCATTAACATATTTTCGGACAGTGTCTCGATTAATACCAACATCCCGGGCAATTTGGCGACAAGACTTTCCATCGTGAACATACTGGATGAGAGCGTGATACTTTTGGTTCATTGTAATCAAATCTCCTGCCTCCCACTTGTACGAAGTTACAAGCGAGATTATCAATATAGTGGCTGAATTTTCAATGAACATGGTGGCTGATTTTTAAGTTAACAAATACAGATGAACTTGGTACTCTGGCTTTTTCTATTAATCGTTTATCGGAAGATCTGGAGCGGTTGAAGAAGGAACGCAATGATTTTTTGTCTTCCGTGGCTCATGAACTCAGAACTCCTCTCACTTATGTGAAGGGGTATGCGGATGTAGCCTCCAGACGGGGGATATCCGAGGCGGAACGGGAAAAATACCTCACTATTATCCGGGAAGAAGCGGATCAGTTAACCTCGATGGTAAGGCAGCTTTTCCAATTGGCCAAAATGGAAGAGAATGCTTTTGTCATCGAGCCATCTGTAACCCATCTCTCTTCTTTGCTCGAGGAAGTGGCGACCCAGGTCGAACCGTTCATCGAGGAAAAGCAGGCACAACTGACCATTCATGTGCCGGATGATTTATACGTGACTGCTGATCGAACCCGTATGAAGCAAGTCCTGGTTAACATTATTCAAAACGCGCTGCTTTATGGAGGGGAAATTCCGGTTATTCAAGTCGAAGGAGAGAGAACGGAGCAAGGAGTGAGGCTGTGTATTTCTGATCAGGGACCGGGAGTACCAGATGAGTCTCTTCCTCATTTATTTGAACGCTTATATCGGGTAGATAAAGCGAGGTCCCGGGAACAGGGAGGTTCAGGCCTAGGTCTGGCCATCGTGAAAGAAATTGTCGAGATGCACGGAGGTACAGTGAAAGCATTTAATGAAAATGGATTGACGATTCTTATAATACTGCCGGAGGAAGATGCTGATGACACACATTCTCATCGTGGATGATGAGCAACGGATGCTCGATTTGATCGAATTGTATTTGCTGCCCTATGGATACCAAACAACGAAAGTCCGGAGTGGAGCAAAGGCCCTGGAAGTAGTGAAGACCACCCCTTTTGACCTTGTCATCCTTGATATTATGATGAAGGAGATGGATGGTTTTGAAACGTGTCAGCGACTTCGCACGTTCAGCGATGTTCCTGTCCTTATGCTGACGGCGAAAGACCAGAAAAAAGACGTGATCAAAGGCTTGAAGACAGGGGCGGATGATTATGTAACGAAACCATTCGACGAGGACATTCTTCTTGCACGGGTTGAAACGCTCCTCCGCCGCAATGCTCCTTCTGCCATGGAGGTCAATGGATTACGATGGGATGAGAGTACGTATGAGTTATCCTATCAGGACTATGCTATCGCACTTACCCCTAAGGAGTTCCGATTGATTGGGCTTCTCTTGAAGCGACCAAACCATGTGTATGATCGCCATGACCTTTTGGACCTTGTGTGGGGGTTCGAATCCGATACATGGGGGCGTACCGTTGATTCCCATGTGCGTAATATCCGGGAGAAGATCCGACGCTCCGGATTTCCAGTGGATGATCATTTGAAAACAGTGTGGGGCGTGGGGTATAAGTGGATGAAGTAATAGAACATAGAGGTTTTTTTGTGAGAAAAAAGTTTGATAGGTAGCAATCATGCATACTTTCTGCATATTTCCGGGGATACTGTTTTACAGACAAAAAGGAGGAAAGAGCGATGAGTGAATATAGAAAGAACAGCTTGACACTGACTGGTGCTGTCGGTCTTGGTACCGGCGTTATGATCAGCGCAGGGATATTTGCCTTGCTTGGTCAAGTCGCACAACTGGCGGGGGTATGGTTTCCACTTATTTTCATCATAGGAGGAGTGGTCACTGGGTTCAGTGCTTATTCCTACGTGAAGATGAGTCAGCAATACCCATCTGCCGGAGGCGTTGGAATGTTCCTCGTGAAAGCATATGGAAAAGGGACCATCACTGCTTCAGCTGCCATGCTGATGGCGATTTCGATGGTCATCAACCAAAGCCTCGTGGCTCGTACGTTCGGAACCTATACGTTACAGATTTTTGGAAGTGAGTCATCGGGATGGTTAGTAGCTTTACTTGCGGTGGGACTTTTACTATTCGCTTTTATAGTAAATATATCCGGAAATGAGTTCATTCAGACCTTTACATCTATCGTATCTTTGTTGAAAATTCTTGGCCTTCTTGTGTTTTCCGCCGGTGGGTTATGGGTGGCTGGGTTTACACTTGATCCTGCCGGTGATGCAGGAACTAACGCAGCGGATACAGGGATTGCTTCGATTATTGCTGCTGTCGCCCTTACGATTTTGTCATTCAAAGGATTTACGACTATCACGAACAGTGGATCGGAAATCAAGAATCCGAAGAAAAATGTGGGACGGGCGATTGTCGCCTCCATTTCGATAAGTTTGTTCGTCTACCTGATGATTGCCTGGGCTGTTTCTTCCAACCTTCCTATCGATCGTATTATCGAAGCAAAGGATTATTCCCTTGCAGAAGCCGCGAGACCTGCGTTTGGAGAATACGGGGTATGGTTCACCGTTGCACTGGCGATCATTGCGACTATTTCAGGGATCATTGCCAGCGTCTTTGCTGTATCACGAATGCTTGCAATGCTGACAGATATGAGTCTTATCCCGCATCGTCATTTCGGTATGCCCGGACGTATTCAGAAGCACACGCTCGTGTATACCGTTGTTCTGGCCATGGCTCTTGCCGTGTTGTTTGATTTAAGCAGAATTGCATCGGTAGGTGCGATATTATACCTGGTCATGGATATGATTGTCCATTGGGGAGTGTGGAAACACCTCAAAAAAGAAACCGGAGCAAACCCAGCAATTGTGGTTACGGCTTTGTTGCTGGATGCCATCGTACTTGGAGCCTTTGTTTACGTGAAAATTCAGTCTGATCTATTAATTGTTATTGTGTCTCTTCTATTTATCTTAGCTACTTTCGGTGGGGAACATTGGTTTTTGAAGAGAAATAAAGAAGCAGAGTCTTCCCATTGAATGCAATGAACTTTGCTCATTGTAGAAAAAGAGGTTGAGGGTGCCTTGTACGAACTACAAAACATAATTCGAAAGGGAGGAGAGTCAAAATGACAACAGGAGAGGAAAATCAACTTTTTGGCGTGAAGAAAAATGGGAGGAAACATTTTGAACTAATTGCAGAGCCCGTACAGCAAGAAATATTAGAAGGAGTGTTCATAGAAGGATGGGGATACAATGGCTCCATACCGGGACCTACGCTTGTAGTAAATCCGGGGGATGAAGTGAACATCCGTGTATATAACAATCTACCAGAATCAACGAGCGTGCACTGGCATGGGTTGGATATACCTGAAAAAGTGGATGGCGGAATCAGTGTGCAACCTTCCCCTCCTATAGAGCCGGGGGACTATTATGATTATCAGTTCACCATTATTAACGCTCCCGGAGCTCACCTCTACCATACTCACTATAATTCAATGAAGCAGCAAATGATGGGGCTTGTAGGCGGATTGATTATCAAAGAAGAGAATGATCCAATCGATCATGACTATTTTTTGTTGTTGCAAGAATTTGCGTTGAAAGATGTAGAGCATGGCAGTGTGGAAAAAGGAAGCTTTCAAGTGGATCCTCACTCTCATGCTTTCAATTATTTTACGATAAACGGAAGATGCTTCCCTAATATTCCTTCTCTTGAAACAACAAAGGGGGATACGGTAAGGATTCGTCTTGCAAGTATTGGCCATAGTCCTCATCCGATGCATCTTCATGGTCACCAATTTGAAATCGAAAATCAGGATGGAAACCCCCTTCCGGAAGCTATGAAAATGCAAAGGAATAGTATCACCTTGTCTCCTGGGGAAACATTTGACATACTAGTCAAAACCAATAACCCAGGGAACTGGCCTCTGCATTGCCACACCCCTCATCATATGGCGAACAATGGGACAGAGGGGCATGGGGGAATGATGACGTCCCTTGATTACAAGTGAAAGAAAGGGGAAGAGGAAGCCTTACCTGCTTTATAAACGGACGTAGAAAATCGGTTCCTGAACGTTACAAAGGAGCCGGTTTTTCTATGTATATGCCGTGATATATAGGCTGACCGCCTTCTATATGCACCGTTTCAAGCTGGAGCAAATTTTCGCATAATCAACTATGCGTAGTATAATTACCACAAAGAATTTTAGAAACAAAGAAATTATGTCTTCGTTTCGCGGAAAACGTATGTATGTGAAAGAGGGAGAGCCTTAATAATTGTATAAAAGCAACGGTAAGGAGGAATGAGGGATATGGCCCAGGAACCAAGAAAAAAATCGCGCCGTATAGCTATCTCCGACAAACGTCAAATCACCGTCCCGAAAGAATACTACGATTATCTTGAAATGGAGAGCGAAGCCAATATCGAGCTGGATGGAAATAAAATCGTAATCACTCCGGTCCGGGAGACAAACGATGATTTTTCGGAGTTTATTCTGAAAGACCTGATCGACGAAGGGTATGGCGGGGATGAACTGCTCCAGGAATTCAACCGTCGGAAGAACAACATACGTCCTGCGGTCGAAGCGTGGATCAAGGAAGCTCGCGAAAACGCCGAGGAAGTAAAATCTGTGTCAAACCTGTTCGAAGAGGACGAATAGCCATGGAAAAAGCAAAACTGAAAGTCCAGAACCCGGCGAAGAAGTTCTTCAAAAAAATCAAAGACAAACAGCTCAAAGGTAAGTACGAAGATGCAATTGAGAACATACGTTTAGACTCCTATCAGGCGGCTGAACCGAAAATGGATACCCCGTAGGGGTCTATGGGTATGACATCCGCCATAACAAAACAGGGTACGAGCTGGCGTACACGATTGAGGGAGACCACGATGTGAATACCGTGATTATTCTCCACGCAGGCACACGGGAACAGTTTTACAAGGAACTGAAACGGTACTTATAGTAGATCGCACACATAAAATTCACCCACGGAAGGCGACAGCATCGTCTTCCGTCTTTTTTTGATACGACAGAAAAAATAAGGCTCTACAATATTTGTTGGGGTATCAGAAAAATTTAGCCAAAGAAATACACACAAGCTCCTTTATCTTTTACACTTGAATTGACGAGACCCAAGAAAAAGATAGGAGTTGTGTGTATATATGCATTCTACCATGATGATTCCAGGATTTGAAGGCGTGGAAGTGAGGAAGACGGAGGAACGGGACGGGTGTTTGTACCTTCATGTTCAGATGCCGAAAAAAACCCACGTTTGCCCTTCCTGTCGAGCTAGAACCCGTCGGGTTCATGACTATCGGGTGCAGAAGGTCCAACATCTCAAGTGGTTTGAACGCCTGACTCACCTTTTCTATCGTAAACGACGGTATGCCTGCGCATGTGGAAAAAAGTTTGCGGAACAGAATGCTCTAGTTGAGCGTTACCAGCGCCATTCGAAAGAATGGAACCAGGCTTTCGGCTTCAGGCTCATCCATGGCAAGAACTTTAAAGACACAGCCCACCTGTTTCATACATCGCCCAATACCGCCGTCCGGCGCTTTGATCGTATCTCGGCGTCTCACCTGAAAGAAGTGGAGGAGCTTCCTCGCGTAATTGCGATTGATGAATATAAGGGAGATACGGACCGGGGCAAGTATCAGGTCATCATCGCTAACGCGGATACCGGGGAACCGATTGATATCCTACCGGACCGATCGGCCGAGACCGTTAAAGACTATCTGAAGAAGAAAAAGTCGAACGTAGAGTGTGTCGTCATGGACATGAGCTATGCCTTCAAGTCGGCGGTGAACAAAGCATTGAATAACCCCATCATCGTCGCCGACCGTTTCCACTTCTGCCGGTATATCAACTGGGCTGTAGACCGTGTAAGGAAGAGAGTCCAGAAGGACTTTCATGATTACGACCGCAGAAAGTGTAAGAGGATGAGACATGTCTTTCACAAACCCTATGAGTCCCTGTCGGATAAACAGCGATGGTATCTGGAAAGATACCTCCATCTGTCTTCAGAATTGAAAGTGGCTTATCGATTAAAAGAGGCGTATCAAACGTGGTTTGAGATAGCAAAGCGGGGAGAGATCAAGCAAGTGAAAGAGGACCTATATGCCTTTTATGATCTTGTGGCTTCCTCAGGGATGAAAGAATTCATGGCCGCGGTGGATACGTTCAGGAACTGGCAGACCGAAATCATGAATAGTTTTATGTTTGATTACAGCAATGGCTTCGTGGAAGGGTTGAACAACCAGACGAAAGTATTGAAACGGAATGCCTTCGGCTTTCGCCGGCACGACCGGTTACGGGCCCGTATTCTGATGCATCACCAATTCAAGCACGTAGGGAAAAACATAGGATAAAGGGGCGGAGGAAAAGATCCTCCACCCCAACATTTGAAATAGAACCTGCCGGCCCGAGTAAGAGCTCCAAAGGATAAGGCTAGTGTAGAAAGTTCCGTCAATACCGTGTCCACCTGGATCATTGCTTCGTTACGAAACAGTCAATGTTTTACGTTGGAAGAGTTGAATCAAGAGATTCAACAGAAGCTCGAAGCGTTTAATCATCGTCCCTTTACAAAAAAAGAAGGATCGAGATGGTCAGCATTTATGGAGGAGGAGAAATTCGCCCTTTCCCCTCTTCCCGCTAAGCCGTATCAGATGGCTGAATGGCGGACGGCCAAGGTTCAGCCCGATTACCAT
>NZ_FOTY01000053.1 GCF_900114715.1 Salibacterium qingdaonense
CGTTCTTTGCGTTGTGGTGCCCCGCTTTAGTTCCCGGGATATCGTTGATTTATGGTGGCCAATAGCCTCCGCAATGGTCTGCATGGACTTGCCTTCTTGACGAAGGGCTTGAATCTGTCCCCGATCAAAGGACGAAAGATGAGAAAAACACCGCATTTCTGTGGTACCATGGGAAGTGGTCATCGTTATTCCTCCTATTATGTTAGGTGTTGGGTTCCTTTCATCATAACGGAATAACGATGGCTTTAGCTATATCTTTAACGATGCCTTTAGCTGTTGCATTTGATTTTACAATCAAGCATAATATTATCCGCTCACGTTTTTTTCGTGTTATATTGACTTTGCGTGCGGAAAAATATATAATGACGTTTGTGTTAAAAGACAGCCCGGACATACTTGATGTGTGCACCCTTGTCATTTTGTTCCTTGCCTCCGCGGCTGAAGAGACGTTGCAAGGTGTATTGGTACCCCCTAGCTGTCGGGGCGAAGATACATGAAAACAAAATGAGCATGTCAGGAGAATGTCATAGGTCTTCTTTTTCCAATACTTTTAAAAATAAAAGGAGGCGCTCTTGTATGGCACGTTATACAGGACCTACTTGGAAAAAATCCCGTCGTTTCGGCGTTTCGCTGAGCGGCACAGGCAAAGAACTCGAAAAACGCCCGTATCCTCCGGGTGAACACGGACCGACCCAGCGTCGGAAGCTTTCCGAATACGGCGAGCAGCTTCAGGAAAAACAGAAGCTCCGTTATATGTACGGACTGAATGAAAAGCAGTTTCTCCGTACGTTTAAACAGGCAGGCAATCTGCCGGGCGTACACGGTGAAAACTTCCTCATTCTTCTCGAATCCCGTCTTGATAATATCGTGTACCGTCTCGGCCTTTCCCGCACGCGTAAAGGGGCCCGTCAGCTCGTGACGCACGGTCATGTTAAAGTAGACGGCGGCCGGGTCGACGTTCCTTCCTATCGTCTGAAGCCGGGACAGACTATCAGCTTGCGTGAAAAGTCCCAGAATCTCTCGGTTATCAATGACGCGCTGGAAGCAAGCAGCTTTGTGCCGGAATTTCTTAACTTCGATGAAGATAAAAAAGAAGGCACATACACCCGCTATCCGGAACGTTCCGAGCTTCCGTCCGAAATCACCGAAGCGCTTATCGTGGAGTTCTATTCCCGTTAATCGCTGCAGTTTACGGAATACTTTTCAAAAGACCCTGGAATGTTGGCCTTCCAACATTCCAGGGTCTTTTTTTAGTATCCGGCTTTATCAAGGGAACACCATCACGCCTGTTGATTTACCATATAAAGGAATGGGAAAGGGTTCTATGAGGAGGGTGCATCTGTGATCAAAGCATGTATTCCCCTTTCTTTTTCGTTGGACGGAGCCGTCTGCCCGACTCCAGCGGGAGAAGCGTCAGCCGAAGATCACCGGGTGATTTTCCCGGTAGCTGAGGCGACGCCCGCGGAAAGCGGGCAGGAAAGGCGGAGTCCAACGAAACGCTTCCTATATTTGCATAATCAACAGCCGTGGAACATCATGTTCTGTTATAAGTAAATACTTTGACTTTTGCTGCGAAGCTTGATACGTTTAATTCCGACTAAGTAGATAAGATTAAAAGGGAGGCATTCAAATGGCAAAAAATCCGGAGGAAGTTTCTACTCCCCGAAAGATTTTATTCCGTATACTGGATGGAATTGAGTGGCTCGGAAACAAACTTCCATCCCCACTTTTACTGTTTGCTCTATTAGCATTTATTGTTGTTGTCATTTCCGGTATCTTTTCGGGGGTATCCGTTACAAATCCTACAACATCCGAGGTTGTAGAAGTGAAAAACCTTTTCAGTGCCAGCGGACTGGAATACATATTCAGCAGTGCCGTCGATAACTTCATTGGTTTCGCTCCACTTGGGGCTGTCCTTGTTACGATGCTTGGTATCGGCCTGGCTGAACAAACCGGACTGGTTCATTCTTCGTTAAGAGGCATTGTGTTCAGCGTTCCGAACCGCCTGCTTACAGCAGCTCTCGTATTCGCGGGTGTGATGTCCAGTCTTGCTGTGAACGCAGGATATGTTGTCCTTCCCCCTCTGGGAGCTGTCTTGTTTCTCGGCCTGGGCCGGCACCCACTGGCTGGTCTGGCCGCAGCATTCGCCGGAGTATCCGGAGGATTCGGCGCGAACCTGGCGCTCACATCTACAGATGCGATTCTTCAGGAACTGACAGCGGAAGCAGCACGCACGATTGATCCTGCGTATGCGGAGACAATAACAGTTACGATGAACTACTTTTTCGCTGCGGCATCCGTGCTTCTGATTACGTTTATCGGTACGTTTGTTACTGACAAAATCGTTGAGCCCCGTCTTGGAAAATACGACGGCGGAGAACAGGAGGACATGGAAAAACTGACGTCCCAGGAGAAACGCGGCATGCGTTTTGCCGGTATCGGCTTTATTGTGACATTTGCTGTGATGGTTTATCTGTCTCTCGGCCCTCTTCGAGGAGACGGCGCGTACATTGATTCTCCGTTTTTCAATGCTCTTGTCTTTGTGATTTTTATCTTATTCTTTGTGCCGGGTCTTATCTACGGTATCGTATCCAAAGAGATACGAAATGATAAGGATCTGACAACGTTACTTGGAAAAACAATGGCGAGCATGAGCGGCTACATTGCACTGGCTTTCACAGCCGGGCAGTTCATCGCGTATTTTCGCGAAACGAACCTTGGAACGGTTATTGCATTCAACGGAGCTGATTTTTTACAGGACACGGGCTTTGACGGCATTAATTTGATTCTTACTTTCATGGGGATAACGATGCTCGTCAACTTTTTCATCGGAAGTTCCTCAGCGAAATGGACGATTCTGGCGCCGGTGTTTGTTCCCATTATGATGCAGCTTAACTATTCACCGGAATTTACAACGCTGCTGTACAGAATCTCGGACTCTGTCACCAATATGATCACACCGCTGCTTTTATACTTCCCGGTTATTATCGCCTTTGCTCAGCGTTACGATAAAAAAGTCGGGATTGGTACGCTGATATCCATGATGATTCCTTATTCCATTGCTTTTCTTGCAGGATGGCTCATTCTTCTTCTCATCTGGGTACTGCTTGGCATTCCGGTCGGTCCCGGCGCGCCTATTAATTACTAATCTTCTGCCGGCGGAACCATTACGGAACATGAAAACGAAGCTGCCTCCTTTTTCGAGGAAGCAGCTTCGTTTTATTTATGCAAATTGGATGAGAAAGTATTTTTTCTTGCCGCGGCGGATAACGGTGAAGGATCCGTCGATTTTATCTTCGTCTCCCACGACTTTATCCAGGTCCTGACACCGGTCTCCATTAATGTATACCGCGCCGTTTGAGATATCTTCCCGTGCCTGTCTTTTGGAGGATGCAATACCTGCCTCGATAAGCAGCTCAATCAGTCCCGCTTCCTTTTCTTCGATCGTATGACCCGGTACATCTTTAAAGCCCTGCTGAATTTCTTCAGCGCTTAAGCTTTTGATATCCCCGTCTTTTCCAAACAAGGCCGCCGAAATATTCTGAGCCTGCTTCAGCGCTTCTTCTCCGTGTACAAAGGTTGTAACCTCTTCGGCAAGACGGCGCTGTGCGGCCCTCTCTTCCGGCCGGTTCTCGAGTTCCTGCTCATAATGCGTGATCTCTTGTTCAGAAAGGAACGTGAAATAGTGGAGAAATTTGATCACATCACGATCATCTGTATTAATCAGGAATTGGTAGAACTCGTACGGCGATGTTTTTTCGGGATCAAGCCATACGGCACCGCCTTCGGATTTGCCGAATTTCTCACCGTCGGCCTTTGTAACAAGCGGAATGGTGAATCCGTATGCCTGCGGTTGTTCACCTTCCTCGCCGCCTTTCATCCGGCGGATAAGTTCAAGTCCGGCGGTAATATTGCCCCATTGATCACTGCCGCCAATCTGCAGCTGGCAGTGTTTTTCTTCATGCAGGTGGTAAAAATCAAGCGACTGCAGAATCTGATAGCTGAATTCGGTGAAAGATATGCCGGACTGAATTCTTGAATCCACCGATTCTTTGGACATCATATAGTTCAGACTGAAATGCTTGCCGACATCCCGCAAAAAGGTAGTGATCGACATTTGTCCGATCCAGTCATAGTTATTCACGACTTCCGCCCGCTTTCCGCCTGAAAAATCCAGGTATTTCTCAAGCTGGCCGCGGATCCGGTCGGTGTACATCTGTACGACATCTTCTTCATTCAATGTCCGCTCTGCTTTCTTTCCGCTCGGATCTCCTATCAGTCCGGTCGCTCCTCCTACGAGAGCAAGCGGCTGATGTCCGGCAAGCTGAAACCGGCGCAGCGTAATAATCGTCAGCAGGTGGCCCACGTGAAGGCTGTCCCCGGTCGGGTCAAACCCGCAGTACAGGGTCACCTGTTTATCACGCAGCAGCTTCTGCAGTCCCTGTTCATCGGTAACCTGATTGACTAATCCTCTGTTTTGTAAGTCCTGAAAAATATCCATTTCTCTTTTCTCCTTCATTTCAGATTAAAAAACGCCCCTCCCGTACTGTACGGAAGGGACGATTGTTATCGCGGTACCACCCTTGTTGAAAGCAGCTGCTTCCCACTTGGATTCTATAACGGGAATTCCCGTTCCATGCAGCATGGAATCAGCTCCAGCACGTAATTCACTCCATTCTGTGTCCCGGCTTTCAGCGCCCGCCGGTTCTCTGTGTACAGGGAGAATAAAGTTACTTCATACCTTCAAAGCCTGTCATAAATGATATAGACTATTCTTCTTTTACCATACCTTTTTTCCTATTGTCAACGCGAATTGATAAAAATCGCCATAATCCATAGGAAGCAATCCAAGCTTATGCTATAATATCGTTGATGTTTAGGAGGAATCATAACATGAAAAATTTTCTTGAAAAACTGAACGAACGCTTTGATTCCTGGAAAAACAAACCGTGGATCAAGGGGTTAAATATTACTTCCTACGTTTTCTGGAACTTATTACTTATCGCATTCGTGGTGTTTATCGCCCTTGGTCTTTTTGCCGGTGGAGCGGGAGCGGGATATTTCATGTCTCTCGTAGAGGATCAGGAGGCATACAGCAAAGCAGAATTTGAAAACCAGGTCTATAACTACGAAGAAATCAGCGGTATTTATTTTGACGAAGGAGAATTCCTGGGAGAAATTCCTGCAAGGCTGGAGCGTAAAGAACGACCTTTGGAAGAAATGTCCGATCATTTAGTTAATGCCGTTATATCGACAGAAGATGAATATTTTTACGAACATGAAGGAATTGTTCCAAAAGCACTGTTACGTGCAGTCTATCAGGAAGTTTCCAATTCCAGTACCCAGACAGGCGGGAGTACACTGACTCAGCAGGTAGTTAAAAACCAGCTTCTTACCAACGAAGTCTCCTTTGAGAGGAAAGCAAAAGAAATTGCACTCGCGCTTCGAATGGAACATTATTTTGAGAAAGACGCTATTTTGGAAGCTTATTTAAATATCGTGCCATTTGGACGTAATTCGGATGGAAGGAATATTGCCGGAGCGCAGTCTGCTGCGGAGGGCATCTTCGGGGTGGATGTGTCAGAACTGAATCCGGCCCAGGCTGCTTTTATCGCCGGCCTTCCCCAGAACCCGTACATTTATACACCATTTGCCCAAGGCGGTAAAGTGAAAAGTGATATGGAAGAAGGACTCGCGCGGATGGAACGTGTGCTTGGGAACATGAGGGATAATGAGTTTATTACCGAAGAAGAGTACCAGACCGCGCTTGATTATGACATTAAGGCGAATCTGGCGGAACCACAGGGGAGCATTGTAGAAAACTACCCTTATTTGACATACGAAACACAGCGCAGAGCTTCCGATATTATCCGAAACGATCTAATCGATAAAGCAGGGGTCGATCTGGACTCCATGAGCAGCGAAGAACGCAGGGAGACCATCGGTCAGTACCAGACACAGGCGGAAAGTGAGCTGGCGCTTGGGGGATACAACGTTCATATCACCGTCAAAAAGAATATTTATGACGCTATGCAGGAAGCAGCTGCCAATTCCCAGTGGTACGGACCGGACAGACAGGTGAAAGGAAGCGTCGAACAGGAACAGGTCGGCGCCATGATGATCGACAACCAGAACGGCGCAATTCTAAGTTTCGTCGGCGGACGTAATTTTGACCAGAATAATTTAAATCACGCCACACAATCCTACCGTCAGAACGGTTCGACGATTAAACCGCTTCTTGACTACGCGCCGGCGATGGAACGGGGCCTCGTCCAGCCCGGCACTATTCTGCCCGACGTGCCCGGTGATTACGAAAACGGAGATGGCAGCTACAAAAACTACGGAGACAGTTATCAGGGATTTGTAAGTGTCCGTGAGGGACTGGTAGAGTCACGAAACTCTCCGGCTGTCCGCACATTTGAGAGAATGGAGAAAGAAACAGCGAGACAGACGCTGCTGGACTTAGGTTTTGACAATATCGGCCCGAATGAACCATATCCTTCCGCAGCCATAGGCGGCCTGACGAACGGAACAACCGTGGAAACGAACACGAATGCGTTCGCCGCCTTCGGCAATAACGGAAACTATAATGATTCCTACATGATACAGCGTATTGAAACGAAAGACGGAGAAACGATTTATGAACATCAAACAGAAAGCAGGGAAGTCTTTTCGCCGCAGACGACGTTCTTAACCGTTGATATTCTCCGCGACGTTCTCGGGTCCGGAGGGACAGCATCCAGTCTCCCGGGGATGATGAACTTCGGCGGGGACTGGGCCGGCAAAACCGGAACGACAGATGATACCCATGATTCCTGGTTTGTCGGGTTTAATCCCAATGTTACGTTCGGCATCTGGATTGGTTATGATACCCCGCAGGAAATCTCTAACTACTATAAAGGCTTAGGCTACGGGGCACGTACCCAGCAGATCTGGTCCGATTATATGAACGCAGCCTATGAAGCGGAGCAGGAAAGCGAAGAGTCCGTCTTTGGACTGGATGACCGATTTCAGCAGCCGGACGGTATCGTCAGACAGACCATTTGTGGTATAACCGGCAAACTTCCAACGTCAGAATGCTCAAACGCCGGGTTCACGACGACCGATTATTTTAACGAGCAGTATGTTCCGACAGAGACCGGCGACGGGCTGCAGCAGGAATTGTTTGTTACGATTAACGGCGCCCGTTACCAGGCCTATGACTCGACGCCTTCCGCTTTCACAAGAAGTGGTATATCCGTTGAGGATGATCTATTTGATGCGGAGGGAATATCGGAATACCTTCCTGAGGAATGGCAGGATGTAGCACCGGACCGGCAGGCCCCGGATAATGGTAGAACACCTTCTCCGGTGGCCAATGTATCATTCAGCGGAAACAGTGTAACGTGGTCCCCGCATCGTGATGGTGATATCGTTGGTTACCGGATTTACCGTTCAAACGGTGCACTTGTTGGAAGCATCCGCGCCGATGGAACGACATCTTTCAATGCCGGATCCGGGTCCTACTTTGTTACCGCGGTTGATTCGCGCGGACGCGAATCAAGCCAGTCAGCAACGGCGCGCCGCTACATCAATACAGATGATAACGATGAAGACAACAGCGGCGGCACAAATGAAGAAGATAATACGGACAATGATTCTTCTGACAGCGGCTCCCAGGATCAAAATGGGAGTGATGAAACAGAGAATAGTTCGGACAACAATAATGAGCAGAATGGCAGCAACGGGGAGGATAACAATACTAGTTCCCCGGAAAGTTCAGATCAGGAAAATGGAAACGACACTTCTTCCGGGTCAGAAGATAATGATGAATCCGAGAGTGATACAGAAGATAATACGTAACGGTCTTTGAGAGATGACAGGCGCTTCCAGCTATCCATATGGATAGTTGGAAGCGCCCTTTTTTTATTGATCAGTTATGTCTGAAACTCTCGAGCCACTGTTTAGGAGCCACATAGCAGCGGAACCAAAATGCCCCGACTCCTGCTCCAAACAGCACGAGCCGCGGGTACCCCGCAGGATGTGCAGTCAGATCGGCGCCCGCACGTGACGTACTTCCACAGGATAATGACGTTTACGGGGGGACGAGACCCTCTAAAGTGCTTTATGAACCATTCATAATGACGTTTGTAATTGTCAACTGAAATTTCAGCCATATGTTCATCCAATTTTCAGCCAAAGATGAATCGCTTCACCTTTACATACAATAGGAAAAACAATAGGAAAAATTTCATTTCATCAATAAACTTTGTTTAATGAAATGGATTCAACGATTCATTGAAGCTTGGATAGCTACTACACTATTTGGCTTCTATTTCATTGTCAAAGAACAGTGATGCGCGTTTTCGATGTTTCGAATGAAGAATAAGGTGAATTCCCCCTTTTTTTATTCATCTGCCATGATGCTTGGTTCGGCCCCTTATTAGTTCTGTGACATCTAAACGCTTCTC
>NZ_FOTY01000050.1 GCF_900114715.1 Salibacterium qingdaonense
CTGAACCGGCCCGAATAAAAACTGGATAGTCCTCGCATCCCGCGTCTCCACGTCCCATCCTTCGTCCTTTTTCACTTCGCTCACCGGATCATCCAGCAGGGTGAGAGCCTCTCCCACCAAATCGCTGAACCAGCTGTACATCAGCTGCTGCAGCTTTTCTTCCATGGCCAGGACATCCGGTGTTTCTTTCATTATCTGGTGCATTTCTGTTATAATAGATTTCATGAGAAGGCCTCTTTTCGCTTTGTATTTGCTTCCTAGGCATACATCGATGATAGAGGACCTTCTCTTTTTTTGCCAATCATCAGTCTTCGTCGTTACCGAGAACTATTTTACACATACATATGCCTGGCTGTATTTTTACTATGGAAAAAATTTTATTCCAATAGCAGAATGACCCTGTCGATATTATGGACCGGTGTCGGCGTCGTCGTATTTCTTCCCAGCTTTGTAACTGCTATGATTTTATTCCACGCGGCACTCGGCTGGATGGGAGTGTTGTTTTTCGACAGCCTTCTTCTTCTCGTCAATCTATTTTTAATGATTCAATACCGCATATACAGCGAATATTACGAGGCAGCCTACTATGACAGCCTGACCGGGCTTCCAAATGCCCGGCGTTTCAAACAACATCAAAAGGACAGAACGCCATACAGTGCCGGATACTATTTATTTCTTATAAACATAGATGACTTCAAGCGGATTAACAGCTTTTTCGGCGATGAAGGGGCGGCCTATATTTTAGTATCCTATGCCAACCGGCTTCTGTCGCTGTGCGGACCGGGCGGAAACGTATACCGCATGAGCGGGGATGAATTTGTTCTAGTAGCGCCTCCTGGTACATATGAAGATATTAAAGAGCAGATTCCGGCTGATGTCCAAGAACCTTTTTTGTACCATCATGAACCTATTTATCTTGAACTAAGCATTGGTGTGAGCGCGCAGACAGTTACAGCACAAAAACAGCCAGCACAGCTGCTGCAGGAAGCAGATCTCGCCATGCAGAAAGCAAAGGAGACTGCAGGCACCGCGCTCTACTTCTATAATAAAGCTCTTGCCGACGCTTCCTTGAATGAAGTTAAACTTCGTCAGGATCTTCATCACGCACTGGATTCAAAAGAAATGCACCTGATTTTTCAACCGCAGTTGTTTCTGACAAATGGCAGACTCTGCGGATTTGAAGCTCTCCTTCGATGGGAACACCCGAAGCACGGATATATTTCCCCCGGACGTTTCATCCCGGCTGCTGAGAATTCAAGCATGATTCACCCCATCGGGCGCTGGGTTTTCAAAGAAACATGCCGTATTTTAAAAGAAAGACAGGACCAGGGAGAAACCATGTACAGTGTTAGTGTGAATGTATCGTTCCGTCAGTTTCATGACCCGGGCTTTGAATCATATGTTATTCATACGCTTGCCCATTACGACATTGAACCAGGCCTGATCACACTGGAGCTGACAGAGTCTGCAACCATCGACAACCTTCATGATCTCGTCCCAACCTTGACCAGATGGAAAGAGGCCGGCATCAAACTGGCCCTGGATGACTTTGGTTCGGGCTATTCTTCGATGAATTATATCGGAACTCTGCCGTTTGACCTGATTAAAATTGACCGCTCCTTTATCCAGGACCTTCCCGCCTCCTACTCCAAAGGAGCTATCGTGCGGGCCGTACTGGGGCTTGCTCACGACCTGAATATGACCGTCGTTGCTGAGGGCGTGGAAACAAAGGAACAATGGGACTGGCTCCGTACTCACTGCTGTGATGCCGCCCAGGGCTTTCTCATCGGGAAAGGCAGTTCTTCCATCAACACCTGTATACAAGATGCTTTTTCTTCCTGACAGGAAGTCGTTTTCCGAGTTTAAGCTGAATGATACCGGGGAAACATATTTACACCAAATAGAATCAATAGAAAGGAGGACACAGATGAGCCTGAAAAAGAAACTTTTCAGTACCGCCAAAGAGTATTTAAAAGACGAAAAAAACCGGGAAAAAGCAAAGCAGATGGCTGATACTGCTGTAAATAAAGCGAAACAGATGAAGAAAAAATAAGCCTGTCTCCCGTATGTATTTAACAAAACTATTTTGACAATACCTCATCTGCATGATACGTTATAAGCAATCGCATACAAAAGAGGCCGCTAGGGGCGCTGTAAAGCTGAGATAAGGAGTGATCTATTCCTTGGTCCCTTAGAACCTGATCTGGTTAGTACCAGCGAAGGGAAGTGGAGCCGGCATATCTGTCTGTGGATGAAAGACGGTCTTTCAGCCGTCTCAACCATAATATCTCCTACCAAACAGAGCCGCTCCATTTCCGGAGTGGCTCTTTTTATGTGAAAAATCACAGAAAGGCAGGAGATTAACCATGAGATTTTCAGAGAAATTGAGGGAGAACACGAATCACATTTTTGAGGCCTGCTATGACCACCCGTTTATTCAGGGTATCGGCCAAGGACACTTGGAGAAAGAGCAGCTCATCCATTATGTGAAGCAGGACTATGAATATTTGAATGCCATGATTCAGGCCCGCGCTCTCGCTATAGCCAAAAGCAGAACCCGGGAGGAGATGGAATTATTCCATTCCGGTATCGGATTTATTTTAAACAGTGAAATTCACCCTCACCACAATTTGTGTGACCAGGCCGGGGTCGGATATGATGAACTGCACGGATATCCACTTGCTCCCACAGCCCAGCACTATGCTAAACATATGCTCCACACCGCCTATGAGGGCAATATCGGGGATATTATCGCAGCCACCCTGCCGTGCCCCTGGATCTACCTCTATGTCGGCCGCCGGCTCATAGAGGACTATCAACCGGATGAAACCCACCCATTCTACGACTGGATTACATTTTACGGACAACAGGAAGAACCGCGCATGCAGGAATACCTGGATAAACTGGATCAAATGGCGGAAACCGCGTCAGAAGAAGAAGTCAAGCGCTGGGAAGAACACTTTCTCGACGGCTGCCAGCTCGAGTTCATGTTTTTTGATATGGCATATAAAGCCCATGACTGGCCGTTTGCCGAAGATAAAAAACCGGGGCATCCATCCAAATGAGACAAAATCATACGTTGAATCTCCGCGAAATTGTGGTGATGGCGTTTATTTCTGCTGTCTTCGGGGTTCTTTATTTAGTCTGGATTTTTCTCGGGCAGCTTGTGACAGGTATCCTGGGTCCGGTAGGCGGCGGATTGATGGCGGGGTTCTGGATCATGGCTCCCATTGTCTGTGCCCTGATCATTCAGAAACCAGGGGTGGCTCTGTTTGCTGAGCTTATCGCAGCCGGCACCGAAATCATGGTTGGTTCGGTCAATGCCGGATCGGTACTGATCCTTGGTTTCACCCAGGGGCTTGGCGCAGAGCTTGTGTTTGCCATGTTCCGGTACCGCAGCTTCAAACTCCCTGTGCTTATGCTTGCAGGTATGGCCGGGACAGCCGCCAGCTTTCTGACTGAGTTCGCCCTGTATGGATACAGTCAGTTTGCAGCAGGCGTCGTCTGGTTCATGCTTGGCACCATGCTCCTAAGCGGTCTTCTGCTCGCCGGCTGGGGAAGCCATTACCTCACCTGGGCGCTGGAGAAGACCGGTGTCCTGCATAACTTCGCCATCGGCCGCAGCAACCGACAAACGAAACAGGAAAGGGGAGCATCATGATGAGTAATGCAGCCATCCGAGGGTTGAGCATTACTTATCCAGCAGATAACCAGCCCGCCCTTCCACCTCTGGATCTTGACATCAACACAGGCGAAAATATTCTGCTTGCCGGGCCCAGCGGCTGCGGCAAAAGTTCACTCGCTCTTGCGCTGCAGGGGTTGATTCCAAGAGTGATCGAGGCCGAAAAAACAGGAACACTCACCGTAAACGAAACAGAGCTGGAGCACTGGACGACAGCACAAGCCTGCCGGCACGTCGGTATACTGTTTCAGGATCCGGAAACGCAGTTCTGCATGGAAACCGTGGAAGACGAAATTGTTTTCGGCATGGAAAACATCGGCTTGTCGATTGAGGAGATAACGAGCAGACTGGAACACGTGCTTGAGATAACAGGGCTGAGAGAACATCGCTTCAGCCGGCTCACTACCCTTTCCGGCGGTCTGAAACAAAAAGCGGCTACAGCCTGCCTGCTGGCCCTGGACCCGGCTGTGTTTGTTCTGGATGAACCAACGGCCAACCTGGATCCAAAGAGCAGCGAAGACTTTATTCAGTTATGGATTAACACTGCTGCGCGCGGAAACAAGACCCTTCTTTTTATCGAGCACAACATGGAAACCGGCCTGGAGTATATCGACCGGGTGATTGCACTGCGGAAAGAAGGAGGTGTTCTGCTCGAGGGCCCTCCCCGTACTGTTTTCCGGGAAAAGGCGCACATCCTGGAGCAGGAAGGGATTCATGTGCCGGAAGTCTGCCGGACAGCGCGCCGCGTAGAACAGGAAGGACAAATAACCTGGGATCCCTTTCCACTCAATCTGGAAGAATGGGAGGTACAATGCGCACAGCGCGGCATTCAAAAACGAAACGAACCAGCCCCGGACTTTTCTGCGAAAAGTCCCGTTGCGCCTCCTTTGATAGAAGCCGAAAACCTGACTTTTTCCTACGGGGCAGAACGTATTCTGGAGAACGTCTCTTTCACGCTGCACACAGGAGAATTCGCCGCGCTATGCGGCTCCAACGGAGCAGGTAAAAGCACGCTGGCCCATCTTCTGACCGGACTTGAGCAGCCGGAGGAAGGAACTCTGTTTCGAAAAGGAAAGGAATCAAGTCGTTACAGAACAGAGGAGATCATGAAGCAGACCGGATTTGTGTTTCAGAACCCTGAACATCAGTTCATCTGTGACTCGGTAGAAGATGAATTAACCTACGGCTGGCGGATGACAGGCAGTAATCCGGAGTTCATACGTGCAGAACTTGAAGAAATGCTCACTCTCTTTCAACTGCGGGAAAAGCGGGATGCCAACCCTTTTTCCCTGAGCCAGGGACAAAAACGCCGTCTGTCGGCTGCTGTCATGCTGGCAGGGGAACAGGAACTGTTGATCCTTGATGAGCCGACATTCGGCCAGGACGAATCCGGCACGAATGCATTGATGGAGATGCTGAAGAAATGGCAGCAGCGGGGCGGTTCGATTATTATGATCACCCATGATATGGAACTGGTGGACCGTTACGCAGACAAAGTGCTCCTTCTTCATGAAAAAAGTACCGCCTTCCAAGGCGGTACGGACACATTCTTTCAGCAGAACGATCTGCTTGAGAAAGCTTCGATAAACATTCCGGTTTCCCGAAAATTGAAACCCTGGGTTCATTCCCTCGAAAGGCAGGAAGCACCATGTTAGAACAGTATCAGCAAAAAGACCGTTTCCTGCAGAAGGTCAATCCTTCTCTGAAACTGGGGGCCGTCCTGGTCATTATCATCATGATGATACCGGTGTTTAACCCTTGGACCCCGCTGCTTTTATTCGGATGCACGGTAATAATGATCATCGCCCTCGGCGGGGTATCGTTTCGTTTTCTCGGACTGCTTTTGCTTCCCTTTCTCTTGTTTGCATTCAGCTTTGTCTGGATTCAGGTTGTGTTTCCGGATGAACGCGGAAACACGATTTTATTTACAATCGGCAGCCTTCCGGTTTCCCTTGAAAACGTATCAACCGGCGTCTCTCTCGGCATGCGTGCGCTTGTTTTCGGCTCCTGGTCTCTGCTTTTCGTTCTTACGACAGAACCGTCCCGGTTTATGCTGAGTCTCATCCAGCAGTGCAAACTGCCGCCCCGGTTCGGGTACGGGATGATGGCAGCTTATCGTTTTCTCCCCTTGTTTCGGGATGAACTGCGGCAGATTCGTACCGCCCACCGCATCCGCGGCCTGGGAGAAAAGCGGGGGATCGGTCAACTGAAACGGTATTTTATCCCGCTGATGGCCGGAGCTATCCGCAAAGCCGAACGAACCGCGGTCGCAATGGAATCAAAAGGGTTCGACGGGAGCCGGAACCGCACGTTTTACCACCGTATACACTGGAACCGGTATGACGCTTATTTTGCCGGATTGCTCCTTCTGTTACTGACAACGATTTGGTTTGTCAGCAGCCCCTGGTCCGCCTGACCAGGGGCTTTTTATCCTGGTCTCAGCTATACTTGGGAACCTGCGGAACGTGGCTTGTTTTTTATAGAATCCGGCTGTGCGTGCGCGGCCGCTGCATCACTCAGGACTGCCTTTAGTGTCCACAAAAGCTGGATGCGTGGACACTATATCTCTGACCCGGCAGAATAGTGACTCCTTTTCCTTGCCGGCAGCCACTATTTTGATATTTAAACACCGTAGTGTCCATGAAACAGCGTTTTACGTCTACTAATCTTTCTTATCTATCAGATAGTAGACGCTGACCTGACATCCGGGAGCAGAAGGGACTGCCCGGAGAGACTCTTTTGACACTTCCTCTGATTTGTCTTTATTTTTCCTTACGCTTTGACAAAGAAGGAGGAGAGTCATGGAGACTCACTACTGCCGGTATGAAGAGCGGCAGTATGATAAGGCCGAAGAGCAGCAACCCGGTTACAACGACAGTGCCGACCTGCATGAGCGTCAGGACGCCGGACGGAATCATCGCGCCGAATGTGCCGGATAGAATAATAGCTGCCGTAATAATGACAGTTCCCATTTTCTTCATGGCCTTCAGCAGGCCTTCCTGAACTCCGAGTTCGGCCTCTTCACGGTACCGGTCAAACAGAAAGATCGAATAATCAACGCCGAGAGCTACGAGCATAACAAAGCCGAAGAACGGCACCGGCCACATCATGCCGGGATAATCGAGCCCTTGAACGAAAATCATTTCCGCTGCTCCCATAGCGGTGTAATACGCCAGCATCAGTCCGCCCAGAATGAAGACAGGCTTCACGAGCGAACGGAGAAGAACAGCCAGAATCAAAAACAATCCAATCAGTATAATAATGATGGTGTTCGTAAAATCTTCGGTGGAAATGTCCTCAAGGTCCGCATTCGTTCCAGGAACGCCGCTGTAGGTGATTGTATCCTGCTCAAGCGGCGTACCGGCAGTTTCCATCGAAACAAGCTGTTTCACCTGATCCACTGCCTCAATCGCTTCAACCGAGTACGGATCCTCTTTCAGGCTCACTTCTATCGTCATGCCGGTTTGATCTTCAAAAGCATACTGACGGACGCCTTCCTGGAAATCTTCATTCTCAAGAAGGTCATCCGGTACAAATACGCCGCTGCCGCGGATATAGGAAGCTCCGGACGCTTCTGCTGTGTAGGTTTGTGCACTTTCCAGTCCTGACTCAATATCCTCAAGACCATTGATGGCTTCCTGTACCCCGTTGGTCAACTCATCAAGACTGGCTGCCAAGTCGTTTGCCTGGGCCTGCTGTTGATTGCTCATCTGCTGACTGCCCTGCTGCAGCCCGTTCTGCACTTCCGTCAGCCCCTGCTGTACACCGCTGAGCTGCTGGACCGCTGCCTGGGTATTACCGGTCTGCTGCAGCTGGCTGGAAATAGTGCCGACCTGGCTGTTGATGTCCTGGATGCCGGAGACTGCTTCATTCAAGGACCCTCTGCTGCCGGAGGCGCTTCCCTGAACCTGACTGTTCATATCCTGCAGGCCGTTACGCACTTCGCTTAGACCGTTTTGAACTTCCCCCAGGCCGTCACGGGCATCTGAAATACCGGTTGATACATCTTCCAGCTGGTTGTCGACATACATGTCATCCAGCACAGAGCCGGTCGGCCGGGTTACCCCGCGCACTTCATCCACTGCACTCGACTGCTCAAGCGTACGGGCCAGTGACTCAACGGCTGCTAGCTTTTCTTTTGTTATCATGTCATTTTCCGAATCAATAACCATTTCAAGAGGCAGTGCATCCCCCATACCAAAGGCACTCTCAATAACGTGCAGACCTTCAACCGATTGCGCCTCAGATCCTATTTCATCGGTGTTATTGTAGGAGATGTCATTGTCATAGGTTAATAGAAAAGGAAGCGTTACAACAGCAGCAATTACGATGGAGATGACCGGACGGAACACGGACAGCCGTCCCATCGCTTTCCAAAGTTTATTATCCTGATGCTCGCCTCCTTTTTTCGAAGGCCAGAACAGTTTGTCTTTCAGCACGGCCATGAAAAACGGCATCAGCGTGTACAACACGAGAAGAAGCACCGCGATGCCGACGGCCACTCCTACAGCCGACTGGAAAATCGCAAAGTCTGCAAAGCCTATCGCCGCAAAACCAACAAACACGGCAATACCGCTGTACAACAGCGTTTTACCGGCTGTACTGTACGTGTTTACAATAGCATCTTTGACTTCCTGTCCATCAGAAAGCTCTTCTTTATACCTGCTGAGAAGTAGAATACAATAATCCGTCCCTATGCCGAACAATACCGCGACGAGAAAGATCTGCGTGTACGTCGACAATGGAAAACCAAAACCTTCTGCCAGCAGGGAAATGATGGACTGGCTTAACAGATAGGTTACCGCGACCGAAATAAGCGGTACAAACGGGGTGACGACAGCCCGGAACACAACAAGCAGAAGCGCAAAAATAAGTACAACCGTAATTCCTTCTGTACGCTGAAGCCCATCCTGTGTCGTTTCATCCACGGCATCACTGATTATCGCATCTCCTGTCACATACTGCGTCATTCCATCTGGAACGGACAGAGACTGCAGTGCTTCCCCGGCCTGCACGGCCGCTTCCTGGCCTCCGTTAACCGAAACAGGTACAAGCACCACGTTATTCTCTTCAGACACCAGTTGATTGCGTACCTCTTCCCGTTCAAACGGGGAGGTCACTTCTTCAATATTATCATCAGCTGATCTGATGTCTTCTAAATATCCTGTAATATTCTGTTCTTTCTCCGCCGTCAGCCAATTATCCAGTTCGAGCACCAGGCTGATGGACTCTGCTCCTTCTCCGGCATCTTCGAGTATGGTATCGGCCTGCTGCGAAGTCATGTCTTCCGGAAGCTGAAAACTCTCTTCCTCCCCGGCCAGGCGGGATAAATCCGGCGTGAGGAAAAAGAGCAGCACTGTTACAGCCAGCAGTGCCGAAGCAATCACCCACCGGAATCTTAATATCGTACGCATGTTTCTTTCCTCCTCTTTTCTGTAAAACAACTGAAAAGCAGGATCGGCTTACGCCTGGTTTCTCAGCAGTGATTTGACTTTCTGGAAAATATAGATGAATTCATCGACTTCTTCATCATTGATTCCGGATAGTATGGAGCTTAAGTATTCGTTCACCTGCTGATTGGCCTGTTTATACGCAGCCTCTCCTGCCTCTGTAAGCTGCACGTATTTCACCCGTTTGTCGCTTGCATCCGGAATGACCCGGACATAATCTTTTTCCACCAGTTTTTTCAGACGGCTCGATGTTGCACTTTTATGCCCTCCCTGCAGTTCCGTTAACTGCTTGGACGTCATCGGTCCGTGTCGTTCGAGCAGGTTCAGCATTTTGATCTGTTCCATCGAAAACTCTTGGTGGAGTTCGTTTTCCACCTTGCGGAACACTTCGTTCTGACCGTCAATCATCACGTCTGTGAACAGACGGATCGCTTCCTCCATTCTACTTTCACCCATATAAAGTTGACCCCCTAAACTATAATATAGTTTACCCCTTGAACTATCATTCTGTCAATGCATAGACTGATTGTGATATGCTGCGGGTTGCTTTTTCCTTCCAATTATTGAATAGTAATGGTTAGACGATTTCTAAACGTCCCTTTTCCCATACTCCTTGACAAAAGAGACTCCTGGACTTCATCTAAGGTGCACATTTACCCGGAAACACTCACAATGTGATGGTTAAAGCCGGTATGCTCCATAAAAAAAGCTGCTCCCGCCTTAAACGGGAACAGCTTCAGCCGCCAAATCGGCGGGACAGCGTTCCTTTCACACCCGGGTTCAAAGCAAACAACCCGCCGGCGTGCGGCTCTATATCAAGCTGTTCTTCGTCCAGCTTATTGCGGGCGGTGGTAATATACAGCGTCCTCAAATCTTCCCCGCCGAACACGCAGGACGTCACCTGGCTGGCAGGCACCTCAATTTCCTCCAGACACTCCCCTGTTTCCGGGTTCCAGCGGCTTACTTTCCAGCCTCCGAAGTGGGCAATCCAAAGCATACCTTCCGCATCCATTGTCATCCCGTCCGGACGCCCGTCGTTTCCTGAAAAGATGATCACCGGGCGGCGGTTTGAAATTCCGCCTGCGGCGATATCATAATCAAACGCACTCACTTCAAGCGTGGGAGTATCAATGAAATACATCGTTTTACAGTCCGCACTCCACGCCAACCCATTGGAGATCCCTATATGACCGACTTTTTGGCTGCAGGTGAACTCAGGGGTCAGACAATACAGCGCTGCCTGGTCTTTCTGCTTGCTGTACGCCATCGTTCCGGCCCAGAACCGTCCGGCCGGATCCACTTTTCCATCATTAAACCGATTGCCGGGCAGATGCTCTTCCGGGTCCACAACCAACTCAAATGTTTCCCGGTCAAAATTAATCCTGTAAAAACCATGCTGCATAGCACCGATCAGCTCCGAGTCTTTATGTACCACAACAGCTCCTGGTTCCTGACCGGCATTTATCGTTTGATTAATCTGCTGCTTTGGATCATAGCGATGGATGTTCTCCCCCATGATATCCACCCAGTACAATACGTTTTGATGCTCATCCCAGGTCGGCCCTTCTCCGAGCAGGGCTTTTTCATCGACAATAAGTTCTGCTTTTTTGTTCATCATTCATCCTCCCGGTATGACATGCTCCGGTGTCCGGCCTTTCACTCCATTTACACACTGCCGCGCAGCATCCATTGCCATCGCATGCCTTGTCTCATGGGTAGCTGTTCCGATATGCGGAAGTGCGACAACGTTGTCCATACCCAGTAGTGGATGATTGGGATCCACCGGCTCCTGCTCAAACACATCCAGTCCGGCAGCAGCGATCTCTCCTTCTTCCAGGGCCTGAATCAAGTCTTCTTCCACCACAACTTTCCCGCGGCTGCCGTTTAGAAACACAGCGTGCTGCTGCATGCTGCCAAACGACTGGGCATCGATTAACCCGCGTGTTTCATTTGTCAGCGGAGTGAGCACCATGACAAAATCCGAGGACTGCAGCAATTCTTCCAGCTCCGCGTAAGAAGCGCCGGTATTCGTTTCTGCTTCCGGCTTCCGGCGGCGGTTGTAATACATTACTTCCATACGAAATCCAAGCGCAGCGCGGCGTGCCACTTCCTCCCCGATTCGGCCCATGCCGATAATTCCCAGCGTCTTATGATGCACATTGGTACCAAAGTGCTCCGAGGTCAGCGGTTTCTTCCACCCCCCGTTTTTCACCATGTTGTTCAGCTCCGGCATACGCCGGGCAGTGGCAATCATCAAGCCTGTCATCGTGTCAGCCATCGTATCAATCAGCACGGCAGGGGTGTGGGTCGCAGTAATACCCCTTTTTGAAATCGCTTCCATATCAAGGTTATCATATCCGACCGACACATTGCTGATAACCTTCAGATTCGGCGCATGCTGCAGAAGGTCTTCACCAATGGGCAGGCCGGCTCCATACAAGGCGTCTGCTTTTGAAAGCTCTTCATAAAACCTGTCTTCTTCTTTTTTTGGGCGGACCACACTCACTTCTGCATGGTCTTCCATAAATGCTAGAACGTCTTCAGGCGGCTCTACGTAAGACAGAATCTTCGGCATCCTATTTATCCCTCCCCTGTAAACTATGCTTTCATTCTATCATAATTCCGCTTTCACAGGGTGGGAGTAAACCGCTTTGTCTGCGTCAAGTTTTTCTCGGTAAGCCTGAAAGACGGCAGTTTCCGGCCCTCTCTTGTTGTACACCGTGAATCTCCTACCGCGCTCCGCTTGGTGGCCTCGCTGGAAGGTCTGCTTTCTGGCGAAAACAGACCTTCCAGCGAGGGTTAGGAAAGGCTCTTTACCATATGGCCCATCGCTGTGGAATGGGCGGCATGCAGCGGTATGACACCGGCTGTCGTCCCGTTGGATGCCCGGGCCGGGTCCCGGAGAATATCGGTCATCCGTACCATGCGGGCCCATTGACGCTGCTGCCTTACCGAGCGCG
>NZ_FOTY01000049.1 GCF_900114715.1 Salibacterium qingdaonense
TAAAAACTGGATGGTCCTCGCATCCCGCGTCTCCACGTCCCATCCTTCGTCCTTTTTCGCTTCGCTCACCGGATCATCCAGCAGGGTGAGAGCCTCTCCCACCAAATCGCTGAACCAGCTGTACATCAGCTGCTGCAGCTTTTCTTCCATGACCAGGACATCCGGTGTTTCTTTCATTATCTGGTGCATTTCTGTTATAATAGGTTTCATGAGAAGGTCTCTTTTCGCTTTGTATTTGCTTCCTAGGCATACATCGATGATAGAGGACCTTCTCTTTTTTTGCCAATCATCAGTCTTCGTCGTTACCGAGAACTATTTTACACATACCTCCTCATTCCGCAGACATAACATTTAAAGGGAGCCTGTTTACGGCTCCCTTTATTCCATCAAAAAGGTTCGCAAGTCTATTTACTGCTCTGCAGATTTAAGGTCTTTAATGGAGTTAACGTCTTCCATATATTCCGGAACTGCCAGTCCGATTTTTGCACCAGTCACGTTTTTTCCAAGGTCCTCAAAGCTGTCTTCATATTGGGCGTACAGATCTCCATGAGTGATTGGCATCCATGGTGCCAAAGAAGCATCGCTTTCCCCATTAGCGACCGATTCAAACATAACAGCTGGATCAACAGGAGTAATCGATGTATCGTAACCCTTCTGATCCAGGACAACTTTCATAATATTGGCGGAAACACGCTGATCGTCCCAAGGAGTCATTGCCAAGTCCACAGAAGTACCGCCGCCGTCTTCAATACCTTTCGTCCATTCATTCACGGTTTCCTGGTTGTCTTCCACCCAGTTTTCAGCGGTCGCTTCTATTTCCTGATCCTGAATAGTAAGCATGAAAGATTCTACGTCACTTATATCCAGCTCAAACCTGTCCAAAATGGTATAGGCGCCGGGTTTATCTTCTTTCAGTCCTTCTCTGGCAATAGTGGTTACATACTCTTCTTCACCAAAAACGCCTTTGGGATCTTCTAAATACTTCAAATCATATTTCGCGAAAATAAAGTGGGGAGACCATGCAGAAACAACAATAGGTTCTTCATTACTGATAGCATTTTCCAAAGAGGTCAGCATGGCCATGGCAGAGGACGATTCCTGCTGCCAGCCAGTCAGATTGTTATACTGGGACAATGCGTCTTCTGTTGCCTGATATGCACCGGAACCAGGTTCAATACCTGTGATGGTATGTTCGAGCTGTCCACTGACACTTGCCGAATCTCCGGACGAATCATCTTGTCCACAACCAGCAGTCACCAAAACAAATGACAAACCGACAAACAACACGCTGCTTTTCCACATCCCCATTGTTTTAACACTCCTTTGATTTTTATTGTGTTTACCTACAATTTCATGGATTCACACAGCAATGGGATTTTTAACAAAAATTACAAAAATAATATTTTGTTTAAATGATGTTATAAATATCCATGTCATACTTGCAGAAATAGTTCCTGTCATCAGCCTGCCGGACCATATGAACCTTAACGATCCCGGACCAAACCTGCGGCACTTGGACCGAATTTGCAAAAGGGGATTCCCGGAAAACAGTTATCCCTCCTGTTTTCCGGGGTCAGCACCTTATACTCTGTTACTTTGCGGGGTAGTCCTGCCGGAAGGCTTTGATCAGAGATACCATCATGAGCAGTAGAATGAACATAAATGGAAATGCTGATGCAATCGATGCCGTCTGAAGGGCACTCAAACCTCCGGAAGCGAGCAGTACCGAAGCAAAAGCCGCCTGAATAACACCCCATGTCATCTTAACGCTGTTGGACGGGTTAAGATCACCGTTTGTTGTCTGCATACCGAGTACGAACGTTGCCGAGTCGGCGGAGATAACAAAGAATGTGCTGATTAACAGCAGGGCAATGACGATAAGTACCATGCTCATATCAAATGATTGATAAACACCAAATAGGGTTTCTTCCTGAGCCAGATCTGTAAGGCCGGTGTTGATTCCATTGAGTTCCTGATAAAGACTGGACCCGCCGAAAACAACGAACCAAAGCACACAAAACAAGCTTGGAGCAAATAAAACGCCGGTCACAAACTCCCGGATGGTTCTGCCTTTGGATACGCGGGCAATAAACGTCCCGACGAATGGAGACCAAGCAATGAACCAGGCCCAGTAAAAGATTGTCCAGCTTTCAATCCAGCTTGCATGCTGTTCATCCATTCCACCGGTCTCAAAACTCAAGGAAGGCAGTGTTTGAATGTATGAGAGTAATGTCGAAAAGAAATTGTCAAATATGAAAACAGTCGGACCGAGAATAAACGTCAGTACAATAAGCATCGTAGACAATGTAAGGTTTATATTACTTAAGTATTTAATACCCCGGTTAATACCCGTCCATGCTGAAATCATGAATAGAATAGTAACAACAATGATAATGATAAACTGCAGACTAAAAGTGTTTTCCAAGTCGGAAACGAATGAAAGTCCGCCTGAAATCTGTGATGCGCCGAGTCCAAGAGAGGTGGCTACACCAAAGATTGTTGCAAATACCGCGATGACATCAATCACCGTTCCCATCCATCCTTGAGTTTTATCGCCAAGAAGCGGTTGGAACGTCGAACTGATAGCTCCGGGTGCTTTTCTTCTGAATTTAAAATAAGCAATCGCCAGTGCAATAACCGTGTAGACAGCCCATGTCTGCAGCCCCCAGTGGAAAGCAGTGTACCGCATAGCGTTCTCCGCTGCCTGGATGGATTCAGGTTCAGCGTTCGGCGGTGCAGCAAAGTGACTTAAAGGTTCAGCAGCACCCCAGAAAATAAGTCCGATTCCCATACCGGAACCAAAAAGCATGGCAAACCATGTTATTCTGCTGTACTCCGGTCTGTCATCTGGATCCCCAAGTCTCAATTTTCCGTACTTGCTGAACATCAGATAAATGGAAAAGATAAGAAATGCTGCAACAGAAAGAATATAAAGCCATCCAAATCTTGACGTAAGGAAAGACTGAATTGCATTTGAAACAACACCAAGGTTATCCGGTGCAGCAGCCCCCCATATTACAAAAATTATGGATATAGCGAGCGATATCCAAAAAACATTGCCGACTTTAGACATGAAACAGTTCTCCTCTCTATAGTGTATATAACGTTCATTATAATAAAAGCAGAAAATTTTAGTACATCTTTCGGACTGATAGAGAAAGAAATGTACTAAAATCAGCTCCTCCACTTAATAGAACGTTCTTTATAGTTTTTATCACGATTTTCTCCATTTCTCAAGCACGATTACCTTTTTAATTAAAAAATCCAAATCATTCTGAAAAGTCTTTCTTTAGTAAAATTAGTCTAATATCTGACAAAATGTAAATCCATTGATTATGGGAATAGTGCGTGCTAAAGTGTATTATGTCAAACGTTCTATATATTAGCTATGCCGACTCGCACATCGCGCAAAGATTTCAGCATAAATAGTATGTTTTTTATTCTTTTTAGAAAGATCATTCTTTATATTTAAGGAGGTGAACGTTGTTGCATTTTTCGACATTAGTACCCCCGGGTATTACTATGATCGCTGTTGCATATGGACTCGCCAGGTTCAGCTACGGGCTGCTTCTGCCCAGTATCAATTCGGATCTTGGAATGAGTTCATCAACATCCGGGTTCATTTCGTCCCTCTTTTATCTCGCTTACTGCCTGGCCATCGTCGCTGCCACCGTCTACACAACAGAAAAGGGACCACGCGGCATGATTCTTGCCGCAGGGGCCTCTGCCTTTGTCGGATTATTTGTGATGGCATCGAGCCCTAACGTATGGCTGCTCGGACTCGGCGTGTTATTTGCCGGTGCGAGTACCGGGTTCGTATCCCCGCCCTACGGAGCAGCGATTTCCCTCTGGCTGAAAGTCAACGAACAGGGACGGGCGAACACATGGATTAATTCCGGAACCAGTATCGGTCTGGCTCTTTCCGGTACAGGAGCTCTTATGCTGGCTTCGGAATGGCGGATGACGTATTTCATTTATGGAATCATCGCACTGATTGCTCTTTTATGGAACGCCAAAGTCGTACCGCCGCTTCCGAAAAACCCGTCCGTACAGTTTGAAAAAGGACACTTTTCTTTCCGCGGGGTGGAAGGTGCCCTTCCTTTGATTATCTGTTCGATTGTACTGGGTATATCAACAGCTGCTTTCTGGACATTCGCCGTCGATTTCATATCATCCACCAACAACTATGGCAGTACCGGAGTATCGTTGTTCTGGGTAATGATTGGGGTTTTCGGCATTTTTGGAGGTTTTTCCGGGTTTCTTATTGAAAAACTCGGACTTCCCTTCGCCTATAAATGGGGCGCACTTGTTATCAGTTCGGCTTCCCTCATACTCGCCTGGTTTCCCGGGCAGTGGCCGCTTGCCTATCTTGCCGCCGCTTTGTTCGGCATTTCCTATATCTTTATTACCGGTGTTCTGATGGTCTGGGGCATCCGGGTCTTCATCAACAACGCATCGCTTGGAATCGGCACACCATTTCTACTTCTGGCAGTCGGTCAGGTTGCAGGTTCAGCAGGAGCCGGCGTGTTAATCGGGGTCTCTGATTATATGTGGACATTTACGATCTATGGTATAGCGGGGATCATTGCCGTTCTTCTCGGCCCGAAAGAAATCAAAAAAGCCAAACGAAATAGAGTCATGCGGCAAAGCATGTAACTGGAAGACAGGTACTTTTTCGACGTACAATAGGTTTATCTATTTCTTAAACCAGAACCTGTATGTCTATAAGAAGGAGAAAAACGTAATGAAACTAAGTATTTTAGAACAATCCCCTATCTCTTCCGGACAAGACGCTGCAGACGCGCTGCGAAGAACATCCGATCTGGCGCGTTACGCCGAAACGCTTGGTTATACCCGTTTCTGGACGGCTGAACATCACAGCACCTCCGGGCTTGCCGGCAGTTCTCCGGAAGTGCTGATTTCCCACATCGCCTCGGTTACCGAAACCATCCGGCTCGGTTCCGGCGGAGTGCTTCTGCCGCAGTACAGTCCATACAAAGTAACCGAAAACTTTAAGGTTCTCGAAGCCCTGTTTCCCGGGAGAATCGATCTTGGCGTCGGACGATCTCCCGGCGGCGGCCAGACAATACGGAAGGCACTGACCGATGGGAGCCCGAAAAGTATGAATGAATTTCCGAGGCTGCTTTCCGATCTTCAGGGATTCATCGACGGTACCCTCCCAAAGGAACACGACTATGCCTCCATCAAAGCTTCGCCGCTGACGAGCACCCTCCCACAAACCTGGGTCCTCGGCTTGTCGAGCCGCGGCGCCCGTCATGCTGCCGCAAACAGTACAGCCTTTATGTACGGTCATTTCATTCAACCGGGTAACGGAGCGGAGGCGATGGCTGCGTACCGGGAACATTTCCAACCTTCAGAGCGCCAGCCCCATCCCGAAGCAGCCGTCTGTGTATTCGTCGTATGTGCGGATACCGAAGAAGAAGCGGAACATCTCGCACACACGCAGGATATGTGGCTGTTAAATGTGGAAAAAGGACGCACAACAAAGATCCCTTCTCCGGACGAAGCTTCTGGGAGAACGCTCACTGCAGAAGAAGAAAATAAAGTTCAGGAAAACCGGAAACGTGCGGTCATCGGTACCCCGGAGCAGGTAAAAACAGAGCTCCGCCGGCTGGCAGAGCTCTATCAGACCGATGAAATCATGGCCATTACCAATATCTTCGATGAAGAAAAGAAAAAACATTCGTTCCGTCTTCTGGCGGAAGCCTTTAAATCAGACGACTTCTGATTCTGCTTGAAATCGCATCAAGGATCGTAACCATTACAATAATGCCAAGCAGAATAATGCCGACCCGCTCCCAGTCACGAACGCTTAATGCAAAAATAAGAGGGGCTCCGATGCCGCCTGCGCCAATCACACCAAGAATGGTAGCGGCCCTTAAATTCACTTCAAAGCGGTACAGCACAAACGAGAAAAAGTTCGGGAGCACCTGCGGTACGACGGCAAACATGAATGTTTTCACCGGGTTTCCGCCTGTCGCAATCAGTGCTTCTCTTGCACTTAAATCAATGCTTTCCACACTCTCTGCAATCAGTTTGCCGAGCATGCCGACCGCCCCGATACCAAGCGCCAGCACCCCTGCAAACGGGCCCGGTCCGACCGCCTTGATAAAGAGCAGGGCCAGTACAATATCAGGAAACACCCGGATAAAACTGAGGACAGACTTACTCGTCCCCACCATGAATTTTGTTTTGGCGATATTACGCGCCGCCATAAACGAAAACGGGATACAGAGCAGGGATGAAATGAATGTCCCGAGCAGGGCAATAGCAAGTGTCTCCAGAAGCGTCCGCAGCAGATCCTCACCGGCCGGGTCATACACATACCCCCAGTCCGGCGAAAAAATCCCTGACATGATGGAGGAAAACACTTCTCCCGAGGTTTCCTTGATTTGAATAACCGGTATGCCGGAGAACGCCCATATGTAAATCAGCAGCACAACCACAGCGATGAGAATTCTTTTCGTATTTCGTTTCCATATTTCTTGTGGCTTCATTGTAATTTCTCCCTTATCCGGGTGCTGAGAAAATCAATCACGAGCACTACGATCAACGAATAGACGATAATAGTGGACACCCTCGCGTATTCAAAAAAACCGAGATTCTGTTCATAATAAAGACCGATGCCTCCTGCTCCTACCAGTCCGAGGACCGCCGCAGCACGGATATTGATTTCAAAAGCGTACAGGAAAAAAGACATAAAGGATGACATCACCTGCGGCACAACACCAAACATCATCCATTTCAGCTTGTTGGCCCCAACGGCTGTCATTGCTTCCATCGGCCCCGAATCAATGGCTTCCACCGACTCAAAAAACAATTTCGCGATAATACCGAGGGAAAACATCATCAGTGCAAACACCCCGGGCACCGGACCGATGCCGAAAATCGCGACAAACAACGCCGCAAGCAGAAGCTCCGGAAGCGTCCGGATCAAGTTCAGCAGCAGGCGGGACGGCACCGTGATCCAGTTCGTATGAAATATATTACTGGCTGCAAGCATGGAAAGTGGAAAGGCAATCAGCCCTCCGAATGTCGTACCGAGCACCGCCATCTGAATCGTTTCCATCATCGGCGACGTGACTTCGCCGAAATAAGTCCAGTCCGGAGGTACAAGCTGCACGAGCAGGCTCCCCATTTCCGGGAGACCGGCAGTTAAATCGGTGATGGAAAAGCCAATCTGCCACCCGCTTCCTGTGACAAGTACAAGAACGATGAAAATCGTAAACAGCGGTTTCTTTTTCGACGGTGGCATGGGCGGCGTGCAGCTGGATAGTTCAACCGGTGTTTCTTTCATTTACATCTCCCCCAGCATTTCATCTTTATGAACCGGACGGCCGTAAATGTCTGAGAATATTTCATCCGTTGCCTGTCCGACAGGACCATCAAACACGACCTCTCCCTCGCGCAGGCCGATGATCCGCGTAGCATACTGTCTTGCTACGTCAATAAAGTGAAGATTGACCACCATTGTCATGTTCAGTTCTTTATTAATACGGGCCAGGTCATCCATTACCTGCTTTGTCGTCATCGGATCAAGAGACGCCACCGGCTCATCTGCAAGAATCAGTTTGGCTTCCTGGGCAAGAGCTCTTGCGATGGACACCCGTTGCTGCTGTCCGCCGGATAATTCATCCGCGCGGCTGTAGGCTTTCTCCTGAAGATTCACCCGCTCAAGCGCCTGCATCGCGATATCCTTGTCTTCACGCGGAAACAGACCGAGAATCATGCGGAGCGTGGAATGGTAACCCACCCTGCCGGACAACACATTCCGCATCACCGACGAACGTCGTACGAGGTTGAAATTCTGAAAGATCATTCCAATCTCTCTACGCATCCGGTACAGACTGCTTCCCCGTGCCTTTGTGATGGATTCCCCATTTATGAGAATCTCCCCTTCCGTCACTTCATGCAGACGGTTGATGGAACGCAGAAATGTTGACTTTCCGGCTCCAGACAAACCGACAACGACGACAAATTCTCCATCTTCAATCTGCAGATCCACCTCGTTTAATGCGGTCGTACCGTTTGGATAAACCTTTGAAACATGATTAAACTCTATCAAATGTCTCCCCTGCTTTCTTCAGGTAGTAAAAGGAGGCTGACCGGAGTTATTCCGGCAGCCTTCCATCTCCATCCTATACTCAATGTCTATGTCCTGGTTTTTAGTTCTCTGTAACTTCTGTGCTTATCAGTTCTTCGTATTCACGGACTGTATCAAAGTTGCTGTCCTGTGATTCAACGTAACCTTCATGGGAATAAACGTCCCGGATAATCTCTTTCCCTTCTTCACTCTTGCCGATACTGATAAAGGCGTCCGTTACCGCCTGTTTCATATCTTCATTGATTTCCGGGCGGACTGTTACCGTATCGTTAGGAATTTTCTCTGTGAATTCAATAATGCGGGTGTCTTCAAAGGCACTTTCATAGTCTCCGGAAACAATGTTACGAGCATCCTGGAAGGTTACTGCTGCGTCAACATCTCCATTAAGAAGGGAAATGACCGCTTGATCATGTCCTTTCAATGTCACCGGCTCCACATCGTCAAGTGGATGGATGCCTGCATCGAGCAATGTGGCTGCAGGCCATACAAAGCCGGCGGAGGACGTCACGTTCTGGTAGCCGATCGGGCGTCCTTCAAGATCTTCCACCGACTGGATGTCGGAATCTTCTCTAACGATGAAGATCGACCGGTAGAAATCCACAAGTTCTTCTGTCGCGGACCCATCATCATTCACACCGTAACGCTGGGACTGCAGAATAACTTCCGCTGCGTCCTGCTCCTCGGCCAGTACGTAGGCGGTAGGAGGGAGGAAACCAACATCCACCTGATCAGATCCCATCGCTTCGACAATGGTATTGTAATCCGTGGACACACTGACGTTCACAGGAATGCCCAGTTCATCGCTTAACAACCCTTCAAGAGGCTTTGCTTTTGCCTCAAGTGTATCTGCATTCTGGGACGGGACGAACTGAACACTCAGCTCGTCCAGCTCCTCACCGGACGCTTCTTCCGACTGTTCACCGCTGCCATTTCCTGAGGAACCGCCTGTGTCTTCTCCGCCGCCGTCTCCTGATGTACTGCTGTCTTCGCTGCCTTCCCCACACGCTGCCAAAAGACCAAGAGAAAGAAGCATAGTCATACTGACTTTTGTAAATTTTTTCATTCTTTTACCCCCAATTTTTAGAACTCTCTATCCTTTATCCAAGATAACAGCCCTTTGTAAATATAATATAATTTCCAGGTATTGTTTCAGTTAACTTTATTAATATTTTGTAAACATAGATTATTTTTCCCAGTATGAAAGAAAGGCTTCTTCTACCTTTTTCCCTGCCTGTGCTTCCATTTGGTGAAGCAGGGCATTCCATTTTCCGTCACGGGAAGGGTTATTTTTTGCGCGCTGTACCTTTTCTGCTTTTTTCTCCAGCCGATCCGCTGTTTTCCCGTCATGAATGTAGCCTTGACTTTCTCCCAGTTCTATCAATTCATCCATCCGGTCCATACCAAGTTCCATTTCGATGGAAAAGGAACGCTTTGAGGTGCGGCCCGTTTCATCTTCAGCGGTAACGATGAGTTCATATTCACCGGGTGTTAACTGCAGCGGAGATAGAACCGGGTTCCCGTTCCATTCCTGTTCCTCTATTTCTGAAGTAACCGAAACAGGGCCGCCGTCTTCATCGTTTACCTCAACAGGTATTTCTTCTGTTTTGGTAATATCAAAGACCGTTGTGTCAGGCGCCGTAATCTCCGGCGCACTTCCATACGCCTGGATATCCGCCGCTGCCAGCGGAAGGAACTGATACGTGTCACCGAAGATGGATGCAATACCGGATACCGACACCTGGTCTCCTTCCTGGACCTGAGATGTAAAATCATCAAACGAGATGTTTGTTCTGTTATCTACACGGACTCTCGTAACCTCACCAGCGGCGTGAAGATCAAACTCAAACGCATTATAATATTCTTCCATGTTCTGCACCGTACCGCCTTCGATGGTCACCCGTTCCGCTTGATAACTGCCATCAAGCGTGTTCACGATTTCATCGTTCGGAAGATCCTTGGTCCCCTGCACCTCAATGGTAGAAACATTGTCTATTTCTTTCATTCCCTGATAGGTGGTAAGTCCTCCCGTTATACGGACCTTCTGCCCTTTCTCAAAACTGTTGTCGTGCTGATATACATAAATTCCCCCGGTTTCATCCTGAAGATAGAACCCCTGTCCACCAAATGTCCCGGGGGCGGATGTAATAACGCCTTCCACGGTTACTTCGCTTCCATCAGCTGTGCCGCGTGCTTGTTCGATACTTACGAGCTGCGGGCCGCCGCTTCCGTCATCTCCCCCGTTTTCTCCAATAGTGACGGTTGTTGTATACAGGTTACTGCCTGACTCCCGCAGACGGAGATTGGCTTCTCCTTCTGCTCCTTCCTGCAGCCGCACGGTCTGTTCTTTTACCGCGGTTCCATTTTCGCCGGCAGTCACCGAGAACTCTTCACTGTATCCGTATCCGGCCGGCCAGCTGCCGTCTTCATTCTGAACCTGCGCCACCTGCTGTCCGCCGTCCAGATAAATACCGGTATCATATCCAGAAACCGTCTGTCCCGGATTCAGGCCATTGATCGTTACAGTCAGAGTAAACGCTTCACCGGCTGGAAGAGTGTCCGGGTATTCAAAACCATACTCCGGCTCCGGCACTGGATCTTCTTCGGCTCCGTAAGCGCCGTTTGCAAAGGTGGACTGATCATACCACTCATACCCCGGGTCGGGTTGGGACCACGGCTCCGGTTCCGGCTGCTCCGACTGTTCCGGAATTTCTTTTGACAGAAGCGGAGAAGGGTTGTCCAATGTAATATTCGTTTCGCTAAACGTCTGATAGTCTTCCTGTTCTGCCAGCCAATCGACCATATTCAGCAGCAGTTCGGCATCGTCGGCTTCCTGAAAGCCGTCATAGGTCGTTTTCGGGTCACCGGTTTGTTCATTACGGTATTTCGGCGTGGCATCCTCGACTGGAGAAGAATCACCGATAAACGCTGCTTTGCCGTCCTGTTTTTTAGCAATCGCTGCAAAAGGTCCCTCTTCTTCTCCGCCGCCGTGATAAATACCTTCATCCACAGATGGTCCCCACTTATCACTTTCTGTCAGTCCATCCGGAAGATAAACAATGCCTTTGGCTTTTTCAGGATCAGTCACTGCAAGCGTGGATCCGGCGTGCATCGCTGCTTCTTCCACCCCTTCGGTGATACCGAATGTTTCTTCCGGGGTTTCCATCTGATCAGCTGTCACGGTCCCCGGCGCGTTGTATCGAAAGCGGATGCCGAATTCATCCGCAAGCCAGTCCGAGCTCTCCACTCCTTCCATAGCTTCCGATGAGACTTCGTCCTCTTCCATCCCTTTGGTTGGATTATCGTAGGCACCGCGCCGGTAACCATTCATGATTTCCGAGGAATCCCAGCGGTTCAGGTTCCGGTCTGCATTATAGTGATCGGAGATAAAAAAGATACTGCCGCCGTTTTCTGTGTATTCAACCATCGCTTCCTGTTCTCCGCTTTTAAACGGAATGTTTGCTTCCGGTATAATGAACACGTCATACGGTTCCAGATCATCGAGGCTGATAGGTTCGGTCTGGCGGAGCTCGTCCACTGCATACCCGTTATCTGCAATACCTTCTGCAAATTCAGAAAACGCCCCGTCTATGACCCAGTCCGCCTGACCGGCAGTCTGCCCGTGCGTGTTATCAAATAACACTGACTTTCCGTTTGGATTTTGAGGATCGATAGACGGAGCGGGGTCATTCGGCCCCTCGGCATCCATTGTTTCCGGAAGCAGCACCATACTGACAGCCAGCGATCCGAATGCCACCCATTTCTTTCCTTTTTTTAACACATTCATTCCTCCTCATTCATTTTTCTTCCAGGAATCAGTGTAACTAAATAATATTCAGCCAGTATAAACGGCATATTAAATTTTCATGTAGCCACTGGATATCCCTTGCAGAATAAGGTAAAGTAAAAAACCAGCAGTTCTTTTTCCTTCTGGCTGTCAGCCTCTTACTACTTTAGTGATAATAGTTTACCTTTTATTTATTAAAAATGTGAGAATATTGTAAGTTTATTTGACTCCTGAATCCGTGATAAAGAGGGTTATTGTTTGAGTGAGGTTCCGTTCTATATCTATAACTCGTTTTTTATTTCAGGTATACGTTGAAGATAAATAGGCATCCGCTGCAGGCGGACGTTTTCCGCGGGCAGCGCCTCAGCTATATCAAACGGAAAAACCGCCGTTTGATAGGATCTTCGGCTGCTGCTCTTCCCGCTGGAAGCGCCGCCTTCCACTCCTGCCTTCGTTTTCTTTTCTTTAGAAAAGGGTGCTCTTGCAGCAACACAAAGAAACCTACAGGGTTTCTATAGGTTCGCTAATTGATAGAACAGGTTGAAGCAAAAG
>NZ_FOTY01000048.1 GCF_900114715.1 Salibacterium qingdaonense
TCCTCTTTTGCTTCAACCTGTTCTATCGATGAGCGAACCTATAGAAACCCTGTAGGTTTCTTTGTGTTGCTGCAAGAGCACCCTTTTCTAAAGAAAAGAAAACGAAGGCAGGAGCGGAAGGCGGCGCTTCCAGCGGGAAGAGCAGCAGCCGAAGATCCTATCAAACGGCGGTTTTTCCGTTTGATATAGCTGAGGCGCTGCCCGCGGAAAACGTCCGCCTGCAGCGGATGCTTCTTTGCCCCCAGCGTATTCCTAAAGTAGAAACGAGTTATAGATATAGAACGGAACCTCACTCAAACAATAACCCTCTTTATCACGGATTCAGGCTGTCAATTTATACGGAAAAGTTTTTCCGCGTTGCCGGTTGTTTTCTCTGCCAATTCTTCAAGTGGAATTTCTTTGAGTTCCGCTATTTTTTCTGCGACCAGCTTCACGTAGGCTGGTTCATTGCGTTTACCGCGGTTTGGGTGCGGCGCAAGGAAGGGGCAGTCGGTTTCCACAAGAAGCCGGTCCATTGGTATTTCTTTTGCCACATCTTTTGGCAGCTGCGCGTTTTTGAACGTGACAGGTCCGCCGAATGATATGTGAAAGTCCATATCAAGCGCCTGCTTTGCAATGGCCTGGTCACCGCCGAAGCAATGCATGATGCCGCCCGTTTCTGCGGCATTTTCTTCTTTCAGAATATCCACGATATCCTGATGAGCTTCACGGTCGTGGATAACCAGCGGCAGGTTCACCTTTTTCGCGAGCGCAATCTGTTTGCGAAAAGCCTCTTTCTGCACATCGGCCGGTGACTTATCCCAGTGATAATCAAGGCCTGTCTCCCCGATGGCGACCACTTTAGGGTGAGCTGACAGTTCTTCAATCCATTCCAGATCCCGGTCGGTCATGTCCACAGCATCAACCGGGTGCCAGCCGATGGACGCATACATAAAGTCGTAGGTATCAATCAATTCCATTGCTTTTTTGATCGTCTCATGGTCAAAACCAACGACATTCATTTTTTCCACACCGACCTCTTTGGCCCGGTCTATTGTCTCCTGCAGATCGTCCTGAAAATCGTCGATATTCAAGTGAACGTGGGTATCAAATAACATTCTCTCCACTCCTTTGTTATCCATGAAAATAAAGGCTGACCTAAAAGGTGGATGTTCCTTTCAGGTCAGACCCTGCTGCCTTTGTATTGATTAATTTACTTCCGATCCGCTCGGCATGTCTTGACTTACTGTGGCAAGGGTGAGTTCATCCCCGCGCGAGGCTGCCAGTATCATTCCCTGTGACAGTTCCCCGCGCAGTTTCACCGGTTTCAGGTTTGTAACACAAATTACCTTTTTACCCTCAAGATCGGCCGGCGCGTAATGCTCGGCGATACCGGATACAACCTGGCGTTTTTCGCCACCGACATCGAGCTGGATTTTGAGAAGTTTATCCGTCTTTTTCACCGGTTCTGCAGAAAGAATCTCAGCGACTTTCAGCTTGACTTTGGAAAAGTCATCAATCGTGATTTCTTCTTCCACCTCTTCGGCTTGTTCAGCTTCTTCATCTTCGGCGCTCTTCACAGTGCCGCCCATATCTTCAATAATCCGTGCCACCTCTTCCTCAACTTCCAGGCGCGGAAAGATTGGTTCCCCTTTTTCCACCACACGAGTCCCTTCCGGAAGCTGCGCGAATCCGCGCATCGTCTCCCATTCCCTGTAAGACTCCGGAATACCGAGCTGATGCCAGATAGAGTGCGGTGTTTTTGTCATAAACGGCTGGATCATGATCGAAATGTAACGCAGCGATTCAGCCAGATGGTAGAGTACGGTCCCCAGTTCTTCTTTCTGGTCTTCTTCCTTTGCCAGCATCCACGGCTGAGTTTCATCAATATATTTGTTCGTACGGCTGATCAATTGCCAAATGGCAGTAAGAGCCACTGAAAACTCCATTTCTTCCATCGAAGATTCCACTTTATCGACAGTCGCATGAACCAGTTCCACCAACGATTCATCATACGGTGTCCCATCCTGCAGATACGCCGGGAGCTGACCGTCGAAGTACTTGTTTATCATGGCGACCGTGCGGTTCAACAGGTTGCCGAGGTCGTTTGCCAGATCATAGTTCAACCGTTCGATGAAGCTTTCCGGTGTGAAAACGCCGTCCGAACCAAACGGTACTTCACGGAGCAGGTAATACCGCAGCGCATCCAGTCCGTACCGGTTAATGAGCGGTACCGGATCGACGACATTTCCTTTGGATTTCGACATTTTGCCATCTTTCATGAGCAGCCAGCCGTGGCCGAACACTTTTTTCGGAAGCGGCTGATCGAGCGCCATCAGCATGATCGGCCAGTAAATGGTATGAAAACGGACGATCTCTTTGCCGACCAGGTGGACATCCGCCGGCCAGTATGCCCGGAAATCTTCATCGTTTTCCGTGTCATACCCAAGAGCCGTAATATAGTTGGAAAGCGCGTCAATCCAAACATAAACGACATGTTCCGGATCACTGCTTACAGGGATTCCCCATTCAAATGCGGTTCTTGATACAGCCAGATCTTCCAGTCCCGGCTTGATAAAGTTGTTAATCATTTCATTTTTACGCGATTCCGGCTGAATGAAGTCCGGGTTGTCTTCATAAAACTGAAGCAGGCGGTCCGCATACCGGCTCATTCGGAAGAAGTACGACTCCTCCTGTACCCATTCCACCGGATTGCCGCTTTCCGGACTATATCCACCGACAATCTTTCCATTTTCAAAGATGGGGTCTTCGAGCTGACGTTCCGTAAAAAACGATTCATCTGAAACGGAATACCAGCCTTCATATTTATCGAGATAAATATCACCGTTTGCTTTCAGTTTCTCAAATATGCGCTGCACTACTTTTTTATGGCGCTCTTCGGTCGTACGGATAAAATCATCGTAGGAAATATCAAGCGTATCCCATAAATTTTTAATACCTGCCACGATTTCATCCACAAATGCCTGCGGTGTGACTCCTTTGTCTTCGGCTTTGCGTTCAATTTTCTGACCGTGTTCGTCCGTCCCGGTCAAATACCGGACATCAAAACCGCGGAGACGTTTGTACCGTGCCATGGCATCTCCTGCTACTGTTGTGTAGGCATGACCGATATGAAGCTTGTCACTTGGATAATAAATCGGAGTCGTAATATAGAAAGTATTCTTTTCTTCTGCCATTTTTCATCCTCCTTCTGCCTGTAGAAATACTCCATTACTTCAAATAGCGGAAGTTCGACTAAAAACGCCTGTTGCTGTACGAGCACCAAGCGGATCTGCATCCTAAAAAAACTCCCGCCCTTATAAAGGGACGAGAGTATCACTCACGCGGTACCACCCAAATTTCTTCATCTAAAGGGATGAAGCTTTGTGCACTGCCTGGTTTCGTGGACTACGAAAAACAGCGCGCTCTCTATAACGCGAGAACTGCGTCCTTCCCTTGCTCGTAGAGCTCGGAAAGAAAATCCTCCCGGGACCATGTTCAAGAGTGCTTTCTGTACCGGATTCCACCATCCCCGGCTCTCTTTGACAGTTTCCCCCCCTACTCATCCCTTCATCGGAATCTTATAGGTTGATCTTGTTCGATTCTTCCAACTAAGACTATAACGAAGCGCCCTTTACCTGTCAAGACGAGCACGAAAGCGTTTTGTTATTCATGATGCATCCGTCTTATCTTTATTTAATTCGACATATATCGACATTATCACGAATTTCATGTCGAAATGCGTTTTCTGTATAAGTTTTACATGATACAATAACTTTATATTCTAAAAGTTTCATCTCTATACCTCTCTAAAATGCATATTTCACTTGCATTACATTATCGTGCTTCTCTTAACAATTTTGAAATTTCTTCAAGCTTTTTCAGTTTTTTTTACTAAAATAATTGACGTGTTTTGGAAAGATTGGTATTCTTGGCACAGGATGATAGAGAAATTTGTCGAACGATGACACCTTTTATACTATACTTGAGGAGGAACCAAAATGAAATCAACCGGAATTGTAAGAAAAGTAGACGAACTCGGCCGGGTCGTAATCCCGATTGAACTACGCCGTACCCTGGACATTGCGGAAAAGGATGCTCTTGAGATTTATGTCGATCACGACCGCATTGTGCTAAAAAAGTACAAGCCGAACATGACCTGTCAGGTGACCGGTGAAGTTTCCGATGACAACATTTCACTGGCTGACGGTAAAATCATCCTCTCTCCGGAAGGCGCCGAAGAAGTGATCAAAGACCTGCAGTCTTATGTAGACCATCATAAGTAAACAAAAAGAGTCTAGGACAAAACCTGTAAAAGAAGCGAAAAATGCCGAACATTTTTTATAAATCGTTCGGCATTTTTCGTTTCTGAGACAAACCGCTGCGCCAAAACGCTTCGCTTTTACTCCAGAGCACAAGGGCGGCATCGATTCGCCGGGGCTCATCGTGTCTTCTTTGCACTCCGGCCGTACGGACGCAGAAAATGCGGGCGTTTGTTTGCTGTGTTCAGATTGGGGGAACGGACATTCGTTGCAATTGGGTTCTAAGGCACTTTAGGTGGAAAAGAACCCTCTAAAACGTCGTTGGGCACATCGCCGAAGGCACTTTATAGTACCCGGCGCGTCCATAAACGTCACTATGAATGATTCCGAAGGCACTTTAGGTAGTTCCGTGCCTCGGTAAACGTCATTAGGAACGAATCGAGACGGCGTGCAGCGGAAAAATGAACGGGGCGACGCAGCAAAGAGCCCGCGTCATGGCTGGAAAAGGAAGAGAAATAGTCCCGAAGGCACTTTAGGGGGAAAAGGACCCGCTAAAACGTCGTTCGGCATAACGCCTGAGGCACTTTATAGTACCCGGCGCGTCCCTAAACGTCACTATGAATGATTCCGAAGGCACTTTAGGTAGTTCCGTGCCTCGGTAAACGTCATTAGGAACGAATCGAGACGGCGTACAGCAGAAAAATGAACGGGGCGACGCAGCAAAGAGCCCGCGTCATGGCTGGAAAAGGGAGAGAAATAGTCCCGAAGGCACTTTAGAGGGCTCCGCGCCCCGGTAAACGTCATTATCCTGTGGAAGTACGTCACGTGCGGGCGCTGACCTGACCGCACATCCTGCGGGGACCCGCGACTCGTGCTGTTTGGAGCAGGAGTCCAAGCATGTAGGCTCCGCTGCTGGACAATGGTTGAACAACGCCGCCGGACATTCGTGTTTTTCCTCCGCCTATTTTATTTTTGTCCCAGGTTTTTTTGTTTCAAAGGATGTGCTTTACAGCTGGTGATAGGCAGCATAGACTTCCTGTTTGGGCACCCCGCGGTCTTTTGCGGCAGCCTTGATGGCTTCTTTGGCTGACATTCCCTGCTCCTTGTACACTTGGACGTGTGTCCGGGGATCCAACGACTCCCACCAGACATCTGCGGCCGGAGCACTGTCCTCCTCCGCGCCCTCCACAATGACACAACACTCTCCCTTGATGGTATGCTGGTTTAGGTACTGAGCAAGCTCCGAGAGAGATCCGCGCAGAATCTCTTCATACTGCTTGGTTAATTCTCTTGCCAGCACGGCCTGCCTCTCTCCCCAATTCTCCTCCAGATGAGACACCGTCTCTTTCAGCCGGTACGGCGATTCGTAAAAAAGAATCGGCACATCCACGCCCGAAAGTTTCTCAAGGCAGGCCTGCCTGTCTTTTTTCTTTCGGGGGAGAAAACCATAAAAATAAAACGGGCCGCCCCCCAGACCAGATGCGGTCAATGCCGTAACAGCGGCATTCGCCCCTGGAAGAGAAATAACGACGATGTTTTTTCCCACCGCCTGCTGGACAAGTTCGCGGCCGGGATCAGAAACAAGCGGAGTTCCCGCATCACTGACGAGTGCAGCAGTGCCGCCTTCCTCGAGCAGTGCGAGGATTTTTCCTTCTTTTCCTTCTGAGCTGTGTTCGTGATAACTGTCCAGCGGTGTCGAAATCTCAAAGTAATGGCACAACTTCCTGGTATGGCGGGTATCTTCAGCAAAAATCTTATCTACGTCCTGCAGCACCCGCACCGCCCGGTATGTCATATCTTCGAGGTTCCCGATCGGGGTAGGGACGAGGTACAGCGCACCTGAAGTCTGCTGCCTGAAACTCTGCTGGTGGTTCATGACAATCCTTCCTCTCTGTCGATCAGAAACTTTTCCTTCTCTTTGCGCGTCCACTGTTTGATTTCATACTCCATCCGCATAGCATCGGATTTTTTATCGAACACTTCGTGATAGACAATTCGAAACGGTCCCCGTCCTCTCGTATATTTTGCTCCTTTGCCCTGTTCATGCATGCGAAGCCTCTGCACAAGATTCGTTGTGTATCCCGTATAATAGGAACCGTCTTTGCATTCAAGTATGTATACATGATGTTCAGCAGCCTTCATAGTATCTTCTGAACTCCTCGGTATAGGCTCCCTTTTCATCATAAACAGTTAAGGGAGGAAGACATGTCAGTCCCGCTTTTCCATCTTTCATGCCTTCTGCCAACAATATATTTGCTTCTTTGCCGTGCTTTGGATAAACCATCTTCATCCGCTTTGGTTCTATCCTGTACTTTCGAAACGTTTCAAACAGTTCCACCATCCGTTCCGGACGCAGAACCATCGAAACTTTTCCCTTTTGTTTCACCATACCAGACGCCGCACAAATGATGTCATCCAGCGTACCATGCTGTTCATGGCGCGCACTAGTAAAAAATGGATTCGAATTCTTTTCTGCATCCTGCGGGGTCGGAAAGTAAGGGGGATTGCAGGTGACCAAATCAGCCTCCCCTATTTTTGTCCGAAGCTCCGGATCGCGGACATCAGCTTCTTTCATCACAATCTGTTCCTGTTTGTGATTCCAGATTACGCTCCGCCCGGCCATATCCACGAGAAGCCGCTGTATTTCCACGCCGGTGATCGGCACACTGCTGCGTGTTGATAAGACAAGGGGAATGACTCCGTTTCCGCTGCATAAATCGATAATGGTTCCCTTTGTTTTCGGTACATATGTAAAACGGGCAAGGAGTACAGCATCTATAGAAAAAGCGAATACCAAAGAGCTCTGAATAATGGAAAGCTCCCGTGTAATATAATCAAGCCTTTCCCCTTCCTGTAACGATGCGTTCATCCTGTTCACCTGCCTCTCTTCCTATTCTATCACGAAAAAAGATTCCGGGATAAAAGAGGCTGCCCCTGTCGACAGGAGCAGCTTCTATGAAGTGATTTATTTTTGATTGAGAAAAGAAAGACAAAACAAGCAGTCTCCGTTGGTTCTCAGGCTGCCATAATGCATATTGCAGATATGAAAACCTTCATGGTAAAGGCGGGCTAAATTATCGTGCCCTTCCCCTACACTTTTTGCAGCGCCGGAGGAAGTCTGTTCATTGTTTTCCGGCGCTTCGCTCTCTTTTTCTTCGAGGAGCTTACGTAAGTGCTGATTTTCAAGTGCCAGCGAATGATTTTCTTCAATGAGCATCGCCAACTGTTCTTTCAATTCTCCAAGCTCATCATGAAACGTTCCAATCCGCTCTTCCATGTGTATAACCTGCGAGAAAATTTCTTTCTTCTCCACGATCCTTCCACCTCAATTAATCCCCTTGTCTTCAGCTCACAATATGACCTTCCTCCATTAATTCATCGAGACTGTATTCAAGCACATTCTGTTCTTCTCTCAGTTCCACCTGAACAAGACGTTCCAAAATGTTTACACCGACCACTCTGCCTTCCCCCTGCGGCGTGGTGATATGCTCTCCCGTATCCGGGAGTTCCTTTTTCGCAGTCTCATAATGGTCATTTTCATATTTCAAGCAGCACATGAGACGTCCGCACAACCCGGAAATCTTCGCGGGATTCAGCGAAAGATTCTGGTCTTTGGCCATCTTGATCGACACCGGTTCAAAATCACCAAGGAATGTCGAACAACAAAGCACGCGGCCGCACGGGCCAATACCGCCAAGCAGTTTTGCTTCATCGCGGACACCAATCTGGCGCAGTTCAATCCGTGTACGGAACACCGATGCGAGATCTTTAACGAGATTCCGGAAATCAATCCGGCCTTCTGCGGTAAAATAAAAGAGCACCTTATTCCGGTCAAACGTGTATTCAGCATCGACCAGATTCATATCCAGCTGATGTTCTTTAATTTTGGCTTCACATACTTCATATGCCTTATGCGAAAACTCTTTGTTTTCTTCGATGACGGTTTTATCTTCTTCCGTGGCAAGTCGTACGACTTCTTTCAGCGGCAGAACAACATCATCTTCGCCCACCTGCTTTTTCCCGAGAACGGCTTTCCCAAATTCCAGGCCCCGGGACGTCTCCACCACAACCCAGTCGTCTTTTTCTATCGTTAAAGAACCGGGAGAAAAATAGTAAATTTTACCCGCTTTTTTAAACCTGACTCCTATTACATCATGCAACGCTAAGATCCCTCCTGTAAACGGAGCAGTAAATGCTCCATAAGAAGCTGGGCATTTACATTGGCACGAAGTTTCCGCTTCGCATCCAGGATCAGCTGCAATATACGGGCGATTTCTGTTTCCGGCATTTGAAGACCCTGCTTTTCCATTGTTTCCCTTTGATCCGGGTAGGCAAGATCCTGCCCATTATGTTTTACCGTCAACAGATCACGGTACCAGAAAAGCAGCAAATCCAGGCCGATGTCCAGCTCTTCTCTATCCTTAAAATGAGCAATCCACTTTTCCTGCAGTGTCAAAAGTACCTGATGAGGTCTGGAGTGAACCTCTTCCACTAATTGTATCACTAGTGCTCTGCCCTGTACAATCCAGTCTGTGGCTTCTCCCTGGTAACTGCCGGCAGCTTCATCGGGCAGCCTTGCAAGAAGCGGCGCCGCTGTTTCGGAGGCACCTTCTTCTCTGTAAGTGCGGGCTCTCTTTTCGGGCGATGGAGGCGCAAAGGAAAGTTTCTGGGCACGGGAGAGAATGGTATCAAGCATGAAATGGACATTTTCCGTCAATAAAAGAGCCAGAATAGGACTTTCCGGCTCTTCAAGAAACTTAAGCAGGCTGTTGGCAGCACCTGCTGTCATTCGATCCGCGTCGTTTATAATATATATTTTAAAAGATGTTTCCATTCCTTTATACGTCAATTCCTTCTGGAGTGCTTCCACCTGCGCTTTTTTAATGGAAGCACCGTCCGGCTCCACTACAATAATATCAGGATGGTTGCCGTGTTTAATTCTTCTGCATTCACGGCATGTCCCGCACGGTGCCGCGTTCTCACGATGTGGACAGAACTGGCTCTGTGCAATGAGCCACGCTGCGTCTTTTTTGCCTGCGCCGCGCATGCCTTCAAATATATAGGCATGAGCAAGCCTGTTCTTTTCCATGCTCTGTTTCAGCATCGTCATCACGACACGCTGGTCTTCCATCATCCGGTTCCAGTCCATAAGGATCCCTCGTTCTTAAAACTGATTAAACTGTTCGACCTGCATAATAAAGACTGTCGCGCCGCCCACCTGGACTTCGACTGGATACGGAACATAGGAATCAGCATTGCCTCCCATCGGAGAAACCGGGGCTACCAGCTGATCTCTGGCCTGACAGTTGTTTTTAATAATATCAAGCACAGATTGCACCTTCTCATCATTCACTCCGACCAAAAAAGTGGTGCTGCCCGCTCGTAAAAATCCTCCGGTACTGGCTAATTTCGTGGCGCGGAAGTCTTCTTCCACCAGTGCGTTGGATAAACGGCTGCTGTCTTTGTCCTGCACAACCGCCACAATTAATTTCATGAGAACACCCTCTTTCTGCGCTTGTAAAATACCTGTTCATTCTATATTACTGTACATGCTTCCAAAAAGAAAACCCTGTTTGTTCCGGTCACGAAGAAAGAACCTGCAAAATCTGATTTACAGCATGATGCTGAACTTCTTCCATCGGTAACGCAGCATCTACTTTATGTATGCGTTCCGGAAACCGTTGCGCGAGCTTTTCATACGCCTGGTACACGCTGTGATGAAAGTCAAGATGTTCCTGATCCAATCTATTGAATTCCCTTTTTTTATTTTCATGGATACGGTTCAGACCTTCCACGGGATCAATATCAAGATAAATGGTCGCATCCGGCATATGCTCCTCCACGGCAAATTCATTGATAGTGAGTACTTCCTCGACACCTATTCCCCTGGCTGCACCCTGATAAGCGAGACTGCTGTCAATGAAACGGTCACAGAGAACGATGGTACCTTCCTCGAGAGCCGGAATCACTTTTTCCGTGAGATGCTGGCGCCGTGCTGCCGCATACAGCAGTGCCTCTGTACGCCGTTCCATCGCTTTATGTTCAGGATCCAGAATCAATGTCCTGATTTTTTCCGCAATATCAATGCCTCCCGGTTCCCGTGTTTTCAGAACCGGATACCCTTTTTCTTCAAGCTCATGGTGAACCCTGTCCAGCACAGTCGTTTTTCCCGCGCCGTCACAGCCTTCAAATGTAATAAAAAGACCTCTTTTTGTCATCATGTTTCCTTCCTTTTCACTATACTGGTCAACCATTGTCCGTTTTCCGACTGCCGGACCCCCTGAACACCCCCGCCTTGTTCCAGGCGCCCCAGCAGAAAATCCAATCGTTCTCCGGTTAACGTCTCTCCTTTTAGAAAAAGAGGTACTCCCGGAGGATACGGAACAATATCAAGTGCAGCCTGCTTATATTCAGCGTTCTCGAGTGTCGTTATTTCTGTTTCACCCCGTCCTGCCTTGTACCAGTCTGCAGGAAGTTTCTGCATACCTGAAAAGGGAAGAGACCGCACCCCTGCGACGGGGGTGACCGACGGATTTTCACTCCGCAGGCGGTCCGTCCCGCGCTCAATCCTCTGCAATGTTTCTGTCGTAAGGGGCTGAAAGGAAAGAAAAAAGACGACATGCGCCTCATCTGCCAGTTCTGTAAATACGTGCTCTTTCTCAAGATACCGCTGCAACGCCCAGCCGGTATGTCCTTCCGGCGTGCGGGCCACGATTTTCAGTGGATCAGCCTGCACGTGTTCAGGAGGGAGTTGTTCCTCAAGAGAGCCCGCCTGAAGCACAGCCTGTTTTGTCTGCTGTAATTGTTCCCGCAGCACAGTATCGTCTGTCTGTGTCAGATCATGCAGGTATTTTCTCGCCGCGTCCAACGACGCCAGCAGCAGATAAGATGGGCTGCTTGACTCTATCATAGCAGCCGCCTCCTGTACATCTTCTGAATGGATACGACTTGACCGGCCGACATGCAGGTAACCCGTCATCGTCAGCGCAGGCAGTGTTTTATGGGCAGAATGCACAACAAGATCCGCACCAAGGGAGACCGCACTGTCCGGAAATACGTCTCCCGCCGGAAAGTGTGCCCCGTGCGCTTCATCTACAAGCACCAGCGCCCCGTGCTTTTTGGCTTCCCCAATAATCGCACCGAGCGGAGACGTCCATCCATAATAGCCGGGCCGGTTTACAATTAATGCTGCTGCTTCCGGGTGATAATGAAAAGCCTCTTGCACCGTAGGAATACTTAACCCAAGCGGCAGACCCGATGTTTCGTCATATTCCGGCTCCAGAAATACCGGCTGCGCTTTGACAAGCCGCAGACCGTTAATTATTGATTTATGGGTGTCCCGCTGTACAAACACCACATCGCCTTCCTGCAGGGCAGCAATAATCATAATCATATTCCCTGCGGTGGATCCCCCAATCAGAAAGAACGCCGAGCGGCTTCCATAAATGTCAGCTGTCAGCTGCTGGGCCAAGGCAATCACCCCGCGGGGATCATGCAGATCATCAAGTCCCGGCAGTTCTGTTTGGTCAAACCGGGCGGCCGACAGGATATCACGCGCGTACGCCGGCTGTACGAAGCCGTTTTTATGACCGGGTACGTGAAAGGAATCCGGCAGTTTTTTTGCATGCTGCTGCAGGGCTTCAACAATAGGGAGCGATGATTGATCCATGTATAGCCCCTTTTCTACTTTTTTATGAATATCTGTATCTAAAATTATGACGTAATCCGAGCTTTCCTGCAAATATTCCTTTTACATCAACAGCTTGGAAGCTCTGGACGAACTCAATGTTTTTACCGCCTGGTGATAGGTGGGATCTTCTGCTTCCAGCTGGAGCAGCTCTTTTTCGCAGTCCAGGCATAAAAAGATATCCAGAATATGAATGCCTCTGCTTTCCTTCCGGCCGCATAGAGTACAAGAGTCCGTCTGTCTATCTTTCTCCATATCAATGTCACCTCCCCTATCATCTATGAAACTTATTCTGTCCGTTTCTCCCTGATTTTATTCCTGAACCCGCTGCCTGCTGTATCGTATGCTGTGGGCGCATATATGTTATTACCTCCCGGCTGTTGGTTTTCATACGATGGCAGAACGCGCGGACTGCATCTTCTTCCTCCGATTTTAGAAATGTAAAGGATCGAGCAGCCATGGAAAAAAGCTGCTCCACCCAGGTGGAACAGCTCCTTCGACGCTGTAACGTTTTCTATCACCAGACGGCATATGCCGCGGCCCGGACTTCAATCAATGGATGATACAATGCCATAGCCTGCACTCCGATAATCGTCCCTGCCGGCCGGTATTCTTCCAGACACTCCTTGAAAAGAGTCGTACACGATTCAAAGTGTTCCTCCGGGTTCGTCAAAAAGATTTCATTCCAGCAATGTCCGAATGCGTAACATGAAAATCTTCCAGAATATGGTCCATACGGTGGTGACCGCAGCGTAGATCCGTTGGGCGCTCCTGTTGAACGAGAGTGCAGCCGCTGTATCAGAAATGCGATATTTGTCTGCATTGAACCTAAAGAATAAGCCGCTGATTCCATTTTAGAAAAGCCATAACAACTTTTGCAGCTGCTCTGGGGAATGCAAACGTAATGATCAATCCACCATAGTGCCGTTTATCCCCTTTTTCACACCTGTGAACGTCACCATGAACCTTTCTACGTTACGTTTATCCCAAAAAAAAGAGATTAACGCAACTTAGAGCCTCCTAACCCTTTTATTTTCACAATATTGTTAAAATTTAACGTATACAGAGGCGAGAATGCAGGAACCAAGTGACAATGAAATGCCTCATCCATAAAAAAAGAACCGCCGGATAAAATATCCGACCGTCCTTTGGGTGCCTGGCGGCGTCCTACTTTCACAAAGGGTTGCCCCTTCATTATCATCGGCGCTGGAGAGCTTAACTTCCGTGTTCGGCATGGGAACGGGTGGGACCTCTCCGCCGTCGCCACCAGACCTGGCGCCCTTTAGCGGGCTTTTTGTTGGGCAGGGAACGATGTTCCCTCAAAACGACATAACGATTGCTTGAGCCTTGAATCGAACCACCATCTTCAGGATAAGCCCTCGACCGATTAGTATCTGTCAGCTGCACGTGTCACCACGCTTCCACCTCAGACCTATCAACCTGATCATCTCTCAGGGGTCTTACTCACTTCTTGTGATGGGAAATCTCATCTTGAGGTGGGCTTCATGCTTA
>NZ_FOTY01000059.1 GCF_900114715.1 Salibacterium qingdaonense
GTTTGTCAGCGCATCCATCGTACCGCAGATTTGGGAGTTCTGTCTTTTTATGAACATGTATGGAATTTTTTTCTATGGATTATGCAACTTCAGAGAAACATCATCATAACAGTATTTATAAATCCTCAGTATACTTATCAATATGCTTATATACCCATACCCGTAATGTTAACATTCAATGACAATTCTGATGAAATCAGAAATTGACGTTTTCAATGTGATATATATTGGCTATAGGCTTCCTAAAAACCATTATTAATAATTTTAGAAAAAAGGAGATGATCAATTTATGGAACAACAAGAACAACAAACACAAGGCCAAGGCCTTCCGCGTATTGGGGAGCAGGCACCTGTTTTCGATGCGGTAACGACGCACGGAAATATCTCGCTGAACGATTATTCCGGGCAGTGGCTCGTCCTCTTTTCCCATCCGGCAGACTTTACACCAGTGTGTACGTCGGAATTTGTCGCTTTTCAGGAGGTGTACGGGCGATTGAAAGAAATGAACACCGAATTGCTGGGGCTCAGCATTGACAGTGTAAGTTCGCACATCGCCTGGGTCCGCAACATCGAAGAAAATTTCCAGACAACAATTGAATTTCCGATCATTGCGGATCTGGATCAAAAGGTCGCTACCCAGTATGGCATGGTCATGCCGGAATCTACCGGCACAGAAACGTCCCGGGCGGTCTTTGTCATTGATGACAACCAAAAAATCCGGGCCGTGATTTACTATCCTCTCTCCACCGGACGAAACATGGAAGAAATTGTCCGTCTCGTCGAAGCGCTGCGCACCACGGATGAGCATGGCGTTTCCACACCGGCCAACTGGAACTCCGGAGACAAAGCCATCGTGAGTCCGCCGAAGACCAAAGAAGAAGCGCAAGAGCGGATGAACAGCGATGAATACGACTGTGTGGATTGGTACTACTGCCAAAAAGACATCAAATAAGGAATAGGCTCCCGGCGAGGTCAGCCGAGGGTCTTTGCCTCGTTTCAAGGAGGTCTTCAGCGTGGGAGAAAATCAGGAAAAAAAGCTGGCCATTGTGGCCTTTATTGCTGCTTCGTTATTTTTACTTTCATTAATTGGACGGCTATTTTCATAGCTGATCCTGAGGGAGGATACCATGATTGATTATGATCCGGCCACCTACAGCCGTATTTTGACAGGATTAACATTAGGATTTCATATTATCTTTGCTTCCATTGGGGTTGGAGTACCGTTAATGATTGCCCTCGCCGAGTGGACCGGCCTCCGGAAACGGGACCCCCACTATACCCTGCTCGCCCGCAGATGGGCCCGGGGGTTTGTGATCACCGTCGCCGTCGGGGTGGTAACCGGGACGTCGATTGGCTTACAGTTGAGTCTGCTTTGGCCCAATTTTATGGAGCTCGCCGGTCAGACGATTTCTCTGCCGTTATTTATGGAAACTTTCGCCTTTTTCTTTGAGGCTATCTTTTTAGGCATTTATTTATATACATGGGACCGGTTCAAATCGGGGTGGCGTCATTTTTTACTCGTCATCCCCGTGGTGATCGGCGCCTCGTTATCGGCCTTTTTTATCACTACCGTCAATTCCTTTATGAATCAGCCGCAGGGCTTTGAACTCGTAAACGGGGTGCTCACCGATATTAATCCTCTGGTGGCGATGTTCAACCCGGCCACCCCGACGAAAACGGCTCACGTTATTATTACCTGTTACCTGGCATCCGCGTTTGTGCTGGGGGCCATAGCGGCCACCAAAATGATTCGGGGCAATCGTCATGCTTATCATAAAAAAGCGCTCCACCTGACCATGGTGTCCGCTTTCGTGTTCGCAGCAGCTACAGCCGCGATTGGCGATCTGTCCGGCAAGTATCTGGCGGAATATCAGCCGGAAAAATTAGCCGCTGCCGAATGGCATTTTGAAACGGAGGAACAGGCACCGCTGATTGTCGGGGGGTTTTTAGCAGACAACCAGGAGGTCACCGGGGCACTGGAAATCCCCTATGCCCTTAGTATTCTCGCCCACAGCAACCCCAACGAAGAAGTAATTGGCTTAAATGAATTCCCGGAATCCGACACCCCTCCGTTATATATTCATTACTTATTTGACGGCATGGTGGGCATTGGCATCTATTTGCTGGCGATTTCTTTTATGTATTTACTCATTCGCCGGATAAAGCCGGCCTGGCAATATAATAAATGGCTGATGCGCGGCATTGTCGCCGGTGGGCCGTTAGGCATTTTAGCCATCGAATTCGGGTGGGTATTCGCCGAGGTTGGACGCCAGCCCTGGATTTTGCACCAGATCATGCGTACGCCGGAAGGAGCGACCACGGCCGAACACGTAGATATCATGCTTTACTTGTTCATTGCCCTGTATATCGCCCTCGGAGTGACTGCCACTGTAGTACTCCGCCGGATGTTTAAAGAAAATCCAGCCGCTCATGAACTCGAACAGCGGTACGGGGACAGGAGGGATGACAAATGAACCTGGAAATCCTCGGCATGGGCGTGCTTTGGCTGTTTTTGTACGGCTACATGATCGTCAGTTCGATTGATTTTGGCGCTGGTTTTTTCCACTTCTTTAATAAGATTTCGCGGAAGGACCACCAGGTCAATTCGCTCATCCAGCGCTATTTGTCTCCCGTATGGGAAGTCACCAACGTCTTTTTCGTCTTTTTCTTTGTCGGCATCGTTGGCTTTTTTCCATCGACCGCCTACTATTTTGGCACTGCCTTACTGGTGCCGGTCAGTATCTCGATCGTGCTGATTGCGATTCGCGGGTCATATTACGCTTTTAATACGTACGGAGCCAAAGACAGCCCTGTCTATTCATTTTTATACGGAGCAACGGGTCTTTTAATCCCCGCTTCGCTGACCATCGCCCTCACCATTTCCGAGGGCGGGTACGTCAATGTTTCCAACGGGCAGGTTCGCCTGTTATACGGCGAATTATTTTCCAGTTTGTATGCCTGGAGTGTCGTGATTCTGGCGATCATCAGCGTGCTGTTTATCTCTTCTGCCTTTTTGCAGTACTACGCCCACAAAGCGGGTGATAACACGTCGTATCGATTATTTCGCCGGTATACCCTGTTCTGGTCCCTGCCAACGATCCTTGCCAGCGGCCTCGTCTTTATCGGTATTCGTCAGCACAACCCGGAACATTTTTCCAGCATGCTGAATATCTGGTGGATGTTTGGGCTTTCGTTCCTGTTTTTCTCCTTGGTCGTCTATCTCAGCTACCGGGGCAAGCGATTAGGAACAGCTTTTGTGTTCGTCATGCTGCAATATTTCAGCGCGTGGTTCGGCTACGGTGCCTCCCATCTGCCATGGCTTCTGTATGATGAGTTGACCATTTATGATGGGTTCGTTAATCAGACGATGGCCTGGTCGCTGATCACTGCGTTTATTGCCGGCTTTTTATTACTCATTCCCTCGCTGTATTTGCTCATGCGGTTATTTTTATTTGATGCCGCCTACATTCGAGGAGAAAGGAAGTAACCTATGGAATTTTTTCTAGTTATGATTGCCCCCCATTTGATTTTGGCTGGCGCCGTTCTCGGGGTGTTTGCCTGGTTTGGCCGTCGGCCTGCATCGGAAGAGAAGGAATAGAAAGAAGGCGAAAGCATGACCGTCTCGTTTTTGATTACGGTTTTTGTGTTAGGAGCGGTGGGCTCCTACATTTCCGGACTGGTTGGCGTCGGCGGCTCCATTATCAATTACCCGCTGCTGTTGTATGTGCCGGCGCTGCTCGGCGTTGGCTCGTTTACCGCCCATGATGTATCCGGGGCGATTGCGGTGCAGGTGTTGTTTGCGACCATTGGGGGCGTATGGGGCTATCGAAAGGGCTCGTACCTGCATGCCTCCCTGATCGGATACATGGGCACCAGTATTATCATCGGCAGTTTACTCGGGTCCCTGTTTTCCGGGGCGTTTTCCGAAAACATGATTAACATCACCTATGCTCTGCTGGCGACCATTGCTGTCATCATGATGGTGCTTCCGCAGCAACCCATGCAGCAGGAAGCACAGGAATCCGTATCGTTTTCTCGGTGGATTGCTGCCAGCAGTGCGTTTGTCGTAGGCATCAGCGCTGGCATTGTCGGAGCGGCAGGCGCTTTTATTCTCGTGCCCATCATGCTGGTGGTTTTAAAAATTCCCACCCGGGTTACCATTGCGACTTCGCTCGCCGTCACTCTTATTTCTTCTATCGGCACTAGTGCCGGCAAGCTGATCACCGGCCAGGTGCCCTTCCTGCCAGCCGTCGTGCTCATTGTGGCGTCGCTGCCGCCCCATTGGGGACCAAAACAGCCCGGCATGTCCAAGCTAAATGGCTGCAACGCGCCCTTGCGGTACTGTTGCTGGGGGTAGCCGTGGAAATGTGAATTCAAATGCTGATCTAGAATACCTCCCCCTTATTTTTTTGTCGGGGGGGTGTTCCTAGTTCTTCCGCCTGTTGCCGATAGACGTCCAACATATTCTTTTGTTGATGGTTGGTCGCTTCCATCAGGGAAGACCTGTTTCATTATACTGTAGCTACATCGAAATCTATCAGCAATACTGTCGAGGATCTCGAAGCCAATCTGAAAGCTATTGATTTTGGCGTGCTCTGGCATTTGGACCCTTTTTTAACTCGTAAAAGAAGAAAGCGCCAGCCTGAGCGAGGCTGGCGCTTTCCACGACTACTTACATAGGGACAATCATACCTGAATCCGTGATAATATCTTTCGACATACCCTTCAAAACCTTGATAAAATAGGGGATAAGATCCTATTCATCTTATTGGATGAATGCACCCGGAAGGTGAAAAAATGAAACGTCGATTTGATATCCAATTAACGGATAATTATATTATATCTGCCAGTGGACTTCTCTTGATAGGGGAACTTCTTCAATCCTTGA
>NZ_FOTY01000047.1 GCF_900114715.1 Salibacterium qingdaonense
AAAAAGACATCACCGCGGGATTCTTCTATCCAGTCAAAATCATTTTTTCCCTGAGAGAGAAGACCGAGATAGCTGTACACGACATCGCCGTGGGAAATGGCGGCCGACGATGTTAAGCCGGGCATAGATAAGGAATGGAGACGTTTATGTAAGGTCAAGGATTGAAGAAGTTCCCCTATCAAGAGAAGTCCACTGGCAGATATAATATAATTATCCGTTAATTGGATATCAAATCGACGTTTCATTTTTTCACCTTCCGGGTGCATTCATCCAATAAGATGAATAGGATCTTAACCCCTATTTTATCAAGGTTTTGAAGGGTATGTCGAAAGATATTATCACGGATTCAGGTTTAAAAAATCGCCCTAATAATCGGGCGATTTTTTTTTGAAGTAGATGATGTCATTTATAGTGAATTGCCGATTGGTTATTCCTAACTGCTGTACGGGGGTTCATTTTTCCTTTCCCGTCTTCCGGTCAAATCTGAGAAGAAGGTCCCCTTTTTCTAATAGGCCGCTCCTTTTCTTATACTGCAAAACCCCCTCAAAAATAAAACACCCATCAACGTAGGTGTCCCCCTCTCATTGATGGGTCATTGGACTGCTCACCATACCCCTATCCGTTCGAAACGGGCGTGCTGCGTACCCTTGTGCCGGGCATATACCGTAGTTTTTTAAAAGCCTTATCGGCCAGCCACATAACCAGGTAACCAACGCAGCTTGCCGCAAAAAACGGAATAAACCCTGGAGCAAACAACATCAGCTCCTGCAGGCCGTAGATCCCCACCCCCATCGCAAACACGTAGTGAGGATAAGACATGGCAACGAGCAGAGCCGTGCGTATATAATGCACCAGCTTCAACTCAAAATGGGCGTACGTCGGAAAAATAAATAAGAGAATCATCGCAAAAAACACGCTCAATACAAGAAACGCGTAGCGCAGCATCATCATCCACCACGCCGGGGCCTGCACCAATTGAAAGTTCACATAAAGCAGCGTGCCAATCACAAGGAGGACCGCACCCAGGGCGTTGGATTTTAAGAACTCCGTTTTATATGTCTTCCAGAAAAAGCGGAACACCTCTACATCGGCATTTTTGTGAATCCACTGGCGTACGACCGAAAACATCGCCACCGTTGCCGGCATGAATCCGAACACGACAAGACCGGCCAGGGTAAAAGCAAGCCAAAGGATATTCACGTACGCCATCCGGGAAATCAGAAGACTGATTCGATAAAATCCTGCCATTAACCCGTTGAATTCCATGTTCCATCTCCTCCCTTTTGCAGCAGATTTGATTGATCCAGCGCTTGCTTCAGGATATGAAGGGCCTGTTCTTTTTTATCACTGTACGCTGGAATCACGGCAATAAGCGGTGTGCTGAGTGACACCTCCGCCTGCCGCAGCAGGGAGGCGTCTTCCTCTACGACGACAGCGTATACCATACCCTGGTCTTTTCTGAAGACGGCCCCGCCTCTTCCTTCCTCCAGTTCCTGCAGGGAATGCAGACCCTCAGGGTCCAGCGCGGCCTTTAACATCGGTTCTTCCACAATAAAAATATCCCCGTCGTGCCCCGCTACTTCCACCACAAATTTCTCCACAAGCGACGGATAGACCAACATCTTCGTATCCTCCGGCACAGTCGGCATATCCGCGGCATTCCAATCCCTTTTCACGTCATCGGAATACACTTGAATCTCCACACCGCTGTCTTCCTGCCCGCACCCGCTTCCAAGCAGCAGGCAGCCAAAGACCAGGGTGGTGATCACGCTGTTTTTCATTTTTTTATTCCTGCCCCTCGTAGCGGAACCAATCAAAGTCGGCATGATTGGAACTCTCCCGCCCGTTGCTTGACGTGAACATGCCGATATAGGCTCCGGTAAAACCGCCTGCTATGTCGGTGCTTAGAATTCTGCCGTCTGCGTCTTCTGCCACCGGCTCGAGAGTGTCTTCAGCGCCCCCTGCATAAAAGCTGTATGACTGCCTCCGGGCTTTTACTTTCAGGAGGAGCTGCTTCCCATCATATGCCATGTGCCCGAGAACTTCCTCCTCCCCGTCTGTTCGTTTCACGACCCGGACGCCGCGCCCGTCTTGAAATTCTCCGTACTCTAGGCGGAATTGGAAGTTATGATTCTGAAGCAGCAGCAGCCCCGCCGTTTCCCCGGGCTGTGCCGGCTGAAACTCCATCTTGGTTTGCGCGGTCATCGACAGATGCTGCTGCTTCCGCCCGGCAAAACTCGGATTGGCCACCTCGGTGACCGCTTCTTTTTTCGTTTGCAGTCTAAGATAACCGGGTCTGTCCTCAAGCGACCAAAATGTGTCATGCGGCGTCCGGATGAAGTTCCATACATCTCGCAGGGTATCTGTATCAAAATGATCTAAAGAAGCCTCCCCCTCCACCGGCGTATCCGGCAGGTCCGGGCGTTTCATTTCCTGCTCGATCACGCCTCTCCCCGGATTTACAAGCGGCCACTCATCCTCCCAGATAAACGGAACGAGAAAGGTTTCCCGGCCGAGGTTGCGGTATTCACCCCCGTATGGACGCGAGGCGAGGCAGACCATCCACCACTCCCCGTTCTGCGTCTCAATGATATCCGCGTGGCCGACGTTTGTGATGTCAGCAAGCCTCCCGAGATGCCGGTGGGTCAAAATCGGATTCCGCCTGCATCCTTCATACGGGCCGGTGATACTGCGGCTTCGTGCCATCGTCACCGCATGGGTGAACCCCGTGCCGCCTTCTGCGATCATTACATAGTACCAGCCGTTTTCAAAATAGAGATGCGGGGCTTCCTGGGCGTGGGCGGTTTTTAGTGCTCCTTCCCACAAGCTGTACACCTCACCGGTCAGCTGCTTTGTCTTTAGATCCAGCTCCTGCATCCAGATCTCATTGTGCTTAGGATATTCCCGGCCCCGCGGCGGCTTGCGGTTGCCCGTGTAATACGCCCTTCCATCCGTGTCGAAAAAAATCGAAGGATCAATGCCCGGAGCGCCTTCCAGCCAGTTTGGATCCGACCAGGGGCCGGCGGGGTCTTCGGCGGTGACGTAGAAGTTCCGCCGTTCTCCTTCACGACTGACGACAAACGTGGTAATCATATAGAATACCCCGTCATGATAGCGGATCGTGGGTGCGTAAATGCCGCGCGACGGCGGTGTGCCCTCTAGATCGAGCTGCGAGGGCCGGTCGAGCACGTGGCCGATCTGTTTCCAGTTCACCAGATCTTTGCTGTGAAAAATCGGGACCCCCGGAAAATACTCAAACGTCGAGGTGACCATATAATAATCTTCTCCCACGCGGCAAATCGATGGATCCGGATAAAACCCCTGCAAAATTGGATTTTTGAATGTGCTCATACTGTTATATCCTCCTTTTGTTGAAAATACTGCATCGTGCTTCTATCCTTTCACAGACCCGAGCAGGGCTCCTTTGGCAAAGTGCTTCTGCAGGAACGGGTAAACAAGAAGCACCGGTATCGTTGCGACGACGATGACGGCCATTTTCACGGATTGTTCCGGCGGCGGCACATCCATATAGGTGGAGCCGTCATAGTTCATGCCGCTTGCCAGCACAACGATCTGACGCAGCAGCACCTGTACGGGCCATTTCGATGCATCCTCCAGATACAGAATCGCATGCATATACGTATTCCAGTACGTCACCGCGTAAAACAGCGAAATCGTCGCAATGGCCGGCATCGAACAAGGAATCACGATGCGGAACAGAATCCCAAAATCATTACAACCGTCTATTCTCGCCGATTCCTCGAGGCTCGCCGGCAGATTCTGAAAGAACGTTTTTAAAATAATCATGTTGAACGCATTGATCGATACCGGTATGACGAGCGCGAGCAGAGAGTTCAGCAGCCCTGTCTGCTGCACGACAAGAAACGTCGGGATCATACCGCCGTTGAACAGCAGCGTAAACACGATAAAAAACATGATCACCCGCCGGCCCGGCAGGTCTTTACGCGACATGCCGTACCCGGTAAGCACCGACAGCAGCATGCTCCACAGCGTCCCTCCCGCCGTCACGAAAATCGAAACGAGCAGCGCACGGAAAATCGTATCCGTCGAGAAAATATATTTGTAGGCATCGATACTCCACTCCGTTGGAAAAATCACAAATGCTTTTTCGGCAAGTTCCGCGCTTGTCGTAAACGACCCGGCAATGACGTGCATAAAGGGCAGAATACAAAGCAAGGCGAAAAGAAGCAGCAGTGTAATATTGACGACGGTAAACAAGCGCCCGCCGGCTGTTTTATCCTCTATCATTTTCATCCTCCTCCGGACACTCTAATAAACACCTTCTTCTCCTGCTTTCTTGGCGAGCCAGTTCGCGATCACAACCAGTACCAGTCCGACCAGCCCTTTAAAAAACCCGACGGCCGTGCTGTAACTGAACTGCCCCTGCTTCAGACCTGCTGTATACACGTACGTATCGAATATCTCCGCCACTTCCCGGTTCGACGAATTCAGTAAAAGATAGACATGTTCAAAACCAAGTTCCAGCACGTCCCCGATTTTCAGGATAAGCAGAATGACGATAACCCCTTTGATCGCAGGCAGGGTAATATGCCACATCTGCCGGAACCGGCCGGCGCCGTCGATTTTGGCCGCTTCATATAACTGCGCATCGACCGCCGCAATCGCCGCCAGGAAAATAATCGTGCCCCAGCCCGCTTCACGCCAGATGACCTGCAGGATATACATAGGACGGAACCAGTCCGGGTTCAAAAGGAAATTGACTTCCTGAAAACCGGCCTGCTGCAGCAGTCCGTTTACGATCCCGCCATCCATCGTGAGAAGAACGTAGGTGATTGACACGATAATCACCCACGACATGAAGTGGGGAATGTAAATCAGTGTCTGCACCGACCGTTTCAACGGCATGCTCCGCACTTCATTGAGCATGAGCGATAGAATGATAGGAACCGGAAAGAAGATGATCAACTGTAACCCGAACAGCACAAGCGTATTCTTGAATATCATCCAGAAATCAGGATCGGCAAACAATCGTTTGAAATGTTCCAGACCCACCCACTGGCTTCCCATAATTCCCTGGTACGGTTTATAGTCTTGAAACGATATGATCAACCCGTACATCGGAATGTACTTGTATACGAAAAAATACAACAGACCCGGAAGAATCATCAGATAGATCAGTTTATTTTTTTTGATCCGTTTTTTGATCAGTTCCCATTTCTCGTTTTTGGAGAGAACCTTCCCCGCCTTCGTCTCTGTCTGACTCTGCATCCGTTTTTCTCACCCTTTCTGTATAGGAGGAGGGTCGGCCGCGTGCTGCCGCAGAAATATAACGTCTGCGGCAGCCGGCCTTTTTTCGGGCGTTGACGCCTGCTTACTGCAATTCCTGATAGGCCTCTGTGTACTCCTTGATAATCTGGTCTCCTCCATTGTTTCTCCACGTCTGGACGGCCTGCTCGAAGCCTTCTTCATCCAGCTCGCCCAGGATGAAGTTGTACGTTGCGTCGTTAATGCCCTGCTGCAGTCTTGTGCCCTTCTGCAGATCCGTCTCCGAGTCCAGCGTCAGCGTAGGATCCTCGATGAGAAAATCTTCGTTATCTATATTTAGTTCTTCTGATTTTGCTTTTGGCGCGTACTCCGCTTTCAACTGATAGCTTCCATTCGTTGCGGGCTCCCCGATTTCGAGCGACTGGTACGGTTTCACTTCGCGGTCGAATTTCTGGCTGTCTTCGGTCATCACCGCTTTTCCATCTTCCACCGTATAGTGTTCACCTTTTATTCCCCAGGAAATAAGGTTGGCCGTTTCACGGGTCATCAGTTTGTCAAAGAAATCCAGGATTTTACGGAGTTCCTGTTCTGTTTCCACAGCCGATTTCGGGAACAGCTGCAGGGAACCAAAGCCTGGAATGGACCATATACCGTATTCCCCGTCCGGACCCTTGACGCGGTTGTGCACATCGTATTCCACGTCCGGGTTAATATTTTCTGCATCGTTGTAAAGAGTTCCAACGTCCCCCATCGAGCCTACATAAAGACCCGCGGTTCCGTTTTTGAACATGTCCTGCTGGTCGGATTTACTCGTTACCGGGAAGTCCTGGTTAATGTAACCGTTTTCATGTAACCTCCTGAAAAATTTCATCGTATCCACGTATTCCGGGAACATGAACTCCGGCCGGATTTCCCCGTCCTGAACACCCCAGTCATTCGGCGTGCCAAACCAGGAAGACACGGTTTTAAACGCTCCGTACACAAGATCTTCGCGGTCGGTCAGGCCGATGGTGTCGTCCTGTCCGTCCTGGTCCGGATCCTGCTCGGTGAAAGCTTTGGCGTATTCAAAGAATTCCTCCGTCGTTTCCGGCGGTCCGTCCAGGCCCAGCTGCTCCGCCCAGTCTTTTCTGTAAATCAGACCCTGACGCGACAAAGGACGTCCCTGATAAATCGTATACAACTTTCCGTCCACACGGGAATTGTCGAGCACGTTGTCTTTTAATTTGCTCAGGTTTTCGTATTCATCGAGGTACGGTCCAACTTCCCAGAACTGATCATCCCGGATCGCATCCTTGAACTGATTAAAATGGTTAAAGTTCACATACACGACATCCGGCAGGGTTCCCGTGGAAAAAGCGGTATTGAGCCGGTCATTATAGTTGTTATCAGGAACCCAGTTGATAGACAGGTCAGCACCGGTCTGCTCCTCGACTTTTTCTTCAATGAAAGGTTCCGGCACTTCCGGTGTATGCAGGTTCGACATGATTTCAATCGTCCCGGACCCGCCGCCTCCTTCATTCCCTTCTTCATTTGAAGCGCTTTCATTATTGTTCGAACAAGCTTCCGATACCAACCCAATCAAGCAGAAAGCTACCGCGGTACGTTTCATTTTCACTTTTCATACCCCCATCTAAAAAATGAAATCTGCCAAAAGTCCAGGTCCTTCCATCCTCCTTCTTTTTTTGTTCCCAAAAACAAACACTCCTCTTCCAGCAACGTCGTATTGCTTGATACTATCCTACACCGGCACCGTTGTAAAAAACATAATCATTACGTTACTGCCACCCCAAAACGGCCCGTGTACAGGCAGATGTGAAGCAATGATTACAGTAAATATACTCAAGTTATCTAAAAAAAGCCCGGGTTCCATAGAGAGAAACGCAGGCTTAAAAAAAGGTGAATCCACAGGTGTTCAGGAGGCGTTTTTGTATTTACGCCGGTATTCTCCCGGCGTCATATTCTCCAGCTTTTTAAACGACCGTATGAAATTCTGGGAGTTTTTGTACTGCAGCTTCTCCGCCATTTCTTTAATTGTCATATCGGTATCCAGCAGCCATTTCTTCGCCATCGAAAAACGATACATCGTTAAATAATCACTGAACGTAAACGTCGTCTCCTGCTTAAAAATGCTGCTTAAATAGTTCGCATTGTAATGAAGCCGCGCCGCGCAGTCTTCGAGACTGATATCCTTATCGTAATGTTTATGGATAAGATCAATCATCTTTTCGGATATATTTAAATACTGCGACCGGCTCCGCGCCTGGAAAACGTGTATGAGCGGCTCAATCATCCTGCTTTTGAACCACTCTTTGACTTCATCTCTCATCTGCAGCTTTAATACTTCTTCATAAAAGGAAGCATTGAACATCTCAAGCTGCTCGAAGCTGATGCCGTTCTCCTGCTTTAGAATAAGCAGATTGTTCAACAGCCGCATCATCGATATCTGGTACTCCCGCGGCGACTGCGAATTCTGGAAGGCTTTTTGAATCCACTTGTTCAAAAGGTCCGCGGCTTTTTCGGATTCGGCCATCTTCACCGCATCGATCAATTCTTCCTCAGTCCGTTCCGGATAAGAAAAAATCACCGAGTGCTTCCCTTTGTGGATACTGTTGAAATGAATAACGACCCCTTTGCCGAGCTTAATCCGGTGTTTCAGTGCTTCCATTCCTTCCAGGTATCCCCTTGATGCCCTTTTAATCTCATGAAAGGCGGAGCTGATGCCGATACTGGTGGATATATGAAGGGTCTCTTTAATATTTTGCTGAATATGCTCTGTGATTTCGTACATGCATGTTTTGGCCTGCTGGACCGAGTCTGTTCCGGACCCAACGAGGCTTACCAGGGTTTTATCGATCCATACCGACGACAGTTTGTTTGCTGCCGGAATCGATTCTTCGACGATGTTGGTTACGGCGAAGTGAAGCAGCTCTATGTCTTTCCAGTCATAGGAGGAATGATCCAGTGCATCAATCTGGAGCGTGAGCACATTCATATCACCCCACGTCTCCACGCGCTCTTTTAGTTGAAAATAATCCAGTTTTTCTTTAATTTCTCCCGTCGTGTAACTGCCAAGGTATAGTTTGCTGATGAATAAATGTTGAATCTGCTGCGTATGGTCATGCAGTTCCTGCTTTAAATCAGAATGCGTGGAAAACATCTCATGGAGCCGGTTTTCGATGTACTGCAGCTCATTTTTTGTGGACAACGATTTGTCGTCCGGCCAGGTTTCTTCGATATTTTTCACCAGTTTGTTGACTGGAAAGTATAGCTTCCGGCTCACGATAAACACACCGGCCAGGCTCACGGTGACCAGGAGTATGATAATAACAAGGGTAAACCAGCCGATATTCTGCGATTCTTTTGTCATTTCTTCAATGGAATTAAAAGATAAATAAGTCCAGTGATTAAAATCCGATTTGTAATACGTCACGGTGCGGGGTGTTTCGTCTGTTACGATATCAAATTGTCCCTGTTTTCCCTGGATGGCGTCCGTTGATTGCACGTAACCGGTCCCGGTCAATGTCCTGCCAATCATGGACGGATCGCTGTGCACGACAATGGTATGGTTTTCATCGGTGATCATGACTTCGTCCGAGAGATCATCCATGTTAATCATCTCCACAAGGCCGCACGTTGGAATCTTGGCAATCGCCATGCCGAATTTGTCCGTTCGTTTCGCCGGCAGCTTCTTGATGAGGCCGATGCTGTTTTGGCAGCCGCTGTAGCTCAGCTGCTCCTGAAAATCTTCTCCCTGCATCAGTACCCAGCTGGAATCAAATTCGAGGTTCCGGTAGGACAGATACTGCTCCCTATCCGGGTGTTCCCTTAGAGCCTCCACTCCTTCATTCTGCAGAATCCAGTCGTGCCTGAAATTAAGAACCACCACTTCTTCCACTTTCGTTTTGTACGAATGGAGTTTGCGTATCGATTCGTTCAGATCCCTGTAAATCTCAAAATCCCGGCCCGACATACTGGACGTGACCGCCTCTTCCATCAGAGGATTGTTGGTGATATGGTTCATGCTGTGGTCAACCGTCAGAAGCACCTGTTCCACATTGGAGTTAATCTGCCGGATCATCTGCTTTTTTTCATCGTTTACTTTCTCCTGTATCACCTCCGAAGAGTGACCGTAAGAAAAAAAACCGACCAACATAACCGGGACAATACTGAAAATACACCCAAACATGATTAATTTCGTTAACAGACTTTTTCTCATGTTTACCGCGGCTCCTCTGTATTCATGTCACTGCCCGTTTTTTAACCGGGGAGGTCCGGCGTGAAGAGAACCTCCCCTTTCCTGTTACAGTTCAGGCTTCCATCCGCCAAGCACCTGTTCGGCCGTATAGTCCGCCGCTTCGTCTTCCCTTAATTGAGGCCGCTGTTCATTCACTACAGCCCCCGGACCGTCATTGTTGTATTCATAAAACCTTGCTTCCTCCGGAGGGAACCCTCCCATTTCGGTCCAGCCTTCCTGCTTAATATGCGCACCCAGGGTACTGTTTTTAAACACGACGGAGGCGACCGCTTCCGGATTTCCGCCGGGCTGCCACGGCCTGCCGAGGTGCACCGTATCGGCTGCAGCATCACTTGTCAGCTCACTGTTCAGAAACAAAAAACCGTACGGATGCTCGGTCAGCGTGCTGGCTGCGGTGATATAGCCGTTGTTCGTGTCCGAACCACGGTCGAGCGAATGCACGGTCGTGTCTTCAAACACCGCCCGGGCGCCGCCGAAGATGAAATCAACGTCCCCTTCGATATAGCTGTCGTGGTAATAATGGGTACCGGAATTCGCGAGCAGCGTATCCTGGTGACCGAGAAACGCCACATTATCAAAAATCAAACGTTCTCCCCGGGCATTCACCGCGACAGCCTGACGCCCTTTTACACCATCTTCTGCGGAAAAAGAGTTTTCAAACGTCAGATCAGCCGCTTGAAAGTCATCCGCTTTAATAAAGACGGATGCACTGGCGCTGGTGCCGATCGTTCCACCCACGCCGTTCGCTTTGCCGGCATGGTTGTCATACGTAATAATCGTTTTGTCCCGGCTTTCGCCTTTCAGGGTGATAAACGGTTTCCCCGCCGGCACCTCGACGACTTCTTTGTACGTGCCGTTTTTAACCTCGATGGTAACGGGGCTGGTGTTATCATCCGGTACCGCATCAATGGCGGCCTGCACCGTTTCATAATCGCCGCTTCCATCTTTGGATACAGTGAGCGAGCTGTTTTTCTCCTCCACTTTTTTCGAGTAGTCGTTGATTTTTTCAACATCTCCTTCCTGCAGGGTTCTGTCCCATTGATCCACCGAATTGGTTTCCTGGACCTGTGCGTATACGTTTCCTTCAAAGTACCCTGTCTGTCCGGCCGTGTCGAGCAGCGATTCCGCGTAGTTCCCGGCCCATTGGTAGCCGTCCCGTCTTTCTTTTTCAACTTCCTGGATATCGTGTTGGATCACGCCGTCTCTGCCGGAGAATATCGGCTTATTGGTACCGATTTCATAAAACCTGTACCAAAGAGTTGCTCCCGGTTCCTCCACAAAGTATTCATTGTTCTCACTGCCTCCGCTCACGTACCGCATGTCTTCTACTTTAACTTCTTCAAACCACTGCAAAGCTCCTTCCACCGCCTGCTGCATTTTTTCTGTCTGGTTTTCCCGCGACATTAAAAAGCGGATAACAGGAACAGATTCGGATCCTGAAATAGAAGGATGTTCATAGCTCCGCGCCTGCACCGGTTCATAGGTGAAAGGATCATGCTGAGCTCCCCAGGCCGTTAACGTCCCATCGACTTCAATCTGCGCGTTCAGAATATACTCAACAGCCAGATCAAGGGAATCCTGCAGAGAGGTACGGTCCTCCTCACTCATCAGATTTCCCTGAAACGGGTACTCCTGTTTTACCATGTCGTCCATGAGATCCAGCACCCGCACCATGGCATTATCGTTAAAGGTGACGGCGTCCGAGTAATTGCCGCGTCTTGGATACACCTGGGCAAAGCCGCCGGTGTCATACTGCAGTTTATCGAGAAAATTCAACCCCTGGTGCACCGCTTCTTTATACTTTTCCTCCCCTGTTGCCTGATACACTTCCGACAGAAAACGGATTTCTTTCACGGTGGCGTTGTTGTCGATCATGCCAAGATCGGTGCCGTCTTCTTCCCATTCCGACCGTGGTTCTTCCCCGTCCCACGGCGCACTGTAGTCGATGGCTTTCGACCAGCCCCCGTGTTCCATCTGCCACGTCAGCATGTTATCCGCTTTTTCCACCGCATCGTCCAAGTTACCGGAAAAAGAAGGCTCGGTTTCTTCCGGGAAAAACTGCGCCCCGTCCTGCAGTTCATCCATACTCTTCATAACAAGCACGGTATTGCCGAACGTATCGGTTGTTACGGCTGCTTCGCTGATCCGAAGCTCCTGGTTCAACAGCGGTGTCAGGCTTTCCCACTGTCCAGCCGGAATCGACACCCCGATATCCTCCACCTGCACGTCGGGTATTGTTCCATTCAGCGTCACCGCAATAAGGTGCGGCGTCAGCATATCGGCTTTGGCCACCTGCACGATGCCGGTGTTTTTGTCCGAGTGATTGGTGAGTTCTCTCGCGAATGTTTCCGCTTCGGCCCACGTCATGTCAGACGGTATGGCGGGCTGCGATGCACGGTCTTCGTTCATCCAGCCTTCCCCGGCGATACGCCCCATCATTCCAGGTCCTTCTTCGTTATCGGGAACAGCGTCCAGCAGATCCGCTGTGATCAGAGCCGTCTCCCGTTTGGTGATGGGTTTATTCCATTGCAGCTGCTCATCCAGATGATCCGGAATATATTGATGGGCCCGCGCCGTTTCTTTCACGTAAGCGCCCCACGCTTTGCCGGTCTGCCCGCCGTTTCCGGTGTGCGGCATGTCACTCTGATCAAACCCAAATGCCTTGTTGATCAGCGCCGCAAATTCCAGCACCGTGACCGGATCATCCTGTTTTTCCTCGATGTCCGCCTTCATACCGATGTCTTCCATCTTTTTCACGATCACACCACCGGCCAGCTGCTCGAGCGGCACATTTTCTGTGTCCACGTCTTTGCGGCCGTCACCGGTATCGATGGTATTGTGAATGCGCAGGTGATCAATATTTCCTCCGCCTTCTGCGCCTACCGCAGTTAAGCGGATCGTCTGCGTTCCTTTATCCAGATTCACCTGCATCGATTCAGTTTTCCACGCGTTCCAGGCCGGTGTCGGGGGAAAACGAAGTTCTTCTTCTGCCTCCCCGTTCACGCTGATTTTTGCCGGCCTGTCACTGCCGCCGGCATGGGCGTATTTGACATCCAGCGTGTACTCCCCGGCAGACGGAACATCCACCGTCCACTCCACGTAGCCGCCCGGTACATTTGGATTAAAATCCGTAAACCCTTCTCCTGTGAAGCCGGTATGTTTGTTATCAATGATGACGCCGTCATGAACGGCTGTTTCGGCTTCTTTCACTTTATCCACGGCAGGACGCACAAGCAGGTGGTCGATATTGGCGCCGCCCTGGGCAGCAGCTGCGGTCAGACGGATCGTATGGGACCCTTCCGTCAGAGAAATCACGGCCTCGGCGTAGTTGTAATCATCAAACTGCCCCGTCGGCTCGAAATCCAGTTTCCCGACTCTTTCTTCTCCATCGACCTGAACGACCGCGTGACGATTCTCAGATCCCCCGTGCGCGTACCGGAACCCGAGCCTGTAGTCCCCTTCAGACGGCACGTCGATGTTCCACTTTACGTATCCCCCGGGCTCATTCGGATCAAAATCCACAAACCCGTCGCCGGTGTACCCTTTGTGTTCGGTGTCCGTCACAATTCCTTCGCCCTCTGCCGCTTCGGCTTCATACACGTTTTTGTCCGCCGGCTGATCCTCAGACGCAGCCGCGTGTGGCGCGACCAGCAGAGCAGCTGTTACAGCAGCGGTATAACAAGCTGTTTTTTTCACTGTTTTCGTCCCTCCCTCTTTGTAATTAATTATTCTTCTACATGCTCTTGTTTTCTCCGAATTTCTAACCTATCAATGATTACCAGCTAGATGCGTTCCCACCTCACGGACACATATATTGTTATGTCTAACAATTTGAACCAGTACAGAATCCTTCCACCTGTCCAAACAGGAATTTGTTGGTAAATTAGTATATAACCGTGCTCTTGGAAATCACCCACATCGCACATGGTCGCTAACCCTCCCATATATCACTGGCTGAAGGTCCATACATTCCTTCGTCCGGCGTATCCATGTGGTGGGGGGCGGCTAAGCTCCTTTGCTGGGTCTGGGCCCGAATGGATAAAATGAACGCCGCCTCGGCACTATTGGTGTTTGTTCTATAGGCAAAAAAGAACGAGAAACAAGGTCGTATCAGACGTGAACATTAGGCTGCTTGAGCTTGAGATCGTCTTCGATCTCTGAGGAGCTTCGCTCCATCAAAGGCGCATTCCCGCTGCCCCATCACAAACAGTACTTTTAAAAGTTTTCCACACAGGGCTACAAGAGACTGTGTCTTTTTTAACGGACGGTCGGAACGCTTCGTCAGCTCCTCATGAAGGGCATGGAACGTGTCATTGTGAGCGACGAGAGGACGAATCGCTAAAAAGAGAATGCGGCGTAAACG
>NZ_FOTY01000040.1 GCF_900114715.1 Salibacterium qingdaonense
AGCGAAGGCGTCGGAGACGAAGGCGTGGAGAACTTCCATCCGCCTGCTTCCATATGCGGTTACGGCTGCCGATAACCCGAAGGGTTCCACGGCATACAGGACAAGGTAACACTTCCATACTTTTCACTAAAAAGAGTGGAATGCTCTGTCGGCAGTAGACGATACTGTGATATAATAAGCATATACTGTGATAAGAGACTTCGGTACTCGTGGGGACGAGTGGGGCCGGAGTCTCTTTTTTCCTTTCTATGGCTTCTTATGGACAGTATACCCGTCTATGGATGGACAGGCAACGCCGTCAGCAATCGGTCATTTGAAAACAGCATTAACAGTTTTTGTTGAAAAGTTGCTAGAAGTTGGGTAAAATATAATTAGTACAATTCACCGCTATTAGGGAAAGGAATTATTAAGTATAGTTTCAATTAACAATTCCTTCAATGTTTCATAAACCTTGATTTGTCAGTGTTTTTAAATATATCGGTGTCGTTAAGAATTCACCATCGACAACCCGAACGCCATCGCCAACTGCGGTTGCGGAAGCTCATTTAAAGCGGCAACCAGAACCGGTACACCGGAGGACTGCTGATCATTCAGACAGGTTTATCACGGTGGCTGTTCTGCCTCCTTTTAGCGGATGACACATTCTGTTAGAAGGGGGCTTTGTCGTTAACAAGCCGGAAGACAGCAGATAATAAAGAAACAGGAAAGGTGACAAAAATGAATCAGTACATTTATTCCTACCATATCATATCCACAGACGAGAAAAGCAGGTTTGGTGTCGCCGCTTCCACCCAGGAAGAAGCCGATGCCGGCATCCGGGAAGCCATTGCCGATATTGAATTTACGGAGCCGGAAGATGTTCAGTCTATAACATTTGACCGCGTCATTGACGAAAAAGACAATTATTTCGAATGCGAAGGTTGTACTTAAGAATCGTTGCTTCAGCGATTCTTTTTTTTGAACAAAGAGCTGTCTGCGGCTGTCTTCTGTTTCAGCAGAACATTCCCGTTTTAATCAAACGTCCGCTGTTCAGGGCGTTCACGCCTTCTTTCATACTGAAAAGCCGGAAGTCGTATTTTCTTTTGGTATCCAGCTGATATCTGTTGACACGTTATGTGAGGAATTTTAAAGGAAAAGGTTGAAATACATAAAAAAAAGACATATCATGTTAAGTGTAAACTGTATATTTGCATGTTTTTTTGAACATAACGAGAAGGTATTTCCGTCATTCATATGTTTTCGTCTTATGAATAGACGCTTTTTCTAAATCTGTATACGTGAAATAAATCACATACAGAATGTAAAGATATATTAGAATAGGGATACCCTGGATAACGAAATCATTTAATATTGGATGTGATGAACATGGCGACGTCGGTCAAGCCAACCATACTTATTTTAGGAGCCGGTTACGGCGGCATGGTGACAGCGTCAAAGATTGCAAAGCAGTTTGGATCCAACGATGCGAATGTCACCCTGATCAGCAAACATAACTATCATTACCAGACAACGTGGCTGCATGAACCGGCAGCTGGAACGATGGATCCGGACCGGACACGCATGCCGATCAGTTCTGTCATTAACACGAACAAAATCAAATTCGTGCAGGATGAAGTGAACGAAATCAAAAAAGAAGAAAATAAGGTCGTATTGAAAGAATCAGGTGAAATGGAATATGATTACCTGGTCACTGCTCTTGGCGCCGTTCCGGAAACGTTCGGCGTCGGCGGTGTGTTTGAACATGCGTTCAGCAAATGGACAGTAAACGGTGTGCGGGAAATAAAAGAGCATATTGAATATCTGTTCGCCAAATACAACAATGAGCCGGAACCACGCGATGATTATCTGACATTCGTGGTAGCAGGAGCAGGGTTTACGGGAATGGAGTTCATTGGTGAACTGAGCAAACGGATTCCGGAACTCTGTCAAAGCTATGACGTCCCTAAAAGCAAAGTAAAAATGTATGTCATTGAAGCAGCTCCGACAGCGCTCCCCGGATTCGATCCCGAATTGGTGGAGTATGCGATGAATCTGCTTGAACACCGCGGGGTGGAATTCAAAATCAACCAGCCTATCAGCGAGGTAAATGCTGAAGGGGTTGTGCTGAAAGACGGCGAAGAAATCAAATCCCAGACAGTAGTATGGGCCACCGGCGTCCGCGGCCATCCGGTCATCGAACAAGCCGGTTTTGAAAACATGCGCGGGCGGGTGAAGGTGGAACGGGATCTCCGTGCTCCTGGTGAAGACAACATCTTCATAATTGGTGACTGTTCTCTCATCATTAACGAAGAAACCGAACGTCCTTATCCCCCGACTGCCCAGATTGCTATGCAGCAGGCGGAAACGGTGGCGGACAACCTTCTCGCTCTCCTAAAAGGCAGTGAACTGAAGGAATTCAAGCCGGATATTAAGGGAACGGTAGCATCGCTTGGCGGAAAAGAAGCGATCGGTGTTGTTGGGAATAAAAAATTATACGGTACCTCGGCGAACTTCATGAAAAAAATGATAGATAACCGGTATCTCTGGATTCTTGGCGGGGCCGGTCTGATGCTGAAACGAGGAAAAAGTCCGTTGTAAATTACGTGTTCATCCCTGCGCGGCTGGAACCTGCTCCGCAGGGTTTTTCTTTGGGAGGTGGACCGATTCGGGAACTTGTGCCGGGCGTCCCACGGCACCAGTCACAAAATTGTCAAAATGATGGTGTATAATAAACAAGCTGAATGTCGTTCTGCTGGAGGTGAGAAGGAAAGTGACCGGAATTGCTAGTCTGCCTCAGCTCATTATATCCATGATGCTTTTTTTACTTCTGTTTTTCGGGATTGGTTTTTTATTGAATATGATACTGCGTTCCACCTGGGTGATGGCTGTAACCTATCCGATTATTGTTATTTTGATTATTGATGAGACCGGGATCTTTGACTATATATTTTCACCCGGATCTTCTTTTGGAGCGTTAGGTGGACACGTTGCTAATCTGGAGCCGGTGGATGTCCTGATTCTGATTTTTGGTCTGATTGGTGCCATTTTAGCCGGCGTTGTCATTAAAATGCTGCGGAACCGGGGCTATCAGATGTTTTAGGTTTCACAACGTCTCTATGCATAAACGTATGAATTTCTGGAAATGCTGTGTTGATGAGAGGAGTGGTCTCATGCAACGCAGCATTTTTAGAAGATTACTTATGAGTGCGCTGTTTACTGCTGCACTTGTCACTACCATTTCCTATATTACAAATGTGAAGGCCGAAGAACTGCCACGCTATTTTTACGATTATTTTCAGCAGACGAACAATGAGGAAAAAAGCAGTACAGAGCTTCCGCAAAAAGGTGATGTCAAACATGCAGGCAGACAAGTCCCGGAAGCAGAGTCCCTTTTTAACGTTGAAAGCGGTTTGACAAAAATGGTGACAGCCACCGGATATACCGCCGGATACGAATCCACCGGGAAAACAGAGTCACACCCGGGGTACGGTATAACGTATTCGGGCGTGAAAACCCGTAGAGACCGGGTATCCACTGTTGCTGCGGATCCTTCTGTGTTTCCGATAGGAACTCTCCTCTACATTCCGGGTTATGGATACGGGATGGTTGCTGATACGGGATCGGCTATTAAAGGAAAAAAAATTGACTTATATTATGAATCGGTGAAAGATGTGTATGAACAATGGGGAAAACGGGATCTTCAGGTTTTTGTGCTGAAAGAAGGAGACGGTTCTTTAACAGAACCGGAAATGGAAGCAATGAATAAAGAAGGGAGTTTACCGGTATTTAAACCGGCCCCTTCCTCCATATAAGTGCAGCAGAACGAACAGCCGTTTTAACCGACGAGCTGTTTTTTTAATGTTTGTTACCAGATAGGCATGTAATAATGTCCTGCCCATGCAAACGCCAGTCCGACGAGACAGCCGAAAAAGACTTCAATCGGCTGATGTCCGAGAAGTTCTTTCAATTCCTCGCGCTTTTCGGTTTCCTGTTTTTTCTGCCACGACTTTGCTTCGGAGACAAATTTATTAAAATCCACTACGAGCTGATTCAATACGGTCGCATGATACCCGGCGTGCCGCCGCACCCCGGTGGCATCAAACAGTACAATCACCCCGAAAACCATGCATATGGCGAATAAAGCCGAATCAAACCCGTGTTCAAAGCCTATAGCCATAGAGACCGCGGTCACGGCAGCTGAATGGGAGCTCGGCATCCCGCCTGTACTCGTTATGAGGGTGATGTCCCATTTTCTGGAGGCAATAAACGATAGAGGAATTTTTACGACCTGCGCGAAAAGGATAGAGCAGAGCGCGGCCCAAAGGGGGAAATTCTGCAGTATTTCCATAGTCTGTGTACGTCCTTTCACTAGTTGGCATGATGATATTCAATACTGGTGATTGATAGGGGGCCATGTTTTGTAAGGTTCATGGACGGATCCCTCTTCTAAACACCTGTTCATTTAAAAAATAATGATTCATTCATATAAGAGACAAGTCAGCATAAAATCCTGCATATAATATTGTATCATAGGAACACCTTTTACCGTTCCATTGTTTTCTTGTCCAATTCCGGAGATAAGACGAGAATGCTTCAGTCATATTACAGATATGGTTTCCTTTTCCATGCTTATCCCTTTTTACAGGCCTATACGACGTTGTATGCGTAGTGGAGGTGTTTGAATATATGAGATAACAAGGGTAAGATAATAAAAATACTGATTTTTTTCATTATTTGCAATAAGTGAAGGTGTGCTGATGATGAGGGATATACTGAAAATGATGGATAAAGCTTTAACCCGCATAGAAGAAAGCATTTTAAGCCTTTCTATCTTAACGATTACCGTGATGACTGCCGGTAATGCGGTCAGCCGTAATTTTTTTGGTCAGAGCTGGTCCTTCGCCTCGGAGATCAGTGAACTTGCTCTCTATACGGCGACATTTATGGGAATAAGCTATGCAGCAAGAAAAGGAAGGCATATTACCATGTCAGCTCTTTTTGATAATGTCCCCTTTCTTTTCCGTAAAACACTGGCCGTTTTGATTCCCTTCGTCACAGCCGTCGTTCTGTTTATCATGGATTATTTCTCCTATGAATATGTTCAGTCCACGTCAGGGCGTGTTACCTCTGCTCTGCGCCTTCCATATTACTGGATGAACATCTGGGCTCCAATCGGCTTTCTCCTCGGCGGTATTCAGTTCCTGCGTAATTTTTGGGTGAATGTTAGAAACAGGGATGTTTATCTAGCGGAGGAGCGCAAGGATTATCAGTCCGGTGATGAAGCAGAACAGCCGCAGAGTACGACGTAAACTACAGAGAATAGCGGGGAATGGCAGATGGTTACGACGCTACTGGTCATTATGTTTGTATTTTTAATACTTGGTTTTCCGATGATGATTCCACTTATACTGGCGCCGCTTGTGATTGTATTGTTTTTCCTGCCGCAGGTGCAGCCCTTTCTGATGATACAGCAGATGATGAGCGGTATATCAGAACCGATACTTTTGGCAGTTCCTTTGTTTATCTTTGCAGCAGACATTATGTCCATGGGAAAGACTTCCAACCGTCTGCTTGATTTTGTCGGCGCGTTCGTTGGACATCTGCGGGGCGGTTATGCCATTACAACGGCAGCAGCCTGCACGTTGTTTGGTTCGATTTCCGGCTCTACGCAGGGAACAGTTGTTGCAATTGGTACACCGATGCGCGAACGCCTGTTGAAAGTTGGTTACAAAGATTCCACTGCCATTGCACTGATTATTAACGCAAGTGATGTTGCACTGCTCGTGCCGCCGAGCATCGGGATGATTATCTACGGGCTTATATCGCAGACATCGGTCGGTGATCTGTTTATTGCCGGTATTCTGCCGGGACTTTTGATTTTCGCATTTTTTGCATTGTATGCATGGCTTCATGCCAGGATATTTAAGATTCCACTGGCAGTGAAAGCTACCTGGAAAGAACGTTTCCAGTTCACGTGGAAAGCCGTGTTTCCGCTGATGTTTCCGGTAATTATCATCGGCGGGATTTACCAGGGATTTTTCTCCCCGACTGAAGCAGCCGGGATATCGGTACTATATGCATTGCTGCTGGAACTGGTGGTTTTTCGTTCTTTCAGTATTAAAAAGGTGCCGGGCATCGCTCTTTCGACCGGACTCGTCACCTCCGCTGTTTTTATTCTCGTGGCAGGCGGGCAGGCTTTTGCGTTTACCATGAGCATCACAGGCATTCCCGGCATGATTGCAGATACCTTCCTCTCCGGAAGTCCGGGACCTGTGGAAGTGTTGATCATTGTATCGATTTTTTTCTTTGTTGGATGTATGTTCGTCGATCCAATCGTCGTTATTCTGGTTCTGACGCCTATATTCCTGCCGGCAGCAAATGCCGCGGGAGTGGATCCGGTGCATCTCGGGGTGATTGTTACATTTCAGGCGGCTCTTGGATCGGCAACACCGCCGTTTGGGGTGGACATATTTACGGCAAGCGCCGTCTTCAACCGTTCTTATCTGGATACAATACGCGGCACACCGCCGTTTATTGTGATGATGCTTATTGTCTGTGTGCTTTTAATAGTATTTCCTGAGATTTCTCTCTTCCTGCTTCCGGAGTAAGCAGAAGATTGAAATATAGACTAATTATTCTGAAGGGGGAAACACATATGAAAAAAGGGAGATTGAAATGGCTGCTTGGTACGATGCTGTCTTCGTCACTTATCCTTGCTGCCTGCGGAGGCGGAGGAACAGAAGAGACAACAGATGAAAATGGTGGAGAGTCAGGGGGAAGTTCCGATGCCGGTGGAGGAGAAGAGGCTGCCGGAGGAGAGGAAAGCTATGAATGGCGCTTCATCACAGAAGAAAGTCAAGGTCAGATGCAGTATGAGTATGCGCAGGAGTTTGCCGATCGTCTTGCTGAAAAATTCGATGGGCAGATTTCAATAGAAGTACTTGAATTCGGCGGATTGGGAACCGAAGTGGACCAGGTAGCCCAATTGCAGAGCGGTGCAGTGGAAATGGCCATCATTTCACCTGGATTCACCGGGACGATGGTGGAGGAAGGCCAGGTTTTTGCGCTGCAGTTCCTGCTTCCGGACAACCAGGAAGATGTCCATGAACTGCTGGAATCAAGCGAAGCGCTGAATGAGGATCTTGCTGGTTTGTATGAAGAGCAGAATATTATGCCGATGTCCTTTTTCACGGAAGGGTTTATGCAGTGGACAGGGAGCAGGCAATTAGCGGAACCATCCGATTTTGAAGGGTTTACGATGAGAACCCAGGATTCTCCGCTGATCCGGCAGTCTTATGAGCAGTACGGGGCGGATTCAACCGTCATGAGTGCCGGTGACCTGTATACCAGTCTTCAGAATGGGGCGGTAGACGGACAGGAAAATCCGATTTTCTTCATCGCCGATTCCTCGTATCATGAAGTGCAGGATCATATGACGATTTCCAATCATAACTCGTATGTTGCGATGATGACGGTAAATCCAGGTTTCTACAACGGTCTGCCGGAAGAGATTCAGGGCATGATCGATGAAACGGTGGAAGAAATGCGGGACGTCGGATTTGAGCTGCAGGATAACCTGAACAGTGAACTCCTTTCCGACATTGAAAATAACGAAGATACGCCGACCGAAGTAACGGAGTTAACGTCCGAACAACGGGATGCGTTCCGTGAACTGGCCCTTCCGATGCGTGATTTCTACCGGGAAAACGGGGGCGAAGAAGCAGGAGCCATTCTCGATAAGCTGGAATCTGAAATCGAAGAAATTACTGGATCCTAACCAAAAAGCCCGATCAGGTGCAGCGCTGCCTGACCGGGCTTTTTTGATGGTTATTTGGCTTGTGTACACTAAAGAGGCGACCCACTACCAGCTTGATTTTTTATTCACGCTGATTGTTTGGACGGATGAGAGGCAGCAGAGTGTTTCAGCCGGTGGTGCAGTTTTGGTACCGCCGCGGCGGTCAAAGCGGTAAGAATGACATCTTTCACAAGCGGAAGCGCCATCCATGTCCATAATAATCCATAACTGAACCCATCCGGTGCATCTGCGATCCACAGGTACGCATAATACATGTACGTTGTCCCCACCGCGTAATTAATGATGAGACTGAGAAAAGCACCCGTAAAAAACGTCGGTAGACCAGGTTTTGATTTCATTTCTACTATTTTTCCTGTTACAAAAGCCATGACGATAAAAGATAGTATAAATCCGAAAGTAGGACTGAGGAGCGCGCGTATACCTCCGGAAAATTCCGAAAATACCGGCACTCCCACCAGACCGATCAGCATGTACACTACCATTGAAAAAGCACCGAGGCGGCTGCCGAGCAAAGCTCCGGCTGCAATCGCAATGATGGGCTGCAAAGTGATGGGGACCCCGCCAATAACGAGGAATGCAGCGATATTGGCCCCAATTCCCATCAACGCGGCAAAAAGAGCCGCTGAAACAATGTCCAAAGGTTTAAAATTCATGCTTCTTCCTCCTTACATCTGTTCTTCTGTGTAACAAGCCTAAAGGAATAATGTTTCTTTGTCAACGTCATTAATATTTAAGTTGACGATTCGTCGCTTGACTAAATGCCGCGGCGTTTGTATAGTATACAATCAACCTTTATGATTCGGAGGAAATCGGTTATGATCCGTAATGACAGCATGACAATTATTGCTCACCGGGGTAGTCCGGCTCCCGGAGTAAAAGAAAATACGGTTGCATCGTTTCAGCGCGCTGCAGCGCTTGGAGCCGATGTGATGGAAACCGATATACGGCGTACAAAGGATGGAAAGCTGGTCTGTGCTCATTATCACTCCTGGCGGGGGAAGGCCATTCAACATATGTCCTACAGCCAATGGAGTACAATGACACAAAAAAGAGAGGGTTGGACGCCGTCGTTATTGCAGGATCTGCTGCCCCTGTTTCACGAAGGATATAAATTTAATTTGGAACTAAAAGAAAAAGGTCTGGAAAAACAAGTGCTCGGAGAAATTCCTGATCACACCAATCTTTTGTTCTCGTCGTTTGATGAAAAAATTATTCAATATATGAAGGAGATTGAACCTTCCTGCCAAACGGCGCTGCTCATTGGAAGATTTGATCTGAATCAGGAACGCAGAAGGCCGTTTCAATGGTGGAGAGACTATTTTCCCGAAAAAAGACTAAAAGAGGCGGGAGCTGATATCGTTTGTCCGCATTTCCGTCTGGCCGGGCCGCGTTTTATAGAGCGCATGCATGAGGAAGGATATAAAGTTTATGTCTGGACGGTAAATCAGCCGGGGCGTCTGAAAAAAATAAAAAAATGCGGGGCGGACGGTGTTTTTACGGATAATGTAAAAGAAGCAGAAAGAATCATTTGACGACCGGCCTGAATTGCTAAATGAAGCGCTGTCGTTGTATGATGGAATAAAGATAACAAAAAGGAGTGTTTTTAGATGGCACGTGTAGAAAGTTTTGAACTGGACCATACCAAAGTAAAAGCACCATACGTTAGACACGCCGGATTTCAACGGGTCGGTACAGACGGCATTGTCAACAAATTCGATATCCGGTTCGCCCAGCCTAACAAAGAAAACATGACGCCGCCGGTCATTCATACGCTGGAACACCTTCTTGCGATTAATATCCGCAAGTACGCTGAAGAATACTCCCATTTTGAAGTGATTGATTTGTCACCGATGGGATGCCAGACCGGCTTTTATCTCATTATGAACGGAGAACCCGGCATTGCGGAGTTAATTGATATTCTGGAGAAAACAATGGAAGATTCGCTGTCGTATGAAGAGGTTCCCGCCGCCACCGAAGAGCAGTGCGGCCAGGCGAAACTTCATCACCTCGATAACGCGAAAGAATGGATGAGATACTGGCTCGGTCAAGACAAAGAAGAACTGAAAAAAGTATTTTAAATAAGGCACCAAACCGCGGAAACAGCAGGTACAAAAAAACTTCCGATTATCTAAATGATAGTCGGAAGTTTTTTTAGAACGTTGTTACTATGGATTTTCGCGGTCATACTCCCGGGCGCGGTTTATGAGATTCTCCATATTGTAATCACGGCTGTTGGTAATATCGGCTTTCAGCACATGACTCATCAAGTGCAGAGCCAGCTCATTATCCTCGGAGCTGTTGGAGGCGGTACAGTCCCCGGGGACAAACAGTTGATAATGCCTCATGTAGGCATCGTTGGCCGTGAAATGGACACACATGTTACCGGCCACCCCCGTGATAATCAATGTTTTCACTTCCAGGTAATCAAGCAGAATATCAAGCGGTGTAGCAAAAAAGCCGGAGAACTGCGGTTTTAGTACAAAATAATCGTCATCATCGGGCTCAACCAGTTCCGTGACAGGTTTTCCTTTTACATCACCGCGTTTGCAGTGGGCAACCAGTTCCTGAAAATCACTCTGCCAGCGGCCGTAATTATCATTCACGTATAGAACGGGGATCCCGTAAGCTTTGACTCTCTTTTTTAGAGCTGCAATATTTTCCGCTGCAGCGAGTGCATGCGGGAACAGATAATCTCTGTCGTCAAATTCCATGTCATTAATCATATCCAGTACGATTAAAGCAGTAGATGATTTCTCTGCGATATGAGGCGTTGCTTCTGCCATGTTTATCCCTCCAATACTCTCTATGTCATCCTTCCCGAATCCCTTCATGTTAAATCTAAAATACAATGTCACCCTGCCTGTTCATATGATAAGATAGACGGTAATGAGATAAGTTAAAGCAGTATCGTACGCTTGAAAGGAGAGGCAGAGATGGAAAAGCATGAACTGGAAATACTGAAACTTGTGGAAGATAACGGCCGCCTCGGTGTCCCTTCGATCGCCAAGATGGTGGACTGCACAGAAGAAGAAGTACAGGCGGTATTGAATAAATTGGAAAAAGAAAATGTAATCGTAAGCTATGCGGCCGTTGTTGACTGGAGCAAAGTGGAAGAACAGGAAGGCGTGACGGCTATGATTGATGTGAAAGTGACGCCTCAGCGCGGCGTCGGCTTTGATGAAGTGGCCGAACGCATTTACCGTTTTCCGGAAGTTAAAGCACTTTATCTCGTCTCCGGGGCATATGATCTATCGGTTGTCATTGACGGGAAAACCATGTCTGAAATCGCGGGCTTTGTTTCAGAAAAACTGTCCACGCTTGATTCGGTTATTTCCACGACGACCCATTTCCGTTTGAAAACCTACAAGCATGACGGCGTCGTATTCGAAGATGGAGAAGACGATGATAAGAGGATTGTGGTGTCGCCATGAGCACCCCTTTCGTAAGAAAAACCAACCGGTTGTCGGATGCGGTACAGCATATCCAGCCGTCTGGTATCCGTCGTTTTTTTGATATGGCGTCGACGATGGAGGATGTGATTTCTCTCGGGGTGGGGGAGCCTGATTTTGTGACGCCGTGGAATGTGCGGGAAGCAAGCATTGATTCCATGGAGAGGGGATACACCGCCTACACTTCGAACCCCGGCATTCTCGAACTGCGGCAGGAGATTTCAAAGTATCTTGATGAGCGTTTCGAGACACCGTATGATCCGGAGCGCGAAATCATTGTGACGGCAGGAGCAAGCGAGGCGATTGATATTGCCGTTCGTTCCACTGTGAATCCGGGGGAGGAAGTTATTATCGTCGAGCCCGGTTTTGTATCCTACGCGCCGGTTGTGTCACTTGCCGGCGGCAGACCGGTATCCATCGGAACGAAAAAGGAAAATGAATTCAAATTAACGAAAGAAGAGCTGGAAGCGGCCGTTACTCCGAATACGAAAGCGGTCATGATTAGTTTCCCGAACAACCCTACCGGAGCCGTGATGACAAAAGAAGAACTGGCTCCGCTTGTTGATGTCATCGAACGCCATGACCTGCTTGTTTTTTCGGATGAAATTTATGCCGAGCTGAGTTATGATAACGAGCACTGCAGTCTCGCCGCTCTTCCCGGGATGAAAGACCGTACCATTCTTATTTCCGGGTTTTCCAAAGCATTTGCGATGACCGGCTGGCGTCTCGGATTTGTATGTGCTCCGGCCGATATCACAGCTGCGATGCTGAAAATTCATCAATACATTCTCATGTGCGCTTCCACGCCCGCCCAGTTTGGCGCGCTCGAAGCACTGCGGAGCGGCAGGGATGATGTAGAACGCATGATAACAAGCTACAAGCAGCGGCGCAATTACATTGTAAAATCATTTGCCGAAATCGGTCTCTCCTGTCATGTTCCGGGCGGGGCGTTTTACGCATTTCCTTCAATAGAGAATACCGGTATGAGTTCCGATCAATTTGCGGAAGGACTATTGAAAGAAGAGCACGTAGCCGTTGTTCCCGGTAACGTCTTCGGTGAAGGCGGCGAGGGGCATGTCCGCTGCTCCTATGCGACTTCCATGGAGTCGCTTGAAACCGCGCTCGACCGCATGGGGCGTTTTCTGAAGAGACATTCTTCCTGACCAAAAGAAGATACAGATAGAGAAAGGAGTCTGGGACAAAACCTGTATAAGATAGAAAAATGCCGAACGATTTTAAAAAATCGTTCGGCATTTTTCATTGCTGAGACAAACCGCTGCGCCAACATACATCGCTTTTACTCCAGAGCACAAGGGCGGTGTCGATTCGCTGGCGCTTATCGTGTCTTCTATGCACTCCGGAGTACAAGGGCGACATCGATTCGCAGGGCTCCTCGTGTCTTCTAAGCCTGAACACGGCTTGTGGCTGCGGTGCTGCCGGATCAGCTGCTTGTTGAAGCCGACGGGTCCCGGCCGTTCCAGACCTCCGTTTGCCGGAATCGAAACTGCACCTGAGCTGCTCCGCGATGGGATCACAGACGTTCGTTTGGAATGGGTTCGAAGGCACTTTAGGGGGTTCCGAACCCTCGTAAACGTCGTTGGGCATGTCGCCTGAGGCACTTTATAGCATTTGGTGCGCCCTTAAACGTCGTCATGAATGATTCTTAAGGCACTTTAGGGAGTTCCGCACTCCCGTAAACGTCGTTGGGGACACCGCCTGAGGCAATTTCTAGTATTCAGTGTCCCCTTAAACGTCATTACCCTGTGGAAGGTCATGTGCGGACGTCGCCCCCGACCGCACATTCTGCGGGGTACCCGCGGATTGTGCTGTTCGGAGCAGGAGTCGAACCATTTTGGCTCCGCTGCTATGTGATTCCTGAACAGCGACTCAAGACTTTCGTGTTTTCCTGCGCATCGTTATCTTTTGTCCCGGTCTCTTTTTTATTTCCATTCATGCTTTGTCACCAGACGCCGAGGACGTCCAGAAAGGCGGCCAGGATGGCGGCCGGTGTGATGTAGCGGAGAAAGAACAGCCATACCCGGAAGAAACCGGTGGAGAGGCTGGAGCCGCGGAGCAGTTCGTCCTGCAGCGTACTTGGCTTCAGGCCCCACGATACAAAGACCGCGATCAAGAATGCGCCGAGTGGCAGCAGAATGTTGCTGACGAGAAAATCGACTTGATTGAAAAAGGTATCGCCGAAGATCAGCCAGTCGGATAACACGCCGTAAGAGAGGTTCGACGGAATACCGAGTAGAAAAATCGCGATGCCGCCGAGCCATGCCGCTTTTCTGCGCCGCTCCGGACGTTGGTACGAGGCGGAGGAGACGACGATTTCAAGCAGTGAAAATGCCGACGTTAACGTGGCAAACAGCAGGAGAAGTAAAAACAAAGAGAAAAACACGGAACCGAACGCGATTTCACTGAACACAGCCGGAAGGACGGCGAAAATAAGACCAGGTCCCTGACTCGGTTCCAGACCGAATGCGAATACGCCTGGAAAAATCGCGAGACCAGCAAGAAACGCAATAAAAATACTTAGACCGACAATCGAAAACGCCGACCGGACCAGGCTTTCTTTTTTGGACAGATAAGAGCTGTAGGTCACCATGATGGAAACACCAAGGCTGAGCGAAAAGAAAGCCTGGCCGAGAGCAAACAGTATCGTTCCGCCGTCCAGACTGGAAAGATCCGGCTGAAGAAAGAAGCGGATGCCTTCCATTGCTCCTTCCAGGGTGACAGAACGTACGACGAGAACGGCAAAGATGAGAAACAATGCCGGCATCATAATTGTGCTTGCCCGTTCAATCCCTTTTTGTATCCCTTTTTGCACAATAAGAATGGTAAGAAGAATAAATACCAGATGAGCCGCACCGACTTCCCAGTGGTTGGAGATAATCGACTGAAATAAGGTGCTGTAATCTCCGTCGGGAGGGTTGGTCAGGCCGCCCGTTAAACTGCGGATAAAATAGGTGAGAATCCAGCCGCCTACAACAGCGTAAAACGAAAGAAGCAGACAGGAGGAGAAAATACCGAGTATCCCAACCAGATGCCAGGAACTCCTGGGTGCCAGTTCTTTGTATGCCTCAATCGGCGGTTTCTGTGTCCGGCGTCCGATGACGAACTCCGCCAGAAGCAGGGACGTTCCAAGAAGAATCGTAAACAAAAGAAAAACGATGAAAAACGCTCCACCGCCGCTTGTTCCGGTCACATATGGAAGTTTCCAGACCGCACCGAGTCCGATAGCCGACCCGGCTGCAGCCAGAATAAATCCTAATTTTGAATGCCACTGATCTCTGTTCATGCCTGTACATTCCTTTCATCAAACGATATAAGCATTTCAAAACCATATCGAAAAAACCGGAGTATTGTCAATGAAAACCGGGACATTTCCAGAAGAGATCCGGAACCGGATTCAAGCGCGTTGGCATCATTCTCTACGAAATATCCAAAAGTAGATACTTCCTTTCATTGACGCTGGAAAAGCATGTTAAAATAAGAAGGAAACAGTATGTCATTCGAAATGGAGAAAAAGGTGATGAATGTTGTATTTAATCGTGTCTATACTTCTGTCAGCAGTACTGGGCTTTGTCCTGCTCATGATGGGGTATGTTATCGGTAGTATTCTCGCTTTCGGCATTATTACAGGGTGCCTGTTCAGGATTTTGTACCTGCTGTATGATATCAGCAAAAGACTGGAAAAAACAGCGCCGAAGCAGGATAAAGCAAAAGAAGCATATGAAAAGTATCTGCAGGGTGAAGAAGAAAACGGGGACAGGGAAAGGAGCGGACGATGATGCGGAGATATATAGGAGTCTTTGTTTTCTTTTTGTTTCTCAGTTTTCTTGTTTACTTTCTTTCGGGATCATCCGTTACTGTTTTCTCCATCCAGTTGTCTGTTGTCATCACGCTGCTGGTTTATATTATAGACCTTCTTGAAGAAGACAATAAGACACATGATAAATAACATACCGTTTTACCATAATAGCGGTTGTATCAGATTATTCAAACATTACATTAATGCCATACGAAAGGATAACAACTTAAAACGAAGCCTTTTTTAAACTCCGGCGAAACTTGATTTTTTACAAATAAATTGCTGAATGGGGAAGGGTGTGATATAATTTGTTGGCTAATAAATTTTTAGGAGATGTTTGAATGTCGGTAGAGCAATACGAGGTAGGCAGTATCGTTGAGGGCAAAGTCACAGGAATTAAACCGTTCGGGGCTTTTGTCGCTCTCGATGAAAATAAACAAGGACTCGTCCATATCTCTGAAGTCGCTCATGGGTATGTGAAAGATATCAATGATGAACTATCAGTCGGAGACGAAGTCAAAGTAAAAATCAAATCCGTGGATGCGGACAGCGGCAAGATCTCGCTTTCCATCCGTGATACACAGGAAGCGCCGGAAAAAGAAGAGAAAAAGCCAAGTAACGGTGGCGGAGGTCCCAAAGGCGGACCTAATAAAGGCAGCCAGCAGAAAAATCAAGGGTTCAACACCCTCGAAGATAAGCTTAAAGATTGGTTGAAGCAATCGAACGAAATTCAGGCTGATTTAAATAAGCGCATCCGTAAATAATGAAAAGAAGGGGCATTCCGTGACAAATGGGAAATGCCCCTTCCTTTTTACGCGACATGTTCGATTACCGTTGAGGTTCGGGGCTTCGTTCCAGTTCTTCATCCGGTTTAAACAGAACCGAGATGCTGTAAAGGCCGGCAATCCCCACCAGGGCATAAATAACCCGGGACATCGCTTCCGCCTGGCTTCCAAAAATCGCCGCGATAAGATCGAATCCAAAAAATCCAATGAGACCCCAGTTTACAGCACCTATAATGGTCAGAACAAGAGCAGTACGCTGTATGCCGCTCATACTCCTTCACCCCCCTTCACCTGTGTCGCGCTTACGACTTATCATGAGAAAATAAAGCAGGCTTTATTCACGATACGTGTAAAAGAAATCCTTCCAGTGCTTCAGGTGGTCCCCTTCATACAAATAGCTTGAATTTATAAGCATCGTTCTATACATTGGAAGAAGAGATTTTACATTATGGAGGGACGATTATGCCAAAAGACATTCAATTTGATTACAGCAATGCGCTGCCGTTTTTTGATGAAAAAGAACTGGAGCAGCTCGCAGGCCAGGTACATACGGCTCATACGGCTATTCATGAACAGACCGGGGCAGGAAATGATTTTCTCGGATGGGTCGATCTCCCCAAAGATTATGATAAAGAAGAATTCGCGCGCATTCAGCAGGCCGCGGCGAAAATCAAAAGCGATTCTGACGTGCTGCTCGTGCTTGGTATCGGCGGCTCGTATCTCGGCGCTAAGGCTGCTATGGAAAGCCTTACCCACACGTTCAACAACCAGCGTGGAAACGAGGAGCGCGGCGGACCGGAGATTTATTTCGCGGGTCACCACATCAGCCAGTCCTACATCCGTCACTTGATGGATATGCTGGACGGAAAAGATGTCTCCATCAACGTTATCTCCAAATCCGGCACAACCACCGAGCCGGCGATTGCGTTCCGTATTTTCCGCGACTTTCTGGAGAAAAAATACGGCAAAGAAGAAGCAGCAAAACGCATTTACGCCACGACAGACAAAGAAAAAGGGGCCTTGAAGACGCTCGCTGATGAACAGGGGTATGATACCTTTACTGTTCCAGACGACGTCGGCGGCCGGTATTCTGTTCTCACTGCTGTCGGTCTTCTGCCGATTGCCGCGGCCGGACTGGATATCGAGCAAATGATGCAGGGCGCTGATGCCGCGCGAAACGCCTATGCCGAACCGGACCTGATGAAAAACGAAGCGTATCAATACGCCGCTGTGCGCCATGCACTTTATCAAAAAGGAAAGGCCATTGAACTGCTCGTCAACTATGAGCCGAGCCTTGGTTTCCTTTCCGAGTGGTGGAAGCAGCTGTTCGGCGAAAGCGAAGGAAAAGATCACAAGGGCCTCTTCCCGGCTTCGGTGAATTTTTCAACGGATCTTCATTCGATGGGGCAGTACGTGCAGGAAGGACGCCGCCACTTGTTTGAAACCGTGCTGCAGGTGGAACATGCCGGTGAAGACGTCACCATTCCTGAAACGGAGGATGACCTCGACGGTTTGAATTACCTCGCGGGGCAGTCCATGGACTTCGTCAACGAAAAAGCGTTCCAGGGGACACTCCTCGCCCATACAGACGGTGGTGTTCCGAACCTTGTCCTGCGTATTCCGGAAATGAATGAATACTACTTCGGATATCTTGTGTATTTCTTCGAAAAGGCATGCGCCGTGAGCGGATACCTGCTCGGTGTTAATCCGTTTGATCAGCCGGGCGTGGAAGCATACAAAAAGAACATGTTCGCCCTTCTCGGAAAACCAGGCTTCGAAGTGCAGCAGCAGGAACTCGAGAAACGATTGAATCCATAAGTACAATCCCGGAGAAACGTTCTCCGGGATTTTTGTATGAAAAACGGCAGGAGGGAAAGAGTAAGAATAAAAAAGAAGGCAGGGAATGTCATGATTGAAATATCCTCAAAAGTGGAGGGGCACCGTTTTGTGCTTCATGACCTCGAGAAAAAATTGAAACCGCTCGGCTATGCTATCGGCGGAGGATGGGAATATGACCACGGCTGTTTTGATTATAAAATGTCGGGGGAGGGCGAGTACCGCTTTTTTCGTGTACCGTTTGAGGCGGTGGACGGGGAACTGGACAAAAAAGGGGTAAAAGTCGCTGTCGGCCGTCCATTTGTATTGTCCCATGAGTACAAACGCGGCCCGGATCATATTGAAGAACCGTACAATGCCGTCGTAAATCAGTTTCAGACTCCCCAGAACAAAGACGCTGAGGTGTCTGAACCATGGGTGGAGCAGGGAGAGAGGTTGAACAAAGAACTCGAAGATATGCTGCTATCGTGAGGACTCCAGCACAAGCAGCGACTGATCTTCCTGCAGCACACTTTCTTTGTCCGGATGCAGGTTCGTCTTTTTTTCCCCGCTGACTCCGATCGGTAGAATATCCATCGAGGCCGCAAGCCGGCTGACTTCTTCAAATGTTCTGCCGATCCAATCTTCCGGACACGGCATGGACCGGAGGTAGGGAGCGGCTTCCACGTCCAGGAGCAGGGTGATGGTTTCGGCGATGCCCTGCTGCTCAAGACTCTCGGTCATCAGGAGACTTGAAATCATATTGGAAGCGATAAGTTCATCGGCTCCTGCATGACGCGCGTTGGGGAGCTGTTCTGACGTCAGAATTTCAGCGGCGGTATATATGTTATCGCAGTAATGCTTAGCCGTCAGCAGGGTCAAAATGGTCTGCGCATCCGCCTGCTGCTCTGTCCCCTCGAGCCCCGATGTAATCACAAGCGCCCGGGCCTTTCTGACATTGGCCTGCCGCAGGACGGACTGCATCGTAGGACTTCCTTTTAAAAACTGAAGGCGGGGGCTGTTGTGAAACGGGGACTCCACCAGCCCGTCATCGATCAACAGAATCTGACGCTCCGGATACGCTCGCTGAATCTGATCGATAAACTGACGGGCCCGCTCATTCCAGTTCACGATAATATAATGGTTCGAAAAGCTCGATGGAAGTGTCCCTTTCTGCCATCGGTGCTGCTCGTTTACCGTGCTGGAAGCGAGATTCGTCACGAAAAACAGCACAAAACCAATACCGAACAGAATCAAAATCATCGCAAAAATCCGGCCTGTCACCGTTTCCGGCACAAAATCCCCGTATCCGACCGTCGTTGAGGTGACAACCGCCCACCAGACCGCATCAAAGAATGTCGGGAACACCTGCGGCTCCAATACATGCAGCAGATAGGAAAATGTAGTCAGAATCAACATAATAATAACAAGCAGACGGACCAGAACCGGAATCCGGTCGTAAAAACGGACAGCCGCATGCAGCATGAACGTACTCCTCCCAGCAAAAAGAATCGTATTGGTACCAATATAGCCAAAGGATTGCCGTTTCATTCACGGTCTGGTATCGTAGGAAAAAGATACGCTGGAGGAGGACATGCCATGATACTGCTGGAATCGATCAGTTTCGGGCTGGCCATTTTCATCGGCTGGCTTGTATTGGATTATGCCAAAGAAAAGCAGTGGCGGAAAGAAAAAGTCGCGGAATCTTTTCTCGTCGGTGTTATCGGTGCTGCAGGATGGGCCGCCTTCGATCTGATACTTTTATTGTGATTTTGTATTGACACATTCAAAGAATGTACTTATAATAAAAATTGTCGTTTTGATGCGGGGCATTAGCTCAGTCGGGAGAGCGCTTGGCTGGCAGCCAAGAGGTCATCGGTTCGAGCCCGATATGCTCCACCATACATAATTGCGCCAATGACGCCGGTTTGAGGGACTTCCTCGGCCCGGCGTTATTTTTATGGAAATGGATGCGTGAATAGTATGATTTTTTCGATGCATAATGTATAATGTCAGGGAGCAGGAGTGATGAAAGGCGTGGTGATGGAATGGGTTTGGAAGAAAATATAGACCAGCGTCTAAAACGTATAAAACCTACTCTGCAGGAAAAATACCATGTCAGTAAGATCGGTTATTTTGGATCCTTCGCAAGAGAAGAGCAGACAGAGGAAAGCGATATTGATATATTGGTTGAATTTTCAAAACCGATTGGACTGGAATTTGTCTCTCTGAAAGAATATTTGGAACAGGAATTAAATAGAAGTGTTGATCTCGTCACCGTAAAAGCACTTAAACCACAGCTTAAGGAATCGATTTTGAGAGAGGTTATTTACCAATGACCCGAAGGCAAATCTTATATTTAGAAGATATATTACATTGCATTCCTGAATCCGTGATAATATCTTTCGACATACCCTTCAAAACCTTGATAAAATAGGGGTTAAGATCCTATTCATCTTATTGGATGAATGCACCCGGAAGGTGAAAAAATGAAACGTCGATTTGATATCCAATTAACGGATAATTATATTATATCTGCCAGTGGACTTCTCTTGATAGGGGAACTTCTTCAATCCTTGACCTTACATAAACGTCTCCATTCCTTATCTATGCCCGGCTTAACATCGTCGGCCGCCATTTCCCACGGCGATGTCGTGTACAGCTATCTCGGTCTTCTCTCTCAGGGAAAAAATGATTTTGACTGGATAGAAG
>NZ_FOTY01000066.1 GCF_900114715.1 Salibacterium qingdaonense
CCGATCAGACAGGCTGCGTTTGCTCAGGTGGACATGGAGGAACGATTTGATACGTTTCTTCAGAAAAACGATTTTACGGAAGAAGATATCTCCGAGTACCAGGGAGACGATAACCGTATACAGATGAATATGAAAGATGAAATATATATGAGACAGAGGACGGAGGGGGCGCTTTTGGACAGAGAGCACACCACGCTGTACACAAGTCTTTCGGGGCCGGCAGATAAAAAATGGCTGGAGGAATATACTGCACTGTTGAAGTTTTCCATGGAGTCGCCGGAAGAGACTGGATTTGCGTTTGAAGACATTATGAGAGATATTATCGAACAAGAACCTTCTGCAGGTGAATTTTATTTTATCGATGGTATTCAAATAGCGGTTCAGCATATGGAAAGCTCAAGCGCCGAGGGAGATATTATTGATGTAACGGTGCACCATCATATGAAAGATGACAATTATTATTTTGGCAGTGTCAGCGCGTTAGAAGAGGCAGGTATAGAGAAACGGCTGCAGCCTCATCCAAGATTTCTGGAGATTACGGGAAACAACGGCACGGTTCCAAGAAAAGTGGATAGGCTCATCCATGACGGTAATGACAGGATGAATGGGTATATCGAATACGGAGATAATGAAGAATTATCCTATTATAATAATCTGGACCAGACGCTGGAGAGTTTTATTCCGTATACCAAACAAGCTCTGAAAGCCGCGGAAGATGAAGCGATCAAAAAAGATCTGAAAGAAGTGCAAAAGTTGATGCAGGGGCTTAAAGGTGAAGCGGCAGCTATGGAAAACTACGCGGAGAACGAATCCATCAGACGGCTGGCGGAAATATTCCGTGACCTCAATTATTACGTCAGAGGAGAAATCATCTCAGAGCGGTCAAACACCACACACTTTGCAGAAAAGGTGGAGGAAAAACTCAACAACGGCGAATAGTTTAGGTGAATTTTGCGAAGCGTGGATGAATCCGCGCTTTACTTGTATGTTGTGCTAAGACAAAGATCTTTTTCATAATGACGAAGTGCCTACTTCCATTTTTTGATTTTTTGGGTTGTTTAAGGCGCTGCTTATAACACTTTTAGATGTAGGCTGTATTTATTCCGTCTAACAAAACAAAAGGAGTGACGTATTTATGGTAGCTATTTTTAATGACAGAGAGATGAATGTAAACGGTGGAACGTACCATGTTATTGAGGCATAGCATACCCTGAGGATATAAGAATGCGCCCTAACATGAACAAAGGAATGCTTTACACAAGTCAAACAGGGATAAACGGTACTTTGTTTGAAAGAAATCGTTTTGCTGATAATTATATGGAACCTTACGGTATCTGTTACTGGATTTATAATGATTATGATGAAGAGTATCATAATACAGAAAGTGTAACAAAAACATTTTTCACTTATGAACTAAACGGAAGTTACTATCGCTATGTAGATGTTCATACAGGTAGTGATGACGAAAGGGCTACGATTGGAACAGTTGAAAACAGTATGGCTCCCGCAGGTGCTACCGTCAGGGGAGCGATAGGAGGAAAACGGTTTGGTTCTGCATATCATAACGATTATTCTACCCCCGACCAACGGACAATGATTGGTGCTTATGGAAATACCGTTATTATGTTAGTAACCGACCTGTCAACCCCTCGTTCAGTAGCGCAAACGTTAGCTGATGTGGAAGAATTGGGATATGACCCTTCCTACTTCTTACATCTTGACGGCGGAGGTTCGACAACAATGAGAGTAAAGAGAGCTTCCGGTGAAGTAGATTACTATGGCGGAAGTGGCGGAAGAACAATTCAAAACATGGTTTCTATAATGGATTAACAATTAAGTACGGGATTCCCCGTACTTTTCATTTATGATACGATTAAAAGTAAACAAAAGGGGATTTTTATGGAAAAATTTCGCTCGTATAAAACGTGCCTGAATCCGTGATAATATCTTTCGACATACCCTTCAAAACCTTGATAAAATAGGGG
>NZ_FOTY01000015.1 GCF_900114715.1 Salibacterium qingdaonense
CCTGCAGGGTTTCTATACGTGCGCGTTCAAATGTGCTAAGGTGTTGATAGCTCATGACAGCACCTCCGTGATTTGTTTGTGTGGTAACTAACATTTTACACGAAGCTGTCATGAGCTGCTTTTTTGGGGAGGGCTCTCCTTTCCCACCCTTATGGTTAAGCCGTTCAAAACGATCTATCGTCGCTTTGAACGCCGCTTCCAAGGGTGGGAAGCAGATAAGCCGTCAAGACCTTTCGCGGCATATCCTCGTTTCACTCCGGTATTCCACGATATCTTGACGCCTCCCCCAAAACTTAAAGAGTGTTGCACTTGATATTACAATCTGTCTTATAAAATCATTTGAAGAGGTATGATAGGTAATGGTAATACCCTTTGATGACGAAGATTTTCTATTTTCTTTTTGTGCTTGCTGCACAGATTGAATAATTGAAGCAGGTGTCTCGAGGTGATTGTATGTTGGTAAAATGATATCAGTTTCAGAATAAAAAATGGATGGATGTCTTACTACTGGTTTTTCTTGGTTTCTCTTTTCTTTCTTCATTGATACTTTCTTCTTAGAGTTTTGTCTTTCCAATCTTTTTAGTAAAAGTTCAGGATCTGTATGGTATGATTTATACAAGGTTACGATGTTGTCATTTCTCAGACATTTTTTTCTCCATCTATGTATGTATATCATGTCTATCCACCCTAATATCATAGGGATAAATGAAAGTTGGAGCATTGTAAGTAAAAGGTATATGGTGCCTCTTATATATTTTTCATAGTAAAAACAATGCACTCCTATAAATCCTAAAAAGATGGAAAATACGTATCCTATCCAAGCCGGCCTTTGCAATCAAATCACTTCCCGGAATGATATTTTCATTATCATCTGTGTTTATCTAAAGCTCCATCTAAGTCCTAAATCATGAATATAATTTATTCTGATTTTAACACATTGCTTTTCCTTGAAAGAGGGTAAATAAAAGAATAAATAGAAAATTGAGATATATTATTGCCATTGCGCCCGTATCACCGAATTCAAAAATCATTTGCGGCGTTTTTCTTATTCATATCCAATGCCGGAATTGACTTTATTCAGCATACTCGTCTTCTCCATCGTTCACGTTTTCTCTATCGATAAAGCGTTCGAGCAAGTTTGGAGGAACGGACTCGAAAACCAGTAACTCATGATTTAATTAATGAGAGTATACTTACATATAGGTGGAGGTGACCCTGATGCATTCTAGGTTCAAGCACAAAAAATGGACCATCGGGAACCTAACGGATATTATTGATTCTACACATCAAGGCATCTATGCTTATCCTCCTGAATCGGAAAAAGAACGGGAGGAAACCCGTCGTCTGATGCATGATTTTATGAAAAAAAAAGAAAGAGCCGCAGGTAATGCATCCAAATTAATTTGGATGTTTTTTTATTGTATCGGCGGTTTGCTGGGACATATCGGCGTCCCGGATGTTACACCCTTTTCTCCTCCACTACGCAATGCGGCGGGATGTTGGTGCTGAGCCATACGCCGCTGCCGGCGCGGAAAAAGGCGACGCCTGCTTTTTCGGCAGCAGTGGTGTCGATGGTCAGCAGTACTGCCTGCCCGCGCCGCTGTCCGGCGAGCTGGGCAAAGTCCTCGTGTTCGCTCAAATGCACGTAGCGTCGGTTTCTCCGGTTGATACCCTCCCTGCGGATGGCGGGCAGGGCCTCGACATGCGTGCCGTGCAGAAGGTAAGGGGGAGGCGTCTCTTTGTCGTGCGGCTCCACATTCACGGAGTGGCCGTATCTTGCACGGATGTGGCCGGACACGATTTCAAACCGCTGTTTGTCGCTGTCGGCGGCGATGGTATGAATCTCTTCCTTCGTTGCATGCGGAAAAGATCCCTTGCGGCGGAGCGCATGCACCACGTCCTCCAGCGGCGTGAATCCCTGGTGATCCAGGGTAATGCCAAAGGCTTCCGGCTCATGCCGAAGCATGAGACTCAGCACCTTGCTGTATCGTTTTTTCTCTTTTTGCTGCATCTTTTATCCTCCTGTGATCAGCGGTGCGACAACTAATTATCGGTATTCGGGAATTTATCGGCGCCTCGGTGCTGCTGTTCCCCTTTTTCTCCCCGATAACACTTCGACCAGTACCTGCAGCAGGACAAACACAAGGGCTGCGGCAGCGCCGAGCAGTGTTCCGGCCCATACCGGTCCAGCGACAAAAATCAGGCTGATACTTCCTGCAGCAGCGCCCGCTCCGGTGTGAAGAATCACCCCTAGACCCCTATTTGCTCCGATCCCTCTATGAATCCAGAAAGAGATAGGGATCCCCAGTATCAAATAGACCGGGCAGGAATAGACGAGCAGCAATCCATACGTAAGGGCACTATTGGCTCCGGACTGCAGCAGGCTGTGCAGGCCGCTTCCCATCACTGCAAACACAAATGGAGCAAGGAACGCGGATAACAAAATACTGTATATACTCATTACGCTACTCCTAACTTGTTCGTTGGTGCTGAATAAGAAAGCGGAGGCGCCCGCCTCCGCTTTGTGTGTATTCCATGCCATGCCTTATGAATCCTGCCGTTTTTCAAACCTCAGATCAAAAAATTGATTCGTGTTGTTGAAGCAGATATTTCGGATGATAGTCTCCCACTGCGGATCATTGTCCAGCAGTTCTCCGTTTTCAATCCAGCCGCCGATCATACTGCAGAGTATTCTGCGGAAATAATCGTGCCTTGTGTAGGACAGGAAGCTGCGGGAGTCGGTCAGCATGCCGTTGAACGCGCCGAGCTGGCCGATCTTGGCAGCGGTCTGCAGCTGTTTTTTGATGCCTTCGACGTGGTCATGGAACCACCAGGCCGCACCGAGCTGGACTTTGCCGGCCAGACCTTCTTCGGAAAAAGAAGAGCCGATAGTGCTCAGCACGTCGAAATCTTTGCTGTTCACGGAATACAGAATGGTTTTTGGCAGCTTCCTGTCTGTATTCAAATCGTTGAGCAGGTGCGTCAGATGCTCGGCGGTATTCAGTTCATTGATCGCGTCGAACCCGGCGTTTTTCCCGATTTCTGCAGTTCCACGTTGATTGGCGTCGCGCAGCACGCCGATATGAAGCTGCATCACCCAGTTGTGTTCATGATAGTGCCTGGCTAGAAAGCTCATGATCCAGGAGAACCATTGGTGCTGCTGTTTTTCGCTGATGGACTGTCCGCTCCGAAGGCGCTCGAAAATGGCTTCGTCTTCTTCTTTCGTGCAGTCCGCCCAGACGAGCTGCACGATGTCGTGGTCGGAGGAACGGCATCCTCTTTCATGAAAAAAGGTCATCCGTTCAAGCAGCGCCTGCTCAAGCGCGGCTGCACTTGATATAGTGCTCTGCGTCACGATTTCCAGCTGGTCGACCCATTCATTAAACGCCGTTCCGGTTTTGAACACGTTGTCCGGTCGGAACGTAGGCAGCACCGATACGTCGAACGACTCATGTTCTGCCAGGAGGTCGTGGTACGCGAGAGAATCGACTGGATCGTCGGTCGTGCCGATCATCTGCACGTTTTCCATTTGAATGACGTCCCGCGGCGCGAGCGCGTTCTGCTCGAGTTTTCGCTGCACTTCTTCCCAGATGCCGGCAGCATTGGATGCGTTTAATTCTCGGTCGACACCGAAGTACCGTTTCAGTTCCATGTGGGACCAGTGGTACAGTTGATTCCCGAGCAGGTTCGGCATGACAGACGCGTAAGCCTCGAATTTCTCATAAGGGGAGGCATCCCCGGTAATGAAACGTTCTTCGATGCCGTACATTCTCATCGCCCGCCACTTGTAATGGTCTCCGGTGAACCAGACGTCGGACAAATTGGCAAACGGTTCATTCTCCCATATTTCTTTTGCAGGCAGATGACAGTGATAATCGAGAATCGGCAGTCCTTCTGCTGCGTTTTTGTACAATTGATAGCCTTTGTCGTTATGAATCAAAAAACGGTCGTTCATAAAAGATTTCATTTAAACACCTCCGATGGTGGGTTACAGCAGGCCGAATAGATCTGGCAGAAATAGACTCAGCTGCGGAAAGAATGTGATGATCAGAAGCATCACGATAAGAATCACAAAATAGGGCACCATTGTTTTAATGACTTTTTCAAAATTGGCTTTTGCCACGCTCGTCCCGACAAATAATACACTTCCGATCGGCGGCGTGATGCTTCCGATACACAGGTTGAACGCAATGATGATACCAAAGTGAACCGGATCCACGCCAAGGTCCGCTGCCACCGGGAAGAAAATCGGGGTGAAAATAAGAATCGCCGGTGTCACATCCATAAAGGTTCCCATAAACAACAGGAGCAGATTCATGATCAGCAGAATAATAATCGGATTATCGCTGATAGAGAGCATCACGTTACTGATGCCGCTTGGAATCTCAAGGTACGACATCATTAAGGAAAACAGGGACGAACTGATAATCAAAAACAGGATCATCCCGGTCACTTCAAATGTTTCTTTAAAAATGACATCAATCTGTTTGATACTTATTTCCCTGTAGATCAGAGCAAGCACTGTCGCATAGACAACCGCTACCGCAGCACCTTCTGTCGCGGTAAAGATACCGCCGACGATACCACCAATGACAAGAACAATAAGAAGCAGGCTCGGAATGGCGTCCAGTACGATAAATGCTCTATCTTTCCAGCTTATTTTTTCTGACACCGCGTAGCCGTTGCGTTTGGCAATGAAATAAGCGATGGTCATAACCACCAGTCCCCACAAAATCCCGGGGATATATCCGGCAATAAACAGCGCCGCAATCGAGGTCCCACCGCTTACAAGGGAATACACAATCAGCATCGAACTCGGCGGAATTAGAAGTCCTGCCGGGGCCGAGGCAATATTGGCGGACGCTATATAATTGACGGGGTAGTTCTGCCTTTTGGCCATAGGGGTTATAATTTTACCCATCGCAGCTGCGGCAGCCACACTCGAGCCCGAGATCGAGCCAAACAACATATTCCCGACCACGTTCGTGTGGGCCAGCGTACCGGGCAGCCGGCCGACAAATAATTTCGCCAGGTTTATGAGCTTAAAGGCGATGCCACCGTTATTCATAATGATACCGGCCAGCACAAACAATGGAATGGAGAGAATCGTGAAATTATCCACACCTACCGCCAGCTGCTGCGCCGCGGTTGTTAAGCTTTGATCAAAGGGAAGAATCCACAGCATTGTGAAAATGGCGCTTAACGCCGTCGCAAGCGCGATAGGTGTTCCTATCAATAGTAAAACAATTAAAGAGCCGAATAGTAGAGTTGCAGCGAGTGCTGTCGTCATTCATTTCCCTCCATTTCCTCCGTGGTAGCAGCGGGCATTGCCAGGTACCACAGCGAATAAAAAGCCATAAACAGTCCCGATAACGGCAGAGCCAGATAAACATACATCATGCTTATGCCAAGGGCCGCTGAGGTCTCCTGGGTGGTATACGTGATCAGAATAATTCCTCCGATGATGAGAGAACCTGTACTGAGCAGAAACCAAAAGACTTGAATCAGTTTGAAAATCACTAGCTGCATACGCTCCGTGAAGCGTTGAAGCAGTACCGTGATGGCGATATGTTTTTGCTGCCCGAACACATAGGCTGTCGTAAAGAGCGCAAACCATATTAATAAGAAACGAACCATTTCCTCACTGATGGTGCTCGGTACATCCAGAAAGTATCTGGTAAATACCTGATAAATGGATAGCACAGTCATCGTTACAAGCAGCAGTACATTGATACCAAAAAGAAGTTTATCTACGGATTGTTTGACCATCTGCATATTACTTCACCTCATTTATGGTTTGATAAATGTCAGAGGTGGCGGGGTCGTTTTTGAACTGTTCATGCATAGGCTGCACCGCTTCAATAAAGGCCTGTTTGTTCACTTCCTGGAAGTTCACGTTCATTTCTTGTTTGGCGGTTTCTTTTGCATCATTGACCGCTTTCTGCCACAGCTCTCTATGATGGTTGGTGGACGTTGACGCAGCCTCCTGCAGAATCCGGCGGTGTTCGTCTGACAGCTGATTATAGGTTTTATCACTGATGATCAGCATGTCCGGTACGATGGAGTGTTCGGTGTAGAAATAATTCTTGGCGACTTCCCCGTGATTGCTGCTTGTCAGGGCCGTGGCGTTGTTTTCCGCGCCACCGATTACGCCGGACTGCAGGGCGGTATACACCTGACTGTAACTCATCGGAGTCGGTACGCCGCCCATCGCGTTAATCATCTGAACGCTCGTTTGACTGGCCTGAACCCTGATTTTCAACCCTTGCATGTCTTCAGGGGTTTGAACCTGCCGGTCGGCAGTATACACATTCCGAACGCCTCCGCTGTAGTACGACAGTCCCCGGAACCCGCTGTCTATCGTTTTGTTATACAGTTCTTCGGTGATGGCGGAGCTTGTCATCACTCGGTGAAACTGCTCTTTGTTCTCAAACAGGTACGGCAGGCTGAAAATCGCGTACGAAGGTTCAAAGCTTTCGAGACTGCTCACACTGACTTTCGCGACATCTACGGTGCCGATCTGGGTTCTTTCGATGACTTCCCGTTCCGATCCAAGGTTGCCGTTAGGGTATATTTTTAAATGCAGTTCATTGTTTGTTTTCTCCTCTACTTCCTCTTTCAGTACTTCCATCGCCTTGTGAATGGGATGGCTCGTTGGATGGCTGTGTGCCAGTATTAACGTAGACGTGTCCTTCTCCCCCTGCGCGGTCTGGCAGGCGGAAAGAACAAGGACAAGAAGGATGATTTTCATTCCTGCTAACCATTTCATGGTGGCCGACCCCTTTCTCCTCTCAGCAAATGCTGTGATGTATGATGCGCGGATATGTACTTCCAACCCGAAATCTAAAACGCTTACAAATGATAAAGTGAAAAAATAAACAAGCCGTGCCCAGACGGGAAGAAGGATTCAATGTGCATGTTTTCCCGCCTGCCCGGCATGACAGCACGAGGCCGCCTTAATTGATCTTAAGCGCCTGTTCCTGCGAATCCAGTGCCAGTTCGGCTGCTTTGAAAATGTGGGACTGCGTCATCGCCTTTTCCGTTTGATTCAGGCAGTCCAGAATCATTTCGCCAAAGAAGGGATAGCCGATTTGACCGGACACATTCTCGTATCTCTCTTCTTTGTCGTTGACGACGTAAACATGATCTTCTTCCGCGGACTTCGCAATGTCCACATACTTTCTCAGCTCAATATAGCCTTTTGTTCCAAGAATAATGGTTCTGCCGTCACCCCACGTTCCAAGGCCGTCCGGTGTGAGCCAGTCGACGCGGAAATAATTGGACGCTCCATTGTCTGCTGTGAGCGTGGCATCGCCGAAGTCTTCGAATTCCGGATAGTCTTTATGCGCGTAGTTCCCTACTTTACTGTGGATGACTTTGGCATCATCTGCCCCAGCGTAGAACAGAAACTGCTCCACCTGGTGGCTGGCAATGTCGCAGAGGATGCCGCCGTAATGTTCTCTCTGCCAGAACCATTCGGGCCTTGAAGCAATGTTACTGCGGTGCGGACCTGTACCAAGTACCTGCACTACGTCGCCGATTTCGCCGCTTTTGATAAGGTCGCCGGCATAGACGGCACTTTCCACGTGCAGTCTTTCGCTGTAATACACAAACCAGCGCAGTCCGGTCTCGTCGACTTTCTTCCGCGCTCTATCCAGCTGCTCTTTCGTCGTGAACGGGGTTTTGTCCGTGAAGTAATGCTTTCCGGCATCCAGCACTCTCAGTCCGAGGTCGCCGCGCTGGGATGGAATTTTCGCCCCGGCGACCATTTGAATGTCAGCGTCGTTCAGTACACTACTTTCAGAATCCGCTTTTTTTACTTCGGGGTGCTCCTGGATAAACGCTTCCACTTTTTCGCTGTCTTCATCGTACACCGCGGTCAACTGCGCTCCTGCTTCTTTCAGCCCGTTGCTCATGCCGTAAATGTGCCCGTGGTCAAGGCCGACGATTCCAACCTTGAACTCCCCGTCCTGCACTACTTTTTCGCTTTTGCCTTTCGGCGCGTAATTCATTCCATCGTTGTTACTCATTTTTTGCGTGCCCTCCTTCGTTGTATTATTCGTAGTCGCCGTGTACAGAAATCTCGTTATTCTGGAAATTGTCGACACTGTTTTGTTTCTCATAAAAATGCGGGGCATGGTTCAGCAGGCTTTCTCTGGAATAGAAGCTGCTGTCTTTGGTGAGCGGCAGCGTTACATGTTTCTTTTCTGTCGCGGCTTCGTAAATCGCCATGATGATTTCCAGTGTTTTGCGTCCTTCTTCTCCGGTAACAAGAGGAGCCTTGTTCCCTTTCACGGCTTGTATCACGTCGTGAATCTGGCCGGTGTGGCCTTCATACCGCAGCGGTTCGAGCTGATTATAGGTCTCAGTGATCGACTGCTGGAGTGTTTCGTCCGTCTCCAGAAAGCCGTTTTCGAGCTGGGTATAGGCTTTTACATCAAATGGGACTTCAAGCTTTGCTTTGTCTCCCTGGAATATCAGCTTCTGTTCTTCTCCGTGATGCACCGCCGAGCTTGTTACCTGCGACAGTCCTCCGTCCTCGTGGCGGAATATAGCAATCGATAAGTCTTCCACTTCTGCGTTGGTGTGAGCGGTGTTGGACATAAATGCCGATATTTCAGACGGTGCGCCGCGGAGCCACTGGAAAATATCGATATGATGGACCGCGTGATTCAGTGTGCAGCCGCCGCCTTCTTTCTCCCAGGTTCCTCTCCACCACAAGTCGTAGTAGTTGAACCCTCTCCACCAGTGCGAATCAATCTGCGTGTGATTAATGCTTCCAATGGTCTCGTCGGAGAGCAGTTTCGACAATTTCATCATTGGATTTTTGAAACGGTTCTGCGCGATGACTGACAGAATCACTTCGTATTGCTCAGCTGCCTCCAGCATCCGGTCGCATTCTTCGAGGGAAGAAGCCATCGGTTTCTCCACCAGCACATGCGTGCGGTGCTCCATTGCTTTAATCGCTATATCGCTGTGGGTAAACGGTGGTGTGCAGATGGATACGAGATCCAGTTCTTCGTTTTCCAGCATCTTGTCGTAATCTGTGTACACCGATGCGTTCAGTTCATATTTTTTATTAATCGTTTCCGCTTTGTCTTCATACAAATCGCATAAAGCCGCGATTTGAATCTCTTCATCCACTTCCAAATACCCCTCTACATGCGACGAACTAATCGCCCCGACACCTATAACACCAACTTTAAGCATTGTTACCCTCCTGATAATTAGAGAATGTATTTTTTAAAATACTAACATACTTGTATACAAGTAGCTAGTTTTTTTTAAAAATAGTCCGGAAATTTTTCTTCTATCTTCTCAATATCAATCGTCAGTCGGCTTAAGTGGTCTTTCATCACAGCAATTCCCTTTTCCTCATCATTCTCCTTAATGGCGTTACATATTTCTTCATGCTGGTTGATTAAGAGCTGCCAGTTCACCGAAGATATTAAGCTGAGCATCCGGATTCGGTTGTAGTTCACCATAGAGTTCTCAATAATACTCCAGGAATAAAATTTATCCACGCCGGCGAACAAGATTTCATGAAACTCCTGGTCCAGATCAAATAATTGAACGTATTCCGGGGAATCCACGTATTCTTTCTGCTTCGCCAGGTTTTTTTCCATCATGGACATATAATATTCATCGAACTGACGCAGCGCCAGTTTGACGATGGCAAGCTCCAGATTTTCTCTGATAAACACCGACTCTTCGACGAGTTTCTTGTTGATAAGAGACACGTACGTCCCTCTCTGGGGATAAACTTCAATCAATCTTTCCTCTGATAGTTTTAAGAAAGCTTCTCTTACCGGTGTCCGGCTCACATTCAGGTGATCGGATACGACATTTTCCGTAATCCGCTGGCCCGGCTTATAGATTAATTTCATAATGTCGTTTTTTAACTTGTCATAGACATAACTTCTAACGGAAACATGTTGCGGGGAATTGTTTTCCATAATTTTCTATTGTCCACCTTACTTCTTTTTGTACCAGTATACAGAAACATCATAGAGTATAAAACAAATGTGCCGGACAGGGCTTCGTCTTCTTTTCGTTCAGGCTTATTTCAGAAGATGTGAAAAACAGGAATGAAATGAAATAAACTATGGATACTTGTATACAAGTATGTTAGCATAAAAGCCATAATCAGTTCAAGCAAAGGCAGGTGACAGTCAATGAAAATGGGGTTCCGCTGGTTTGGCGAAGATAATGACAGCATCTCTCTGGCAGACATCCGGCAGATACCAAATACAACCCAGATTGTATGGGCTCTGCATCAGAAAGAAGCCGGGGAAGTGTGGCAGAGAGATGAAATCGCGGAAGAAGTAAAGAATATCACATCCAAAGGATTCAAGGCTGACGTCGTCGAAAGCGTCAACGTACATGAAGATATTAAGCTCGGCCTTCCTTCCAGAGAACAATACATCGAAAATTATAAAGTAACGCTGCAGAATTTGGCGGCCGAAGGGGTGAAAACGGTCTGCTATAATTTCATGCCTGTATTTGACTGGATACGAACCGACCTTCACAAAGAATTAAACGACGGATCGACCGCTTTGTTTTATGAAAACGAACAGGTGGAACACGCCACGCCGGAAGATATTATTAACAAGGTGCTGGCGAACCCTGAGTTTACGATGCCGGGCTGGGAGCCTTCGCGGCTGCATCACATTTCATCTACCATCAAACAGTACGAGCACGTCACCGAAGAAATGCTGCAGGAGAACCTGAAGTATTTTCTCGAAAAGGTTATTCCGACGTGTGAAGAGTATGATATTGCGCTTGCGGTGCATCCCGATGATCCACCGTGGGAAGTTTTTCAGCTTCCCCGCATCGTGTCGAATTATGAGCATCTGGAGACAATTACCGGCATGGTGGACAGCACATATAATGGGCTGACCCTGTGCAGCGGAGCACTCGGATCCTCAAGCGGCAATGATGTACCTCAAATGATTTACGATTTCCAGGATAGAATACACTTTGCCCACGTGAGAAACGTGCAGCGCTTTGATAATGGAGACTTTATTGAAACGTCGCACCGCGAAGACGACGGATCGGTCCCTGTTCTTGATATTTTAAAAGCCTATCATGATATCGGTTTTCAGGGTGTTATACGTCCCGATCACGGCAGACACCTCTGGAAGGAAAACAGCCGTCCGGGCTACGGCCTTTATGACCGGGCTCTCGGCATTATGTATCTGCACGGCAGCTGGGACACGTTAAACAAACACTGATTCCACGCAGAAAAAAAGGAGGACAATCATGAATCACGAAACACTGAACGGGAAAGTAGCGGTTGTTACAGGAGGAGGCGGCGTTCTCTGCGGCAAAATGGCGGAAACGCTGGCAGCGCAGGGAATGAAAGTCGTCGTTCTCAGCAGAAAAGAAGAAAACGCGCAGAAGACTGTCGATCAGATTACCGAGCAGGGCGGGGAAGCGGTTGCCTTTGCCTGCGATGTGACGAAAAAGCAGAACATTGAAGAAACGAACAAAAAAATCCAGCAGCATTATGACAAATACCACGTTCTCATTAACGGCGCCGGCGGAAACCACCCGGAAGCCAAAACCACCAATGAAGAGTTCAGTATGAAAGACGTCGAAGATGCAGAAACCAGCTCTTTTTTCGATGTCACCGAAGAAGGCTTGGATCACGTATTCCGGGTGAACTTCACCGGCGCGGTCCTGGCCACACAGGTCTTTCTTCCGCATATGATCCACGATGAACAAAGCACGGTCATCAACATTTCATCCATGAGCGCCCCAAGCCCGATGACCAAGGTTCCCGGCTACAGCGCAGCCAAAGCCGCGGTCGAGAATTTCACGCAGTGGTTCGCTGTGCATATGGCGAAAGAAAACATCCGCTGCAACGCGATCGCTCCCGGCTTTTTTCTCACCAAGCAGAATTATTCGCTGCTGATGGATGAGAATGATCAAATGACTCCCCGCTCCCAAAAAATCATGAATCAGACGCCGATGGGCCGCTTCGGACAGCCCGATGACTTATCCGGCACGCTTCTGTGGCTCGCAGATCCCGCCTACTCCACATTCATCACCGGCGTCACCGTACCGGTCGATGGCGGATTCATGGCTTACTCCGGGGTATAAACAATGATGATACAAAAGGTCAGACGGCAGGCAGAGCGCCTGATGTCTGACCTTTTTTTTATTAATAATACGGATAGCGCTGATACGGGTAAACGTAGTACGGTTCGTGGTACGGTAGCGACTGCGGCTGGGCGGGTTTGTTGTTTTGCTGCATGGTGCCCTGAACCTGCTGTTGTTGTTGCTGCTGGGCGCATGCATCGGTCGGTCCGATGATGATCGTCTCGCCCTGCAGCGGCGCAATAGCCTCCTCCCAGGTCTCGGGATCGACGCAGTACGTTTGCGCCATGACATCCGCCGGGGTTTTTGCGAGCAGGTCGGAGTAGAGAATGTATTCGGGGTACGGTGCGTCGAACATGGCAAGAAGGTGGGTGTTGTTTTCCTGGGCGATTTCCCAGTGCCACCAGCCCTGCGGCACACTTGCCACTTCCCCCGGCATGATCCGGACCGTGGTCCTTTCATTGGTGAACGGATTGATCAGCGACACCTCGGCCGCCCCGGAAATGCAGTACACGAGCTCCGAGGCGTTCTGATGATAATGCGGTTCCACCACATGCCCATTACTCAGATAAATATCGAGGAGCGACATATCCCCGAGCGTATTCAGATTATCCCGGCCCAGCCGGTTAATGTAATTCTGTTCGTTTCTCGTGAACAAACGGTTCGTGTTCAAGTTGAAAAAATACTGCGGTTCCGCCGCAGGCTGCTCGGTATACGGATCTCTCATCATATCAATACCCTCCTGTTTTTTTATCACCATATGTGAAACAAAAGAGAATGTGACACCCGCCTACCGCCGCGTGCATTGACCTGCATTTGGTTTATGATATCATAAACGTAAGGAAATTCCATCGGCATGTATCTCTTTTTTCATAAACTCACTGCAAAAGGAGGATACCGATGACCGCTGCAACTTGGTTCCTTTATATCGTGATGGGTTTCATCGTATTAGCGGCCCATTGGATGTACCACACCATAGCGAAAGTGAAAAATGAGGAATACGGAAAAGTCGATTCCGGAAAAGCTATCATTTATTACCGGTTGAGTTACCGCAGAAGAATGATACGGTCATTATGGACTATGCCGGTTGGAATGGTTATCCTCGTGGGATTATACTTCGTTCCCGGCATGACAATGAACGCCACTCTCATTCTGGCTGCTTTGTTTATCATTGCATCCGCCATCGAAATCGGGCACAGCTATATGAAATGGAAAAAGACAAGTGCCGCATCAGAGTAATAGAAAACAGGAGGCCGCGCATTGGAGTTTATAGGGAATTTCATCATCGTACTTGGTTCCGTGATTATCATGACCGGTCTCGCGAGGAAACTCGCAGACATCATCGGAAACCAACTGGATTTCTACGGTCTACTGCGGCAGGCTTGGTATAAGGTGAAAAGGAAATAAGACCTGAGTGTTTCACCATACGAAAAACATTACGGCCGCTGTGTCTGTGGAGACATGCGGCTGATTTTTAGATCATGCAGATTTTGTCCCTATATTTTCTCCTACTTACGTTTAGCTGTACTTTTCTCCAATAAACGTCGTTATGACTCATGCCCAGTTACGTTTGACCAGTCTCCGGCTGTCTCAAACTGTCTTATGAAGAGTTTCACTTTACGTTTGCACTGTGCTGCCGCCGACTTTTGTCCGCTTGACGGGCACTCGACAAGAATACGGCCGGGAGCACGCCGGCAACCGCTTTGTTCTTCGGCGTTACATGCCGATTGCGGGCCGATACATGCTAAATATTGTCGAATACATGCCAAACACACCCCAATACAAGCCGGCGCCTCGGGTACATGCCAAACCGGCGCCTTTACATGCCGAATCACCCCAAATACATGCCAAACCCTCCCCGTTACCAGCCAACTCAACTCGACTCCACTCCACTCGACCCAGCCAAGAACAGAACACATCAAAAAACCGACTGGAGCGCGTCCAGCCGGCCTGTTCTTTGTTTCTTATTCAAATAACGACAACTGCTCCACTTCTCCGAGGCGCTGCAGGGCCTGGGGGTCGTGATCCTGAAAGTACGCCTGGTGCAGGTGCTTTTCTTTCGTTATGATCTGCTTGGCCGGGTCAACAGCGGGCTGCAGGCGGCAGCTGTAGATAACGGGAAAGAAATCGCGTAGAAATTTCCCTTCCGCATGGGCGGTCAGGGCGATGATCTGAAATCCGAGCTGTTCCGCGATAAAAAACACCGGGTGGAGCACGTGGTCATTCGAAGCAGCTCCAAATGGGTTATCAAGAATCACGGAACGGTGCCGTTTCATGTGCGGTTCGATATGTTTCTGCTTTTCGGCAATATAATTCAGGATGCCCAGAAACAGCGTCATATTCTTGCTCCAGCGCTCGCCGCCGGACCAGTTGTTGGACTGCTCCCACGAGTAGCGGCTCGTCGTGACGCGGGTGTCGTTGGTAACTTTGCGGCAGGTGACTTTCATCGGCTGGCCGTTAAACACCTGCTGAAGCAGCTGCTTGGACTGCAGCCACGTTTCGATGTCTTTTCGCATCCGCGTCGTGTCAGGGCCTCCATCGGCGGTCTGGTACCGCTCTGCCTCGAGCTGCTCGATGATCCATTCGACGTGCCGGCGCAGGCGCGCCCGACCTTCATCTTCTTCCCAGTCCGGAATCGTGAACGTATAGATCTGCTTCCAGTCCTCCCCGGTTTTCACCCGTGTTTTCTTTGGAATCATTTCGAGTTCCTGTTTGACGGCGCTCAAGTGGGTGTGCATCTGGGCGATGAATTGTTCGAACTGCTTATCATACGTACGGATCGTTTCTTCATTGATACGGATGGCATGCTCAAGTGCCTGCTTCATATTGCGGCGGAACTGAAGCACTTCCTCATACGACTGTTTCTGCTCAATGCCTTTAATGGCTTTTTGCTGCAGCTTCACGTCCTGCACGTGATCGCGGCAGAACTGGATGAAAGCCGAAGCAGCCTGCTGCAGGTCCTTTTTCTTTTTCTGCACGCTGGTGTCGGTCCGCTTCAGGGCGTCTATCGTTTCCTGGATGATGCGGCGCTGATCGTGTTCGAGCCGCTCGGTTTCTTTCTCACTCAAAACGGCGGCTTCCACCGACGGCCCCTGGAAATGGTGCGCCTCCTGGAATTTTTCAAGCTCGCGCGATGCTTCATCGAGTGCCTGAAGCCGGGCTTCGATCCGGGACTGTTCCTGCGCGAGAAAGGCTTTGCGGCTGGTCACCTGTTCCTTTTCTTCTTCCAGCTTCCGGGCCGCCTCCTCAAGCGGTGTATCGAACGAATCCGGTTCCCGGTCATGAAACCGCTGCTGAAACTCACGCCAGGCATCCTGGTACGACTGATCTGCTTTGACCCACGTTTCCCTCACCTTATCCATACGCGAACGCGCGGCCTGCTCTTCGGTTTCTTTCGTCCGGTACGTTTGAAAAAGCCGGTCCTGCTCTTCGCTTGTAAAAAGCGGCGGTTCCGCGTGTTCGTCGAGATCGTCGTGCTCCAGGCGCAGTTCCTGAATCTGTCGTCCGGCCGCTTCTTTCTGCTCCTCGGCACTGCGGCGCTCGGCTTCCCATTCGCCGCGGCTTTGCGAGATATTGTGCTGCTGCATGCGGATGTCCTCGTATTCCTGCTCCAACAGCGCGCGCGACTTCCCGGTGAACACCGGCCCGGCATCAGCGGTTTCTTTGTACCGCGGGTCATCCCGGAGCCGGGAGCGGCTCTGTCTGTATTCTTTCTGCTCATCGCGGTGCTCCTGAAGGTCTTCACGCCAGCGGCTGATATCGTGCTGGACCCGCTCCTGTTCCACCCGCCGCTCGGCAAGTGATGCCGCGAGTTTCTGCTGGGCATTCTGTTCTTTTTCCATCTCTTTTTCCAGCGCGTCATGCCGGAGGGCTTCCTGGATCGTTTGTTCCAGCCCCTGCAGCGTGCCAAGCAGTTCGGTGCTTTCGTTTTGTTCGAGCTCGATCTGCCTGGTTTGTTCCTCTATCTGTTTGGTCAGCGATTCGTGCCGGCGGCCTGACTCTTCAAGGACCTCCGTCTGTTCCGACAACTCCTCCTCTATCCCGCGCCGGTTCTCATAGGAATAGTTCGCGAGAAACTGTTCGAGATCCTGCTGCGCGTACTGCCAGTGCCGAAGTTCTTCTTCCTGCTGCCGGCGCACCTCGGTTGCCGCGTCGGCCTGCTTCTCTATATCGTCTTTCCACGCCTGAAACGACGCCGTCCCAAGGTTCGTCCGCCAGTGGTCGGGAACGATGCCGGTGGTGCCGGTTTCCCCGCCTTCCGCAGCTGCCTTGGCTTCCTCCTGGGTAAAAAGAAACACCGGAAACTGAAGCTGTTTTTTCACGGAAGCAAGCTTGTCGTAAACGGCGGATTTGTCCCGTTTCGTCGTAATCAGCGTCACCGGCCAGAACAGATAGTGCTGCGCCTGCTCCTTCGTTTCGTCCGGCAGCGTCTGCAGGTAGGAGGTTCCGGTTTCAAGAAGGTCAAACTGCGCGTTCCATGCCTCCAGACGCGACGCAAGATACGCATCGGCGAAAAAATGGTCCTGTTCGCTGTAGTCATCGGTAAAACGGCGCGCCGCGCGTTCTCTAAGCAGCGCGTCTTCCCGGTTCCGGTGACGTTTGTCGATCTGTTCGGCGAACTGCTCGCGGATCTGGGATTCACTGTAGTAGACGGACGTGATGCTGCGCCACTGATAGCGCAGCTGCTGCAGCGAGGCGAGCATGCGGTCGTGTTCGGTATCAAACGTCTTCTTCCGCGTGTCGAGCTCGACGTGCCGGGCCCGCGCGGTTTCAAGGGTTTCCTGCACGTGCCGGCGTTCGGCGTCAGCGGATTCATTCTCCTCTTTCAGGCGGCGGCTGCTGGTGATGAGCGCATTCCGCTTCTCGTCCGTTTCCCGGTACTGCTGCTCCCATTCTTTCAGCCGAGCGGCAACGGACTCCTGCTCCGGGTCCGCCAGAATGCGGCTCTGGATCCGCTGCTGCTCCGCCTTCGAGCCCTGGATGCTGCCTTCTTTCGTATGGTACTGCTTCTCCTCCTCATGGATTGCAGCCTGTATTCCGTTCATCCGCTCCTCGAGCCGTTCAAGTTCCTCCTCGAGCGGCCGGCACTGGGTGTCAAGCTCCTGCACAAGGCGGTCGAGACGCTCTTCTTCCTGCTGGAAGTATCCACGGAATTCCGAGCTGTTCTGCTGCGCCCGCTCCTTCAGATCCTGCATGTCCGCCTGCTCATCAAGGGAGTCGATTTTAGCCTTATAATACGTTTCGCGCTCTTCCTGCTGCTGAAATGATACTTTCGCTTCGGCGAGCTTGTAGGAAAAGTACCGCCGTTTCGCCTGGGCCAGGGCTTCAGCTGCCTGCCGGTACGACAGATCCGCCTCTTCCCACTCCCCGCAGCGCTGCTGTTTTGTCTGCTCCAGCTTCCGGACAGCAAGCGCGTCCTGCCTCCGCTCAAGATCATGCTGCTGCTCCTGCCATTCCTGCCAGCGGCTTTCGTTGGCGCGGAGCTCGCGGGCTTTGTCGCTGCGGCGCGCCGCTGTCAGTTCCGCCACCGCTTTGGCATACCCTTTGGCGCGTGCATACGACTGCTCTTCTTCATGCAGCGCTTCAAACACCTGCACGTAGCTCTCCAGCTCGTTTTCAATCATCCGGTTCTCTTCAATCCGTTCGCGCAGTTCTTTGTACGCCCGGAAATTGTCGCGGTGTTCTTCAAACGTATCGGCGAACGTGTTCCGTTCAAACCCCGCCATCGCGTCTTCCACAACCGGAATCAAGAGCCGGTCGAACAGCTGATTCGTCTGCCGGCATTCGGCAAAAAACTGCTCCACATCGCCCTCGCCGCCGTTAATTTTGGCGATGCTTTCCCATTCTTTCGCAATAATCTGATAGTGGTCCTCCAGATGCCTTTTGTACTCCCGGATCGTCTGAAACGTATGGGCATTCATCTGCTCGCGCGCCATCCCCTGATAATAATCCGCGATTTCGCCGCGGTCCGACGGGCGGCGGCTGTCTTTGTGGACAAACGGCAGACCGTGAATGTCATGCTTGTCCCCTTCGCTGTACTCATACACGTATCGGAGCGAATCGAGCTCATTGTTTCCCTGATACAAGCTGACCGCCGTCACAACGTAGCGCCGCGGAGCAGACTCCGACAGCAGCCACTCCACCGCGATATGGGCGGGAGCGCCGTCGAGCTGGAGCGTTTCTTTCATCTTCCGGTCGCCAAGAGAGGCATGCGGCAGCACCGCCTGCAGCATCGTGTGCAGAAACACCGTCTTCCCGCCGCCGTTTTCAAGCACGACCGCACCGTTGTAGCCGTCAAAATAAAAACACTCATCGTTATACCGTTTTAAGCCTTCTTCATAGACCACATTGGTAAAACGGATCTTACTGATTGCCGGCATCGTCATCCTCCCTCTCCCATTGATACAAAAACGACAAAATCCCGCGGTTATACTCCTCCTCCCGGAAAAACCGCTGCACAATCGTCTTCGCCTTCTCCGTCAGCGCCGTCTCCTCATTGCCGATATCCTCCGCAAGCTCCTGATCCATCAGAAACCGGCGCACCGTATCGATGAAACTGAGCCGGCTGATCGTATTGCCGCTCTGCTGCTTCGCGCCCTCTTTCACATCATTCATATCCTCCCACTTCTCCATCACCGCGCGCCAGTTATAGGCAAAATCAGACTCATATGTCTTCAGCGTCTCCTCATTATGACCGCGCAGCCCCTGGATCCGCTCCTGCACCGCATCCGTCCACAAATCCGGCCGCACAAAATCCCGGGTCGGCTCTGAGGTCTGATAGCTGTCATAAAACAACCCGAAAAAAACAATCACACACACATACATCAAATACAAATCCACATTCGTCGCACCCGCACGCAGATACCGCCGCTTGATCTCCTCATTTTTCATATGAAACGGCGACAACGAAACCTGCGGAATCATATGAATCCGCTCCCCCGCAACGATGACCGCGCAGTCCACATGCGCCGCAAACGAATCCACCAGCGCCCGCACATTATCATCCGCCTGATATGTATTTCTCTCCTCCCGGCCGCCGTAACCATCACGCGCAAGCACCGCATACAACCGAAAAGCCTCCATGATTTTCGTTTCTTCATACATCAGTCCGAACCTCCAGTGTAAAAGTCATATCCTGAATCGAGAAACGGCCCGAGGGCCTTAAAATCTTCGGGCGCTCCAAGACATGTAAGGTGCTCCCGCCAAGGAGCGGCAGCGCATCATCCAGCACGTGCCGGTGCTCCTCCGACCCGTCGGGGGGAGCTGTGCTGGTAAGCGGAGACCGCTGATGAAGGAGCATCCAGAAGTCGTAAAACGTCCGGTCTTCCAGCAGATGCCCTTCTCCATTTTCCACCGCGTCCTCGATGATTTCTTCAAGCGTGTGGATGCCGCGCTCTGACGCTTCGAGCAGCTTTTTCATGAGCACGGCGTAATTCTGCCGCACGGTTTCGGTATCCCGGGACGTTTCTTTTTCCTCCCCGGGTTCTTCAAAATGGGCGGTGCGCGGCTTTTCGTCCGCGTCCTGCACGCGCTGCTCGGCAAATACCGAGAGCGGCGACCACTGCTTGGTCTGCTGCACGCCGAGAAACGGATGGAGCACACCTTCTACGGCTTCAAGCGGCAGCGGCGGTCCGAACAGTTCCGCCCCGATGTCCTGCTCGAAATTAAACGATTCCATCCCGACCGAATACAACGATTCCTGCGCCGCCCGGAGCGTATGATTTTTCAGATTGATACTCTGCTCAAGCAGGCGCGAGTGTTCATAATGCACGTGCTCGAGCTCTTTGGCGATATCGAGCACGTAGGCGTACGCGCGGCTCTCCTGGCGGTGGTAATCTTTTTCATACAGACGGTCCCGGGTTTCCTGCACAAAGCCGCGCAGCTCCTGGAACTCCTCCTGCTCGCGCTCCAGGCGCGACTGAATGTCTTCAAGCAGTTCTTTGTACCGGTCGAACGTCTCCTCCGATACGATATTGCGCTGCACTTCGTGGCGCAGCACCGCCATCCGGTCAGTGAGCGTGTCCACATCAATCCGCATTTCATTGATCTGCTTCAGTGCACTCCGAAACTCCCCTTTTTCAAGCTGCTTACGGAGCATCAGCTGATTGATGGAAAGCTGGAATTCACTGTAAAACTCCTTCGTCGCAAAAATCAATTCCAGCCCCTGCTCGGCAAGCGTATAGTACTGGGTGTTGGTGGCGGCGTCGAATTTGTTATCTTTGAGGAGCGAATACTCGACCGAATCGTTTTGCTCGGTTTCCCAGTTGAAAAACGTGTACACTTTCTTCTTCCCGTCGGCCGGCCGGAACGTCTGGATCAGCGAACGCGCGAGTTTCTGCCACCCTTCCTCTGAAAAGCGGTACGACGCGTCTGCCGTGCGCTTGAGAAAGTGGGCGAGGTCTTTTTCCCCTGTTCGGCTGCTGCGCATCAGTTTCTCCTCAAAGAAAAACAGCAGCGTCAGCAGACCGAGCCCTTTCATATCCACGACGGTGCCGTCTTCGTCTTTTTGCTGCCGGCGGTCGAGCTCATACAGCGGATCAAAGATAGCCAGCCGCCGCATCCGGTCGCGGTACCCGGCGGCTACGTCCTGAGCGTCGTAATAGTCCATGACCACTGCCTCCAAATCTCCTGAAGTTCCTTCGTGTTCAGCACTTCCTGCGGATAATAGCGGTCGCTGTGCAGGCACGTATCGATCCATTCCCGGTTCTCTTCGTCAAAATGAGACAAAAAGGCCTGCACCGCTTCATCGCGCCGGCGCTGCGTCGTTTCTTTATGCAGCGGGTCTTTTGCAAGACAGGCGTGATAGAAGGAAAGTGCCGGATCCACGCGCCGCTGCTTCTGCAGGCGGTGCCAGATCGCCACCCCTTCCAGATCGATATCCCCGAAATAATAGAGATGATGCGAACCCGGCAGCGGGAACTGCCGCTCCAGCTGCTCGATGCTTTTCGTGATTTTGTTGCCGGATCCGTATATCAACGTAGAAAAGCATGTATTTGGCAGCACCTCCAACAGCGCCTGATAAGTGGTTTTATTTTCGACAATCAAATGAAAATGCTCTGTAAACGTGGAACAGTCCGGATGCACGGCGAACATGAGCGGGTCAGACACCGGCAGAACGCCCATCTTGTTCCATAAACCGCAGCGCTCCAGCACTTCCCGGCCGCGGCCTTCACTCAGCCACTTCTCATCCCCGACGAGCGCCACACTCCGCTCCGGGGCCGGCACCTCGTCCCCGGGGAGTCCGTACTGCCGGAGGTAAGCATCAATTTTCTCCAGAAACGGCCGATCGTTCTCCCATGTTTCCGGACCGAGACGGAAATACGCTTCGAGCGACAACGCCGGGTGGAACAAATGCCGCTTTCTCTTCAATTCATCGTGAAACCCTTTGGCGAGGGCCGGCTTGTGCAGCCGGTATTTGAACGCCACCGACGGCGTGCGCCCGTTGCGCCCCTGTGCTTTCACCATCGTCAGCACACCCTCGTCCTCCAGCTCCTGAACGAGACCCGCGAACGCTTCATAGGTCGATGCCACCGGCGACAGCAGCTGTTCAAGCTCCGACAGTTCCACATATGTTTTCGAAAAGGTAAGCAGTACCTTCCGACAATCTTCCTGCATACACCGCCCCTCCTTTTCTATCATCCAGTATACGCCACTCTCAGCGCGGGATAAACAGGAGGGGGGATTTATTTGGTAGAATCCTCTCAGGTAATGTAGTAGAATATGGTTAATAGCGGTGTACAGCTTCGGCTTGCACTTAAGAGGATGGGACGACACGTCTCGTCCTCTTTTTCTATGTTTTGTGATCCGGCTTTTCTGAAATACATGCCGATTGCGGGCCGGTACATGCCAAGGCTTGTCGAATACATGCCAAATAAGACCAAATACAAGCCGGCGCCCCGGGTACCTGCCAAACTTGCGGATTTACATGCCGAATCAACGCGAATACATGCCAAATCCATCTCTTTACGAGCGAAAAAGCAAGCCGGCTGAACCGAGGGGCAGCCGGCTTGCTTTAGCAAACTCTTAATGTCTCAGCTTATCACTGCTGCATGGACGCTTTCATTTCTTCGACGCTTTCCACCTCAAAGCCGAGGTCGGCAAGCATTCTGTGATCTTCTGTATTATTCTGTCCTTCGGTGGTTAAGTAGTCTCCGATAAAAATGGAGTTCGCGGCATAGAGCGCAAGCGGCTGCAGGGAACGGAGATTTTCTTCGCGTCCTCCGGCGACGCGGATTTCTTTGGACGGATTGATAAAGCGGAACAGCGCCAGTACTTTCAGGCAGTACAACGGATTCAGTTCATGGACGCCTTCGAGCGGTGTGCCGTCAATTGCGTGCAGAAAGTTGACTGGAATCGAATCCGCATCGAGCTCTTTTAAGCTTTCCGCCATATCCACCAGATCCTGTTTTGATTCCTTCATGCCTGCAATGATTCCCGAGCACGGCGACATCCCGGCTTGTTTGGCAGTATCGACGGTATCTACTCTGTCTTCATAGGTATGAGACGTGGTGATGGCGGAATGGTTGTTTTCCGACGTATTCACATTATGATTATAGCGGTCTACTCCGGCTTCCTTGAGACGCCGGGCCTGTTCCGGTTTTAACAGCCCGAGACAGGCACATATTTTCATGCCGTATGTGTTTTTTATGTCTGTGACAGCCTCCACGAGATGATCGATATCTTTATTTGAGGGGCCGCGTCCGCTTGCCACCATACAGTATGTACCGATATTCTGCTCATACGCGCGTTTGGCTCCTTCCAGCAGCGTCACTTTTGAGACCATGCTGTACGTATCCACCGGAGCGGTCGACACAGCGGACTGCGCACAGTACCCGCAGTTTTCCGGGCAGAGCCCTGATTTGGCATTCAAGATCATATTCAGCTTCACTTTTTTCCCGAAATGCTTTTTTCTTATGAGAAAGGCCGCGTGCATAAGCGGCAGTATGTCGTCATCCGGGCAGTCCAGTACCGCCAGGCTTTCCGCTGTCGTTGGCCTGCCGCCCTCCAACACTTTATCCGCAAGTTCCATCCACTGATTCATCGTATGTCCTCCATTCTTCATGTATATTGTAAACCTAATATACTATAAGGTTTACAATATAACAATACGAACAGTTGGAAAAATAACCGCAGCGTAATAGGAGAGTCTCCTTTTATGAGCCGGTTTCTTCGTTTACATGCCGTTTCCGGACAGGTACATGCCAAACATTGTCGAATACATGCCAAGCACGCCCAAATACAATCCGGCGTTCCTGGTACATGCCAAACTTACGGATTTACATGCCGAATCAAGCGGAATACATGCCAAATCCACCACCTTACAAGCGGAGCAGGTCACATGAAAAAGCCCGCTGATTCCACCGTTCAGCCGGCTTTTTGTTCTTTTTTATGTATACGATGGATAGTCCTGTTATAATTGGAAGGGAATTTGAAACACATGACAAAGGAGAGGCAGGATATGGGTCTTTTTACGTTTATCTTTCTCTGGATTCTTTTTTTCATTATTTTTTATTTTGTAGTCAAAGGCGCGGTGAAAAATGGGATGGATCACTCCCACACCCATCGAATAATGCAGGAGTATATTGATGCCGCCATCCCGGATCAAGCGGACCGAAAGCCCGTTGACCACGAAACTTTCATCAGAATCCACGATTTCTCAAAAAAACAGAACATCCCGATCAACGAAATCATCCACACCCCGTTTGAGAACATATATTTGATGAAAAGCGAAGAAGAAAACCATTTCGTCCGCGTCGGGGAACGCGTGACGCTGATCGACGAGGACGATGTGAAAGACGAATGGAAACAATGGATGGATCATCTGTAATGAAAACCGTGTGGAAAACAATCATCTGTATCACCGGAATCTACTGTCTGGTACACCTTCTTTTTGGATTCCATATCAATCAAACGATTGCCGTATTTGGATATGATACAGGAGTTACATTCAGCCTGTTCACCAGAATCACAGGAGCCATTTTCTTTGGAAGTTTATTCGTTTATTTTAAAAAATACACAACCCCTGCATCGACATAATGTTCACTTCTTCTAAAAATAATGAAGGAGAAAGTTCTCATTGGGACGTTACGTTTGACATTCATCACGGATTGTTACCATAGAAACCTTTCACCAGTTCATCCATCACCCGGTTCGTGCGAAGCGCTGTTTCTCCGGTGCTTGGGGCTGTCGTTCCTTTGCCGGTCAGCTCTTCGACCACCGCCTGAATCAGATAGCGCTGAATGGGCTGCGGCTGTTCGATGATATAGTCCTTCGTTTCCGTCCCGGTCATCAGCGTCACCGGTTTTTCATCAAATGAGGAGAAGATGATTTCGCCTTTTGTGCCGACGATCCGGTTCACGTCTTCTTTTTTATAGGAAGAAAAATTCCAGATGCCGGTGCCGGCCGCGCCGTTTTCAAACAAGAACGCGCCGCTCACGGTATCTTCGACCGGATAGGCGCCGGCCTGGTTGCGGGCGAATCCGGTGACATCGCGAACCGGTCCGAGCAGGTAGTCGAACAGGTCGAGTGTGTGTGACGCGAGGTCGAAAAACAGCCCGCCCCCGCTCACCTCCGGCTGCAGACGCCACGGCCATTCCCCGTTCTCGTCTTTCTCGGCAATCGGCTGCGTGTGCTGCATCGTGACAAAACGGACCTCGCCGATTGCGCCGGCGTCCAGCAGCTCTTTCACTTTGAGAAAACGCGGGAGCGTGCGCCGGTAATACGCAACATACAGCGGCACCTGCTTTTCGGCGCAGAACGCTGCCATCTCTTCGCATTCGCGGGTGGACCGCGCCATCGGTTTTTCGACATACACCGGTTTGCCCGCCTCCGCCGCCATCATCGTGTATTCTTTATGAAAACCGGGCGGGGTGGCAATATAAACGGCGTTTACGTTCTCGTCCTGAATCAGATCTTCTGCCTTGTCATACCACACCGGCACTCCGTGGCGCTCCGCGTAATCTCGCGCAAGGTCCCCGTTCCGCCGCATTACCGCAGCCAGCGAACTGTCCGCCGTCGTCTGAAAGGCGGGCCCGCTTTTCTTCTCTGTCACATCCCCGCAGCCAATGATTCCCCAACGCACATCCTTCATAAGCTCCCTCTCCCTTATTAAAAAATTATAATCCTATTTATGTTTTCTATGAAAAGCGGCATAAGGAGACAAAACCTTATACCGCCTGATTCCTTTATTCTATCTAATAAAAACATCGGTCGAAACACCGAATGGCATCCTGCACGCAGCATTCCAACCCGTATTCGTCGTAGGACTTGCATGATTCGAGGCATTTGTTTAACCGCCGGCTGCATTCCAGCAGGCAGTCCCGCCTGGATTTACAGCCATGACCATGATAGCCCAGTTTGCCCAGGTTATCTTCACATCCGCATTGCGGCTTGCGGCTGTGATGGTGACACCAGCACTGTTCTCTCACGATCTGTCACCCCCTTTCCCAGCAGAATATGCCGGTGGGAAAGGGAGTGCTTGTATTCTTTCATCATATAAGGTTAAAAAATCTATGAATAAAATATCGGTGACCGCGGTCTATTCAGGGTCTGCTGAATCCAATAAATCTGCTGATGCCGCAAGGATTTTGCCTTCTTATGTCGAAGATAGGCGCAAGGAAATCATAACATATGGCATCAAAACCCTTGCACATGGAGGCGGCGATCCATGTATAATCATTCGGAACAACAACTCATTCTGCCGGAGGATTTCTTCCTGTCATTCGGGCCCAATTAAATCCGGAAATTCGATGGGTCAAACTTGCAGAGTTCATCCCTTGTACAGATTCCAGCTTAACCACCCAAAAGATCCTGCATTTCTACGCTGAACGCTGGAACATCGAAACCTTTTTTCAGGAAACGAAGGACAAACTTTATATGGGGGATTACAGGCTGCGATCCCTTTTCGCTATAAAGCGTTACATGTTGGTGCTTCAACTTGCCTACACGTTCATCATGCAGCATGACCAGCAGGAATTCACTACAGGATAATGGCGGGCTGACAAGGAAAGGCGCCGTTCTCTCCTGCTCTATGTTTATCAGAAAGCCCAAAAGGGCGTGTCTCTGCCGTCTCTTGAAAAAGAGCTGATGATTGCCTAAGGAGATATGTAAGCTCCAAAGTAAAATATTAATTCTATTGGATATTCCTGTTACTGATTATGCAACTTTAGAGTTTTAACATTGAACTTGTAAATAAAAACATTAATAATAAGTTAATAGTAAACAAACCTATTCTAAATAAATAGAAATTCGGTTTATCGCTCTGTTGGCGGTTTTTTTTGAAATTGCTCCCATACAGGCAGCGCCCACTCAGGCAACCGATCTACCTCAAAACTTATTTTGCCTTTATTGATTTCCAACACACTTTCTCCGTTATCATTACTGTTATCAATTAGAATAAGATTATCGATAAGAACAGCACATTCATAAAGGTGTTTCAAAGAAGTTTTTTCTCTCCTGAAGATATCTTCAGCCGGGATATGATGTCCGCCATTTTTCACCCTCATTGCAACTCTCTCAATATTTTGATTAACATGACTCAGTGCAATGTAAAACATGGTCACTTCATACCCATTTTCTTTCGCTGCCTTTATCTGCCTAAGTGCATTTTTGCCCGCAAGTGTTGTTTCGATTGAAAAATCTTTACCTTCTTTCATGTATTCTTTCACCGATTTGATGACTTCTTTTCCTGCAGCAATCCTTTTCGCCTCTGGATTTTTTGTATCTAACCTTCGTGCAACAGCATCAGCATCGATATTAATATCAAGACCGATTTTGTCGATGATTAAATTGCGAAACGTGCTTTTTCCACTACCGTTATTCCCTGCAAATACGAAAAACACTGGTCGACGCGAATCCATTACGCTTCACCTTCATTATGAAACGGAATAATTTTACCGTCAGGAAATTCTTTTACAAGTTGTCCGTGCTGCTCATATATTATATACGTGTTGTTAGCTTTGGCATCTATTCTTGCCCGTTCTCCGGTCATCGCCGCCCATTTATCAACCCAGCCGTATTTTCGTTTGGATTCTACGTTTTGCTGTTCCCACACAAGAATCACCACCTTTATTTCATTATATCAGATAGCTCGTTTCATTATACTATTTGCTTTATTTCAAAACATTTGATTGGATACTTCATAACAATAAAGCATGAATAACTTTGTTTTTCATTACATCGATTTTCAATTAATTCTCAAACACATTATTAAGTAATAGCAATTGTTTATAATAGAAATAATTAAAATGTACCACGGCTGTTGATTATGCAAATATAGGAAGCGTTTCGTTGGACTACGCCTTTCCTGCCCGCTTTCACCCTCCGGGCACAAGAGCGACATCTGCTCGAACTCCCTTCGGTCGTTCTCCCAGTGTCTCCTTAGCCGCAGGGCGTCGCCTCAGCTATATGGTGGTAAAGGAGGATCGGCTAAGTTCGGCACGTCCTGCCGGGCGCCGATCTGACTCACCTCGTATGAGCCTCCGGTGATCTTCGGCTGACGCTTCTCCCGCTGGAGCCTGAGCAGACGGCTCCGTCCAACGAAAAAGAAGGGGGGATACATGCTTTGATCACAGATGCACCCTCTTCATAGAATCCTTTCCCATTCCTTTATATGGTAAATCAACAGGCATGAAAATGTACAGTTTCATTTTAATTGGATTGAAATTTAATAATGTTGTCTTTATGAACCTTTCTTAATATACTATGCTCCATGGTGCTCTCGAAAAAGAGCGGGGAAGAGACGGATTGTAAGTGTGGCTTCCCCAGGGCAAACACATCGATAGGTGAATCTAGAACAACAGCCGCGATGCGTAGATGACAATCGTGACGGTGACGCTGCTGATCAGGGTGGAGATGAGCACGGCCTGGGCGGCGTATTCCTGGTAATTGTCATACATGAGCGCGAACTGGGCACTGTTGCGGGACATCGGAAAGGCGCTTGCGATAAAGAGCGCCTGCGCAATCGTGCCGTCTATGCCAAAGAGCGAAATGACAGCAAGCGCGGTCAACGGCGCGACGATGAGCCTTCCGGTAAGTCCCAGAAAAAAAGCGGCCGAAAAGTTCTCCAGCTTCGGATAGGCAACCTGCGCGCCGAGCGTGAGAAGCGCTACGGCGAGAAACGCGTCGGCGATATTTTCAATCGGTGTCCAGATGAAGCCCGGGATCGGAATCTGAAAGCCGTAAAACAGAAAACCGAGCACGAGCGCATACAGAATCGGGGTCTTCAGAATTTCTTTGAGGTTCATCGTGCCTTTTCCCTCAGTGGATGCCGCGTTCATGAGGCCGTAGGTGTACGTGATGATATTCTGAAACATCATGACCATAATCTGCACCGATGCGCCGACCGGATTCGCCTGGAAGACAAGCTGGCTGACCGGCAGGCCGAAATTGCCGGAATTGTTCAGCACGACACTGTTTTTGAACGTCGCGGCAAGCTTCTTGTCCATTTTCATTCCTTTTGCCGTCACGTGAGCAAGCGAGCCGAGCAGCAAAAATTGAATCAAAAGAAACCCGCCGATTTCAAGCAGCAGCGACGGTGTCATGTCGTTTTGATAAATGTTCACAAAAATAACCGTCGGGAGAAAAAGGTATGTCAACAGCCGCGATAATGTTTTCATGTCGAACTGAAGCAGGCGGTGCAGCAGGGCGCCCACCCCCAGTAAAAAGAAAACGGGAAATATAATTTGAAGCAGAATCTGAAATAATACCGCCATGTGCTATCATCCGTTCCGGTTGCAGGGTTCAAAGTGAGGTTCGTTCCTCCTTCTCTTATCTTACAACGCTTCCTCAGCGGCATGCTATCCCTTTCATGTAAAAAAAGGAATAGTCCCTGTACGTATAGAAGAGTCTTGGAAGATATATATGGGATGGGGGGAATGACCATGCGCCGCTTCGGATTGTGCAATACATTTACAGTTGTAGACGGAAAACGCGATACACTGGCAGAACTGCTGCTGGAGGCTTCGAAGGAAATGAAAAAGCTGGAGGAGTGCGAGTTATACATTATCAATTCCGATGACAATAACCCGGACGTCCTCTACGTATATGAAGTGTGGTCCAGCGAAGAAGCGCATCAGGCTTCGTTATCAATGGACGTCAGCCAAACGTTAATCAAAAAAGCCCGGCCGATCCTGGCCGGAGTCGAGAAAACAGGCCCGTTCACTCCCCTGGGCGGCAAAGGAATATCCGCTTCCTCACTGGAAAGCTGAAAAAAACGGCTCTCTCATCAAAAAAACCGGCTGATCGAGTCAGCCGGTTTTTAGCTATATCGGCGGTTCCTGCCGGAATATCGGTATTTTTTCAAACCATCGGCGGCATTTCGATTTTATCGGCACTCATCCGGTAACAGCTCTCTGCCAATATCAGGGCCGGTCCGGTGTAAGCAGTTTGTGCAGGACGGCGGCATCGCGCAGAAACTGCTCCGGGTCGTCGTCCTGCACGAATTCGAGCATGGCATAGCGGTCCCCGCTGTCTGGAATCTGCTGAAAATAAGCGTTCCATTCCTCCTGCCCGTCCTCAAGCGGGTAGCGGGTCGTGCCGCGCCAGAAGAAAACGTGGACGTGTCTGATCCACGGTTTCACCGTTTCAATGGAATCGAGCCTTTCTTCAAGCGACAGTCCGACCGCCGGCTGCCAGTAGAGCTGAACGTTCGGATGATGAAGCTCTTCCATCAGATGCCGGGCGCTCTCCGCAGTATCAGTAAGCGTTCCTCCGTGATACTCAAGATGCACGCCGATCCCTTTATCCTTCGCAAGCGAAGCAGCGTCCTGGATATCGCGGATGACCTGCTGCCGCTCCTCCGGCTCTATGTCGTTTGAGCCTTTAACGCCTGCCCAGATCCGGATGGACGGAGCACCGAGAGCAGAGGCAGTGTCCAGCACAGTACGAAACGGGGTATCCTGTTCTACACCAGCCTTGTAGTAGGATCCGTAAGAGGAAACGTCCAGACCCGCATCCTTCGTTTTCTCGGCCGTGCGGGCGGCAGCCGACGTGTCACCAGGCGGAACGTGCACATCGCCGCCCCATTCGATACTGTGAAGGTCGGCCTGCGAGGCCAGCTCTATGATCTCATCCACCGACTTCTCCCGAAACGTCACGGAACACACTCCTGTTTTCCACATTGCCTTACTCCTCCAATCTCGATCTCAGTGTCGCTTCTGTCTTCCCGTTAAACACAACCTCCGCTGATTCGCCGGATGGGCGGATCATTTCCGGAACGCTGCCGGGCATGCGGCTGCCGGCATACACGGCGGTGCCGTACCAGACCGGGCCGTCCTCTCCGGAGAGACGTGACACGGCGGCAGGCAGTACGGCCGGTGCGGCATACAGCAGGTTCGTATTCGGCTCGGTCCGGCCCGCTTCCAGAAGACGTTCCCCACTTAAGTCCGCGACCACACTGATTCCCGCGGGCAGCTCCACAGACAGTACGTGATCGTTCTCTTCTATGTCCGGTTGTATATCCGGCAGCGGCTTTTGTCCGTCCACATCGATCGGCACCGAAAAGCCCCCATCTCTGGCATCAAGCGGCCGCCGGGCATGAATCCGGTGCACCCGCACCTGCCACGGCCACGCCGGCAGCAGCCACGTTTCCACATCAACATCACGCCACGGCTTCCAGTGCGAATACAGCACGCCGTCCTCCCAATCGGTCACCTCGGTCCGCCGCCGTCCGCGGTAATACCCATCCTCTTCGCTGAAGGCAAGCATTGAATCAAACGCTCCCTGCTCCGGGCCGAACACTCCCTTAGGCACGTGAAATCCAAACCGGGTCGAGTAGGCGAACTTCGCGTACTTGCTGTCATTATGCGAGTGTTCGGTGGACAAATACTGCCCCGACACAAGACTGAACACATGACTGCCTTCCCTCATCATCGTCATCCGCGGCGCAGCAAGCTTTTTCACCCGCTCAAGCTGCGGCATCGGCTTTTCCTCCACCTGCCAGAACGCATGCTCTTCCGGGAGCGCCAGCACAAGAAATGTTTTCAGCGCCCAGTACGGCGACCCGGGGGAATTATAATTTTCAGCCATAATCAGGTTCGGATACGCGTACCCAATCGTGAGCAGCCCATCGCCAGAGAAAACCGGCTGCTCCATCCACCACCGGATGTGCCGCATGATAAGCCCTTTTGCCACACCAACGTCCACCTCCGGAAGCTCCGCATACACACACGCACTCCAAAACGACACCTGCGCAAAACGATACGTCAAGCTGCGCCCAAACGGCAGTGCCGAGCCATCATCCGAAAACCAATAAATAAAATCATCGGCAAAACGCGCTGCGCGCTTTTTATACAGTTCTGCCCGCTCCGGATCCTTGTCTTTCTGCAGCGCCGCATACAACAATCCGTAAAAGTGGAAGCCAAACGATATATAATAGTCCCACTGCTCCACCGGTCCATCCGCATACCAGCCGTCTCCCTGATAACAGGACTCGATGAAGTCGAATGATTCCTGCTGTTTCTCCTCATCGACCGGCATGCCGACCGCGTCAAATCCGGTATTCACAAGAACACGGAAAAAATGCCAGTTATTGTCCACTACATCGTATTGATTAATCTGGTCGAGCCACTGATAAAGATGATGCCGCTCCGTTTCCGTAAGCGGTGTCCATAGTTTTCCCGGAATCATGGCAAGACCAAACCCGATTGCCGCCATCTCCACCAGCCGCTGATCAATGCCGTGCACCCAGCCCCAGAATTCAGGGTGCTCCGGATTGGTTCCGTTTTTGATTCCTTCCAGGTGGCACTCCCAGCGGCCGTCCCACGCACCGCCGGCTGCAGCCGGAACAAGTCCCCACAGCACCCGGGAGAACGCTTCCATTTCTGCGATATCATAGCCGAAATGGGCACTCGTCGCACCAAGAGGAATTCTTGCTTTTCCTTCGCTGAAATAAGAGTCGAGCGGTTCAAGAATACGCTCCAGAAGCTCCTCCATATCCCGGCGCGACTGTATTTGATTTTCTTCCATATGCGTCACCTCATTTGTCTTTTCGGTATTGTTTCGGCGGAACTCCGCTGAATTTCCTGAACAATTTGGCAAAATAACTCGTATTGTCATACCCGATGGACAGGGCGATATCATCTACCGTATGATTCGTATACAACAGATCGTGCGCGGCCTGTTCCATCTTTTTCTTCGTCGTATATTCGACGAACGTCTCCCCGGTTTCCTGTTTAAAAATCCGGCTGAAGTGGCTTGGATTGAGATGAAGATGGTTGGCCGCCCCTTCCATCGTGATTTTTTGGCCGAGATGCGTTTCCACGTACTTTTTCGCTTCCCAGATTTCCCGGCGGTCCGAGCTTTCCCTGAGATGCGCTGCGAGCGTCATTTTCTGCTGCACATACGCCCGCAGGTACGCCTCCAGTTCGCCAATATGACGCAGCGCATGGATCTCGCTGTACAGCACGGACGACGGCTTGTCACTGTAGTGCTGCAGCGACTGATATTTGAGATCGATATCGATCAGGATTTTATGAATCCAGCTTTTCACCTGTTCGGGATGCCATGCCTTATCCCTTATCTCGTTCATCCATGACTGCAGCCAGTTCTCTGCAGCCTGCGCGTCTTCTTCGGTAATAACTTTCTTCAGGTCATATAATGCTGTCGTATAATGCATGAAAATATCTTCATGACCGGATTTCAATGTCAGTTGATCCATGGTGAAAACACCTGGTTCCGTAATGTAAAACCATCCGCCGACCGACGGGGTCATCTGCTCAAGCGACGTCCGCAGCTCCTCCCAGCTGCCGGCGTGCTCTCCTGTCACAAAGACAAGCGACTGCCCGGTTTCGCGCTGGACGTACCGTTGTATCTTCGTCAGCTGCATCGAGACTTCCTCTGCCGTCATGGCGCGGTTATAAGGGAAAAACCAATACATCTCACCGGGAGAAGCGATGACGTAATCGCCGTTCTCTTCCTCCAACGCCAAACGGCTGGCCGCCTCGACGATGGATTCTGCTCCCTCCTCCTGCGCATCGATAAACCGTCCGGCCGCCGGGACATAACGGGAGGTGTCAAACGATAGGGACAATACATCCGAACGCTCTTCGGTACCGTGCAGGAACGAATGGATCCATTCCTTTTTCAGAGGCTTTTTTGAATACTCCACGAACGTCTGGAGCGCATCGATATGCGTCCGGTCCGCCTGCTGTTCTTCCAGCTTCTTTTTCAGCTGCTGCACGGTTTCAAGCAGCATGCCGGGTTCCAGGGTTTCTTTTAAAATGTAATCCCCAACGTACAGCCGCAGCGCCTTTCTCGCATACTCGAAATCATCGTGGCACGTAATGATGATGGATTCGAGTGCCGGATTGACGGCGCGCACCTTTTCGATCAGCTCGAGACCATCCATCCCGGGCATGCTGATATCGGTGATGACCATATCCGGCATATCTTCACGGGCCGATGTCCATGCTTCCATCCCTGTGGCACATCGGGCCGTTACCTCCAGTCCGTGTTCCTCCCAGGGCACGCATTGATACATAAACTCAAGCATCTGGTAATTATCTTCTGCCAGCAGTACTTTCATCACCCATCAACCCCCTTTGACTTCTTGGAAACCGCATGAATACCGTTGTTCCTTCCCTCTCTTTACTGTCGAGGTCCATAAACAGGGCAGTTCCATACGTTAACTTCATTCGATCATATACATTTTTCAACCCAATGCCGAACATGCTGTTTTTCTGATTCATATAATCGCGGACGATATCCTCTTTGTTTACAAACAGCGCCCGCTTGATTCCTGCCAGTTTTTCCGGTTCGAGTCCTTTGCCGTTGTCGGTCACCTCGATGCAGAGCATGGTGTCTTCGGTCCACGCCCGTATTCTGATACGTCCCGGCGCGGCGGGAAGACCGTGATAACACGCATTCTCAATGACAGGCTGCAGGATGAACTGCGGGACTTTTTCTCCCAAGGTGTCGGCATCCAGCTCCTGCTCAAGCTCCACCGGATACTTTCTCATTGGATTAATCAGCTTTACGTACTCCTCCAGCTGTTTGGACTCTTCCTCGAGCGTCACCCATTCCGATCCGCGGTAAATCGCGCGGAGCAGGGTGCTGAGCGAGGTGATCAGCTTCGCGTTTTCGGTGCTGCCGTCTTTGAGCATCTGAATCCGGATCGTATTTAAAATATTAAATAAAAAATGCGGCTGAATCTTGGACTGCAGCACTTCCATTTCCGCTTTGCGCTTCATCGCCTGCTCGGTTTTGGTCTCCTGGATGGTTTCCTGGATCCGGTCCAGCATATGGTCAAACGACGTCGACAGCCTCCCGATTTCATCGTTTCGCTGCAATTCGTTGCGCATGTCAAGATGCCCCTGCTCTACTTTTTCCGCCGTGTACACAAGACGCTGGATCGGCCGGAAAAAGCGGTGGATCACAAACAGCATAATCAGGATAAACAGCAGAAACGCTCCTGCCTGGATGAAGAAATTCTGCTGGTAAGCCCGGTCGAGACTGCTTGCGGCCTGCTGGTACGGCACGTAACTGACAAGACTCCAGTCACGCTGCTCGAATCCCTGTCTGACGAGCACGTGGTCTTTCCCTTCTTCCATAGATGTGATGAAGGTTTCTTCTCCGTTGTGCTCTTGATCTCCATAAGGAAATTCCTGCCCCGGCACGTAGTCTTCATTTCCGTACAACACTCTTCCTTCACGGTCCAAAAGAAGATTACGGCGTCCCACGTCTTCATCTGCCAAAAGCGCCCGGTCCAGCTCGGTACGACTGATACGCGCGAACAAATAAGCCGTCGTCTCACCGTTATAGTCCGTCAACCGGCGCGCAAGCAGCAGCGGAGAATTCACAGACTCTTCGGAAAACGTACTCTCTCCGAGCAGAGCGGCAGGTCCGAGCCAGCGCACCTGAAAGGATGAGAATTCCTCCATCCGGCTTTGAAAATCTTTATACAGCGGCTTCTCCTCCGTAAAAGCCGGTTTCCAGCCGGATCCTGACATCACCTGCTGTTCATCCGCACTTACAATTGAGAGCGAAATATTATGATTTCTTGACAACGAACTGAGGCGGTTATTAATCTCAAGAATCTGTCTTGCTCCCAGCGGTTCATTGCGGAGACTTGAGATCATCGGCTGGATATCGTTATTGAACGTGGCGTCGTTCATCGTCTGAATGACGTTATCCATCATATTGGACACATTCGCCTCCGTCAGCTCGGATGCATTCTCCTCACTTTGAATCAGACGCTCCCGTAAAATCTGGGAGCTGGAGATATTCAGGTTGATAACACTGAATACCATCGGCAGCAGCATACAGATGACAACCCAGATGAACAGTTTCTGCTTAAAAGAAAAACTGCTGCGGAACCAACTCACGACCCTTTTCATACGGATACCCCTCTGCCTCCTGTTCAGGAAAATGAAAACGTTATCTTTATTATACCTGTTTGCGGAGGGTAATGGACATATAATTTCAATAATTGATAGAATTCTTTCCGGCCGCTGTGATTAGTGAAATGCTCCCTTGTCATCACCGGGCGCAGCTGAACAGGGTCATAGCGGATCTGCATGCCATCTGCAGCAATCACTCCCTCTTCCTCTTCTTTCCAGGGAAGATCCCCAAGAATGAACTGTTCCGTGAAACCGTTCGGAGGGGTTTCAAGTTCATAGGCATCCAGGATTTCAAGCATAGGTTTCTCTTTTTTGTACCAGGTGAATGTCCGGTGAAAGGAGGTCAAACCCGAAACGGGGTACGTATCTTTCAGCTCGAGCCCGTAAACAAGATGTGATTCATCCTGCACCGTCTTTGTCTGCACAGCCTTTCTATCCGCCCCTTGTGTCTGCCAGCTTCCATTTATTACCGGAAGGGAGTGGCCAAGGGCGTGATTCGTGATAAACGTATACCTTTTCTCGTCAAAATATCCTTTTTGGTATAACCCCGCTCCCAGATCTTTCAGAAACATCTCCCCGTTTTTCATCATGATCATGTGGCCGACGTCATTGTGGTTATGCGGTTCATCGTTATGTCCGCCTTTTGCCGCGAATGCATAGTGATCTTCTCCGGAACGAAAGCGGGACACCACCCACTGGGAAGCATCCATCACTTCGTCTTTTTCTTCCCACTCCCTGCCCTCGAGCGTTTCATCCAGCCATATCCACTCGCGCAGAAGCGGCGCCCACCGCGCGCAGTGATCAGCCGTATAGGGTTTTCGGAGATGGTAATCGGGAACCGTTACATCACAGAAGCATTGGTGCAGGTAATGGCTCAATCCAAGAGGTACCGACTGCTCCGGCACGCAGTCCGAAAAAGGAATCACCTTATTACGGTATAAAAACGCGTTCTGCTGAAAACGCGCAATCTGATGGACTTTCTCCTTTTGGAACAGGTCGATCCGCCCTTTCGTTTCTGCAAGCAGCAGATCGGCAAAATACACGAAAAATACAAAGCCGTACTGCCAGTATTGGCAGCCTTCCAGGCACACGCCGTCTTCGTTGAATCCGCTCAGAAAATAGTCCATCGTCCGCATATTCCGCTCAAGAACCGCATCCAGTACCTCTCCTTTTTCAAGCAGGTGCATCGCAGCCGCTCCGACTGATCCGGCACACACAGCCGCCCAGTTATGATCTGCCGTTTCCCAGTGATACGTGTGGTTGAGAAAGGGCTGCAGTACACGCCCACGCACTTCTTCCTCTATACGCCGGCAGAGCCTCTCTCCAAGTTCGGTGCCGAGGATGCTTTTCATCTCACTCAGCGCAAAACTGGTTTCCGCAGCAAACAGATCAATCGTATTCGGATCATCATCTTTGATGTGTGCAGGCAGACACCACGAATATTCCGAACAAACGTCTTCCACTTCCTCCCGGAGAGCCTGTTTGTACTGTTTTTTTTCTGGATGGAGGAGCGTCATGAAGGCAAACGTGTTCAACCGGTGCCTTCTATGAAAATAAACGGCTTCATATTCCTGCCGGGACCCGGTCTCTTCAAACAACCGGAATAAATCATCGGTTAACGGTGGCGTGCCGCGGTTAATGAGTTGTCCGGCTTCACTTGCCACTTCTGCGGCAGGTGCCTGCCAGGCCGGATGAGACGGGCGCTTATTCCACCAGTTTCTATCCATGACTTTAGACGGCAGCAGCCGTTCTCCTTTTTTTCGTGAAAACAGCATGGTTCACCTTCTCTCTAAACAGGAGGAAGGATCAGGGTCGTATGGACCCTCATCCTTCGTTTTGTTATTCCGCGTTATTATCGATAATCTTCTGTGCTGCTTCATCCGCATTTTGTATCGTTGTCTCCAGATCCTGTTCCCCGAGAAGGAAAGCATCCGTTTCACTCATGTAGGCATCTTCCACCTCTCCGATATAGGTTGGAGGGATATTAAGCGGTGCGGCTTCAGACGTTTCGAGAACGTTGATGAGAGATTCCGTGTCCACTTTGTCCGGAGCGGCACTTGCCTGAACAAGGTTATCGACGACTTCCTGCAGATCCGCGTTCTTATAGGCCGGCAGGTATCTTCCCTGTTCCTGGATACCTTCTGTCGTGTACCAGCGGATGAATTCAAACGCTGCGTCCTTGTTGTTGGAACCGGAATATACGGATAGGAAGTCCGCGCCGGCCGGTGTTGTCACCGGATCCCCTTCTTCAGCTTTTGGATAAGGTGCAAATGATACATCAAACGGCGACGGACTGCCGTCGATACCGCCTGCTTCACTGATCATCCAGCTGCCTGTCAAAATGGTTGCTGCGGACTCGTTGAAAAACTGATCCCGGTACGACAGTTCCTGGGAAATCGTGTTGTCGTACGGTACGGCAGATCCATCTTCATGACCGCGCTGCCTTATTTCAAGCGACTGTCTGATTTTTTCGCTGTCGATATTGGACGTTGTGCCGTCATCTTTTACAAGATTGCTGTTTTCCGGCTGGTTAAACGCTGCCAGTTTGACGTAATCGACCCACGTATGGAAGTACGTGCCATACATCTTATTGGCGCCTTCACCTTCAGATAACTGGTCGGCATAATCCATGAAGTCGTTCCACGTCCATTCGGTCGGAAGTTCCAGGTTATTTTCGTCCAGTTTATCCTGGTTCATCATGACAAAGTGCATATTATATTTCCCCGGCAGCGCATAACGCTCTCCGTCCACAGCAGTATTGACGCGGTATTCTTCATCAAAATCAAAGCCTGCTTCATCAATATAACTGTTCAGCGGTTCAAACATGCCCTGACTCACCCGCTGGGCGTAGTTGGATGCATCGTTGACCATGATGACATCGAGTTGGTCCCCTGAGGCCGCAGCCAAGTCAATCTGCTGCATCGTTTCGTTGGCGTCGTTGTTTTCCGGCGTCACCGATTCTACGTTAATATTTGGATGAGACTCCTCGAATGAAGAAATGACCTCATTCCAATTGTCCTGTTCTTCATTGTACCAATGGTGGAGACGGATGGTGACTTCCTCCCCGGAAGATCCACCGTCCCCGCCATCTGTTGAATCAGAAGCTTCCTGATCTCCTCCTCCGGAACATGCTGCAAGTGCCGCAAGTAGAAACGTCCCCGATAGTGTTAACAGTGATTTTTTCATTATAATTCCCTCCTTCATTATAGTTAAAAGGTTACCCTTTTACTCCCCCTCGTGCGATTCCTTCAATAACGTATTTCTGTCCGATGATGAAAATAATGATCAGCGGCAGAATGGCCGACACCGACCCTGCCATAATTAAACTGTACAACTCCCCGCTGCTCGTCGAGAAACGCTCAATCGCGAGCTGAATCGTCGACAAATGGTCCGACCGCAAAAAGATGAGCGGTCCCTGGTAGTCGTTCCACGTCCAGATAAACCGGAGAATGGCGTAGGTCGAAATAGCTGGAATCATCATCGGCACAACAACTTTGTAAAAGATCGTGAAGTGGGATGCTCCATCCATTTTCGCCGCATCAATATAATCATCCTGAATACTGGAGAAAAACTGCCTTAATAAAAACGTTCCAAGAACGCTGAAACTGTTCAGCAAAATCAACCCAAGGTGCGTATCGAACAGGTTGAGCACCCGGTACATCATGAACTGCGGCACAAGGATGGCCTGCGCAGGAATCAAAAAGGTGGCAAGCACAATCAGAAACAGCGCATTTCTTCCTTTAAAATGGATTTTGGAAAATCCGTACGCCGCCATCGCGGAAACGGTTACAGAAAGCAGCGTGGTAAGTACCGTTACTTTGATGGAATTCCAGTAGTACAGAATGAAAGGCTGTTCCCCAAACCACACGCGGCGGTAATTGTCCCACTTCCAGTCCGAAGGAATCCATTCAATCGGATACGAGAACACGTTGGTTTCTGCCTTCAGCGACGCGGACAACATCCAGATGAACGGCATCAGAAACAACAGCCCGATCGCGAACATGATAATGGTAATAATAACTTTTTTCGCATTCAGTCTCCGCAGACGATTCAATACCTTTCACCCCCTTAATAGTTCACCCATTTTTTCTGCCCGATCCACTGAATGGCTGTGATCACAAGCAGCATGCCGAGCAGTGTAATCGCAATTGCTGAGGCGTAGCCCGATTTCAGATTTTCAAAGGCCTGCTCATACAGATAATACACAATCACCGATGTAGAATACCCCGGACCGCCTTCGGTCAGAACAACAATCAGTTCAAACGATTTGAAACTGTAAATGATTCCTGTGATTAAAAGGAAAAATGTTGTCGGCGACAGCATCGGTACCGTGATATTTTTGAATTTCACCCAGGCCGACGCGCCATCCATTTCCGCCGCTTCGTATAAATCCGCGGGGATATTTTGCAGTCCGGCAAGATAAATAATGAGGTTAAACCCGATCGACGTCCACACCGTGATAATAATAACTGATACGAGCGCCCAGTCGGAATCTGCCAGCCACTTCGGCGGATTATCAATACCGATCGACATGAGAAACTCATTAATCGGTCCGTAAGACGGGTGGAACAAAAGCTGGAATACAATGGCGATTGCTACGATACTGGAGATATAAGGCATAAAATAAATAACCTTGAAAAATCCCTTAAAGTAGACGTTTTTATTAATAACGACAGCGAGCACCAGCGACAGCGCCATCGTCAGCGGCACGGCCAGAATCAACCAGATGTTGTTCACCACCGACTGGATGAACGGCGCGTCCTGCGCCATCGTCTTGAAATTCTCCAATCCTACGAAGTTCGCGCTCTGAAACCCACTGATAAAGACCCAGTCCGTAAAACTGACAGCAAGCGCGATAAAAATAGGAATAATGATTAAAACAGTTGTACCGATTAACATCGGTGCCACGAACATATAGCCTGCGAAGTTTTCTTTGAACTTCGTGCTTTTGAAGCGGCCCAACTGCTGTTTGTGCGTATTACTCTGATATGCTGTGGTAGCTTCATTCTCTGCCACATCCATCACCCCCCCATGCTTTAGTAAGCGGTTTCAACTATAGGTATATTGTATGCGGTTTCAACGATGAGCACATGGAACAGATTTGACTGAAATGAAAAGAATTTTGCTTTCTGTGGAAAAGGTGTTTTTCTGAAGGGTATTCATTTAATGGACACTATCGCATTTTTTCGCGTGATTAGTGGTTACACACCTGCCCCCGGGAACCACTATTCCTGTTTTTTTATATCTTAGTGTCCGGTAAACCTTCCTTATTGGACACTATCATTTTCTTTCACATAACCAGTGTCCATAACCGTAGTGGATTGTATTGTTCTGCACCAACCATAAAAACCGGCCCGGTATGGCGGCGCGGGCCGGCGTTTTATTTGCGGATATCTGGATCTGTCTTTGCTGCCTGTTTTTTTCTATTCCTTTTTATATAGGTGGCGATAAAGATAATCAGCATGAAAAGAAATACCGCCAGTAGGTAATAGTCGGTCCATGACGATTCCCCGAAGAAAAACGAAAAGAAGAAAGAAGTCCCGACCACCGCAAGTATCGCCCAATACATACCGTGCCCCCCCTCTTTTTTTCCTATAGTATAGCATACCATCAGGAATACCACGACCGTTCCCGCGCACTGCTTTTTAGCAGAATTTTACATTAGCGCGGGCGTGATACTCTCCTCCATCTCACGTAGTCGTTCTCCGCCGAGACAGTCAAATTATTTTCAGAATAAGCAAAATAATTATATGAAAGCGCATACAAAACAACGTACAATGATAACCGATATGGACACCTGTAGAAAGGAGGATCGTACGTCAACGCAGCAGAATAATGAAAAAAGGGGTTTTGAATTTAATGATTGGAAAAAAACAGCTGGCATCCGCGGCTCTTCTTTTCGTTTTACCGGGACTCGCCACCATGACAACAGGTGACGAAGCGCTGGCGGATGAAGAAAGGGAAACCATTACCATCAATGGGAATGATGTCGATGAAGATCACCGGTTTAAAGGATTCGGCACGGTTTCTGCCAATAACACGACACGGTTGTTGATGGACTACAAGGAAGAAAATCCGGAAGCATACTGGGAGATTATGCACCAATTGTTTGATCCCGAAACCGGCGCGGGGCTTGCCCATGTAAAAGTGGAACTGGGGGCGGATGTGAACTCTTCGTCCGGAACAGAGCCTGCCACCAAACGTTATGAGGATGAACCGGCCAATGTCCTGCGCGGAGCTGGATTTCAGTTCGCCGCCGATGCGAAATCGATCAATGAAAATATTACAACCGAAATCCTGCGTTGGGGAGAACCGCGGTGGACATGGGAAGGCGTGGCCAATCAAAATTATGAAAAAAGATACCAATGGTATAAAGACACGATGGATGCCGTGGAAGAAGAATACGGGTTCAAACTCGATTATGTCGGTGTGACGCAGAATGAACGGGCCCAGAACGGCAACGGAAGAATTGACGAGGAATGGCTGCAGTATTTCACTTCTTCTTTAAAAGAGGAACCCAATTATGAGGAGGATTACGAGGACATCAAACTTGTCGCCGCCGACGGGTACCGGGATACATCCTCTATCAGCCAGGTACTGCTCGATCATGAAGACCTCCGGGAAGATATCGATGTAATCAGTACCCACTATGAAATTTCCGGTTCGGATGCATTAACAGAACTTCAGAACACCCTGAAAGATAACGGGAAAGAACCAAAAGACATCTGGATCTCCGAAGGTGTTGCCCCGATGGTGAACGCACGCTACCGGGAAAACATGGAGCCGCAGTACAACGGGCTCGGCGGACAGTACGGTATCGTGGATGTCACGTCCCGCATTATTTCCGCCTATTCCTGGGAAGGAGCCGGTGAGAACCCTCTGAATGCGGTATCTTTTGACTTTCAGCCTTCCGTAAGTGCTTTTTACGAAGGTGCTTCGTACAATCCAAAACATTTAATCAGCGCGAAAGACCCCTGGTCCGGTTTTTATGAAACAGACGGTGGTCTGCAGGGCGTGCGCCATGTTATGAACTTTGTCGAGCATGACGACCGCTCCACAGAGAAAAATGAGCGCTGGCAGTACGTCCAGGGCGCGACGACAAGTAACGGAGAATTTTTTGACGGTGGTATCGAAGTCGATACGGCCACGCGTAATCATATGACGCTCAAAGACCCGGAAACCGGCGACTACTCCACTATTTTCGCCAACAATACAGAAGATACCCGGCGCTACACGATTCAGGCAGAACAGTTAAATGGAAAGGAAAATGCCCCGGTTCATGTCTGGGAAACAAAAGGGTCAGAGGATGGCAAAGCGATTGATGAAAACTGGTTTCAGCATACCGGGACTGTCACCCCGGAAAATGGACAGTACAATGTGGAAGTGAGTCCCTACTCGATCGTAACCATTTCAACATTGGACAAGCAGGCCGAGGTAGAAGGTTTCGAATATGAATCGGATCCGGTTGATACCTCTGAAAACACGATTCTTTCTCTTCCCTACGAGGATGATTTTGAATATGACGAATACGGCACCGATGAAGAAGGAAGAGACTACATGGAGCGGCGCGGCGGCACCCCGCGTTATACCACCGATCAAACCGGCGCATTTGAGGTCGTAAAAGAAGCGACAAAACCAAAAGAACAGGGCAGCGCTGAGCGGGTGGAGCGTACGATTCCGCAGGCGGACGAGCACGGCAGCATGCTGCAGCAGAAGATAACACCTGACATTATCGGTGCGGAATGGGCGGTCTGGGGTGGCACAGACGGCGCAAAGACCGATCGCAATCCGACAACCAATATCGGGGACCACCGCTGGGCGAACTACAAAGCATCATATGATTTTCTGCTCGACACCCACACCCCGAAAGCGGAGGACAGAAGCAATTATGCCTTGATCGGCGTCCGTCAGGTGAAAGCGGGCGGCGGTGATTCCCAGGCTCCTTATAACGCGAAAGTGTATGAGGATGGAAGCTATGAAATACTGAAAATGGGAAGCGTCGTTAAAGAAGGAACGGTGGAAGGCTTTGATAGCAGCAAGTGGCACAATATAGCGCTGGAAGCAAAAGAAAATACGTTTACGCTGTATCTCGATGAAGAAGAAATCGCAAGCTACACCGATGAAGAAAAAACGGTCATGGCCGGACGGGTATCGCTTGGCTCCGGTTATTATGAAACACTCTTTGACAACCTGAAAGTCGAAGCGCTGGACGACTATGCCTACGAATCAGACAAGATAGATAACGCACAGGGGCATGTCTACGATTCGAAAGAGGAAGCCCAAAGTAACGAAGACGACGTGAATCCAATCGGTTACGTGGGCGACTGGACCTACAGCCGTACCGGGTATGATCATTTCAACCGGACATTGATGACCACAGAAACCGATGTACCTGTCTGGAACGGCGTGGACATCGACCACCAGGACACGACCGACACCCAGGGCACATTAAATAAAGTCTACTATTCCGGCGATTGGTCCTCCAATGGAACAAATGCCTGGGGATCCGGCGGCGAATCATTTGAAATTACATTTGAAGGAAATGAAATCAGGTTGTACGGCATCACGAATCCATCCAACGGGACCGCCGATGTCTACCTTGACGGCGAACCAGCCGGAGAGGCAGACTACCTGAATAACAGCGAAAGAGAGCAGATGGTCTGGTCCGCTGAAAACCTGGAAGAAACCGAGCATACGTTGAAAGTTGTTGCAAACGACGGGTATGCGAGCTTCACCCACGCTGAGGTGGAAACATCGGAGGAGCATCCGCTTACGACAAAGGACACCCTGGCTCCCGATGATTTCACGGCCGTATCGGAAGAATCAGCGATTGACGGGAATGATAACACCGTATATGCCTACCGTGAAGGGGAAAACGACTGGGGCGCCAACAGTACCAATGCGTGGGCAAACTTTGACGACAATCCGTACATTCTTGTCCATTTCACCGGCACCGGCATTGACTATTTAGCAGGCACCGGCGAAGAAACCGCCTATCAGGTGGAGCTCGACGGCGAAGATATGGGGAGTCACACTGTCGACTCCGACACCGGCATCCGCTATTCCGTACGCAACCTCGAAGAAGGACAACACACGTTGAAGGTGTCGCTTGGAGACAATGAAGCCAAAGAAACGTATATGGATTACCGCGGCGTCAATATTTACAGCACCCCGGATACGGAAGAACAAACAAACAGCATGGTGTTTGATTTTGAAGGTACAGGCTTTAACCTGTTCGGTGCCACGCCGGATGCGTTAATTGACGTGTACGTGGATGGCACCCTGATGGAGGAAGATCACCGGATTCATGCTACCGGCGCGAGACAGACGTCCTACGTGCTGCGGGGACTCGAAAACAAAACCCACAGCGCCGAAATCGTCGTGAAAGGCGGCAGCTTTGTGCTGGACGGCATGGATGTGATCACTGGAGAAAATAACATCAGCGTCGATAAATCCTCACTGCAGGAATTGTTTGACGCCCAGCAGGACAGAAACCATAAAGACTATACAAAAGACAGTTGGAAAACGTTCCATAAAACCAGGCAGAACGCAAAGCAGATACTGAAAAATCCGAACTCCACCCTGATTGAAGTCCATGCTGCAGAGAATTCCCTGCAGCAGGCCGTAGATGGACTGGTGGAAGCATAAAATTGGTTTAGAACGCCGTCCCTTTTACGAGGGGCGGCGTTTATATATATCAGCGGAACGCTCGCAACATCTCCATTTTCGCCCGCAATCGACATGGTTTCGCTCGTAAAGCACGCAATTTCGCTCGCAATCGACAATATTCCGCCCGCAAACACCTAAAGCAGGTTCATCGCAGCCACACTATATCGTTTCTCACGAGAAAGCGGCCGTTGAAGGTCATCGGCACCCCTTCGCCGTTTCGTTCCGCGTGTATATGCAGATGTGGTTCGCTCGTGTTGCCGGAGTTGCCGGTGACTCCGATTGGATCGCCTTCCTGCACAGTCTCCCCTTCTTCCACCTGCACACTTCCTTCCTGCATGTGGGCCATGTGGATATCGGCATTTTGATCCGTACACTCGATTTCCACAAAATTGCCTCTCGGCTGATCGGTGTTGGTCTCAGGGGGTGTGAGATCCGGCAGGGTGCTGCGGCTTGCGGTCACTTCACCGCTGCATGGACTGTGCAGTTCTTTGCCGTATATCGTGTATTTATCCAGATTTTCCGGATACAATCCTGCCGCTCGTGATCCCAGCGTATTCAAAGCCACGACATCGACGGCGAATTCCTGCGCCGGATGTGCGTTGTGGTAGTTAATCTGTGTATCCGCGCCTCCGTGACTCACGTAATATGTGCCATTCTGCAGCGGAAAGGCGAGTTCCACCGCTTCTTCTTCCGCACTGTATCCGTTTATAATACCGATGTGATACATACCAAAAATAATCAGCAGCAGAACGTAGACGACAAGCGATCCTTTCTGACTGCGGGAGTATGCAGCACGAAACGGCATAGTCCTGATTTTTTTCCACGAAAAGAAAAGCGCCAGCACCAGTAGAAGCAGCCAGACAAAACGGAGGTAGTAACCGGACCAGTACCATGGTGATGACAAAAAGATCCAGCTGATAAACGTTGTCATGAATAGTCCCTGTATGATCCACTCCAACTTGCTGGTTATTTTCGCCCGCCACAGCGATATGATAAACAACGCCGGCAGCAGAAGCTGGATAATAAATAATTGTATGATCGTTCCCGTCATTGATTTTCTCCTTTTCTTCCGTAGTAGAATAAACGATTTCGCTCGATTTCGACAACGTTTCGCCTGCTTTCGACACGGATTCGCCCGCAATCAACATACATTCGCTCGTAACCTGCCTCATTGCGCCCGCATTCAGTGTGCTTTACTTCTATGTTAAAATAAAACATCAGCGAACGACAACGCAGCCGAGGAGTGAACCGTAATGGAGAAAAAAGACGTAGCAGGCCTGCGCCGGCAGTTCAAAGTGGACAATGATACATTAACAATTTCCGAGATTTTTCATGTTTATATTATGAGAGACACGTCCGAGATCTATCATCACCAAAGTCAGCCGTTTGAGATGCTCGACCGTGAGCAGCAGGAACTTTTCATGAACAATTTCAAGAAAGTCCTGACCGGACAGCTCGATGAAAAATTGTTCGAGTTGAAGTTTCAGCGGGATGTGGAGAATTCCAGCCAGTTGATTCTGCACAAAGGGCTCTTAAGCACCGAGACCGAAGACTGGAAAGAACAGATGCTTCTTATGACGCAGAAGATGATGGACAACCACACGTATGACAAGGATATCGTCATTACCTTCATCCGTGCGGAATACGCCATCCCGGCGGGGCGCCGCAGCGAAGGCAGCGAAGAAGGCGGAACGCATGCGATGTATTCCAACCCTTTTATTCTATGCAGCATCAACCAGACCGAAGAGCCGAAGCGGGAAATGCAGTTCGATTATATTGAAAAAGAATTCAAGTATAACGTTGCGACCGATCCGGTGATTGATCTGGAGCATCCGATGTCGGGATTTCTTTTTCCATCCATCACAGACGGGGCGGCTGATGTGAACCGTGTTCTCTATGCGGCAGGAAAAGCCAACGACCCTGATTACCGGTTCACCGAAGAGGTGTTAAATGGAGAAACAATCGTAACGGCTAAAGAAGATAAAGCCGTGTTCGAAGAAGTGATCAAAGACGTCACAGGCGGACAGGTCAGCCCTTCCACCCTCGCGAATGTGTACGGGGAAATCCACCGCGTCGTGGAAGAAAATGAAGAAGAAACCGCGCCGACTCTCGACTACAAAGACGTCGGACAAGTGTTGAAACAAAGCGGCGAAGATGTTGACCCCGAACAGGTGAAGACAGCGTTTCAGCGGGCTGTGGATAACGACAGCCACGAATTGAAAGCAAGCAGTGTCGTCCCGAAATACAATTCGAAGTCGATCAAGATTAACACTAAAATCGCCAATATCTCTATCAGCCCGCAGGATCTCGAATACGTCCGGCAGGTAAATTACAACGGGAAACGCTGTATTATGATTGAAGTGGAAGAAGACGCGGAAGTCGACGGATTAAAAATGCTTCCGGAATCTTTTAATCCGTAATCCGCTTACAGCCAGACCCTTAATCCCTCCAGTATGTACCCTATCACTTCCATAACCAGAGATCCTCTCTCCCCCTCTTTGCGGAGGGTCTTCTGCCCCTCCACCGTTATCATGTAATACACCGCTCCGCTGGTCTGCTTCTGATCGTCATACCAATAGGAACGTACCTGATTTTTTTCTTCAAGCTTTTGCAGCTTACGATCCAGGTTTCTTTCGTTAAACCGGTTCATCGATTTCAACCGGAGACGCCTGGCCAGTTCCCTGCTCTGCATATCCTCGTGATGCAGAAGCTCCAGAATGATTATGCTGCGATTCGACTTACGTGCCACTATTTCTTTCCTCCTCTTTTACATCCGGGTTTTGCTGAAACGCCTTCGGGTGGTTGAAAAGGTAATGATCAAAAAGCGCGTACAGGATACCTGCTGCTCCAAAGGACAGAACCGCGGTCATGCTTCTCAGGTCATAAGCATCGATATAAGGGGCGTAGGCGCCGGTAAAATACCAATATCCTCCCAATGCTCCGGCAGCCGTGTACATCAACATCCGCGGTATCACACGGTTCATAGTCCTGTTAACCATAAGCGTAAGCGGCAGAAAGGTGAAAGCATATCCAAGAACGGCGGCGAACCAGATCATTACAATAAAGCCGCTGCCGGGATAAGCCGAATTTCCTATTTTCGAACCTTCTGCCAGCTCAACAGCAAAGCCTGCTCCAAGACAAAGCAGTGCAAAAGGAATCCACATCATAAAACCCTGCCGTAAGATGTTCAACGTCTGCCTCCCTTTTTTCCAGTTACATACTATTTTATCACAATACTGAGCGTATCTGGAATTTGACTTTTAATAAATCTATATCTATTATAGATATAATAACTCTTTTATAGGGGTGGGGAAAATGAAGTTTTCCAAAGCGACCAATTATGCGCTGCATACGATGCTGTATTTTGTGGTGACCGACCCAAAACAGCAGCTGGGTGTACAGCCGCTGGCGGAGAAAATGGAGATTTCGCCGACGTATCTGTCTAAGATTTTAACCCAGCTCGTTAAAGCGGGTTTGGTGGAATCGGCGTCCGGAGCCAAAGGGGGATACCGTCTGCCGCGCGGATGGGAAAGTATATCGTTTCTTGATATCATTCATGCCGTGGAAGGACCTGTCTCGCTTTTTGACGGCTGCCTGAATGATAATCCGGAATGCATGGTAAAGCAGGTGATGGTATCAGCCGAAGATAAAATGGAAGAAGAACTGAAACAGCGTACACTTGCCGACTTTGCTGAATCAGCACCGGCCGCTCTCTAAAGTAGGTGCTATCCAGGTTAAAAAAACTCCATCCGTGCTGAAACGGATGGAGCCTTTTGCTTATTCTATTACTCTGCCGGCTGCAGGTCCTCAATGGATTCAATATCCATGTACGTCGGAACGGCTAATCCAGTCAAAGCACCTTCAAGGTTAGGACCGAGATCTACAATATTATCTTCGTGTTCTTCATAGAAACTGCCATGCGTTTTCGGCATCCAGGGTGCTGTGGAACCATCCGCATCTCCGTTGGCAACGGCCTCAAACACAACAGATGGATCTACTGGTGTGAGCGTTACGTCATACCCTTTCTGCTCCAGTGCCAGTTTAACAACGGCTGAGGAGGCGCGTTCGGAATCCCACGGAGTAAGGGCCAGTTCAATTTCCTTACCGTCTACGGATTCTACACCGTTGATCCATTCATCTACTTTACCCTGGTTGTTATCGACCCACTCCTGGGCCACTGTCTCGATATCCTTCTCCTGTGCTTCAAGAAGGAAGGATTCAGAGTCTTCCAGTGTCCATTGGAAACGGTCCAGGATTTTGTAGGCTCCCGGCATGTCTTCTTCCAGCCCCATTCTTGCTATCGTTCTGATTTCTTCGGCTTCTCCGTACACGTTCTGCGGATCTTCCAGGTACTTCAGATCAAACTGGGCGAACTTGTAGTGCGGGTTCCAGCCGGTAATAACAATTGGCTCTTCATTTTCGTATCTTGTTCTGAGTTCTGACAGCATGGCCGCCGTGGAAGAAGAGTTCTGCTCCCAGCCGGAAAGACTGTCATACTCGGAGATGGCATTGCTTGTCGATTCTGTAATTCCGGCTCCCGGCTCGATACCGGTAATCGTGTAATCCACGGCTTCTCCTACATTTACAGAAGATTCTGTCTGATCACCAGAACTTTCGCCGGATTCTTCTCCTGAACTGCCGTTTCCTTCTCCTGAACCTTCACTGCCGTTTTCTCCTGATTCATCCTGACCACATGCAGCCGTCAACATCGTTAACGATAAACCTGCTGATAAGGCAATTTTCTTCCAATTTTTCTTAAACATCTTGTCCTTCCACTCCTTCTAAGCTGTTTTAACTTTTGAAGTTATAAATAATCGACCTTTTTACTATCTCTGTTAACAACCGATTTCATTCTACTCGATTGCTTGTTTATCCTCAAACGGCATATATCATAATTTTCGTACACATAAATCTCTTCATGCAGACTTTACAAATTGTTCATAGTATATCTATGAATATCTTCTTCATAGTCTCTATATGTGCTTGTATCTCTAATTTTATGAAAGGGCTGCCATTCTTTTTACCTATGTAGATGATAAAATAGAATCAATAAAAACAATCGAGCCCTTTTGTACGTCGTGTCGTCTTTGGTTCTTTTTTCATTGCATTTCATGTTTTTCATTCCGCAGGCGCGTTACAATGGAGTTATCCTGAGCCGATACGGAGGTCGCTATGATTATTCATTACCACCTGGGCGCGGTTACTGTTGTTATTTTGCTCTTCGCTGCCGTCCATTACCTGTACAGCCGGCAGATGAACAACATTGCTTTGATTGTCCATAACCTGCTCCGGGTCCTTTATCTCGCAGCTATTATGACAGGGTTTATACTGCTCGGTCAGGTTTCTGTCAACGTCGGGGGGCTGGGCAAACTTGCGCTCGGCATTATCAGTATCGGGCTGATTGAAATTTATTTTAGTCATTATAAAAAAGACGATGCCCCGAAACCTTTTCTGATGGTTGTCATCATTATCCTCGCGCTGACCGTTCTCACCGGAATCCTGCTGCCGCAGGGAATTCATCTGTAAAAAAAGGCTGTTCCTTTTGTGGTAAACACATGGAACAGCCTTTTTGATTCGGTTATTTATTATTTGAAGGTTAATCTGCCGGAGCGCATATCATCAGTCATGCCCTCATACGGTGCTTCTGCAACAACAATTTCATTGTTGACGCCTTCGTTTTGGAAAAATGTGATGTCGGCGAATTCCGGTACGACGTGTTTTGGATACGTATCGTATTTCTCACGGGATTCTTTCATAACATCAATGTAATCATTTTGATAGCACGTGGTGATCTCCGGATGTTCATGCACCCATTTCGGGAAGAAAATAATGCCGTGCATGCGTTTGTCATTTGGCATGAAGTTCAGGGAAACGTCGGTGCCGGTCGGCTCAGTCCATGATACTTTAAACACGCCGTCGACGATTTTTACGAGATCGACTTTCTGGTCGCGGACCCAGCGTCCGCCCACCATACCGCTGTGTATGCGGTAATCGATCGTGTCTTCATTTTTAATGTACATTTCATATTCCCAGCCGTTTTCGTACGTATAAATGAGATGACTGCCAAGAAATTCGTTAAGATCTTTCATTGTCTGCGCCCTCCTTTTCATTATCAAACATGTCATTGTTTACATGTTTGATTTTATATAATTTATTCTACACCTATGATATAATGCCGTCAATGCAGGTAGAAACGGAGGAATAGTCATGGTAGCGCGAAGAGTGCTGAAGTATGCTATTTTAGGCCTTTTGAGAAAAGATGATAAAAGTGGATATGATATGACGTCCGACTTTAAACAGGCGATCGGACAGTTCTGGAGTGCCAAACACAGCCAGATCTACACGGAATTGAAGAAGCTGCTGGAGGAAGAGCTGATTTCTTCGTACATAGAGCTATCGGGGGAGAAGCTGGAGAAGAAGATGTATACCCTGACAGAGAAAGGAAAAGAAGATCTGCACACGTGGCTTTTAACCCAGGATGATCATCTCGAAACGGAGAAAGATGTGTTCGCGCTGCGGCTTTATTTTCTAAAAGACATCCCCTCTGCAGATCTTCTTGCGTTGTTTGAAAATCAATTAAACCTGCGCACCGATAAATTAAACATGCTGCAAGAACAGTTTGCTTATTACTTCGGAGAGGAGAACCCTGCTGAGGATTTGGATGCCGATGAACTCGGGCATTATTTTGTTTTAACCAAAGCTTTGTCCCGCGAAGAAAATTATATTCACTGGTTAATGGAAAGCATGGATATCATACGGCAGAGGCAGCTTGGAGAGTAACAGGCGGCGCAGGGGAGGCATGTCAGCGCAGCCTGATATTCTTCAAATCATTTTGGTGACGGAGGATGCCGCGCAATTGCTGTATATCGGTTTCGCCTTTGAAGAAATGTTTCGGCACGACAACAGCCCGCTCCTTCGTGAGATATAACTGAAAAAAGTCACGGCGCTCACGTACCCCGTGAAGCCGGTGCCATTCCATGAAGGCCTGTTCCTTTGTTCTCTTTTCATGAAAGCCGTCCTGCTGGAATATGTACGTCACTCCGTCCTCCATCATGGAGTTCCTTTGATTCTGTTTTTTGAATTTATATTTTATGATCATCCACCCTGCAAGCATACCCGCCGCTTCAATCAACAGGGTGATGGCGGCCGTACCAATCACCCCCATCGCAAACTGCAGGTGGAATAGGATATAAATAGGAATCAAAGCAATGACGCCGATGACCACCATTTTTCTCATCGTATGAAGACGAAAATGCTCCAGCGCATCGTGAAGGCCAAGCCTTCCCTCTGCTGTGACGGTGGATTCTTCTGTTGTATCCATAGCTCGAACTCCTTTGCCGGTTGTGTTCGTGTTCCGCTCGAAAACGTTGAGTTTCCGCCCGATTTCGACATGGTTTCGCTCGTTTTCGACAAGAATCCGCTCGAAACAGATGCTTTACCGCTTGCAAACGTCCGAGCTTGTTACACTCAACTCAAAAAAGTGATTCAGCCCCTGTATCCAGCAGTACTCCCCCACCTTTACATTCAATCATCCCTATGATAATTTTTCCAGAGATTATTTGCTTTTCAGATAGGAATAAGAGTATAGTGCTTCTTTGTTTTAAACGAGGAATAACAGTATGTATGAAAAGGAGCATCAAAATGAACCGGCATGAATGGAAGCCCTATGAATACCCCGGCACCAATGTTGCGAGAATCTTTTGTCTGACAGTTATTGCTTGCGGCATCCAGGTGATTCTCGATCATGTTATGCCTTTTCTGCATGAATACTATACCACCATGTATCACGGTGCTGAATTTGTACCTGAAGGATTTCCTAGCGGATTTGATATTTATTATACGGAACTTCCACATGTGTTGCTGGCTTATCTCTTTTTTATCGTACCATTTTCAATGTATGCTTTTACGATAAAGAAGAGTAAGCTTTTTCAAAGTATATTCTTTACCGTGACATCTCTTGCTCTTTTGTCCGTGCACGATTACAATATAGTGATTTCTTATTTAGGACTGTCAGAAACCATCCATCTGTTTAGAAATGCTTATATATCACTGCCTGTCATGGCCGTACTGCATTACTTTTTACCCCAGCCCAATCCAGTTTCCTCCCCTGAAACCAAGAAAAACATGCATAGTACAAAGAACCCTCAAACAGAATAACATCCTTTTCCAGTAACAAATGAAGCACACCCTTCTTTAGGAGTGTGCTTTCAAGCTATCCTCCCAATTTCTATTTCACCAGGGGAAAATCTCTCAAGCCAAGTGGCCCGGTCGAATTCAAGATCTCGTCTAACATATCGCTGTCATTGTATTCACAACCATTCCAACATGGTTTATCCGCTGCTTGAATCCCTTGTTTTTCATCAAAATTTGAATGGTCGTTCGAACGTTCAGCGAATGTTTCTGCTTCCTTTAAAGCATGGTTCAGCGGGCTGTCACTGCTCTCCCCGGTCAAGCTTTTTTGAGCAGCTTTATTATATTCATTCTCCGAAACATTGGAGAAGAAAAAGTCCGTTTTTCTGCCGTCGTATGATATACCGATACCAATCAAATTTCCGTCCTCTTTATAACCCACTCTGCCTTCTATTAAAGCACTGGCTGTTTGCGGGTCGATTTTGTCACCGTTGTTATGGATAAAGGTATAGTCTGACGAAAAGGAGAAAGAATCCTTTCGGACATGAGACAGCTGTAATTGTTCAACAGCTACTTTTTTAAATTCATCCTCAGGCAGATCCACTTCGTACAAATCCTGTGCTGACGCACCGCCGCTAAAAGTTCCGAATAGAACTAACGTAAACACAGTACAGAGTAAAAACCTGGATTGTCCAGCACATAACATTATGCTTCCCTCCTCGCGGGTTATATGTAAAATTCCATATGTGGCTTTTCTTCTTTATAATAATCCAATCTATCCTGCAGGGCTCCGGTATGAAATTCAAACTTATGCCCATCCGGATCCGTAAAGTAGATGGATTTCTTATCCCTATCATCTCGTTCGCGCCCCGGTAACATCGTGACATCCAGATCCAGAAGCTTTTTGTACACCTTGTCAAAATCGGCCTCTTCAATGGAGAAGGCGGTATGAGTGTAAGAGGCGTGAATGTCACCGCGGGGGATATTTTCTTCCACATTCAGTGCGAGCCACATTCCGTTCAAGTCGAAATAAGCAGTGTGCCTGCCTTTCACCAGCAATACTGCTTCAAACACGTTTTGATAAAAACGAATGGACCTCTCCAGATCAGACACCGAAAACAATAAATGATTCAGACCCTTTATGTACACCGCTATCACCTCACATTTACATTCAATCATCCCTATGATAATTTTTCCAGAGACTATTTTCTTTTTTTTAGAGGAGTGTGTGGATATGTTGGAGCGGACAGTACTAAAAAGCAGTCTTTACGGGTTTGTCATCGGCTTATGTGTCATGATTCTCTTCACGCCTTATAAGCAAGTGGAAAGAAAGGCCCCGTCTCCTGGCGTAACCGTAACGGAAACGACCACCTCCAACCTCGGGGAATATATCTTACTTCTGCTTAGAGGCAGCATTGTTTCTGCTATTATTTTTGTGCTGATTAGTCTGGTTCTTGTACAGAGAAAAAAAAGCAAAGAATAAGGACAGCACAATCAAAGAGGGCCCGGTGTGATACATAAAAAGGATGGAGATGAGCATGCTGTTTTCCGCTCGAAAACGTAAGGTTTGCGCCCGTTTTCGACATGGTTTCGCCCGATTTCGACAGGAATTCGCTCGATCCAGCCGCTTTTTCGCTGGAATCGATTCATAACTAAGCTGGCTCTGTCGTTCAGCTGTCTCTGCAGGACGCCGGAGGCATTCTTCCTTTTAAAAAAACTCCTGTGCTTACTCAGCACAGGAGCGTTACCGGTTATTCCGGGATATACGGCAGGTCGCCGTTGTTTGGGATATTGATGACGTGGGTGTCGGTGTAGGCGAGCAGGCCTTCTTTGCCGTATTCGCGCCCGATGCCGGACTGTTTTACACCGCCGAAGGGGTACCGGACATCAAGCCCCTGAACGGCGGCGGTGTTGATCATGGTCGTGCCGGCCTGGATGCGGCGCGCGACTTTCACTGCATGTTCTTCTTCCCCCCATACCGAGCTCGTCAACCCGTAGATACTGCTGTTGGCAAGTTCAATACCGTGTTCGTCTCCGTCAAACGGCAGGATGGGTACGGTCGGTCCGAACTGTTCTTTTTCCACAATCGGATCCTCGTGATCAACGCCGAGTACCATCGTCGGCTGCATAAAATACCCTTCATGGAATACATCTTCATCCAGAATGGTGCCGAGCTTTATGACCTCGGCTCCGTTATTTTCCGCCTGATCCAGCAGGTTCTGCACGTGATCGACCTGCTGCTTGTTATTGATCGGTCCGATCGTGACGTTTTCGTTAAACGGATCGCCGACTCTGATCCACTGATCCGCCGCTTCTTTGTACTTTTTGACAAATTGATCGTAAATCGAGCGGTCCACATAGATCCGCTTAGCAATCATGCAGATCTGACCGGCGGTGAGAAAATTGGAAATGACCATGCGCCGCATCGCCCGCTCATCGTTCACATCAAAGTCGCTCAGCACCACCGCGGCATCATTTCCGCCAAGTTCCAGTGTCAGATTTTTGATGGTATCGGCCGCCGCTTTCATGATGTGTTTTGCTGTTTCAGTACCTCCTGTGAACGCAATTTTTGCGACTTTGGGATTGGAGGTTAATTCCTTCCCAACATCGGCATCCCCGTGAACAAGGTTCAGCACCCCGTCCGGCATTTCTTCAGCGATCATTTCCGCGACCTTTGTCACCGCAAGCGGTGCGTAAGGACTTGGCTTAAGTACCATCGTGTTGCCGGCGAGCAAAGCCGGTGCGATTTTTATGGTAGAGAGGGACAGCGGATAGTTCCACGGCGAAATGGCAGAAACGACACCGATGCCGTCGCGGGCGATGATGGTTCTACCGTTTTCGTCTTCGTTCACTTCACTTTTCAGTACGTCTTCTACGTTGTCACACGCGAATTCCATCCACGCGAGTGACACGCCGATTTCGCCTTCCGCATCATACAACGGCTTGCCGTGTTCTCTCGATAACAGCTCCTTGATCGCCGGCGTGGCATCTTTTATTTTCTGAATCGCTTTTCTCATCCGCTCGATCCGGTCCTCAAGCGGCCGGTTTGTCCAATCAAGAAACGCGTTATCCGCCGCGTCAATCGCACGAACGGCATCCTCTTCTGTATTGACGGGGGAAAAGCCGGCCGTCTGCTGTGGATGAGCGGGATTTTCCCGCGTTTCATACGTTTCGGCTTTTATTTTTTCTCCATGAATAAATCCATCTACGGTCAATTCCTGTTCATACATAGGGGCGTCCCTCCCTTTTTTATTTAAAGCAAAGCCAGCGTGTATGATGTGGGTATTTTTCTGAGACGTTCATTGATGAAGGCACGGGGGGCGTCCGGTTCCTGTTCCTTTATCATTGCCATAACATAGCTTTCCAATCCCCGTTCTGCTTCTATGTCTTCGGGCGGGCTGTCCCCCTGCCCTTCCACGTACACGGCACGCCGTGCAGCGGAAGAAAGCGTCTTTTCGAATGTAATGGTGTGCTGCCAGTCATCTCCGAAATCATACTGGTAGGTGATGTCTGTGTAATCCGGCAGTATGTCTTTCAGTGGAGTGATATGTTCCAGTCGTACTTCCGATTTGCCGGTATCCATAACATCCAGCATATCCAGCGCGCCGTCCATGACAATGGTCATAGGCTTTTGACCGTCTCTTCGTACAAAAAATTGATGAAGGTGCGAGTCCTTCCATTCAAATACGACCTGGATGACCTGATGGAGATGTTCAAACGTAAACGTGGCAGGAACATACACCCGTCTCCAAACGTTATGTTTCTCCAATGGCAGCTCGATATGCAGCTGATACAGCTCCACATCGAGCACCTCCGCCGTGTCATACACACGGCCAAGGCACTCCACCATCCGCTCCGCCGGGAAAAATACGTCCTGTTCTCCTTCCGATTGTATCATCCGGGGTGCCTTCATGCTGAGAGGACACTGGATTTTTCGATCTTCTTCGATAAAAGACCCCTCAAATTCCACATCCACCGCCGCACGATTCATTTTCCCAATCCAACGTTGATCCGATGCTTTCGAGATAACTAAGCCGCCGCCCTCTGACATATAGCGCTCCAGCACGTCTTCCCGGACTCCTTCCATCCGCAGAACCTCTCGTATCGCTTCAGCCATCAGGTCCGGCATTTCCGAAAAATCTTCCTCTTCCACCTCGCCGATAACAATCGGATATCTCGATTCATCATTCATTAACAAAACAGCAGGACGGTCCTCTATCATGATCACATTCGCATGCCACCCCGTAAGAAGGTCGGAACGGTCCCGGGGTCTGTCCGCCGCAGTCAAGTCTTTATCCTTGATCTCCATTTCTTCACGCAGCGCTTTCGTGCACTGAATCAGCATAGGATCCCTCCATCTATGACTACCCGTATATGGATGTAGAATATCCAAGGTTCTTTGTTTCCTTTTCTACATTTATATCACATTTCCCTTTAACCAATCATAGATAACGTGTTCAGTCATTCTTGTAAGCATCAAAAAGGTGCTGCCCTCTTCGAGTGACAGCACCTCACAACTACTTAAAATTTGCCACTTTATTTGAAATGAAATAGGCTGAAGTGGCAATCAACAGCCCCATCATTATAGGGAAAGAACCTAAACGAGTCCCAAAAGTTATTTCTTGACTTGAAAAACTTCCTCCACTCGAGAAATCAGGAGTAAACATAGATGTTAGTATCGTGCCCGATAAAATCTGAAACACGACGTATAGCAGCCCAAAACTAACTATAAACACCAAATATTTTTTCATATTTGCCCCCTTATTTTCCATGCCTTATACTGAATTAATTGTAACAAAAAAAGACAGCACCTTAAATGTTACTATGAAGTTGTCCTGATTAAACTGCTTTCTTTCAAAAGTAAATGGCCACTAAGATTTAGTTCTTGAATTGGGAACGGCACTTCCTGAGAAAAAAGATATTCCGGGACATTGCCGGACCACCTATTCCGTATTCCCTAACTTACTAATCGCTTTCTCCCTAAACTCACCATCTTCCACCATCGCGTTTAAGAAATCATGAAAGACTTTCCGTATCCATAACAATTCATACCGCTTTTCATCTTGAACAAACACGGAAAGAGCTGCCGACTCTTGACCATCCGTTTGATATATCGCTGAAGTCAGTGTAAACGCTGTTGATCCTCCCTTAAACCACCGCCGCTTTCCGCTCTCGTTTGCTCTTCCAAGAATGCGGTCAACCAATTCCTTGTCATCGTCTGATAAATCATCCGATTCGCCTGTCCGCATCATAAACGCTGCGTATTGTTCTGTCGTCGAAGAAGGTAATTTATCCATCAAAACACGCTGAACGGTCATGTCGTTAATGGTCGACAATTCCTTGAGATAGGGACCTGCCTTTTTGTTTAACACGTTATGTAACATCATATTGGACAAGTTCTCAAATTCGTTTTGATTCATCTCTTTTATCGTCTGAACCATCTGTGCTTTCTTCCAGCCATACTCAACTTTTAAATAGGCAGGAATCAACATTGCTGAACTAAAAGCATAAATCGCTGAATGAGGATGGAGACTGTACTTTGTAAGAGTGTGATTAATACGATCTGCACCTAACTCATGAAAAAGAAAGTCCGTACACGCATTGGAACTAAACTGCATCATACCCTGTGCGATTTGAAACAAATTGACCTCATCCCCTATATTATTCTCTGTCTTCCATCTTGGATGAGCTCCTCCATCCGTATTCTCGAAATAGAGAACATCAAGATCCTCTACTTTAACCTTCTTATCAAGCACGACTTTCTTTTCTTTTACCGCTTCAACCAAGGTAAAAAGGTAAATCAATTTAACAGTACTGGCAAGCGGCATTTCTTTATCTTCATTGAAGGTGAGCAGCTTACTCTTATTTTCCAATAAAGTTACTGAGCAGGCGTCTCGGTGTTCTTCAATATAGGTGAGAAGGTCTTCTTTTGTTTTTGATAAGTGTTTCCTTCTTACTACATATACCATAATGGTTGGGATAATGATTAAAAGCATCAACACCCCGACGATTATTACTAAAAGTAATTTCATCATATACTCCTTTTAAAAAATGCTCCTGTGCTCAGCACGGGAGCGTAATGATACAGCTTTAGAGTTTCACTTGAGCTTTTCCAGACGTTCATCTAATGCTTTCCTGTCTTCCTTATCTTCGGCGGTCGCAAGCCCTTTTTCATACAAAACCTATGCTTTATGATCATTCATCCTTCCTAACTGAACAACTACCCGGCTGAATAAAATTCCTTTAAGACGGAGCCCGGGAAACCTCCCCCGCTCCGTTTTTTTATAAAAAATTTTTATGTGTGAAGAATTCTCACATTCGATGGGTGAGGTCTGAATATCCGCGGAAATCCAGGAGATTATTCGTGAACACCCGTCATGGAGTGATATGAAGCGGAAACTGATACGAATTCGACTATTAAACAGAGGAAAATCAAGATTATGTATTAGCCTTTTCAACCAAAGAAAATCACGGGCTTTTAGATAATATACACAATGACGAGGGGGAGAAGCAACCTTATAATCCCTGTCAGAAAAGTTAATAAAATTGAAGATAAAATGCTGAAAGAAAGGCTGGGTATCAGTTGTGATTATGATTTATTTTACGGAAGGGGCTTTTTATACATAAAAAAATGGCAGCTTTCAAGCAGGTTTTGGATTTCTATGCAATGTTAAAAAGAAGGAGCATATTGAAAAATACCATTGATTCTATCTAAGGGGAAATGCTTAAAATGGTTGATACAACCCAAAACATACAGTCCAGCGGTTTTAACCAAGAAAATTTAACACCACAAAAACATCGAACGCTCGATAAGGTTTCTTACCTGTTACTGCTTATTGGAGCTGCTGTAGCCATCAATGCTTTTATGCTGGGAGCAAGCGTCATTGTCCCGGATGGGGAACTGAATTTAGTGCAGGGAACTTTAGCTGCTGTCGTGGGCTTAACGATTGCAACCATTGCTATGAGTATCAACGGACGTCCAGGTCATAAATATGGAATTCCTTTTGTTGTACAGTTACGGACATCTTTTGGAATGACAGGAGCAAAAATTCCCGGTCTTATTCGGGCGGCGCCTGCAGTCTTTTGGTATGGTATACAAAATTGGATAGGTGCATCAGCTATGAACGCTGTATCCATCGAACTCATGGCTTACGATAATATCGTTTTATATTTTATTACCTTTCAAATTCTACAAATTGTTCTTACGGCCACTGGTTTTAAAGGGGTCAAATGGTTGGAGAACATTGGTGCCGTCGGCTTAATCATAGGGCTTGGATATATGTTCTATGTCGTTTATACAAACTTTAATGCTGAAGTGGGACAGCTGATAACTACTGAAGGGACCTGGGGATTAGCCTTTTGGGGAGGTGTTACCGCATTTTTGGCAAATTTTAATACGGTGGCACTGAACATTAGCGATTTAACCCGGCAGGTAGATACTAAAGCAACACCTACTCTAATGTCTATTTTACACTGGATTGGTTTTGTTCCTATCACAACGTTCATGGGAGTTATTGGCATTATGGTAGCTGGAGCAACAGGCTCCTGGGACCCTGTCACGGTCTTTGTGGAGGTTATGCCTAACAGCACTGTACTTATTGTTCTATTATTCTTTATTGCCCTGGCGCAAGTAACAACGAACGTTGTCAACAACGCCATTCCTGCAACGTATGTCATTATGGATGTTTTTAGAGCACCATATGTGAAAACATCAATTGGCATTGGGATCCTGGCAGTACTTACGTTTCCTTGGATCATTCAAACCTCAGATGTATTTCAACTTTTTGTGCAAATCTATTCAGGATTTTTGGGACCAATATTTGCTGTGATGATTGTTGACTATTACATTGTCCGCAGACGAAGCTTAAATATCGAAGAGCTCTACAACAGCAACGGATTTTACAAAGGCATTAACTGGCCGGGAATCATAGCAATTATCGTTGGAGCACTCATTGGCTTTACGGTTGTTGAGATTGCATGGTTTATCAGTTTAGTTCCAGCTGGATTATCTTATTATTTACTCATGAGGTACCTGCCAATTAATAAAAACTTTTTAAAAGATTCCATATTTGAGAATAGATCAGATGGGTGGATCGATGGAACAGAAAAAACAAATTCTAAAAATCTATAATATGGAATAAAATAGGTCATGAAAATCACTATCCTTCCTATAAGCTGGTAGTGACTTTCATGGCCCTTTTTTTGGTACAAACCTAACAGCTGCCAATTATCCGCGCCCCAAATAGGTAAGCAGAGCAGGTAGGTTGAAACCACAAGAGTCCAAGAACGGCAAGCGACAATACCGTCTGATTCACTTAAAGCAGTCTGACCCCGTCCCGATTTCGCGGCGTTTTCCGGGTTTATTTTCACAAAAGAAAAAGGGCTGCAGTGAAGGAGCAGGACCTCAGGAATCCGCCCCCTTCCCCCCTTCAGTCAAACACTTTTCTCAGCTTTCTTTTCCAACCATGTCACCGACTCGATATGATTCGTCTGCGGAAACATGTCGACGGGCTGCACTTCCTGGGCCGCGTACCCGCCGTCTTCGAGAATCTTGAGGTCGCGGGCGAGGGTGGCCGGGTTGCAGGAGACGTAGACGATTTTTTCCGGCTGCATGTCTATCATGGTCTGGAGCAGTTTTTCGTCGCAGCCTTTGCGGGGCGGGTCGACGACGAAGACATCGGGCTGGAGGCCGTTTGCTTGGTGCCACCAGGGGACAAGTTCTTCGGCTTCTCCGACGGCAAAGGTAGTGACATCATCGAGCTTGTTCAGCTCGGCGTTTCGTTTGGCGTCGGTGACGGCTTCCGGAATGGATTCGACGCCGTAGACGTGACGGGCCTTTCGCGCGAGAAAGAGAGAAATCGTGCCGATGCCGCAGTAGGCGTCGATGACGGTTTCGTTACCGCGCAGGTCGGCGTATTCCAGTGCTTTGTCGTAGAGTGCTTTCGTCTGCTCCGGATTCACCTGGTAAAAGGAACGCGCCGATATGGCAAAAGAGATGCCGCCGATCGTATCGTAAATGTGTTCGTTCCCCCAGATGAGGGTTGTTTTTTCTCCGTAAATGGCATTGGTCCGCTTCGTGTTGATGTTCTGCATAATCGAGGTGACGTTTGGCATCGCTTCGGTAATATCACGGACGATATCTTTTTTGTGCGGCAGGTCGGGGCCGTTTGTCACGAGCACAATCATAAGCTCTCCGGTGGTATGGGCCTGGCGCGTAACGACGTGGCGGAGCGTACCGCGGGCGTTTTCCTCGTCATAGGCTTTGATGTTGTACTGATCAGCGATGCGTTTGACGGTCTGCACCGCTTCATCGTTCGCTTCTTTCTGGATGATACAGCTTTCCATGTCCATGATGCGGTGCGAGCGTTTCTGAAAAAAGCCGGCTTTCAGGTGGCCGTCGCTGCGTGTGCCGACCGGGACCTGCGCTTTGTTGCGGTAACGCCATGGGTCTTCCATACCGATCGCCCGATGAACGGGGACGTTGTCGATCCCGCCGATACGGGTGATGGCGTCCTGCACCTGCTTGTGCTTGAATCGGAGCTGGGCGTCGTAGGTCATATGCTGCAGCTGACAGCCGCCGCATTGGTAATAAATTGGGCACGGTGCTTCGGTACGTTCGCTGCTTTCTTCGATCCGTTCTATGATCCGGCCGAAGCCGTAGCCTTTTTTCGTTTTGAGGACTTTGATCTGCGCGGTTTCGCCGGGGAGGCCGTACGGGACGAAGAGCGCGTACCCGTCCACCTTCGCGACACCGTCCCCTTCATGGGTAAGATCCTCGATCACCGCGGTGATAACGTCATTTTTCTGTACCGGCGCATCCGTGTGCTGCTTCTTTGCCATAATAGTTGATCCTTTCTCTCGATGAATCTGTGCTGTCCGCTATTTTAACACATGTGGAGGAGGGCTGGCTCGATGGGGGTTCGCTCGAAATAATATGGTTTTCGCTCGAAATCGGAGTCGTTTCGCCCGCTTTCGACAATATTTCGCCCGCAATCAACAAACATTCGCCTGATTCAACAAACGGCCGCCTCCCTCTTCCCTGATTTTCAATCCAGCAGAATCTTGTATTTCACCGCCCGCCCGGATCCAGATGCAGGATACGAGAGGGAGCGAAGCAGCCGCTTCATGGTAGAAGGAGATGAAATATGGAGAAAAGAGGCCGCTTCCTGATTGGAGATACGGGGGTGAATAAGAAATGCGTAGTCCTGCAATGCCTGGTGGTGTGCCTTTTTCGAGGTACATCCGCAGTGTGGACACAGCCAGTTTCCGTGGATGCGCTCCATGACAGTTTTGCCGCAGGCCGGACAGAATACGCCCTTCACCAGATCCGAAGAGGGAATATGATGGCGGTGCAGCGGGTTCTGCGGAGATTCAGAGTGTGCAGCAAGGAGAAGACGGATAAGTTCGCGGACATCCGCATCGGATAAGACGGGATCTGGATAGTGACGGTGCAGCTCATGAATTTTATCAGGCAGCAGGTAAGCGGGAATCACTTGGGGATACATGCCGGCGGTGCCGTTTTTACGTTTCAAAACAGATCGTGGATGAGCCATAACAACAAGGGTCTTTATAGGGAGAGAAGGTATATGATTCCGCTCAAGCCACCAACCCATCTGCATTTTATGTCTGTCTGCCTGATGAACCGGATGCTGAAATGCTTCTTCTTTTTCATTATCGAACCGGATCAGCTGATGGAATTCAGCGTCCAAGGTGAGAATACCGGTGATGTTTTTAACTTCAACGAGGATGATGCATGAGGTCGTGAGGAGGAGTGTATCAATCTGAAAAGAGCGCGTGCCGTCGTGCAGGCGGAGGTTATGGAGAATACGCCAATCCTCGTTCAGAAATCCGAGATGGTAGTCTATCGACTGTTCTCCTTTGAAACCGGCCCTCCACCTGGCAAGTTCATTTTCCACTTCGGCTCGTTTCGGATGGAACGCCGGAAGACGCCGGTCGAGCGCCTGAAGTTTCTGGAGATAAAGAGGTATGGTTCGGGATTTTTCAATCAAGCACATCACGTTCCTTTCGTTTCGCCGGCAAATGTTCATTTCCGCTTGCAATCGACATGGTTTCGCCCGCTTTCGACACGATTTCGCCCGAATCCACCGGCAAATCGCCCGTTACGCCTGCTAATCCGCATACACCGATCCCAGCTGCTTTCTTATTATAATAAAAATATCAAAATTGTTCCAATCTTTCTTTTCAGGTATGATGGACAAAAGGAGGTTTTTGTCATGCAGTATCGGAGACTTGGAAACAGCGGACTCAAAGTGAGTGAAATTGGACTTGGCAGCTGGTTGACGTACGGATCCACCGTGGAGGACAACAACGCGGCCGATATTATCCGCACCGCCTATGAACGCGGGATTAATTTTTTTGATACCGCTAACGTGTACAACCGGGGGGAAGCGGAGAAAGTCGTGGGGCGCACCCTCCGCGAATTCGAGCGCGACAGCTATGTACTGGCGACGAAGGTCTATTTTCCAATGGGAGACGGCCCGAATGACAAAGGCTTGTCCCGCAAACATATTATGGAGCAGTGCGATGCCAGTCTGAAACGGCTCGGTGTGGACTATATCGATCTCTATCAGTGCCACCGTTTTGACACCGAAACGCCCGTCGAAGAAACGTTGATGGCGCTCGATGACCTCGTCCGGCAGGGCAAAGTGCTGTACTACGGGTTCAGCGAATGGTCGGCGGCCCAGATCACCGATGCCGTGCATACCGCAAAAGACCGCAACCTCCATGCGCCGGTTTCGAACCAGCCGATCTACAACATGATCAAGCGGTATATTGAAAAAGAAGTGCTCCCGGTCAGTCAGCGGGAAGGCATCGGCCAGGTCGTTTTCTCGCCGCTTGCCCAGGGTGTTCTTACCGGTAAATACAAACCGAAAGAAAAGTACCCCGAAGGCAGCCGTGCCGCCCATGAAGACATCGGGAAATTTGTAAGCGGATTTCTCGCCGAACCGATTCTCGAACAGGTGGAGCGGCTTGAAAAGATTGCCCATGAAGAGCTCAACATCAAATTGTCCCAGCTCGCACTCGCCTGGATTCTGCGTCAGCCGGGCGTCAGCTCCGCCATTGTCGGTGCCAGCCGCCCTTCCCAGCTTGAAGAGAACCTGAAAGCGACGGAAGTGGAACTCGGCGGAGACGTTTTCCATGAAATCGAAGAGATTCTAAAAGAAATCGAAGCCATAAAGACGTAACAATGAAAGCACCCGCACCGCCGCTTCCTGGTGCGTCCCTATAACCTGTTCCGGTACCTGCCGGAACAGGTTTTTCTTTCCAAAGACTTATTTCATTCTTCTTTCGTTCATAGTAAAATAAATATGAGAGCGATTACATGAAAGAAGGGAGTGAGTTCTTCCCGCTTGTGACGGACTGTAAAGCATAGGTTATGGACAGGCTTTTCTATTCTAATTCTGAAAGGAGACATGTCATTATGCGTTATGATGCACCGAATACACCCGGCAGTCTCGTACAGTTCAGCGATCGTTACGACCATTTCATAGGCGGGGAGTACAAAGCTCCGGCAAAAGGAGAATATTTTGACAATGTCTCCCCTGTTACCGGCGGAGTGTTCTGCCAGGTTGCCCGCGGCACCGCGGATGACGTGGAAGCGGCGGTGGATGCCGGCGAACAGGCGCAAGACGCGTGGGCCCGCACGTCACTGTCGGAACGGGGGAATATTTTAAATAAAATTGCGGATCGTATCGAAGAGAATGCCGAAATGCTGGCGGTGGCCGAAACTTGGGACAACGGCAAGGCGGTGCGGGAGTGCCTGAATGCCGATATCCCGCTTGCAGTCGATCATTTCCGTTACTTCGGCGGTGTGATCCGGGCGCAGGAAGGCTCCATCAGCCAGATTGATGATGACACGGTGGCCTATCACTTTCATGAACCTCTCGGGGTTGTCGGTCAGATTATCCCGTGGAACTTCCCGATTCTGATGGGAACCTGGAAAGTGGCCCCTGCTCTTGCGGCGGGGAACTGCGTCGTATTGAAACCGGCGGAACAGACACCGGCTTCCTTCCACATCCTGCTTGATCTGATCAAAGATCTGCTGCCGCCTGGCGTTCTGAATGTGGTGAACGGATTCGGCGCAGAGGCCGGCAAGCCGCTTGCCTCCAACAGCCGCATCGCCAAAATCGCCTTCACCGGCGAAACCACGACCGGACGGCTGATCATGCAGTATGCCTCGGAAAATATTATTCCGGTCACACTCGAGCTCGGCGGCAAGTCGCCGAACATTTTCTTCTCCGACGTGATGAAGGAAGACGATAAATTTCTCGATAAAGCAGTGGAAGGTTTCGTTATGTTTGCCCTCAACCAGGGCGAAGTCTGCACATGCCCGTCCCGCGCCCTTATTCACGAATCCATTTATGATGAATTTATGGAACGGGCGCTGAAGCGGGTCGAAGCCATTCAAGCCGGTCATCCGCTCGATACGGAAACGATGATGGGCGCGCAGGCGTCCAAGGAGCAGATGGACAAAATCGTCTCCTACCTTGATATCGGTAAACAGGAAGGCGCCGAGCTCCTTACCGGCGGTGAAGTGAATGAGCTCGAAGGAGATATGGCGGGCGGTTATTATGTGCAGCCGACCATCTTTAAAGGAAACAACAAGATGCGCATTTTCCAGGAGGAAATTTTCGGGCCGGTGCTTGCGGTGACCACGTTCAAAACGAACGAAGAAGCGCTTGAAATCGCCAATGACACGCTGTATGGCCTCGGCGCCGGCGTCTGGACGCGCGACATGAACACCGCCTACCGTTTCGGACGCGAAATTCAGGCGGGCCGGGTCTGGACGAACTGCTACCATGATTATCCGGCACATGCGGCGTTTGGCGGCTACAAAAAATCCGGCATCGGCCGCGAAAACCATAAGATGATGCTCGGCCATTACCAGCAGACGAAAAACCTGCTCGTCAATTACGGAGATACCGGCCTCGGATTTTTCTAAACCCTGATGCAGAAAGGATGAATGCAGATGACAGTCGATAGAGTGACGGCGACAGAGGAAGCCCTTGCGTTCATCAAAACATTGGAAGAAAAACACGGCTCTCTCATGTTCCATCAGTCCGGCGGGTGCTGCGACGGCAGTTCCCCGATGTGCTTTGCACGCGGGGAATTCCGTATCGGAGACAGTGACGTCTACCTCGGCGATATCGGCGGGATGCCGTTTTACATGTCCCAGGATCAATATGAATACTGGAAACACACCCAGCTCATCATTGACGTCGTGGACGGACGCGGCGGCATGTTCTCCCTCGACGGACCTGAAGGCAGACGGTTCCTCACCCGTTCGCGCATGTACTCGCAGGATGAACGCGAAGCCATGAAAAAGGAAGAAACCGCGAATTGAGCAGCCGGGGTGGTATACCCCGCTGCTTTTTTTCGGATACTAAGCACACGTTCGTGTTGATTTTTTACCGCTTTCCTACTATTCTTTACAGTAAGGAGAATTCTGTTATTTTTTTCGAAAGGAGACGGTCTGACATGCCGCACTGGTTTATTATTTTCACCGTTATTGTATCAGTGGCTACTGGAATCTGGTCATTTTTGAACATCCGCCGCGGGTATTAATCCGTTATGCCAACAGATAAGATGCAGGAGGAGATGAACGGTTGAAAATTGCAGCAGGATTGATTCTCGGAGCAGGACTGCTTACTCCATTCTCCGACTTTTCCATTTCAAACAACATGTTCTTTCAAAAAGACACGAAAGAACAGCAGGAAGAAACTTCGGAAGAAGCATCGGAAGAAAAGCAGTGGGAAGAGCGCTGGAGTGAAGCCCAGCAGGCAGCAGAAGAAGCTGGTGAAGATAACCGGAGCGAAGAAGAAAAGCTTGAAGATTTTGATCAGCAGTGGAATCAGTTTGGACAGGACAACACATCCAGCTCATCCGGCGGCACCGAAAGCAGCAGTTGGAGCGGGCTGCCCTCTATAGGAATTCAGGGTCCGGAGTCAGAGAATACCAATTCTGAGGCCGCAGAGGAATCGGAAGAAGAGCCTTCCTTTAACGAAACTTGGAACGACTTCGGCCGGGAGTTTGATAATACATACGAACAAACCGAAGACAGCTTCGACTGGGAAAGCTCCTTTGACAGCCGCTTGGGAACGTATCAGATAACCGAACAAACTTCAAAGCCGGAGTAATCCGGTTCCTCCACGCGAAAGCACCGCCAATGAGCGGTGCTTTCATTCTTCCTCCGTACTTTCTTCCGGGCAGAACAGCTCGAGATGCTGGTGAAGGTTGACGAACTCGCCGGGAAGTTGTCCGCCGTATTCCCCGTCCAGGTTGAGTTCCATGTCCCCTTCCACATGGATTTTCACCCGGTTGGCCTGCACGTACATTAATTTTTCATGCTGCAGATGTTCCCCATTCAGTGCCTGCGTGCCGATCCGGATCAGTTCCGGTATGGTCGTTTTCGTGATGATAATCATATCAAACATGCCGTCATTATAACTCGCATCCGGAACAAGTTTCTCAAAACCGCCCACGGAGTTCGTGTTGGCGATCAGAAACAACATGATTTCCCCTTCAAACCATTTCCCGTCATATTCAATCTGCGCCATCTTCGGCTTTAGAAAGCGAAGTTTCTCAAAGCCTTTGACATAATAGGCAAAATGACCAAGCGTTGTCTTCAGTTTGCTGGGAGTGTCATACGTCAGCTCCGTCAACTTTCCGCCGGCTGCTATATTAATGAAGTACTGGCCGTTCACCCGGCCGATGTCAATCGGCTCACTGTGACCTCCGCTTATAATATCGCACACTCCGGCAATGTCATTTCGCTGGATGCCGAGCGCCCGGGCAAGGTCATTGGTTGTACCGGCCGGAATAATACCGAGCTTCGGCCGTTTCTTCTGTCCGGCCAGGCCGTTTACAACCTCAAAGATGGTACCGTCTCCTCCGGCGGCCACTACAACGTCAAAACCTCGCTCTGCCGCACGCGCTGCTTCAGCTCGTGCATCACTTTCCTGTTTTGTCTGGTGGGCAGACGTCTCATATCCCGCCTGCTCCAGACGGTCGAGGATGTAGGGCAGCTGCTTTTTCATCTGTTCTTTTCCGGCGGTGGGGTTATAAATCACTCGTGCTTGCTTCATAGCGTTTCTCCTAAGTTATTATTAGAATGCTTCTTTCTTCTATCTTACAGGAAAGAAACGCTTCTGACGAGAATATCACCTGGATTGGAAGATCAAGGGAATGCTCATCCATCTCTTCGTTTCTACTGTGGAAAAAATGGGAATCATACAGGAAAGACATTTGTGAGGGAGGATTATCATTGACACGGGATATTTTCATTTCTGATATTCACGGACAGTTTGAGACATTTGTGTCACTGTTGAATCGTATCGATTACCAGCCGGAGCAGGACCGGCTTTTTCTGCTCGGGGATTTTATAGACCGCGGACCACAGTCGTTTGATGTTATCCGCTATGTTCTGGAGCTCAAGGAGCAGGACGGTGCCGATATCACCTGCCTTCTTGGCAATCACGAAGACATGATGCTGCAGGCGTTTCAAAACGAGGATACAGGCGGCTTTTCCCTGTGGATGGAAAACGGCGGAGAGAGCACACTGCAAAGCTACGTCGGAGAGGACCTCGCGGACAGTCCGCTTGATGAAATCACTCACGCCATCCGCCGTGATTTTCCGGAACACCTTGATTTCATGGAAAACCTGCAGCGGTTTGAAGAAACATCCGAACACATTCTCGTTCATGCCGGAATTGATCCGTTTGCCGAAGAATGGAAAGAGTCAGAGCCGCGTACCTTCGTCTGGATCCGGTCGCCTTTTCTCGAAAAGCCACACGGGGTGGGGAAAACGGTCATTTTCGGACACACACCGACCCCGACCCTCCACGAAAACGCCGGACCGTGGTTTCAGTCCGACAAAATCGGCATTGACGGGGGAGCCGGGTTCGGAATGCAGTTGAACGCTCTTCTCTTCAATAACGGCAGCTACCATGTAGTATCAGAGCCGGTGCAGGGCTGAAGAACAGAATCGATTTACATAGGCCCCTTATACGATAAGTTGGAGACACTTTTTCATCTTTTTAGTAGAAAAGTGTTTCCTATATGCGGATTACAGTCATTTTCATCCGCATTGCTTTCCTTTTGTCTGTAAAGGGACAAAACACTTCCGGAATTGTCCGTCACACATTCGACCCGGACAGAAAAAAAGCTGCTTTCCCCCATTTAAAAGGAGAAAGCAGCTTTTTGTCTATCAGGCATCCATGCCCATGCCTTCCATAATTAATTTGTTCACCATCTGCGGGTTGGCTTTGCCCTTGGTTTCTTTCATCACCTGGCCGACGAGGAAACCGATGGCTTTGTCCTTCCCGTTCTTATAATCTTCGATGGACTGTGGATTGTTCTCAAGAATCTTGTCCACAATCTGTTTGAGTTCGCCTTCGTCCGAAATCTGAACAAGTCCTTTGTCCTGTACAATCTGTTCCGGATCGCCGCCTTGTTCCATGAGATCAGTAAAGACGGTTTTAGCGATTTTACTGGAAATGGTGCCTTTATCAATCAGAGTCACCAGTTTGGCAAGAGAGGACGGCGTGAGCTCTGTATCGGCAAGCTCCATGTCATGGGAATTCAAGTATCCATTGACATCCCCCATCAGCCAATTGGCAGCCTGCTTGGCGTCGGCGCCTTCATCGATGGTTTCCTGGAAGAAATCCGCCATGTTTTTCGACTGTGTAAGCACGCCTGCGTCGTATGCCGGAAGGTCAAATTCTTCCATATAACGTTCGCGGCGGGCATCCGGAAGTTCCGGAATAGTCGCTTTAATGCTGCTTTTCCAGTCTTCATTGACGTAAAGAGTGACAAGGTCCGGTTCCGGGAAGTAACGGTAATCGTCGGATCCTTCCTTCACACGCATCAACGTCGTTTCTTTCTTCGCGTCATCCCAGCGGCGGGTTTCCTGAAGAATTTCTCCGCCGGAGAGCAGTTCCTGCTCCTGGCGCTTCTCTTCATAAGCCAGACCTTTGTGAACGTTTGTGAAGGAGTTCAGGTTTTTGAGCTCCGTTTTCGTTCCGAATTCTTCCTGCCCCGCCGGTTTCAGCGAAATGTTCGCATCACAGCGGAGAGAGCCTTCTTCCATCTTGCAGTCGGATACTTCCGTATACTGAAGTACGGCTTTCAGCTTTTCAAGATAAGCATACGCTTCTTCCGGTGTTTCAATGTCCGGTTCGGATACAATTTCAATCAGCGGCGTGCCGACACGGTTGAAATCAACGAGACTGTGGTCGTCGTATTCATCGTGGGTGAGCTTACCGGCATCTTCTTCCATATGGATCCGGGTAATGCCGATGTTCTTTTTATAGCCGTCCACCTCGATTTCAAGCGATCCATTTTCACCGATCGGCTTATCAAACTGTGAAATCTGGTAGGCTTTCGGACTGTCGGGATAAAAATAGTTCTTGCGGTCGAACTTGGTTTCCCCGGCGATTTCACAGTTCAAAGCGAGTGAGGCTTTCATGGCGTATTCCACAGCGCGCTGGTTCAAAACCGGGAGCACACCGGGATGGCCGAGACAGACCGGGCACGTGTGCGTGTTGGCCGGTGCCCCGAATTCCGTCGAACAGTTACAGAAAATTTTCGTATCGGTTTTCAGTTCGGCATGGACTTCCAGGCCGATGACGGTATCAAATTTCATCACAGGTTCCCCCCTTACAATTCCGGCTTGGCTTTATAATGTCCGGCTGCCTGCTCGTAAGCATGGGCGGCGCGGTAAACAGTACTTTCTTCAAACGGTCGTGAAATAATCTGCAGTCCGACCGGCAGTCCTTCAGAGAAACCGCACGGCACAGAAATGGCAGGCACTCCGGCAAGGTTAACCGGAATCGTGAGAATGTCATTGGCGTACATCGTGAGCGGGTCGTTCACTTTTTCTCCGATTTTAAAGGCGGTGGTCGGTGCGGTTGGTCCGACGATCACGTCGTATTTCTCCAGAATCTGATCAAAGTCACGTTTGATAAGGGTACGGACCTTCTGGGCTTTCTTGTAGTACGCGTCGTAATAGCCGGAACTGAGTGCAAATGTACCAAGCATAATCCGGCGTTTCACTTCGTCACCGAACCCTTGACTTCTCGTCTCTTTGTACATATCGATCAGGTTGTCCGCATTTTCGGCACGCACGCCGTAACGGACACCGTCAAAGCGGGCGAGGTTTGCGGATGCTTCAGAAGAGGCGAGCAGATAATAAGCTGCCACCGCGTACTGCGAGTGCGGCAGGGAAACTTCTTCCCACTCTGCGCCTTGCTGTTCGAGAACCTTCAGTGCTTCAAGCACCCGGTTCCGGACCCCTTCATGCACCCCTTCGCCGAGGTATTCTTTCGGAACAGCAATTTTCATGCCTTTCACATCACCGGTGAGCGACGATAGATAATCCGAAATACCAACATCAGCAGACGTGGAGTCCCTGCGGTCATGTCCGGCAATCTGTCCGAGCACGAGCGCATTGTCTTCCACGTTTTTTGTCAGCGGACCAATCTGGTCGAGGGAGGAGGCAAAGGCAATCAGCCCGTAACGGGAAACACGGCCGTACGTTGGTTTTAATCCGACTACGCCGCAGTAGGATGCCGGCTGCCGGATCGATCCGCCCGTATCAGAACCAAGGGAAAAGCTTACTTCTCCTGCGGCAACGGACGCCGCCGCGCCGCCGCTTGATCCGCCCGGAACATAATCCGTGTTCCACGGGTTGCGCGCGCTGTAAAAACCGGAGTTTTCATTAGAAGATCCCATGGCAAATTCGTCCATGTTGAGTTTTCCTATCGTGAGAGCGTCCGCCTCTTCCAGGCCGTCCATGACGGTTGCATTGTGCACTGGATCAAAGTTTGCCAGCAGCTGGCTCGCTGCGGTCGTGCGGAGTCCATTTGTAACAATGTTATCTTTGATGCCGGCAGGAAGACCGAACAGCAGCCCGCGTGTGTTACCTGTTCCCATCGCCTCATCCATTTTCGCAGCCTGGTTTCTGGCTGCTTCTTCATTCAGGGTGAGAAACGCCTGAACTTTGTCATCCACCTCTTTGATGCGGGAAAATGAAGCATCAACGAGTTCGGATACTTTCAGTTCTTTATTATGAAGCTTTTTATGTATCCCGGAAAAGCTTTCTTCAAGTATCGACATTCTATTTGTCCCTCCTTTACTCTAACACCGATGGTACTTTCACCTGACCGTCTTCTTGATCCGGCGCGTTCTTCAACGCTTCTTCCCGGTCGAGTGACGGACGTTTTTCATCTTTGCGCAGCACGTTATGAATATCGAGAACGTGGGTTGTTGGTTCCACATCGTCCGTATCCAGTTCATTCAACTGCTCGGCAAATTCGATAATATCATCAAGCTGTTCGGTAAATGTATCGACTTCCTCCTCTGTTACAGAGAGTCTTGCCAGATGCGCCACATGCCTGACCTGATCTTTTGAAATCCGTTCCATGATCTGTCACCTCCGCTAAAACAAATCTTCACAATACCTAGATGATACCAAATAAGGCAGCAGCGGGCAACGCATGCCCGCTTTCTCCTTTAATACACATGAGTATAGGATTCTTCTCCTGCATCTTTCACTACAAGAGCTTCCTGCCCCTGCGAGGAATGTATCCGGACTTCGACATCTAGATTCGGAAAATGCTGCTCCACTTTATCGGTTACGTGCTGGGTGAAGGCTGTAACTTCTGTTTCACTGTAAAACGTGATGGGGATTTCCACTGTAAGATCCCGCCACTCATCATTCTGGTAGTACCCTTCCCCGATAACACCGACGAAATTTTGGAAAAAGGTGTTCACTTCATCCCTGAACTGGTTAAATGCTTCGGCATCACTGCGGTGATTATCGCTTGCATCGGTAGAAGGAAACAACACGTAATCTTCATTCAAACTCTGCCAGTTGTTCACTTTTTCTCCGGGTTCCGCGGTGCCTTTTGCGATGAAATTGCCCGGAACAGCCGCATCACGCGGGGCCTCCCGGAAAACGGTGAACATAATCGGAATGTCCTGAAGAGCGCCGTTCTCTCTGTCTTCACTCCGCAGCCTTTCGAGAATCCGGGTTGCCGTGTCCTGCGCTGCCTGCATGCTTTCTTTTCTGCTGATGGATTCACTGAGCCACGGGCCATAGGTTCCATCCTCGTTTTCCTGTCTGAAATAATAGAGATTATTCATCGAAAGTCCGATCACCATGCCGCCGAGCTGCAGGTTTCCGTTGTCATTTTCGACCATATAATTATGTTCAATAATATTGGATAACGGACGCGGGTTGTTTCTTTCCCGTTCTTCAAAATTATCGGCATCCGCAAGCGGCGGGTTGAGTCCGGCCTCATTATCTTCAGACTGCCTCATCAGCCAGCTGTTCAGTTCACTGCTGGAAATGAGCTGACCGGGACGAAAGAAGTAATTTTCCTGGCTGAATTCTCCGGCAGCAAGCTCCTGCATGCCGGTCGACATCCGTTCAAGATCCATCCGGTTGTACATGACATCCCTGTGAAACGTGCGTGCCGCGCCGCTTATATATTGTCCGTCCTGCAGTACACTGCGGTAATAATTATCAAGACTGGGGACTTCCGGACTGACTTCCACCGTATCTTCTTCTGTCGTCTGTTCGTTCTCCTCTGTGTCCACCCCTTCTTCCTGCTGATCCTGCTGCAGGCCCGGTATACACCCGGTCAGCAGAAGAAACGAGGCAGCCGTCAGAACCCCGGTTTTTCTCCACATTCTTCCATCTCCTCATTTATCCGAACATTTTATCGTGTTCCGGTTTCCATCTTACATGATGATGACACATTTATCCATCGTCCGCTTTTTACCGAAAAACGAATCAAGAACCAATCTCCGACAGAAAAGTATCTTCGTCCCAAATGGCCACCCCGAGCTCTTCGGCTTTCGTCCGCTTGGATCCGGCATCTTCCCCGGCCACCACAATATCGGTACTGCGGCTGACACTTCCGGTCACTTTTCCGCCGAGCGCTTCTATTTTTTCTTTTGCTTCATTCCGGGTCAACTGCTGCATTGTCCCTGTGAGTACAACCGTTTTGCCGTTCAGCGGAGAATCACCGGTAACGTCTTCCTTTACCGGTCCTTTATACTCCATGTTCAGCCCGAGACGCTGAAGTTCATCCACCAGTTCGTTCACTTCCGCCATCTCAAAATAACGGACGACTGCTTCCGCCATTTTGTTTCCTATTTCATTGACTGCGAGCAGGTCTTCGGTTTCCGCGCTGCGCAGATTATCCATTGTGCGGAATTCTTCAGCAAGGGTCCGGGCCGCTTTCGCTCCAACAAATCGGATACCAAGACCGAACACAAGTTTTTCCAGAGAATTAGCTTTAGACGCTTCTACGGCATCCAGCAGATTCTGAACAGATTTTTCCCCCATGCGTTCCAGCTTCAGCAGTTCCTCCGGCTGCAATTTATACAGATCGGCAATCCCGGTGACAAGCTGATGGCTGAAGAGCTGCTGGATCACTTTTTCGCCGAGACCGTCAATGTCCATGGCATTGCGTGATACAAAATGAATAAGCTCTTCCTGGATCTGGGCCGGGCACTGCGGATTAATACAGCGCAGAGCAACTTCTTCTTCAAGATGAACGAGCTCACTGCCGCAGGCCGGGCAGGTCGAGGGCATGAAAAATTCCTCTTCTGTGCCGTCGCGCAGGTCATCCAGTACGCGTACAACCTCCGGAATGATATCCCCCGCTTTTTTCACAATCACCTGATCTCCGATTTTAATATCTTTCTCGCGGATCAGGTCTTCGTTATGCAGGGAAGCGCGCTGCACGGTGGTGCCCGCTACCTGCACCGCATCGAGTACAGCTGTCGGAGTGACAGCCCCGGTGCGGCCGACAGATAAAATAATATCTTGGAGGCGGGTCACTTTCTCTTCGGCCGGGAACTTGTAGGCAATGGCCCAGCGCGGACTTTTCGCCGTGAAACCGAGCGTCTCCTGCTGCTTTAGACTGTTTACCTTCACAACAATACCGTCCACTTCATACGAGAGGGAATTGCGGTGCTCCACCCACCCGTTCACAAATTCAATCACTTCTTCGATGTCCCGGCAATAGCTGCTTTCAGGGTTCGTCTTAAAGCCCAGCTCTTTCATATACTGCACTGCTTCGTAATGGGTGGCGGCGTTCATCTCCCTGTCATTGCCGATGGCATAGGTGAAAATGTCAAGATTCCGGTTGGCCGCAGTCTTCGGATCGAGCTGACGGAGGGAACCGGCGGCAGCGTTCCGCGGATTCGCAAATACCGCTTCGCCGTTTTGTTCTTTCGCTTCATTCAGACGTTCAAACGACCGTTTCGGCATAAATACTTCCCCGCGCACTTCCAAATCGACAGCGCTGTGTAACCGAAGCGGGATGGAACCGACCGTTTTTAAGTTGTTCGTAATGTCTTCTCCGGTTGTTCCGTCACCTCTTGTAGCTCCCCGCACAAAGCGCCCGTTTTCATAGGTTAACGATACAGCGAGACCGTCGATTTTTAACTCACATACGTAGTCCAAAGCTTCACCGGACCCCTGCCGGGCGCGGCGGTCAAAGTCGCGGAGATCCTGCTCATGAAAAGCATTGCCAAGACTCATCATCGGGATAGTGTGCTGTACTTTAACAAACGCATCGAGCGGCTTCCCGCCGATCCGCACTGTCGGAGAATCGCCGCTCTGAAGCTCCGGAAACTGCTGCTCCAGTTCCAGCAGTTCCGAAAGCTTTTCATCGTATTCGGCATCCGGAACAATCGGATCGTCCAGCACGTAATAATGGTATCCGTATTTCTCCAGGGTTTCCCGGAGTTCATTGACACGTTCTTCGGCTTTCGTTTGATCCATTTCTTTCTTCCTTTCTGCCTGCTACGCTTTTGTAATCGGAGCGAATTTGGCGTACAGACGTTTCACTCCTTCTGTCGGAAATGCGATATCAAGCTCGACGTCTTCTCCTTCGCCGTGGAGGCTGACTACCGTGCCGGTACCCCATTTTCCGTGTTCGGCTTTATCGCCGACTTTCCAGTCATACTGGTTTCCGCCACCTTCCGCTGAAATAGAGCGTCCTTTCGAAGGGGAAACAGCTGCCTGTCTGCGGCGTTCAAACGGAGAATCACTCTTACTCTGCCTGCCGCTGTTCATCCAGTCGGGCTTGTCCTCTTTCTCCCGGTCGATGACATCCTCGGGTAGTTCTTCAATAAACCGGGACATCGGGTTTACCTGGGTGCGTCCGTACAGCTGGCGCATGTTCGAATGCGTAAGATGAAGTTCCTGCTCGGCTCTTGTAATCCCGACATAGGCAAGGCGGCGTTCTTCTTCCATTTCCTCCTGTTCAAAAAGAGAACGGCTGTGGGGAAAGATGCCTTCTTCCATGCCCACAAGAAAAACGAGCGGAAACTCGAGGCCCTTGGCGGAGTGAAGCGTCATCATCGTAACCGCGCTTTCTCCGTCTTCCTCATCCTGATTCACATCAGCAACAAGTGCCAGGTCTGTCAAAAACGCGATAAGAGAGACATCGTCGTTTTTCTTCTCAAAATCCTTTGTCACGGACAGAAATTCATCGATGTTCTCAAGGCGGCTCTGGGCCTCCAGCGACTTGTCCTCTTTAAGGGAATCACGGTAACCCGTCTTTTCAAGAAGTTCTTCCACAAGTTCTGTCACGCTTAAGTATTCCTGCATCTGAATCCAGTGCCCGAGCTGTTCGGCAAAAGCCTCCAGCTTCTTTACCGGACGGGAGCCAAGACCAATCTGATCCGCTTCCTGAAGTGCCGCAAACATGGAAATATCCTGGGCATCCGCATACGCGCCGATTTTATCCACAGTTGCCGCGCCCAGCCCGCGTTTTGGAACATTAATAATGCGCCGGAGGCTGATGTCATCATTCGGATTCGCAACAAGTCTGAGATACGCCAGCACATCCTTGATTTCTTTCCGGTCATAGAACTTCGTGCCGCCGATCATATTATAATTCACATTGGACTTGAGAAACATTTCCTCAATGATCCGGGACTGGGCATTCGTGCGGTACAGCACGGCGGCATCAGAATAATCAAACCGGCTGCTCTGCACTGCTTCTTTAATGCGTTCCACGATATAGGCCGATTCTTCACGCTCATCGGCCCCGCAGAAGTAATGAATACGGGCCCCGTCATCGTTTTCAGTCCAAAGATTCTTCGGCTTGCGCCCCATGTTGTTCTGGATTACATTATTGGCCGCTTTCAAAATCGTCTGCGTTGACCGGTAATTCTGTTCAAGCACAATCGAACGTGCCTCTTCATAATCCTGTTCAAAAGAGAGGATGTTTTGAATATCGGCGCCGCGCCATTTGTAAATCGACTGGTCGGAATCGCCGACAACGCAGATGTTACGGTTCTTCTCAGCAAGCAGATTGACGAGCACATACTGCGCCCGGTTCGTGTCCTGATACTCATCCACGTGAATGTACTGAAACTTGCGCTGATAAAACTGCAGCACTTCCGGAACCTGACGGAACAGCTGAATGGTCTTCATGATCAAATCATCAAAATCAAGAGCATGATTAGAGCCTAAACGCCGCTGGTATTCTTTATAGACATCCGCTGCGGTCTCTTCAAACGGCCCTTCCGCCCGCTCAGCAAACTTCTTCGGCGGTTCGAGCACGTTTTTCGATGAGGAAATCATTCCAAGCATGCCGCGCGGATCGAATTTTTTCGAATCGATATTCTGGTCTTTTAGAATCTGTTTGATGACAGACAGCTGATCAGATCCATCGAGTATCGAAAAATTACGGTTAAAACCGATGCGGTCGATATCGCGCCGCAGAATCCGCACACACATCGAGTGAAATGTAGACATCCAGATATCTTCAGCCGCCGGGCCGACAAGTTCAGACGCCCGTTCTTTCATCTCACGGGCCGCCTTGTTTGTAAAAGTGATCGCAAGAATCGAAAAAGGAGGGACCCCTTTCTCCCGGATGAGGTAAGCCATCCGGTGGGTCAGCACCCTTGTCTTCCCGCTTCCCGCGCCTGCCATGATTAACAGCGGTCCTTCGGTATGCTGGACCGCTTCCCGCTGCTCGGGATTCATTCCGTTAAGCATTTTTTCCACGATTTCTCGTTGCAATCCTTCCACCACCTGTGAAACGTATGTTCGATTGTTTCATTATACGTTATTTCATTCATTTGCGCTACTATTTTTGACGGCTTTTACCGTGGACAGTGCTCTGTTGAGGTTTTCATATACGATATTTCCTACAACGATCGTATCGGCAACAGCTGCCATGTCACGAGCCTGCTCTGCCGTGCGGATACCGCCCCCGTAGAACAGACGCGCCTGCTCAAGGTTGTCTGCCGCCGCTTTCACAACCTCCGGATCTCCGTACATGCCGCTGTATTCGAGGTAAAACACAGGCAGATGAAAGAGGCGGTCGGCCATCAGTGCAGCCGCCCGGACATCTTCCTCATCATAAGAAGCATCTGCTTCGGTTAACGCCGCCGCTTTGGCGTTGGGATTCAGTATGCAGTATCCTTCCGCAATAATCGTCTCCCAGTCCATGAGCATGCCGTAGTCTTTCAGTGCCTGATGATGAAGCCCGGTCACCCAGCGGGTATCGCCGGCGTTCAGGACAGTAGGGATTAAAAAGTAATCAAAGCCCGGTGTTACGGCTTCAAGCGTCGATACTTCGAGTGCGCAGGCCACCGCGTACCGGCGGACCTTCGATAACAGTGCCAGCGTATTGTCCAAGGTGACATCGTCACTTCCGCCGACAATGACAGCATCGGTTCCTGATTCACATATTTTCTCAAGAGAGGCATCATCAATTTCCCGCGCCGGGTCCAATTTAAAGACATGACGCCATTCTGTATAGTCAAGCATTGCTGCTCCTCCACTTACGTCTTATTCCATTCCAACATCTAATTATAGCAAAAACGCGGTCCTCCCTCAAAAGGCCGATCGTCCCTGTATGCGTCAAGTTTTTCTCGGTAGCTCTGAAAGACGGCGGCTTCCAGCCCTTTATCGTTGTACACCGTGAATCTCCTACCGCGCTCCGCTTGGTGGCCTCGTTGTATGCCCCGTTTTCTGGCGAAAACAGGCCATACAACGAGGTCTACGAAAGGCTTTTGACCATGTGCCCCATCGCTGTGGAATGAGCGGTGTGCAGCGCTATGGTTCCGGATATCACTCCGTTGGATTCGCGAACCGGATCTCGAAGAATGTCGGTCATTCGCACCATGCGGGCCCATTGGCGCTGCTGTCTCACCGATCGTGGCTGATACCGGTTCAGGTACGCCGCCCGCAGGGTTT
>NZ_FOTY01000014.1 GCF_900114715.1 Salibacterium qingdaonense
TCGATGTTACTTTTCGTTTAGAACGTGATCCTGTTTGATACGTTGGTTTTTCTGTCAGGGATTCAATCAGTGCTTGAACATCAATCTCCTTCCCACCTTCGATGAGGAGGTGGCGTTTGTGGTCGTAATCATTAACATATTTTCGGACAGTGTCTCGATTAATACCAACATCCCGGGCAATTTGGCGACAAGACTTTCCATCGTGAACATACTGGATGAGAGCGTGATACTTTTGGTTCATTGTAATCAAATCTCCTGCCTCCCACTTGTACGAAGTTACAAGCGAGATTATCAATATAGTGGCTGAATTTTCAATGAACATGGTGGCTGATTTTTAAGTTAACAAATACAGACGTTTAAGGATGCACCGGACACTCTAAAGTGCCTCTGGCGACGTCCCCAACGACGTTTACGGGTGCGCGGAACCCCCTAAAGTGCCTTGGGGACCATTCATCCTTTCTTTCACGCAGCGACGCAGGCTTTTTACTGCGTCGGCCCGTTCATTTTCCCGCTGCATGCAGCCTTCATTCGTTCCTAATGACGTTTACCGGGGCACGAAACCCTCTAGAGTGCTTTCGGAATTCTTCCTAGTGACGTTTAGGGGGGCACCGGGGGCTCTAAAGTGCCTCCGGCGTCATGCCGAACGACGTTTATGGGGACTCTGTTCCCCCTAAAGTGCCTTCGGGACTATTTCTCACCCTTTTCCTGCAACGGCAGGCGCTCATTGCTGCGTCGCCCGTTCATTTTCCCGCTGCACGCAGCCTTCATTCGTTCCTAGTGACGTTTACGGGGGCACGAGACCTTCTAAAGTGCCTTATGAATCATTCATAATGACGTTTAAGGGGGAACCGGACACTCTAAAGTGCCTCTGGAGATATCCCCAGCGACGTTTACGGGTGCGCCGACCCCCTAAAGTGCCTTAGAACCCATTTCCAACGAACGTCCGTCCCCCCCAACCTGAACGCAAGAAGCAGCTGATCCGGCATCACCGCGGCCGCAAGCCGTGTTCAGGCATAGAAGACACGATGAGCGCCAGCGAATCGATGCCGCCCTTGTACTCCGGAGTAAAAGCAAAGCATGTTGGCGCAGCGGTATGTCTCAGCAACAAAGAATGCCGATCGATTTTAAAATCGATCGGCATTCTTTGCTTCTTTTGAAGGTTTTGTCCCAATCTCTAACCGATGGTATCAGCTGTTTTTGGGTCTCTGATTTAATTTAATCATCCATCGTAGATAAATCGCCTGTCGGAAGATTAAGCTCCCAAGCTTTAAGGACACGGCGCATGATTTTGCCGCTGCGTGTCTTCGGCAGTTTATCACGGAATTCCAGCTCACGCGGCGCGGCATGGGCGGAGAGTTCTTTTTTAACAAACTGCTGAATCTCTTCTTTTAGCTCATCAGATGATTTTTCGCCATCAAGCAGTGCTACAAAAGCTTTGATAATTTCTCCGCGGACCGGATCCGGCTTCCCAATAACACCCGCTTCTGCTACAGATGGGTGTTCGAGCAGTTTGCTTTCCACTTCAAACGGGCCGACTCTTTCTCCCGCTGTCAAAATGACGTCATCCACTCTGCCCTGGAACCAGAAATACCCGTCTTCATCCATATAGGCGGAATCACCGGATACATACCAGTCGTTCAATTCAAAGTAGCTGTTATATTTCTCCGGGCGGTTCCATATCGATCTCATCATGGAAGGCCAGCCTTTTGCAATCGCTAAGTTCCCCATCCGGTTCGGAGGAAGTTCGTTACCTTGATCATCCACAATCGCCGCTTTTATACCGGGAAGCGGCCGTCCCATCGATCCTGCTTTAATCGTCATGGACGGAAGGTTGGTGACCATAATGGCGCCGGTCTCGGTCATCCACCACGTATCGTGTATACGCAGGTTAAAGACTTTTTCTCCCCACATAACCACTTCCGGATTTAACGGTTCGCCGACACTCAGAATGTGACGCAGACTGGAAAGGTCATAATTTTTGACGATTTCATCACCCGCGCTCATCAGCATCCGGAAAGCCGTCGGTGCGCTGTACCAAACCGTGACGTTGTAACGTTCAAGCGTTTCATACCACTCTTCCGGACTGAAACGCCCGCCACGAACAACGTTGGTCGTTCCGGTGAGCCACGGGGCAAAAATTCCGTAGGATGTGCCGGTTACCCAGCCGGGATCTGCTGTACACCAGTACACGTCTCCCTCCTGCAGGTCCAGAACCCATTTTGCTGTCTGGTAATGCTGAATCATCGCGTTATGAACGTGCAGAACACCTTTAGGCTTGCCGGTGGAACCTGAAGTATAATGGAGAATCAGACCGTCTTCCCGGTCAACCCACTCTACATCAAATGCACCAGACGCATTTTCAAGGCGTGTCTTGAAGTTGTAATAAGGACCTTCCTCTTTTACGTCATCCCCCTGGATGAATACCGTATCAAGATTCGGAAGATCATCCACAGGAACGCGCTCAAAAAGACGTGGTGTCGTAACAATGCATTTCGCTTCACTGTCTTCAAGACGGTCCCGGACCGCTCCTTCCATAAATGCTTCAAAAAGCGGACCAACAATAGCTCCGATTTTAATGGCTCCAAAAACGGCAAAATACAATTCCGGAGAACGGGGCATAAAAATAAATACTCTGTCCCCTTTTTGTATTCCGGCGTCCCGCAGCACATTGGCGGCTTTGTTTGTCCAGTGTTTCATCTCTTCGAAGGTGTATTGTTCATCTCTTCTTGCATCGCTGTAATACAGAGCTGTCTGATTTTTCTTTTCAGAGGAATCTGCAAAGCGGTCAATGGCTTCATGAGCAAGATTTACTTTCCCGGTTTCATACCAGCTGAATTCTTTTTCAACCTCACTCCAGTCAAATGTTTCGACGGTTTTATCATAATCTTTCAGGTTATAGTTACCGTCAACAGCTGGAAGCGTTTGCACTTTCATTTAAATCTTCCCCTCTCTTTTTATGTATTTGTGTTCTAAAACACATTATAATATATTGAAACTGTTCCTTCAATTTTTATTACACACCATCCCCTTCCCACTATGCATCTGGATTCTGTTTGTGTTATTCCACTTCGTGATGTATTTAAACTTCTAAATTTGCACACACCAGCTTTTAATTTTGAGTATTCAAATTCTTTGTGCCTTCATCACCTTTCATCATGTATAATGGGTGGTAACAATGAATGTCTTTATAAAGGTGGTACTCGGATGACCCATAAGAAGACGTATTTTTCTCAGGAACTGGAAGTGGACGGGCGTACGCTCCTTATGGAAGGGCCCCTTTCCGGCACCAGTATTCATAATTATGATTTCCATGAAGGGCTTACGTCTTTTCGAAAACCTGAAGAACAGAAGAAAGCATTAATAGGAATCGCCGACCTTCCTGAAGGACGTATTAACGCCGTGATAGACGAAGACACGATTATCGGCTATGTTACATTTGTGTACCCTGATCCGCTGGAACGGTGGGCGGAAGCAGAAATGGATAATCTTTTGGAATTGGGGGCCATTGAAATCGCTGAAGAATACCGGGGAGCAAAAATAGGAACCCGGCTTCTGGAGTTTTCGATGCTCGATGACGCCATGGAAGATTATATTATTATTTCAACGGAATATTACTGGCACTGGGATTTAAAAAACAGCGGCCTTTCCATCTGGGATTACCGAAAAGTAATGGAGCGGATGATGAATGCCGGAGGATTAAAATGGATGGCAACGGATGATCCGGAAATATCCACCCACCCTGCCAATTGTCTGATGGTCCGAATTGGAAGCAGAGTAGGATATGATGATATGGAAACATTCGACAACACCCGTTTTACTAACCGGTTCATGTTCTAGTCTGGATGGTCTCCTATTATTTGATCTCCGGTGAAACCCACGGTCCGGACATCGTTTTTCCATACTGTGACTATTTAAGAAGATGAGGTGACTTGGCCATGCTGGTCGAAGAAATAATGAACACGGAGTCGTTGTACCTCCATCCCGGTGATTCCATCGAGAAAGCCCTGGCATATATTGATCAACATAAAATCAGACATATTCCTGTCGTGGATGAACATCACATTCTCAGCGGCATTGTGTCGGACCGGGATATCAGGGATGCTTTACCTTCGATCTTTCATACACGCTCCCAGGAGGAACATCTGAAAAAACCGGTCTCCCGGATTATGAGCTTTCCGGTCATAACAGCGAATCCCCTTGATGTGGTGGAGGAGACAGCTGTTGTTTTATACAAAAACAATATCAGTGCCCTCCCTGTTACCGGGGTTCATGATAAACTTCTTGGTATTTTAACGGAATCAGCTGTTCTTCATACGCTTGTCGAGTTAACCGGAGCCCACCAGCCATCCTCCCGTATTGAAGTCAAAGCCTTTGACCAGCCCGGTGAACTGGCGGCGCTCACATCCATTTTCCACCGGATGCAGATAAATCTCATCAGTGTTCTCGTGTATCCGGGAAAGGATAAGACTTCAAAATATCTGGCGTTCCGTGTGCAGACAATGGACCCCCGCGAGGTTATTAATGAATTGAAAGAGGCCGGTTATGAAGTGAGCTGGCCGCGGATACCGGGGATGAATGAATGATGCAGGAAGCAGCCTTCGTTTATTCAGAAAAGCAGCTCGCCTACAAATTCAGTGAGGATCACCCTTTCAATCATCTGCGCCTTGCCCTCACCTACGACCTCCTGCGTCATCTCGGGGCGTTGGACGACAAAAGTGTGATCGAACCGAGAACGGCTTCGGATGAAGAAATAGCGCTCGTTCACGACTCCTCCTATATCGAAGCAGTGAAAGCGGGGGGACGTGGAACATTAAGCAGAGGAATCGCCAATAATTACGGACTGGATACCGAAGACACACCCGTATTTAAAGATATGCACGAAGCAGCAGCTCTGTTGGTCGGAGGGACTTTAACAGCAGTCGATCTTGTCATGGAAGGAAAAGCCGGCCATGCTCTGAACCTTGGAGGAGGTCTTCATCACGGCTTCCGCGGCAAAGCGTCCGGCTTTTGCATCTACAATGACAGTGCCATTGCAATCGAATACATGAAAAAACATTACGGCGCACGTGTGCTCTATGTAGATACAGACGCCCATCACGGCGATGGTGTTCAATTTACTTTTTATGACGATCCGGATGTCTGTACTCTTTCGGTCCATGAAACCGGACGTTACCTTTTCCCGGGCACTGGTGATGTTTATGAAAAAGGAAGTGGAGAAGGATACGGACTTGCTGTCAACGTACCAATTGATGCGTTTACAGAGGATGCTTCTTTTCTCGAGAACTATGAAAAAGCACTGGAAGAAACCGCTGCTTTTTTCAAACCGGATGTTATTGTGACACAAAACGGCGCAGATGCCCATTACTATGACCCTCTCACCCATCTGTCGATAACGATGGAAGCCTACCGGGAAATCCCCCGGGCGGCTCACCGCGTTGCTCACAAGTACTGCGGCGGGAAGTGGATAGGTGTCGGGGGCGGCGGTTATGATATTTGGCGGGTTGTACCCAGGGCGTGGGCCATGATCTGGCTTGAAATGACAAATCAGACGGATCTGCTCCAAATGCCGCTGCCCGGGGCATGGATCAATATGTGGGAGTCCGGTTCCCCTGTGCCCCTGCCACATACGTGGAGCGATCCAAAAAACATGTACCCCTATATTCCGAGGCGCGCCGAGATCACAGAAAAAAACAGCAAAATTCTTGATAAGGCGTTATACCACATTCGGAATGAACAGAACAATAAGCCATCATAATTCCGGAAACACCGCTTATTCTACCTTCTGACAATAAAACATCCGAACGTTATCCGCATTCCATGTAGAATGAAAGATCATCGTTCGGATGTTTTATCTGACCTGATTTATATAGTTACCATCCTGCTATGCTCCGCCGGCGGATTGTTCCAGCTCTTCTTCAAATTCCGGATCTGAAATCACAACCACGACCCGCCGGTTTTCACGTAGGTTCTCTGTTGAATCATTAGGTACAATCGGCCGGGTAGCGCCGTAGCCGACAGCCAGAAATTGATCGAGAGGGAGCGGATGATTATCAGTTAAATAACGGATAACACTGCTCGCTCTGGCTGATGACAGTTCCCAGTTTGAAGGATAACGGAACGTGGAAATCGGGCGTTCATCTGTATGACCTTCCACTTTCACGAGGTTCGGAAGCGACTGCAGCAGTGTGCCGACTTTATTTAAAAACGGTTCGGCATCTGTCAGGATCTCAGCTTCTCCTGATTCAAACAAAAGCTGCTCCTGGAGAACGAGAACCACCCCGCGGTCATCTCTTGTAGCTGAGATCTGATCGTTCAGATTATGTTCTTGAAGGTATTCCCTTACTTCCTGCAGCAGTCTGTCCAGTTCCCTGTCCTCTTCTGTCCGCTCTGATGATTCATCAGCCGCTGTCTCGTTTTCATTTTCCTCTTCACTTTCGGAATTACTTTGATTCGGTTCTTCCATCTCCACCATAGACGGGAAGTTTTCAAGAATAGCCCTGTTTTGAAAGGACTCGGAAATAGCTTCAAATTTTTTCGCATCAACCACAGACATGGAAAACAGCATAACAAAAAAGACGAGAACAAGCAGAATTATATCAGAAAACGTAGTCATCCATCTCGGCGAACCCTTTTCAGGTTCTTTGCTTCTACGCTTCATTTACCATTTCCTCCTGTTCCTCCAATTCATTCTCTTTGCCGTTTTCTTTTACAAACGCGCTTAATTTTTCTTCCAGAATTTTTGGATTCTGACCCGACTGAACACCAATTACTCCTTCAATGATAATCTGTTTGGTGAAAACCTCATCTTCGGTTTTCTGCTCGAGTTTTGCTGCCATCGGCAGAAATATCATATTGGCAAGAATCGTACCGTAAAGAGTGGTAATCAGAGCAAGTGCCATATTCGGGCCAAGTGTGGCTGGATCCTCCAGATCCTGAAGCATGAGTACCAGGCCGATTAATGTACCTACCATTCCCCAGGCAGGGGCGTATTCCCCGGCTTTTTCAAAGAGACGCCGTCCTTTTTTATGACGTTCCTCCATCGCGGTAGCTTCGGCCATCATAATATCCTTGATAATGTCTGGTTCAATACCGTCGACCGCGAGAAGAACCCCCTTTTTAATAAAAGGATCCTCGACCTCATCCAGTCCCGCTTCCAGAGCAAGAAGGCCTTCTCTCCGGGCTTTGGTGGAAAGATCCGAAAATGTATCAATGAGTTCTTTTAGATTATTTTCTTTATGTTGGAACGCTTCTTTTGTCACGGAAGGAATGAGTTTTAAATCCTGAGATGAAAAACCGATCAGCAGGGCGGCAATCACTCCGCCCAGCACAATCGATAATGATGCCACCTGAATAAAAAACACAACAGAGCTCAGACCCGCATTTGTATAAACTGCAAACAGCAGTGTAGTAACCCCTACTACTATTCCTATAGGCGTCATTAAATCCATTTTTTTCATAAAACAATCCCTGACTCCCTGTAAATATTTTCAGCGGCTGCGATGCGGGCACAGATCAGCAGTTAAAACGATGTGGATTCCCGATTTTCCAGGAGATGCGGAAGAACAACGACTTCATCCTCCACATCTTCCTTGTTCATATACTTGGTCAGTAAACGCATCGAAACAGCGCCGATATCATACATTGGCTGTACTACCGTCGTAAGCGTCGGTCTTACCATCTGAGCAAGGCGTGTGTTGTCAAAACCGACAACCTGTACATCTTCCGGAACATTCCAGCCATTGTCCTGCAGACCGTGAATTACTCCAAGAGCAACTTCATCCGTTGCGGCAAAAATTGCCGAAGGTGCCTTGTCCAGTTCCATTAACTGCTGTGCTGCCTCAAGTCCCGAATCATATGAATAATCACCGACAGCCACCAGATTTTCGTCAAATCCGTTTCCAATTTCTTCACATGCCTTTTTATACCCGCTGAATTTCTGAAAACCGTTAACAGGGTCTTCAAGCGGTCCGCTGACCATAGCGACATTTTCCGACCCTGACCGTATCAATTCTGCTACCGCATCAAACGCAGCCTGCTTATAATCTATATTGACCGACGGCATTTCTCTGTTCTCATCCAGTGTCGCCGCTAATACGACCGGTACGGAAGAACGTTTGAAGGTTTCGGCATGATCTTCTGTAATTTCGCCTCCCATGAACAGAATACCGTCCACTTGTTTTTCAAGCATTGTATTGATTAAGTGAAGCTCTTTTTCTTTGTTTTGATCGGAATTGCACAAAATAATATTATACTTGTACATCGTCGCGATATCTTCGATCCCCCGTGCCAGTTCAGCAAAAAATATGCTGGAGATATCGGGAATGATGACACCGACGGTTGTTGTTTTTTTGCTGGCCAGACCCCTCGCCACAGCGTTGGGGCGGTATCCGAGTCCTTCAATGGCGTCCAGCACTTTTTTCCGGGTGGCCGGCTTTACGTTTGGATTACCGTTTACCACGCGGGAAACTGTCGCCATCGAAACTCCTGCCTCTCGTGCCACATCGTAAATTGTTGTATTCAATGGAAAGCCTCCTCTAGTTTCCTTTCATTTTTTTTCATACGTACTGTAATCATATTATAACTGAAGGAGGTTCCGCAATTCCTCTCCCTGGTTATATCGGTCAAACCGTCGAAAATTACACCTTAATATACAAATTTGCCATATTTACTGTCTGACATCTGAAAAATGAAGACATCCGCCTTCTCCTTTGATTACGGTTACGCATTTTAATAAAAAAAGGCGCCCTCCTTTTTCCGGAGGGCGCTGAAGCCATTTACTTATAAAGACCTGCATCACGAAGGTTCTGAACAAACGAATGGAACTGATTAATATCCATCTGCTGCGCAGAGTCGGACAAGGCCACAGCAGGATCCGGGTGTACTTCAGCCATAACGCCATCTGCCCCTATGGCAAGCGCTGCTTTCGCCGTAGGTTCAAGAAGATCACGGCGGCCTGTCGAATGCGTCACATCAACTAATACCGGCAGATGGGTTTCTTTTTTCAAAATCGGTACCGCCGAAATATCCAATGTATTTCTTGTCGCTTTTTCATACGTACGGATGCCGCGTTCACACAGTATCAGGTTGTTGTTACCGTTGGCGAGTACGTATTCAGCGGCTTTCATGAATTCATCGATGGTAGCGGAAAGTCCGCGCTTCAACAGAACAGGTGTCTGATGGGAACCGGCTTCTTTCAGAAGATCGAAGTTCTGCATGTTCCGCGCGCCGATTTGAATAACGTCCACATAATCAGCGGCCATTTCCACGTCTTGAGGATTCATAATTTCACTGATAACACTCATATCCAGTTCATTAGCAACGCGCCGGAGAATCTCCAGTCCTTCTTTCCCCAGACCCTGGAAATCGTACGGGGAGGAGCGAGGCTTGAACGCGCCCCCTCTAAGGAGATTAAGTCCCTGTTCTTTCATGGCGGAGGCAACTTCATACACCTGTTCATAGCTTTCCACAGAACATGGTCCCATGACCAGACGCTGCTGACCGTCTCCCACCTTTTCACCTTTGAGGTCTACAATGGTGTCTTCCGGTTTTTTCTTTCTTGATACGAGCAGTGCTTTGCGGTTGTCATCTTCCTGCAGTTCCAAACTTGCCTGAAAAATCTGCTTAAAGAGATGCTGCATCGTGCTCGTTTCAAACGGCCCTTCATTATTTTCTGTAATCATGTCGAGCATTTTACGTTCGCGTACAGGATCAAACCGGTTCTGTCCCGCACGGCTTTTCACCTTGCCGATCTCCTGCACGAGACCTGCCCGTTTATTAATAAGCTCAAGCAATTGAAGGTTCACATCATCCAGCTGTTCTCTGAGCGCTTCCAGTTCTTCGTTACTCATCTCTTCCCCACTCCTTACGTGATTTCCCTTTTCTCTTGATATGTGTTACATTTTTTATGATTAAGACCCATTATATAAGAAGTTGACTGAAATGTCAGCCCCTTTTCCTTTGTTAATTGAACGCTTTTAAGTGTTAAAGTATTTTTCCCTTTAAAACCAACTTTTTTTATTAGCTGTATTATCATTTTTTTTGAGGTGTTTGAGACGATGACACATAACGGAGAGATTATGTATGCACTGGATATCGGCACCCGCTCTGTTACAGGATTAATTCTGAAACAGCTGAATGGAACATTTGAACTGGTGGATGTCGAATCCAGGGAGCACAAAGAACGATCGATGATGGATGGACAAATTCATAATGTTGCTGCTGTCAGTGACGTCATCCGCGAAACAAAAACAGCACTGGAAGAAAGGCACGGACCTCTGCACAAAGTATGTGCGGCAGCGGCCGGCAGATCTTTAAAAACCCAGCGTGCTTCCATGGAACTTGATATCTCAGGGCAGCCTTGTGTATTCGAGGGAGATATCCCTCCCCTCGAACTCGGAGCGGTGCAAAAAGCCCAGCACCAGCTTGCCTTTGAAACCGAACGTGATTCGGACAAAAGTCTCCAGTACCATTGTGTCGGGTATTCTGTCGTTGCCTATTATGTAGATGGACAGGAAATAGGAAGTCTTTTGGATCAATCAGGTGAAAAAGCGTCTGTCGATGTGATTGCAACCTTTCTTCCAAAAGTTGTCGTAGAATCTCTTATAAGCGCACTGCAGCGGGCAGACCTTGAATTGGAAGCATTGACACTGGAACCGATTGCTGCCATTAATGTGTTAATTCCACCATCCATGCGCCGTCTGAATGTTGCTCTGGTTGATATTGGCGCAGGAACGTCGGATATTGCCATTACAGACCTTGGGACGGTCACCGCCTACGGCATGGTGCCTGTAGCCGGCGACGAAGTAACCGAAGCGCTGAGCGACGAATTTCTGCTCGATTTTCCGGACGCGGAAAGAGTGAAACGGGATCTTACGGCCGGTAATCGTATTCTTGTAACAGATATCCTCGGCATGGAAACAGAGTACCAGGCTGAAGATGTAATAGCCCCCATCCGGCCGTCTGTCGAACAGCTTGCCGCAGAAATCAGTTCTGAGATTCTGACGCTCAATACAAAGCCGCCTAAGGCGGTTATGCTGGTGGGAGGGGGCAGTATGACTCCCGAAATTACAAAGCATCTAAGTGAAGCACTCCATCTGCCTGAAAGCAGGGTGGCACCAAGGGATATTGAAGCCATTAAAAATCTGTCTTACGAAGGGATACAGCCGGGACCTGAACTGGTTACACCGGTCGGTATCGCTATTGCAGCCAAAGAACATCCGGTTGAATACATTCCGGTCTATGTAAACGGCCGGTCTATCCGTCTGTTTGATGTAAAAACCTTAACAATCGGCGATGCTGTACTCGCCTCCGGCCTGTCGATCAGGACACTATACGGCAAGCCCGGTGAAGCTGCAGTTATTACCTTGAATGAACGAGTCATATCCATTCCTGGAACGCGCGGGGAAGCACCAGTTATCATGCAGAATGGCCGGCCTGCTTCCATCAAAGATTCCATTACTCAGGGAGATGAACTTATTCTGGAAAAAGGAGAAGATGGAAATCCAGCCTCTGCAGAATTTAAAGACATTGTTGATGAACCTCCAGAGATGAAACTTGTCATTAATAACCACGAATACCTGGTTCCACCGATATACATCCAAAATGGGAGGCAGGTGTCTTCGGAAGCAGCGCTGAAAGACCGGGACAATTTAGTCTTTAGACTTCCTGAAAGTCTGGAGGAAGTATGGAACGTCATGAAGTGGAAAATGCCTTCCTCCTCAGCACAAACTGTGTACTACGTGGATAATAAGGAGGCTTCCCTTCCCGAAACGTTGTATCCATTCCGCCGCAACGACCGTCCTGCTTCTTTGCAGGAGCCGGTACGCACAGGCGACATTATCGCATCCGGGCATGAACAGCAGGAAGTCACGGTCCGGCATCTCCTTGAACATCAGGGAGTACAGACCACAGCACAGCAGCGGGTATTTTTTAATAACCAAACAGTAGATATGGAAAAAACAATCGTTGAAGTGCAGATAAACGGGGAAAAAGCAGGACTGGACGACCCATTATCATCCGGAGATCATGTAACGACGGAGAAAACAATGTCTTCCTTTGATTTTATCGTACAAGACATCTTCTCCTACGTTACAGTAGATTTGCAGTATAATACCGGGAAAACGTGGAACCTTACAAAAAACAAAGAACCGGTCTCGTTTACAGAATCACTTCACGGCGGGGACCAAATTGAACTGGAACTGTTTGATAAAGATGAAAAACGCTTTGCCGACTAACCGGCAAAGCGTTTTTCATCTTTATTCTTACGTCTGATCTTTTTCTTCGGTGGAGGCGTGGAGATCGCGTACATCTTCTTTCACGCTGTCAACATTCTCCTGCTCCGCTTCCAAATCTTCCGACAGCTCTTCGGCAAGTTCATCTGCCGTTTTTTCCTCGTTACCTTCGCTTCCGGAAGAAGCAGTTTCTTTCACTTTACCATAAAGCTGGGAAGACTGCTCAGAGACGCTTTTTGCGATTTCCGATGACTTCTCCCTGGCATAATCCGCCCACTTCGAACCTTTTTCATAAGCATCGTTTGTCAGTTCATTTGTTTTTTCCTTGGCAGAATAAGCTCCTTCAGACAACTCACCGCGCAGCTCTCTTCCCGACTTTGGAGCCATCAGCAGTGCAGAGCAGGCGCCGACAATACCACCAATTAACGTACCAATAACAAAATCCTTCGTGTTCATATCCGACATGTTACATCATCCTCCTGTCGTATAAGTATTTTCATTTTGATTCACTTCTTTTTTGCGCTTGCGGTCCTGCCATTTTGCATACAAATCAATGGCAGCATTCCCCCACTGCACAGCCTGTGCAACCTGTTCAGACTGCTCTCTGGAGTGGCGGCTGATGGAATCCGACATATCTTTGAAAGAATAGTTCACGTTCTCCAGAGAATCTCCCACATCTTTCAGAGACGTAAATAAACCGTTCAATGATTCAGTTTTATGTTGGACATCATCTGCTATAACATTCGTTTTCTGAATCAGTTGTTCGGATTCACTGGTGATGCCTTCCACCTGTTTTTCCATGCGTTCCATCGTGGTGGATACTTTCTCCATCGTCTGTGTGGCAGCTTTTAAAGTTTTAATAAGGTAAATAACTAATACTGCGATGGCTATTGCGACTATCAGCGCACTTATGTACACTAGTTCCATTGAACGTTTACACCTCCCTTCGTGTAAGTGTACCACGAATCACACCACATGAAACATGAAATCTGATTCTTCGATTAAATCTTTGTTTCCATATACTCTCTTCGACATATGTTCTAAAATTCCTTGTCAGGGAAAAATATTATTTTATGTTCATCATAAAAAAGCTGTGCCAACGAGGTGCCAAAACACTGATAATACGAAATAAGCAATGGAGCTGTCTCAAAAATACAGCTCCATTAATAATTATACAAGTTGTTTTTCATAGGCTGCCTGGAATTTTTGAATATCACCGGCACCCATGAATAGTAGAATTCCGTTTTCGTGTACCCCCAGTGAATCAACTTCATCCTCCGTAATTACACGGGCTCCCGGTATCTGATTCTGTAGATCTTCAATCGATAAAGCTCCGTCTTCTTCACGGGCCGAACCGAAAATATCACAAAGGTACACTTGGTCGGCCTGCCTCAGGCTTTTTGCAAAAGCATCGAGAAAAGCTCTTGTTCTCGAAAAAGTATGAGGCTGAAACACGGCTATAATGTCCCGGTTCGGATATTTCTGGCGGGCAGCTTCTATGGTTGCGTTGATTTCGGTCGGATGATGAGCGTAATCATCAATTAATGTCTGGCTTCCTGCTTCTTTTTCCGTGAACCGGCGTTTCACACCTGGAAAGGAAGCAAGCTGCTCTTTTATTACTTCTGCCGGTACTTCTTCATAATGGCAGAGAGCAATGACACCCAGAGCATTCAATACATTATGCCTCCCGTATCCGGGTATAGTGAATGTTCCCAACCGATCTCCACGGATTTTCACGTCAAATGTTGTTCCCAGTTCGTCGGTCTGAATGTTCTCCGCATTGAAATCATATTTTCCTTCTATTCCGTAGTATACAATCGGTACCGGAACATTCAAAGTCTGAAGGTATTCATCATCTCCGCATGCTACAATGCCTTTCTTTACGTTACGGGCCATTTCCTCAAATGCCCGGATCACATCATCGACATCTTCAAAATAGTCAGGGTGGTCAAAATCAATATTGGTCATCACCGCATAATCCGGTTCATAATGGAGAAAGTGGCGTCTGTATTCACATGCCTCAAATACAAAATAGCTGCTTTCTTCTTCTCCTTTTCCTGAGCCGTCCCCTATTAGATATGATGTCGGTTTATAAGCTCCGATCACATGAGCAAGCAGCCCTGTTGTAGATGTTTTACCGTGGGATCCAGTTACTGCAATGGATGTGAACTGCTGTAGAAACCCTCCCAAAAAAGAGGGATATCGGTGTATCTCCATGCTTCGGTCCTGTGCTTCCTTAATTTCAGGATTGCTTTCTCCGTAGGCCGGTGAAGCAATCACATGCTGATCGTCTGAGATGTTTTCCTTCTGGAACGGGAAAATGGGGATGCCTTTTCGTTCCAAAGGAAGCTGGGTGAAAAACTGCTTATCTACATCAGAACCCTGGACATTATATTTCATATCGTGAAGAATTTGCGCCAGGGCGCTCATTCCTGAACCTTTAATTCCTATAAAATGATAGGTTGTCATAGTTGTGGCCCTCCATCTTATCCTGTTGCCCGGTCCACCTTCGGAACCGGAGCGAAAATACACGGGCTTTTTTTCCTTTTACCTTGCAAAACACCTACATCATTATATCAGAAACAAATCTAAGCTCCAATACAAAGTGAAACTTCCATTCATCATGCTCTTCGATGGAAGAAGTGGATCAAAGGCTAAAAACGCCACATCCTGTGGCAACGCCTTTGTGACTCCCATCGTGTGAGCCCGGACCAGCCGGGCTGCCGGAAGCGGGGCAGAGTGTAACTCTTATCCCATGCAGACAGTACACTCCCCGTAGAGTTATGAAAGGGATGTATCTGCGTACAGAAGCCAGGAGGCTCCATTATCCTTCATAAATCGAAGCCTCCGCTTTTCTTCTTCCTTTTTCTCGTAACGCTTCTTCCATTCTCTTAATTCAGCGTCCTCCTCCGGTATAACAAGCGGAACAACAGGGCTGAACACCCGATTTTCGAAACCGCAGTACACCGGACGGGCGAGGACATTGGCAGTCTTCTCAGGAAGCGGGAATTTCCCGGTTAGAGAAGACAATCTTTTCTCTTCTTTTTCCCACAAAGGAACAACAGTCACTGATCCGCTCTGCAGACTCACCACTCTGAATGGTTCCAGCGCAGCAGTCAATACAAGACCGCTCAGCTGTATTTGGGACGGTGTCAGAACATCAGCCTTTTCTTTCACAAATAAATCAAAGAGCCTGCTTCCGATAATCGTGACATAATCAAATGCAAACCAGTCCTCAAAATACTGCCGCCACGGTTCTTCTTCCAGGCCTGAAACATCACACCCGGCCTGTTCGGCAAACATATGCTTTGCACGTACTTTTTCACGCAGGTTCGTGTTATGTTTCAGCCAGTTTTCATAAGCATCCAGCAGTTCCATGAGATCAAGATCCGCCTGTTTCTGCTTCTCTCTACGGTGTTCCTCAAAATCCGGAACATTGGATATCATCGGCACCGTCCCCCCTTTTGTTTTGTCTATACTCGTTCCAGCCGGGGGTTCGGGCGGTAGACCCGTCCTGCTTTTGCCTCATCTTTATCATTTATCTTTACATTATCCCCCGTAAAACCGATATGAATCTCCAGAAGGCTGCTTCCGACGCCGTACAGATCAATCGGAACATTCATATCCTCGTATTCATTGATTTTCTCTGCTGTAAAGCCTCCGCTGGCGAGTATCTGCACATGCTGATACCCTTCTTCATCCAGTGCTTCACGGAGCGCAAACAAAAGTTTCGGGTTTACACCACGCGGATCAAAAGCTCCCATCACTTCAGGGTGACGGCAGAAATACTGATCCACCATATGATTGGACGTATCCACCCGGACACCTTTGAGGTCATCTCCAAATTCACGTGCGAGTTTCAGAGAATCCATAATGACATCGTTATTATAATCAACCAGAGCCATTAAATCGTCATCAGGATACGTTTCTTTATACGCACGACTGGCCGCTACAACGTCTCCTTCAAATAACTGAATCAACGCATGCGGCATGGTTCCCATTCCTTCTTTCCCCCACCACTCACTCATGGCATGGGTAGCCTGGGCCTTTGACCCTCCGATATAAGCGGAATACCCGTCCCCAGCCTGCTGGGTGAAATGGTCATCCCGGTCTCCCATAAAGATAACCGGTTTCCGCGCACCTGATTTCCGGGCTGCTTTCACAACATTATATACATTTGTTGCGACGGATGTGCGGCGTGCAAAAATGCCGTCAATCAACCCTTCCAGGTGGCCGAAATTCTGGTAGGGGCCTTCAATGGTGAGGACCGTTTCATAAGGTTCAACCTTATCACCGTCTTCGAGGGAGTGAATAACAAGATCCTCCGGGTTTTTAGCAAAGGTCTTGATCAAGGCAATCACCTCATCAGTTCCACAGAGAACAGCATGTTTCTTCTGGAAAAACTGCATCGTTACATTTTCGTCGGATTTATACTTTTCGGCGATTTCTCTTGTTTTCAGGAAATAAACAGCCGAAAACCAACCCTCTCCAACCCGCTCATCGAATTTGAATGTTTCATTGGTCAGCCGTTTTATATCTCCCTGCATTTTCAGTGCGATCTCTTTCATCTGCCTACTCCTTAACATTCAAAAATAATTTCATTGTTTTCTATCAAAGGATAAAAGAAAAAGCTGTTTCAAAGAAGCACAGGGCGCTGCCTGTTCTGCCTGCGCCTTATACCTTTTGAAACAGCCTTTGTTCAAGCAGCCTCATTTCCGAATACTCCTTGGCTTTCAAACTTCTTTCTCAGTGAACCAGGTCACCCCGGCCCTGTTCCATAATAACAGCTTCGAGAATTTCCTGTACATCTGCTTCGTTGACGTCCCGCAGTCCATCCTGAAGGACAATCGGTGTATCCTTCTCTTCCTGTTTCAAAAGTTCTAAAGCCTCCGGATACAAAAATCCCAACAATACATTCAGCTGAATCTGTTCCATAAGAGCTCCTCCTTCTCAAGAAGTATGCCGGCTTCGGAATTTCAGCCTCTGTTCCGTCATGTTTCTCAAAACATACTGTTACACGGTCCAAAGGGAGGTTCATGAATGCTGTGGTTCCCTGTCTCCTTCTATATTATAGAACGCGGAGAGGAAAAACAAGCTTTTTGCTGAGATACAAGCCTGTTATCCGCTGATCTGTTCTTGAATTTCATGTTCACTTAACAGCACTCTGCGGGGTTTACTTCCATTTGCTTCAGAAATAATCCCTTGATTTTCCATCATATCAATAAGACGGGCAGCCCGGTTATAACCGATGGAAAAACGGCGCTGCAGCAGGGACGAAGAGGCTCCCCCCTGCCCCGATATAAAGAGACAGGCTTCCGGAAACAGTTCATCACTGTTTTCTTCCTGCTCTGCTGTTTTCTGAAGATCTTCGCGCCCAAAAATGTAGGAAGGCTGCTTCTGCTGCTTTACGTCATTCGTAACAGCATCAATTTCTTCATCTGTTACAAAGGTTCCCTGCACCCGGAGCGGTTTTGAGGTACCATTTTGATGAAAAAGCATATCCCCTTTGCCTATAAGCCGTTCTGCCCCGCCTGCATCCAGAATAGTACGGGAATCAGCCTGAGAAGAAACAGCAAAGGCTGTACGGCTTGGAATATTGGCTTTAATCAAACCTGTAATCACATCAACAGAAGGACGCTGCGTAGCAACCAGAAGGTGTATGCCGCAGGCCCGCGCCTTTTGGGCAATCCGGCAGATGGCATCTTCCACGTCCTGCGGAGATACCATCATCAGATCAGCGAGCTCATCAATGACTATGACGATATACGGCATTTTATCGGCTTTATTCTCCATTTTTTCATTGTATTTCTTAATATCACGGACGCCCTCTGCGGCAAGTTTTTCGTAACGTTCATTCATTTCAGCCACAGCCCGTTTCAGCCCCGCCGTCGCCTCTTTGGCATCATTGATGACCGGCGTCACCAGGTGGGGTATATCCTTATACGAAGCCAGTTCCACCATTTTCGGGTCAATCAGCATCAGTTTTACTTCGTCGGGATCCGCTTTATAAAGCAGACTGAGAAGAATGGAATTAATACATACACTTTTGCCGGATCCGGTAGCACCTGCAATCAACCCGTGCGGCATATCCTGCAGATCCGTGACAATCGGAGAGCCGGAAATATCGAGTCCCATCGCGACTGTTAATGGTGATTCCTTTCGTATGAAGGCATCCCGCCTCAGGATTTCCCGGAGCAGAACAGGGTCACTCTCTGCATTCGGAACTTCTATTCCGATCGTGTTTTTCCCGGGGATGGGGGCTTCCATCCTCAAATCTTTCGCCGCCATCGCAAGCTTTATGTCATCGGTGAGATTGGTAATTTTATTGACTTTCACCCCTGCGGCGGGCTGGACTTCGTACCGCGTGACGGAAGGGCCTTTTGTCATATCCACCACTTCTGCATCGACGTTAAAATTCTGAAGTGTCTGCTCCAGCTGCTGCTTCTGGTAAGAGAAATCTTCTTCCTGCATTTCCGGTTTTCTCGGCGGCTGCTGCAGAAGCTGAATGGAAGGAAACTGATAAGCGGATGGATCTGAAGTTTTGGAAATGCTGCCGCCCGAACCACGACCGGACTTTCCGTCAGGCTGACGGAGTACATTAAATGGAACGTCCGGGCGGGCAGCAGCCGTTTCTTTCCGGGATGTCTGTGCCGCTTCACGTTCACGGCGTCTCCGTTCCTGACGGGAGGATGAGGTTTGGGAAGATGAGTGTGCTTTCTCTTCGTTTTGCTCTGTTTCCTCCGTTTTCTTCGACGATTCCAGCCCAACCGATTCTACAGCAGTTTCTGTGCTTTCTTTCTCTTCCGTTTCACTTTCGGAAACATCCGTTTCCATAGGTTCGGCTTCCTCCATACCGGCATCCTCTTCTTCTGCAGGAGGGGAGGAAACGTAGGTATCGAGTGCTGGACTGTCCGGTTCCGGTTCCGTCTCCTGCTCCGTTGATTCGTCCTGCCATTCCTGTTGGGATGGGATCACTTCCTCATGTTTTCTCAGGTAGCTCGAATGAAGCGGAACCTTTTCAAAGCCAAAAATGGGAGACGGGATATTCTCTGCGGTGAAATCATTTCCCTGGAAATAAGTACGGGGGGCCTCTTTTTCATTTTCCGAAGGGGCAGACGCCCGGCTTTTTTGTTTTTCAGAAGAAGAAGGCGGGCTTTCCTCCTGTGTTGTTTCTTCTTTATCTCTTCCACTTCCGTTCGTCTGCGGTTTTGCATCCAGTCTGTCCTGCCCGCTCTTAGGGTAATAATGTACCATTTTAATTCGGGCATCCGACTGTTTATGAAGCTGTGCAGGTCTGCTGGGTGCCGGTTTTTCTGTTTCGTTTTCTTCCTGCCCGGCATGCTCTTCGTTTCCAAAAAAGAAACGCTGCATTTTTTCTTTCAGCCGTTGAAAGGAACCAGCCATAGTATCTTTCTCCTCTTTCCGGAATGTCATCAATAAAGCGGGGATATGCAGCAGGCAGCAACACTCACTGCTCGTGGTACTGCATCAGGAAATCCGCGCCTGTCGTGTAAGAGTCGTTCAGCTCAAGAATTCCTTTCTCCGACGGCGCATCAGGAAGTGCCAATTCTTTGGCGGAACATATCATACCGCTGGAGGAAACACCACGGAGCTTGGATTTCTTTATTTTCATCCCGGAAGGCATCTCAGCTCCCGGTTTGGCAGCGACGACTTTCTGGTCTTTCCTTACATTCGGCGCACCACATACGATCTGTAATATATCCGTTCCGATATCAACCTGGCAGACACTCAGTTTATCGGCATCCGGGTGTTTCTTTTTTTCTGTAACCAGGCCGACAACAAACAATGATTCCTCCGGAAAAGAAACAATATGCTGTTCAAATCCGTTTGTTGTCAGAGCATGCTCGATCAGATCTTTCACATCTTTTGTCAGCGCGCACATTCCGGTCTGGTTTATCTTCCCGTAAGAAGAAGCACGAAAAATGTGAAACCCGGCTGTTTCTCCATTTTCTTTATCATACAGCCGTGCCACATCCCCGTTTCTTTTTATACCTCGGTTCTGTTTGTCTATTTCTTTCAGGGAAACAAGGAGTGTATCCCCGATGCCTTTATTGTTGTAGAAAACGTTCATGACTGTTTCTCCTTTTCCTGTGAAATTCCTATGTTATTGTAGCATAAACCGAGCCGTGGTGCGCTTTTAATTCTCTGGTTTTTTTCGTGCCAGAATAAAAATCGGTTCAAGACCACCGTCTTCGTACAAGAACGGCAGAGCTGTCACAGGAATCCGGCCGTTGTTGAAAAAGCGGAACGCCATCTGACCCAGCACATCATAACCGGCGTCATTTTGAATATCGGCAATAATCAGCACATCCTGGTGCGGCACAGCGACGGCCGCATCGCCTGTAATCTTTGCATTCATTTCTTCCATAAAGGCTTCATGCAGCAGGCGGCTGGCATCGTATCCATCATTGGAATTAATAAAATAGAACGTATTCCCCGCCACTTCATCGGTTTTATATTTATTCGGAAGCTGACGGACGTTAAACAATGCGATTTCCTTCATCTGTTCATTCGAGAAACCTTCTTTATTGACCGTTTCTTCTTCGAGCATTGTATAGGCATCTCCCAAATCCAAAGCATAGTAAATTCTTGTTTCCGCTGTATGCTCGGAAAAGAGCAGCGCCTTCCCTTCTTTTGTTTCCGTTGGGAAGGAGGTGGATCTCAGTACTGGATAAATGTTTTTTTCCTTTCCCGCGATAACAACATTACGCTCCATCGCTTCAAAAGAGGCATCAATAAACATCACCGCTTCTTCCAGCGCTTTCTCGTGATTAGTGTCATTTTTAGCCAGAAGTTTGTTCAGATCAAGATCCAGCCCTTTATTCAGACCGGTGTGCTCCACGCGCAGCGAGCTTTTTTCCTCGTCGAATATAAACTTTCGGTTATTTTTTGCAAGCTGTTTCTCCAGTCTGTTTCTGAATTCCTGTAAATCCATCTATATCTCTCCTAAACGCGTCATCCATACTGTTTAACGGTATTTCTTTTAGTTTAACACGAAAAAAACCCGTATATAAATCAATAGACGACCCTCTCCGCTCAAAATGGTGTTATGCTTCACCCTTGATCAATCGTCATATCACCGAATGTAATCCACTGCTTCTTTCTCATCCATTCCGACAAAAGGAGACTTATGATGGCAGGACCGGCGATATGGGTGAGCAGCATGGCCAGCAGCACATCCGCGTGAAACCCCATCACCGAAAAAGTCATTACCTGACCGACCAGCCCGCTCGTTCCCATGCCTGCACCTGCTGCATTGTTTTCCATAAGAAAAATCATCGTTGAGAACGGGGCAAAAACAGCACCTGCTATCGTCGGTGGCAGCAGAATAACAGGTTTTTTTACAACGTTAGGCACCTGCAGCATGGACGTCCCGATACCAAGTGCGGCTAGACCTGATACTCCGTTTTCCCGGTAACTGCTCACCGCAAATCCAACCATCTGGGCAGAGCATCCCACTGCTGCAGCGCCCGCAGCTATTCCTTCCAGTTCAATCATAATGGCAATAGCCGCGCTTGATATAGGGGCGGTAAGTGCCAGGCCCATCAGGACGGCGACGATGATTCCCATAATAAACGGCTGCCTCTCTGTCGCCCACATCACGGCGTCTCCGAAACCAACCATTCCGCTTTGAATGACCGGTCCCAGGAAATAGGCCGTCGTATATCCCGCTGCAATCGTAACGAACGGTGTCACAATGATATCCAGTCTCGTTTCTTTCGATACAAGTTTCCCAAGTTCTACAGATATCAATGCAGCAAGAAATGCCCCTGCCGGACCGCCAAGTTCAGCGCCGGCAGCGCCTGTTATAACAGCGGAAAACAGAACAAGCGGCGGAGCTTTCAGGCCGTAGGCCACCGAGGCACCGATGGCAGGCCCCATAAGATCCATCGCAAGCTGCCCCATCTCTTCTAAAAAGGACAGCGTAAATTGTTCACCAATCGTGCGTATAATAAGACCAATAATCAATGAAGAAAAAAGACCAAGAGCCATATAACTCAGCGAAGTGACAGCATATGTCTTTACAGATAAATTAACACCTTTCCGCAAAAAAAATTCCTTCATCGTTCTCCCCCTCACGCTAAAGAATTGTGATGTTTTTCACTTTCTTTTATCTTACCCTCCTTCTTCATGAATTGACAAGAGAAAGGATGCATTTCATGATGTGTATGTAATAATTTCTTGATAAGGGAGGCTTCAGCATGGAACTAAACGTATATTTAGCAGGACAAATTCACGATGACTGGAGACAGGAGCTGAGAGAAACGGCCGAAAAACAGGAGCTTCCTCTTCGCTTCTTCGGACCGATGGAAAACCACAGCCGTTCCGACAACATCGGCGAAGAAATTCTCGGCAGTCAGCATGACGCCGTGCAAAAAGACGATGCCGCTTCCGACTTTAACAACCTGCGTACCCAGATTCTGATGCAGAAATCTGATGTCGTCATCGCGCTGTTCGGTGAAAAATATAAACAATGGAATACTGCTATGGATGCCGGAGCCGCTGCTGCTATGGGCAAGCCTCTGATCCTGATCCGTCCCGAAGATCTCCATCATCCGACCAAGGAACTGGCTAACAAGGCAAACGTTGTCGTTGAAACGAAAGAACAGGCGCTCCAGGCTCTTTCCTACGTATTCGAAACCCAATAACCACATGCTTTTCATACATTGTTGATTTATCGAAAAAAGCCGCTCGGAACAGTATCCCGACGGCTTTTTTTATTTATTCTGCTGATTTTCTGACAGCTGATGACTCCGTCTGTCAAAGCACCACTGCCCGTAAAGAAGCCGGACCGTGTGCTCAAACATTTCCGCTCTTGATATCATACCATCCGTGAAAATGCCGACCGCTCCTTCATGGTGGTTGATGTTGTGCCGGTTGGTGTAGTCGTTCATGATTGTTTTTAATTCGCCGCCTGTCTGAAGTTTTTCAGCGATTTCAGCAGGCAGTTTTATTTTTGCACCGGCAGCGGTAATCATACGTCCGCTGCTGTCGGTCAGAGCTCCCCAGTTACAGAGATACAGCCCGTCCTGCATTTCCATCACACCGCCTTCAAGGCCGATACCTGCGTCCGCTCCTTCATTCAGAACAGCTGCCGCACGGTACTTTGCTCCCTCTTTCGTTTCTTCATCGGAAAAGGGCTGCACGGAGACACCACTTTCGACCTCAAACCCGTGAATATCATAGTCCTCGTTTCCGAAAACAGCAGACACCGCTTTTACTTTTGCTTTATTGGTGGACCCGATGCCGAGAATCATTGTCATCGGAGCATCAGACTCCCTTGTGGATGGCTTCAAGGGCGCTGTTATCTGTCGTCTGCACAAGCTTCACGAGCAGTTCTTTGGCTGCGGCATAATCATCCACATGCAGAATCGAACCCGAGGTGTGAATATACCTTGAGCATACCCCGACGACGGCGGATGGCACGCCTTCGTTCGATGTATGTACCCGTCCGGCGTCTGTGCCTCCCTGGGATACGAAATACTGATACGGAATATCGTTGGATTCCGCTGTATCCAGGACAAAATCACGCATGCCGCGGTGGGTGATCATCGTCTGATCAAAAATCCGGAGAAGGGCTCCTTTTCCAAGATGACCGAATGCATCGCTTCCACCGGCGGCGTCATTGGCCGGACTTGCATCCATCGCGTAAAACACATCCGGCTGAATCATCCGGGACGCTGTCGCTGCCCCGCGCAGCCCGACTTCTTCCTGCACCGTCGCACCGGAATACACAACGTTTGGATGGGTGATGTTCTGCAGTTCTTTCATCAGTTCAATGGACAAGCCGACGCCGTACCGGTTATCCCATGCTTTAGCCAGGATCTTCTTTTCATTGGCCATCGGTGTAAACGCACCGGCCGGCAGAATAGGCTGTCCCGGTTTCACTCCGATATTTTCAGCGTCTTCTTTATCATCGGCTCCGATATCGATATACATTTTTTTCATCGGCATCGGTTTCTGGCGCTGGGACTCTTCCAACAGATGCGGCGGTATCGATCCGACCACACCGGGAACGACTCCTGCATCGGTGATGACCTCTACTCTTTGTGCCAGCAGCACCTGACTCCACCAGCCGCCGAGCGGTTCAAACTGAATCATTCCCTTTTTGTCGATGTTGGTGACCATAAAGCCTACCTCATCCATGTGTCCGGCGGCCATCACTTTCGGGCCGTCTGCATCTCCGGTTTTTTTTCCGAAAATACTGCCCAGTTTATCCTGCACAATCTCGTCACTTAAAGGCTGCAGCTCTTTTTTCATATAATCTCTAACCGGCTTTTCAAAACCGGGGGCTCCCGGCAGTTCGGTTAACGTCCGGAACATCTGTTTTGTCTCTTCGTTCATAATAGGCTCCTTCCCACTGCTGGTTTCCCTTTTTATTCTATCGGAAGCGTCCTTCATTTTCTACCGATATACATCTTAACGTTTGGAATCATATGAATTTTAAGCTATACTTGAAGGAAATGAGATAGAAAAGGCAGGGATAATATGAAAGTAAGAGATATTCTCATTGGAGCAGGTGTAGGTCTTGCAGCCGGTTATGCATTGAAAGAATGCACCGCAAGCAGCCACATTTCTCCTGAAAAAGCACTGAAAACCGTAAAGGAAAATATTCAGGATCATATACCTGTCAACGGATCGTGGATTCATATGACTGCGGAAAATTACATGAAAGACAATCTCGACTATAAAGTGTACCGCGGCGGTATTTCGAGCACCCAGGAAGGCGAAACAAAGCAGATGGATTTCATCGTCGATGCCAAAACGGGTACCATTCTGGAATTAACATCATAAATCAAACCTGGACAACCCAGTAAAAAAACGCTCCCGACTATCTTTATTGATAATCGGGAGCGTTTTTTTATTTATTTCACCGGGCGTTTTAAAATCCCGACCAGCAGTGCTGTTACCATCATTCCGATGAGAATGGCCGCGAGGTAGAGAAGCGGATTCGCACCCTGGATCGTAAGGAAGACAAAGATACCTCCGTGCGGTGCCGGCAGTCCGGCACCAAACAGCATGGCAAGTGCTCCTGCTACAGCAGAGCCGGCCGCAGCCGCTGGAATGATACGTCCGGGGTCCGCGGCCGCAAATGGAATCGCTCCTTCCGTAATGAAGAATGCTCCCATGAAGTAACTGGAGACGCCGGCATCCCGCTCTTCTTTTGTAAATTTCCCGCGGAACAAACTGGTGGCCAATGCAATACCGAGCGGCGGCACCATCCCGCCTGCCATAATGGCTGCGTGCGGAGCGAAGTTTCCGGCATCAATCATGGCAATGCCAAACGTAAAGGCTGCTTTGTTAACCGGGCCGCCCATGTCCACTGCCATCATACCGCCGAGGATGAGACCGAGCAGGACAATGTTACCGGTCCCCATCCCATCCAGCAGATTTTGAAGAGCCGTGTTCAGCCAGCTGACCGGTGGATTAATGATAAACGCCATTAACAAACCGATAATGAAAATATTAAATACCGGGTAAAAGAGAATCGTTTTGATGCCGTCGAGTACTTTCGGCAGATCAGCGAGCGCCTTTTTCATCAGATTCGCTGTATAACCGGCCAGGAACCCGGCAATCAAGCCGCCGAGGAAACCAGCGCCTCCGGTCGTTGCCATGAATCCTCCAATCATGCCGGGCGCAAAACCGGGACGATCGGCAATGCTCATCGCGATAAAACCGGCAAGAACGGCAACCATCAATTGAAAGGCGTGATCGCCGCCAATGGAGTTTAACGCTGCAGCAAAGGCATTGTAACTTTCATGCCCTTCCTCGGCGGAATTAATGCCGAAAAAGAACGATACGGCCATCAGCACGCCGCCGCCGACAACAAACGGCAGCATGTTCGACACTCCGTTCATGAGGTGTTTGTAAAAACCAGTCCGACCTTTGCTGTCGCTCGAACTGTCTTCTTCTGCCGATCCCTGCGCGTGATATACCGGCGCCTGACCGCTTGTGATCTGATGAATCAGCTCTTCGGGGCGTTTCATCCCGTCAGAAACTCCATTGATCGATACCGGCCGGCCGTCAAACCTCGTCATTTCCACTTTTGTGTCCGATGCGATAATGATACCGTCAGCGGCTGCAATCTCTTCCGGCGTTAAGGCATTGCCGATACCATCGGAGCCGTTGGTTTCGACTTTAATGGACAAGCCTTTTTCTTTTGCCTTTTCTTTCAACGCATCCGCTGCCATGAAGGTATGGGCAATACCTGTAGGACAACCTGTAACAGCAAGAATCTGCGGTGTCGTGCGTTCTTCGCTGCTAGACTGCTGCGCCTGCTGCTCTTCTTCACCGGCGCCAAGCTTCTCTTCCTCTTTCTCGTCAACGAGTGTGAGAATCTCATCTTCTGATGAAGCCTGCAGCAGGTCCTGCCGGAACGTTTCATCCATCAAAAGCGTCGACAGCCTGGATAATGTCTGCAGGTGATCCTGATTGGCTCCTTCACTTGCTGCGATCATGAAAAACAAATGCGCCGGCTGCCCGTCGAGGGAATCGTAATCTGTTCCTTCCTGCGACCGTCCAAAAGCGATGGCCGGAGTTTTCACCGCTTCTGTCTTGGCGTGGGGAATCGCGATTCCTTCGCCGATACCAGTAGAACTTTCCTGTTCCCTTCCATGGATTGCTTCTTTAAACGCAGATGGATCGGACAGATTCCCTGCTTTATCCAGCACGTGTACCAGTTCATCGATAACACCATCTTTGGAATCAGCCTCAAGATTCAGAACCATCGTGTCTTTTTGAAGCAGTTCTGTAATTTTCATAGTATGTCACCCCTTTATGAATTACTGATTGTCGTAATGTCTATTTCCCCTTGAAGCTGTTTCACTTCCTCTTCCGTGCAGAACGTTTCTGAAAACGCCGTGGCACTGCCTGCTGCTGAGGCATAAGCGAGTATGTCTTCCGGTTTCTGGAAGACCTTCAATGCTTTAATAAAACCGGCTGTAAGCGAGTCGCCCGCTCCCACGGAATTCACCGCTTTACGCTTGGGAGGTACAGCGCGGCATGCCCCGTGCGGATGCAGATAGACGGCTCCTGCACCAGCCATGGAAATAATAACGTGCTCGATGCCGTATTCTTCCATCAGTTTTCTTCCGTAATAGACTGCGTCTTCCGGCTTTTCAATGGTCACGCCGTACAGTTCGCCAAGCTCGTTATGATTGGGTTTGATAAAAAACGGTGCTGCCTGGACTGCTTTTTTCAAAGGTTCTCCGCTCGTATCAAGATACACCCGCACGTGTTGGTTTTTCAGCGTATTCATCAGCTCTTCGTAACATCCGGCGGGAAGCGAAGCAGGGAGGCTTCCGGCGATAACAACCTCATCCTCAGCGGTCAATGGTTTCAGTTTATCTTCGAACGCTTTCCTGTCGGACTGCCTCACTTCCGGCGATACACCATTTACTTCCGTTTCCCCGGATCCTCTCAATTTGACGTTAATGCGGGTATCTCCATCCACCGCTGTAAAATCAGTCGATATGTCTTCCTGCTGAAGCATGTCTTTTATATAATCACCGGTAAAACCGCCGGTGAAGCCGAGTGCTGTACTCGGCACGCCGAGACGTTTCAGCACACGGGAAACGTTGATTCCCTTCCCTCCCGGATATTTGATATCTCTTTCGGACCGGTTCACAGTTCCTTCCTGAAAACCGGGAACGTCCACAACATAATCCAGGGCGGGATTAAGCGTCACGGTATAAATCATAGTTTCACAACCTTTACTTCTGTTCGCTGCTGCAACTGCTCCAGATATTTTTCGTCCATACTGTCCGACGTCAGCACTGCTGCTTTCTCCAGCTGTGCGACGCTTGCAAATGAAGTCTCCCCCATTTTGGAAGGATCGGCCAGCACCCACGATTTCGAAGACAACGACAGCGCTGTTTTTTTCACAAATGCCTCTTCAGGGTCAGGAGTGGTGTAACCGTGGACAGCGTCCACCCCATTCATCCCAAGAAAACAGGTATCAAAACGGAATTCATGCATCGACATGACAGCTTTTTCCCCCGTCAGCGCCGATGTTCCCGGTTTGGCTTTTCCGCCGGTCACATAGGTCTGAATGCCGCGTTCCAGCAGAAGCGGGACGTGAGGGATGCCGTTTGTTACGACGACAATATCCTTCCCGGTGAGATGCGGAATCATTTCCACTGTTGTTGTACCGGCATCAAGAAATATACAGTCCCGTTCTTTTACGAGGGATGCCGCCTCCGCTGCAAGAGCCTTTTTATCTTTTTGATTAGTGCTCTGTTTTTCGGCAATTGAAGGCTCTTCCAGTTTCCGCTTTAAAAGAGAAGCTCCTCCGTGTAAGCGTTTTATATAATGTTCAGACTCAAGTTCGGTAAGGTCCCGCCTGATGGTCGACTCGGATGCACCAACAGCGGAAACCAGCTCCTGTACGGACACGGTTTCTCTGGACTGCAGGAAGTTCAGTATCTGTTCTTTTCGCTCCACATGAAGCATGATACGCCCTCCTCTCATGTTCAAAGGAAACGCTTACTATTATTATCTTTCTATATTATATAACCATTTTCGTTCAAAATCAATCATTATCAATCATATTTTTAATTGATTTTGACTGTAATCAATCATATGTAGTCACATTGGTGACGATGGAAGCAGATTGTGCACCTTAGATATACTCTAACGGTTACTTTTTCCCTTTTTTCGTAAAAAGTACCTTTTAGAGCGTATCTAACACTCACATTCTCCTTCAGCCCCCTGAAAAGTGATGCAGAGCGTAAACACAAAAAAGATGACTTCTGCTTCTCACAGAAATCATCTTCTCCGTCATGCCCCGTTATTCCCAAGTATATGCTGCTGCGTACCGCCCTCTTCATCAAACTGAACCGCCCGGTATCTGCAGTCATGATAAAACGTAAACCAGGACCGGCTGTTGTACCCGAGCTCCATATACCGCTGTTTTACCGCTATAGAATCCATCGGGTAATCATCATAGGCGGTTACCCACAATACAGGCTGATGGGCAAGTGTTGGCATATTGTCCGCCATATGGATGAGCGTTTCTTCCCCCTGCTCCATGGTAATAATACTCATACCCCGGCTGTGGCCGCCGGTTTTTTTCATCGTTATTCCGGGAGCCGGGATGCAGGTCTCCTCATATGTTTCCACCTGGCTGCGTACCGGTTTCCAGTTTTGTTCCCAGTACGTGTTCGCAGACCGGATATTCGGGTTGGTCGTTTCCGCCCACTCTTCAGCTGAGGTCCGGATGACCGCGTTCTCAAAGACAGGAACATCCTCTCCGTGCTGATGCTTAACAAGCCCGGCCGCATGGTCATAATGCATATGCGTCATCAGAACGTCATCAATGTCCGCCGTTGTTAATCCAAGCGCATGCAGATCCTCTTCAATCTGTGATTCCTCCGTGATGCCGAAGTTGCGCTTCTGCTTTTCTGTGAAACGACCATTGCCAATACCCGCTTCTATCAACATGGTTCGGCCGTTTCCCTGCACCAGAATAGGATCGCAGCGCGTCTCGACCTGATTCTGTTCGTTCACCGGATATTTCCGGGACCACAGCGGCTTTGGTACAACACCGAAAATCGCACCGCCGTCCGGATGTGTGACGCCGCCCCGCAGCCACGTCAGCTTGTAATCCCCGATTGTCAGCTGCTCCATGAAAACCCTCCTATTCCGCTTTCTCCTCGTTTGGAAAGAATGCTTCCAATCTGTAAATCGGCTGCCCTTTCTGATAAAACTTCCGCTCATATTCTGTCATAATATTATGTTCCATGCCGCTGTTATGAAGATCAAGAGAAATATTTTTCAGTACCATTCCGTATCGTGACATGCTTTCCAGACTGTATTCAAACAAAACTTGATTATCGGTTTTCATATGGATATCATGCTCATTCCGGAGTACTTTTTCGTATAAATCCAAAAACATTTTATACGTCAGGCGCCTTTTTTCATGCCTCTTCTTCGGCCACGGGTCAGTGAAATTGACAAACAGCCTGTCCACTTCATTTTCACCAAAAAAGTCAAGTAGATTTAAGACATCCCCGTGAATAAAACGGATATTTTCCCGTCTTTCATGAAGAATGCGCTGCATTCCTGTAACGAGGACGCTCTCGTATTTTTCCATTCCAATAAAATTGATATCCGGGTAGGCCCGGCTCATTTCATCAATAAATTTCCCTTTTCCGGTACCAAGTTCGACATGAACCGGATTGTCATTGCCAAAAAGCTCTCTCCATCCGCCTGTTACCTGGGATGGATCCGATACCACCAGTTCCGGATGCTGCCGGATCCAGTCTCCGGCCCATGGTTTACGGCGCAGCCGCATGTGCATTCCCTCCTGTTCCAATATTCCCTGCCGTTTCTTTTAACCCGGCAGCAAGTGCCGGATGTCATAAAAGTCCGACCCGCCGGGCCGGACTTTCAGATAGTATGAGAAACTCCCACGCTGCACACGTCCTGAAGGCAGTGCAGACGACTCATCCTGTGGAAGCTGATCTTTTAAACGGTGCCGTATACGAGACTGCGGACATAGTCCGTCCATGACGCAGCTTTCTGGTTAAAACCCCTGCTCCGGTGATAAAGAGCCCGTTCAAGAGCATCTGCTGTGACGTACCAGTGCATCCGCCTTTTCAGGTTGCCGGTAAGGGAAAGTCCGTAATGGCGCAGCCACTGTTCCCATTCTCCCACCGGTATATACTCATACAAAAGAAGCCCAAGATCAAAAGCCGGATCCGCAACCGTTGCTCCGTCCCAATCTATTAAATATAATTCATTACTGGAATTAATCATCCAGTTATTGTGATTGATATCACAGTGACAGACAACCATCGGTGATGATACCACTTCCGAATAAGCAGCAAGCAGGTAATGAAGGGCCTCCTGAAATAACGGGGGAAATGTTTCATCCTGCTGCATCTGTGATTTTAAGTTCTCAATGATTATTGATGGCGTCAGCGGCTCATTTCCAATCCGCTTGAACATATCAAGCAGTTCGCTGGATGCATGTATCTTGCTCAGGAGGCCGGCGACATCCGCGCGGTTCATGTCGGAGGCACGCAGTTCGCGTCCGTGCACCCAGCGCTGTGCTGTAATAACGTCTCCGTTTTCCAGACGCTTTGTCCACAATAACTTTGGAACTATTCCTTCGGCAGAAAGCACTGCTAAAAAAGGGGAGGAGTTACGTTTTAGAAACAGCTTCTGCTCTCCGGCCCAGGCAATATACGCTTCACCGGTCGTTCCGCCTGCAGGTTCAACGGTCCATTCATTTCCCAATAGAAGATCCAATACCTTCACCCTCATTTTTACAGTTTCCTCTTTCAACCACTATATCAGGCAGAAATTCGTCTGTTTATCTATTATTGTCCATTCCTTCCGGAAGTCCGGATGAACGTGCGTGACATGGGAATTTTTCCGTTCTTCATTTATTTCAATGTCGTAAAAGAGCGAATCGTTTTTAATAGTATCAAAGTTTTTGATACATCGTCAACGACAACCTTTGTTCGTTCTCTTGCCGGACAGAGGCGGCTGGTGGCGCTTCGGATGGAGTGGTCGATCTTCTTCTTTTTTTTTACCCGGCAGGAGTGATATAGTTAAAACGTATGAATGATTTATATTTGGAGGATTATTGTCATGTACGAAACCCATCTATCGAATCGGGCGCGTCTGTTAATATCCTGCCCGGACCAGCCCGGTATTGTAGCTGCTGTGTCGCAGTATCTGCAGGAGCAGCAGGCTAATATTGTACAGTCCGACCAATACAGCACGGATCCGGAAGGCGGAACATTTTTCATGCGTATTGAATTTAACCTGCCTTCTTTCGAGGAACGTTTCCCTCGTATTCTACAGGGATTTGCATCTATTGCCGACTCGTTTCAAATGAGCTGGCGGCTCGAACAGGAACGCAAGCGGAAGAAAATGGCTGTGTTTGTATCCAAAGAGGACCATTGTCTGCTGGAGCTCTTATGGCGCTGGCGTTCCGGTGAGCTGGAAGTGGACATTCCGGTCGTCATCAGCAACCATGATCACCTTCGTGATATTGTCGAAAGTTACGGCATTGCTTTCCGGCATATTCCGGTCACCAAAGAAACAAAACTTCAGGCGGAACAACAACAAAAAGAAGTGATAGATTCATATGATATTGATTTCATCGTGCTGGCGCGCTACATGCAGATTCTTTCTCCTTCGTTTGTGAAGTCGTTTCAGCATAAGGTCATCAACATCCACCACTCTTTTCTGCCGGCTTTTATCGGCGCCAACCCTTATCAAAAAGCCTTTGACCGCGGCGTAAAGCTGATCGGTGCGACTGCCCACTATATAACGGATGATCTCGATGAAGGGCCAATTATCGACCAGGAAGTTCTCCGGGTCAATCACCGCTACGGAGCAAAAGACCTGAAAGTCGCCGGACGTAACGTGGAGAAAATTGCACTTGCCCGGGCCGTCGACTGGCATATCCAGGACAAAATCCTCGTTTACGAAAACAAAACGATTATTTTCAACTAGTCAGTCTTCCTCTTCCATATCTTCCATCAGTTCCCTCCGCCGAAAAGATGTCGTCAACGTATGCTGCAGTAAAGTTTCCGCCGCATACAGCTGATTTTTCTTAATCGGCGAGGGGGTTCTTTTTCTTTTCTCAAACCAGGCATCGTGATTTCGTTTATCCACCATTTCCACTTTCATTCCCGGGGCCCGGTGGTCAATGACAGAGGACGGGGACCATACTGCCCGCTGCAGCTCCATTTCAAGCGACTGCTCCTGAAATATAGATTGAATGACACGGCTCATTCGATTAAGCGAAATCACCGGGTTAACGATACGGTGTCTGCTCTTATGAACATACTCGTTCCAGTAACGACCCGAGGACGTCTCAAACACACTGTTTTTATCTCCGGATAGGCAGGACAGGCAGATAATTTCTGTCGGACTGATCAGAATGATATCCATGTCCAGCGGAGCACTCCCGACAGAGAATACCGGATAATATAAAATAAGATAGTTATCAGGCAGGAATCGAAGCAGAAACCTCAAGTTCTGATCATATTTATAAACAGGATTCATACGCGATTCTTCCAGAATGGATGCACTCGCCCACCTCAGCTGAGCCATGAATAACTCTTCAAAGAACATATCCTTCAATTGCTCAAGCGATTTTCCTTCGTAAAAAACAGAGCGGTCATCCGCCTCCTGCGCCGGTTCTTCTTTTTTTCCGCGCCTTTCCTGAAACTGTTTCAATCGGTTGACAGCTCCCTGAAAAAAACCTTCCCCCGCTTCTTCAAGCCAGTCCTCCAGCGTTTCTTCCTGAAGAGGCTCCTGCGCATTTTCATTATTCACCTTTCTCCAATCGCGTTTCATACTCTCCCACCGCTCTTTTTTCAAGCGGGAAAAACGACTCAGGTAGCGCTGCATATCATTCATGTACCTTGATGTATAATCTTCCAGTTTTATTAAATGAGCCATGATAACCCCTCCTTATCAAAAGAAAATCGCTGTCAGTAATGGGGTGATAAAGGAGAGAAGCAGAGCGCTGAGTGTCATCGCCACAGATCCTGCTGTCCCTTCCAGTTCACTATTTTCAAGTGCTTTTGCCGTTCCTATGGCATGGGAAGCTGCTCCGAAAGAAATCCCTTTGGCAAGAGACTGTGATATGCCGGTAAAAGCAAACACATAGGACGCACTCACGACACCGCCTATACCTGCAACCATGACAAAAACAGCCGCAACAGCCGGAATACCTCCTGTCGTCTGTGCGATATCCATGGCGACCGGTGTCGTAACCGATTTCGGAAGAACGGTCGCAATCAATTCGTCATCCAGACCCAGCCACCTTGCAGGAACATACCCCGACAGCACCCCCGCCACCGCACCTGCTGTGACACCGGCAGTGAGTGGAAATGCATATTTTTTCACCGTTTCGCGCTGTTTGTACAGAGGCAGGGCAAGAGCCACCACTGCAGGACCCAGCAGTTTTTCAATCCATTGTCCGCCTGACATGTAAGTCGAATAGGAAATATCCATAACAAGCAGAAACAAGACAATGGTGATCGTTCCGGTGACAATCGGCAGCGTAATCGGATACGGAAAACGCCGGTAAAACCGCCGGGTTCCTTGATAAACCGCCACTGTTCCTGCCAAAGCCGCAAGTGCCGGAAGCCATTCATTCATCGTGGGACCCCCTTTTTAACAGCAGCTGCACCGTCCAGCCGGACGTAACAAGCACCAGCAGTGTGCTTACATACGCGATCACCACAAGCCACAACCCCTCGCCGGCAAATAAAGATGTATGAGCAATAACACCTGCTGTCACCGGCAGAAAAAGCAGCGGCATATGAGACAGGAGAAGGGATGTACCCTGTTCAAGCCATGCCGGTTTGACGATGTTGAGGGAGAAGCAGGCAAGCAGCAAAAGCATACCGATAATACTTCCGGGTATCATAAGTTGGAGCGCTTCCTGAATCCATACTCCTGTATAATAAAAAACAAACAATATCGCAATATGAAAGACAATTCGAATAGTCTGCACCTTTTATCCCCTACAATCCTGGTTCTCTGTTTTCATTTCAGCTTTCAGCGAGCGGAAAGGTTCCCATCCTCTCATATTTGGGTATGCGGTGAGGGTGCGTCCGGAAAAGGACAGCTTCTTTTACCGTCCATTCGATCGTTTCAAGCGCAGGCAGACAGTCGAAGCGTTCGGAAAATGAAGACGTTTCGGTCCACTTCCGGGCTAACGTAATATGGGGGCGGTATTGTCGTTTCTCTTCCGTAAAGCCCGCAGAGACACAGCTTGCGGCGACACGCTGCTGGAAATGCTGCAATTCCTGCGGACATGCCGTGCGCGCCCATAAAACCTTCGGTGCCTGCCGGGGACCGAAATATCCTATTCCGCCTGCCTGCATCGTAAATGCAGAATGTGCGGCACAGCTTTGCTGCAGTAGTTCCATTGTCTGTTGAACAGTGTATGTATCGGCTGCACCGAGAAAAAACAGGGTTATATGGTAGTCGTCAGGATGTACCCAGTTTTTAAACGAGAGGCTCGGCGCTGCTTTCCGGGTCCACACAGCTAGTTTTTCTTTTACCTCTACGGGCAGGGCAAGCGCGGTGAAATAATGCGGTTCCATGACAATCCTCCCTCGGTGACGTTCCTTTCTTCTCCCTATTATATCGGATGATCCCCATCTTTGCTAAACACAGAAACAAACGGCTTCGTTTGTGCAAATAGAAGGAAAGGCCGGGAGTATGTTAAGATAAATGATGCATTCGATATGATTCAAAGGAAGTGTCCATTATGCAAGTTGTATCCAATATGTCAGATTTAGTCGGGAACACTCCCCTTGTTAAGCTGAACCGGCTCCCCGCGGCTGATGGAGCCGATGTATATTTAAAACTCGAGTTCCAGAATCCCAGCGGCAGCGTAAAAGACCGCGCTTCCAACCATATGATTGCGCAGGCGGAAAAAAAAGGTCTGCTGCGTCCGGATTCTGTCATTATCGAACCGACATCAGGAAATACCGGAATCGGCCTTGCCATGAATGCATCCGCAAAAGGATACCGCTCTATTCTCGTGATGCCGGACACGATGTCCCAGGAGCGGATCAATCTGCTGAAAGCCTACGGCGCGGAAGTGGAACTCACTCCGGGAAATAAAAAAATGCCCGGAGCGATTGAAAGAGCCCATGAACTGGCCGCAGAAATACCTTCAGGCTTTATGCCGATGCAGTTTGAGAATGAAGACAATCCTGATGCACACCGCAAAGGAACAGGAGAAGAAATTAAAGAAGCGATGGAGGAACTCGGCAAACCGCTCGGAGCATTTGTTGCAGCCTCCGGTACAGGTGGAACGGTCACCGGCACCGGTGAAACGCTGAAGTCGCATTACCCGGATGCAGCCATCCACGTCGTCGAGCCGAAAGGATCTCCCGTTTTATCCGGAGGAAGCCCGGGGCCGCATAAATTGGTCGGGACAAGCCCAGGATTTATACCACCGGTATTGAACCAGGATATTTACGATTACATCTATAAAATCTCCGACGAAGATGCCTACGATGCAGCTCGCGGCCTCGCCCGGGATGAAGGAATTCTTGTCGGCCCTTCCACAGGGGCGGCCTGCTATGCCGGCATGGAGACAGCGCGCCAAATGAAGCCCGGTGAAGTAGTGGTCGTCATCGCCTGCGATACAGGAGAACGTTACCTCTCGACCGACCTCTTCCAGTACAGCAAAAATTAGCAGAGGGGAAGCATCACGGTATGAGACCGGGTGCTTCTTTTTTGTAAACATTTAATTAAAAAAATGACTTTTCTATATTTTTTATTAAGTGTTGCGAAACTTCCTTTTCTATGCTTTGCGCATGCTCAGGAAATATTGTATAATGCAACTACAACATAAGGGGCCATTGATAGGTTGGAAATATATACGTACCATTTATGCTTTGGCTGATATCACACTAGTTCGTCACACCATGACCGTTGCATCGTTTCCCTGTCAATGCGGATAACTAACAGCATGATGAAACGCCCCGGGAGTAAGATTTCCCTATTCATTAAAGCTAAGGAGTGGTTTTTTGAGGCCATCAACCGACCGCATGATCACCCGGGTAAAATCGATTTATCTTTATATTAAAGAGAAAGGGACGGTGACGACGAGCGAACTGGTTGACGAATTCGGAATCACCCAGCGGACGATTCAGCGGGACCTGAACGTGCTGGAATACAATCACTTAGTCCACAGTCCTTCCAGAGGAAAATGGACAGCCACCAAAAAGAAAGTAAAAGTTTCTTGATTCTATAACGGCATATACCGTATAACAGAACCCCCCGGGCACTTGATTAGTCCGGGGGGGCTGTTTTTCCTTTGCGGTACGCTTCTTCAAGCAGAAGCTGCACTTCCTCTTCCTCCATATCCCGGTATTCACCGGCACCCAGGCTTTCATCCAGCGGAAGTGAACCGATTTGAATCCGTTTCAAATAACGGACTTCTTTTCCTACGGCTTCAAACATACGTTTCACCTGATGGTATTTACCTTCCCGTATCGTTATCCGGACACGCTCCGGCTCCTCGGGAAGCAGTTCAAGCTCAGCCGGTTTTGTTTGGTACCCATCGTCCACCAGAGTAACACCACGTTCGAACGCTTCTACATCTTCCTGTACTGCCTTTTCATCCAAAAGCGCTTCATACGTTTTAGGGACTCCCTTTTTCGGAGAAGTCAGCGCATGGGAGAACTTCCCGTCATTCGTGAGCAGAAGCATTCCTTCGGTGTCTTTATCCAGTCTTCCCACCGGAAAAGGATGACGGACAACATCTTCCCATTCCAGTATGTCGAGTACTGTTTCATGCAGTTCATCTTCGGTTGCACAGATAACACCGGCCGGTTTGTGCATCAATAGATAGATGTACTCGCGGTAATGAAGCGGCTCCCCTTTCACTTCAATGTCCTGAGTGTCCGGATCCAGGTGGACCGCACCGCTTTTTACTTTTTCTCCATCCGCTGTCACAGCTCCCTGCTTCAACAGTTTTTTTACATCTTTTCTTGTCCCAAAGCCGGTACTTGCCAGTAACTTATCAGCTCTCATCCATTTTCTCTCCCTTTTATGCGTCTGCATCCTGTTCTTCCCGGGCCCTTTTTGCACGTTTTCCTTCTCTTGAAATATTAGCCAGAATACCAATACCGGCCATGGATACAAGCATCGAGGACCCTCCGTAACTTAAAAACGGGAACGGAAGGCCTGTAATTGGCAGCAGGCCGGTTGCTGCTCCCGCGTTCACGACGGACTGGCTGACAAGTTGAAATACAATACCAAAAGCCAGAAGCGTTCCGAAGGTTTTCCGGCAGCGTATACCGGCTTTTATTCCTCTCCAGGCAATCGTCAGCAGACAGATCAGAACGAAACCAATGCCGAAAATACCAAGCTCTTCAGCGATCACCGCCAAGATAAAGTCCGTATGAGGGTCAGGCAGATAATGCATTTTCTGCACACTCTGTCCAAGACCTGTACCGGTCAACCCGCCATGTGCGATGGATATGTACGATTGAATAAGCTGATAGGCACTTCCCCCGGCACGTTCAGCCGAATCAAATGGATCGCGGAATGCTATCAAACGCTGGACACGGTAGGACTCACTCAATGCAAAGTACGTAATAACGGCACCGGATAAAAGAGCAAGAACCGTTAAATGCCGCATTTTCGCACCGGAAAGAAAGACGATGATACCGGCAGTCATTAAAATGGCGGCGGCGGTGCCAAGATCCGGCTGAAGCATAATCAGCGAAAACACGAAGACAACCAGCACAAGCGGCGGCAGCACTCCAGTGATGAACTTATTGATGTAGGCCTGTTTCTGGGAATACACCTGGGCAAGATAAATAATAACAGCCAGCTTCACAAATTCCGACGGCTGCATCGTAAACGGCCCGATGGAAATCCAGCTTGTGGCCCCGCGGATTGTTGTTCCTATGATAAGCACGAGTATTAGAAGCAGAATGGTCCCCGCAATGAGGAACGGAGACAGTTTTTTCAGTGCCTCGTAACGAAGATGCATAAAAAAGAACAGCAGCACACTGCCAAGTACCAGCCAGATTAATTGTCTTTTGAAAAAGTAGGCAGGGTCGTCATACATATCAATAGCAAGCGGAAAGCTGGCACTGAAAATCATGATAACCCCAAACACAGCAAGCAGCATAGCTGCCGATAATAACCACCAGTCATAGTCTTTGTAACGTCTCGTTTTCATATTACCTCCAGGGTGATTGCACGTCCCTTCAGCATCATTGTATTCTGTCCCGGCAGACGGGCGTTTTTACATTATACCACCGGGTCCTTCCGTGAAAAAGAGGACCCGGTCCCTGTTTTTTATTACGGGAAGTCTTTCGTCCGTTTTAAAAAGGAAAAACGGTCTCCTAAAATAACACCGGCCAGACCGGTTTTCACACTCAGAATAAAGTACAGCCCGGCTCCTGCTGTGACGCTGAAAAACTCAACAAGAAATGCATGATACCAGGAGTCAAGCGGAAACATCGTCTGCGCCCCTTCTTTCACAATCACAACAGCCGCTGTCATCACAAGCGTCAGTGCCGTAATTAACAGCAGCCGTCTGGCGGTTTTTCCATAATGAAATGACGTAAAACGACCGATCCCCCATATATTTATTCCAACAGCAGCACCGTAACCGGCAAGCGTACTGAAACTGCCGCCGACAGGTCCCATGTAATACAAAAACAGATAAGCGGTGGCTGCTTTTATACAAAGTCCAATAAGCAGAGAAATCACGACGTAACGCTGCCGGTTAATTCCCTGCAGAACCGCTGCTGTCACGGAAAAAATCGAGAAAAACAAGGCAGCCGGAGCGTAATACCTCAGGATATTACCGCCAAGTTCCATATCATCTATGCCAAACAGCACGGCAAAGGTAGGATAGGATAAAACCATCAGACCGGCTGAAGCCGGCACGGCGAGAAAAAGAATGACCTGATACGTCTGTGTAATCTGACGCTGCAGCAGCTCTTTGCTGCCGTTTGTAAAGGCACTCGTGATGGCGGGAATTAACGTGACCGACATCGCCGTAGCCAGTGCCACCGGTATAAGAATCAGCTTATGGGCTGAACCTGAAAAGGCACCATATGCCGCTTCCGCTTCGCCCTGTGTAAAAGCATTCGAAGCCGTCAATGCGTTATTGAACGTAAAAAGATCAATCATCTGAAACAGTGGAATCGCAAGGCCCACAAAAGACAAAGGAAGCGCGTAGGCAAGCAGCTCCTTATACATCGAAGGCAGCGAAATATTGTAATCCGCCGTACTCTGCTCCGCTTCCCGCTCCAGATGACGGTGCCGCTTCTTCCAGTACATGATCAGGACGAGCAGCGAACCAAGACCACCCACAAACGCGCCGAATGTCGCAAAACCAACAGCTGTGCCCCGCTCTCCGCCGAATATATGGAGCACGGCGAATGCCATGGCAAGTATAAAGGTGATGCGGACCACCTGCTCCACCACCTGGGAAACTGCTGTCGGCCCCATCGACTGAAAACCCTGAAAGTAACCGCGGATAATGGACATGACAGGTACTAAAAGAAGAGCCGTACTGACCATTCGTATCGTGAAAACGACAGATGACATGTCATTTCCGCCCACCGCATCCGGACTCGGAATAATCCATCCGGCGACAACCGGTGCCATAAAAAACAAACCGAGAAACACAGCAAGTCCCGTCAGGCTCATAATAACAATCCCTGACTGAAACAAACGCCGGCCTGTCCGGTAGTCCCCGAGCGCGTTGTACTTGGAAACAAATTTGGACACCGCCATCGGTACACCGAGCGTGGCAAGGCTCAATAAAATCGTATAGGGCTGATAGCCGTACTGATAAAGAGCCATCCCCTGCTGCCCGACAAGGGCAACAAAAGGAAACACAAAAATCATCCCAAGAAACTTGGATGAAAACTGGGCCAGCGACAAGATCATCGTGCCCCGTAAAAATTTATTAGAATCGGGCATGGTTTCCACTCCAATTGTCAGCGCTGAAGGTATATATCACTCGGCATTTTACCACAATCTGCATAGTTATACTTCCGTCGTATCGGTGATACCCTTCACATACATGGAACGTCTGCGTGGACCATCAAATTCGCAGAAATAAATGCCCTGCCATGTGCCGAGCACAATCTTTCCCTTTTCCACAATCAGTGTCTGCTGGGTGCCGACGGTGGACGCCTTTAGATGGGAAGCGGAATTGCCTTCACCGTGCCGGTACTTCGGATGGTTCCACGGATACACCTCATCAAGCTTCATAAGCATGTCATGCTTTACGTCCGGATCTGCGTTTTCATTAACCGTAATGCCTGCGGTTGTGTGCGGGCAGTAAACGACAAGAATACCGCTCTCCATGTTTTGTTTACGCACCCACTGCTGTATGTCTTCTGTCACATCTACCATCTCGTCATGCTGAGATGTAGAAACAGTCATTTTTTCAAACATTCAACACCCTCCTTCAGGCTTTGACAATCTCTTTCTTTCTGTATAACCTTAGCGTATCATTTATAGTAGAACTGATTAAATAAGGCGGGAATAAACATGACGTATCACACGGTTATCATCGGAGGCGGACCGGCTGGTTTAATGGCGGCCGTAGCTGCTGCACAGCACGGGGCCCGTGTCCTCATCGTTGATAAAGGGAAAAAACTGGGGCGCAAGCTTGCCATCTCCGGCGGCGGACGCTGTAACGTAACAAACCGGATGGAGCAAAAGGAATTGATTGAACACATTCCGGGAAACGGCCGCTTTATGCACAGCCCTTTTTCGATTTTTAATAATGAAGATATTATCGCCTTCTTCGAAAATCTCGGCATTGAACTGAAAGAAGAAGACATGGGCCGGATGTTTCCGGTCAATGACAAAGCCATGACCGTCGTGCAGACCCTGCTTCAGAAAATAAGGGAACTCGGGGTCGACACCCGGCTTCAGACGAAAGTGGATTCTCTCACCTTTGAAGACGGCCGTGTAACGGGTATGAAGCTTGATAACGGGGAAACGCTCGAAGCCGGCAGCGTCATTGTTGCAACCGGCGGAAAATCAGTACCCAATACCGGCAGTACCGGCGACGGCTATCCATGGGCCGAAGCAGCCGGTCACACGATTACGGAACTGTACCCAACCGAAGTTCCCATCACATCGGCGGCGTCTTTTATTCAGGAAAAAACGCTCCAGGGGCTCTCTTTGTCCAATGTCGCGCTGACTGTCTACACTCCGAAAGGGAAGAAAATAAAGACTCACCGCGGAGACATGATTTTCACGCATTTCGGTATTTCCGGCCCTATTGTTCTCCGGTGCAGCCAGTACGTTGTCAAAGCACTGAAAAAACATGAAACATCTACTATTCCGATGGGACTTTCTCTATACCCGGACACTAACACCGAAACGATGTTCCAGAGTCTTGCCGGGACTAAAAAGCAGGACGGCGCCAAAGCAGCTAAAAATGCATTAAAACATGTTGCCCAGGAGCGTCTTCTGGCTTTCTTTCTGGACCACTGCAGCATACCGGAGTCCAAGCCGCTGCAGGACGTGTCCAATGACGCCCTGCGACGTCTTGCGCAGGCCTTAACAGATTTCCGGTTTGATGTTACCGGCACTTTGTCCATCGAAGATGCATTTGTCACCGGCGGAGGCATTTCCATTAAGGAAATTCAGCCGAAACGGATGGAATCCAAAATCACCAGCGGCCTTTTTTTCTGCGGCGAAATTCTTGATATTCACGCTTACACAGGCGGATTTAACATTACCGTCGCCTTTTCCACCGGCTATACCGCCGGCCGGGCGGCAGCAGAAACCGCAGGAGCAGATGCTTTCACTTAAGTTAATGGTCCATGTAAAGAAGAGCAGCCGATCCTCCGCCGTGGAGGAACGGCTGCTCTTTTAGCCGGCTGCGACTATATTGACAAGTCTTCCCGGTATGGCAATGACTTTGCGGATGGTTTTCCCCTCAATTTCTTCGCTGATCTTTTCGTCTGCTCTGGCAATTGTTTCAAGCTGCTGTTCATCAGCATCCTTCGGTACAACCGCTTTGGAGCGTACTTTGCCATTAATCTGAAGTACAATTTCCACTTCATCTTCCACAAGCATGTTCTCGTCATACGACGGCCATGGCTCGTACGCAATAGTTCCTTCATAACCAAGAAGTTCCCATATTTCTTCAGCCAGGTGCGGAGCCACCGGAGCCAGCAGCTTAATAAAGCCTTCCATAAACGGTCTCGGGAGCTTTTCCTGTTTGTAGCTCTCATTAATAAACACCATCAGCTGGCTGATACCGGTATTAAAGCGGAGGTGGGAAAATTCTTCTGTCACCTTGTATACGGTCTTATGATACGTACGTTCAAAATCTTCAGTACCCCCGCTTTCTGTAACAGCTTCCGACAGGGCCTGTTTTTCATCGGTGAATATACGCCACACCCGGTCGAGGAAACGTCGGGCGCCGTCCAGGCCGTTTTCCGACCAGGCCACTGCAGCCTCAAGCGGTCCCATAAACATCTCATAAAGCCGCAGAGTGTCGGCTCCATGGGTTTTTATAATGTCATCCGGATTGACAACATTCCCTTTGGATTTACTCATTTTCTCATTGTTTTCCCCAAGGATCATCCCCTGGTTATACAGACGTTGAAACGGCTCTTTCGTCGGAACCACGCCGATATCGTACAGCACTTTGTGCCAAAAGCGTGCATACAGCAGGTGCAGCACGGCATGCTCGGCGCCGCCGACATAAATGTCAACCGGAAGCCATTGTTTCAGTTTTTCTTCATCCGCCAGTTTCTCCTCATTGTCCGGATCGATAAAACGAAGGTAGTACCAGCAGCTTCCCGCCCACTGAGGCATGGTGTTTGTCTCGCGGCGTCCTTTCATACCGGTAGCAGGATCCGTAACATCCAGCCACTGCTCCGCATTGGCAAGTGGAGATTCTCCGTTACCGGACGGCTTGAATTCTTCCAGCTCCGGCAGTTCCAGAGGAAGTTCATCTTCAGGAACCGGGGTGAGAGAACCGTCTTCCCAGTGAATCATCGGGATAGGTTCTCCCCAGTAACGCTGACGGCTGAAGAGCCAGTCACGGAGACGGTACGTCACTTCTTTTTTCCCTTTGCCTTCCTGTTCAAGACGTTCCGTCATTGCTGAAATGGCTTCTTCTGTATGAAGACCGTTTAGAAACCGGGAGTTGATATGAGGGCCGTCGCCTTCATAGGCCTCTTCCTTTGTATTCCCGCCTTCCACAACTTCTACAATCGGAAGATCAAATGCTGTGGCGAATTCATAGTCACGCTGGTCATGTCCCGGCACAGCCATAACTGCTCCGGTTCCGTAACTGACAAGAACGTAGTCGGCAATATAAATCGGAAGCTTTTCCTCGTTGACCGGATTAACAGCATAAGCACCAGTGAATACCCCTGTTTTCTCTTTTTGCAGTTCCATCCGCTCGAGATCGCTTTTCGTTCCGATTTCCTTCTTATAGGCATCAACAGCATTTTTTTGTTCATCGGTTGTAATTTCATCAATCAGCTCATGCTCCGGTGCCAGCACACAGTATGTCGCACCGAATAATGTATCCGGCCGGGTTGTGAAAGCGGTGAATTTCTCATCATGACCGTCGATGTCAAAATATACTTCCGCGCCCTCGGAGCGGCCGATCCAGTTCCGCTGCATATCTTTAACGCTCTCCGGCCAGTCGAGATCTTCCAGATCTTCAAGAAGGCGGTCGGCATATTCGGTGATTTTGAGCATCCACTGCTTCATCGGCCTGCGTTCCACCGGATGGTCCCCGCGTTCACTGCGGCCGTCAATCACTTCTTCATTGGCGAGTACCGTTCCAAGTGCAGGGCACCAATTCACCGCCACCTCATCGACATAAGCCAGTCCCTTTTTGTAAAGCTGGATAAAAATCCACTGCGTCCATTTATAATAGGAAGGATCCGTTGTATTAATTTCACGGTCCCAGTCATAGGAAAACCCGAGTGCCTTGATCTGGCGTTTAAAAGTTTCAATGTTGGCCTGGGTGAAATCCCCGGGATTCTTTCCGGTATCCAGAGCAAACTGCTCCGCCGGAAGACCGAACGCATCCCATCCCATCGGATGAAGCACCTGGTACCCCTGCATCCGCTTCATTCGGGAAATAATATCAGTTGCGGTATATCCTTCCGGATGTCCGACGTGCAGACCTGCGCCTGATGGATACGGGAACATATCAAGCGCGTAAAATTTGCTGTCTGCTTCCGGATAATCCGGTGTTTTGAAAATATGATTGTTTTCCCAATACTGCTGCCATTTCTTTTCGATATCCTGGTGGGGAAAAGCCATTGTGTATGTACCTCCTTTAATTTCCTTTGTGTTTTACTTGAACCCGCGTATGTATCCATTAAAAACCTCCCGCCCCTACCTGCTTCCTATAGGGACGAGAGGTTGTTCTTTCAGCTTCCATTCCCGCGGTGCCACCCTGATTGGCATGCGTATCCCGCACGCCCGCTCTTCGATATCCCTAACGCGGATGCACGGCAGAAGGTACTGCTCATTCTCTTCTGCAACTTAAAGGAGAGTTCACAGTTTCCTTCGTACGGCTTCCAGCCTCCGCCGTCTCTCTGTCACCCGGTTCCCTGCTACTATTCCTTGTCAACGTTGTTCCTGTATGAATAAAGCATATTTGCAGATTCTGTTCAATACTTGGTATTTTATGAACTTCCATGCTGTCTGTCAAGATTGGTCAGGACACATTGTCAAAACCACGTTGTTTAACAGCATATTACCTATCTTACCATATTACACGCCCGTCTTGAAGAAGGCAAACGGGACCATATAAGTGTCTGTTTGGATGTGAAGAGGAATCGTGCTAAAATACAGAAGTATAGCGTGTAGAAGGAGAGATTCAATCATGACGCTGAATGAACAGGATCAGCTCCCCCTGAAATGGGGAGAAAAACGTTATCATACATGGAACCACCATCTGCGCAGTCATTTCGGTGAAAAGATTTTTAAAATTCCTCTCGATGGAGGGTTCACGTGCCCGAACCGGGACGGAAAGGCTGCATCCGGAGGCTGCACCTTCTGTTCGGCCCGCGGTTCCGGAGATTTCGCAGGTGACCGGCGTGATGATCTGGTGAAACAGTTTCACGAGATTAAAGACCGGATGCACCAAAAATGGAAAAACGGAAAATATATCGGTTACTTCCAGGCATTCAGCAATACGTACGCACCGGTAGAGGAACTGCGTGAGATGTTTGAAGTTATTCTCGAACAGGACGGGGTTGTCGGTCTCGCCATAGCGACCAGACCGGACTGCCTGCCTGATGATGTCGTTGAGTATCTCGCTGAACTGAATGAACGGACCCACCTCTGGGTCGAACTCGGCCTGCAGACCGTTCATGAAAGTACAGCCGACCTGATTAACCGGGCCCACGACTTTGAATGCTATAAAGAAGGAGTGAACAAACTCCGCGCCCATGGCATCCGTGTCTGCTCCCACATTATCGACGGACTGCCGCAGGAATCCTATGAGATGATGAAAGAAACTGCGGCGGAAGTGGCAAAGCTTGATGTACAAGGCATTAAAATCCACTTGCTGCATCTATTGAAACATACCCCTATGGTTCATCAATACGAACAGGGACTGCTGGAATTTATGGACATGGAAGAATACGTGAATCTTGTCGTTGACCAGATTGAGCTGCTTCCGCCGGAGATGGTCATTCACCGCTTGACCGGGGACGGCCCTGCCGACCTTCTGATCGGTCCGATGTGGAGCCTGAACAAATGGGAAGTTCTAAATGCCATCGATGCGGAGCTTGAGCGCCGTAACAGCTGGCAGGGAAAATATCACCAGCCGGAGGCAGCCCTCTCGCGATGACAATACCCGATGTGCTTGCATTTGCCAAAGAATGGATGGGAAGGGTACTCGAAAACGGCGATACAGCCATTGACGCCACCGCAGGAACCGGCCGGGATACGCTTCATCTCGCACACTGTGTCGGCAGCAGCGGACATGTGTTCAGTTTTGATATTCAGACAGAAGCACTGGAACAGACGAAACAGCGTCTCGAACAACATCAGCTGCATGAGCGGACGACTTTGATAAACAAAGGCCATGAGAACGCAGCGGCACAAATCCCATCAGAACACCGCGAAAAACTAAAAGCAGCAGTCTTTAACCTCGGTTACCTTCCCGGCGGGGACAAAACGATCACCACCCGGACGGAAACAACGATACAAGCCATATCGCAGCTGCTTGATATCATAAAATCCGGAGGCCTTCTTTTCGTCGTCGTTTATCCGGGACATCCTGAAGGTAGAATGGAAAAAGACAAACTGGAAGAATACGCTGCCGCGCTGCCTCAAAGAGATATACAGGTGCTGCGTTATGAATTTATGAATCAAGTGAACCAGCCCCCTTATTTATTTATTTTTGATAAAAGATAGGAAGTGAATGTATATGACAATCATTGATTCCATGCTTTCTTTTAATGAAAAATTTGTGGAAGGAAAAGAGTACGAGCCCTTACAGACGTCCAAGTTTCCGGACAAGAAAATTGTTATTTTGACGTGTATGGACACTCGGCTCATTGAGCTGCTCCCCCGGGCATTAAATCTGAAAAACGGAGACGCAAAAATTGTCAAAAACGCCGGTGCAATCGTGACCGATCCCTATGACAGCATTATGCGCAGCATCATTGTCGCGCTTTATGCCCTTAAAGCCGACGAAGTTGCCGTCATCGGTCATTACGGGTGCGGCATGACCGGCCTGACTTCCGATGATATCTTCAGCCAGGCCGAAGCCCGCGGTGCCGATACCGCCCGGCTGCAGGAAGCAGCCTACGCCGGTGTCGATTTGGACAAGTGGATGCGCGGATTCAACGATGTCGAAGAAAATGTGAAAAACAGCGCTGATATCATAAGGAATCATCCCCTGCTGCCGGAAGGAACACCCGTTCACGGCCTTGCCATCTCCCCGGACACAGGCGGACTCACCGTTATTGAAAAAGCAGCGGCTTCCCAGTGAAGCCGCTGCTTTTTTTGTTACCCGTATATCAATTTGGAATTCCGTCTGTAGACCCAGGTGTTAATGTAAAAGAACGCAGCCGGCAGTCCGCCGAAGCGGATGAATTGTTTGGCTGTTTTTTTCATTGATGGCTCTGTCTGTACTTTCTCATCTGCCAGATAAATCGCAAATAATCCTTTGACAATTAATGAATGAAATGCAGCATCCGGCAGTTTCCGCACTTTCTTCTCCGCCTCTTTCTTAAAGTAACGAACCCTCTCCACCATTTCTTCTTCGTCTTCATACTGCGCACAGAAATTAAGTTCATCATCAGCGATGTCTTCCTGCTGATCAATAAAGTAATCCAGTAGAATATGAACACCCTGCACATACGGGAAGTAAACCGATTTGATCGACCGGGCCTGTACGTCTGCCAGGTGGGATCTGGCAGCGTAAGCTCCAAGCGCGTAGATTCCAAGAGTTGAACCGGTACAGGCATTGAATTCGTACCAGCGGATATCAGGAAACTCCTCTTTGACTTCATCAAACCAGGCGGTTAATCTCGGCACACGCTCTTCTTTTTGAACATGCTTATGAACCTGAAGGGTCCTGTAGTAATGAGATAATTCCTCCATGTACTCTTTTGCATTCCAAAAGCCGGGAAACGTCACAAGATTAGACTGGCAGGTTTCCACTAATTCTTTCAAATAATCTCCGTCATCCTGATCTTCCCGGTAAAAATAATAATTTTCCACCTCCTGCCCCGGCTCAAGGGCATGCTGCAACGCTTTGTGAAGCATATGAAAATCGTCGGGATTCTGAGATTCGCTCCAGTCGCATAGTCCGTCCAGGTAATCGCAGATCGTCTGGTATGCAATGATAAACTGAAGGATGTTTTCCTGTCTGCTCTCCGGAGCAAACATGGCATACACTCCGCCGCCTTCACAGTGGAAAGCTTTATTTTCTATGCTTATTAAAGCCTGTCTCCGCAGTTCGGGGTTCGGGATCTGCTCTGCTTTTTCCCGCCACTGTCCGAGCATACGGTGCACCTTGGGAATAACCTCCCGGTAAATGGTGTACATCATGGTCCATGGCGTTGCTGGTACGTTCACTGTCATCCTTCTTCCCCCTCTATTGTCTTTTCAAGGCGCTGCTCTGCAAAGTGCATCAGGAACCTGAATACATCTTCGCGCTCCGGCTCATGAAGCAGCTCATGATACAGTCCTTTCCATTCCCGGTACGCGCAATCTGAGATGTGAAGCTGATTAAACCATCGCCGTACCGAAGACCCATCTACAATGTAATCCTCTCCGGCCTGCATCACCAGGGTGGGAACATCGGGATAATAATCCGGATAAAGTTGAGCCTGTTTTACAGCTTTCGTTAATTCCCGGTACCACCGGAGTGTTACCGTCGATACGATTAAATCATCCTGCCTGAAAGCAGCTCTTGTCTCTTCATGTCTTGTGAGCAGCTCTGCTGTGATCCCTGATCCGGCCCGCAACGAAGGAGTCACGCGGTGCAGCACTTTCGAGGCAAGTTCCACTCCCCTGTTTGGAGAGTCCGCCAGTCCAAGACACGGGGAGGAAAGAATAACTCCCTGAACCGGCAGATATTTTTCCATCAAAGCCCGTACCGCAATTAATCCTCCCAGACTGTGTCCGAACAGAAACACCGGAACATCAAGCGCGGCTGCCTCTTTATACCAGTTGTACACGGCATCTATGTACTGATCAAAACGGTCAATGTGACCTCTTTTTCCTCTCGTTTTACCGTGCCCCGGCAGATCACCGGCAACAACATGAAAACCCCGGCTGTTCAGACGATTTATCCATTCCCTGTAACGGCCGTGATGTTCACCGACTCCATGAATCAGCACTATGGTACCGCGTGGTTTGTCCGTTAACCATGTATTTATCATCTTATTTGTTCCTGCCTTTCCATCGCTGCATCGAACTTGAACCATTACTTCCCTATCCATTTTACTATGATTTTTGCTAAACTTACATTAAAGTCAGTAAAATTCTATGAAGGATCAGGAGGTTCCACCATGCTCTATGATTATAAAGGAAAATTTCCGGACATCGCAGATTCCGCTTACATAGCTGATTATGTGACCATTACCGGAGATGTGAAAATCGGCGAAGAATCAAGTGTCTGGTTCAACACGGTGATCCGCGGAGATGTTGCTCCCACTATTATCGGTAATGGTGTCAATATTCAGGACCAGTCCGTTCTCCATCAAAGTCCAAAAAACCCCCTGATTGTTGAAGATGACGTTACCGTCGGTCATATGGTCATCCTGCACAGCGCCATCATACGAAAAAACGCATTGATCGGAATGGGGGCCAAGATTCTGGACCGTGCAGAAATCGGGGAAGAAGCTTTTATTGGTGCCGGTTCCCTTGTACCGCCGGGAAAGGTGATTCCACCGCGCACTCTCGCCCTTGGAAGTCCTGCCAGGGTGGTCCGTGATTTGACCGATGAGGACTTGAACGAAATGCACCGTGTTCAGCAGTCCTATGTAGAAAAAAGCAGATACTACAAAGAATTGATGTCTGATTCCTGAACCGTCATTCCATTGTATATCCCGCTCCGCCCGTTCAAACAGATGCAGTATAAAGAATCCGGACGATGCCGCATTCTATAGAGAATGTTATCCACACGTCCGGATTTTGGTCTTGGTGTATTCACTTCATGCAGGCTTATTTTTTCATCTGTTCTGCGCGGCCTGTTCTTTCAGTGCCCCGGCCTTGTCAACAGATTCCCACGGCAGTTCCACATCTGATCTGCCAAAATGACCGTAAGCTGCAGTCTGCCGGTAAATCGGCCGTCGCAGATCGAGCATTTTTATAATGCCTGCCGGCCGGAGGTCAAAGTTGCTGCGGACAAGTTCGGCCAGAATTTCTTCGGACACTTCCGCCGTACCAAACGTTTCCACCGAGACGGAGACAGGACGTGCCACGCCGATCGCATAGGCAAGCTGCACTTCGCATTTTTCGGCAAGTCCCGCCGCAATAATATTTTTAGCAGCATAGCGGGCGGCGTAAGATGCGGAACGGTCCACTTTTGTCGCATCTTTTCCAGAAAAAGCTCCGCCACCATGACGGGCATAACCACCGTACGTATCGACGATGATTTTCCTCCCGGTCAATCCGGCATCTCCCTGCGGACCGCCTATGACGAAGCGTCCGGTCGGATTAATAAAATAATTCGTCTCTTCATCAAGAAAGTGCTCCGGAACGACTGGTTGAATAACGTGTTCTTTCAAATCTCTCTCTATCTCATCTAGGGATATATCAGCATGGTGCTGCGTAGAAATAACAATGGTCTCCACCCGCAGCGGCTTTCCATCTTCGCCGTACTCCACCGTCACCTGGGTTTTCCCGTCCGGACGAAGGTAAGGGATAGTACCATCATTTCTTACTTCTGTCAGACGGCGGGCCAGCTTGTGTGCCAGCGAAATCGGAAGCGGCATCAGTTCCGGCGTTTCATTATCGGCATAGCCGAACATTAACCCCTGGTCACCGGCACCAATCGCCTCCAATTCTCCTTCGGTCATCTGCCCTTCTCTTGCTTCGAGCGCCTGGTCCACTCCCTGGGCAATATCAGAGGACTGTTCGTCAATCGAAGTAAGGACAGAGCACGTTTCGTGGTCAAATCCGTACTTGGCTCTTGTATAGCCTATTTTTTTGAGCGTATCCCTTACAATGCTTGGAATATCCACGTATGTTGAGGTTGTGATTTCGCCGGCTACCAGAACAAGCCCGGTGTTCACAACCGTTTCGCAGGCCACCCTGGCATTGGGATCTTTCGATATAATTTCATCCAGTATGGCATCGGAGATCTGATCACAGATTTTGTCCGGATGCCCTTCTGTTACTGATTCTGATGTAAACAAACGTCTTCCATCCGTAGACACTTGTACTGCCTCCCCTTCACGTTAGATTGTTACGGCACTCATTCCCTATGTTCCAATTCTTAAAGACGAGCAGGCGTAAACAGTGTTTCTATCCCATGAAAACATAAAGACCCCTTTTCCATGGCGAGGAAAAGGGGTCTCGATCCGTTCACCTTTTTCGCCTCTTATCTTCCAAGACGTTATTCCGTCTTTCCAGGTTAGCACCTTTGCCTCCTGCAAGAGGAGGATGGTTGCCGGGCTTCAAAGGGCCTGTCCCTCCACCAGCTCGGGATAAGAGTATCCGTTCAACAGTTATAGTATCGTACAACAAGGATTGTGTCAAATAATCAGCGCTTGATGCCGCAGGTTCCGGAATCACACGTTGCTCCTGAGAATGTATGGCGGTTGCGGGCGACAACCCGGTACAGTTTCTCACCAATCTGATCCGCTCCGGGCAGGTGAAATAACAAAGACGCCCACTTTCCGGCTGGAAGCAGCTGCACGATGCGCTTCACCGCCGCAAATCCGGTATAAAGGTACGTATTATTTTCCAGGAGATGCATCGCTTCCTGTACATTCCGTCCTTTTAACAGTGGGTACTTTTCCAGTGTATCGGGATCTTGAATATCGAGCCACGTAATCATTCCAGTGTGGTCTCTTTTTTCGATGATGCGTTTGGACTCCCGGCAGATGCCGCAGCTTTGATCGTAAAAGACGATGATGGAGGACAAATGATTCATAGAGAACCCTCCTGTTTTGTTTCATTTAGTATAACATATTTTTTCCCTTTGTCCGTTCCTTTTGAAACAAAGATAAGCATAACATTTTTTAATAAAAAGTATAGACTGTTAAGCGAAATGTGTTATACTATTTCGTAACAAAAACAATATTCTGATAAAAGAAAGGATTTTCCGCCATGATGTCGTCCCGTTTTTCCAACCCTTTAACCCGTGTACTGGAAGGTGAAAACGTGCAGATGGATCTTCCTGTGTCCCGTTTAGTCGAAACGTCCCTTTCCAGGGGAGAAGGAGCACTCTCTTCAAACGGTGCACTTTCTGTTGAGACAGGAGAATATACCGGCCGGTCTCCAAAAGATAAATTCATCGTTCATGACAGCGCTTCCGCAGAAAAAGTGGATTGGGGAAATGTCAACCGGCCGATCAGCCGGGAAGTGTTCTCATCGTTGTTTGATCAGATGATCGAACATTTAGAAAATAAGGAAGAGCTGTTTGTCACAAACGGGGCAGCAGGAGCGGATGCTTCCTACCAACTGCCAATCCGGGTGATCAATGAGTTTGCCTGGCACAATTTGTTCGCCCGTCAATTATTTCTGCGTTCAACCGGCCCTGACCGTGATACAGGCATGGAACCTTTCACTATTATCAGCGCCCCTCAGTTTAAAGCAGATCCTGAGCAGGACGGCACCGATTCGGAAACCTTTATCATCCTTTCGTTTGAAGAACGGGTTATCTTAATCGGAGGTACAGAATATGCCGGAGAAATGAAAAAATCGATTTTTTCCGTTATGAATTACCTTCTTCCCGAGCAGGATGTTCTGCCTATGCACTGTTCTGCCAATGTTGGAGAAGAAGGAGATACTGCCCTTTTCTTTGGATTGTCCGGCACGGGTAAAACCACGTTGTCAGCCGATCCGCACCGGTATTTAATCGGTGATGATGAGCATGGCTGGTCGGACAACGGTATCTTCAACATCGAAGGCGGCTGCTATGCCAAATGCGTCAATTTGTCAAAGAAAAAAGAACCACAAATCTGGAATGCCATCCGTTTCGGGGCGGTGCTTGAAAATGTTCATGTCGATCGTACCACTGGCGATCCGGACTACACGCACACCGATTTAACGGAAAATACACGTGCAGCGTACCCGATCGACAATATACCAAATGCGCTTGAAACGAGCGCCGCCGGCCATCCATCAACGATTATTTTCCTTACCGCTGATGCGTTTGGTGTCCTGCCGCCGATCAGCAGGCTCACAAAAGAACAGGCGATGTACCACTTTCTGAGCGGATACACGAGCAAACTCGCTGGCACAGAACGCGGAATTACCGAACCGGAAGCCACGTTTTCCACGTGCTTTGGATCACCTTTTCTCCCGCTTGACGCCTCTGTCTATGCCCAAATGCTCGGTGCGAAGATGGAACATCACGGAACGCAGGTCTTTCTTGTAAATACAGGCTGGTCCGGCGGTCCATACGGAACTGGAGAGCGGATCAATCTTTCCTATACCAGAGCAATGATTCAAGCTGCTCTGGAAGGGGATCTGCAATCGTCTGAGATGACAACCGAACCGGTATTTGGGCTGCACATTCCCCTGCAGTGCCCGGGTGTTCCGGATGAACTGCTGCAGCCGGCCTCAACCTGGGAGGATAAGCAGGCTTATGCAGAGAAAGCAAAAGAACTGGCCCATCGTTTTGAAAACAACTTCCTGAAGTTCACCAATGTCTCCCAGGCTGTCCAGGATGCGGGGCCTTCCAGCCGCACCGCAGAAACGGCAGGCCGCTGAACAGGACGACGAAACTGAGATAAAACGCTGGGACAAAACCTCTAAAAGAAGCGAAAAATGGAGCTGTATCAAAAGGTGCAGCTCCTTTTCTGTAATATAGAAAATTCATCCCAGGCAGAACAGAACCCGTTTGCCGGAATCGAAACTGCACCTGAGCTGCTCCGCGGTGTGACCACGACGCCAGCCGGTATAACGGAGGGAACAGCTCTGGCAGTACAGATGTAGAAAAATGCAGGCGTTTGTTTGTTGCGTTCAAGTTGGGGGACGGACGTTCAATAGGTTCTAAGGCACTTTAGGGGGTTCCGTGCTTCCTTAAACGTCGTTCGGCATGACGCCGGAGGCACTTTAGAGCCCCCGGTGCACCCCTGAACGTCACTAGGAAGAATTCCGAAAGCACTTTAGAGGGTTTCGTGCCCCGGTAAACGTCATTAGGAACGAATCAAGGCTGCGTGCAGCGGGAAATGAACGGGCCGACGCAGCAACGAGCGCCTGCCGTTGCAGGAAAAGGAAGAGAAATAGTCCCGGAGGCACTTTAGGGGGAACAGAGTCCCCCTAAACGTCGTTCGGCTTGACGCCGGAGACACTTTAGAGGGTCCGGTGCACCCCTGAACGTCACTAGGAAGAATTCCGAAAGCACTTTAGAGGGTTCCGTGCCCCCGTAAACGTCACTAGGAACGAATCAAGGCTGCGTGCAGCGGGAAATGAACGGGCCGACGCAGCAACGAGCGCCTGCCGTTGCAGGAAAAGGGTGAGAAATAGTCCCGAAGGCACTTTAGGGGAAACAGAGTCCCCCTAAACGTCGTTCGGCATGACGCCGGAGGCACTTTAGAGGGTCCGGTGCACCCCTGAACGTCACTAGGAAGAATTCCGAAAGCACTTTAGAGGGCTTCGTACCCCGGTAAACGTCATTATCCTGTGGAAGTTATGTCACGTGCGAATGCCGACCCTGACCGCACATCCTGTGTGGGGAGTCGCGCCTCGTGCTGTTCGGAGCAGGAGGCGAAGCATTTTGGCTCCGCTGCCATGTGGGTTCTAAACAGAAACAAAAGACGTTCGTGTTTTGTTTCTACATCTTTCATTTGTCCCAAATTCCTATTCATAGAACGAAGCGTTTCCGATTATCAAATAGATAGTCGGAAGCGTTTTTTATTGTTTTCGTTTCAGCGGCGCACGCGCACCGGGCCTCTGTCATAAGCTGTACTACGAGCAGCGGGAGGAGGCCCTGAAAAATGAAAAAAAGTATTAAAATTCTACTGTGTACCATGTTGACTGCCGGCAGTATGCTTGCAGGCTGTTCATCCCAGCAGGATAAAACGACGGTGGAGCTTGCCGAAGTGACACGTTCTATTTTCTATGCCCCATTATATGCAGCAATGGAAAAAGGATTTTTTGAAGAGGAAAACATAGATATAGAGCTTACGACAACATGGGGCGGCGACAAAACGATGACAGCTCTGCTTTCAGAAGGAGCCGATATTGCCCTTGTCGGAGCGGAAACCTCCATCTATGTCAATTCCCAGGACCCGGCGGAGCCCATCATTAATTTCGCGATGCTCACCCGGACCGACGGCACTTTTTTAATGGCGCGGGAAGAACCGGACAATTTTCAGTGGGAAGACCTGAACGATTCAGTCTTTCTCGGACAACGTAAAGGCGGGATGCCGCAGATGACCGGAGAATATGTACTCAAGCACAATGACATCGATCCCCATGAAGATCTCGAGCTGATCCAGAACGTGGATTTCGCCAATATCGCGAACTCTTTTGCATCCGGCACCGGAGATTACGTCCAACTGTTCGAACCACAGGCCACAAAATTTGAACAGGAAGGCATCGCGCATATCGCTGCGTCATTCGGAGAAGAATCCGGCCCTATTCCTTATACCGTATTCATGGCCGAGCAGAGTTTCTTTGAAAACGATGAGGAGACAGCACTTCGTTTCACCCGCGCGCTGTACCGGGCACAGCAGTGGATCTATGAGGCTTCACCCGAGGAAATAGGTACTGTGCTTGCCCCGTATTTTGATGATACTCCGGAATCCACAATTGCCGACGCCGCTGTCAGATACCGGAGCCAGCGTTCTTACGCCGAAACACCACTGCTTCCGGAAGAGGCATGGAATAATCTGCAGAATATTATGGAAGAAGCCGGTGAACTGCCTGAACGGTCTGATTATGATAAATATGTAGACACAACAATCGCCGAAACGGTTACGGAAAAGTAAAAGGAGGACGCCATATGCTTGCCCTGCAGGAAATTGAAAAGATTTATTTCACGGATGAACATGCGGTGAGGGCTGTTACAGACATTACCCTTACCGTCAAAAACGGGGAATTTGTTTCTTTTATCGGACCAAGCGGATGCGGTAAAACGACATTATTGTCCATAATAGCGGGGCTGCTCGAACCAACTTCCGGAACCATTTTTATGAATAACCATAAGATGGAAGGGTACTCAAAAGAAACCGGATATATGCTGCAGCAGGATTATCTTTTTCCGTGGCTGACCATCCGTCAGAATGTGGAACTCGGTCTTGTCATCACAGGCCTTCACACCCCGGAAACATCATCCAGAACCATGCAGCTTTTGGAACAGCTTGGTCTTGGAGACAAAGCGGATGTCTTTCCTGCCGAACTGTCCGGAGGGATGCGGCAGCGGGCTGCCTTGGTACGCATGCTTGCCCCCGAGCCGTCTCTGCTGCTTTTGGATGAACCATTTTCTGCGCTTGATTACCAGACGAAGCTGAAGCTTGAAGATCTTGTCTCCATCACATTGAAAAACCAGCACAAAACGGCGGTTCTTGTCACCCATGATTTAAGCGAGGCTATCGCCATGTCGGATCGTATCTTTTTATTTGAATCCAATCCCGGCACCATTCATCATACGTTTGACGTACCGGAAATGCTCAGAAGCCTGTCCCCTTTTGAAACAAGAAACCATCCCTCGTTTCATTCTTACTTCCAGAAAATATGGGAGGAGTTGGAGAATGTTGAATCACAGTATCAAGACTCAACATAGGCTGTACCTGCAACAAAAAACAAAAGAAAAACGTCGTGTTTTATGGACCCAGTCTATGCTTGCCGTCACATTCTTTATTTTATGGGAAGCAGCTTCGCGGCTTGCCTGGATTGATCCTCTTATTTTCAGTATGCCGAGTCAAATCGGTCTTCTTTTTCTGGAAAAAGTGAGCGACGGTTCCCTGCTCGTCCATACTTCCATCACACTGGCCGAAACGGCAGCCGGTTTTCTCCTTGGGAGTGCCGGCGGGGCATTGGCCGCTTTTCTGCTTTGGTGGTCTGCCTTTTTTTCCAAGGTGTTCGACCCTTACCTTGTCATTTTGAATGCCATGCCGAAAGTAGCTCTGGGACCTATTATTATTGTTATTTTCGGACCGGGGATCCTTTCGATTATTGCGATGGCTACCCTGCTTTCCATTGTCATAACAACAATTGTTGTGTATCACGCTTTTCAGCAGGTGGATGACAATTACAAAAAAGTACTGCTTACGTTTGGAGCCACCAAAAAACAGCTGTTTCATTACGCTGTTCTGCCAGCCTGCTACCCAACCATCATTTCCACCATGAAGGTGAATGTCGGTTTGGCATGGGTAGGGGTGATTGTAGGAGAGTTTCTTGTAGCGAAACAAGGGCTTGGTTACATGATTATATACGGTTTTCAAGTGTTTCAGTTCCGCCAGGTTATGCTCAGCCTGATTGTCATTGCCGTGCTGGCTGCCGTTATGTACAAAAGCATTGAAGCCCTGGAGCGGTTTTTAATCAGTCGGAGAGGGCGGTAAGTTTTCGTTTTTTAATTTGATGCAGTGCCTTTGGCAGAACATCATCTTTCATAATAAAACTGTAGTTCTTATCCGGCTCCCGGGGAAGCTGTTGGAGCTGAACCGGTCCCATCGTTTCCAGGTAATCTTCTCTAATCTGTATTTGCTGCACGTCAGCAAAGTAAACATTCTTCACGATCGTTTCGGCACGGCCTTTGACTTTATACTGTCCAAGCTGAGTAATATGGTTTACGATTCCACCCGTTTCTTCCCATACTTCCCGTTTGGCTGCTTCTTCAGGGGATTCCCCTGCTTCCACCTTACCTCCCGGAAATTCAAGACCTCTTCGTGGATGGCGGGTAAGAAGCCACTGCTTTTCATAGCGGCAGATAACCCAGACGTGCCCCGGACGGTGGGAAAACGGTTCTTTGCTGAACGACAGCTCTACTTCATTGTTGTAATAATCCCGAAACGTAAAAGTTTTCATTTCAGATCGTCCTTATTCATTTAATTGCGTTCGGATGCTGGTTGTCTATTTTTTACTGCGGCTCTCCGTGGATCCCAGTTGTTCATAAATACGGGCCGCGGCCTGTTTAGACCATTTTCCCTGGTCCTGCTTTCGTTGATAGAATTCGGACAGCATGTCATGACCGGAATAGCCTTCTTCAATCAGTCCTTCAAGAATCATGTTGGAAACGTCATCTTTGCCGGAAGCCATGACGGCATCAAATATGACACTGATTCGACTTTCAAGGGGGACAATACTCCTTACGCGGCCTGTCATCAAGGCGGGATCATTGTGTGTATCGGTGATAACCACTTCAAGAACCATCTGCCTTTCTGCTTCCATTTTCGGACGAAACGTTTCCTCCTCCGACTGCGGGAGAACCGCTTCAATCAACCATGATTTATTACGCTCTTCCCTGTTTATAATCAACCCTTCCTGCAAAGGAACACGATAGGAATATACATCCTTTTCCTCTTTAAGCAGCAGAAACAGGGAGACGAGACGGAATGTTTTCATTTGGTCGTTTCTCCTTTCAGGACGTAGTGAAAAAAGCTGTCTTCCAAAAGAGAAACTTTGGAAACAGCTTTTTTGCACTTCCGCTTTATTTACCTAACTTTCCGTCTTCATCATTAGGTTTTTTTCCATGCCGGCCTTATCTAACTGCTGCTGTCTTTCTGCCATCCAATGAATCATTTCTTTTTCATCGACTGTCAGTGCACGTCCGAGCTCACATTCGAATTCTCTCTGAAGCTCTTTCGCAGCATCATTTTGCATTATGAACGGCCCCTTTTCCTACGCACAGAATGTTGGACGAATCATTTGTATACTTAAGCATTCTATTCGATACAATCTTCCGTCATTCCTGCCGGCAGAAAAACTTATCCTGAGATTTTTCCGGCATGAAAAGCAGCCGGAAGGAAGGAGAGATGAAGCCGGTTTGTTATGCCATCAAGCGGTCATAGGCTTCTTTCAGGCGGCGGAGCCCTTCTTCCAGTGTCTCACGCGGGCAGGCTGCATTCATGCGGACAAAACCTCCCCCTTCTTTACCAAAGTTCGGACCATCACTGAGTGCGAGTTTAGCATCACTGCGAAGCCACTGTTCCAATTCCTTGTTTTCCATATTCAACCCGTGCATATCTATCCAGATTAAGTACGTACCTTCCGGCTTTATCACTTTTACTTCCGGCATTTCATTTTCTACGTACTGTTTTACATGCTGCACGTTGTCTTTCACATACTCAAGCATCTGTTCAAGCCATTCTTCTCCGTGGCGGTACGCAGCCTCAGCAGCAGCACTTGCGAGCGGATTATTAATACCAACGAATTCCCGCTGAAGGTGATTTTCATAGGCCTTTTTGGATTCACTGTTTTCAAACACAACGTAAGAAAGCTGCAGAGAAGCAAGATTAAAGGTTTTGCTCGGTGCCAGGCAGGTCATCGTTTCGACATCTTTGCCTGCTGCTGCTTTGGAAAACGGTGTATGTTTACCTTCAAGGATAATATCTGCATGAATTTCATCGGAAACGACCAGCACACCGTGTTTTTCAGCCAACTCAGCGAGTTTTGTTAATTCCTCTTCCGTCCATACCCGTCCGATTGGATTGTGTGGACTGCAGAGAATCATCATTTCCGCTTCTTTCATTTTTTCTTCCAGATCTTCAAAATCCATTGTGAACCCTTCTTCCGTTTCCTGAAGAGGATTGCGGAGGAGATTGCGCTCATTGTTATTGACAAGCGCATAGAAAGGAAAATACACAGGCGGCTGAATAATAATGCCGTCTCCTTTTTCAGTAAACGTCTGTATAATATGGCTTATCGCTGGTACAACGCCTGGAGTGAAGACAATCTGTTCAGCAGATACACTCCAGTCAAATCTATGTTTAAGCCAGGATGTGGTGGCATCAAATAGAGAATTCGGACGGCGGTGGTAACCGAACACCCCGTGGTTGATGACCTCGTGCATAGCATCGAGTACCGGTTTCGGCGCTTGAAAGTCCATATCCGCAACCCACATCGGCCAAAGATCATCGGCTCCATAAACATCCGGGTAAAAGTCCCATTTCATCGAATTTGTCTGTTCTCTATCTATCACGTTCTGAAAATCCATCATACTTCCTCCTTGTCTGCCCGTCGGCTTCCCAAGCTAAATTGCTCTTTTGTTTAGTGTGCCTTTTTTCGTCCTTTTTTTCAAGCTATCCACACAGAAGAAGAAAAAGAAAAGTACCGGCGTTGTGTATAGTACAGCCCGGGTCAAATGAGAATTTTCTGCTGCCTGCGTTCTTCTGTCAACCTGCGGATGCCGGCCCCGGAATGCCAATATTCCTTTATCGATTATTTTCTTATCGTTTCAGGGGTGAGAACATATATGAATATCCTTTATAATACCACTAAGGTCTCTTATGAATACCGGGACACAATCAGTCTCTGATTTCACAGCTTGTTCACGGCATATGCTCAAGCATCGTTTCAGGTCAGGCGATAAAAACGGAGGGAACTTTATGACGGAGAAAAAAGGAATCCAACGACACGAATCATTACATTCTTTGTCCCACCATCACCATGAAGGCTTGTTTTTAGCATTGAACTTAAAGCGGGTGGAAACAAAAAAAGCCCGTTATTCTCTGGAACAAACAGCAGCCGATGTGAAAAATTTCTGGGTCCCGGGTGGAAAACAGCACTTCCGCGAAGAAGAAGAAATCTTACTCCCGGCTTATGCAGAATATGGACCGGTGGATCTCCCGGAAATTAAAACGATGCTGGTCGACCATATCCGGATCCGGGCTATGATGGAATCCATTATCCATAACGACACCCCTTCCCCCGACGCGATGCATGAACTGGGGGAACGACTCGAAACGCATATCCGGTTGGAAGAGCGGGTGATTTTTCCATATATTGAAGAAACACTTCCAGAAGAAAAACTTCAGGAACTGGCCCGCCGCCTTGAAGGATGAAAAAATAGAAACGCCTTTCATCATGACCAACCTGTATGCCGGATTCCTCATGAAATAAGGAGCTGTCCTCTCTTTGAGGACAGCTCCTTTTGTTCTGCCATATTATTTACTGGTATCGTTGTTGGCTTCGTTGTTGGCTTCATCAGTGAAGACATCTTCATCAATTTTTCTCTCGCGCTGCAGGTCTTCAAGTGCAGCAAATATACGCTGTCTCTCCGTCGGCAGAGAACCTTCGCGGAGTTCCTTGCGTAGTGCCTTAATCAGGCAGTACACCATGAGAAACATGATGAGCATAAACGGAAACCCGCCGAGAAATGATGCTGTCTGCAGGGAACTGAGCCCGCCTGCAAGAAGCAGGACAATCGCAAACAGTCCTTCAATGGACCCCCAGGTGATACGGATGGCGATTGGGGGATTCGGGTTCCCTTTTGACGTCAGCATACCGATAACGTACGTACCCGAGTCCGAAGACGTCACAAAGAAGACGGCAACCGAAACCATTGCTACTGAAATTAACAAACCAGAGAGCGGGAAGTTGGACAGAAGCGCAAAAAATCCCTGTGCTTCATCCTGCATCACCGCATCGAGAATATTCATTCCGCCAAAGTGCTGGTTGTAGAGAGCCGCCCCACCGAATACGCTGAGCCAGAACATACTGAGTCCAGTCGGAACGAGAAGAACCCCGATAGCAAAGCTGCGGATGGTTCGTCCTCTGGAAACACGTGCAATGAAAGAACCAACAAATGGGGACCATGCTATCCACCAGGCCCAGTAGAAGATCGTCCAGGATTCATACCAGGCGTTTCTTGAACCGTCCGTGGCGTCCATACCAAACGACATAAAAATCAGATTCTGGAGATAGGAACCTGTGGAATGAGTAAATGCGTTCATGATAAACAGTGTAGGTCCTATGATAAATATAATCAGCATCAACAGGCCGGCCACACTCAGATTGATTTGACTCAGCCATTTAATCCCTTTATCAATTCCTGTCGTGGTGGACAAGATAGCAAGAATGGTAACGACAATCACGATACCAACCCATGTCGCATTATTGTTCGGCAGACCAAAAAGTGTTTCCAGGCCTCCGCCGATCTGCATAACTCCGAGACCAAGAGATGTCGAAATACCAAGAAGTGTAGCAAGTACACCGATAATGTTGACGGTATTGCCCCAGAATCCATTTAGATTGTCTCTGCCAAGAATCGGTTCCAATGTGGAACTGAGAAGCATCGGCAGGTTTTTACGATAAGAAAAGTATGCCAGTGCACAAGCAACAACAGCGTAGACAGCCCATGGATGAAAGCCCCAGTGGAAGAAGGAATACTGGAGTGCTGTATGTATTGCCTCTGCTACTTCTCCTTCCCCGGACGGCGGAGAGCTGTAGTGGTTAATCGGTTCGGAAACACCCCAGAACAACAGCCCGATTCCCATCCCCGCACTAAACAGCATGGAGAACCAGGATAGTGTAGAATATTCCGGTTTTTCCCCGTCCTCACCGAGTTTAATTTCACCAAGAGGACTGAAAATAAGATAAATCGTGACAATGACAAAGAAAGTCGCGCCCAGAATGAATCCCCAGCCGAGTGTGCTCGTCATCCACGCGAAGGCGTTATCCATATATGTCCCGAAATCAGGTAACAACGTGCCAACAAGGACAAAAGCAACAGCAAGTATAAATGAAGTGATAAATACGGGGTTTTTCAGCACCTCACCGGTTGTTTTTAACCCTTTCCCATAATTATTATCCACGTTTCTCCTCCTCTTTAAAAATAATGTGTTATATTCACTATCCCTTTTATGTTAGGAAAAATGAAACAAACATACAAATCGTTCGTGCAGGCATACAGATATATATATATGCACATAACCGCAATAAACTTAACATGTTCTTAATATTTGCATATATATCGTACTTATTCGTTATATCTTGCAAATGAGTCGATTCCTTTCTCTTAATTTTTACATTTTCGGAAGATATACGACAAAAATTATGGGTAAAAACCTCCGACACCACATCAGAACAAATTTATATAATGGTAGAGAAAGGAGGGATGGAATATGGGAAACCGTAGACGAAGAGAGGTAGAGATAGAGGATACCACATGCATGGAAACCAGGCATTCCAAAGACCTTTGTGTATGCGATACTCTCCTTCATATCAAAAAAGCTCAGGATGAAGCGGAGGAGAGAAACAATCCTAACTGCCGCAACGGCTGTTACAATGATTTGTTAAGCGGCAATAACAATAACAATGGAAGAGATACAATCCCTTTTCTACTTCAGGGAAAGGACGGCAGCTATTTTCACGCGGCCGGTTCGATCGGCAGAAGAGACTGCTTTCAGACTGTTTTCTTCCGCGTCGAGAAAGTATCGAAGGAAGACTGCTGCGCGGTATTATCGCTGCTGCGTCCGGATTGTCCACTCGATTTCAATAAATGCTGCATCGATCCAAGTTCGCTCTGCCACGTAGATGAACTATCCCGCACGAGAGAGTGTATCCACGTCGACTTAAACTGTTTCTGCACGGTACAGTGTCTTGACCCGGAACTGGTCGAGGAATAAAAAATACCGAAGGAGCGATACGTCGTTCCTTCGGTATTATCATACAATGGTTCTCCTTAGAAATCGTAAGCCGAGTCCTGTTCTTCCTGGATTCTCGTCAACACGCCGGTGCGAAACGCAGTATCCTCCACGAGGCGGTCGATCCGGAAAAGAACATCATCATCTGTGATCTGTTTTTGGTGGAAATTCTTTTCTTCGATAAACACGTACCCCTGCACGATTTCTGCTTTCATGTAACCGAGAATCGGTTTTAACTGCTGCTCGGCAATAAGGTAGTGTTTTGCAGAACCGGCGGTAACAAGTATACTTACCACTTTTCCACTAAAAGCATCACCGGGAAGCAGATCAAACAGGTTTTTCAGTGTACCCGGTATGGAAGCCTGAAATACAGGCGTTCCAATAATAACCGCATCTGCTTGCATAATGGTGCGCACGACGTAACCGGTATCTCCGTCATAATCGAGGTGATGCCGGCCATCGCTGAACTGTACGTTGTATTCCGCGAGATCAAGAAGCGTAACGTCCGCATCCGGAAGCTGTTTTTGCAGCGAGGCTGCGGTGTAATCCATCGCTGTCCGTGTTTTAGAGCCTGCTATCGATCCGGATAATGCCACTACATTCATGTCTCATTCCCTCCTCTTATTTTGCTGTATGCTTCCGGACTTCCGGCAGAATGTCGGTTGCAATGATTTCGATATTTTTGCGGAGCTTATCAAACGGTACGCCCCCAAAATCAATCTGGGCAATGTAACGTTGATGTCCGAACACTTCATGCTGATGTAGTATTTTTTCGATGATTTCCTGCGGACTGCCGATGTTCATCACACTTCGTGTATCGGCTCCCTGCGCAAACATCTGTTTTGAAAAACCACGTCCATTCGTCCGTTTCATTCCTTCGTTAACGTGGGGATACATCTCCTGCAGCGCCTGCTGCGTAGTTTCCGCCGCATAGAAAAAACCCGCTGTCGCAACAGGAAGTTCCGCCGGATCAAACCCGCCGGCTGTTGCTGCTTCCCGGTAGGCATCTACCGTTTGTTTAAAGGCATCGACCGGACCGCCGAGATGCGCCATAAACATCGGTACACCCGCGTACCCTGCTTTCATGGCGCTTTGCGGGGTGCCGCCGACTGCCCGCCATATCGGAAGCTTTCCTTTTTGAGGTCTTGGCAGCACTTGTGCATTTCGAAGCGGCGCCCGGTAGTCCCCGCTCCACGTCACTTTTTCCTGTTCATTAATCTGGCGGAGCAGGTCAAATTTTTCTTCATACAACGCTTCGTAATCCCGGATATCGTAACCAAGCAGATCAAACAGACCGATACGGGAAGCGCGGCCTGCGACAAGCTCGGCACGGCCTCCTGAAATCAAGTCCACCGTCGAAAAGTTCTCATACACCCGCACCGGGTCCGAGGTGCTGATAATTGTGGAGGAACTTCCCAATTTTATTTTTTCTGTTGCCTGGGCAATGCCTGCCAGTACAACCGCATGCGCCTGCGTGGCAAAGTATTCCTGATGGCTTTCCCCTACACTGAAAAAATCAAGCCCCGCCTCGTCAGCGAGTTTGGCAAATTCGATAATCTCCTGTATACGCTGCTGCGCGGAAATTCGTTCTCCTGTATGTGGATCCGGCAGATGATCACCGAGTGTGTAAATGCCGAATTCCAATCCTTTGCTTTCATTTATTCCGTAGTGCTGCATCATTTTACCCACCTTTCCTGTGCCATGTTATTATAGAAGATATACCAAACAAAAAGAAGTACGCACTTTAAAGTGGTGTGGTATCTTTTATGATACCGGGGAGGTTGATTTTATGGAAAAAGTACCAGAGCAATGCCGGGTGGAAGATGCTCTAAGCATTCTCACCGGAAAATGGAAACCAATTATTCTTCTGCATCTTCTCCAGGAAGGAACCCAGCGTTTCAATGAACTGAAACGCAAAATGCCGGGTGTTACGCAGAAAATGCTCACCAAACAGCTCCGCGAACTGGAAGAAGAAGATATTATTGCACGCACGATTTATCCCCAGGTGCCTCCAAAAGTCGAGTACGCGATGACCGACTACGGCCGGAGCCTCGAACCTATTCTTGAAGCGATGCATGAATGGGGACGCAACCACACGCTTCGTAAAAGACAGAAACAACAAACATCCACATCCTGAAAAAACGCCGGAGCTTTTGTTGCACCGGCGTTTTTTCATCGTCTTATTCCGATACGACTTCTTTCAGGATTTCGAACGATCGTTTCTGTTTGTTTGGATCATAGATGTAGGAAACGGCCATCAACTCGTCCACATTGTATTTCTCCTGAAACTGTGTCAGCTGCTCGCGGATGGACTCTTTACTTCCAAGAAACGTCATTCTCGACATAGATGACGATGCTTCTTTTTCCCGGGAATTCCAGATCTCATCCATATCATCAACCGGCGGGCTGAGCGGCTCCCGGTTACCACGGACGACGTTTAGGAAGAACTGCTGCATCGTCGTCTGTTCCCGGCGTGCTTCTTCGTCGGTTTCTGCGGCGATCACATTCGCACACACCATCATATACGGCTCAGCCAGATAATCGGACGGCTGGAACCGGCTTCGGTAGATCGCAATCGCTTCTTCCATCTGAGCCGGGGCAAAATGGGCGGCAAAAACATACGGAAGACCAAGTTTAGCCGCGAGAACAGCTGAATCGGTGGATGAACCGAGAATGTAAATCGGAATATTGGTGTTGATACCAAGATCGGCTTTTACGTAACCCTGCTCTTCTTCCGGACCGAAATACGTAAGCAGCTGCTGTACGTCATCAGGGAATGAGTAGACAGACTGATCCGTTTGGGAACGGCGGAGCGCGGAAGCCGTCAGCATGTCCGTTCCCGGTGCACGACCGAGTCCAAGGTCGAGGCGCTCCGGATAAATGGTGGCCATCGTACCGAACTGCTCGGCTACGACGAGCGGAGAATGGTTGGGGAGCATAATGCCGCCGGAACCAACCTTGATTTCGTCGGTATATTCGAGAACGTGCTTCATCAAAATGGATGTCGCAGAGCTTACGAGTGTCGATGTATTATGATGTTCGGCGATCCAGTAGCGCGCGTACCCCATTTTTTCCAAAGACTGCGCCAGATCAACCGTTGCATCGATCGCGTCTTTTTTGGATTCACCCTGGCGGACAGGCGCCAGATTGAGGGCGGATACTGGAATATTTATATCTGCCATATGACATATCTCCTTTTTCCATGCAGCATTTTCTTTTCCTCGGTATTATAACACCATCCTTTTTCTTTTATTGTAATTCTGCTCATAAAGGGAATTTTTGTTCGATATCACTTGTAAAAGAAGAGCTCCCCGGCAGGTGACGGGAAGCTCTTCTTGTCTTTATTCATTTACAATCGATATGCTGGCGCTGGCTCCGATCCGGTCGGCGCCGGCTGCTGCCATGGCATCTGCGGTTTCCCGGTTCCGGATGCCACCTGAAGCTTTTACGCCGATATCCGGCCCTACGGCTTCGCGCATCAAAGCGATATCTGCAGTCTCCGCTCCGCCGCCTGCAAAACCAGTCGACGTTTTCACAAAATCGGCGCCGGCATTTACTGCCAGTCTGCAGGCTGTTTTCTTCTCTTCATCCGTCAACAGCGCTGTTTCGAGAATCACTTTCACAAGCGCCTGTCCTTGTGCTTCGGTCACGACGGCCCGGATGTCGTTCTCCACCGCCGTCTCTTCTCCGTCTTTCAAAAGGCCGATCGGAAGAACCATATCAACTTCTTCGGCGCCTTTTGCGATCGCATCTTTTGTTTCAAACATCTTCGTTTCAGTTGTGGAGGCTCCAAGTGGAAAACCAATAACGGTGCATACTTTCACATCCGACCCCCGAAGCCGATCGTAAGCCTCTGTCACATGAACCGGGAGGACACAGACGGAATAGAACCCATAGTCCCTTGCTTCGGCGCAGAGCGTTTGAATCTGTTTTTTGTTCGTTTCCGGTTTTAACTGGGTGTGATCAATCTTTTCTGCCAAATCTGTCCGCATACGTTATCTCTTCCTTCCATGTATTATAAGGAGGCGGTAATCGTCTGAACAAGGTTTTTGAAAACAGGTTTCGTCCGGGCCGCCACTGCGACAACATCGTCGTGTGTCAGAGGCTCCAGCTCTTCTCCAATGGCCATGTCCGTGATGCAGGAGAGACCAAGTACTTTCATTCCCATCTGATTGGCTGCAATCACTTCCGGTACAGTGGACATCCCGACGGCATCCGCGCCGCATTGGCGCAGCATTTTCAGTTCCGCCGGGGTCATATAACTCGGACCTGTAATACCGGCATATACCCCGTGCTGCACGTTGATATCAAGTTCTGCCGCTTTTTCATCCGCAACCGCGCGCAGGTCGGGAGAATAGGCCCGGCTCATATCAGGAAAACGCGGACCCATATCCGGATCATTGGGACCGATCAAAGGATTGCCCCCTGTCATGTTTAGATGATCGTCAATCACCATAATATCTCCCGGTGCAAAAGATGGATTCATTCCGCCGCAGGCATTGGTAATAAGAAGAGTGTCCACACCGATACCCTTCATCACCCGGACCGGAAACGTCACATCCTGCATGGAATGCCCTTCATAATAATGGAATCTCCCTTTCATGGCTGCTACGGTTTTTCCCTGCCATGTTCCAACAACCAGCGTACCGGCATGGCCTTCCACGGTAGACTCCGGAAAATGCGGGATCTCTTCATAATCCACCGTGACCGGGTTTTCGATATAATCTGCCAACTCCCCGAGACCAGAACCTAAAATAAGTCCGAGCTCCGGTTTTACGTCTATCTTCTGCTCGAGCGCTGCTACGGCTTCTTTCTGTTTTGTTCCTATGTCTTTCATTCTTTTGTCAGTCTCCTTTCTCTATTCGTTTCACCCATTCCCTGATCAATGACAGAAACTCTTTCCGGACCTGTTGTGTCGTATCAATCACTTCTTCGTGCGAGAGAGGTTGATCAAGAATGCCTGCCGCCATATTGGAAATGCATGAAATCCCTGCCGTTTCCATTCCCGCGTGACGGGCAGCAGTGACTTCCGGGACGGTGGACATGCCCACCGCGTCTCCTCCAAGATACTGGAGCATTCTTACTTCCGCCGGTGTTTCATAGGAGGGGCCGCTGTTCCAGACATAGACACCTTCCCGGAGATTCATGCCAAGCTTTGCTGCGGCATGCTGCGCTTCTTCCCGCAGACGCAAAGAGTAGGCTGCCGACATATCCGGAAAGCGGACTCCGAGATCGGGATTATTTTTGCCGCGCAGGGGATGGGCTCCTGCGTGATTGATGTGATCTGTGATCAACATGAGATCGCCGGCATTCAGAGACGGATTCACTCCTCCGGCGGCATTGGTAACAATCAGCTTGTCGATCCCCAGTTCTTTCATCACCCGTACGGGAAACGTAACGTCCTGCACGTCCCATCCTTCATAAAAGTGAAAACGCCCCTGCATAGCAAGAACCGGCACACCATGTAGTTCCCCAATGACGAGCTGTCCTTTGTGACCCTCCACCGTGGACACCGGAAAATGAGGAATCTCCCCATAAGGAATAGTGACTGCATCAGTAATTTCATCAGCAAGCACACCAAGGCCGGATCCCAGAATCAACCCGGTCCTGGGCTGCACTTTCTGCCGGGCTTTTACGGCACGTGCTGCTTCCTGGATGGATGTTAAATTCATCGTTGTCCCCCCTGCTGCTGCACGTCTTTCAGGAAACTTTCTCCAAACGACGGCATCCTGATCTGAAAGTTTTCCGCTACGGTCGCTCCTACATCGGCAAACGTGTCACGGAGCGGAAGGGCAAGTCCTTTATTCACAGAAGGGTGATGCACGAGCAGCGGCACATATTCCCTCGTATGATCCGACCCGTGATGCACCGGATCATTGCCATGATCGGCCGTGATAATGAGCAGATCATCGTCCTGCAGCTTTTCCAGCACTTCCGGAAGCCGTTCATCAAAGGCTTCCAGCGCATCTCCGTAACCATCCGGATCCCGGCGGTGACCGTATTTCGCGTCAAAATCGACCAGATTCAGAAAACTCAGTCCTGTAAACTCTGTGTCTATTGTTTCCAGCAGCTTATCCATGCCGTCCATATTGGAAGTCGTCCGCAGGGAGGTCGTTACCCCTTCCCCGTCATAAATGTCTGTTATTTTTCCAATGGCTGTTACGTCAAAGCCTCCGTCTTTCAGTTCGTTCATGACGGTGCGGCCGAACGGTTTCAATGCATAATCATGGCGGTTCGGCGTCCGCTCAAAGGAACCCGGTTCTCCGGTAAAGGGTCTTGCAATCACGCGGCCGACCATATACTTTTCATCTTTCGTGAGTTCACGGGCCGTTTCACAAATCTCATACAATTCTTCAACGGAAACAACATCTTCATGCGCGGCAATCTGCAGTACCGAATCAGCGGACGTGTAAACAATCAAATCCCCGGTATGCAGGTGGTGCTCTCCCAGTTCATCAAGAATATCGGTTCCGGATGCCGGTTTGTTGCCGACAATGTTACGCCCGGAGGACTCTGTAAGTGCGGTTATTAATTCGTCCGGAAAACCGCCGGGAAATGTCCGGAACGGCGCATCAATGCGGAGCCCCATCAGCTCCCAGTGCCCGGTCATGGTATCTTTGCCGGCGGAAGCTTCCTGCATTTTTGTGAAGTGGGCAAGCGGCGCCTCTGCTGCTTCGATACCCGGAAGCTTCCTGATATTACTCAACCCGAGCTTCCCCATGTTCGGCATCCTGAGGCCCCCCCGGTGTCCAGCAATGTGTCCGAGCGTATCCGCCTTTTCATCTCCATACTGTACGGCGTCCGGAGACGCGCCAATTCCGACCGAATCCATAACGATTAAAAATATACGTTTAAATGAAGTATGCATCTATGATTCTCCTTTCTTTATGCCAGCGTTTTATAGAACCAATCCACGATAACTCCGCCGAAGTATACACCCGCCACTCCTATCACCCCGGCCAGAACCGGTGGAGCCGGAAGCGGAAGCTTGAGAAATTTGAACACGATGCCGATAATCATACCGGCAGCGAGACTTAACATTAATTCTTTCACTTTTAACCTCCTATTTGTAGGACGTCCAACCTCTTATGCTGAAAAGAAAGGCCCGCCCATGACGGACCCTCTTCCTCTTTAATGAATCACATCGTACAATAGCTGAGGCGGCTTTGTCTGCTGCGTTTCAATCGTGTAGGATGACATGATTTTCGCTTCAGCTTCTTCGGTATTTTCGGTGCTGGAGTGCATAACGGCGAGGACCTCTCCTTTCTGCACCATATCCCCGATTTTCTTATGCAGCATGATGCCGGCGGCCAGGTCAATGGTGGACTCTTTCGTCGTACGTCCGGCGCCAAGCATGCTGGCAGCCGTGCCGATGTCATCCGCTGCAATGGAAGCAACATAGCCATCTTCTGCTGCCGTTACTTCTTTTTTATAAGAAGCAGACGAGAGTTTTTCCGGATCATCTGCCACAGCCGGGTCGCCGCCCTGCCCTGCTATAAAGGTTTTCATCGTTTCAAGGGCTTTTCCGGACCGCACCGCTTCACGCAGACGTTCTTCGGCCTCTTCCGTCGTTTCCGTCAGTCCGGCTGCCACCACCATATGACTGCCAAGAGCAAGACACAGCTCAAAGATGTCATCCGGACCTTCTCCTTTTAACGTTTCGACAGCCTCTTTCACTTCAAGCGCATTGCCGACTGCGTACCCAAGCGGCTGGTTCATATCCGAGATAACGGCTGTCGTATGCCGGCCGGCGCCATTCCCGATATCGACCATCGCTTGGGCAAGCTCCCGGGCTTCCTTCGTTTCTTTCATGAAAGCACCCGTTCCTGTTTTCACGTCCAGCACGACCGCGTCCGCCCCGGAGGCCAGCTTCTTACTCATAATAGAACTGGCGATAAGCGGGATAGAATCCACCGTCGCGGTCACATCACGCAGGCCGTACAACTTTTTGTCAGCCGGGGTTAAATTACCGCTCTGCCCTGTGACAGCCGCTTTGTTTTCATTTACAAGCCGGTTGAATGTATCTCCGTCAAGCTCCACATCAAAGCCGTTAATCGCTTCGAGCTTATCAATCGTTCCCCCGGTATGCCCAAGACCTCGTCCGGACATTTTCGCCACCGGTACACCGACAGAGGCAGCGAGCGGAGCCAGGATCAGGGTTGTTGTATCCCCAACCCCGCCTGTGCTGTGTTTATCGACTTTGACCCCTTCAATACCGGAGAGATCCACCTGGTCCCCCGAAGCTGCCATGGCCTGCGTGAGATGAACCCGTTCATCCGTTGTCATCCCCTGAAAGAATACCGCCATCGCCAAGGCTGACATCTGATAATCCGGAATGTCACCTGCTGTATACTGTTCTATCATGTCGCTTATCTCTGTTTTCGTTAATTCACCGCCGCTGCGTTTTTTCTCAATAACATCAACCATTCTCATTTTTTATCACCTTTTTCGTTCATTTAGACAAACATTCCCGCAATCGCAGCGCTCAGCATCGAAGCAAGCGCCCCGGCGATGACCGCGCGCACACCGAGCTGTGCAATTTCCGAGCGTCGTTCCGGCGCCAGACTCCCGATCCCGCCGAGAAGAATGGCCAGAGAACTGATATTGGCAAAACCACACAGAGAAAACGTAATGACCGTGATAGCCTTATCCGACAAATCACCAGCTTCAATTTCCGGTGCAAAATTGGCATATGCCACAAACTCATTCAAAACCAGCTTCTGGCCGACAAATGATCCGGCACGAATCGCTTCTTCCCACGGCACGCCAATCATGAAAGCAACCGGAGCGAAAACGAATCCGAGAATCCGCTCGATCGTCAATCCGTCTGCGCCGAACCAGGCGCCTACTCCGCCGATAATGCCGTTTACCATTGCAATCAATGCAATAAAAGCAAGAAGCATGGCACCGACGTTCAACGCCAGACGCAGTCCTGTGGAAGCACCGTTGGCTGCGGCATCAATGATATTCTGTGATTCTGAGTCTTTTTCCAGCTCGATATGGTCCGTCGTTTCGGACACTTCGTTTTCCGGCATGATCATCTTTGCCATAATCAAACCGGCCGGAGCAGCCATAAAGCTTGCCGCGAGCAGGTAATTCAGTGGAATACCAAGTGCAGCATAACCAAACAGCACTGAGCCTGCCACGGAAGCAAGTCCTCCAGTCATTACGGCAAACAGTTCAGATTTCGTCATATTGGAGAGAAACGGTTTTACGACAAGCGGCGCTTCCGTCTGCCCGACGAAAATGTTGGCAGCCGCCGACATCGATTCTGCTTTGCTCGTTCCAAGAATATAAGACAGAAAGCCGCCGATCATTTTAATGAACCACTGCATAACACCAATATAATATAATATCGCAATCAAGGAAGAGAAGAAAATAATAACAGGAAGCGTTTGCAGAGCAAAGACACTTTCTACACTTTCGATAGCAAGCAGATCGCCGAACAGAAAGTTAATTCCTTCATCCGTATAACCGATAATGTTGGAAACATATTTGGTGAACCATTCCAGCGCCTGTCTTCCTGAATCCCACTGCAGCACAATAAAAGCAAACGTAAGCTGTATCGCCAGTCCCCCGAGGATCGTCCTCGGCCGGATAGATTTTTTTCTGGCTGAAACGAGAAATGCAAGAAACAGGACAAAGACAATCCCCATCAATCCCCAAAGAAAATCCATGATAAAACCTCCATATATATATAGTGAGTAAGCGTTTTCTAAAAACTGCGTTAAAAGAACCCTATGTCGTTAGACGTCCAACCTCTATAATTAAAAAATAAGGAAAGCCCTTTCAATAAATGATGATATCCTCTCCCCTGTTCGGAATGTTGTATTCATTGTAAAGGTTAGACGTCCAACAACACAACCCTTTTTTCATAAGAAAAGCATAAAAGGCCCGTCGGAGTGCACGAACGTCTTTTTTCGCGCGGCAGTCTGCCTAAAACGATGATACGGTAGTCCCTTGATTACGTTTTGACTGCTCCTATGTACTGTAAACGTCATTATGACCTGTTCTATGTCACGTTTGGCCGGAGTCCACCGGTCAAAAACTGTCTTATGATCAGTTTATACTTACGTTTTCGGTATCCTCCCGCCGCTTTTTGGCCGTAAGATAAGAAAAGCCGTCTGCTCTTCCACCGCCGTATCCCCTGGATCAATCAATGCTTCACGTGCCGCTCCGCGGGTCTCATCAACAAGCGCGCCTTCATATCGTTCAAGCCTTCGAAGCGAAAGGTCCCCCCCCCTCCACTTATGCGTGAGTTACCTTTTTTTCACAAAAAAGAGACTGTACCTCTTGATACAGCCCCAATGAAAGTTTAACAGCACCTCCAGGAATTAATATAATCCAAGTCCCGGTCTATTAGACAGTTCAGCGGTGTTTCCCTGCCATTTCATCCCTCCTTGTTCGACTTGATCCTGCAGCCAGAGCGCAGCATCAAGGTCATATTTTGTAATATTACTGTGAGCGTAAGCCAGATGCGCGGCCGCTGTGACGGATAGGTGCGATTCCATCATACTTCCGATCATACATTCCACCCCGGCGCTTTGGGCCATATCAGCTATCTGCCTGGCCCTGCGCAAGCCCCCGCATTTCATCAGTTTAATATTAAGCAGGTCCACGGCTTCCTCTTTTATTAATCGAAAAGCATCAGCCGGCGAAAAAACACTTTCATCCGCCATGATCGGAGTATCAACTCTTTCCCGGATATATTTTAAACCGGCTGTATCACCAGCAGGGACCGGTTGTTCCACTAATTCAAGATTTGTTTTTTCTTCAAGCGCGCGGATAATTTTGACAGCATTCTTACTGCTCCATCCCTGATTGGCATCCAGACGAAGCTTCACACTGTCTCCGACCGCTTCGCGAACCTTTGTGATACGCTCTATATCCAGCTCTTCCTCGTTGCCCACTTTTATTTTTAATACGTCAAAACCCTGTTCCTTGGACAGTTTTGCACTGTCCTGCATTTTCTCAAGATCATCGATACTGATCGTCATATCGGTAACAGGAAATACGGCGCCCCCGCCAAGGTATTGATGAAGGGGCAGGCCGAAAGTTTTACAATAGGCGTCATGCAGAGCAATATCAACCGCAGCTTTGGCACTCGTGTTCGCCACGCAGCTTTCCTGCACAGCGGCTAAAATGTCTTCCAACTGCTCAATATCCCGCCCAATTACCGCTTGTTTCACCGGCCCCTCTATGGCGGCTTCGATGCTTTCCAGTGATTCTCCAGTAATCTGCCATGTGGAAGAAGCGGACCCAAGGCCGCTCTCTTCATTTTCAAGCTGGATGGTTACATCCACTACTTCAATAGAATTAATACTCCGAAGTGCTGTTTTAAAAGACTTTTCCAAAGGCAGTAATGTTTTTTGTGTTGATAATTCAATGATTTTCACGACGTCAGACTCCTTTTTTCCGATATCTCTCATTGCTCCATGGTTTGAAGCTGTTTTTACAAAAAGGACAATAATTGGGCGGTAAGCAGGCCGAAATAAGTGCCAAAGAAGGAACCGGCCAGGGCCATTACCACTCCGATGGGAATGAGTGCACGGTGATAGGCACCGGCAAGCAGCGGAGCGGAGGCCATACCGCCGATATTGGCCAGGCTTGAGACACCTAGTGTAAATAAATCCAGCTTAAATACCTTCGCTGCCAAAGCCATGATAAGGGCATGGATAGCCAAAATGATAAAACCGGAGATAATATAAACAGGCGCCTGCCAAAAATCAGAGAAATCAGCTCTGGACGCAATTAAAGCAATCACAATATAAAGAAAGACATTGGCTATATCCATGGAGCCTGGGATTTTGGATACTCTTGTCATGGCGAGCAGAACCCCTGCTATAGAAACAATGAAAATAGTCCATGTGAGCGGACTGATGATATCACCGTAGGATGGGAGCAGACCGCCAATACTCGTAGCAAGAGCAGAGCCGAATATACCTATAGCAATTAATCCCATTAAATGAACGAAGCTTGTTTTTTCATTCTGCTTTTGTTCCTCTTCTTCTATCAGCTCTTTGCTTACTTCATCAAGGTGAGAGGTGTTTGCTTTTGCCCAGCGGTTAAAGACGGCCGCAAACGGAACAAGCCAGAACATAGCCATTACCCAGGTGGAATAGTTAATGGTATCCATCACCAGCGCATAACCAAAGATATTTTCCGGAATGTCCAGAATTCCCTGAATGATGGCCATATTGGCAGATCCGCCGGTCCAACTTCCCGACAATGCACCTAGTGCCTGCCAGGTATCTGTGACATAAAGACCTTTAAAGATGAGATACGTTACAACAAATCCGAGAATGATGCTGAACACCGCCGTAAAGTAACCAATCAGCATTTTGGGACCAAGCTTGATAAGCTTTCGTAAATCACAGTTTAATAACATTAAAAGAATCAAAGCTGGTAAAATCGCATCTCTTACGGTACCGTACGTATTGTCAACGGATTCACTGTCCCCCAGCACACCGATGGTTTTTAAAAAGGCACCAGCAAAATAAATGAGGATAATACCAGGTACATACTTGAAAAACCTGCTGTCCGAGCTTTTTTCGATATAAGCAATAAGCCCGGCCAGTCCAATCATGATCCCTAAATACAAAAAACCCTCCTGAATCATGGAAAAACTCCTTTCATTCTAAAAAGTGTCATAATATAAGAAAAACCCAGCCAATAGGAAAAATAATTCCTATCAGCTGGGTTTTATCTACGTATCAATAGATAAAGCAGCGTGATTTCAGCTATTCTGATTCAAGTGCCTGTTCATATTTTATCCGGGCATGCTTAAAAGCGGTTATAATCGCTTTTTGAGAAGAACCTAGATAACGATTCGTCACACTGTTTGTTACAGCATCACTATCCCAGATTTTGTGACCGGTGAACAGGCTTTGTACAAACTTTTTAGTCAATCCCAAAACCGAAGTACAGTCCGCATCTACAATAGTGCCGTCCGTGCGGTCAATGACAAAACCTACAAAAAAAGTGTCGTACTGCTTCATAATGGGGTTGTTTCCAGGAGATTTTGCTTCTCCCACAACGTAAACTGTTTTCTCGTCATACATGGGCTCGTGCTCCTGAAAAGTCAGTCAGACTCCATAAGGGATTTTATCCGGGCAGGATAAAGTCACGAAATAGAATGAACTGCTTTTGGAGATTTTTCTAAATATTAACACATCTAAAAATTATCCACAACAGTAAATTGTTATGTCTTGTTATACTTTCTGCCGCGACAGGTTCTGGACCATGCGCGGTTGGCGCTGAAACTGGATCCAAAAAAAAGACAGCTTCTACAGCTGCCTTCTTCGAAATACATTAAAACTGATTTGATCGGATTTGAAAAAGTTAATCGAGTACAGCACCGGTTCATCTGCCATGTCATAATGGACCTGTTTCAATACGAGGAGCGGCGAACCGTTTTCGCACTGCAGCATCGTACTGATTTCTTCATGATAGCCCATCGTTTCAATATTGGCTTTGGCGTAGCTGATTGTCACGCCTGCCTTTTTCTCCAGCGAGAGCAGCATCGATTCTTCATCCAGGTTGTAATCCTCTTCAAGCAGCCCCGCCGGAATCTTGTCCACGCAATAGACAAGCGGATCGTCATCCGCAGTCCGGATACGCTTAATCAGATACACCTGCTCGTCTTCACCAAGTGTAAGCTCTTTTTTATCATCGCCATGCGGCTCGGCGAAACCGGTGAATAAAATATCTGTCCCCGGTGTTTTTCCTTCGCGTTCAATCATGTCTGTAATACTGAACAACTCTTCAATACCGCCGGAAAACACCGGTTTTTTGTTCACAAACGTGCCGATTCCGTGTTTTCGCACCATGATGTGCTCTTCTTCGAGAATCCGCAGCGCTTCACGGAGGGTGTTCCGGGAAACATGAAGCTGTTTCGCATACTCGTTCTCTGACGGCAGGCGCTCCCCGGGTTCCAGCTCCCCATTTCTGATTTTCTCTTTTATTTCTTCAATAACCGTCACGTAGCGGGGATGTTGAAATGGATTTGTCATGATAAGCCTCCAGCATTCTTCTATCTATTATAGTATCAGACAACTTCAACACCCGTCTATCAGATATCGGCGCGCATCGATGCTTCCTTACATCGCATGCTTTACTCCTTTTTTCACAAGCAGCCAGTTTGCCGGGTAACTCGTAAGAAAGCCGAGCATCATCGCGATCTGCATCATAAACCAGAATACCGCGCCGCTTGGTTCCGGCGGCTGGGCAAACAGGAGATAGTGGGATACAGCCATCCAGCCGAACATGCCGACTTCAAACGCAATAAGCGACCACGTATCTGCTTTGACCGCGTTCTTCAGCTTCTCCCGGGGACTTCCTTTTCCATGGGCCCCCATGCCGTAGTACTGAAAAGCGATCCCGAAAATGTAGGCCAGCACAAATTCCACCGCGTATTCCGCAAACAGTGTGCTCCCTGCGATAGTCAGTCCTGTCAGCACGACAATCGGCACACCGATCATATCGCCGAGCGAGCAGCCGCTGCTACAGTGGGTCGTAGATACAAAAACACTTTGCCAGAACGGCTTGTTTTGATGTTCGTGGTGTTCGTGGTGTTCATGCTGATGATGATGGGGATGTTTATTCTGCCCCAGCTTCCAGTACGCCCACAAGCCGATTACCGGAAAATAGAGTCCGGTCAGCGGCCAGACGACATTCATAATAGGCATCATCTGCTGCGGGCGCCGCACCACATCTATCGTGATATAGACAGCCTGCAGCACCCCCACTATAATAAACAGCCACGATATGATTTCCATCGCACTCATCGTCAAAACTCCTTTTACAGGTAAACTCCGTAAGAACAGGATACCCGGTGAATCACAGGAGCAAACAGTCCAGGAAGGAAAAAATAAGCGGAGATACCGGCGTATCGAGGGTTGAATACTGCAGTATCCGGATGCTTCGCCGGTACAGTAAGATGACTGCAGGCAGATGGATATCCTCCGGGCTTTCGCAGCAACACTCTAATATCGTTTATGATAACACAAATAGAACGCAAAGCCGGTCGTACGGGGTTATTCCGGTACAGTTTCTTTATGATAGTATGGGGTGAAAGCTTTTGTTTAAAGAGGAGGCCCTATCATGGATGATCGTTTAAATAACGGGACATCAAACTCCGTCAAAGTAGAAAATATGAAAATGAAAATAGCCCTTCTTTCTTTATTTACATTTGGTATACACTTTATTCTTCTGTACATAAGCGGTTGGCATCAACCTTCCAGCCACTCTGTCATGGGACCTATTTTTTTCAGTGCTTTTGTTACAGCCGTGCCATACATGATTTTTGTTTATATCCCCGCACGATTCATATTCACACGGCAGATACGGGGATGGATGAAACATGTTTTATTTCTTCTTATCTCGTACGGCTTATTCTACCTATTATCCATGATGAGTGAGGAACTGGGGGATTTGATGGGGATAGACTATATCCCATTCACCCTCCTTTTATTTTCAGCCTTTTTACTATGGGACAGTATGTCAAAGGCGCTGGACGAAGAGGAATAGCTCCTCGCCGGCGCATGATGTCATCGGTCCACCGGGTAAATCATCTACTGTTACATCCATCAGACTTGCTGCCGGCAGTATGTTATCCACAGGACAGGAGTCCATCTCGTTTATTCAACTAAACGTTTGTAATTTGCTTGCAATTGACCTCTTACCATAAAAATAACGCCGGGCCGAGGAAGTCCCTCAAACCGGCGTCATTGGCGCAATTATGTATGGTGGAGCATATCGGGACCCGCACCGATGATCTCTTGGCTGCCAGCCAAGCGCTCTCCTGCCATTATCGGTAACACTGCCCCACTTCTTATTGAAGCTCTCTCATCATTTGTTCTATTAAAGGTTTTGTGTTCTTTAAATCGACAGTGACGACTTCCCATACGATCTGCTCATCAATACCGAAATATTCATGAATTAGAATATTCCTTAAGCCTATTATATTTTTCCAGGGTATTAGCGAATACTTTTGACGAATCTCTGATGGAACATGTTTTGCTGCTTCCCCTATAACTTCGAGATTGCGAAGCACTGCATCTATTAAAAGCTGGTTTTGGTCAAATTCTTCAAAACTCAGGCCTGTGGTGTAATTTTCAATTTTATTAATGCAACCTGAATCCGTGATAAAGAGGGTTATTGTTTGAGTGAGGTTCCGTTCTATATCTATAACTCGTTTCTACTTTAGGAATACGCTGGGGGCAAAGAAGCATCCGCTGCAGGCGGACGTTTTCCGCGGGCAGCGCCTCAGCTATATCAAACGGAAAAACCGCCGTTTGATAGGATCTTCGGCTGCTGCTCTTCCCGCTGGAAGCGCCGCCTTCCGCTCCTGCCTTCGTTTTCTTTTCTTTAGAAAAGGGTGCTCTTGCAGCAACACAAAGAAACCTACAGGGTTTCTATAGGTTCGCTCATCGATAGAACAGGTTGAAGCAAAAGAGGACGCGCTGTCTTTTTAGGTAGGAGTATACC
>NZ_FOTY01000022.1 GCF_900114715.1 Salibacterium qingdaonense
CCTGCGGGCGGCTTATCTGCATCGATATCAACCGCGCTCGGTAAGGCAGCAGCGTCAATGGGCCCGCATGGTACGGATGACCGATATTCTCCGGGACCCGGCCCGGGCATCCAACGGGACGACAGCCGGTGTCATACCGCTGCATGCCGCCCATTCCACAGCGATGGGCCATATGGTAAAGAGCCTTTCCTAACCCTCGCTGGAAGGTCTGTTTTCGCCAGAAAGCAGACCTTCCGGCGAGGCCACCAAGCGGAGCGCGGTAGGAGATTCACGGTGTACAACAAGAGAGGGCCGGAAACTGCCGTCTTTCAGGCTTACCGAGAAAAACTTGACGCAGACCAGGCATATAGTAGTGGTGAGAATCAAATGAAAAGCTGTTATGATAAGAGTAGAGGGGTTGTCAAAAGACAAAGACCGGCTGTAATGCTGAAACACTGTGACCAGGATTGTGCTTAATGAAAGCATGATATTCATACGTATTAAACCCAGCAGGGCAAAGGATTTGCGGTGAAACCATATGCTTAATACGATAGAACTCACAGCCATAACAAAAAAAGCCGCGGCCGGTCCTGCGGCGAAAAACGAACCATAGAAAATGACAGGAGCAAGCGAAATATAATAGTTCCTGTTCCATGGCAGGCACAAATGAACGCCGCCAAATAAAACAAAAGACCCAATGAGTGAGGAAAGCAGACCCGGTTCTGCAGCGGGCGGTGCGAAAATGAATAAGAGACAGCCGGCTGCTGTGAACAGAAAAACCAACAGAAGAACAAGAAGCAAAGATCCTTCTGAGCGCTTTTTGTTAACATACTCCCCTTTTGCCAAAGTCCACACCTGCCATTCTGAGTAATAAATGTAGTATAATAGTTTTATTATAGCTTATATTTCATAAGAAATGTAACATATATCGACGAAATTTTTGGATAAGAGGATAAAAATAGATAAGGAGGCTGCGATGCGAGCCAAAAAAATTCAAACCAGCACCCGCACGTTTTTAACCGGACATCCTTCTCTTTGCCTGCCGCTGACAGGGAGAACAGAAACGGGGATCTTGGAAGAAGCGGCATCTGCAAAGCTCAAAAAGCCGGATCTTCTGGAATGGAGGGCGGACTTTTTTGAAAGCCTTTCTGATTCAGAGCAGGTGGTGCGCACCGCTCGACGTCTGCAGACAGCTCTGGAGGGCACTCCTCTCCTATTCACGATCCGCTCTGAAAAGGAGGGCGGACAGAAATTATGTATGGCAGAACAGGACAAAATCGAGTTATATCGACAGTTGTGTTCCGGTGGATACGTAAATATGCTGGATTATGAACGGCAGCATGACGAAGCGAACCGAAAGGAAGTTCAATCGATCTGCAGCGAAAACGGTGTGGTGTTTATTGTTTCCTATCACGATTTTTCTGCCACTCCGTCCGAAGAGGACATGATGAATCAGCTGAGAGAAATGGAGCAGGCTGGAGCGGATGCAGCTAAGCTTGCTGTGATGCCTGAAACGATGGATGATGTTTTATCCCTTCTGAAGGTAACACGTGATGCAGAAGAACAGTTGGACATTCCTGTCATTACGATGTCAATGGGGAAGATGGGAGCCGTCTCCAGGATAGCCGGCTGGCAGTTCGGGTCGCTGTTCACGTTTGCAGTGGGAAAAAACAGCTCCGCGCCCGGGCAGATACCGATTGATGTGATGAGAGAGTTGGAAACGTACTTGGTATAAAAGATAAATGATGATAGAAAGCGGGGAGGAAAATGGAGCAGCTGCCGGCTTTGCGAGAGAGAAACATTGTCTTAATAGGGTTTATGGGGTCAGGTAAATCCACGATTGGGAACCTGCTGTCGAAAAAACTATACAGGGATTTTATCGATGTTGATACATATATCGAAAAACAGCAGGGCATGAGTATTCCGGATATTTTCCGTGAAAAAGGAGAGGAAACGTTTCGGGAAATCGAAAAGGAAGCAACGGTCCATCTTTGCGAAAAAGAACGGTTGAAGATTCTGGCCCTTGGCGGCGGGGCATACAGCCAGCCTGAAATAAGAGAAGTCTGTATGAAATATGGTATTGTTATACTGTTAAACTTGAGCTGGGAGACATGGAAAGAACGTCTCCCTCTCATTCAGGACAACCGGCCTGTCCTTCAGAATAAAACGTTGGACGAAATGGAGACTCTTTTCTATGAACGCAGGCAAATCTATTCATTGAACACGCTGCAGATTGACACAGATGGAAAAAGCGAAGAAGCGGCTGCAGATGAAATCGTACATCTGCTCAAGCTCGGATGGGACTGGTATCCCACCCACATGCCGGATGAAAGAGGCAGGGACAAAAATCTAAAATGAATGAAAAATTCCGAACGATTCTTAAGGAAATCGTTCGGAATTTATATTTCGCATTCTACACCGCTTCGTCAAAACACTTCGCTTTCCGTGGGCACGGCTCGATCCTCCTCGGAAGAAAGGTCCTTCCTGCGGGGTATCGAGACTCGTGCTGTTCCCACAGGAGTCTACGTGTTTTGACTACGCTATAAGAGTGCTTCTTCATTCAGGTTTATAAATGTTCGGTTTTCACCAACATTAGTCCCTTTTGTCTCAGTCTCTTTTGTATAGGAAATTGACGATTCTTTTGCGGTGGTATACGATAGAATTATCATGACAGAACGATGTTTTATATTATAAAACAATTGGAGGTGCAGGAATGAATGTTGTTACGATAGGGGAGACGATGGCTCTGTTCACCCCGGATCAAAACGGACTGATGAGGTATGCTCATTCCTACTCCCGGAAGTTTGGAGGAGCAGAATCGAATATGGCCATTGGGCTGGCGAGGCTTGGTCATCAGGCGGGCTGGATCAGCCGTGTCGGCGACGATGAACTTGGGAAAGCAATGCTTCACTTTATCCGGGGCGAAGGAGTGAACACCGACTGCGTCACCTTCGACAAAGAAGCCCCGACAGGTCTGTATTTCAAGGAATTCCGAAAGGCCGGTGATATACGTGTGCAGTATTACCGGAAAGGCTCGGCGGCAAGCCGCCTGAGTACAGCTGACCTCGATGAAAATTATATAAAACAGGCGGATTACTTACATATCAGCGGCATCACACCGGCGCTCAGCAGCAGCTGCCGGAACATGCTGCCCGAAGCTGTCAAAACGGCCAAAGAACACGGCGTCACAGTTGTTTTTGATCCGAACCTGCGGCGCTCGTTATGGAGCGAAGAAGAGGCACGCAGCACCCTGCTTGAACTGGCTGCGCTGGCGGATATCGTGCTGCCGGGTATTGATGAAGGGGATTTTCTGTTTGGTACAAAGAACCCCGATGAACTGGGGCGTCTCTTTTTACAGCAGGGAGCCGGTGACGTCGTGTTGAAGGCGGGAAGCAAAGGCACCTATCATTTCAACAAAAATGGATCGGCATTTATTCCGTCTTTTGATGTTGAAACAGTGGTCGACCCGGTGGGAGCAGGAGACGGATTTGCCGCCGGTTATCTGTCCGGCCTGATCGACGGGCTTTCAACGGAAAACGCTGTGCAGCGGGGTAATGCAGTGGGCGCGCTTGTTACCCAGGCGGAAGGGGATGTAGAAGGCCTGCCGGAACGCGGAGACGTGGAAGCATTAGTGAACAAAGACAGCGGCACAGAAGATGTGCGGCGTTAAGGAGGATACGCATATGACATCCATTCAGGATATTAAAGAAAACGGAGTGGTGGCCATCATCCGCGGAGCCGATCCGGACAATATAGAGGATATGGCGGAAGCGCTTCTGGAAGGCGGCGTGCGGACGCTTGAAATTACGATGGAAACCCCGAATGTTCTGGCTGCCATCGAGAAACTGCGCAAATCCTATGGAAATGAATTAATTACAGGAGCCGGCACGGTGCTCGATCCTGAGACGGCACGCTCGGCGATTATGTCGGGAGCCCAGTTTATCTTTTCACCTACCGTGAATCCGGAAACAATTCGGATGTCCAAGCGGTACGGGGTGATCAGCATTCCTGGTGCTATGACTCCGACGGAAATACTGAATGCCTATGAAAGCGGAGCAGATGTTATTAAAGTCTTTCCGGCTAACCAGTTCGGCCCGTCCTACCTGAAAGATATCAAGGGGCCGCTTCCTCATATTCCATTAATGCCGACCGGCGGCATTACAACGGAAAACCTGAAGGATTACATGGATCAGGGAGCTGTCGCCGTTGGAGTGGGAAGCGCCCTTGTTAATACGAAGAATCCCTGGAACAGCGATGAAAAAGCGGCTCTCACCAAACGGGCACAGGCTTTCACCGACGCCTTCCATCAAGCCGTAAAATAAGCCGGGAAATACAGCAGAGCAGGGCGTTTTCGAAAAAGGAGGACGCGCTGCTTTGTTTTTTTTAGCTTTAGGATAATGAAGGAACGTTTATTATGATGTATATATTGTTATACAGCGTCCTGACGGGGTCTTACGCTGTTTCCCTTTTCACAGAAGCAGTATGGCTGTCCTATCTGACAGGCCTGACTGCGGCAGTATCGGTTATCGTTTCTTTTCCAAAGGCCGGGCGTCTGTACAAAGGAACGGCTGCGGTATTTCTCGCGACAGCACTTGCGGCTGCCTGGGCGGAAGGGCTCCCGGTGCGTGCATTTCCGCATTATATGACGTCCATGGTCATGCTGATTATGGTATTTTATGTACTGCCGTTTATGAACAGTGTGATCGTGGTTGGACGTTATGATCAGAAAGTCAATAAACTGCTGAAAACCAACATTTCCCACCTCGGTCAGCTGTACCGGCGTGCAGCGGGGGTTTCTTTTTTAATAGGGACGTTTTTGAACATCGGCACCCTGCCTCTCGTTATTCACGTTCTGCGCCGTAACCTGCGTGAACAAAGCGCGAAGCTCTCCGCCCGATTTATCAGTTCGGCGATGCTCCGTGGGTATGCGTTGTGTCTTGTATGGAGTCCGATGGAGCTGCTTGTTGCGATATCGGTGGACATAACAGGGGCCGGTTACCTGAAGCTGCTGCCGCTTCTGCTTCTTTTTGCCGGTGTGTTCTTGTTGATCACTTTGGTCAGCGGGAGGAAATACCGGCATATTAAAGCTTCCCTCGAAGCCCGTCCTGTGAATATGAGTAAGGTGTACCGCAAGATTGCAGGGTTGTCCTTTTTTCTGATCTTATTTATTGCATCTGTGGTTCTCCTGCAACGTGTGCTGCCGGTATCGTTTCTCGAGACGGTGGCGCTGGTTATTGTTCCTTTTTCCTTTGGGTGGGCCCTGGCGATTGGCAGAATCCGTTCGTTTTTGGTATATGGTTTGAAAAATTGGAAACAGCGGACGGCATCTATGCAGAACTATATGGTGCTGTTTTTATCTGTCGGATTTTTCATCAGTGTACTCGAAGAAACGGTGTGGATGGACTGGCTGCAGTATCCGTTCTTATTTTTGGAAAATAGTCCAGTGCTGTTATTCGTATCCATTCAGGTTATGTTCCTGGCGCTTGCGATGATAGGTTTTCATCCGATTGTCACCATCACTCTGGCAGGAGAGATGCTGCAGCCGCTGCTTGGAAATATCGCGCCGGCCGGAGCGGCGGTGGTTCTGATTACATCCGGGTTGTCCACGGTCATGGCAGGACCGTTTAACATCACCGTCTCGCTGACTGGTATGCTTCTTCAACAGAATCCATACCGCATCTCGCTTTGGAATCTTCCTGCCGCCCTGTTATTCAGCAGTGGAGGGACGGTGCTTGCTCTGCTTATTCAATACGTGTTTTAGAAAGGAGGTCGTTTGATGCCGATTATTCAATCCGTCGACCGCGCCCTGCAGATTCTTGATTTATTTGATGATAATGTAACGGAACTGAAAAACACCGATATCAGCGAACAACTCCATCTCCATAAAAGCACTGTCCATTCGCTGTTAAAAACACTGGAAAAACATCAGTACATAGAACAGGCAGGGGAATCGGGCCGGTACCGCCTCGGCATGAAATTGTTTGAACGCGGCAACCATGTGATTCGCAGCCGCGATCTCCGAAGCGTGGCGCAGGACTCTTTGTATGAACTGTCCCGGGATGTGCACCAGACGGTTCATCTTGTGATTCAGGACGGACGCGAAGGTGTCTATATTGATAAAGTGGAGCAGCCGTCGGCGGTTGTTTTTTATTCCCGCATCGGACGCCGCGTGCCTCTGCACTGCAGCGGCGTAGGTAAAGCTCTGATTGCTTTTTGTCCTGACGAAGAGATCGATGCTCTGCTTGAAGACTATGTGTTTATACGCCGGACCGAACGTACGATTACAAGCGCCGCCGCATTCCGTAAAGAGATTCAGAATGTCCGGGACCAGGGGTACGCGGAGGACCGGGAAGAAAATGAGCCCGGCGTGCGTTGTGCAGCAGTCCCTATCCGGGACCAAACCGGCCGGGTCACCGCCGCCATCAGCATTTCCACCCTCACCATGCGCACTGGCGAAGATGCGGTGGACGGCTGTATTGAAAAGCTTAAACAAACCGCCATGGACGTGTCCCGGAAGCTCGGGTATGGGTATTGACTGGGGTGGTTGGCCGGTGCGCGCTGATGCGGGAGGTGTCTAAGGGTCACAATACGGGGGATGATAGGATAAAGTACAGGTTAGAGAGGATCTAAGATGCACTTTTTTAAGAAACAGGAGGTATTGTAACGCTTAGAGAAATTCTAAGAGTCACAATGATGGAATAGATGTTTTATTTTGCACGTAATACGTGTGCCGACCTTGTTTTTGCTTGTTGAAATGTTTAGCAAGAATACGCTGAATGCGTTGTTTGTCCCCTTGTATCCCGGTCCACTCATATATCAAAGGTGTCGTGATGCGTTTATCAGGAAATAACAGCTGAAATTCTTTCACGCTGCCCAGCACGGTGTTTTCGAGTGAACTCCTCTGTCTGCATACAGGACACCACACATTGTAATTGTGAAATTGCACAAAAGTGTCGCAGTCCGGGCAGATGATACCTTTTTTCAATGAATCCCACGAATACTCGGGCATTATCCGGTAGGGGGAAGAAGAGATGTGAAGGGTGAGCAGTTCTTGAGCCAGCTGCGTTTGTTCTGGGGATAACGGAGGGCGGGGTTGGTTCAACGTCTCCATAAAACTCTGGTGTTGTGCGGGGAAAATAATTGGCAGATCCGGCGGGGACTGATACAGCATAAAGTGGGGATTCATGAACAGAAGATAGGATTCAATCGGAACAGCCCAGTTATGTGATTGAAACAGCTGCCTAAGTAATGACTCGGTTCTCTCCAGCTGCAGGAGCGGGTTTTTGATTTCTTTTCCGTTTAGAATGTACCAGCGGTTTTCTTCCAATATGAAGTTTCCGTCGTAATTTTTCACTTCAAACATGTATATTGTTCTCCAGGTTATAACAAGAAAATCTATTTGAAAAATGCTGTTGTTCATTTCAAGAAGTAGGTCATGCAGAATAATCGCATCCCTGTCGATGGTCTTCAGCCAGTTTCCTGCTTTTTTCTCTCCTTCATGCCCTTTTTCCAGGTGATTGTAGTGAAGCTTGTCCTTTGGTTCCAGGTTCATTCTTCTATTTAGATAACGGAGTCGCAGCAATTCCTCAGAAGGAGCACAGGGTTTGTGTATCATATCTCACTTCCTCTCTATAGAGTAAGGTAATCATAATCATTAAAGGTAAAAAAATCAAGTCATTTTTTGCTGGATTTGTTCTAAGCGTTACTCTTAATGGATTTTTTTAAAATGGAGACGTGTAGAATGATCGTAGGAGTCACTTTCCAGTGCATAGATGAAGATTGTGAAGGTTAGAGCTGATCTACCACTCATAATGCCATAAAATCATACGAAAAGTGACTCTTTAGTCAGATTATATAACATTAATGGTATAGACAACTATATTTCCTTCCTGTTACAATAAGGATAGCGACGATGCTTGGGGAGGGTTTGGAATGGATGATTTTATCCTTCGGGATGTGACAGTTATCAACCCGGACGGCAGATGGGAGCATGCCTATGTCCATGTGAAAAATGGTGTCATAGCCGCTGTCGGGGATGATCAGGGTGTCCGCGCAGCGGGAACGCCGGAAACAGTGGAGATAGAAACCGGTGCGGATGAGGTGCTCGTTCCCGGCATGATTGATGTGCACATTCACGGCACCAATAACGCCGATGTGATGGACGGGACCCCGGAGGCTCTGCGTAACATATCCGAAACCCTCCCATCCGAAGGAACGACGTCTTTTCTCGCGACGACGATCACGCAGCATAATGATGCCATTACAAGAGCACTGGAGAACGCGGCGGCATTCCCGGCGGATCAACCTGAAGCTGGCGCGGAAATGCTCGGCGTCCACCTCGAAGGACCTTTTTTCACGGCAGAAAAAGCGGGGGCGCAGCCAAAAGAACATCTACAGAAAGCTGATCCTGCTTTATTCCAGCAGTGGCAGGAGGCCGCGGATGGTTTGATCAAATGGGTGTCTCTCGCTCCGGAGCAGGATCCGGACCATGCCCTCATCCGTTATCTGTCGCAGTGCGGCATTGTCACAGCGGCAGCCCACTCGGATGCCGGCCTGGAAGAGGTGGATCAGGCAGCGGTCGACGGGGTGTCGCATGTGACGCACCTGTTTAACGGAATGAGCGGGCTTCATCACCGCGATCCGGGTCTTGCTTCTGCTGCGCTGTTAAACAAGCGGCTGACGACGGAAGTGATTGCTGATGGGGTGCACGTCCATCCCGCGATGGTGAATATGGCTTTTCGTCTAAAAGGGGCGGCGGACATGCTGTTAATAACAGATTCGATCCGCGCCAAATGCCTGCAGAACGGCACGTATGATCTCGGAGGCCAGAGCGTGACGGTGGAAGGAAACAGACCTTATCTAGAGGATGGTACGATTGCCGGAAGCATGCTGAAGATGAATGAAGCACTGCGGAATATGATGGACTTTACCGGATGCACCTTGGAGGAAGCAGTGGCCGTGACCTCAAAAAATGCCGCCGCTAAACTGGGGTTGACGCGCAAAGGAACCCTGCATCCCGGGATGGACGCCGATATGGTGCTTCTTAAGCGTAACGGTGACGTCAGCCGTACGTGGTGCCGGGGAACACTCGCTTATCAACAGGAGGGAACAGCATGGAAGTCATAGCAGCCAAAGACTATCAGGACATGAGCGAAAAGGCCGCCTCTCTGATTGCAGAAGAAATAAACAAACAACCCGCAATCGTTCTCGGTCTTGCTACCGGCGGGACGCCGGAAGGGACGTATCAGGCGTTGATCCGTGAAGCTGGCAGCGTTCCTCTTTCCCGTCTGCAGACATTTAATCTCGATGAATACGCGGGGCTCCCCCCGGAACATCCGAATAGTTATCATTTTTATATGAAAGAAAAACTATTTCTGCCGCTTCAACTCGGTGCCAATCAGACGCATCTGCCAAGAGGAGATGCCGATGATCTCCAGAAAGAAGCCGGGAGATATGAAAACCATATCCAGGAGAGCGGCGGCATCGACCTGCAGCTCCTCGGCATAGGAGAGAACGGACATATCGGCTTTAATGAACCCGGCAGTTCGTTTGATTCGAGAACGCATATCGTGGAATTAAAACCATCCACCCGCGAAGCCAACGCCCGGTTTTTTGATGAGAAGGAAGAGGTACCGCATCATGCGGTGACGATGGGGATTCAAACAATTATGGAAAGCCGCCGTATTATGCTTCTTGCTTCCGGCACCCGGAAACAAGAGGCCGTAACCAACCTTCTTGAAGGAAAAATAAGTGAGGATTTTCCTGCATCCGTTCTTCAGAAGCACCCATATGTTACAATAATTGCGGATGAAGCTGCGTTATCAGGTGTTTCGTTCAATAAATGGGTCTCTGAAGGAAGGGAGAGGGAAACGAGATGATAGATAAAAACTCACCCCTGCCGATATATTATCAAATACAGGAAATGATACGTAAAAAAATAGAAACCGGCGAGTGGAATCCGGGCGATATGCTGCCGTCGGAGCGGATTTTTTCCGAAGACTTTGATGTGAGCCGTATGACCGTCCGGCAGGCGGTGACAGAACTCGCCAATGAAGGAGTGCTCATGAGGGAAAAGGGCAAAGGCACCTTTGTCGCTGAACCAAAAATTGAGCAGCCGCTGCAGGGGCTCACGAGTTTCACCGAAGACATGAAAGCACGCGGCCTTGAACCGGGAAGTACGTTGATTCAGTATCAGCTCCGCACGGCGCCGCGGAAAGCAGCAGAAGCCCTGCAGATCAAACCCGAAACCAAGGTGTATGAAATCAAGCGCGTACGCCTCGCTGACGACGTTCCGATGGCGTACGAAACGACCTTTATCAACCGGGAACTGGCCGGAGACATTCCGGAAGACGTGGAAAACCGGTCGATTTACTCCTTTCTGGAACAGGAAAAAGGAGTGAAAATCGTGGACGGCGAGCAGACATTTGAAGCATCGCTTGCCAACACGGAAGAAGCAGAAAGATTAGCTATCGAAGAAGGCGCGCCGGTGCTTCTTATTCAACGAATTACCTATTTAGAAGACGGGAGCCCGCTCGAGTACGTGAAATCGGCTTATCGGGGAGACAGGTATAAGTTTACAATAAATATGCCAAGATGAAATGAACCGGTGATGCGATACCGGTTCTTTTTTACGTGTTTTTTGTGGTAATCTGTACATAATACCAAGCTTGTTTATAAAAGGGGACGGTACCTGTGTTTCGTTACATGGAGGAGGTTCAGAAAGATCTTGAACTGCTGCAGGAAAATCAGGCGGAATCAATGAAAAAAGCAGTGGAGTACCTGGCGGAAACGATAAGCAATGATGGTATTATTCATGTGTTCGGCGCCGGCCATTCCCACTTGCTGAGCGAAGAAGTGTTTTATCGTTCGGGAGGTTTGGTACCTGTAAATCCTTTGCTGGAGGAATCATTGATGCTTCATGAAGGAGCGGTTCAGGCGTCGCGTAATGAACGCAAACATCATTATATCCGGGATTTTCTGAATCAGCATTCGCTTGAACCCGGGGATGCTCTTATTGTCATTTCTACATCCGGACGGAACCCGGTGCCGATTGACGCTGCGGAGTACGGAAAAGAAAAAGGACTGACTGTGATTGCCATTACGTCGATAGACTATTCTAAAAGTCAGCCTTCCCGTCACGAAAGCGGCAGGCGGCTGTATGAATCGGTCGATATGGTACTCGACAACTTGTGTCGAAGAGGGGACGCGCTGCTCACGCACCCAAACGTTCCGGAGCCATATGCAGCAACATCTACGGTCATAGGAGCCGTCATTCTCCAGACCATGTTTGCCGGTGTGATTGAACACCTCGCTGAAAATGGGGAGGAGCCTCCGGTTTTTCTATCCGGAAATGTCGACGGGGCGGATGAACATAACCAAAACCTCGTAGAAAAATATAAAGAGCGGATTCCACTGTTAAAATAAAAAGTCTGGGACAGAAATAAAATAGGCGGAGGAGAAACACGAATGTCCGGCGGCGTTGTTCAACCATCGTACAGCAGTGTAGCCAACATGCTTTGACTCCTGCTACAAACAGCACGAGTCGCGCGTCCCCGCAGGATGTGCGGTCAGGTCAGCGCCCGCACGTGACGTACTTCCACAGGCTAATGACGTTTACCGGGGCACCAAACCCTCTAAAGTGCCTTCGGAATCATTCAAAGTGACGTTTATGGACGCGCCGGGTACTATAAAATGCCTTCGGCGATGTGCCCAACGACGTTTTAGGGGTTCCTTTTCCCCCTAAAGTGCCTTAGAACCCAATTGCAACAAATGTCCGTTCCCCCAACCTGAACACAGCAAACAAACGCCCGCATTTTCTGCGTCCGTACGGACGGATCCGTTCAAGTGTTGTTTCGATGCCGGCCAACGGGTCCTGAAACGGCCGGGTGCAAAGAAGACACGGTGAGCCCCAGCGAACCGATGTCGCCCTTGTACTCCGGAGTGCAAAGAAGACACGATGAGCCCCGGCGAATCGATGCCGCCCTTGTGCTCTGGAGTAAAAGCGAAGCGTTTTGGCGCAGCGGTTTGTCTCAGCAACGAAAAATGCCGAACGATTTTAAAAAAACGTTCGGCATTTTTCGCTTCTTTTACAGGTTTTGTCCCAGACTCTTATGACATGATGAGGACTATTGGAGGGTAAGCAGGTTATCCCCGGTTTTAATGGACGTTTCCACCGGTCCGGTAACCTGAAGAGAATTGTCTGCGTTGGTTATAATAATCGGAGTGGTGATATCATAACCGGCATCCTGAATCTGCTTTATATCAAATTCAGCCAGCAGCTGTCCTTTCTTCACTTGTTCCCCCTGTTCTACATAAGGAGTGTAGTGTTCTCCTTTTAACTCTACGGTGTTCAGTCCGATATGAAGCAGTACCTCATATCCTCCCTCCGTAGTTATACCGTAAGCATGGTGGGTAGGGAAGACTGTGCTGATCGTACCGTCTGCCGGTGCGTACAGTCTTCCTTCTTCCGGTACTACCGCAGTTCCTTTGCCGAGAGCTCCGCTTGAGAAAGCTTCATCGGCCACTTGTGCGAGAGGAAGAACAGTTCCTGCTAATGGACTGGAGAGAACAGATTGACCAGCCCCGGCCGTTACACCGGTTGTTTGATTATTCCGCATGGCGTCGGCTACAAATTCCACGTCTGTACCAACGATGATTTGAAGATTTGTGTTATTGACTTTCATAACACCTTTGGCACCGTTGCGCTTCAGACGGTCTTCATCTACTTGATCCATATCGTTCATCTGCAGACGAAGCCGGGTGACACAGTTATCGATGGATTGAATGTTGTCATAACCTCCGATGGCGGCGACGTATTCCTGGGCCATTGTATTGTACTTATCATCGCCTTCGTGTACAACAGCTTCTTCCTCATCATCCTCACGGCCCGGTGTTTTCAGATTTAATCCCTTGATCATTCCGTAGAAAACGACGAAATAGATAATGCCGAAAATAATTCCTATCCCAGCGAGCAGTAATGGTTTGGTTGCCAGGTTGAAGTTTAGAACGTAGTCAAAAGCACCGGCTGAAAAACCGAAACCATGCAGTGTTCCCGCCAGGTAGGTGACAACCATGGAAGCGGCTGTCAGCAAAGCATGAACGACATACAGCAGCGGCGAGATAAACATGAAAGAAAACTCAATCGGTTCGGTAATACCAGTTAAAAAAGAAGTAAGCGCAAGGCCGCCGAGAAGACCGGACACCTGGGCGCGTTTTTCCGGTTTTGCTGCCAGAATCATCGCAAGACAGGCGGCAGGCAGACCGAACATCATCATCGGAAACATCCCGGCCATGAATATTCCAGCAGTCGGGTCTCCGGCAAAGAAACGGTCCAAATCTCCTGTCGCTCCTTGATAGGAACCAAATTCAAACCATACGAGACTGTTCAGCACGTGGTGAAGACCAATCGGAATCAACAAACGGTTTAAGAAGCCGTACACTCCCACTCCAACAGCCCCCGCATTAATAATCCACTGGCCGACAGCATCGATAAGCCCTTGGACCGGCGGCCAGATAAACCCGAATATACCGGCCAGAAGAACTGTGACTGCAGCGGTTATAATCGGTACAAACCGCCTCCCTCCGAAAAAGCCAAGCCAGTTCGGCAGTTTAATATCATGGAACCGGTTGTATAAGAGTCCGGCTGTAATCCCTGAGATGATTCCTCCGAGGAAGCCTGGATCAATATTTTCATTGATCGCGGCTGATCCTTCCTGCAGGACAAAAAACGAAATGACACCGGCAAGACCGGCAGCACCGTTTCCGTCTTTGGACAGCCCGACGGCAACCCCGATGGCAAAAAGCAGCGGCAGGTTGTCAAATAGCGCAGAACCTGCAGCGGCCATAAAAGAAATGTCGAGAAGGTCATCCTGCCCCAGGCGCTGCAGCAAAGCGGCGGCAGGAAGTGTTGCGATGGGAAGCATCAATGCTTTCCCGATACGCTGTAGAAAGTCAAGCATGACGTGAAACCCCTTTCTTTTTAATGTGTGAAGGTTTAAAAATAATTTCAAAGTAAATGTAAAAACATTTTAGCATCTATACTTATAGTTGTCTATACCAGCTTATTCCTTTTAATAAAGAACAATGTTTTAAGCCTTCATACCCGGGGTATATTTATTACTTCACTCGTATTTTATATAAAAAAAGTTTTTCACTTTAAGTACTTCATTATAGTCTTTATAATATAATACAGGATAGAGAAAAAAAGGTCTCTGTCTACATAAAAGGAATGATAGTCATGGAAAAGAACTCGATTCAGGCTGAAATTGCAAGTTACACGGGGAAGCTGCTCCGCGACAATTTCGGCAAGGGACCGTCATCGGTCTACGTTTCGATAAAACGACCGTTTATCACCATTTACCTGAGTGATTTCCTGGCCCCGATGGAACGGGTTTTAATTAATCAGAATAAAGCCATGAAAGTGGAAGAAACAAGAGACCTGCTGATGCAGGAACTTCTTCCCGATATCAAGGCTACGCTGAAGGCGAGTGCCGGGCTGGATATCAAAGAAATGTATTACGATTGGTCGCTTCACCATAAAACCGGCATACTCGTCGGTGAAATGGTAAATGAAGACGGTGAAAGAGACGTTCTTCTTGAAAATTACGAGAAAAAAGAAGCGGTTCATGAACAAATCGGGCAGGTGAGCATGCAGGCGGAGAAATGGCCGGAAGCGGTGGATTCCTGTCTCTTAAATGATAGAACCCTCATTATTACCAGGGTCGGTATCCTTGTAAAAATTGAAAAGGAACTGATCAGCAGAGGTTTTGAAGAGCAGTTGAAGCTTTCTAAAAGACAATTGGAAAAGAGACTGCTGCATGCCAGTGAATTTGAAAAAATCCTGGGAAGCAAGGTGAAAGATATTTTTGTCGACTGGGATTTTAACATTGATAAAAGCTACATTATCATTATTTTACAGCCTGACCAGCCATACGGTGGAAATGAGTTGGACGAATAGAGCCAAACATAAGCCGAAGAGGAGATATGACTCCTTTTCGGCTTTTTTTATTTGGGTCAACAGTGTATTACACCGGCATTTTTAGACTTAGGTTGCTTTCCTTCACGTCAGGCTTTCATCAAACGTTTGTTTAAACCGCAACAGAAAGGATGAAATCATTTGAAGTATTTAATCGATCATAAACAAAAACTAATTCATAAAACAGCTTATGCAGGAGACGCCTGCCGATTTAATGAAACACCGCTTGAGGAGCGGGAAGTATCTCACAGTAAAGATGACATAGATACACTCATAAAAACCAAAGGTTATATGGTTTGTGAAAACTGTTATCACAGTAATTCTTTTATTGTGAAATAAAGGAAAATAATGGATCTATGTTTTGCTGCAGGAGTTTTAAAAAAATCTTTCTTCTTTTCGGTATGTATGGGTATAATATTATAAAAGAAATATTATATTATGGAAATGTATACCACGATGGAAGTCGTAGGGAAAGAAAGGAGTTTTATGCTTGTCATTGGAAGAAAAACAGAAACTACGTGATATTGTGCAAAATGCTATAGATAATCAACAGTTTGACCGCGCGGAGCAGGCTGTACACCACTTACGTCAGCTGGATGCTCTAGAGGCTTTTATTCAGGAAGCAGTACCTGCTGCAGAAAATACGTCCCGTTTGACGGAAAAACGGGAGATAAACACTGCAGCAAAAAGAACCTCGACGGAAAAAGCGTCTTCGGAAAAGCCCGATAAAGTTGGTATTACAATCTATTACATAGAGGATAGGAATATAATAAAATTCAGAAAATCCCCTCAGACATATTCAGTTGATATGGCGTTTTTTAAAGTATTCCTCGACAAGCTGGAAGAATGGCGGCATCAGGATTCCTTCAGTTCAAAAGACTTTTTCGATCAGTTTTCAGAAACATTGAAATCCTATGCGACGTATCAAACGTCAACGCTGCGTCAATTTGTAACGCTTCTGTTCCGCGCTGCCTTCCAGCTTGGAATGTTGGAAAGCCCTGAATCTTTGCAGAAAAGCAGGTATATCACATCTGCAACAGTCGGCAGAGATGACATTATAGAAAAAGTTGTAACTGAAAAAACCATAGAAATATAATTCGTTAGAAGTACGGCCTGGCTCTGCCCAGGCTTTTTTAATAGATAGGAACGCATCATGCGATGGGGGTTTCCGGAATTCAGCTGCAAGGGCCGCCGTATGTACAAAGAATGGGATGTCTTCTGTCGAACTTCCACCATTACAAGCGGTATGCACTTTTTTTATAAAAATCCACCGGATTTCTGCCGCAGAAAAAAATGTATTTCCCGGGAAATACTCATTTTATGACATCTTTTACTTTTCACCAGCCCGGCATACCACTGTAAGGTTTCTGAACTACGTTTTAGTGAGAATAGAGAAGGGTAAATGCGTATTGCAGATTGCCGCGGACTTTTTCAGCTTACTTCGGATACTGGAATATTAAAAATATTGTTTAAATTTAAGAAAAAAGTCTCTAATTAAATAGTATAACAGTTTACTTTAGACTCATTTATCGGTAAAATAATAACCGCTGAAATCTTGTAAAAGCTGGACGATATAAAAAGAAAGTTAATGCAAAGAAGGGAATACGAGTTATGCTGCATCATTTAATCACTTCTAAAACGCGACTCCGGCTTATGTTGAAATTTTTCCTGAATCCCGGGACGGAAGGATACCTTCGGAGCATCACAAGAGAATTCGGGGATTCCACAAATGCTGTCCGAGTGGAACTGAACCGCTTTGTGGATCAGAACATGCTTACTTACCGAATGGAAAAAAACCTGAAAATCTACCGGGCGAACCCCGGGTATGAGGCATATGATGATATATGTGAACTGGTGCAGCGGTACATGAACTGGTCAAAACTTGCCGAACTTCTGCATTTTTCTGATACAGCCAATGTATTTATTAAAGAGGAAGTAACTGACAACCATCTTTTTCACTTTGTCGTAGAAGAAGAGCCCGCGGATTTTCAGAAGGACCAAATCATTTATACGAGTACAGGTCAAATCCGGGTATATATGAGAAATACAGAAGATATTCTGGAGATGTCTGAAACATGGAAACCATTTTTTCACATAGGTAGAATCAAGAACACAGACGGCTGCTTACCACTCGGAAAGTAAACAGAGAAACCAAGACGACACCAAACCGCAGGGAAGGAAACCGAGAGATTGCAGCCCCTGATCAATATCCAAAACGCTTCCGATTATTCTACAGGATTATCGGAAGCGTTTTTTGAATAGGGATGTTCCTTGTTGGGCGCGGGTTGCATAGGATGAGAAAGAACGGCGAGCTGAACAGGAGGGAACATTATGTATTATTATCCTTATGTGATGCAGGTTACGCCGCCTGCACCGCATTCAATGCCCCGTACGTTTGATTATCAGGCCCGGCAGCAGGCTGTACAGGGACAGGCGACGTGGACACAGGGAGGACCTGTAACAAAATGCGGCATGTCCTGGTCGGCCTATCAGTACATGACAGCGGCTGTAGGAGAATCTTCTCCTTACTCATGCGGTCAGAATCTGAAAATCAGGTATCCCGTTACGGGAAGAGAGATGATTGTTACGGTTGTCGATCAGGTTGCCGGCTATCCGCCGAACCGCCTCAACCTGCATAAAAGAGTGTTTGAAGCACTTGGCGCCGACCCTGCAGCAGGGGTTATCCCCATTGAAATCACGCCTTCACCGGAGCTCGAAGAGGAAAGATGGGGCAGATATCTGCTTGAAATGACACAAAATGCCTACCCCAATTACAACGTGATAAACTACCAGGCGCTTGAGACATCCCAGGTAAACGAAAATCAAACGCGTACTTCTTATGAATTCACCCTGCAATCGCCGCAGGAGACGAGAAAAATACAGGCCTCCGTCACTTACAATCCCGAAACCGACCGCGTTGTTTCATTTGATATTCAGGAAATGTAAAAGATCAGGGGAGCTGTATCAAAAGGTACAGTTCCTTTTTTTTGAAAGTAAACGCAGCAGTGATAAGAATACTATTGTGAAGGGGCGGCGCTTTTGGCTTTGATCCATTCAGGTGTGGATAAATATTCCAACCAGGGAGTTGTGAGAGGACACTAACATAGACAAATAAAGAGATAGTGTCTATGGATTATCGTTTAGTGGACACTGCGTCGTTGAAATCAGCAATTAGTGTCCGCTGGCATCAATCAATGGACACTATCTTGCGGGTTATATGGACTTAGTGGTCACTAACACTACTTCCGTGGACACTAACGTATGCTCTCCGGTGATATAGTGGACGCAGTGCCAAGGCGCCCTGGAACAGTTGCAGCGCAAATGTATTTCTTTTCGCAGACTTTTGATACAGCTTCTTTTTATGTACACTCATTAAAACAATAATTCCGATAAGAAAACTTATATTTATTGCCGGCTGGGAATGGTTGCTATATAATGATGGGAAGATGAATGATACATAAGGAAGGTTACCTATGACGATAGAAATCGCGGTCGTATTAATTGGAATAATCGGCATGCTGTCCGGGCTTTTTTTGGAAATAGCCCGGCCTGATCTGCTCGTATTTTTCACACTGTTCATCTTTTTGATGTTTGGATTTGTGACGCCGGATGAAGCACTCGCCGGTTTTTCCAACCAGGGCATGATGACAGTGGCCCTTCTCTTTGTTGTGGCGGGAGTCTTTGAAAAAAGCGGCTTGATTGAAAGGTTGATGTCTTCGTTTCTGGCAGATGCAAAAACGGAACGCGGTGCAATGGGGAAACTGCTATTTCCGGTCTCGGCGTTTTCCGCCTTTTTCAACAACACCCCCATTGTCGCAACGCTGACTCCGGTTGTCCGCCGCTGGACGTCAAGACGTGATATTTCTCCTTCCAAATATCTGCTCCCGCTTTCTTATGCTTCCATACTGGGCGGCACCATAACATTAATCGGTACGTCCACCAATCTTGTGATTCATGGTCTGTTGATTGATGCAGGTGAAAAAGGGTTTTCCTTTTTTCAGCTTGCCTGGGTGGGTGTGCCGATTACGATCGCCGGACTGAGTTACCTGCTCTTGTTCGGCAGAAGACTGCTTCCGGATCACCGCAGTATGATTCAACGCGTGAACCAAAGCACGAAAGATTATTTAAGTGAGATGAAAGTAACTCCGGAATTCCCGTACTCCGGCCGGACGGTGGAAGAAGCGCGGCTTCGGAATCTCAAAGGCGTGTATCTCATTGAAATCATCCGTGGAAGGGAACGGATTTCCCCGGTGAGCAGCCAGACTAGGGTTCAGACGGGGGATCGGCTGATTTTTACCGGAATGATTTCAACGATTGCTGAACTCCAGAAACGAAAAGGACTGGTCGTTAATACGGGAACGGATTTGTCACTTGAGAACATAAAAAACGGGGACAGCCGCCTCGTGGAAGCTGTTGTTTCCCATCAGTAACCTTTGACACAGCAGTCCATTAAAGAGGGCCGTTTCCGGCAGAAGTATGATGCCGCGGTGGTGGCGGTGCACCGTAACGATGAGAGGGTGGAAGGGAAAATCGGTGATATCGTGCCGAAAGCGGGAGACCTGCTGCTGCTTGTAAGCGGTCCGGAGTTTTATGATCGGATGCGGGAGAGGAAGGATTTCTATATTACGACCCCGCTTGAGAAGGAAAAGTTTTATGAAGATGAGTCCCAGGGGTGGATAACGCTGATGCTTCTCATGGTGCTCATCAGCTGTGTGATGATTGGATGGTTGTCCATCTTTAAAGCGATGGTTATTATGGTCGGCGCCTTGTTCATTTTGAAAATTACATCGCCATCCGAAGCAAAAGAATCCGTTCAGTTCCAGGTGCTGCTGCTGATCGCAAGTGCTCTTGGTATCGGCAATGTGATCACCGAGACAGGTACGGCGGAATGGGCGGCAGATCTTATGATAAGCGGCCTGCAGCCGTTTGGTATTCTTGCTGTTCTCCTATGTCTTTATTTCATGACGAATATCTTTACAGAATTGATTACCAATAATGCTGCAGCCGTCATTATGTTTCCGATTGCTTATGAAATCAGTGGAGAGGTAGGTATAGAGCCGATAGGTATGGCTGTTCTGACGGCGGTGGCGGCTTCTGCCAGTTTTCTATCGCCGATTGGGTATCAGACCAACCTTATTGTATTCGGTCCGGGAGGTTATTCATTTGCCGATTACGCGCGGGTTGGCTTTCCGCTTACGATGATATGCATGGCAGTAACGGTCAGTGTGGTTTACATCATGTACGTATGAGAAGGTTTTGCATAAAAGTCTTGGTGTTTTGTGTAGAATCTTGTATGATAAGAGAAAAAGGATGTTTGTATGCATGATAGGGATACGCATACGCCGCGAACGGCATGAACAGGCATTGACTATAGCAGAACTGGCAGAGAAAGCGGGAATCAAAGAAAGGACTCTGAGGGCAGTGGAGGAAGGAGAGCAGGATGATCCGACACGTTCTGAACTGGAGCATGTTGCAGCAGCACTCCAGGTCCCGGTATCTTCTATTGCTCCCGCGGAAGAAAACCTTGAAGCAGAGTGGCTGGATCTGGTGCAGACCGCGATGCATTCAGATATAACAAAAGAGCAGTTCAGAAAGTATATCCTGGATGAAAAAGAAAAGCGTCAGAAAAAAGAAAAATAGACAAAAGAGCCGGCGGATAAAGCCGGCTTTTTTCGCAGGGTGGTGAATGAAACGATGAAACGCATCAGCGATGAAAGTATCAGACAGGCCTTGGAACAAACAACGAGGCAGTATCTGGCCGGTCATTTAAAAAAACCACAGACCGTTCCGCATTTTCATGAGAACACGGTGGAAATTGGTGTTACTTCATATGATGAACCGGGTTCAGAAGCCCCGCATTATCACACACGGGCTGTGGAGTACATGTACTTGATGCGTGGAATGACTCAGTATGTAGACCTGGAAACAGAAGAGGAATACACTTTTTATGCGGGCGATTTTTTTCAGATTACGCCGGGTACCGTGTATGCCCAGCGTTCCAGGCCGGGAACCGAACTGCTTTTTATTAAAACACCGCCCGGCAATGACAAAGTCGTGGTGGAAGAGCCGGACGCGGTATTCACGTGGAGGCAGGCTTCTATTGAAACGACGCGCACCGATTACCTCAATGACCCTGAAGCGCCGCATCCAAACTCGGTCAAACCCGCCTCAGCTGCGGCTCTCGTCAATGAAAACGAAGAGATCCTGCTTGTGAAACGCCGCGATAATGAAAAATGGGCGATGCCGGGTGGTACGATGGAAGAAGGGGAAAACCTTGCAGCATGTGTGAAGCGGGAAGTCAGGGAAGAAACCGGATATGACATCGAAGTGACCGGCATTGTCGGCACCTACACCAATCCCGGGACCGTTATTGCTTACTCCGACGGGGAAGTACGGCGGGAATTTCTGATATTGTACGAAGCCCGTATTACAGGTGGAGAGATGCAGCTGGACGCAGAATCCAGTGATTACGCATGGGTATCTCCCTCGGATGCGGCCGCGCTCCCGATGACGGTTCCGCAGAGGCAGCGTGTGGAGGACGTGAAGTCGTTCCGGCAGTACGGCCTTCCTGCGTTCCGCTAAGGACCTGTATCACTCGTAAAATTCCGGACGCCGGCTCTCGAAAATAGGGACCTGTTTTCGGACTTCAGGTACTTGTGCCGGTTGAATGCTGCTGCGCACCGACTGCTCCTGATACCGGTGTCCTTGTGCCAGCACATGTCCCGATGGATTGATAACCATCGACGTCCCAGCAAAATCAATATCGTTGTAACTGCCGATGCGGTTGCATGAAACAATATAACATTGATTCTCGATGGCTCTGGCAATCTGCAGATGATACCAGTGATCCCTTCTGGCATCCGGCCATTCCGCAACAACAAATATAACCTGTGCCCCCTGCAGAGCAAGATGACGTAAAAGCTCCGGGAAACGAAGGTCATAACAAATGACCACCCCCATTTTGATGCCATCCAGTTCAAAAATCCTACACTTATGACGCCCGCCGGTTAAATAAGCCGGTTCATCGAGCATCGGCACCAAATGGAGCTTATCGTACTGATAAATAAGTTTTCCATGTTTGTTGATGACAAGAGCACGGTTAAATATGTCCCCGTTTTCTTTCCAGGCGATGGAACCGCCGATAAGGTGCACCCCGTGTTTGACTGCGAGTTCCTGCAGAAAAGGAATGGTCCTACTGCCCGCATAATCGGCTGTATCCGGAAGCTCTGGCAGAGTATAGGCAGTTGTCCACATTTCAGGAAGAACTATGATATCCGGCCCGGTGTTATCTGCCTCCTGCCGCACTGCCTCCGCCACGTTGGCGCGGTTAGCCGCCGGATCACCCGGTACTATATCCATTTGAAGGGAAGAAACAAGCATACGGTAACCTCCTTACTCATCTGCCTATCATTGTACGCTGAAAAAACGAAAAAGCATAGCTGTTCATGATGCAAAGGAACATAGTAAGACGAACCGCTCCAGTGCCTGCTTGTGATAGAATAAATGAAATGATGCACCAAAGGAGGAAAGCAGAACATGCAATTTGAACCTTCAATGAAACTTAAACGGCTCCCGGATCAGTTTTTCGCAGGTCTGGTAAAGCAGGTCAAACAAATGAAGGACGAAGGGATAGATGTTATTAATTTAGGGCAGGGCAACCCGGATCTACCCGCTCCTGCTGCTGTAGTTGAAGCATTGCAGGAAGCGGCAGAAAAGCCGGAGCATCACAAATATTCCCCATTCCGGGGGAGAAAAGAGCTGAAACAGGCCGTTGCTGACTTTTACAGCAGAGAGTACGGTGTGACACTGGATCCGGAATCCGAGGTTGCCGTGTTATTCGGAGCGAAGACAGGACTGGTGGAAATCAGCGAATGCTTTTTGAATGAAGGAGATACGGCGCTGCTGCCGGACCCGGGTTATCCGGATTATTGGTCAGGTACAGCGCTTGCCGGCGCTGAAACGGTGAACATGCCGTTGCGGGAGGAGAATCATTTTCTGCCGGATTATAACGAACTGAACGAGGAAACACTGGATAAAGCAAAGCTGATGTTTTTAAATTACCCTAATAATCCGACGGCAGCTACAGCAGACACCGCTTTCTTCGAAGAAACGGTAAACATGGCTGCCCGGCATCAGATATGTGTCGTTCATGATTTCGCGTATGGGGCTATCGGGTATGACGGTTTCCGGCCGCCGAGCTTTTTACAGGCGGAAGGGGCCAAAGAGGTCGGCGTGGAAATGTATACATTATCCAAAACGTATAATATGGCAGGATGGCGGGTCGCGGCAGCTGTTGGAAATCCGTCGGTGATTGAAGCGCTGAATCTGATTCAGGACCATTTACATGTCAGTCTTTTCGGAGGGATCCAGGAAGCGGCTGCCCGGGCACTGACCATGGATCAGGAACCGGTTTGGAATCTCGTGCGTACATATGAATCGAGGCGGGATGTTTTTATGGCGGCACTCAGAGAACAGGGCTGGGAGGGTGAGGACCCATCCGGCACGTTTTTTGTATGGCTTCCCGTGCCGCAGGGGTATACATCAAACACCTTCGCAGACACCCTATTGAAAGAAGAACACGTGGCTGTCGCTTCCGGACGTGGTTTCGGCGAGCAGGGAGAAGGATATATACGTGTAGGTCTCTTAAACCATGAAAAACACTTACGCGAAGCCGCCATCCGTATTGCCCGCTATTTTAGGAGCCATGAATAATGTTCGTTGGACCGCACAGATCATTCGATAAAATAGGGGCCTGGCGTCTGTGGATCACTGTTTTGCAGACACCAGGCTTCCTGCCGGTACAGGATACATAACAAAAATTCCGACCGATTCAACGTTGAACCGGTCGGAATTTTACATTCAATTAATAATGTGTCTCAACCTCGATTTCTGCTACTTTGTAAAAAAATCAATAACTTCCTGAGCAGCTTCCTCCGCGTCCTCTCCAACGGCCCGGACAGTGACCGTATCTCCGTTCTGAAGGTGCAGTGTCACAAGTCCCAGCAGACTTTTCACATTCACTTCCTGCACATTTCCCTCGGTCTGGTTAATGAGATAGACTTCAGACTGGTATTTCTGAAGTAATGTGCTTAATTCCACAATCGTTTGCGATTCAGCAATGTTGATGGTGATATTTCTTTTGTGTTCACTCATTTCATAAATCCCCTTTCTATGCCTCGACCGGGCACAGTACTTCAATGTTCCGGTTATCAAAGTCAGCCTGCTGCTTTTCGCTCGGCGGTTGGTCCGTGATGAAATAAGAAATGTCTGCAGTATCGGCGAAAGAAGAAATCGAACTTTTGCCGATCTTGGAATGATCCATTAAGGCAACAAGAGATGTCGCTTTTTTTACCATTTCTGTCTTTAATTCGACTTCATACACATTGAAATCCGTAAGACCGGTATCAAACGTAAAGCCATTACCGGAAGTGAACATGAGGTCAACGTAAACCTGTTCAAGGATGCTGGACCCGAGTATGCCTTCAAGTGAACTTGATCCCTTCCGTACGACCCCGCCTAGTAAAATGACAGTAAGATCCGGATTTTCCCTCAATTCGAGCGCAGTATAGATGCCGCTTGTGACGACCGTCAATTTCATGCTGGTCTGTTTTAACAATTTTGCAAGTTCAAGAGCCGTGGAGCTTGCATCGAGCAGAATACACTGTCCCTCGTTAATAATGTCCAGTGCCTGCTGTGCAATAATTTCTTTTTCGTCTTTGTTCTGCTTTTCCCTGGTTGAAAAGGATACTTCCTCCTCGGGGTAGGAAGGGAGAACCGCGCCGCCATGCGTACGCTTCAAGAGACCTTCTTTCTCCATTTCCTTTAAGTCAGACCGGAGGGTGACTTCTGATACGTCTAATTCTCCGGACAGCCGCTTCACCGTCAGTCGTCTTTCCGTGTTCAGGATTTCCATAATCTTATGGCGTCTTTCTGTTACGAACAGTTTGCCCATACGTTCACCTACTTTTTATCTCTTCGTATCTCTATGATATGAAAAAAAAATGAAGATAAGCAAAAGCAAAAAACCTAAACAATGTTTGCATATTTAGTTAAACGTTTAACCTTAGGTCGTCTTGTTTCTTAAATGCTCTGTACAGATATCAGCACCCACATGATTTTCGGGTGATTAGAAAATTTGGGATGTGAACCGTTTTATCATAGCCGGGATTGTTAATTTTGTTCAGCAGCAGGTCAAATGCCGTTTGACCCAGTGTGTCAGGTGATAGACTGATGTTTGTGACGGGAGGATCCATGATCGGTGCTGACGGGAAATCCCCGAAGCCGATCAGGGCCACTTCGTCAGGAATTTTTTTGTTCATTTCTTTTAATCCGGAAATCGTTCCAATAGTCATCAGGTCGCTTAGCACAAACAGAGCTGTGATTTCCTTGTTTTTCTCCAGAAGTGATTTGACAGCTTTGCGGCTCCCTTCCACCGTGGCATGCCCTTTTTCCAGATAATTTTCATTAAATGAAACCCCGTATTCTTCCAGTGCTTTTTTATAGCCGTTTATACGGTTTTTGGTAGGTGAAATGCCGCTGACCGCATAAATCAGACCGATATCACGATGTCCGTGCTGGAGTAGATGGATGGCAGCGTCATACCCGGCCTGGAAGTCATCCTGGGTCACAAAAGGGGAATGTTGAAAAGCCTCATGATAACGGCTTATCAATACAATAGGAAGCGAACTGTCGAGAAGTTCTTCGCTGTAGCTCTCGGATTCTTCCATTTTGGCTGAAGGGGACAAAATAATGCCATCCACCATGTTGGAGTGCAGCAGTTTAAGAGTTTCCTGCTCATAATCGACGTCCTCGTCTGTGTTGATAAACAGAAGATTGTAACCCATTTCCTTGGCCCGCCTGCTGATACTGTTGATATAGCCGGTAACATAGGAGTCAGGAAAACTCGGCACGATCAGTCCTGCAGTTTTCGTGGACTGACTGCGCAGATTTTTGGCAGAATAGTTCGGCACGTAATTATGTTTTCTAATAATCTCCATGATTTGATTGTATTTTTCAGAAGATATTTTTTTGGTGCCGTTTACTACGTGCGAAACGGTCGTCACAGAAACACCAACCTCTTCTGCAATCTTTTTCATTGTTACTTTCATTCGGTATAAACCTCCAAATTACCTTCTGTTGAACCGCTTTCTTATATGATATAACAATTTCCAAATAAAGAAAAACAAAAAGAATCGAAAAAAGAGTTTGACAAAAGCGCTTTCACAATTTATTGTGTTTACTAACAGAGGTTAAACGTTTTACTTCATTCAGTTTAACTTACATTTATCATGTGTCAATCATTTCCGGTCAAACTGAAAATGGATGAACGTTAACAAAATACATAGAGGAGGATGACACGATGAATTTTGAAGGACAGACAGCACTAGTTACGGGGGCAGCATCAAAACGCGGGATTGGCAGGGAGATTGCCAGACAGATCAGCCAAGGCGGTGGTACTGTAATCATCGCGGATATTAATCAGGAAATGCTCGAAGATGCCGTGAAAGATATAGACCAGGAAAAAGGCAGTGCCTACTCCGCAGTATTGGATGTTACGAGTGAAGAGAAAGTAAAGCAATCATTAGACGAATTAATCGGAAAATTCAGTAAAATAGATATTCTGGTGAACAATGCCGGCATCACACGGCCGACCGGAGTACTGGATATTTCGGAAGAGGAGTGGGACCTGATTTTCGATGTGAATATGAAAGGAACCTTCTTCGTCACCCAGCATCTGCTTCCTCATATGAAGGAAAACAACTATGGAAGAATTGTGAATCTCAGTTCTGTTTCCGGTAAACGAGGCGGAGGGATATTTGGCGGCTCCCATTATTCGGCAGCCAAAGCAGCTGTTACAGGATTTTCTAAAGCGGTTGCACGTGAAATGGCTCCGTTTGGCATAACCAGTAATACAGTAGCTCCCGGATTAATAGCAACGGACATCACCGGCGGAATGCTGACCGATGAAAAAAAGAAACAGCTTGAATCTGACATTCCGGCAAAGCGCGCAGGTACGGTGGAAGATGTGGCTAATGCGGTAGCATTTCTGGCGACAAAAGAATCAAGCTACGTTACTGGCGAAGAAATCGATATAAATGGCGGTTCTCATATAGATTAATTCTTTGGGGCAGACACTCCCGGAAGATAATAGGGGGAAATGATGAAACTAGGAATAAGCACTTACGCGTTCAGATGGGAAATCGACGAAATGGAACCTGGACTCGAGACAATCCTGCACTTTGTACGCAAAACAAAAGAGCTGGGTGGTGAAGTTTTTCAGATCTGCGACCACCCCCCGATTGAATATCTAGAAGAAGAGGAACTGCTGCAGGTAAAAGAGGCAGCTGACAACGAGGGGATTGAGCTTGAAGCAGGAACGCAGGGCATTACGCCGGATCATATTCGAAAATATATTCACATTGCCCGCGTACTCGGTGCCAAAACGCTTCGCACCATGGTTCACAGCAAAGAAGCCCATCCTTCTATGGCAGAAGCGAAAGAATGGCTGAAAGACGTTGTTCCGGAGCTCGAAGAACACGGAGTGAAGATAGCTCTTGAAACGTACGAGCCTATTAAAACGAGGGATCTCGTCGACATCGTGGAAGAGGTGGGAAGTCCGCATATCGGCATATGCCTGGACCCCGGCAATTCCATCTCCGAGCTTGAGTTTCCAAGAGATGTGATCGACCAGGGAACAGCTTATGCGACTAATGTTCACCTGAAAGATTTCGTTTTCCAGCGCAAAGATAAATCGATCGGCTTTGACTTAATCGGAGCCCCGGTTGGAGAAGGACAGCTGGACGTGGCCTATCTGCTGGAAAGCCTGCAGAAAGAAGACATACAGGTGAACGCCATCGTGGAATTGTGGCTTCCTTTTCAGGACAGTGTCCAGGAAACGATTGACGTGGAAGATGAATGGATGGAACGCAGCCTGAAAAACATGAAAAAGGCATTAAACCGGGAGCACGTTTAACCGCTCCATTATTTTAACAAAGGAGCTTGAGACTTCCCTATGAAAAAAATAATGAATCAGGAAGAAAACGTAATGGAAGAGACACTTCAAGGATTTATTGACGCTTACGCTGCTGATTACGAACGGGTGGACGGCGTTAATGGAGTGATCTACCGGCATATGGATCCCGACAAGGTATCTGTGATCACAGGTGGAGGAGCCGGCCACGAACCATTGTTTGTCGGCTTTGCCGGAAAGGGTCTGGCCAGTGGTGCAGCGATGGGAAATGTCTTTGCCGCTCCGAACCCGGACACGATTCTTGAGGTAACCAAAGCCGTTGAAAACAAAGCCGGAGTTCTTTATATTTACGGCAATTATGCCGGCGATGTCCTCAACTTTGATATGGCCTCTGAACTGGCCGAAATGGAGGACATTGAAACCAGAACGGTTAAAGTTTCAGACGACGTGGCATCTGCTTCGAAAGAAAACAAAGAAGAACGGCGCGGTATTGCCGGGGATGTTTTTGTTATCAAAGCCGCCGGAGCAGCAGCTGATGCCGGCTTGTCCCTTGATGAAGTAACACGGATAGCCGCAAAAGCAAACGAAAACACCCATTCTATCGGCGTGGGTATATCACCGGGAACCAGTCCTGGAAAAAAAGCACCGATGTTCGAACTGCCTGACAATCAAATTGAATTTGGGCTTGGCATCCATGGCGAAAAAGGGATCCGCCGGGCAGAAATGATGAGTGCCGATGACTTGGCAGATGAAATGCTGGATCATCTGCTGGCCGATGCGGCATTGGAAAGTGGGGATGAAGCAGTCATTCTACTGAATGGACTGGGATCCACCACGTTAATGGAACTGCTCATTGTCAATCAGAAAGTACACAAGGAGCTGCTCGCCAAAGGTATAACGGTGTACGACACGGATGTTAACAGCTACTGCACGACACAGGAAATGGGCGGATTTTCTATTACCATCCTCAAACTGGATGAGGAACTGAAAACGTATTATGATGCACCTGCTCATTCCCCGTATTACCACAAATAACGAAATGGAGTGAAAACATGGAAAAGCAGACAATGAACCATTTAAGTGTTGATGATGTGAAACAAATGCTGCTTTACGTCGGTGAAACGATTACCGCCTCCAAAGACTATCTGGGACAAATCGATGCTGAAATTGGTGATGGGGATCATGGAACAGGCATGGCTACCGGAGCGGAAGCGTTTATGAAAAAACTGCGGGAGTCTGAATTTGAAACAATAAATGATGTCTTTAAAACGACCGGCATGGAGATGATGAAATCAATGGGAGGGGCCTCCGGAATCATTTTCGGCACGATGTTCAGTGACGGCGTGAAGCAGTTGGAATCTAAATCTTCTATTGATCATACCGGATTGGCGGATATTTTCAGAGGTTCTCTCGACTCTGTGAAAAAAAGAGGGAAGGCTGATGTCGGTGATAAAACAATGATTGATGCGCTGGATCCGGCAGTACAGACCCTGGAATCGGATGCCTCTAAGGAATGGACACTGACAGAGGTACTGAAACATGCAGAAGAAGCAGCGTGGAACGGCGTAGAGGAGACGAAACAGATTACTGCTAAACACGGCCGCGCGAAAACACTGGGAGAGCGCACGAAAGGATACCAGGATGCTGGTGCCACGTCGGTGTGGCTTATCTTCAAAAGCATGAGAGAATGGGTCGAACAACATGAAGGATAATCAGAAAGTTTACATCGGGACAAATTGGAAGATGCATAAAACGATTAAAGAAGGAAGGGAGTACTGCCGGAAGCTGAAGCAGATCCGTGCAGACATTTCCGACCGTATTGAATTGTTTATCATTCCTCCTTTTACATCGCTGCATCCACTGCAGCAGGAGCTTGAAAGGACGGATATTAAACTGGGAGCGCAGAATATGCATGCCGAGCCTTACGGGCCTTATACCGGAGAAATTTCCCCGGTTATGCTGGAGGAGATAGGCGTGGATATTGTAGAGCTGGGTCATTCGGAACGAAGACAGCTGTTTAACGAAACAGACGACGCTGTACAAAAGAAGGCTGAAGCTGCTCTTTCCTATAACATGACCCCTTTAATCTGCATCGGAGAAACCCTGGATGAAAAAGAAAAGGGGGTGGGCCGGGAAAAATTGAGCGCTCAATTGAAAATTTCTTTGGAAGGGCTTTCTTATGATGAGATTCAACGAGTCTGGATTGCTTATGAGCCGGTGTGGTCCATCGGTGAGCATGGAAAGCCGGCAACACCGGAACATGTGGAAGAATCCCACCAATTTATCCGGGAGAAATTGAGAGAACAATTCGGCAGTGCGGCAGCAGACATTCCATTACTTTATGGAGGGAGTGTGAATCAACAGAACGTTAAGGAGTACTTGCATGTAAATGAAGTGGACGGCTTGTTTATTGGAAGATCGGCTTGGGACTTATCCTCATTTGAAACTATTCTAAAGAGTATTTAACGATTATTCAGTAAAAAAGGGGAGACATTAATAATGAAAAAAAATAGGTTATATGCAGGTATTGCAGCAGCTGTAGGTTTGACATTTGCCGCCGGATGTTCGGGTGGCAGTGAATCCGGGGGATCCGGAGAAACAAGCGGCGGAAATGGAGGAGGAAGCTCGGAAGAATCCGTAACCATTGAGTTTGGTCACGGTGCTGCTGAATCCAATTTGAGACACGAGGCGGTAATGGAATTCAAAAGTATGGTTGAAGAAAACTCCGACTCTCTAACGGTGGAAGTCTATCCGAATGAACAGGTTGGAAGCGAATCAGAAATGATTGAAAACGTATCTCTGAATGATCTGGATATGGCTCTTGCCGGTGCCGGCATATTCACACAGTACAATGACCTTATAGGAGCAAGTGCGCTGCCTTACCTTTTCGATGGGTATGAACATGCCTGGTCTGTACTGGATGGTCCAATGGGAGACCGTATGGCTGAACCGCTGCTTGAAGATAATATTCGTATTCTCAGCTATTTTGAAAATGGTATCCGCCATATTACAAACAGCCAGCGTCCGATTGAAACTCCGGATGACCTTGATGGATTAAGTATTCGTACACCGGAAGCAGACGTATCGATCGACACTCTTGATGCGCTCGGGGCCAACGCCACTCCGATGGCATTCGGCGAATTGTATCTGGGACTTCAGCAGGGCACGGTAGATGGACAGGAAAACCCTCTTGCCAACATTCATGCGGCCAGTTTTTATGAAGTGCAGGACTACCTTTCCCTGACAGGCCATCAGTACAATGCGCTGCCACTGGCTATTTCCGATGAGTTCTGGCAGTCTCTTTCCGGTGACCAGCAGGAGGTAGTGCAGCAGGCTGCCAGCGATGCGAGTCAGTATCACCGTGATGCCAACCAGGAGAATGAAGAACAGCTGTTGACTGATCTGGAAGAGCAGGGAATGGAAATTAACGAACCGGAAAAAGAACCATTTAGAGAAGCAACGCAGTCAGTGTACGACAAGTATGAAGACGTATACGGATCTGAATTTATGGATGAACTGCAGCAGGCTGTAGAAGACGCCAGATAGAACGTTCCGGGAGAAGAGAAAACCCTTCTCCTCTCCCGGTTCCTTTCATCATGACTGGCAGCAATATCCTTAAGGGAGAAAGTAAGGGATAGATATGAAAATCCTTCGTTTTCTGGATAGATACATCGAAGAGTATTTGTTAATTATTACGACAGTAGCGATTGTTTTTACTCTTTTCTTTCAAATCGTCATGCGCTATGTTTTCAGTAACTCACTTCCGTGGACAGAGGAACTGGCTCGTTATCTATTTATCTGGTCGGTGTTTATCGGTGTGAGCTACGCGGTGAAAAATAATAAGCATTTGAAAATCGACACGTTGTCGATGGTGTTTAAGAGAAAAGGAAAACTTGTCATACGAACAGTATCCAATGTGCTTTTTCTTGTTTTTTCCGTTGCCGCTGTGTACTACGGATTCAATACGATGGACTCGGTTGCACGGACAACACCCGGATTAAACATTTCCTATGCGTGGGTGTATGCGTCGACTCTTGTCGGCTTTACGCTTACAAGCATCAGAATTATACAGGATCAATGGAAGGTTCTATCGCCAAGACACACGAACGAGGTTGATGAAGAATGACATCACTAATTTTATTTGGAGTACTTGCCTTATTACTTATACTGACCGTGCCGATTGGTATAGCTCTTGGCTTGGCTTCCTTTATTACCGTGTTATTCATACCGCCGATTTCAGCAGACTCTCTGTTTCGTGACCTGGTCACCTCTGTTGATTCATTTCCGCTGCTGGCCGTTCCGTTCTTTATTTTAGCCGGAGAGTTGATGAGCGGAGGCGGCATATCCAGGCGTCTGATGGATCTCGGTAAAGTACTGGTCGGTAACATTACCGGTGGTATGGCCGTTGTAGCTGTCCTGACTTCCATGTTTTTCGCAGCTATTTCAGGATCCGGGCCGGCGACAGTAGCAGCTGTCGGAGGCTTAATGATACCCACTATGATTGAAGAAGGTTATGACAAAAAGTTCTCTACCGCGGTGGTAGTATCCGCCGGTTCACTTGGCATTATTATTCCGCCGAGTATCCCGATGATTATGTACGGGGTATCAGCTGGTGTGTCGGTAGGAGATATGTTTTTAGCGGGTATTATACCAGGGATTTTTGTAGGTGGAATGCTTGTCGCATGGTGTTATATTTATTCCAAAAAGAATGGGTACAGAGGACTTGGAGAAACGTTTTCTTTCAAGAAACTCCTCATTCATGTGAATCGGGCAAAATGGGCGCTGCTGACTCCTATTATTATACTTGGAGGGATTTACAGCGGGGTTTTCACACCTACGGAAGCAGCCATCATTGCGGTGGTATACGCATGGTTTGTAAGCATGTTTGTCTATCGTGAACTCCGGGTTAAAGACCTGCCGGGAATTATCACGAAAGCATCATTAACCAGTGCCACCATCATTATCGTTATTGCAGCGGCTACGGCCTTCGGGCAGATATTAACCTTGGAACAGATACCGAATAAGGTCGCCGCATTTTTAACAAATATTTCTTCCAATTCTATCATTATTGTCCTTCTGATATGCGTTCTACTATTGATAGTAGGAATGTTTATGGACACCGTGGCGGCTATTGTCATCCTGACGCCGATTCTGTTTCCGGTCATAACGCAGCTTGGTATCCACCCTATTCATTTTGGTGTCCTGATGATCACCAATTTGTCTATCGGATTTATAACGCCGCCGCTGGGTGTGAACCTGTTTGTTGGATCCGGTATAACAGGTCTCAGTATCGGAGTGATATCACGCGCGGTTATTCCATTTTTCTTTGCGATGCTGCTTAGTTTATTCATCATTGTCGTCATACCGGAACTCTCCCTTTTCCTTCTGTCCGAATAAACCTCTTTTGAAACATAAAGAGGTTTTTATTTGAAAATAAACGAAAGTATTAATTGACAAACGAAAACTATAAATATAAAATGAAATTAAATAAAAGAGAGGGGAATAAAAAAATGAAGGTAGCACTCGGAAGCGACCACAACGCATTTTATTTAAAAGAAGACGTGAAACAATATATTCAGGAACTGGGCCATGAGGTGGAAGACTACGGATGCCACAGCTGCGACGCGGTTGATTATCCGGATGTGGCGTTTGATGTGGCCCAGGATATTTCAGAGGAAAAAGCAGACCGCGGCATTCTGATCTGCGGCACGGGCATTGGAGTTGCGATATCGGCCGGCAAAGTACCGGGCATCCGGGCTGCACTTTGTCATGATACGTATTCGGCAGAAAGAGCCCAGTTAAGTAACGACGCTCAGATCTTGACGATGGGCGCCCAGATTATCGGTCCGGAAGTGGCAAAGAAAGTAGTTGAAAGTTACCTCGGCGTTACATTCAACGGAGGAAGTTCCGGCCGGAAAGTACAGAAGATCATAGATAAAGAAAAAGAATACGGAGCAAAAGCACAATAGAGTACTCGTTGTATCTCTTAGTGGTTGTCATAACCGTTGGGATAGCCTGACGGTTATTCTTTTTCAAAAAAGGAGGGGTTGGATGCAGTCGTTAGCGATGTCATTTTTAAATGTCACCCAGGAAGCAGCTATCTCTGTTTTTCCCTACATTGGCAAAGGCGGCAAAATACTTGCCGATCATAAAGCTACAGAAGCGATGAGGGGAACGCTTCATTCACTGAATGCCCATTCAAGAGTGGTGATCGGAGAAGGAGAAATGGATAATGCTCCGATGCTTTATATCGGGGAAGAACTTGGAGCATCTGAGGATCCCAAAGTCGATATTGCAGTAGACCCCATTGATGGAACGACGCTTGTATCAAAAGGGCAGGGAAATGCCATTGCTGTATTAGCCGCTGCTGAGCGTGGATGTCTGCTGCATGCACCGGACATGTATATGGATAAAATAGCCGTCGGCCCAAAAGCCAAAGGCAGGATAGATGTCAGTGCTTCTATAGAAGCAAACGTAACAGCGGTTTCAGAGGCACTTGGGAAGTCCGTTTCCCAGTTGAATGTGCTGGTGCAGGATCGAGAACGGCATCAATCCCTGATTCAGGCCATCCAGCACATGGGAGCCAGTGTCACGTTATTTTCGGATGTGGATATTACCGGCATCGTTGCCACAGCAGTAGAGGGAAAAGACGTTGATATGCTTGTTGGAACAGGCGGAGCACCGGAGGGCGTGATTGCAGCTGTTGCAATGAGAAGCCTGGGCGGTGATTTTCAGGGAAGACTGCGGCCTGCAGACAAAGAACAGTATAACCGCTGCCGGGATATGGGAATCGCCGATCCGGACCGTTATTTGACGCTTGATGATATCGTTTCCACGGATCAGTGCTTTTTTGCCGCAACTGGAATTACAGACGGCCCGCTGTTAAAAGGTGTCAAGTCAATCAATGAAGAGATGCTGCAGTCCCACACTTTCCTGGCAGTGGACCGGCAGTACCACGTCGTTGAATCCGTCCATGTAAAATCACAGCTTTCCGGAAATGCGTTGTAATCGTGGTTACCCAAATGAATCGTAGAAAGGAGAATCATTACGTGACATCATCCACTTTGAAAAACGTAGAACAGGAAACCATACAAACAATCCGGATGCTATCTGTCGACAGTGTCGAAAAAGCACAGTCCGGACACCCCGGCATGCCGATGGGGGCAGCTCCTATGGCGTACGTGCTGTGGTCTCGTTTTCTTAAAAAGAACCCTGGTAACCCATCCTGGAAGGACCGGGACCGCTTTATCTTATCAGCGGGCCACGGATCGATGCTGCAGTACAGCCTGCTGCATCTATTCGGCTATGACGTGACGATGGATGATTTGAAATCATTCAGGCAGTGGGACAGTAAAACACCGGGGCATCCGGAAGTTGGTGATACCCCGGGCATCGAAGCAACAACCGGTCCGCTTGGGCAGGGCATAGCGATGAGTGTGGGAATGGCACTGGCAGAAAGTCATCTGGCTTCTGTATACAACCGGCCGGATTTTCCTGTGGTGGACCACTGGACGTACGCGATCTGCAGTGACGGAGACCTTATGGAAGGAATTTCTCATGAAGCTGCGGCGCTGGCGGGTCACCTTGGACTCGGAAAGCTCGTCTGGTTATATGATTCCAATGATATTTCACTCGACGGAGACCTCGACAAAGCTTATTCTGATGACACGCAGAAGCGCTTTGAAAGTTACGGGTGGCAGGTACTCTACGTGGAAGACGGCAATGATACCGAAGCGGTCGAAACAGCATTACAGGAAGCGAAGAAGAACACGGTGCAGCCGACATTGATTGAAGTGAAAACCATCATCGGTTTCGGAGCACCAACAAAAGGCGGGTCATCCGCTTCTCACGGCGCTCCATTGGGTGAAGAAGAAATAGAAGAGGTGAAGAAAGCCTACGGCTGGACACAAGAAGAGCCGTTTTACGTACCGGAAACGGTTCGGGATCATATGTCTTCCCTGCAGCAGCAAGCTGAAAAAGAAGAAGAAGCGTGGAACCGGATGATGCAGGAATACCGCACAAAATATCCGGAGCTGTATGAAAGCTGGGAACAGGGGCATGCCGAGATCAGTGAAAACCTATGGGATTCCATTTTTCAAGAGCTGGAAGTGGAAGGCAAAAAAGCCACCAGAGGCGCCTCCGGTGAAGTGATTCAGTCACTTGCTTCTCATCTGAGATCCGTTGTGGGAGGCTCCGCTGATCTTGCCTCTTCCAATAAAACGATGATCGATGCAGAAGAGGATATGAAAAAAGGCGATTACAGCGGAAGAAATATATGGTTCGGTGTTAGAGAATTCGGCATGGGAGCAGCATTAAACGGTATGGCATTGCACGGGGGACTGCATATGTACGGAGGAACCTTTCTGACATTCTCCGATTACATGCGTTCAGCCATCCGGACGTCCGCGATTATGAAAAATCCGGTGACGTATGTGTTCACCCACGACAGCATAGCTGTCGGTGAAGATGGTCCGACACATCAGCCGGTGGAACATATTGCTTCGCTTCGCGCTATGCCGAATGTGAACGTACTCCGTCCTGCCGATGCTAAAGAAACCGCTGCTGCCTGGAAAACAGCGTTATCGAATCAATCACAGCCGTCTGCATTAATCTTTTCAAGGCAGAAGCTTCCATCCCTTCCGCTTTCTCTGAAAGAAGTGGAAGAAGGCGTGTCCAGGGGGGCCTATATCGTCTCGCAATCAGACAGTCCCGACCTGGTTCTGCTTGCTTCCGGATCCGAAGTGTCTCTCGCGCTGGAAGCTGCGGGCCGGCTTAAAGAAGAAGGATTCCGTCCGAATGTTGTAAGTATGCCGTCCTGGGACTTGTTTGAGCAACAGACCGATGAGTATAAGAAGTCGGTGATACCACCGGATATAAAAAAGCGGGCAGCGTTTGAAATGGCAAGCCCGCTCGGCTGGCACAAGTACACAGGGGATTATGGATACGTATTCGGTATTGAAACATTCGGTGCTTCTGCTCCGGGGGATACAGTAGTGAAAGAATATGGATTCACTGCAGAAAATGCGGTGAAGCAGTTGAAGCGGGTATTTTAAATTTCCTTCCGAAAGGACAGTTCCGATCTCGTAAAACAGACCGGCATCTGATGTCAATATAAGGTACTCATGTTATCAGTCATCCGGATGAAGGAAAGAAGCAGTCACCGCAGGGCATTTCCCTTGCGGTGACTGCTTTTTTTAAAGAATGACGTTGAAGGTGTTTTAGAAACTGCAGATGGGGTCACAATTGGAATTTTTCGTTGAGATAATAATTCTGGATAAAAGATAAAAAGGTTTCTCCCGGGAGTGTTAGCTTATCCTTACTATACACGGCGTAAAAGAAACGCCGGAGTCGGATTCCGTTGATTGGAATCTCGCGGAGCGTGCCGAGTTCCAGCTCTTTTTGAATGGCATTTCTTGAGATAATCATAATACCGAGGCCGGATTCCACGGCGGACTTAATCGATTCCGTATGCTCGAGTTCCATGATGACGTCCAGTTTTTCCGGATAAAGGCCGTTATTCTTGAGATGCTGTTCCACCACCTGTCTTGTACCGGATCCCGGCTCCCTCATAATAATTGGAAATTCAAACAGCTCCTCAGGCGCGATCGTCTGTTTCTGAGGGGGGACCGGGGAAGAAGCGGAGGTACCTGTTGTCACAACCAGTTCATCTTCCAAAAAGGCAAGTTGATCGTAATCAGGGTATGACTTGGTGGACTCGATAAATCCGAGATCAATATCATCATTGCCCAGATGTTCCATAATCTGTTCTGAATTATATACTTTCAGTTTCATCTGGATATTTGGATATTCTTTGCGGAACTGTCCCAGCACGTAAGGAAGAATATGTTCTCCGATGGTAAGGCTGGCCCCTATATCCAAATCGCCGTGAATGGTTTCAGATAAACTGTCCAGTTCCTTTTCTGTCTGTTTGACAAGTGAAAAAATCTGATCCGCATACTTATATAAAATCTCACCGGAAGGAGTTAACTTTACACTTTTTGTTGTCCGTTCAAACAGTGTTGCCTCCAGGGACTGCTCGAGGTGTTTGATCTGCATGCTGACTGTCGGCTGGGCCAGGTGCAGGATTTTTGCTGTTTCAGAAAAACTTTGATGGTCTGCCAGGATATAAAAGGCTCTCAAATGTTCCAGGTTCATCGCACGGCCTCCTTATTCTTATATCATATCAAAAGGAAGGGGAGAATGCCGATGCTTTTGCCGGAACCGTTATAGAGAAAGGTGAAAAGGTCCGGTTTTATGTTGTAAGATGAAGGTAAATCATGAGAGAAGCGGGGAAAACCAATGGATATCAAACAGCTGCAGTACTTTATTGAAATCAACCGGTTTAACAGTTTCAGCAAGGCGGCGGAGCACTTATACGTTACACAGCCGACGATCAGCAAAATGATTAAAAACCTGGAAAAAGAATTCAATGTAACGCTGTTTGACCGTTCCAAAAAACAGGTTGTTTTAACCGATGCCGGCAACATCATTCTCGAACAGGCGCAGGTGATTCATCAGGCGTTCAAAGACCTGGAGAGTCAGCTCGAAGATCTATCCGGCTTGAAACAAGGGCGGCTGCGCATCGGACTGCCTCCGATGGTGGGCTCGAGCTACTTTCCGATGATTATCGGAAAGTTCCGGGAGATGTATCCAGCGGTCACCATCGAATTGATGGAAGACGGCTCCAACAAGATAGCCGCGGATGTAGAGAACGGACATCTTGATCTTGGCGTTGTGGTAGAGCCGGTGAAAGAAGATGTTTTTTCCTATTTTTCATTCGGTACAGAACCGATCCAGCTGGTAGCTGCTGCTGATCATCCACTTGCAGGCAGGGACTCCGTTCCTTTATCTGAGCTGAAAAACGAGCATTTTATGTTATTAAACAGTGATTTTGCCTTGCGGAACCGCATCATGGAAGCCTGCCGCATGGAAGGGTTTGACCCTTTTGTTGTATTTGAAAGTTCACAGTGGGACCTGCTTGGAAAAATGGCAGCGTCCAAACTGGGTGTGACGCTGCTGCCGGAAAGCATATGCCGTGAGGTGAAAGGGGAGGTCTGCATTAAGGATGTGGATCAGGAGGCGATGTATTGGAGGCTTGCCATCATCTGGAGAAGAGATAGTTACCTCTCCCACGCCGCAAAGGAATGGATAAGGTTTGCTGAAACTCATCTACCGGATGAGGGACCGATTTCATAGACATACGTTATAGAACGTCATGAAAGGATTCCATTTTACGCATACTTCTTCCGTCGTTATGATGAATAAGAAATGATTCAGGATGGAAGGTGCATCATTATGGAGAAGAAACATCCGAAAGAAAGTAAAGTAGTCAATACAGATCAAGTGCTCAGCAGTGATTTAAATAATTATAACACCCTGTTCGGCGGGGTTTTGATGAAAAGGCTGGATGGCTGTGCAGTTCTGTCGGCGCGCCGGCATTCGCGTGCCAAAGAATGCGTCACCGCCTCGACAGATTCAATAGACTTTCTCAGCCCGATATATCAGTCGGATTCGGTATGCGTGGAATCGTTTGTTTCCTATACCGGAAAAAGTTCAATGGAGATTTTCTGCAAGGTGATTGCCGAGGATATGATGACGGGCGAGCGGCGCATGGCAACGACAGCCTTCATGACGTTTGTAGCGCTTGATGAAAACAAACGCCCGATGCAGGTGCCGGGTATCGAACCGGAGACAGAAGAGGAGCTGAAATTGTTTGAAACCGCCCCGGAACGGGAGGAAATCCGGAAGTTGAAGCGGGAGAAAAGCAAAGAACTGGCCGGATCGATCAGTCTTCAGAAACCGTGGGAAGATAAGAAGGAGGCTTATTCATGATTGCACTGTGCAGCCTGCAGGTTCTTCGGGACGCCGGACAGCAGATCGATGGACTTGAACATTATTCGCCTGAACTCATGGCCCACCTGCGCCACGTCGTTCATTTAACCAAGCGGTTGGAATTCCGCTGCCGTTATCTCGGGACTCTGCTGCGGAATCAGGAAACGGACAAAGAAACGGAGCCTAATGTGTATCCTTCGATTCTCCGGATGTATCGTGCAGAGGTGGAGAAACTGAAAAACCGGGAAGGCTCGGATCAAGTGGTGCAGCTGTTTGAAGAATTTCAGCATGCAGGCGATCACCCCCTCTGTCAGTTAATCACCGGCGATACGCCGGAAATGATTAAATCCGCCGGGTAAAAACAGCCCGGCAGTTGGAGCTGGACTGCGGTTGTTCCGGAGCGGAGATGCTCTGTGGACACTAAATGGCCCGGAAGTATGCGTAGTATCCGCGAAGACAGTATAGCTGGACACTGAACTTTTCTTGCCGAAGATTAGTGTCCATTGATTTCTGCCGGCATCCACTAATGAATGATTTCAGCGGCGTAGTGGCCGCGAAACGATGATCGGTGGACACTATGCTGTTATTTTCAGGTGGTAGTGTCCACCGCCACAGCCCGGTGAACCGAAGCGGCAGCCGAAAAATGCCGGCATGCGGTGCGGGCAGGTGATTTACCTTTAGAGCAGAGCAAAAAAAAAGGAGAAGGGCGGCGCCCTTCTCCTTTTTCTTTCTTATTGATTGATCACGGTCACTTTTTCGCGGGTGTAGCTGAGCAGACTGTAGCGTACGCCCTGGACGCCCATGCCGGAGTTCTTCACACCAAGGAAAGGGAAGTGGTCCGGGCCGCGGGATGTTTTTCCGTTCACCTGGACGCTTCCGACTTCCAGCTCGTCCGCGATGCGGTGTGCTGTGTTGATATCCTGGGTAAAGACGCTGGCCTGAAGCCCGTATTCGGAATCGTTGGCGATTTTTACGGCTTCATCTTCATCTTTCACACGGATGACCGGAAGGACCGGGCCGAACGGCTCTTCCCAGGCAATGCGGGATTCGGTTGAAACATGATCGAACAGTACCGGTGAAAACTGTCTGCCGTCCCGTTTGTTTTCTGTCACCACTTCAGCACCGTCTGCGATGGTGTCGTCGATGAGGCCCTGCAGGTAATCGGCGCCTTTATCATTGATGAGCGGTGTAATATCAGCGTCATCTTCAGGCTTGCCGACAGAGAGAGCTTCTACTTTTTCTTTCAGTTTGGCGACCAGTTCATCGGCGGCTTCCTCTTTCACGAGCACTCGTTTGATTGCGGTGCAGCGCTGGCCGGAGTAGGAGAACGCGCCGCCTGTGATTTCTTTGGCTGCTTTGTCGAGATCGGCGTCTTCCAGCACAATAGCCGGATCTTTGCCTCCCAGTTCGAGAACCATCGGTACCATTCCCGCTTTTTCCGCCATGGAAATGCCGGTGCCCGAACCGCCGGTGAAAGAAATCTGGTCAATGCCGTCATGCGTGACAAGCACATCACCGATCTCGGAGCCGCGGCCGGTTGTGACATTTACAAGGCCTTTCGGGAGACCTGCTTCTTCGAGTGTTTCCATCATCATAATGCCGCTCAGCGACCCTTGAGTGGCTGGTTTAAATATCACACTGTTCCCAGTCATCAGTGCCGGTGCGATTTTGGAAGCGGACAGGTTCAATGGATAGTTAAACGGTGCAATCGCAAGAACAACACCGAGGGGAACGCGGCTGACCTGCGCAGTTTTTCCTGCGGGACCACCATTGTAGCTGTCTCCTGTCAGCAGTTCTCCATTGATCCGTACGCCTTCTTCAGCCGTGTGGCGGATAAAATCGGCTGTGCGGACGACTTCATCCACCGCAGAAGATTTCTTCTTGGCGACTTCCTGCATAATCACGGTTCCGATGGCTTCTTTATTTTCTTCAAGCTTATCCGCCCAGCGGAGAAGCAGTTGTTTTCTCTCATGAAGCGGGGTTTTCTGCCACTGTTTCTGTGCACCGCGTGCGGCCTCAACGGCTTTATCAACTTCCGCTTTATTCAGAGCCGGTACACTACCAATGTTCTCACCGCTTGACGGGGAGTCCAGCGTAATTCTATTTCCTTGTTCGTTCTCTTGCCATTCTCCACCCAAGAGAACGTTTTTTTGACGAAAAGCTTCGACACTATGGGTTGTCATCATAAAAACCTCCTCTTTGTATTCTCTGTATTAATCTTTCATCACAATCTGTATCAATGAAAGGTTCATTATACCTTACCAAATCTGCCGCGGTATGTTAACTATCCAGCTTGAACAAGCTCAGACACTGACAAACAGGTAATGAAAGCGCTATCTTTAATATTTTTAGAAATCTTTTTTTTCAAAAAAATCAAAATCAATAGTTTAGTAGCAGTTCTTTTTACACATATTAAGCGTGAATTTTTGGAAAAATAATAAAATTAAAAAGGTCTAAAGTACTTTAACATAAAAATTATGAAAAAAGAATGTACAGGAAGCTGCAAAAGAATAAAAGACGGTAGAAATATTGAAAAATCAGGGAATTTGAATGACATGAACATATGAAGACTGATTGTTCAGAAGTATAACAGAATTGACGAAAAAGTATAACAGAGTATCGCAAATAGTTGTGTCAGCTAAAAGGAGACAGAAGCTCAAAAGCGCTCCCGGTTATCATAAGGACAGCCGGAAGCGCTTCGTGTAAAAAATCAAAACGATTGCTATGGAATTATGTCATGCTGAACCCGATATTGCCTATTTGTGCAGCTTGGTGCAGCCGATTAAATGCTTGTTCATAGGAAGCAAGCGGATACGTCTGATCCATGACCGGCTTTATGTCATACTTTTTAATAAACGCCAGCATCTCCTGCAATTCTTCGGTGCTTCCCATCGTAGAGCCGAGAAGATTGTACTGGCCGTAGAAAAACGGTCGGATATTCAGCTCCACGTTGTCATCGGTGGAAGATCCGAACGTGACCATGGTACCGCCGCGGCGGAGCTGGCTGAGCGACTTGTTGAACGTGGCGCCGCCGATGGATTCAACCACAACATCCATTTTTTTACCGCCAAGCGCCTCCGACCAGTCTTCGTGGCTGTCGATGGCCTGCATGGCACCGAGTTCCAGAGCCTGTTTTCGTTTTAATTCGGACCGGGACGTGACGTAAACGTCAGCACCGGCCGCTCTGGCAAACTGTAACAGGAAGGTGGCGACACCACCGCCTATCCCCGGGATAAAGACGTTGTCGCCGGGCTTAACACGCGCTCTGGTAAACAGTACGCGGTATGCCGTTAGTGCAGGAAGCGCCAGAACGCCGGCTTCCTGCCAGCTGAGATGTTTCGGTTTTGGTTCGACATTGGCTGCCGGAATAACGATCTGCTCAGCGAATGTGCCGTCATTTGGCACCCCTAAAATTTCAAAACCTTCCGGTGGTGCATCGCTGTTCTTCTCCCAGCCAAGCCCCGGATTAATGATGACTTCATCTCCTGTTGAAACAGCCGTAACTTCTGTACCTGCCGCTTCAATCACTCCGGCGCCGTCTGAACCGATGATGCAGGCGGGGTCGTCCGGCTGATGACGGTTTAAAATCGACAAATCCCGGTGGTTCATTCCAGCCGTTTTCAGGCGCACCCGAACCTCACCGGGTCCCGGTTCCGGTGTGTCCGTTTCGCGGTATGTCAGGCCTTCCATGCCAATTTTTTTCTCATGAATCAACGCTTTCATCGTATCCCTCCCTGAAAGTCTTTTTCATTTCCATCCTACCACATCACAGACAGAGCGGCATTTCCTGAACCCAGCAGGGATTTCGACAGACTACGTGGAAGTAAAGTGTTGGAGGTGGAGACATGATAAAAATAGAACTGGATCAAAAGAAAGCCCTCGTTACCGGCGGTGCAAGCGGCATTGGGCGCGAAATTGCCCTTGGACTGGCAGAGGCCGGTGCTGATGTGGCTGTTCATTATGGCAGCAATCAGAAAGGCGCGGAAGAAGTGAAAGAAATCATTACGAACATGGGGCGGCAGTGCATCATCGTCCAGGCGGATATGCTGAAAACAGAAGAAATCGATAATCTCTTCGATAAAGTGGAGGCCGAATTTGATGGTACTTTGGATATCCTTGTAAACAATGCCGGTAACATGGTGGAACGGAGTTCGGTGGAAGAGATGAAAGAAGAGCTCTGGCGGCAGGTGATAGACTTGAATCTGACAAGCGCCTTCCTTGTGTCCCAGCGTGCAGTGCCGATGATGAAAGAAAACGGCGGACGCATCATTAATATGACATCTCTTGCCGCGCAGAATGGCGGCGGACCGGGAGCGGCGGCCTATGCTGCTTCAAAAGGCGGTCTGATGACATTTACAAAAGGGCTGGCGAAAGAACTGGCGCCAAATGTAACCGTTAACAACGTGTCTCCCGGATTCATCGGAGAGACGGCATTTCATGACACGTTTACATCGGACGAGGCACGAAAAAACATCGTCGCAGGCCTCCCGTTAAAACGGGAAGGCACCCCGAAAGATGTGCTCGGAACGGTTTTCTATCTTGTTTCTGACTATGGAAGTTTTGTCACCGGGGAAACAATTGAAGTGAACGGTGGTGCCTTGATGCGGTAGAATGCCGGTGTGCAGGAAGAGACTGGGACCTTTGTAAGAAGCGGAGAACGCCGAACGATTTTTTTGATCGTTCGGCGTTCTTCGTTGCTGAGACAAACCGCTGCGTCAACATACTTCACTTTTACTCCAGGGCACAAGGGCGGTGTCGATTCGCTGGCGCTCCTCGTGTCTTCTATGCACTATGGAGTACAAGGGCGACATCGATTCGCAGGGCTCATCGTGTCTTCTATGCACTCCGGAGTACAAGGGCGACATCGGTTCGCGGAGCTCACCGTGTCTTCTATGCCTGAACACGGCTTGTGGCTGCGGTGCTGCCGGATCAGCTGCTTGTTGAAGCCGACGGGTCCCGGACGTTCCAGGCCTCCGTTTGCCGGAATAAAAACTGCACCTGAGCTGCTCCGCGATGGGGTCACAGACGTTCGTTGGGAATGGGGTCGAAGGCACTTTAGGGGGTTCCGAGCCCTCGTAAACGTCGTTGGGCAGATTGCCTGAGGCACTTTAGAGTATTCAGTTCGCCCTTAAACGTCATTATGAATGGTTCATAAGGCACTTTAGAGGGTTTCGTGCCCCGATAAACGTCATCATGAACGGATCGAGGCTGCGTTCAGCGGGAAAAGGAACGGGCCGACGCAGCAAAGAGCGCCTGAAGTTGCGTGAAATGTGGTATGAATAGTCCGAAGGCACTTTAGGGAGTTCCGCACTCCCGTAAACGTCGTTGGGGACATCGCCGGAGGCACTTTATAGCATTTGGTGCGCCCTTAAACGTCATTATGAATGGTTCATAAGGCACTTTAGAGGGTTTCGTGCCCCGATAAACGTCATCATGAACGGATCGAGGCTGCGTTCAGTGGGAAAATGAACGGGGCCGACGCAGCAAAAAGCCCGCGTCGCTGCGTGGAAGGAACCGATAAAGCAAAGGTGAGCTGGCAAAACGATCATACGATATTGATCAACGGCACGAGAATTCAATTGGGGAATGGGTGATTGATGCTGAAAAGGGAGGTGTGATACGACATGAAGTTCAACATACAGAAACGGCATATTATCACAGCGTTGGCTGTTATGATTGTCGTAGTATCCCTGGTGGGAGCCGGTCATGTTTACCTGAAGTTGAAGGCGTCAGAAAAGCAGCTCTACGCAGAGGTCGTTCAGAGTAATCTGATAGAACTGGAAGGTGCCATATCCAATCAGAAAGAAGCAGGTTGGAATGATCCCAGCATGGTGGCAAGGGAGATGAACGAAGCGCTGAATGGGCTGATGTATGTGCAGCAATTGGATATAACCGAACGTGGTGAGAAAGAAAACCTTAAACGTCTGTACGCCGTCTTGTCCTCTTATCCTCATGATATGCAATATGAATCAGCGGAAGTGACAACGCAAGATCAAAAAGATTGGGAAGCATTACAGGGAACACTAAGGGAGAATGGATTTGGACTTCAGCTGCAGTCAGATAGCGGATCCCTTAAAAAGAAAATAGAAACGCTGGGAGAAGCACTGGAATATTCCTACGCTGATTAATGTATGGGGGCGGGAGGGAGTCAGGTGCTGTTGTACCATCAAGCCCTTCCGCTCCGCATAAGCTCGATCCGGCGGCTGGATATTTTTCATTTAGTCGGCCGGCTTGTTTTGAATAAAGCGATAAACCGCGCCGAGCAGGTTTGCGTGCTGCCGGAAATGACAGACATCAAGGGTCGGGCGGATGGTGCCGACGGGTGCTTCTCTCATGAGCCCATCCAGTTTTTCGTTGATCCGCTGCACGAGCTCTTCTCTGGCACTCACGCCGCCGCCGAGAAGAATGAGCTCCGGATCGTATATGTACTGCAGGTTATATAAACCGAGCGCAAGAAACCGGTAAAAACGATCGAGTGCTTTGACGCATGCCGGATCTCCTTCGTCCGCCATCTCAAAAACCTCTTCGCCGGAGAGGGTGTCCGGTTCGATTCCTTTTTCCGCTTCTGCATAGCGGGTCAGAGCACGTGTTGCAGCAAGCTGGCTCCAGCTCTCCAGGCGGCCGGTATCAGGATTGCCGAGAAGCATAAAACCGAATTCGCCTCCATGCAGATTGGCTCCTTTATGTGTCCGCCCCTCTTTGATCACCGTCCCGCCGATGCCTGTTCCAATGACGACCGTCAACACATCCTTTTTTTCTCGCGCTGTTCCCTTCCATACTTCCGCAGCACCGGCGCAGTTCCCGTCGTTTTCGATAAACACAGGCAGCCCGGTTTTCTCTTCCAGACGGTGTTTGATATTGGGTCCGTGCAGGTAGCGAAGGGCACTGATACCATAAATGACGCCTTCGTCTGAAACGGCACCGGGAGCGCTGACGGCAATGCCCGCTGAATCAGGGTGCCGGTGGACAACTTCTGTGATGCGCTGAATTAAAACACCCAGCGAATCCGGTGTCTTCATTTTGTTCTGTTGCCGCAAATCTCCATTCTCCGTAACAATGCCGTATTTGATAAAAGATCCTCCGATATCAAATGCTGAATACTCTTTCATTACTATCCCTCCGGTTGATAGGTACATACCCTTATCCTAACATCCGGCAGGAAAAAAACCTTACTCAAAAAACCTGAGAGAGCGACCTGCTTTAATCCGCTGCTTTTTTCCAAAACTGATCCTGGAAGATTTCATACTTCCGGTTGGCTTTGCCCGCCTTGAATCCACGTTCATATCCCAGATGATAGGCAGTATCCGCCTGGATGTCACCCACCGCCTGGATGTCACCCACCGCCTGGGAAGCATCAATCACCTCATGAAGGAAAGATACATCCAACTCTTTTTTTCTCATTTCTTCAGCCAATGCGTGGAAGGTGTGTGCAAAATGTTCTCTCTTTTCTTTGAATAAGAAATGTTCGTGTACCGGATACGTCATAAAGAAACACCCTTTGCCGTTATGAAATATATGTGTCAGTATGGTCATGATTGCGCCATTTAAACGTAATAATCGGCAGAGTGTACGGGTATGTGTAAAATAGTTCTCGGTAACGACGAAGACTGATGATTGGCAAAAAAAGAGAAGGTCCTCTATCATCGATGTATGCCTAGGAAGCAAAT
>NZ_FOTY01000001.1:0-69275 GCF_900114715.1 Salibacterium qingdaonense
AACAATCTACGATATTTTGTTCCCAATTCGATATTGATGGATGGTATGAAAAGCTGGGAGACGGCACCTTGGCAGAAGCCATTCTAGACCGTATTGTCCATGATTCGTATGACATTTTTCTTGATGGAAAAGTATCCATGCGGGAACGTTTTGGCGTTCAACAAGAAAAGGAACAGGAAGAGAGCAACGCTCTCTTGTAGAAACAATAATGAAAAACGGGTGAAACCACAAAAATACTGGTTTCACCCGTTTTTTGAAAGTGGTAAAAAGCACCGCATAAAGTGGTACATTTATCCGCAAAAGGTGGTAAAAAAGATGGCATAAGTGGTAAAAGTCGTCCGCCGTACTCACCCGGGAATGAAACGACCCGCGCTCAATTCTCGGTCTTCATCTCCAACACGCTGGACTGGATGGAAAATCAATAAAAGAAACCCGGTATAAAACGAATAAAAGACGGAGCGGACATTCATCCCGCTCCGTCTTTTAACGATGTACTTTATTCTACCATGCTTCTTCTCCGTCAGCTTCGTCATCTCCGTCATCCTGGCGTTCTTTCAGTAAATCTATCGCAGACTCCAGATACATCACATAAGCTCCTTCTTCTTCCTCTTCCACATTGCCTGGAATAAGGCGCTGCAGCCGTTCAAAATTATCGATAATCATGTAGCGGTCCACGTTGCGGCTGGTGAGGACATTATCAAGCCATTCGGTATAGTTCAGGAAGAATTCAATATTATCCATCTCGTATGTCGCTTCGAGGTTATCGAGATGGTACGCATTTTCCTGCTGCAGTCTCTCCAGCTCCTGTTCACTTTCCTGTTCTTCAAGGTCCTCCAAAAGATTCGGAAACGCATCGTATATTTCACCAACGACTTCGCGTATAATCGTTTCTCTTGCCATATCATTCACTAGTTCGTCACAACCTTCCACGTCTTGTGTTTATTCAATGTAACATATGTACCGGAGGAAGTGTAAGAAACCAGTGCGCTGTGATATGATCGTGAAAAAATGGAGGGGGAATGGGTAAATGTTTTTATACCAGATGAATGAAAGCACCACATTGAAAATGCTCGATAGGAACGATACCGAGGCATTGTTTTCTTTAACCCGGAAATATGCTGAAGAGTTGAAAACATGGCTGCCCTGGGTGGAGCATACAACAACCCCAGCCGACACGAAAGCCTTTATCCGTTCGGCGATGCAGCAGTTCGCGGACGGGAACGGCTGGCAGGCGGGGATTTGGTATGATGGTGAGTTGGCGGGGGTTATTGGTTTTCATTATATCGATGAGGTCAACCGGGCAGCGAGCATTGGTTACTGGATAGCCCCGCCCTTTGAAAAACGCGGCCTGGTCACGACATCGTGCCGGGCGTTACTGGCGCATGCGTTCGATGAGCTGGATCTGCACCGGGTTGAAATCAAAGCCGCAAAAGCCAATGAGAAAAGCCGCGCTGTCCCCGCCCGCCTTGGGTTTCAGGAGGAAGGACGGCTCCGGGGAGCGGAGCGGGTGAACGGGACGTATCTTGACGTTATCGTCTACAGCATGCTGCAGGAAGAATGGAAAAGAAGGGGATGAGGGAATTACCATTCCAATATTCCCTCATCCATCCGCTTGACGCCCCGAATGGATGTTAAGTCTTCCACGAGCTGCAGCATGGCCCGGTCTTTCTCCTTGGCTTCAATCATGACATCCACGTCCCGCCCGCACCGTTTCAGCGCCTGCAGAAACGGCTGGACAAATGAGGGGTCGACGAAGTCCGCGTGGCTTCGGAATTCCTCGTCCGACCTGGGTGAGGAAAGATGAATTTTCGGTGGTACATTCCGGTTTTCCCACGTGGCGAAAAAACGGGGAAGAATGTCGTAGAGTGATTCTTCCATCGTTTTATTAGCCTCATAGTGATGATAATCAAACATCATGGGGAGGTTCTGGGTTTCGCATATATTCAGCACTTCAGAGGCTGTATACGTTTTATCATCGTTTTCGAGAGTCATCTGTTCTTTCACGGCGGCAGGCACCTTCTTGATGTTTTCGTGGAAGCGGTCGACTGCGGTCTTTTTATGCCCGTACGCCCCGCCGACATGAAGATTGATATAAGCTTCATCCGAAAGGCCCATCGCTTCCAGCACACGGTAATGATAATTCATGTCAGTCACAGCGTTGTCGGTCACCTGACCTTTATCGCTTGTGAACAGAGTGAACTGGTTTGGATGAAAGCTGGTGCGCAGCTGATGGGTTTTGACCAGTCTTCCGATTTCTTCATAAAGATCCCGGAACGGCGTGATATAATCCCATTCCACTTCCGGATGGGTCGCCAGCGGCACTAGAGATGACGAGAAACGGTAAAGCGGAATACGGTGGGCGATATTGAAATGAAGGGCCCGGATCGTATTCTCAAGATTGCTGCGGGTGATGCGTTGGAGTTTCTCCGTCCGGTCCGGCTCCTTCATGGAAGACCAGTTTTTGTAAGTCATCGTTCCGGCAGGAGAGGCGTTCCAGAGTGATAACGCATGGGATACATAACCAAATCGTAAAATCATTGCAGGGCTCCTTTTGTGAAAGAGTAAGATCTTCGTATGTTTAACAATAGTGCTGGCATACCCGAAGCGGTGTCCTTGAAAACGTAAGATTCGCGCCGCTGTAAACACATTACGGGGAAACGGCCGGCCTTTGGTTTCTACCCGGAATTCTTATCGAAAGTCCTGTGACAACAGCGCAAAAGATAAGAGAAACCACCGCGACCTTATGGAGCTGATCGATCGTCATAGCTCCGGTGAAAAAGATGCCGAGAACGCTGGAAGACAGAATGGCACCGAGGTAACGGCTCGTCTGGAAAAGACCCGAGGCGGAGCCTGTATCTTCGGCACGAACTTGTTCAAACAGTGCCCGCTGCATGGAGATATTGTTAAAACCGCTGCTCATACCAAGTATGATCATTATCGCAATCAGCCATCCAAGCGGAGAGTGATTATGGAACGTGAGCATCAAGACCGTACCTGCGGTCAGTGTGCCCGCGCCCAGAAGAAGCGGAACCTTGGCACCAAAACGGTCAACGAGTTTTCCGGTAAGCGGAGCGATAATGATTCCCATGCCGGCGAGAGAAAGCATAACAAGTCCCGTCTTTTGTTCGTCCAATCCGCGGACCTGCTGCAGGTAGGCAGGAAGCCCGAAGAAGTACGTGTAATAGACAAGGCTGATGCAGATAAACTGAGCATAAACCAGCGTAGTGTTGTAGTTTTTCTTTAAGGTAAGAACATCGATAAAAGGCTCCTGTTTTCGTTTTTCATACAGATAAAATACAACCGCCGTCACAGCGCTGATCCCAAACATAAACCAGGCGGGGTCCTTTTCAAGCGAAAGCAGGCCGAGAATCAAGGTGACTATGGCTGCGGCGAAAAGCCCTATCCCTGAAAAATCAATACGGCGGAGGTCGATGCGTCCGCTTCTGGTGTTCGGCAGAATAAACAGGGACAAGCTGAAAGAGACGATGATAAAAGGGAAGTTAATCAAAAATATGGCATGCCAGTCCCACCAGGAGAGGAGAAAGCCTCCGATGGAAGGACCGAATGCAGCAGATGTCGTTGCAAACAGTGACAGCCCCGCCAGTGCTTTCCCCTGGCCTTGTGTCACATGCCCCCGTATCATCAACATGGCGCTTGGGTAAAGCGTGGAACTACCCAGTGCCTGAAGAGCCCGACATATGAGCAGAAACATCAGATTCGGCGAAAAAACAGCAAGCAGGGAAGCCAATGCAGAAATGGCCAGACCGCTTAAAAATAACCGTTTTGCTCCGAACATATCCCCGAGCTTTCCCATGACCGGCTGGGCGGCGGCGCTTGTTAAGTAAAAAATGGAGACGAGCCAGGAAGCCGCCGCAAAAGTAAGCGAAAACTCGTCCTGGAGCCGGGTTAATGCGACCGAAATCATGGAGGAGTTTAATGGATTTAAGAGAGTGCCCAGGCCGATTGTGACGACAAGGAGCCAGGGTCTTTTTATCGCGTTAGTCATGATAAGACCACCTGATTTATATGAAAGTGCCCCTATTCTATCATATGTGCAGGGACGGTACTGTAGTCAAACGGTAGTTTTAACTCATAAGGACATGGTAATGGAAAGGTAGAAAGACAAACAAAGGAAGATATTCATTGAGCAGGCAGGTTACAGAAATAACGGCATAGAATTCTAAGAATGGTGATGCTGATCTTATCATTATTGTAAAAGTTGTGAGGAAGAGGTGGTGGAAGTGCCGAAATGCCAAACCTGCGGTGAAACATGGAACTGGAAGGAGTCTTATTTCTATGAGCACGGGAAGTCCTGTCCGTATTGCGGAACGAAGCAGTATGCCGACCGGCAGAGCCGAAACATGCAGATGATGCTCCTCCTTCTCATCACGCTTCCTGTACTGCTTCCTGCCTTTCTGGACTTGTCCCTGCCGGTTACGTTCAGCGTCCTTCTTGGTGCCTTTCTTCTCTGCAGCGCGGTGTACCCGTTTTTGCTGCGGTTGAGCAGTAAAGAGGAGGGGACAAAGAGATGACACAAAGAAACAAAGGTATCATAAAATGGAGCGCCGCCGCAGCAGGAATCACTGCCTATGCATTCATTGTTCTTCTTATGGCTGGTTTTTTCACGGAAGCCGCCAAGCTCGAAGCTGGAGCCCCGGTTTATGACTCGGCCGAACAGGCGGTAGAAGCCCATGTAGAAGAGGATGATATCAGAAAAAGCACTGCCTGGATAAAAACACCGGGAGGAGAGTATCTTATGGTCTCCGAAGTACGGGAGCATGCTTTCAGAATGGGGAAGGTGAGGGAATCGGAAGGGAAGTTTCAACCTGCTGTATTGTCGTCTTCCATTTCTCTTTTGGCAGCAGACGGCAGCTTGCTAAAAGGCACAGCAAGCGCAGAAATTCTCCGTGGAGGTTCTTCTTCCGGCGCATACACGCTGCAAATCGGCATGGATCAACCGCATAAGCTACCGGACAGTAAGTTTGGATTTGATGTACTGGATGAAGAAGGGACCAGTTTGGTGGAATCGGTGCAATTTGTGGATGGGACGAGACAATAGCCTGTGGCACACGCTTCAAGCATAGATATTGGGGAAAACGACAATTCTTATTTAATATTTATTATAAAAAGTGTTATGATAAGAAAAAGATAAGCATGATGTTAAGCGTGTGATCGAAAGGAGACTATAATGGCTATTAACGTACAGGCGGAACCAACGCCGAATCCGAATGCGATGAAGTTTACCGCGGACCGGAATTTGTTTGAAAAAAGCACGTCGCTGAAAAAAGGTGACGACACCGAACATGAACTCGCTCAGGCGTTACTGGAACTCGACGGCGTGGATAATATTTTCGGCGTCAACGATTTTGTAACGGTGAATAAAACGATGGATGCCGATTGGGATGACCTGACTCCGAAAGTGGAACAGGTTTTTGCGGAAGCGGAATAAGTAATCGTCAGTATTGCCCCGGCCTGTCTGGATGACAGCAGACCGGGGCTCTTTTTATGGACAATTTCAGAATGAAACTGTCCATAACCTGCGGGATTTGGGACAAAATCAGTGCACAGAGCTGGGAAAGTGTCTATAACTTTATTTTACCGGACAATTAGGAAGAAAAAATGTCTACAAAACGGATATACCGGACATTTTCCGCCCGGAACTGTCCATTATCCCACTGCCTCCCCGGCCGTGTATCTATAACCGTTTATTCACCGTGAAATTTTCTTCGATCAACAGCCAGTTCTGCGGGAACTCCCAGCCGAGCACCCAGTAAAACATGCCGCGCAGCCCGTATTCTTTGATCATATTGAATTTCGCCTGCACGGTGCGCGCATCTTCAAACCAAACTTCATGCTGTGCGCCTGTTTCGTCATAATAGGTGAAATACGGGGACTGCGCGGTCTCGTCAAAGGAGATGGCTGCATTATACCGAAGCGCGAGCTGCAGTGCCTGCTGATGGTCGATTGCTTCGGCCTGCGTTTCCCCCTGCACAAACGGAAGGGTCCAGTCATAGCCGTAGAGCGGCATGCCGAGCATGATTTTATCCGACGGGATAAGGGTGAGGGCGTACTCAATGACGCGCTGCACCTGATCTACCGGGGCGACAGCGCGTGGCGGCCCGCCGGAATACCCCCATTCGTACGTCATAAGAAAAACAAAATCCGCCAGTTCCCCGTGTACAGCGTAGTCGTGTCCTTCGTATAGATCACCGGTCATGCCGGGCTCCACTTTCGGCGCAAGCGCACTGGAGAGAAGGTAGCCGTATTCATCAAGCCGCACGCGGGCCTCGCGCATCATCTCATTATACGCTTCCCTGTTCTCTGCTCCTACATATTCGAGATCAAAATCAATGCCGAGGAATCCTTTTTCCTGCATGATCTCGAGCGCTTCGTCAAGCAGACGGTTCCGGCGCTCCTCATCCTGGAGAACCGCCGAGGCAAGTTCTGTACTGAACGCGCCGTCCTCAATATTTGTGATAACCATTAAGGGGACCACTCTGTTTTCGTACGCCGTATTAATAATAGCCTGGTCGTCCATCGGAGTCAGTGTGCCATCGCGGTTCATCTGATAACTGAACAGCTGCAGATAAGTGAGGTATTCGCCGGCTTCATTAACGACGCTCGTTGATTCATCCCCTGTAATGTCAGGGTTCAGGTAAGCGCCGACGTCCACCACCGGCTTCATCGGAACAGGGCGGTCGATGTACAACGGAAAACCAACCGGGAGTACAGCCGATAACGGCAGGTTGTTCAGACGCAGGATGAAATCGAACGGGACCCCGTAGCGCTGGCTGATCTCCCAGACACTCTCCCCGGGCATGACCCAGTGCAGCCGGCCTTCAAAAGGGATGACGAGCGTCTGCCCCACAACAAGGCGCGATGCTTCCGGGATCTGGTTGGCATCTCTTATGGTTTCAAACGGCACATTATACATCTGTCCGATTCCCCATAATGACTCGCCGGGCTGGACAACATGAATCTGCATGACTTGAATCTCCTTTCCCGAACTCTTTCTCCTCTTTGCATCTTATTCTTGTTACAGAAAAAAATAACCCGCTCCAGCACAAGGTGCCGAAGCGGGCATACATTTTCACCTGCCGTTTTCCTGAGGCTTCCATTTAAACGTCTTGTCCCTGCTTTTTCTTATACACTTCCCGGGCTATTGTTTCGAGTAAGTAGATGACCGGCATCTGGGTCGTAATGTTGGATCCGTGATGGACTTCTTCTGTGACGTAATAAGGGATTGTAAGATCAGCCATGGAGGCAATGGTGGAATGTTTCGTATTGGTAATGGCGATAACTTTGCTGCCTTTTTCTTTTAGTTGATGAATGTGGGTGGTTGTATAACGATTTTCTCCAGAAACGGATAGAGCTATGGTGACACTGCGTTCCAGAACACGGGTGTGTATCGGATAGTAGGGGTCTTTAATGTATACCGAAAACGTCCCGAGGCTGGAAAAATAACGTGCCCCGTATTCCGCGAGGATACCGGAACTGCCAATGCCGATAAATAATACATGATCGGCAGGCTGAATAATGTCTGCTGCTTTGTGAATGTTTTCATCCAGGTTTCCAGCCAATGTTCGTTCGAAAAATTCACTGACGGCGTGCTTGGAATCTTTGACGGTGGCGGCTTCCGTGTTCTCAAGATGCAGTTTAAGCTTTACTTTGAATTCCGAAAAGCCTTCGCATCCGTTTTTACGGCAGAACCGGAGGATGGTTGTTGTGGAAACATGGGTAGCCTCCGCCAATTCCCGGATCCGCATGTAGGCTGCTTTTTCCATATTTTTTGTGATGTATTGATACAACGAGGTTTCCAGCTCGTTGTATGAGGCAATTTCTTCATTCGTAAACATGCGCCATCCTCCTTCTTCTATATGTGTATCATATCATAATACAGATAAAAAAACATGACGTTACGTAAATAAAACAGGAGAAGACTTTACTATATCAATTGTATCACATAAAATAATACAGGTAGAACAAATAAGGAGAGATGAATGTGACTTCACCTGTTGTAGAAGTAAACAACGTAAATAAAGTATATGGAGGCCGTGCAGAAGCTTCCTACCAGGCACTCGACAATGTTTCATTTTCCATACAGGAAGGAGAGTTTGTCGGTGTGATGGGAGCTTCCGGATCTGGTAAAACAACCCTTCTTCAAGCTATTGCTGCACTGGACCGGGTATCGAGCGGGCAAATTACGATTGCCGGGACCAATGTAACAGACATGAAAGAAAAAGAGCTCACCGATTTCCGGGCCCGCAGGCTTGGGTTTATTTTTCAGGATTTCAATCTGCTCGAAAATATGACAGTCTATGAAAATATTGCACTGCCGCTGTTTCTTCAGAATCAAAAAGGAAAAAGCGTACGGGAAAGTGTATACCGTGCCGCAGAGATGCTTGGAATGGAAGACACCTTGTCGAAATACCCGGCGATGATTTCAGGAGGCCAGAAGCAGCGAGCCGCAGCAGCAAGAGCACTTGTTCATCATCCCAGTATGATTCTTGCCGACGAGCCGACCGGTGCGCTTGATTCCGGAAATGCCAAGGGCCTTCTTGAAACATTGCAGCACTTAAACGAAACATACGATGTCACAACGATGATGGTCACTCATGATGCGTTCAGTGCCAGCTATTGTGAACGGATTTTATTCCTTGAAGACGGACGTTTGTACAAAGAAATGCAGAGAACCGGGTCACGGGAAGAATTTTTTAAACAAATACTCGATGAGCAGGCCGAAGCCGGAAAGAACAAACTGTAGGAAAAGGAGGGAACCGAATTGCTTGTCAAATTAGCCTGGAATGGCATGAAGTCAAAGCGGAAAGATTATATTATTCTTCTGACAGGGCTGGTCATGTCGATTGCCATCTTTTACATGTTTCAGACACTTGCGTTAAATAAGGATTTCACCAGTGATAATGCCATGATTTCTTCCATGCAGCTTGTCTTTCACGTTGGTTCGTTTCTGCTTGCTGTCATCACCTTTTTCTACCTTTTATATACGAACACCTTTTTGCTCTCCCTGCGGCAGCGGGAATACGGTATGTTTCTACTTCTCGGGGCAAAAAAATCCCATCTGAAGCGGCTGATGTTTCTGGAGAATCTATTGATTGGAACGGCGGCTCTTGTGGTAGGTATTGCCGCCGGGACGGTGCTCTCGGGAATCACAGCAGGAATGGTGATGGGGCAGCTGGGTGAGGATCTTGAAGGGTACCATTCGTTTTACCTTCCGTCTCTTGTTGTCACACTGTTGTTTTTCCTGCTGTTGTTTGTCGTGACGGCGGTGTGGAATCATATCAAACTCTCAAAAGTGCAGGTACTGGAGCTTGTTCACGCTGACACAACCTCCGATCGCATGCCCTCGCGGCCGAAAGTGAATATCGTTATGATGGCTGCTGGTATTATCAGCCTGACGGGAGGATGGCTGTCGTTGATTTTTATGGAACAGCTGAGGGAGAAAGGTATACTTTCCGCTGCCATCCTGACGACACTCGGAACCTATCTCCTGTTTTCATCGTTGCTGCCGGTGCTTTTGAAAGCTGTGAAAGAAAAAGGGGCGTGGAAGGAGAAGGGGATCCGCGCATTCACTCTCTCGCAGCTCACGTTCCGGGTGCAGAACCTGAAGAAATTCCTTGCAACGGCCGCGATGCTTATCGCCCTTGGTGCCGGAGCGATTTCCGGGGGAATGGCTTTTAAAAATAACGCCCCGGTGTTTGCAGAACAGGCCGGTTTCTATGATGCTGTTGTACACAACGCGGGACCGGAAGAAGAGGAGATTCTGGACGATATCACGTTTACCGATGCCCAGCAGTACCGGTACAAGAAGGCCGGAGATTACACGTTTTATCTGAAAGAAGACCTTGAAAATCAGCCCCCTAAGATGCGGACATCGTCAGGCGGGGTAAAAATACTGGACAATGGACTTCCTGAAGACCGGGAGTCCCTGGCTGACGTGAAAGCAGCCAGAGACCCGGGATCGGAGTGGACGAGGTTTCTGCAGAGCAGCTTCGCACGTGATTACTCGAAAAAACCGCTTATTGTGAACCGTTCGCTGTATGAAAGTATCGACGCGGAAGAAGAGGTCGTTTTTGCCGGAAAATCAGATGACTTCATGGCTTACCACGATGAATTTGCAGCGCTTGACCAGATCAAAGAACAAAAAATGGAAGCAGCGGAGGGAGAGCACTACTACTCGCAAAGTAAATACGGGATGTATGAAAGTTATCAGACCCTTGCCACCGGCACAGTCTTTATGGGATTTTTCCTTGGCACGGCATTTCTTGCGATGATGGCAAGCTGCCTGATGTTCAAAGTACTCTCTGGTGCGGCTGGTGATGTACCGAGGTACCGGATGCTTCAGAATATCGGAGTTTCCCGTGATCTTCTAAAGCGCTCTGTGGCAGCAGAATTGTTTATCATCTTCTTGATCCCGGCTGTTCTCGGCCTGGCTCACGTCCTTATCGGCATGAACATGTTCTCGTTCATTCTGCTTGAGCCGTACTACCGGATCTGGGTGTCGCTGCTCGTGTTCATCGTGTTGTATTTCCTTTATTACGGGCTGACGGTCAAAATGTATCAGGGTATGGTGCTGCCGCAGCGAAAGTGATGAGAAAACGTTCTGCTGCTGCGGATACCTGAGCAGGTTCACCTAAAAAACACATTGTTTTTTATAAGTAACTAATTACAACGCGTGTGAAACAGCACAGAATCCCGAAACGGCCTATGACGTCTATCTCCTCCATGATTAAATAAGGGTGGAGGTGTTACACGATGAGCAAAGGAATCAAAATTGCCACCATCGGCGGAGGATCAAGCTATACGCCGGAGCTGGTGGAAGGATTTATCAGACATTACGATGAGCTTCCGGTACGGGAACTGTGGCTCGTTGACGTAGAAGTAGGACAGGAAAAACTCGAGATTGTCGGAAATCTTGCCAAACGCATGATAGAAAAAGCAGGACTGCCGATCGATGTCCATTTGACTCTTGACCGCACGGAGGCGCTTCGCGATGCGGACTTTGTAACCACGCAGCTGCGTGTCGGTATGCTGGATGCACGGGCCAAAGATGAACGAATTCCGATGAAGTACGGTGTGCTCGGCCAGGAAACAAACGGTGCCGGTGGTCTGTTCAAAGGGCTTCGTACGATTCCGGTTATCCTGGACATCTGCCGGGACATGGAAGAACTGTGCCCGGACGCCTGGCTGATCAACTTCACAAACCCGGCGGGAATGGTGACCGAGGCCGTGCTGCGGTATTCGTCCATCACCAAAGTCGTCGGCCTCTGTAACGTTCCGATCGGAATGGAAATGGGAATCGCAGGGCTGCTTGATGTGGATCATTCCAGAGTACGGATCGACTTCGCCGGACTGAACCATATGGTATACGGGCTGAATGTCTTTCTGGACGGGGAAAGTGTGAAGGACCGCGTGATTGAGCTGTTGAGCCAGCCGGGGCAGAGCAGTTTCGTGAAAAATATCGACGGTATGAAATGGGAGCCTGAATTCCTGCGTGCGCTGAATGTTCTCACATGCCCGTATCACAACTACTATTACAAAACCGACGAAATGATTGCAAAAGACACCAAAAAAGCGGAAGAAGAAGGAACGCGGGCGGAAGTGGTACAGAAGCTGGAGTCCGAGCTGTTCGAACTTTACAAAGATCCGGATTTGTCGGTCAAACCGCCGCAGCTTGAAGACCGCGGCGGAGCGTATTACTCCGACGCCGCCGTACGCCTGATTACGTCTATTCACACAGACCGCGGCGATATCCAGCCTGTCAACGTCGTAAATAACGGGGCGATTGCCGGTATTCCGGACGAATCCGCGGTGGAAGTGAGCTGCATGATCACAAAAGAAGGGCCGAAACCGCTGAACATCGGAGAACTGCCGGTGCAGGTACAGGGTCTGGTACAGCAGATCAAATCGTTTGAACGGATCGCCGCCGAAGCCGCAGTGACAGGCGATTACGAAAAAGCTGTGCTGGCGCTTGCGATCAATCCGCTGACACCGTCCGATACAATGGCTAAGCAGATCGTGGATGATATGATGGAAGCCCATAAACCATGGCTGCCACAGTTTTTCCAGAAAGCAGAAGTATAATCCTACCGGTTGAGAGGGGGCTGTGTCCAAAGGGACAGTTCCCTTTTTTATGAAAGAGAATGCAGCGGCAGGCAGCAGCGATTGACGGCACTCGTGGACTCTACTGCTGAAAAGAGAAGAGCCAGTGTACACGGATTATGGTTTGATGGACACTACACAGTTCAAAACGAAAGATAGTGGACACGGTCGTAAATCAATGGATACTATCTGTTGCTGCAGCAGGTCTTAGTGTCCACCGGTCCCATTTCCCTGGACACTAAATATGCTGCCCGTCTAGTGTCCACGGAACTGCACCGGTCCGAAACAACCTCAGCCCGATTTTTTCATAAAGCGGGGAGTGGTGAAGGAACATATCTTTTGATAAAGTTAAATAGGATAAAATGATGGACAAGCAGAAAAAAGGAGTGTTCAGATATGGAACGGATTGTTGTATTCTGCGGCTCCAGAAAAGGGGCCTCTCCTGTGTATGAAGAAGGTGCCGCTGCTCTCGGACAGGAGCTTGCAAGGCGGGGGATTGAGCTCGTCTACGGCGGAGCATCCGTCGGCTTGATGGGAGTGACGGCTGATGCTGTGCTTGCCGGGGGCGGCCGGGTGACCGGTGTCATCCCAACCATGCTGGACGAGAGAGAAATCGCCCACCAAGGCTTGAACGACTTGATTGTTGTAGACTCGATGCATGAGCGAAAAGCCAAAATGGCGGAACTGGCGGACGGTTTCATCGCGCTGCCCGGCGGTCCCGGCACACTTGAAGAATTCGTAGAGATCTTCACATGGGGGCAGCTCGGACTGCATCAGAAGCCGCTCGGACTATTGAATATTGAACACTATTATGATCCGCTGGCCGCGTTTTTTAATCATATGACAAATCAGCAGTTTCTGGATGAAAAATACCGGTCGATGGCTTTTGTGGAATCCGATGCTTCCCGTATGATAGACCATTTCAATACTTGGCAGGCACCTGTTGTGAAGCAGTATATCGAAGAGGGGGAAACATAGTTCACCCTCCTGCGAGTGACACATTCACCGTCACGGTGTCCTGCAGCTTTTCTGCTTCTTCCCCTCCTCCGTTCAGCGACGGAGTTACTTCATAAGACAGGGTAATCTCTCCGCCGCTTCGGGAAGGGTTTTCGTGTGATAGAATGAACTGCTCTGCTCCCTCCTGCATGACAATGGTCTCTTCTGATGAAGAAAGCCTGTTTTGAAGAAGGTTGAAAAACCGGTCTTCGGGGTTTTGTGTTTCCCCCTGCCTTGTTTCCTCTTCCACTACTGCTTCTGCTTCCTCCACGGCGAGTTCCACCTTTTTTTCGATACGGATGGTTCCCATATCCATTAACTTTTCCCGCTGTATATTTTCTTCACTTTCGTTGTACTGCGACGAACTGTTCATTATACTGGACATGATAGGTGGAACCATTATACCAATGATTGTAATCGTAAGAAGAACGAAAATCATCGTGTAGCCGGATTCATTCAGCTTTGGCATGACGGTATTCCCTCCAGACTTCCGTATTCATCCGCGTCCACGTAACCATACAGTGTTGAAAGTGGTTCAGCGGAGGAAGAGCGGTTTTGTTCACGGAAAATCTCGACATGCACGCGGCCGATCTCCTCCATGTCCGAATGGCAAAGGTGGACCTCCGGGTAGTACGTTTTGTTGTTCAATTGAATCTCTCCGGGCTGATTCTGCTCGTTCTTCACTTCAAACATTACTTCTTCGGCCGCATTGACGGCTGTCAGCTCGTCTTCAGCGCGGACCGAAAACAATGTGTACTGCGAGAAAAAAGATAAAAAACTGATAAGCACTATACTTAATATGGTCAGTGAAGCAAGCAGTTCCACCAGGGTGAATCCCTGCTGACGGCAATGAGCAGCGGCTTTTTTCATCGTGTCACCTTTTTCATACATAATTTCAAGGACGGCGGGGATATATGTGATACACAGCTATTATCGGCAGACATCCGGGGTAACGTTAATTGAAGTACTGTTGACGCTTCTTTTGTCTTCGATCGTCATCGGCCTCGTCACAACGGTCCTGGTAAGCAGCGTATCATTCAATGAACGCACTCAGTCTCACGTGAACCTGCGGCAGGAAGCGAACATTATCGTAACGGAACTCCGTCAGAGACATCAAGGAGACACATACAATCTCTGCGGGCAGGACATGTTCTCAGACGGACGGTTTCATGCTGAAGACCTTTCTATTCATCATGATAACACGACCATAGCCGGTGTGTCGGACTGCGCCGGTATAAGTCCGGATGAACCGCTCGATGTGCAGTTTACGCTCGCCGATGATCACAACCAGACTTTCACCGTTGATACAGTGATTGAAGCCCGGCAGGCTGACGGAGGATCCGTCGTCACCCTCGATCCCCCGGAGCCGGGAGGAGATTTTGAAGGCATGCTCAGTGAGTTGTTTATCTTCGGTTCTTCGTTCACTTTCCAAGGGAATAATGTGTACGGAGACGGCAGTTCTGTGTTTATCCGCGATCCACTTGAGACAAGCGACTTCAATGGAGGCGCCTTTACCGGCGTTACCAATATATATATCGATGATGCAGTCACCCTGGACGGTGGAAGCGCCGGTCTTGGCTCTGCAAGGGAGCCGGGTGAGATTCATGTTAATGGTGATCTCGAGTTGTGGGGCGGCACAAGACATATTTACGGGGATGTTTATGTAAACGGTGACTTCCGGCTGAAAGACGCCCATATTCATGGCAATGTGTATGTAGACGGGGATGTGGAACTCGGCTGGACTCCCTCTTTTGAGGAAGGAAGCAGTATCTACTATTCAGGAACATTGAAAAAACCATCCAATTATCATTCTTATATTCTGGATCGAATGATAAAAGAAACATCGGTGCCGGCGGTGGATATACCGGATATGCCTTTTCCTGAACCCAAAGCAGATGAATGGTACGCTGAACAAGGGTATAATCAGAGTATTCAGCCCGAGGACATGACACTGTACGGTAGTGATATCACAATAGAGAGCTACAATGACAACGATCTTGGCCGATATGTTGATACGTTTACCAATGCCGTTGTTGTAAGCCGGGGAGATATCACGATAAGAAGCGGGGGGCTGTCTTTCAGCGGCTTTTTATACGCGCCGAATGGAGAAGTCACATTTAATGGAAGTTCATTTGAGGGAAGTGTTATCGCACGGGACGGTTTTCACGTGACAAGCGGCGGCACCGATGTGACGTTCCGCTCCATCGAACATTATATCGATAACCCGGCAGACTATCCGTTTCAAAACGGGGGAGGGACAGTAGAATGAAGAAACTTCTTTTCCTTCTGCCTGCTGTCTATGCCTTAATTTTCTGGATTATCATGCCGCTTCTGAACTTGTTTACGCCGGAAGACCCCGCCTCTCTGTCGCAGCCGGGTTCTGACTATATGCTTTTTGTCGTATTCACCGGAATCGCTCTGGGGGTTTTCGTTTATATCCTAAAGATGGTAAAAAGAAGAAAATAGCGTGTTGGAGGGTTCCATCATGAAATACGTGCTCTATGGCACCGTCACTGCCGTTGTTCTTTTTGTTATTATTATGTCGTTCCGGATGGAAACGGTTGGTCCTGCTTTTCCAGCGGTATTGCTCTGGGTTACCGTAATCATTGCCCCGTGGGTGTTCCTGTATTGGTTTATCCGTTTCGTCAAACAGTATATCAAGAATTCCGAGCAGTAAAACAAACACAGAAAGGAGACGAGTATGGGATCCTATGCGGTGGTAACAGGAAGCAGCGGCGGCTTTGGCAGCGTGTTTGTGCGGACGCTGCTCGAAAAAGGATATGACGTCATAGCGGGCGTCCGTGATACGGCAAAAGGAGAGACCCTCGTGCAGGAAGCCGAGAAGCTCGGAAAACAGGACCATCTGCACCTATGGCAGCTCGATGTGACAAATCCCGATGACATAAAACGGCTCGCCTCCTTTCTCGAAAAAACCTCCCAGTCCGTAGAGGTATTGATCAACAATGCAGGATACTGCCAGGGCGGCGTCGTGGAAGGACTATCCGAAGAGCAGTGGCAGGAGCAGTTTGACGTGAATGTATTTGGTGTCATCCGGCTGACGAAAGCGCTCCTGCCGCTGTTCCGGAAGCAGCGCGCGGGCCGGATCATTAACATAAGCAGTATCAGCGGCCGTATTGGTCTGCCGGGCATGGCTGCCTATGCGGCAGGTAAATTTGCGCTCGAAGGTTTCAGTGAGTCTCTGCGGTATGAAATGCTGCCGTTTCAAGTCTATGTATCTTTGGTTGAACCGGGCAGTTACCGTACTGGAATCTGGGAGAAAGCCCTTCAGGAAAGAGCGCATGCCGATGAAGCATATGACACACTCACGGCCAATCTTGAAAACGAAGCATCCCAGGCAGCCTCCGGCAGTTCAGACCCCGAAGCGGCAGCATCCATTTTAAAGAATATCCTGAAGGCCAAAAAACCCGCACTGCGTTATCCAATGGGAACCTCTGCTTTTTTGTATCATTTCGTGAAACCTCTGATTCCTTCCCGCCTGCTGGAATGGATTATCATCCGGCGGGTTCAGCGTTGAATCGGTTTGAAACGACAGCTGTCGTGGAAAGACAGTATCGGAAAGAAAAACAGCAAGATTTTCTCTCATAGACATATGGCTGACACATAAGTCCTATATAGTATGCAATAGAAAATCATCATAACTGCTACTTTTCACATACTATTAGTTAACTGGGAGGGAATAACCATGGATCGCTATGAAAACCAAAATCATTCGGAACCTGAAAATCAGGAGCAGGAATATCACGACCACACAAATCAGGAGCACAACCATCAGGAACGGCAGGCAGATACACATCAACCAGCAGCAGAAGATAACAGGCGTTATAAAAAAGACCGCAGAAAGGCCGGACTTACAGGTTTTATCGGTGCCGTCATCGGGGCGCTTATTGTAGCCGCCGTGATACCTTTCGTCTATGGGGATAACATGTCGTCGAGCAATGCGGCCGGTGGCAGCAGCAGTGCACAAGAAGAAACGTCAAATGCTGCCGCTCCGGAAACAACGGATATGTCCGTCCAGAGTGTAGACGTTTCCAGCGGAGTGACCGATGCGGTAGGGGGAGTATCTGATGCGGTAGTCGGTATTTTCCGGAATCAGCAGGGTGGTTTGCTGCAGGAAGGAAGTTCCGAGACGCAAGGGGCCGGTTCGGGTGTGATTTACAAAACCGAAGGCGATTCGGCTTTCGTTGTCACCAATAATCACGTCATTGAAGGTGCCAATCAGATTGAAGTAGGGCTGACTGATGAGAACCGGGTGGAAGCCGAGGTCGTCGGGACCGATTCCTTGACTGATCTGGCCGTACTTCGCATCAGTTCGGAAAATGTAAACACAGTTGCTGAATTCGGCGATTCCAGCACTCTATCTGTAGGTGAGCCTGCGATAGCGATTGGTAACCCGCTTGGCAATCTTAATGGAACAGTGACCAAAGGAATTATCAGCTCAGTCGATCGCAGCATACCTGTCGATACCAACGGAGACGGCCGGACCGATTGGACGTCTGATGTGCTGCAGACCGATGCCGCCATCAATCCAGGGAACAGCGGCGGGGCTTTGATTAACATTGAAGGTCAGGTTATAGGTATCAATTCCATGAAAATTGCACAGACCCAGGTGGAAGGCATAGGTTTTGCCATCCCTTCGAATACAGTTGTTCCGATTCTTGAGGACCTGGAAGAGAACGGAAAAGTGGAACGCCCTCAACTTGGTGTAACCATCGGTTCTCTGTCACAGATTCCAAGTTATCACTGGCAGGAGACGTTGAACCTGCCGGAAGATGTACAGGAAGGTGTATTCGTCAACAGCGTGCAGCAGGGTTCTGCTGCCGAACAGGCTGGACTTCAGCAGTATGACGTGATTACGGCGATTAACGGAAATGAGATAACGAACGGTCAGGATCTGCGGAGTTTCCTTTATAATCAAGCGTCCATTGATCAAACGATTGAAGTAACATTCTACCGGGACGGCAGCCGGCAGACGACGGAATTAACACTTGGTCAAAGCGGAACACAAATGGGATAAATAAAAAAACAGGGCTGTCTGAAACACCAAGGGCAGTCCTGTTTTCCTTTACTTTTAACGTATGGAAAGGCGGACGAAAACATGAGAAATGATGCACCGGACATACGACAAGACGTGGAGAGACGAACCCTGACTCTGCCGGATGAAACAGAACTTCCGGTTGTTGGCCAGGGAACATGGCATATGGGAGAAAATCCGGCTCAGAAAAAAGATGAAGTGCGCGCTCTGCAGACCGGGCTCGATCTTGGTATGACAGTAATGGATACAGCTGAAATGTACGGAAACGGCGGCGCGGAATATATTGCAGGCGAAGCTGTTCAGGGACGACGGGATGAAGTTTTCCTTGTCTCCAAGGCGCTTCCGGGAAATGCGGGCGGTTCCAGATTGATACAGGCCTGTGAAGAGAGCCTGAAACGGATGGGCACCGAATATATGGATCTTTACCTTCTGCACTGGCGTGGAGGTTTTTCACTGGAGGAAACCGTGGAAGGCATGGAAAAGTTGAAACGGGACGGAAAAATACGGCGCTGGGGTGTTTCCAACCTCGACACCGATGATATGGAAGAATTGTGGGAGGCAGAGAGCTCCGAGCATTGTCAGACGAATCAGGTGCTGTATCACCTCGGCTCAAGAGGCATTGAATATGACCTTCTGCCGTGGATGCGGAACAAACGTCTTCCTGTCATGGCGTACTGTCCGCTGGCTCAGGGTGGTTTATTGCGCCGCAAAATGCTTGAGCATCCAGATCTTCAGGAAATAGCAGCTGGACACAATGCCTCTGCTATGCAGATTATGCTTGCCTGGGTGATTCAGGCGGGCGATATTCTCGCTATTCCAAAAGCAGTACAGACCCAGCATGTGTATGACAACGCCCAAGCCGCATCCATCCGTTTGACGGACGAAGAATGCCGGACATTGGAGCAGGCCTTTCCGGCTCCTGACCGTAAACAGCCGCTTGACATAGTCTAAAGTTGTTTCTGAAGTCCGGGTGACGCGGACGTTGTGTCACCCGGACTCTGTTGTACAGGTGAAAATCAATACTTAACGTATCACATGTCCACCTGCTTTTCCGAAAGAGGGTTCCGCTGTTCCGGGACTCTCTTTTTATGTCTTACTCCATAGTGTGGATGAATTTAAAAAAATGTAAAAAAAGATGGGACGACGCACAGCTGACACATTATTTTTTCATGCTGGAAGAAGAAAAATAAACGGGTCGGCACGCTGCATCCCTTGTCATAACAACTTTATCCCCATTTTTATGATGAAAGAGCGCTTCCCTGCGAAGACTGAATGTAAGGGAGAACGCCGGTAAGCACGTATGTTTCCTGAGGTGAAAGAAAGGTAATAGATAGTTAACAACCTATATGAATCTGTATCAAGGAGGGCTACACCCAATGAAAGGAATTATTCTGGCAGGTGGAAGCGGATCAAGACTTTATCCGATGACAAAAAGTATGTCCAAGCAGCTGCTGCCGGTTTATGATAAACCGATGATTTACTACCCGTTATCTGTGCTGATGCTTTCCGGCATCCGGGAGATTCTTATCATTTCCACACCAAAAGACACCCCACGCTATAAAGAACTGCTCGGAGACGGCAGCCAGTTCGGTATTTCGCTGTCTTACGAGGTGCAGACGTCGCCGGATGGCCTCGCGCAGGCGTTTACTATCGGGGAATCGTTTGTCGGCAATGACCGTGTTGCCCTGATTCTCGGGGATAACATCTTTTACGGACAGGGATTCACCCCGCTCTTGCAAAAGGCAGCAGGACGCAGTGAAGGCGCGACAGTATTCGGGTACCGGGTGAGTGAACCGGAACGATTCGGCGTGGTTGAATTCGATGAAAACCAGAGGGTGAAGTCCCTGGAAGAAAAGCCGAAACAGCCGAAATCTGAATTTGCCGTAACCGGTCTGTACTTTTATGATAATGACGTGCTTGATCTCGCCAAAGAAGCACGCCCATCCGACAGGGGAGAGCTTGAGATCACTGATATCAATAAAGCATACCTCGACGCAGGAAAGCTGAATGTGGAACTTCTCGGACGCGGATTTGCCTGGCTGGATACGGGCACGCCGGAATCGTTGTTCGATGCCTCCCAATTCATTCAAACGGTTGAAAAAAGACAAGGCTTTAAAGTAGCATGTCTGGAGGAAATCGCTTTTTACATGAATTATATGGACCGTGATTCCTTATTGAAAAGAGTGTACGACATGAAAAACAGTGAATATAAAAAATACCTGCTGCGCACGGTCGAAAGAACACCGGTATCTCCCGGCATGACAGAGCAGGAAGATCCCCATAGAACGGAATTGATGAAATAATGACGCATGAAAAAACAATAATGGTTACCGGGGGAGCCGGATTCATCGGACAACACTTTGTGTCTTCTTTTGCCCGCAGGAACCCCGGTATTACGATTTTAAATGTGGATAATCTGACGTATGCCGCTAATCCCGAAAGCGTCATGCAGTTGAACCGGCTGCCGAACCACCGTTTTGTGGAAGGTGATATTACCGACCGGGACATGCTTGAGAAGCTTTTTGAACAACATGATGTGCGGGGGGTGATTCATTTTGCGGCGGAGTCCCATGTCGACCGCTCCATTGATGATCCTGATGCTTTCATCCGTACCAATGTGCACGGCACGTTCACCTTGATTGATACGGCCAAAAATTATTGGATGAAAGGTCCGAACCAGTGTTATCCAGGGTATGAAGAGGCCCGCTTCCATCACATTTCCACTGATGAAGTGTACGGAACACTTGGAGCGGAGGGACTCTTCTCTGAAACGTCTCCATATGCGCCGAGCAGTCCTTACAGCGCAAGCAAGGCCGGATCGGATATGATTGTGCAGAGTTATTACCGAACGTACGGTTTGAATACCATTATCACCAACTGTTCGAACAATTATGGACCGAATCAGCATAACGAAAAGCTGATCCCGACCATTATCCGCAAGGCGCTGAGCCTGGAGACGGTGCCGATATACGGTGACGGGCAGAATATCCGGGACTGGCTCTATGTCACCGATCACTGCCGCGGGGTGGAGCTTGCGTATTGGAACGGACGCGCGGGTGAAAGCTATAATATCGGTGGAGATAATGAGCGGACCAATCTCTACATTGCTGAAAAAATATGCACCATGCTTGATGAACGCAAAGCCGAAAAGCTTGAAGGCCGGGGGCTGGAAAGCTATATGGACTTAATCACGTATGTAAAAGACCGGCCCGGCCATGACCGCAGGTATGCTGTTGATGCCGCGAAGATAAAAGAAGAGCTGGGCTGGAAGCCGGAGGAAGATTTTGAATCCGGACTATTAAAAACGGTGGAGTGGTATATCGATGAATACGAATAATCCTCATCTTTCCGTTGTGACCCCGGTGTACGGCTGCGGAGACTGCATCATGCAGCTGTATAACCGCTTGAGCGAAACGCTTAATACTCTGACATGGCAGTATGAAATCATTATGGTGGAAGATTGCAGCCCGGATCAGTCATGGAGTGTCATTCAGCAGCTGGCCGCAAGAGACAAAAGGGTAAAAGGCATCAAGTTTGCCAAAAACTTCGGACAGCATACAGCAATCACCGCCGGTCTGGATGAAGCTCTCGGAGACTGGGTTGTTGTCATGGACTGCGATCTGCAGGATCAGCCGGAAGAGATTCACAAACTGTATAATAAAGCCTGCGAAGGATATGACGTCGTCTTTGCCCGCAGACAAGAGCGGGAAGACACCCTGCTGAAAAAGTGGGAATCCAAGCTGTTTTATAAAGTGTATGATTACTTTACGGAGAACACATCCGACCCTGCGATTGCCAATTTCAGCATCTCATCCCGGAAAGTTATCGAGAACTACCGGCATCTCCGTGAACAGAATCGGAACTTCCCGCTCTTTATCCAGTGGATGGGATTTGAGACAGCAACTGTTGATGTCGAGCACCAGCAGCGGATTTCCGGGACATCGTCCTACAATTTATCCAAGCTGATGAATCTGGCCATTGACGGTATTGTATCGCAGTCCAACAAGCCGCTGCGGTTATCGATTAAATTCGGATTCCTTCTTTCCACCGGAGCGCTTCTTTATGGTCTTTATTTAATGTATCAATATTTCTTTATGTTTGAACCGGTGCCCGGCTGGACCAGTATTATGGTCTCGATTTATTTTGTAGGAGGACTGTTGTTTGCCAACCTCGGCATACTCGGGCTTTACATGGGGAAAGTGTTCAATGAAGTCAAAAACAGACCTCTCTATATCGTTCAGGAATCAATAGGATTCAATGAAAAAAATGTAGAAAAAACGGTGCCGATGCCGGCATCGAAACAGAAATAGGAGGATACGGCTGTGAGTGAAAATATATGGAGAGAAACGCCGTGGGATAAACGCGCCCTCGGCATGGAAACGTATGAGCTGCTGGAGCATTCCGAAAAGGCGATGCAGCAGAGTGAAGCGCTGAAAGGGCATGTCACGATGAAGGTGGATCCTCTGGAGTCTAAACATCTGCTTCACGAATACGGCTTTTATTATACCGATACGCTGCTCGTTCCGGTATGCACGAGGAACCAGTTTACGACGTATGAAGACGATAAATTAACACTAGTGAAAGACGTCCCCCGGGAAGACATCATTTCTGTTTCACGGGGAGCGTATGAACACGGGCGCTTCCACCGCGATTTCAGGCTGGACCGAAGCGGTGCCGACCGGCGTTATGACAACTGGCTTGGTCAGTTATATGATGAAGGCGGCGTATGGGGGCTCGCCTATGACGGGGAACTGGCCGGGTTTTTCGCGTATTCCGGCAATCAGGTCCTGCTTCAGGCGTTTTGGCCGGAGTACCAGGGCCGGGGGCTGTCGAAGTACTTCTGGAGCAAAGCCGTCCAGAATTTATTCGATGAGGGATATGAAGAAGTGAAAACTTCCATCTCCGCAGCTAACCTCGCGATGGTAAACCTGACTGCGTCGCTTGGTTTTAAATTTAAAGACGCGGTTGACGTTTATCATAAATTGAACGAATAACGGTGGAAAGGATTTTAAGGCATGGGGTATTTGTATATTTTCGGCACCGTTATATTTACAGTATACGGCCAGCTCATGCTGAAGTGGCGTATCGGTAAATACGGCAGTCTCCCGGATGAGGTATGGGACAAGATTATATTTTTACTTAAATTATTGTTGGACCCGCTTGTGCTGTCGGGTTTTCTTTCTGCCTTTTTGGCAGCAATGTGCTGGATGGCAGCGATGACGAAGTTTGACATCAGCTACGCCTATCCTTTTATGAGTCTGTCGTTTATGCTCGTATTCATTCTGTCGATTTTTTGGTTCAACGAGCCGGTTACGTCATTCAAAGTGATTGGAATGCTGCTTGTCGTATCAGGTATTGTCGTAATGAGCCAATCCGCGTAATAGAAAGGACGACCGATTATGATTCCGTTTAATACGCCTCCAGTCACTGGAGATGAAATGTATTATATACAAGAGGCGATCGCAAACGGGAAACTGTCCGGAGACGGTCCGTTCACCAAAGCCTGCCAGACGTGGCTGGAGGAGACATTTAACACGACAAAAGCCTATTTAACGCCCTCCTGCACGCATGCGCTGGAAATGGCGGCGATGCTCGTGGAAATCGAACCCGGGGATGAAGTCATTATGCCCTCCTATACGTTCGTATCCACCGCCAATGCCTTTGTGCTGCGGGGCGCACGCATTGTTTTTGTCGATATCCGGCCGGATACCATGAATATCGATGAAACAAAAATCGAAGCGGCCGTGACAGAAAGAACTAAAGCCATCGTACCGGTACATTACGCCGGAACAGCTTGTGAGATGGACACCATTATGGATATTGCCAAGCGCCATAATCTGCATGTGATAGAAGATGCTGCGCAGGGCGTGATGAGTACATATAAAGGCAGGGCACTCGGAACAATCGGAGATTACGGGTGCTTGAGCTTTCACGATACGAAAAACTATACAAGCGGCGAAGGTGGTGCCCTTCTGCTGAACAGACCAGATAAGCAGGAGCAGGCTGAAATCATCCGGGAAAAAGGTACAGACCGTTCCAGGTTTCTCCGCGGCCAGGTGGATAAGTACTCGTGGGTGGACGCTGGTTCCTCCTATCTACCGGCAGAGTTGAATGCGGCTTACTTGTATGCTCAGCTCCAGCATGCCCAAGCCATTAATAACGACCGTCTTGCCTCCTGGGAGATGTATGCCAAAGCGCTTCGTCCACTGGAGGAAGAAGGCCTGCTGAAACGGCCGAAGGTGCCGGCGGAGTGTAAACATAATGCTCACATGTTCTTTATCAAAACAGCGGGTATTAAAGAGCGGACGGCGTTGGTGAACTGGTTGAAAGAAGCCGGCATTACGACGGCTTTTCATTATGTACCGCTGCATTCGTCGGCAGCCGGCCGGCGTTTCGGCCGTTTTCACGGCACGGACCGCTGGACGACAGGCGAAAGCGAACGACTGCTGCGTCTGCCCATGTTTTACGGTCTGCAGCAGGATCAGATAGAAGAAATTACAGAACAGGTTAGGGGTTTTTATAAGTGATGAGAGAAAGGACATGGATCCTGATTAGTGTGGGCCTGATCCTGGCTTATCTTTCCCCGCTCGTGATTCTGGGGGAGGGTGCTCATCTTCGGATTCATGACAACCTGGATTCCAATCTAATATGGTATAAGACGTTAGTAGAGAACAATGTGCTGTTTGCTCCAAATGACAAAGAAATTCCATCTATTATGAACGGACTGCCGCGGGAAGCATTAAGTGCTGAGCTAAGCATGTTTGCCCTGCTTTTTACGTTGTTTGACCCGTTCCCGGCCTACGCCGTGAATTTATTCCTTATGCGTTTCACCGCGTTTTTCGGCATGCTTCTTCTTTTGAAAAAGCACATCCTGCCAAAGACAAAGGCTGGTTCTTTTATCAGCGTGGGAACGGCGCTTGCATTTTCTCTTCCTGCGTTCTGGCCGTTCGGAGGATTAAGCTTTGCCGGCGTTCCGCTTGTGCTTTATGCGTTTTTGAACATCCGGAAACAGAAAAACCACTGGACGAACTGGCTTATTCTCATCCTTGTTCCATTCTATTCCAGTTTTATTGTATCGTTTATCTTTTTCCTTGCCATCATGGGTATCTTCTGGCTTGTGGATGCCGTGCGGTATAAAAAGCCGAACTGGAAGTTTGTCGGCGGCATTGCGTTAATGACAGCTTTATACTTAGTTAAACAGTACCGGCTCGTGTACGGCGAACTCCTGGGAAAAGGATTTACCCCGCACCGGGTGGAGTTTGACAGGGGGTACCGGGACTGGGATACGGTGATGAACTTTTTCGGCAATAACCTGCTTCACGCTCATTCCCATTCCTATGTGTATCATTACCCGTTTGCCTTTTTCACCGCGGTGTTTGCGCTTTTATTCACGGCTGGCATCATTGCTGTCCGGCGGCTGAAACGAAAGCGGCAGCCGGAACCGTTAACGCCCGGAGAAAAAGCGATTCCCGCCCTGCTGCTAATGATCGTTGTCTTTTCATTCTGGATTTCGATCTGGAACTGGGAAGGCATGCGTGTGCTGAAAGACGCTGTTGATTTGATTAATGAATTCAACTTCGGGCGGTTCCACCTTTTGAATGTAGTGACTTGGTATATCGTCTTCGCCCTCTCGCTGATGATGATCCAGCGCAGAATAAAGTTCGGCATGGTGCTCGTCGTGCTGCTTTTGATCGGCCAGGTTGCCGGGGAAACAAGCAGACACCATGAATTCAAATACCGGAGCATCGATTACCCGTCGTACGAAGAATTTTACGCAGAAGATCTTTTTTCCGATATTCAGGATTACATCGGCCAGGACCCGTCCGAGTACCGGGTGGTCAGTATCGGAATGCATCCGGCTGTGGCACAGTACAATGGATTCTATACACTCGACTTTTATGTGACGATGTATCCTCTCGAATACAAACATCAATTTGAAAACATTATCGAGGGAGAACTGGCGAAAAACGACACCCTTGAGAATTATTACAATACCTGGGGCGGCCGCGTCTACGCCTTCTCCGACGAACTGGGCAAGAATTATCTGTTTACCAAGAACAACCAGGAAACGATAAACAATCTGGATTTTGGCACGGAGGCGTTCAAGGAAATGGGAGGCGAATATGTTCTCTCCGCTGTTGAAATTGAAAATGCCGGCGAAAATAACCTGGAGCTGGAGAAAGTGTTTGAAAACGAATCAGCGGCCTGGAAGATCCGTTTGTACCGCGCCGAATCATAAGGGATGGAAAAAAGGCTGACAGATTTATTTTCAGCTCCGCTTTTCATTCGTATAATATGATTAAGATAAAGGAGCTGAAATGATGAATACAGTGACATTTGCCGATTCAAGAAGAACGCTTGCAGAAGATATGGAGACGCTTGGAAAGACCGCACGCGGCGATGAAGCGGCGACGCTCGTGATTGAAAACGCGAGACTTGTCAATGTCATGTCCGGTGAGATACAGCCGGGGATGTCTATTGCGGTGCAGGGAGAACGCATTGCCTATGTCGGATATAATGCGTCTCACACCAAAGGGCCTCATACCCGGGTGATCAACGCCGGCGGCCGCTACGTGACTCCCGGTCTGATTGACGGACACTGCCATATTGAAAGCAGTCAGATTACGCCGCGGCAGTTCGCCCGCGCCGTGCTTCCCAAAGGAACAACCGGCGGATTTTTTGACGCCCATGAGATTGCGAACGTGCTCGGTATGAAAGGACTGCGTCTGATGCTTGAGGAGCTTCGGCAGACTCCGATGGCCGGCTACATGCAGGCGGCTTCGTGTGTTCCTTCGACGAGCAGCGATGTTGAAACGAGCGGAGCGGAACTGGGTCCAGATGAAGTGGCCGAAGCATTCACCTGGGGGCCGGATATGGTTGCGCTTGGAGAAGTAATGAACTTCCCCGGCGTTGTGTTCGGTGATGAGAAAATGCTCGGTGAGATCAAGGAAACGCTGAAAGCCGGCCGGGTGGCAGACGGCCATTACACGTGGCCAAGCGGCGATTGGCGGATGTCGGCGTATGCTGCAAGCGGCATTTCGGGGGATCACGAAGTGACAAGTGCTGAAGAAGTCATCGACCGTGTGCGGCTCGGCATGTACGCTAAACTCCGACGCGGGTCGGCGTGGCATGACGTCGTGCCGACGATCACAGCCTACACGGAGCAGGGAATCGACACACGCCGGCTTATGCTTGTCACGGATGACCGCAGCCCGGAATCGTTGGTGGATGAAGGACATATGGATTTTGTCGTCCGGCATGCCATCGAACAGGGCGTACCGCCTGTAACCGCGTTTCAGATGGCCACCCTGAATACTGCCGAACGATTTGGACTGTCCCAGGATATTGGGTCGGTCACACCGGGCAGGTACGCTGATATTCTCATTCTGGATGGACCGCTTCGTGACGTGAATGTTCGAACGACCATTGCCGCTGGTGTGGAGGCCGCAGAAGACGGGGACATGTTAATTGACTGGGAAAGCAGCGGCATCCCGGATGAAGCCATGCAGTCTGTTCACCTGCAGTCGGATGTGAAAGCGGAAGATTTTCACGTTGAAGGACCAGCGGGAGAACCGGATGGAGCGTATACCGCAAGAGCCATTCAGGTACGGGAAAACCATGTCGATACGAAAGAAGAACATATCGAGGTTCCGGTTCGTGACGGGAGACTGCGTCTTCCGGAGAACAAAGATGTATGCTGGATATCGGTGATTGAACGCCACGGTCTGAAAGGATCGCAGGCGTCGGCATATCTGACAAACGTCGGGTTTACCAAACCGGCGGCGCTTGCTTCCACTACAGCGCACGATTCTCATAATCTGCTTGTAATCGGAAATAACGAGACGCTGATGGCTGAAGCCGCCAATAAAGTGATCGACATGCAGGGAGGCGTTGTGGTTGTTACCGAAAACGATACGACGGCACTGCCTCTTCCGGTCGCCGGCCTCATGTCACCGGAGCCGTTTGAACACGTAGCTGAGCAATCAAAGGGAATCAGCAGAGCCTTGGAGTCAGCAGGATGTACCATGAATTACGCCTTTATGACCCTGTCGCTGCTCGCCCTCGTGGTGATTCCGGATCTCCGCCTCTCCGATATCGGTCTCATTCAGCACACCGATGAAGGCTTCCGGCAGGTTCCGCTTCTCGTAGATGAAAATTAATACCGGCATAAGCATGGAAGAGCGGATTTTTCCGTTTTCCATGCTTTTTTTGACGCTTTGTTTATGTGCGTCAGTATGTATGGCAGTGTTTTCACAAAATGGTACTATCTTATTGAAATAAGTAGAATAATTAGAATATTATATCTGATATCTAAACATGCCTTTTTCTAATCAATACAGCCAGGTGGTTCTAAAGTTCTAATTAACAATTAGAAATCAAGCAGCAACAACCGTCACAAAATTGACACTTTTTATGAATGCGCTTACAATTTTTTATTAACGTTTCCGAAAGGAGGGACATGTTTTACTTTTACTTACCAGAAAAAGGAGAGGTGAACATGAAGGGTGTGAAAAAAGGAACGGCATTATCGATGTCACTGCTGCTTGCGTTTTCGCCGTTATCTGTCCTCGCGGATGAAGCGGACTCTAGTGAATGGATGTTCAGCGCGTTCGGTTCAAATACCGGGGAAACGTCCAATCCCGATCCGGTGATGGAAGACGATGGATCGGTCACGATTACGGCAGAAGGAGGGAAGATAGAAAGCGGGTCGGAAGGATTGTCGTATTATTTCAGGCAGCTCCCCTCTGAAGCAAACTTTGAACTGCAGGCAACCGCTGAGGTGAAAAGCTATAACAGCGGGGATGGCCAGGTTTCCTTCGGTGTGATTCTCCGCGATGAAGCCGGTGAAAATGGTGATACGAGTACGCAGACCGCAAACTATGCAGCAGCCGGAGGGCTGGGCGGAGAGATGCAGGGGTTCTATAAAAAAGGAGACAACGATTACGAGGATTTGGCTTCCTTTGATAATAAGTCACCTGCACCGGGAGAAACGTTCGACCTCCGAATTCAGAAATCAGGAGACACGTACCTGCTGGAATCCAACGGTGACACAGAGACGCTGACAGAAGAAGATATGTTTTCCGGAGAGATGACCGCCGGCTTTTATGCAGCGCGGGAAGCAGTGGTCAACTTCAGTGATTTTCAACTGGACGTGAATGACAGTGGCGTATCGGAACTGGAACTGGATGCCGGCAGTATGAAGAAGAATTATTTAATTGGCGGAGAACTGAACACAGAAGGACTGCAGGTAACTGCCGTTCTCGCTGATGGTACAACAAAAGAACTGTCGGCGGGAGATTACATCGTGTCCGGTTTTGACAGCAGCGAAGCCGGAACAAATACCATTTCTGTCAGTTATAACGGTGTGACAAAAGCAATTGATCTTACCATTGAGGAACTGTCTCTGACAGGAATGGAGATCAAGTATCATCCGGCAGAGACCTCCTATTACCTTGGAGATACCTTTGATCCGGAAGGGTTAACCGTAACCGGGGAGTACAACGACGGCTATCAGTCGGAGGAACTGGCGCCGAAAGATTACAACCTGCTGATCGATGGGGAACAGGCCGGGGAAGATTATACGTTCGAAGGTGCCGGCACAAAATCAGTCACCGTGGAAGCGGCAGGCCGGTCGAACGTGTCCACCTCTTTTGATATCAACGTATCGGATGCCGCCCTGACCGGTCTGGATATCCGGCAGCCTCCCGAAAAAACAACGTACTTTCTCGGGGAAGAACTGGATCTGGACGGCATGACGGTTTATGCCCAGTACGATGACGGCAGCAATGTCCGGTTAACGCGGGATGACCTGGAAGCCTCGGACCTGGATACCGCCACACCGGGGGAACGGCAGGTGACGGTCACCCATAAAGGAGAAACGGCCTCCTTTGATGTGGATGTGAAGGAAAAAGAGGTAACCGGACTTGGTATTACGTCTTATCCAGAGACAACCTTTGAAACCGGGGACTCTTTTTCAGCAGAAGGACTGGAAGTATCAAGGCTGTATGACAACGGTGATGAAGAGGTCCTGGATGAAGGAACGTACACCGTGGAAGAATCTGATTTTGACAGTTCCACGCCCGGAACCTATGAAATCACGATCGCACCGGAAGGTATGGAATCCATTTCTTATGAAGTAACGGTACGCGAAGCGTCGGTTCCGGAATGGCATTCCATCAACTTCGGACAGTCCGCGGGAGATGATTCAAACGATGTGGAAGTGATGGAAGAAGGTTCTTCCGTGGCTTTGACAGCCGAGGGTCCGAGTGGAGGAAAGATCACCGGCGATCATGACGGCATTTCCTATTACTACACAGTGATTGATGAAGAAGAAGACAACTTTGAATTGTCGGCTGATATTCAGGTGAACGATTATGCCAAAGATCCGCATGACGGTCAGGAATCGTTTGGTATTATGGCCCGTGATGCCATCGGAGAAGATGGAAACACGAGCGTGTTTGCATCCAATATAGCCGCAGTCGGCGGATTCAGCGGCGGCACGATGGAGGAAAACGGTACACAGCTGTTTGTACGGACCGGTGTGGAGTCTTCAGACGGAGCCGGCAGTGAAGGCATTCAGAAAATCATGCTGGAAAATGAAAAGCCGGGACCATCCAATACGCATCCGGAAGAAGACTATCACCTGACATTGTCCAAGACGAACAGCGGGTATACTGGAACACTGAATAACGGCGAAGAAGAGATTCTTTATGAACCGGATATTCTGAACGTGCAGGATGATAAAGTGTATGTCGGTTTTTACACCGCCCGGAAAGCGGATATTGTGGTCGAAAATATAGATATGAATATCAGTGCAGCAGCAACGGATACTCCGAAAGTGGAACCACCTGCTGAACCGGTGGAACCAGAGGTGGACGTTGTATCACTGGAGGAGACATCGGAAACAGACCAGTATACTGTCAGACTTCAGTCCAACGTAAACGGTACCGTTACATTGAAGCAGGGACTCGAAACGATCGCAGAGCAGGAAGAAATGGCAGCCGGGGAAATGAAGGTGATGGAGACGACACTTCCGGAAAATACGGATACGAATTTCACCTCTGTGTTCCTGCCGGATGATACGCAGCTGCTGACGTCGTATGACGAGATCGTAACAAATTTTTCTGTTACCAACCGGACGTTTGAAGGAGACATATACACGGCTCCGGACGCGGAGGCTTCCGGTGAAGGAACAGAAGCGGATCCGGTGGATCTCGATACAGCTGTTGATTTCGTCAGTCCCGGACAGACGATTCTTGTGACAGACGGGGAGTATATACGGGATGAAATGCTGATGATTGAGCAGTACCATGACGGAACCGAAGATGCCCGGAAAACACTGAAAGCAGCTCCCGGCGCAGATCCGGTCATTGATTTTGACAAGCAGTCTAAAGGGGTGGAGCTGAGCGGTAATTACTGGCACGTGGAAGGCCTTGATTTTGCCCGCTCTGCCGGCAATACGAAAGGGTTTGTCATCGGCGGCGACCATAACATTGTAGAAAACAGCCGGTTTTATGAGCACGGTGACACAGGGATGCAGATCAGTCGGACGGATTCGGAAGAAGACGATAAATCCGAATGGCCGTCTCATAACCTGGTTCTGAACAGCACGTCATTTGATAACCGGGATCCGTCGGAAAACAACGCGGACGGCTTTGCGGCCAAGTTGACGTCCGGAGAAGGCAATGTGTTCCGCGGGACGATTGCTCATAACAATATCGATGACGGCTGGGATCTTTACACGAAAGTTGGAACCGGGGCGATTGGCGCGGTAACCATTGAAGACAGTATCGCCTATAACAACGGCTTTTTAACGGACGGAACCGAAGGAACCGGGGATAAGAACGGCTTTAAGCTCGGCGGCGAAGGAGTAAACGTTCCCCATGTGATACGGGACAGCATCGCCTTTGATAACGGCGCAGCCGGGTTCACAAGCAACAGCAACCCCGCGATTATTGCCGAGGACAATGTTTCGTTTAATAACGCAGGCGGCAACCTTGATTTCTCAACGTATGATGACATTGAAGAAGAATTTGAGCTTGACCACTTTGTATCCTATCAGAAGGATTATGAAGCGGCAGACAGCTATCCGGTCTATCTTGAGTCGGACACCAACTATCTGTTTGACGGAGAAGTATCGGACAATGCTTCCGGAACGGAACTGTCGGATGACAACTTTGCCAGTCTTGAACCGGAGCTTCCATACGAGCGTGATGAGGAAGGAAATATCATCCGGGGAGACTTCCTGGAGTTCATGGCGCCTGGGGAAAACGGAGGCACAGAAACCGTGGAAGCTGACCTCCGGTTTACTCCGCCTGTCCTGAATGTGAAAGGCGGCGGCGTGGCCACCGTTCATATTGAACTGCCGGAAGGTCATGACGTTGAAGAAATACAGTTTGACTCGATCCGGCTTAATGAGGAAGCGGAACCGGTGAAGCAGCCGGGAAGCAGCAGCTATAAGGTACAGTTCAACCGTCAGGATCTGGCGGATGTCCTGGAAGAAGGAAAGCAAACAGAAGTCACAGTCAGCGGTGAACTGGCTTCCGGAGAACAATGGGAAGGAAGCACTGTGGTCAGGGTGAAAAAATAAAAGCAGAAGGCCGGATCGGGAATGGGCTTCCGATCCGGTCATATTTTTTACAGCCGCGTGAAATGATAGGATAACCGGGTGAATATGCTATCATTTAAATATTATTTCCAGCAGATGATACTGCTCCATGTTATGTTGAAAACATAGAGAACAACCTTTGTGAAAAGGAGCTGAATATATTGAAAATCATCGATGTAAAAGAACAGGCCGTTCCGATCAAATCGGATATCAGCAATGCGTTTATTGATTTCAGCAAAATGACCGCTTCGGTGGTTGCGGTTGTAACGGATGTTGTGCGGGATGGGAAAAGAGTCGTCGGGTATGGATTTAATTCCAACGGCAGGTACGCCCCGAGCGGTCTGCTTCACGAGCGGTTCATCCCCCGGCTTCTCGAAGCAGCCTCGGATGAGGTAGTGGATGAGACAGGGGAGAACCTGGATCCTTATAAAATCTGGGATATCCTTATGACAGGGGAAAAGCCGGGCGGCCACGGTGAACGTTCGGTGGCTGTCGGCACGATCGATATGGCGGTGTGGGACGCGGTGGCTAAAATAGAGGAAAAGCCGCTTTACCAGCTGCTTGCGGATCGGTACCGCGGGGGGAAGGCGGATGACAGCGTGTTTGTTTATGCCGCCGGAGGATACTATAAGCCTGGAAAAGGATACGATGCGCTTCAGGATGAAATGAAGCAGTATATGGAGACCGGCTACTCGGTTGTAAAAATGAAAATCGGCGGGGCTTCGCTTGAAGAAGACCTGCGCAGGATTGAAGCGGTGCTGGAAGTCGTGCCAAACGGGCAGTCGCTTGCGGTGGATGCAAACGGACGCTTTGATCTCGACACAGCGCTGCGATACGCCCAAGCGCTGGAACCGTATCAGCTGTTCTGGTACGAGGAAGCGGGAGATCCTCTTGATTTTGAACTCCAGAACGAACTCGGAAAACACTACGCGCCTCCGATGGCTACGGGGGAAAATCTGTTTTCCATGCAGGATGCAAGAAATTTGATCCGCTACGGGGGGATGCGTCCGGAAAAAGACTACCTTCAGTTTGACTGCGCCCTGAGTTACGGGCTTGTGGAATACCGCCGGATCCTTCAGATGCTCGAGGAACACGGCTGGTCCCCGCGGAACTGCATCCCGCACGGCGGCCATCAGATGTCACTGAACATTGCAGCCGGACTCGGACTTGGCGGGAACGAATCGTACCCCGGTGTATTTGAACCATTCGGCGGATTCGCGGATAACCAGCCGGTCGAAAACGGACGCGTTTCGCTCCCGGACGTGCCCGGGATCGGTTTCGAAGCCAAATCCAACCTGTACCAGCTGCTCAAAACTGTTGCGCAATAAGGAAAAACATCATATTTCCTCAAAATAGAAAACGCACCCGGCTGTCTTTTGATGACAACCGGGTGTTTTTGTTTCGTCAGTATCCACTATCAAATGAAAAAGAAGAATTAGTGTCCTCGAAACGGTGTCTTGAGGGACATTACGGCTTACATTCTGTGCAGTGATGGCTGTTAATGGGTGATGGGAACCACTAATCGTCTGATCGGGAGTTATAGTTTCCATCGAAGCCATCTCCGTGGACACTATACGCTGTCCCCGGCCATGTAGTGTGCATATCCATTCCAGCCCCCTCTTCATTACCTAAGGTGTAAAAGCCGGTTGCAGCAGCGGTTCAACGGCTCCTTCTTTTCCAAATGCCTTTGAAACCAAAAAAGCTCCTGAGAAGTTGTGTCTGATTTTTGAACACAAATGTCTGAATTTTTTATTACGAAATGTAAACGGATACAATATTATAGATATATAAACAGAAAGCGCTTTCAAATTTATTAAAGGGGAGAGTGAAGCATTTGAAAAAAGTATGGTTGCTGATGTGTGCTGCTCTTATGATTGTATTTATTGCTGCCTGTGCTGGAAGTGGTACCGGAGGGGGCCAGGAAGCCGGAAGTGACTCCGGCAGTTCTGGTGGAAGCTCAGAAGGCGGCGGTTCGGATGAAGGCAGTTCCGACGGGGAGATAGAACTCCGAATGTCCTGGTGGGGATCGCAGGCCCGTCATGACATGACAGAAGAAATTATCACAATGTATGAAGAAGAAAACCCGAACGTCACGATTAATACGGAATTTTCCGGTTTTGATGGTTATTTTGAACGAATGGCCGCTCAAGCATCCGGCGGCAACCTGCCGGACATCATGCAGCAGAACTTCGGGGAGTACGTAAACCAGTATGCCGGCGAAGGGCTTCTTGCAGATCTCGGCCCGTATATTGAAGATGGCACAATCAATCTGGAAGGGGTGGAAGACACCGTCGTTGAAAGTGGTCAGGTCGACGGCACCCAGGTTGGAATTCCGACCGGAACCAATGCCATGATGGTTGCCTACAACCCGGAAGCATTTGAGGGCACAGATGTTGAAATGCCGTCCAATGACTGGACGTGGCAGGAATATATGGATATCACTTCCGGCATCTCGGAAGCAACCGGTCAGTACGGTGTGAGTTACACAGAACCTGACAACTTCTTTGAATACTATCTGCGGGAAAACGGCAAAGCCATGTTTAACGAAGACGGTACGGGACTTGGATATGAAGATGATCAGCTCCTGGCTGACTACTTCTCGATGATGAAGCAGCAGATTGATAATGAAGTCAGCCCGGACTACAGTGTTGTCGATCAGATTCAGGGTCTTGAAGATGAGCTGATTACAAGAGGCGAGACCTCCATTCATATCAAGAACTGGTCAAACCAGTTCCAGACGCTCCAGAATACAACAGATACGCCGCTGGAAATCGCTATGATGCCTGGGGAAAACAATGATCAGGGCATGTTCCAGAAGCCGTCCATGCTGTGGTCCATCGGAGAGAACTCGGAACACAAAGAACAGGCGGCAGACTTCATTAACTTCTACACCAACACAGTCGAAGTGTTTGAAGTAATCGGAGGCGACCGCGGCGTACCGATTAAACCGGATGTTCGTGAAGCACTGAGGGAAAGCGGTTTGACTGAAGCTCAGGAAAAAATATTCGATTACCTTGATGTTGTAGCGGAAAACAGTTCGGCACCGGACACCAACTTCCCGGCTTCTGCGTCAGAAGTGCTGCAGGCGCTCAAAGACACCGATGAAATGGTAATGTACGGGGAAATGACGCCTCAGGAAGGCGCCGAACATTTCAGACAGGAAGCAGAGTCTATATTGTCAGAACAATAGGGAAAAAGCAGGGGTCCTGTGCTCCAGACAAGTTCAGGACCCCTTTTCATTTACTGATGAAAGGAGTGGCATAGATGCAGCAGACACACACAGAAGAAACACAGTTTCCCAACACCCCGAAGCGGAACCCCTCATCAAAAAAGCAAAAGAAGCCGGTCAAAGATGTAGACAATAAGATGGGGTATCTGTTTCTTAGTCCGTTTATTTTCGGAACGATAGCATTTATGCTGTTTCCTATGATGTATTCGCTGTATTTATCTTTCACGGATTTCAACCTCGTTGGCAGCCCGCAGTGGGCGGGACTGGCCAACTATAAAGAAATGTTTACAAATGATCCGGTGTTCTGGGAATCGATGCGGGTAACATTCTTTTACGCCGGAACGGCTGTGCCGTTCAGGCTTATCTTCGCCTTATTGATTGCCCTCGTTTTAAACAGGGTAGTGGAGATGGTCGGTATTTACCGGACCCTCTTGTACCTGCCGTCCATCGTAGGCGGAAGCATCGGGGTATCCATTATGTGGAGACAGTTATTCGGAAACGACGGTGCGATAAACTCCATGCTGGAGAGCATCGGCCTTTCGGGCCATTCCTGGCTGGGTGATCCGAATACAGCGATTTGGACACTTGTTATTCTTTACGGATGGCAGTTCGGTTCATCGATGATTATCTTCCTCGCAGGTCTTCGTAATATTCCCGGGATTTATTATGAAGCGGCAGAAGTGGATGGGGGCACTCCGCTGCAGAAGTTTTTCAGAATTACGCTCCCCATGCTGACGCCTGTCATTTTGTTTAACGTAATTATGCAGGTTATCCACGGGTTTATGGCGTTCACACCGGCCTTTATCATTACCGAAGGCGGACCGGTTAACAGCACCCTGCTGTATGTGCTTTACATGTACCGTCAGGCGTTCCAGTTCTTTGATATGGGCTATGCTTCGGCGCTTGCCTGGGTGATGCTCTTGATCATTGGTATTTTCACAGCGATTATTTTCAAAAGTTCCGACTACTGGGTTCATTATGATGGGTAATATCAGGGGGTGTAATGCATGACGTATAAAACAAAGAATCGACTGAAAAAAATCACACAGCATACGCTGCTGGGACTTTTTACACTGGTTATGCTTTATCCTCTCATTTGGATGCTGGCCAGTTCCCTGAAAGAAAGTTCGAATGTGTTTGTGAACGCCCACAGTCTTATTCCGGAGTCCTGGGAATTCTCGAACTATGTAGAGGGGTGGAAAGGCTTTGCGGGCATTTCTTTCACCACCTTCTATAAAAATACGTTTATTATCGTAGGTATTTCGACCATAGGAAGTATTGTTTTCTCGGCGGTAGCGGCATATGGATTTGCAAGAATTAATTTTACAGGGCGGAAAGTATGGTTTGCCCTCATGCTTATGACGATGATGCTTCCTTTTGAAATGGTGATGATTCCGCAGTATATCATGTTCAACTGGTTTAATTTAATTGACACGTACCTGCCGCTGATTCTGCCGACCTTTTTCGGGTATCCGTTCTTTATCTTTCTCATGATCCAGTTTATCCGGACGATTCCGCCGGAACTTGATCAGGCAGCCCGAATTGACGGTTGTAACACGATTTCCATCTTTATTCGAATCATTGTTCCATTGATTGTTCCGGCGATGATGACATCAACGATCTTCTCCTTCTACTGGCGTTGGGACGACTTTATGGCACCACTTATCTATCTGCAGACACCGGAAAAGTATCCAGTATCGCTTGCGCTGAAACTGTTTTCCGATCCGCAGGCGGTGACCAACTGGGGCGCACTGTTTGCGATGACGACCTTGAGTCTGCTGCCGATTTTCATTATCTTCTTTTTCTTCCAGCGCTATATCGTGGACGGGATCAGTACAAGCGGACTAAAAGGATAACCCTTCATTGACTTTCGTTTGATAACGCTTACAATAAAAGTTGATAACGATTTATTTTAAACAGCAGAATGAGGTGTGTGATGTGAAACGATATGTAGTCTGCGGGATGAGTAACCGGGCACTCGGGATGTTTATCAAACCAATGCTTAAGACATTCTCTGACTCGTGTCAACTGGTGGGGATGCTCGATGTGGATGAGGTAAGATTTGAGGTGTGCAGGCAGCAATATCCCGAAACGACCGAAGTTCCGGCATTCAGTGCGGGTGAATTTGACCGGATGGTGGAAGAAGTCCGGCCGGATGCGGTGATTGTGACGAGCCGGGATGATACGCATGTGGATTTTATCATTCAGGGGCTGCGGCATGATCTGGAAGTGGTTTCTGAAAAGCCGATGGCCGTTACAGCGGATGAATGCCGGCGCATCATGGAAGCGGAAGAAGAAAGCAGAGGGCACGTCAACGTTACGTTTAACTACCGATACAACCCGTATCATATGAAGATTAAAGAGTTGATTGATTCGGGAAAAATCGGGCGGGTAACGTCGGTGGATCTGAACTGGTACATCGACACCTATCACGGGTCTTCTTATTTTCAGCGCTGGAACCGGTACCGCGAACACTCCGGGGGATTGTCCATCCACAAAAGTTCGCATCATTTTGATCTTGTTAACTGGTGGATTGATCAACAGCCCGAAGAGGTCTTTGCGTACGGCGCTCTGAATTATTACGGCAGCGATAGTGTGCATAACCCGCGGAAAGAAGACGGAAGACACTGCGCCACCTGTGATGTGAAGCTGGACTGCCCTTATTACACGCGGTGGAACACGAGAAGTAACACAGCATCCGTACAAGATGATCATATCAGTTCAGACATGAAAAGACGGGAAGGCTACACAGGCTACAGGCCGGATAAGTGCGTGTTTGATTCTGATATTACGATTGAGGACACATACACAGCCGTTGTGAAATACAGTCAGGGATCCCTGCTGAATTACTCAGTGAATTTTTCCCTGCCATATGAAGGCTACCGCCTTGCGATTAATGGCACAGAAGGCCGCCTGGAAACGATGGAGTATCATGCGCCGTCGCGTGTTCCGTTCCCTGTGCAGGAGCAGACGATTGATTATTTTCCGCTTTTTGGCTCAAAGGAAACGATTCATGTCGTTGAACGCGAAGGCGGCCACGGCGGCGGGGATCCGGTTCTTCAGGAAGACATTTTTCTCGGGGAGAATCCGAAACGTCCGTATACTATTCTTTCCGGAAGCTGGGACGGGGCACTTGCTGTTGCAGCAGGGGAAGCGGTCTGGAAATCAGCGCATGAGAACCAACCGGTGCGGGTGGAAGATCTGCTGGCTGCAACCGAAGTAATGAAAGGAAGGGGAGATTGACGTGAAAAGAGATGGTTTGTTGTTCATGTTCATCATTTCTTTCTGCCGCTGGGTCTGTTATTTTTTCTATCTGAATGTGATGTGGGCAGCCTGTACACTGCTCGGCGGCATTATTTTCGGTATTGCCCCGAGCACAGTGGCTTTGTTTTCGGTGGCGCGCCGGACCTGTCTTGGCGAAGAAGAAGTGAAAGTATTCCGCACGTTTTGGAAGAGTTACAGAAAGGAGTTCTTCAAAGCCAACGGTCTCGGGCTCTCGCTCATCGGATTCGGACTTCTCTGGTATTTCAACCTGAATTTCTTCCGGAGCTTTGACGGCACCTTGTTCACGGCTATGAATGTGTTCATGATGGTTACAGGAATTGTCTTCATCTTTATGCTTCTCTATATATTTCCAACGTACGTCCATTACAGGATGAAGCTCTTTCAGTATATTAAATATTCTATTGCACTCAGTTTTCTCAATACCGCTAATGTACTGTTGATTATTATTTCGTTACTCGCCGCTTACTATTTTTTCATTTCGTTCCCAGGTTTTATTCCCATTTGCGGGGTCAGTCTGCTTGCCCAGATTAACATGTGGCTTGTGTATCAGTCCCTGAAAAAGATGCAGGTGGAAAAAGCGGCTGGTCATTCTTACGAACACGCACCGGCATGATGGTGCTTTGATATGTACCGCCGATGCTGCAGGAAGAAGGGATTCTGTGTATCAACAAGTGAACAAATACCTCGAGAAAGCTCTGCCGTTTTTGATTCCTTTCGTGCTGCTGCTTGGCATTACTGTGTTGTCCGGTGCGCAGGTGCTTTCGGACTGGGTGAAATGGATCTTTGCTTTTATCAGTTTTTCGAGCTGTCTGAAGCTCAATCTTCAGCAGATGAAAGAAGCCTTTCTCCGGCCGCTTCCTATCATCACGGCGATGATTCTGCTGCAGGTGGTGATGCCTGTTGCTGCGTACGGTGCGGGTCTTCTTTTTTTTACAAATGATATCCTTCTGATTACCGGGCTTGTTTTGGCGTTTTCTATACCAACGGGTGTCATTACTATTATGTGGAGCGATATTTATGGCGGGAATACCGGGCTGACGGTCGCTGTTGTTATTATTAACACATTGATTTCTCCGCTTCTCGTTCCTTCCATATTGAGCATTCTTGTTGGAACCGAAGTGGCAATGGATGTGCCGGGTATTATGCTTGGACTGCTCTGGATGGTAGTTGTTCCTTCCATGGGTGCTGTCCTGTTTAACCGTTTGAACGAAAAGCGGGCGCATCAGGTTGGAACAACCGCCGCCCCTTTTTCCAAAATAGGGGTGTTATTTGTCATTTTGATAAACAGTGCTGTCACTGCCCCTTACTTTCAAACGATTTCCATGCGTTTGATTTTTTTGTTTCTTATTGTTTTACTCCTCGCCTGTGCAGCATACGGACTTGGATTTTTGGCAGCGAGGCTGTTTGGATGGAGCCGTCCTACCGCTGTCAGTTTGATGTATAATGCGGGAATGCGTAACACCGGCGTCGGAGCCGCGATTGCTGTTACCTACTTTCCTCCGGCGGCAGCACTGCCTGTGGTTCTGGCGATTGTTTTTCAGCAGTTTTTGGCAGCTTCGGCCGGAAGGTTGGTGAATAAACATAAAAATAAAGCAGACGACGGGGATCGCCGTTTACAGCACGCAGAACTGTAGAAGAAGGGATGCTAAGTGAAAAAGGAATGCTCCAGTCTGACGTATAAGGCGCTTGCCGCTTTTTTTATTCCACTCGGTCTATCCTCCAGCTTGACTTCTCTAACCCATATTATTATTAACGGCACGCTGAGCAGAGCGGATAATGCAGCTTTCATTGTAGCTTGTTATGCCGTTGCCTTTTCGATGTTTGGTATTGTAGAAAAACCGATGATTGTATTCAGACAGACAAGTTCGGCTCTTGTCCGGGATAAAAGAACATTCCAACCGCTGTTTGTCGTATTCATCTACGTGACAGCCGTTATGATGGTACTTAGTATGATAATCAGCTTCACGCCGCTTGGAAGGTGGATGTTTATCCACCTTTTTAATGCGGACGACGATATGGTGCGCACGATTTCGTTGACGTTTTTTGTGATCACGTTTGTGATTATTTTTTCAGGGATACGAGGTATTTACCAAGGCGTCATCATCCGGCACCTCGAGACGAAATGGCTCACGATTGGAGTCATTGTAAGGGTTGCCGCCATGTTTCTCATTGCGTGGTGGTTTGTGGCAGCTGAAAACATCACGAGTATGGCCGGTGCCGTCATCTTTTTGACAGGGATGTTTATCGAATGCGTCATTAGTGTATGGAAAGGACATACCATATTAAAAAATACTCCTGAGAGCGGGGGGACATTGTATAAAAAAGAAATCATGCCGTTTTATCTTCCGATGGTCGTGTATTTCTTGTTTCAGACGATGCTGCAGCCGCTCGTTTATATGTTTCTGGCCCAGACAAGGGATATGGAACTTAGTATCGCTTCGTTTGCACTCGCATTTACGATTTCCCAGTTCATGCTCAGTTTTTTTATGTATACCCACCAAATTGTGCTACAATTCTACCAAAGGGATCATTCCAAAGTATGGATGTTCACGATATTTCTGAGTGTGATTCCGGCATTATCGCTGCTTGCTGTGACACTTACACCGGCAGGGGGATGGTTCATGAACGTTGTAATGGGAGCTGACCCCGGTCTGGCTGGGCCGACGCTGATGGTGCTGCAGTTCTTCATTGTGAAGGTGCTTGTTTTTCCGTGGGTGGATTTTTTTAACGGATTTATTATGCTGGAACGGCGGACACCAAGAATGATGGTCAGCCAGACTGTTAATATCATCATAGTTTGTATCGTTCTCGCCTTTCTTGTAAACGCTTTCCCTGAGTGGAATGGAATAAGCGGAGCGGTAGCTGCTTCCATTGGAGAAATGGCAGGTTTGATCACGGTCATCTGTCTTGTCTACGTGCGAAAAAGCAGCAGTCAGCAAAAAATGTCCAGGGGCGTGTAAAGCCGATTGAAGGGGGGAGGATGAGGATTAATACAGGCGGCTGGCGTAGGTTTTATCGATTGAAAACATGGCTGAAATTGTTTCACCCTACTAGTATTTTTAATCAGTTTACCAAGATTCGTAACAAACTGTTTTCGCTCACGTTTTTATTAATGGCTGTATTCGGGGTGCTTGGACTTTTCATTTTTTATTTATTATCGGAGATTTATGAGAATAAGATTTATGAAGAAGCGGCGGGTAATCTTCATCTGGCTTCCAATGTGCTGGATAATGAGCTGAAAAACATGGAAGATTATTCATTTCAGATTGTTACGAATCCAACCATTCAACTCTATATGGAACAGCTGAATGCAGGCAGTAATGGCTACAATTCCTACAGGATACGAATGGAGCTTTTGAACCGGCTGAATTTATATGTGAACCAGCAATCCTATATTTCCTCTATGATTACGGTGGATGGGAATGGCAATATCATCAATGCTGGTTTTTCTCCGGATATTGATTTGAATATGGAGAAGTTGACGGAGCGGATTCAAGAAGCGGGAGGAGGACATGTGTGGAAGGGGTTTCCTGAGGAAGAGGTTCTCGTTTCCGCCCGGGAGATACGTAAAAAGGAAAATCTGTCTCTCGACCATCTTGGATATATGATTACCATGATTGATCTGGAGGCAATGATTAACCGGACTCTTAATATTACGTCGGATAAAAGCTTTGTCATAGCAAATGAGAACAATATTCTTCATTCGGATACGTTTGAGGCAGACGCAATTGATACGTTTTTGGATGTATCCGGTACCGAGAATTATGCTGTCACCGATGTGGGGGAGGACGAATTTTTTGTTACGCATGAAACATCCCGTTATTATGATCTAACATACTATAATACACTTCCATTTGAAGATGTAGACAGTCAGAAAAGCTTAATTTATCAATTGATGGCCGGTTATATGGTGCTGGTGGCCGTGATTGCGATTTTTATCAGCCGGCAGTCGGCCAAAGCTATTTCGAGACCGATCGAAGAGCTCACCAGACGGATGAAAAAAGTCCAGCAGGGCGAATTTGATCAGGTAGAGAACGAAGAGCCTGCTTATCTCCGGGACGAGATAGGGGATCTGCAGCGGAATTTTCATATTATGCTGAATAAAATCAACGACCTGATCAAGGAGAACTATACAAAACAACTTGTCATTAAAGAAACAGAATATAAAGCGCTGCAGTCCCAGATTAATCCGCATTTTCTGTACAATACACTCGATTCCATTCATTGGATGGCAAAAATGAGGCAGGAGACACAAATTTCAAGTATGGCGGAAGCGCTGGGCAATATGATGCGCAATATTATCAGCAAAAAGAAGCCATTAATCCAGGTGGATGAGGAACTCGAAATTGTGGAGAACTACATTACCATCCAGAAGTTCCGTTACGGGGAACGGCTCCAATTTTCCCTGGATCAGGAACCGGGAACCGGTGATTTAAACATTCCGAAACTTACCATTCAACCGATTGTAGAAAATGCTATTCAGCACGCACTGGAAGAAATGATGGAGCCATGTACCATCCGGGTGGGAATTGTCCGGCAGGAGGAGGCACTGGCAGTCATTGTCCGTGACAGCGGTCCCGGCATTGATGAACAGAAGATCCGGCAGATTCATGAAGGGGTTGTGAAACCGAAAGGCTCCGGTATCGGTTTATATAATATCAACGAAAGGATTCATCTCATGTTTGGGGAAGATGGTGGTGTGACGATAGAGAACGCAGAAGAAGGAGGAACGGTGATTACGATTACACTGCCTTATATGAGGGGGGAGCAGGATGTATGAAGTAATGGTTGTTGACGATGAAACGTTCATTCTTGAAGGTATCACGTCCATGGTGAACTGGGAGAAATGCGGCACGCGCGAACCGGTGAAAGCATTCAATGGTCAGATGGCATATGATTTGATTCAAAAAAACCCTCCGGATATTGTTTTGACGGATATTAAAATGCCCGGTTTAAACGGCATTGAACTCATTGAAAAAGTCCACGATACGTTTCCGGCTGTGCGGTTCATTGTGCTTTCCGGGTACGATGAATTCGAATTTGCGAAAACAGCGATGAAATGCGGAGTGAAGCACTATCTGTTGAAGCCGAGTAATGAGGAGAAAATCGAGGAAGCGGTGGGGGAAGTTGTACAGGATCTCGATCAGGCTGGAGAAAAAGAAGCATTTATAGAAAATATGAGAGATCATCTGAATAACATTATCCCAAAAGCTAAAGAACAGTTTCTCCGTGAGTTTATCATCAACAAAAAATTTGATATTAAAGAATGGAGGTACTACCAGGAACTATTCGGCTTTGAAACACAGTGGAAATCGTTCCGCCTCATCGGTTTTGTCCTGGATGACAGTGTGGAATATGAATCACTGTTTATGCTGAAAGAAATGCTGAAGAACGAAATATCCGGGTGCCAGGACATTCTGCTTGCAACTATTATTTCCGAACGAATTGTCCTGCTCGTTGAAGACAGTGGTGTACAGACCCTTATTGATCATATCAAGAACGTGAAAGAAGACTGGAAAGCTCTGCAGCAATCCTCGTTTACCACGTCTGTAACGAGCACAGGCAGCATTACCGATCTGCATTTGCTTTATCAGGAAATTCTCGAAGGATTATCCCACCGGTTTTATCTTGGTAGAGGAGGTATCGTGACGTCAGAGGATATAAAAGATGAAAACCACGAGTTTAAAGGACTGACGATGGATCACGAATCCCTTCTTGTGGCTGTACGAAGCGGTAATCAGGAAGAAGCGTCGGAATACCTGGATTATTTTTTCCAGGCACTGAAAAAAGCCAGGTTTGATGTTCAGGTTGTCCGCTCGCACTGTCTGGAGTTATATATGTCGTTGATACGCCAGACCGACAGTGCCTCGATGGGACAGTTATTTGACCATGTAACGATGTTTCATACGTTCACAACTCTCCCGGAGATGGAGGAGTTTATGAAAGAAACCGCGGTAGGCATTGCAGCACAGAATTACAAGCATCAAAAACATACCCAGAATCAACTCGTTAAAGAAGTGATGAATTACGCAATAAAGCACTTGGATGACGAATCCCTCTCCATTTCCGGCATTGCTTCTGATGTGTTTTATATGAACTCGGATTATCTTGGAAAGTTGTTCAAAAAAGAGACAGGGGAGAAATTCTCTACGTATTTGATGAAAGAGCGGATGGAGAGAGCCAAAGGCCTTATGAATCAAACGGAAGAAGTGAAAATGTTCGAAGTTGCAGAAAAAGTAGGATTCGGCAACAATCCCCGTTATTTCAGCCAGGTCTTTAAAAAGCACACCGGGCACACCCCTTCTGAATATAAAAAGGAAGGTTGAAAAGCAGCTTCCGAAATTGAGAAACAAATGACTCTTTAATAAGACATGGGGCGTGAAAAAGTATACCATGGAACTATATAACCTTCGCGAGGGAAAGAAGGAGAGATTGGGTATGATGAACCATTCGAACACCCTTCATTTTGAACCAGAACCAAAACCTGAAGCGGTCGTCGGACCTGGAGAGTTCAAAATCGCGGCAATAGGCCTTGAACACGGACACATTAATAATATGTGCGCGAAACTTGAACAGGCCGGTGCAGAAGTGAAATGGGTGTATGACTCAGATACGGAGAAATTGAAAGCGTTTCAGGAGAAGTTCCCACAGGCGCAGGCGGCATCTTACAAAGCGGAGATTCTGCAGGACGCGGAAGTACAGCTTGTGGCTGCAGCACCCATCACCTCCGAACGCGGAGATCTGGGGCTTGTTGTGCAGGACGCCGGCAAACACTTTTTCACCGCCAAGGCGCCGTTTACAACGATGGAACAACTCGAACGGGCCAAAGCGAAAACGGAGGAAACAGGGCTGAAATGGGCGGTGAATTACAGTGAACGGGTCTCTGTGGAAAGCGCTGTTTTCGCTGAACAGATTATCAACAAAGGAGCCATCGGCCGTGTCGTTCAGGTTATCGGCACCGGACCGCACCGGCTGAACGCACCCGCACGACCGGAATGGTTTTTCAAAAAAGATCAGTACGGCGGGATTTTGTGTGACATCGGGAGCCATCAGATTGAACAGTTTCTCACCTTTACCGGAGCCACAGATGCCAAAGTGCAGGCGAGCAGAACGGCCAATTACGTCAATAAAGATCATCCTGAAATGGAAGATTTCGGAGATGCCACACTGACAGGCGATAATGGAGCCGGGAATTATTTCCGCGTCGACTGGCTGACCCCGGACGGTCTGCGTTCCTGGGGAGACGGACGTACCATCATTCTTGGCACGGAAGGTTTCATAGAATTACGGAAGAATATCGACATAACCAACGATGAAAACGGAGAGCATCTATTTTTGGTGAATCAGCAGGGAGAAAAGCATTATTCCCTCGCAGGGAAAGTTGGTTTCCCTTACTACCACCATCTAATTCTCGACTGTCTTGAACATACCGAACGTGCGATGACGCAGGAGCATGCGTTTAAAGCAGCGGAACTCTGCCTGACTGCTCAGGAAAAGGCGGTCCGGATGGAATAAATAGGAGGAGGAGCTTATGGAACAATCGGTTTCGATCGTACTCGTCGGCATCGGCGGTTACGGCAACAATTATCTGAAAGTATTATGGGAAGAGTCCATGTTCAACCGGATTCAGGGCGTTGTGGATATTGCCCCGGAGAACAGCGACTATTATGAACAGTTAAAAGAGGCGGACGTTCCGGTATTTTCGTCGATGGAAGCCTTCTATGAGAAGCATGAAGCGGATATGGCTGTTATTTCCACACCGATTCACTTTCATACCGCGCAGACGATATGCGCTCTGGAGAATGGAAGCCATGTGTTGTGTGAAAAGCCGATGACTCCTTCTCTGGAGGACGCAGAAACGATCATCCGTTTGAAAAAGGAGAAGAATGCGTTCGTGGCGGTCGGATTTGACTGGTCCTTCAGCCGGATTATCCAACAGGTGAAACAGGACGTTCTATCTGGAAGATTCGGCGAAGCCCGGCGCATGAAAACGCTCGCCCTCTGGCCGCGCACGGAAGCGTACTATGAACGGGCTTCCTGGGCCGGGAAAAAATACGCCGCCGACCGGACACCGATTTTCGACAGTGTTGTCAACAATGCCACGTCCCACTTTCTTCATAACATGTTCTACATTCTCGGCTCGCGTGCTGAACGCAGTGCGCCTTTGAAGGAACTTACAGCGGAACTGTACCGTGCCAACGATATTGAAACGTTTGATACGTGTGCATTAAAAGGCGAAACCGAAGGCGGCGTCCCGATATACTTTCTCGCATCCCACGCCGTTACAGAAGAGATTGGTCCGGTCATCCGCTATGAATTCGAACACGCCGTGTTGACGTACGTTCATCATGAGCAGGAGCTTAAGGCGGAGTTCACAGATGGTACGGTGGTGACGTACGGCAATCCGGAAAACGAACGGAGCTTCAAGCTGTACCACTGCATGGAAGCCGTGCAGGAGCAGCGGACCGAAACACTATGCGGTCCGGAAGCCGCGCTCAGCCACCTTCATGCCATCAACGCCCTGCATGAATCGGTACCGGAAGCACAACGTTTCCCGGAAGAAATAGCGAAGTACGATCCAGATACCAGGCTGCATTACGTGGAAGGGCTGGATGAACTGCTGACGCAGTGCTACGAAGACTGGCAGCTTCCGAGTGAGAAAGGGGCAGCCTGGACCAGGCAGGGCCGCACGATTTCCATCCCGGCTAGCAGCCTTTCACAGACGTAACAGGGGAAGAAATATATAGTATAAAAATATCCGAACAACGGCATTTGAGACCGCGTTCGGATATTTTTGTATGTGTTCGGCTTTTTTCGTGGAAGCATGTGCTTTCAGGTCTTGCAGAGTGTGTCATGAGGCACTTTTTCAAGTGACGGGCTGGACAAACGTCGTTATGCACCGGCTGTAGTTACGTTTGATCCGATGGGTTTCGTCGAAAACGTCATTATGAACCTGCCATGGTTGCGTTTGTCCCACATGAAACAGGGCAAACGTAACTATAACCGGTTTATGCTGCGACAGGACAGACAGAAGGATTCCGTGATAGGATAAAAGAACAGCCCATCAGCAGCAAAGGAGTTCACATCATGGAAGAAGGAAAGATTCTCATTGTCACGGCGGTGGACAAAGAAGCGGAAGTTATACATAAAGGATTAGAGAACGACCCACGGTTTGTCGTGGAAGCGGGGGGAGCCGGGATGGCGGAAGCAGCTGTCAGTACAGCATCCGCTCTGCAGAACGAAACGTACAAAGCTGTTATTAACGCAGGGATCGCGGGCGCTTTTCAGAACTCGGAAGGTATCGGATCCATTGTGGCCGCCAGCGAAATTATTGCAGCGGAAGCAGGGGCGGAGGCACCGGATGGTTTTCTTTCGATGGAACACCTCGGTCTTGGAGCGTCCCGTTACCACTGCGATCCGGCAATGGTAGAGCAGATGCGGGAGCAGGCGGAAAAAGCCGGCATGCATGCGTGCACCGGTCCGATTTTGACGACCATGACAGCAACCGGCACCCATGCCACCGCCGATAGGCTCCGCGATCGTTTTCCAGGCGCCCGGGCGGAAGCGATGGAAGGGTTCGGCGTAGCCGCTGCGACCCGCAGACAGAATATTCCTGTCTTTGAAGTGCGCGCTGTATCCAATGCTGTCGGCCCGCGCGACCGCGATAACTGGGACATCCCCGCAGCACTTGCAGCACTCGAACAGATGAGTCCGATTTTACGGGAGGTTTTTTAATATGAATATTGCTTTTTCCTCATGTCCAAATGATACATTTACATTCCATGCCCTTGTCCACGGCCTCGTCCCGGATGCGCCGCCGGTGGAGGTGACGTATGCCGACATAGACCAGACAAACTACTGGGCTGCCAATCAGGAAGGGCCGGAAGTGATGAAAATATCCTTCGCTGCTCTGCCGTGGGTGCTCGATCATTACCGTCTTCTCTCCTGCGGCGGCGCCCTTGGAAGAGGGTGTGGTCCGCTTGTTTTGACGAAAGAAGATCAAAACGATCCGCGGTTTCTGGAAGGAAAGACAGTGGCTGTTCCGAGCGACCGCTCAACGGCGTATCTGCTGTTTCGGCTCTGGACGGCGCAGAATCTGAACGAGGCGGTCGGCGACATCCGAATTATGCCGTTTGATGACATCATGCCCGCTGTCGAGCGCGGCGAGGTTGACGCCGGTCTGGTCATCCACGAAGCCCGTTTCACGTATCACAATTACGGCCTCCATATGCTTCAGGATCTCGGAGAATGGTGGGAAACTGACACCGGTTTTCCGATTCCGCTCGGCGCCATTATCGCCCGGCGGTCAGTGGACCATCAAAAAGTGGAAGAATGGATCCGTGAATCCGTCGACCACGCCTGGGCGCATCCCGAAGATTCAAACGACTATGTCATGGAACATTCCCAGGAAATGGCGCCTGAGGTCGCGCAGCAGCACATCGATTTATACGTCAATGAATTTACAAGGAATCTCGGCGAAGACGGATGGGCAGCCGTCCGCGTCTTTCTTGAACGAGCCGCCGACGAAGGACTCGTCCCTGATTTCCCAAGAGAAGCATTGACGGAAAAAGAATAACCATATCAATCAGCATTCCAATACGGAGTGCTGATTTTTTTAAAATTTTATGTTAACTATTCTAACGTATATGAAAGTGAAACAAAGAACGAAGCCGAAAAAGTGTCAAAAGAAGCTGAAACAGAAAAAAACCTGTGGTAGAGGGACGGAGAAAGGAGACGGACGCGAGCCGTAATAAGTTAGACGGAACAGACCTGTTTCGTCTGCTGTCTTTTTTTACAAAAAAACTCCAGGTGTTCAGCCAATATATACAATGACGCTCCCGGGAGCAGGCCGTAAGATATAACTATCAAAACAAGAAGCACCAAGCCGGTACCGGGCTTAAAAAGGTGGCTGGAGGAAGGAGAATAAAATGGAAACGGAAAAACAGCAGGCGATAGCTTTCAGTCAATTGAGCAAAGTGTTTCAAAATGGCACAGCTGCACTGGATCGATTGAACCTGACCATTGAAGAAGGGGAATTTATTACATTTCTCGGTCCGTCGGGGTGCGGAAAATCCACCGCCCTGCGGATGGCAGCAGGATTGGAAGAACCAAGTACAGGCGCCGTGAATGTATTCGGCCGCTCGCCGAAAGACACGATTGAAAACACGAACGATATTGCTTTTGTCTTCCAGGAACCGAATCTTCTGCCGTGGCGGAAAGTACTGGATAATGTCATCCTTCCGCTGGAACTTCGGGGGATTTCTAAAAAGGAAGCAAGAGAAGAAGGACTCCGGGTGCTGGATATGGTCGGCTTGAAAAAGTATGCGAAAGTGTTTCCAAGAGAACTTTCCGGAGGAATGAAAATGAGGGTTTCGATTGCCAGAGCACTGGCTGCCAAGCCGAAACTACTGTTAATGGATGAACCGTTCGCGGCACTTGATGAAATGACCCGGCAGCGGCTGCAGCTTGAATTGTTGGAAATTTGGGAAAAAGAGAAAACGACGATTTTGTTTGTTACCCACAATGTATTTGAAGCGGTCTACCTATCGACGACCATTGCGGTTATGTCCGCCGGGCCGGGACGTTTATCTTCTGTCATCCAGGTGGATCTTCCCCGCCCGCGGCAGTCGATCAGCAGAACGGACGAGTTATTCTCCGCTTATGTCAAAAAGGCATCGGATCAGCTGGAGGACAGTCTGGATGAAAGGGAGGATGTATCATGAGTATGACGCCCGCGGAAGCGGCAGGAAACCATGTCACCGCAAAAGCGGAAAAAGTGAAAAAGACAAAGCCGGTACGGGAAACATTCAAGCAATATATTCTTGGTCCTGTGATTGCGTTTGTACTTTTTATCGCGTTGTGGCAGGCGGTACCGGCACTGCTCGGAATGCCGCATTACATTCTGCCTAAACCGACGGATGTCATCTCCGCTGCTGTAAGTGACGGGGCACTTCTGTGGGAGGCAGTGCAGATTACCGTATTTGAATCGGTGATCGGGTTTCTGCTTAGTGCGGTGATTGGTATTGCGGTATCCATCTTACTGGCAAGCTCCAAAATCATTGAACGAAGTATCTATCCATACGCCATCATTCTGCAGACGCTGCCTGTCGTAGCTGTCGCCCCGATTGTGGTGATATGGTTCGGAGCAGGATTTAATGCGATTGTTGTTGTATCGTTTTTGATCGGATTTTTCCCGGTCATTTCCAATACATTGATGGGTCTGAATTCGGTGGATAGAGAAAAAGACGACCTGTTCTCGCTCTATAATGCCTCCAAATGGCAGAAAATGTGGAAGCTGCGTCTCCCTTCGGCCATGCCGTTTATTATGGCAGGTCTGAAAATTTCCTGCACCTTATCCATTGTCGGAGCCATCGTCGGTGAATATGTAGCAGGAGTAGGCGGTGGAGAAGGTGGTCTCGGATATGCCATCACGGTTTCTGCGATTCAGGTGAATACGGCTTTTATCTTTGCCTGTGCCATTGCGGGAGCTCTGCTCGGTATTACGTTCTATCTTCTGATCAGTCTGCTTTCAAACAAAATACTCGGTTCCTGGCATGAATCTGCTATGAAAAAATAATTATTTTCACAAAAGAAAAGAGGAGTTTATATGGGGAAAAAACAGATAACTTCCAAAATGAGGTGGCTGCCGGCAGGTTTTGTGCTGCTTGTGACACTTGCCGCGTGCGGCGGAGGAGAATCGGAAGAAAGCGGGACAGCAGGTGCTGAATCAGAAGGAACTGAAGAAGCGACACTCGTATTAAACTGGTTCCCAAAAAGTCAGATGGGGGGCTTTTATGCTGCAAAGTCTCAGGGGTACTTTGAAGAAAACGGTCTCAATGTGGAAATTCAGCCGGGGGGACCGGAAGTATCAACGATCCAGATGGTCGCTGCCGGTGATGCGGAATTCGGTCTGGCGCACGCCGACCAGCTGCTGATGGCAAGAAACCAGGGAATGGACCTCGTAGCACTGGGGGCCAGTCTTCAGAATAGTCCGCAGGCATTTATGTATCATGCCGATGCAGGGATGGACGGATTTGAGGACCTGAACGGCCGGAAGGTGTATGTGGAGGCGGGCATTCCATACTGGGAATACCTGAAGAGCCAATATGACCTGAGCGGTGTCGAACAATTAACGTATACCGGGGAGTATACGCAGTTCATGAGTGACCATCAGTCTGTCAGTCAATCGTTTGTGACATCGGAACCTTACTTTATGGAACGGCAGGACGTGGACGTAGAGACCACTCTTATTTCCGAATCTGGGTATGACCCATACAATGTTGTTCTGTTTGTCACACGGGATTATCTGGAGAACAATGAAGCAATGGTGGAAAATTTCATGCAGGCGTACCGCCCGGGCTGGAATTACTATGAAGACAATTACGAAGAAGTTAATGAAGTGATCCATGAAGCAAATGAGAACATTGCACCCGAAGAGTTGAAGTTCGAAAGTGAACAGCAGCATGATTTCGTCTACGGTGGTGCTGCCGAAGAGAACGGAGTTGGACACATGACTACTGAGCGCTGGCAGGAGCTGATTGATCAGTTATATGAACTGGATCTACTGGATGAACAAGTCGAGCCGGAAAAAGTATTTACAACGGAATATTTAACCGAGTAGCCTGAGCTTTTCAAAAGAAGTGTAAATAATCTGACATTATTCATGACAGGTTGCAGGAAGTTATATAGGATAAGACGTAACAAAAGACCGCCGTACTGTTTTTCACCATCAATGTTGGTTGGAATAGAGAGAAGATTGTTTGATTCCGGGCCGTAGAGACTGGAAGGAACCGGAGAGAGGGGGTAGTCATGAAGGGCTATGAACCTTTCTCCGTTTTTTTAACCGGAAAAGGGGAGAAAAAGCATGACAGCCATACTGATACAACAGGCCGAAATTGTCACGATGAATGAAAAAATGGAAATCCGGTACGGAGATATCTGGATCAAAAACGACCGTATCGTAAAAATAGGGGAGCATTTAATAGAGGAAGTGGAGCCGGGGACTAAAATCATTGAAGCCGAAGGCAGAACAGTTCTCCCCGGATTTATTCAGACGCATACCCACTTATGCCAGGCGCTGTTCCGCGGCCAGGCTGATGATATGGAACTGATGGATTGGCTGAAGCAGAGAATATGGCCGCTTGAAGCGGCTCACGACCACGATTCTCTCTATCATTCAGCAAAGCTGGGAATTGGAGAACTGATACAGGGCGGTACAACAACCATCATGGATATGGAAACCGTACACCACACGGATGCTGCTTTTGAGGCGATGGCTGAAACTGGAATCCGTGCACTGTCCGGAAAAGTCATGATGGACGTCGGGGATGAACTCCCTCCAGCTCTTCTGGAACAAACCGATGCTTCCATTGCAGAGAGCATCCGCCTTCTTGAAAGGTGGCACGGGTACGACAATAACCGGATACAGTATGCATTTTGTCCGCGGTTTGTTGTTTCCTGCACGGAAACGTTATTAAAAAACGTCCGGGATCTATCCAAAGATTATGACGTAATGGTGCATACCCACGCTTCTGAAAACCAGGGGGAAGTCACTATTGTAGAGCAGCGGCACGGGATGAGAAATGTGGAGTACCTCGACCATATCGGCCTTGCCAACGAGCGGCTCGTTCTTGCGCACTGCATCTGGCTGAATGATCAGGAAAAAAATATTATCCGGGACAAAGGAGTGAAAATGACCCACTGTCCGGGATCTAATCTTAAACTGGCTTCCGGAGTGGCTGACGTCCACGGTTTAAATGACATGGGAGCATCTATCAGTCTGGGAGCGGATGGAGCACCGTGCAACAACACGATGGATATGTTTCAGGAAATGAAGCTTGCCGCGCTGCTGCCCAAACCTTTTCACGGACCTTCGGCTGTGCCGGCTCTTGATGTGTTGAAGATGGCGACCATTCAAGGAGCAGAAGCACTTGGTCTGCAGCATGAAACAGGCAGTCTGGAAGAAGGGAAAAAGGCCGACATGATTCTTTTGGATCTGCAGCAGTTTCATAGTTATCCTTCTCAGACGGTAGACCCGGTTTCAAGAATCGTTTACTCCGCTTCGGCGGCGGATGTTGATACGACAATCATTGACGGGCGGGTAGTCATGGAAAACCGCATCATGAAAACGATGGATAAGCGCCGTGTGCTGCAGGATGCCGATGAAGCCGTTTCGCGTTTGGTTCACCGTACCGCTCATTTAATGCAGGAGGAATGATGTATGGAAGATATACATGCGGTACTGGAAGTGTTGGAGAACCAAACGGTTCGATCTGTGCTTGCAACCATTGTGCATGTTGAAGGCTCCGCTTACCGAAAAGAAGGAACAACGATGCTCGTGCAGGAGGACGGGATGCAGACCGGGCTGCTCAGCGGGGGGTGTCTCGAAGAAGATATCCATACCCGCTTTGAAGCAGTGTGGACAGGTGGTTCAAGCGTCATCACCTACGACATGAGAGGGTTTGATGACCTTTCCTGGGGCCGGGGAACAGGGTGTGACGGGATCATTCAAGTACTGCTTGAACCAGTGAACAGCAGATTGTACCACGACTTGATGAAAATGAAAGAACACCTGAATGCCGGTAATGCCGTTCTCATGGTGAAACAACTCCCGGCAGATTCCGGTTCTGCTGCGACGCTTTTTGAATGCACAGGGTCCGTATTCGGCAACTGGAACGGGACGGCGCCTGCATGGATTAACGCTGCCCGAAGCGGGATGCAGAACCGGGAAGATGCAGAGGAGGAAGAAGCATTATATGTCCATCTTTTTTCTCCAAAGCCACGGTTGTTTGTATTCGGTGCGGGAGACGACACGTGCCCGCTTGTTCATCTGGCTGCTTTCGCCGGCTTTGATGTAACTGTGGCTGACTGGCGTCCGGCCAAATGCAGCAGGAGACGGTTTCCGGATGCGCGTAACCTCTTCACAGGTTTTCCGGAGGATATGAAACACGAACTTGATATAAAGCGAGGGGACTTTGCCGTGGTCATGACTCATGACTTCAAACGGGATAAGGAACTTCTCGCGTATCTTCGAAAAAGACAGCTTTCCTACCTTGGGGTGCTTGGTTCCCGCAAACGGACGTCTTTGCTGCTGGATCAAAGCGAGGTTCCCGGGGATGTAAAAACTCCGGTCGGATTTTCGATTGCAGCGGAAGGACCTCATGAGATTGCCGTCAGTATAACGGCGGAGTTGATTGAACGTTTTAAGTCCCTTACTTCCGGATCGGAAGGGATGATGGTATGAAAGAAGAACACGTCACCGGCATTCTTCTTGCGGCCGGCAGCAGCAGACGCATGGGTCAGCATAAACTGGCGCTCCCTCTGGGAACTTCCACGGTCGGAAGCATGAGCCTGAGGGCAGCCACGCGTTCTTCCCTGCAGCAGACCCTTGTCGTTACCAAGACACTTGATCCGCTGGAGTGGCTCCTCCCTGAACGCCTGGAAGAACAGAAAAGGTGGGAAACAATCCGAAGCCGTTTTGCAGAGCGGGGGCAGTCTTATTCGCTTCGAAGCGGGGTGCAGGCCGCAGAAGACCGAAAAGCAGAAGCGGTAATGGTACTGCTCGGCGATCAGCCTCTCTTTCCTTCAGCTTGGATCGATGAATTAATCCATCAGCATATCAGGAGCCAGCCGGATTTTACCGCTTCATCCATTGGAGGGAAAATACGTCCGCCGGTCATTTTCTCACGGAGACTTTTTTCCTCATTAAAGCAGATACGCGGGGATAAAGGTGCTCGTCAGCTTCTCAAGTCTCTTCCTTCCGGCGCAGGGATTACTGTTTCGTTTCGGGACGAAAAAGCTTTTTATGACGTGGACACAAAGGAGGAATATGAATGGCTGTTGAACGATATGCCGGTTCCGTTTCTCACGTAGACACACCGCTCATCCGTTTTCCGCGGACGCTTGAAGAAGCTTGGGAAAAAAAGCAGGAAAACGGTGCAGATGCTTCCTACATCGCCGGAGGAACGGTCATACAAATGCAGCGCGGACAGGGATACCCGTGCTCTCCAGTGTTGATCAGTCTTGAAACGATTGAGGGGTTAAAAGGGATTACCATCCATGGAGATTATCTTGAAATCGGACCGTTGACGACGCTTGAAGCATGCCGCCGGAGTCCGCTGCTGCAGCAGCATGCACCCTGCTTGGTAGAGGCATTGATCTCTGTTGCCGCTCCGGGGGTGAGAAACCGGGGTACGATTGGCGGAAATATTATGTATGGAAAAGGGGATACGCTTCCTGCGCTGCTCGTACTAGATGCCTCTGTTTCCTTTTTTGACAACAGCGGATTTCAATCGCTCCCGCTTCTTTCGTTTGTAAACAAAGGAGAAACCAGTCCGGACCTGTTGAGCGGTATAAAGATCCCCCTTCCAACAGATACAGAACGCACCATTTCCTTCTTTAAAAAAACCGGCCGCCGGGAAGCTTTCTCGTTGTCTGTAATCAATGCAGCGTGCCGTCTCGTATTGGATGAGGAAAAGAAGGTGGAGGAGGTACGACTGGCCGCAGGGGGAGCAAATGTGCCGCCGCAGTGTTTGACGGAGGCAGAGAACACCCTGAGGGGAGAAATGTTGTCCACGAAGACGCTTAGGAACCTGCATGAGACATTGTCCGCGTCCTTTCATCCTTCCGGGGATTCATATTGTTCAGGACGTTATAAACAAAAAGCCGCAGCACACCTGATTCTATCTCATCTCTACGAAAATATGGAACAAAGCCCGATGGAAAGGAGGGGGGAAGATGCATGACACCAAAACACCTGAAATAAAGCCAGGCAAGCGGACGCGCCCCGATGGTAAACCGAAAATCACAGGCCGTCTGAAATATTTAACGGATCTGCACGTGAATGGCATGCTGTATGGCAAAGTGAAACGAAGTGAATACCCGCATGCCCGCATCACCGGTATTTTCACTGAAAAGGCGGAAGCCCTTCCAGGGGTAAAGGCGGTCATAACGCATAAGGATGTGCCGGCACTCAATGCTTTTGGCATTGTGCTGCCGGACCAGCCGGTACTGTGTAGTGACACCGTCCGATATACCGGGGACGCCGTAGCCGCAGTTGCTGCAGATACAATCGAAGAAGCGGAGGCAGCTCTTGCATTCATTGAGGTGACTTATGAACCTCTCCCTGTTATGGATGCACCATCCAAAAGTCTGGATGAAGACGCGCCTCTTCTCCATGCCGGGGGCAATATTCTTCATCATAATCAATACAGCCAAGGGTGTGTCGACAGCGGATTCGATCAATGCAGCGCTGTCGTGGAAGAGACGTACGATGTTCCCCGTCAGATGCATACCTATATGGAAACCGAGGGAGGCGTGGTTGTTCCGGAAGAGGACGGAGGAATTTCGGTTTATATGGGCACGCAGCACGGCTTTAAGGACCGTTTTCAGCTCTCTCGTATTCTTGGATTGGAGGAGGAACGCATCCGGGTTGTATCAAGTCCGATGGGCGGCTCGTTCGGCGGGAAAGACGAGTTGAATGTTCAGCCGTATGCCGCACTCCTTGCCATGAAAAGCGGGTACCCTGTCCACATTCACCAAACGAGGGCAGAGTCGGTTCAATCCGGTATCAAACGCCATCCCATGAAAATCAGGATGAAGACTGGAGCGGACAGCCAGGGGAAGCTGATGGCCCATGAGGTGGAAATAACCGCCGATACAGGAGCCTACGCCACCCTTGGACCGGCGATTCTTGATTTTGCAGTCGAACACGCTTCCGGCCCTTACCGGATACCGGCTGTTGATGTTCAGGGGTTGTCGGTATTTACCAATAACGGTGTTGCCGGTGAATTCAGGGGTTTTGGGGGGAATCAGGTTACATTCGCCCTTGAAGGGCAGATGGACCGACTTGCTGAAAAGCTGCATCTATCTCCGGCTGCATTCCGGCACAGCAATCTCCGCAGCACACACGACCCGGGTCCTCTCGGTCAGACGATTGCCCCGACAGACGGAGCGGTTGACGTTTTGAAAACACTTGAAGAAAAACCCCTTTCCGTTTCCGTCCCAAAACCTTGGAAAAAGACCGGCACGGGGATCGCTGTCACGATGCATGGGGGCGGGCTTGGCTCGGGACGTCTTGATCCATCCGGAGGCCGTCTCTTGTTTGCAAAGGATGGAAAAATAGAAATCTCTTTCGGCTTTGAAGAATTCGGGCAGGGGATTCTCGGGGTCATTGAAACGGTTGTATGTGAAGCGCTCGGCTGCGGAGAGGAGGATATAAGAATACGGATTGGAGACACAACGAAAGTGCCTCCTACAGGATCGACGACGGCTTCGCGCGGAACGAGTATGGTATGGCAGGCCGTGCAGCGGATGAAAGGAGATTTTCGACAAAGCGTTTTGGAAAAGGCATCGAAGGTCACAGGGGCAGAGGAACAGCATCTTGTTTTAGGAGAAGGAGGCATTTTTTCCGGAACCACCAAGGTCGTATCGTATGAAGACCTGGCCGGTTATCTGGAAGAAGAGCTGGAAACGACGACGTTTTTTGATTTTCCGGTTACACCGGATGATGTGGATGGCAGTCATTATCTATACACGTTTGCCGCGGTACGGGCGGAGGTGGAAGTGGACATCCGGACCGGACAGGTATCTCTTCGTGGGTTAAACCAGGCTGTAGCTGCCGGACCGGTCGTGAACGAACTCGGTTATAAGGGACAGATCGAAGGCGGGGGCGTGATGGCAGCCGGCTATGCCCTGATGGAAGAGGCAGAAATGAAGGAAGGCCGGTACGTGAATGAAAATCTGGACACGTATATGATTCCGGGAATATCCGATGTTCCTTTTGACTTGGGGGTTTATCCGGTAGAGACGTTACATGAAAGTGATGAGCACGGACCTAGAGGGGTCGGAGAGATCGGTACGGTTGCTGTTGCGCCGGCCATAGCGAAAGCTGTGCACGACGCTGTTGGTTTATGGGTCGACCGTCTGCCCATCCATCCGGAGCGTGTGCTGGACCATATTACAAAGAGGGGGCTGCACCCATGGATGGAAACGTAAGTACCCGGCAGAACAAAGAGCATACGATTCTATCTGTTACGATGAACGGCCGTCCGGTCCAGGTAACGACCGCTCCATCCACCCGGCTGGTCGATATGCTCCGGGATACACTGGATCTGACGGGTACAAAACAATCATGCGGTATCGGCCGCTGCGGCGCTTGTGCTGTATGGTTGGATGATGAACTGGTCCCTTCCTGTCTTGTCATGGCTTATCAGACAGAAGGACGAAAGATTACCACGATAGAAGGAATCACCGAAGAAGAACAATTAACTCCGGTACAGCAGGCTTTTCTGGAGGAGGGTGGTTTTCAGTGCGGCTACTGCACCCCCGGCATGGTTATGGCTGTTGAGGCACTGTTGAAGAATCATCCTTATCCTGCCGATGATGAGATAGCGGAAGGGTTATCCGGTAACCTCTGCCGCTGCACGGGATATACGGGAATTGTGCGGGCTGTCCGTCGTGCGGCGGAGGTGAAAAACGGAGAAGACATTTGGTGAAGAAAGGATATGTTTTCTGTTTTCAGCGGACGCACCTGCAGAGCCCGCCGCATGTATCATGTCATAAAACACCATACAAAAAACGCTTCCGACTATCATAAATAATAATCGGAAGCGCTTTGTACCTGTATTTACGATGCACTGGTTTCGTGCTTCTTGTAAGATCTCCAGCCGATGGCAAAGCAGAGGGCAAGAAGCAGTAAGATAATAACAGCAAATAAAAGGTTTGATGACACAATATTGCTTATATTTCCAAGAATCAGACCTACAACTCCGAAATCGGCATCTCCAAACGTCGTGCTTTCAAATCCAAGTGTTCCAAGAACAGGAAGTAAAAGAGCCGGTAGAAAGCTGATCATGACACCGTTGGCTGCTGCACCGACAATGGCTCCGACTCGTCCGCCTGTGGCATTTCCAAACACTCCGGCGGCTGCTCCGGTAAAGAAGTGCGGAACCAATCCGGGTACAATCACTGCGAGACTGAATACCGGCAGCAGAAACATGCTGATTAAACCAGCCAGAAAACTTACCATAAAGCCAAGAATAACTGCATTATTGGCAAACGGGAATACGGTCGGAGCATCCAGAGCCGGCTTGGCATTAGGTACTACTTTATCTGCAATACCTTTGAAGGCAGGTACGATTTCACCAAGAATCATACGTACACCGGCAAGGATGATGTAGACACCAGCGGCAAATGTCAGCCCCTGCATAAAGGAAAACACGAGAAAGTTTTGTCCGCCGCTCAATTCACTTTCAATAAATGCACTTCCGGCAAAACCGCCGACAACGAGGAACAAAATAACCATCGTCAGCGAAACGGCAACCGAGGTGTCCCGAAGGAACCCTAGTGATTTTGGAACGTTGATTTCTTCGGTTGATTTAGACTTGTTTCCAATTCTTCTGCCGATGAAACCAGCCACAAAATAGCCGGCAGATCCGAAATGGCCGACAGCGAAATCATCCGATTGAGTGATTTCTCTTGTGTAGGGCTGCAATAGAGCCGGGAACAATACCATCAGCGAGCCGAGAATGACGGCACCCAGAATAATCATAGGTATGCTGGACATGCCGGCTGTTGTCAGGATAACGGCAATTAAACAAGCCATAAACATAATATGATGCCCGGTCAAAAAGATAAATTTAAAAGGTGTTACTCGTGCCAGAATAATATTGGTAATCATACCGAACAGCATAATCATTGCTGTTTCCGTGCCGAATGTGTCCTGGGCGACAGCGACAATCGCTTCATTATTCGGAATGACTCCGTCTACGTTGAACGCATGATTGAACATACTGCTGAACTGACCCAGTGAACCTTGAATAACCGAGGCGCCGGCCCCTAAAATGACAAAACCAAGAACTGTTTTCAGCGTTCCGGAAATGACATCCGAAAACATTTTCCTCTGAATAAGAAGACCAATAAGAGCGAACAGACCGACCAGAATCTCGGGTGTTCCCAGGATGTCGTTCATTAATAAATCAATCATCTATAATCCCCCTTTTTCTCCTTAATGGTAGAACTTATAACCTTTCTTCGAGTACTCCGCGTAATTCTTCTTTGTCGAGCAGATTGTTCAGAAGTGCAATGTTGCGGCTTCCGTCATCAATGGTACCCAGAATATCTTCTGAACCGATGAAGAGGTCGGCCTGCTCTGTTTTGGCTGTGGTTAAATCCGTGTGGGAGACATCGGCTTCTACATTCATATCTTTTAGTATACTGTTTACATTCATTTCCACCATCATCGAACTTCCCAGTCCATTTCCGCATACAACTAAAATCTTTTTCATATTATTCTCCTCCTTGTAATGAATAATGGGTGACGAGCTTCAGAATATCCTCTGCTTTTTCTGCCTGCAGAAGCTGTTTAGTATTACCGGGATTGGAGAGCATTTCCGTCAGCTGTGCCAAAGCCTGTAAATGGGTTTCATTGTCGACAGCTGCAAGCACAATCACAAGGCTTGCTTTGTGTTTATCCTGATCGGAAAAGGAAACCGGTTTTTTTAAATGGAGCAGACTCATGCCAAGTTTATCCACCCCCTCTTCAGGTCTGGCGTGAGGCAGTGCGATATGAGGGGCTATGACAACATATGGACCGTTTTCCCGGATGTTATCAATCATAGCTTCAACGTAGGTCTCCTGGATATTCTCCAGCTGCAAAAGCGGGGCCGAAGCAGTACGGACGGCGTGTTCCCAGTCTGTCACCTCCTGTTCAAACTGAATTGTCTCTTTGGTTAATAATTCATCCAGCATAGGTTTGTACGTCTCCTTCTTGAACGAATGTTGACTTGATAAAAAGGTCTCAAGTTTCTCCTGAAGCGTTTCTTTATCGTAAATCTCGGTATGGTGATTGATGATGTTCATGAGACCCTCAATATTGTGGAATCCTGCAGCATCCGGCTTCAGCAGCCTGCGAGTCCTGTATACAACCGATTCTCTGTCCGCGTCATTCAAAATCGTAGGCAGATAGATGATCGGTGTCTGTTTTTGTTTAATAAAAGAGGTCGAAAAAATAATGTCGGCTTCCACCGGCTGATTATTGTACTCTCTGATGGAAAGCGTATTTGTGATCATAATCTCCGGAAGAAGAGATTCCACCTGTGCTCTTACCATTCCGGAAGCCGCGATACCATTTTCGCACACGACCACTCCGCGGTATTTTTTTACACTTGTCTGATTTTCCCGGCGCAGCCAGCCGCCGAAGTGCATGGCAATATAGGCTGTTTCCTCTTTGGGAATGGTTTTTCCAATAAATGATTCCAAATGAGACAGGGAACGTTTCGTTAGATCATAGATGTCCGGATAATGAGTCTGAATATCCTGATAGTATTGGTTGTTTAATGAAAGTCCGTATTTCAACCGGTAATACGTGGGTTTTAGATGTACAAACAAATTATCTTCAAGCTGTTTTCTTTCTTCGAAGATAATGCAGGCTGTCACCTGGAAATCATCAACGATTTTTTTAATCACCATCCGGAGCTGTTCCATTGCCTTCATATTTGAGCCGGTTCTCGGATCGTAATGAACCCTGGATCCAAGGATTTGAATGGTCAAGAGATAGATTTCCTGTTCAGGAAGCGGATGGAACCCTTTCCCGCGGAGGCGGTCATTTAACTCCCGGGCAGCTTCAAATGCACGAGTACTTTCGAGAATCTTTTTTTCTTCTTTATCAACAGCCAGGGAAAGGTCATGGGATTTTCTCTGAACGGCGATCATGATCTGCAGAACAAGAAGCTGGAACATATCCTCTGTAAAGGAAACGTTCAGCACACCTTCCAACGCCGCGATTTCATCCTGAATCATCGAAAAAAGATTTGTTTCCGCAGTAGGTGCGGCAGGGTGGAGCATGCTGTTTAATTTCTGTTTCATATGATCGTTGTTATTGTCTGTGAGCAGAGAGGTTATCGTATCACTGATCACTTGCCTTTTATCTTTTTCCTGTCCCTGCACGATATAACCCGAATTTTCATGAATAAGAACCAAACCGCTTGTTTCCATGTCCTTGTTTATCTGCTGAATGTCGCGGAAGATCGTGCCCCGGCTGACCTGGACATTGTCCTTTAATTCCTGTACGGAGGACGGCTTATTCTGCGTTAATAACGTCAACGTTGTGAGTTTGATACGTTCTTCAGGTGAAAAGCGGTAATCCCATTCATCCTGCAGGGTCAGTTTTTCAGGGAGGGCCTCTACCGTTTCTTTTGTCAGAAAAAATCCTTTGCCGTAAGGTTTTTGAATGGGGTCCAGATGCTCCTGTTCAAGCCATCCGTTGATTTGATCCATGTCGTAATAAATCGTCCGCTGGGAGACTCCGAGCTGTTTTTTAAGCTGTTCCATTCCTATGCTGCCGTTTTGTTGATAAAGATAATGAAGCAGGGACATCCTTCGTTTATCGAGAACCATCACCGTTCCTCCTTTTTGCAAGATTCGATTTTGCAATGTGGAACTTTTTCGCTGGCTGTATGCTAATAATATACCGATTCAAGCTCTAATGTAAGGGGTTTCGACGTTCAATATTTGTACGATTGCAATTTGCAAAATAAAACCACGGATACTTTGGAAAGGGTGTACAGTAGACAGCCTGCAGGAAGGGGCAGCGGGAATGGGAAGGGAATCGGAATAGTTAAAAACTCCGGTTATATGTATTATGATGGGGAGAAGACGAAAAAAGGAGAAGATACGATGTTGTTTAGAAAAACATGCGGAATCTGCAAAAAGAAAATCCGTGGATATAAGCCGCGTCAGTACATTGCTCCTTCGAGCGGGAAAAAGGTTCCGGTTTGCAAAATGTGCATGGAATATGCGGAACGACGGGCCTGGCCAAAAGCGTAAGATCAACTGGTGATGATAGGGAAGAGTGTCGAACAAAGAGATACCTTCCTTTTTAATATGTCCCCTGTTTCCTGGTTTTAGACAGAAGAAGATGCGGTATAACGGAAACTGTCTGTAACGCTTTCGGATACGGATCCTTATGCTTCCAGTATGTCCGTATCCGATCAGCAGACTCAGAGGTCTTTCTGGATTTCCCGGATAACATGTCCGAGTTCCGGCAGGATTAACCGGTTCAGCGCCAGCTTGACAGCCCCGGAGGAACCCGGCATGGAGAAAATGGCGGTGTCTTGAAAAACACCTGCTGCAGCCCGGGATAGTATAGCTGATGTTCCGATATCTTCAACAAAACTTAAATACCGGAACAGCTCCCCGAACCCCGGCATTTCTTTATCCAGGACTGCATGAACGGCTTCATAAGTGGTGTCTCGTTTTGCCATTCCTGTTCCTCCATTAAGAAGAACAGCATCCACCGTCGCATCGGTGCCGGCTTTGTGGAGAAGAGATTGGATGCGGTTGTAATCATCCTTGATAATTCGGTAATCTGTTACGAGGTGTCCTTGTGCTTCCAGTCGTTCCTGTATAAACTTCCCGCTCTTGTCCTGTGCTGCTTTCCTTGTGTCCGAGATGGTGATGACCATGCATCGTACCTGACTTGGTGCTTCCTGTTTATGCTCGCCCGCCGCCATGTCTTTATCTCCTTTCCTCAGCTTTAAGGTTTATTATAACATCCCCGGTGGAAAATAAATGAGGTGAAACAGGTTTTCGGAATTTTACGTATACAGGGTGAAAACATAGGCTGAAAGGAGTTTGGGAAGATGAGCAAATATTCCATCCAGGAATTAATTCAGCAGACGAAGCAGGATGACAGTGAAAGAGGTTTTTTTGAACTGGAGACGCCGAGAATTCTTGAAGTCAATCTAAACGGTGATGTATGGGCAAAAACAGGATCCATGGTGTCTTATACAGGGGACATCAAATTCGAACGGGAAGGCATAATGGAACACGGGCTCGGCAAATTTTTTAAACAGGCTTTTTCCGGGGAAGACACATCGCTGATGAGTGCCAATGGGACGGGAAGGCTGTATCTTGCCGAGCAGGGCAAAAAGGTGACCATTATTAATCTGCAGAATGAATCTCTGACCGTGAACGGCAACGATTTACTTGCTTTTGACAAAAATCTGGATTGGGATATTAACATGATGAAAAAAGTAGCCGGTATGATGGCAGGCGGCATTTTTAATGTGTCGCTGGAAGGGACGGGCCCTGCAGCTATCACGTCTCACTATGAACCGCTGACCCTGCTTGTCCGCCCGGAAGAGCCGGTCATCACCGATCCGAATGCTACAGTAGCATGGTCGGGGCATCTTGAACCGGAATTCCGCACCGATATCAACGTTAAAACGTTTTTCGGCCGGGGGAGCGGTGAATCCGTACAGATGGAATTTAAAGGAGAAGGTTTTGTCATCATCCAACCGTATGAAGAAGTCTACTATTCGTCTTCTAACAATAGCTGAAACGTTTCTTTTTGGATAAGGTACGCTTTTTACTATAATGAAAGAGAAACACATAAAAAGGAGGAAATGTTTTGTCTAACCTAAAAGATAAAGTTGTCCTTATGACCGGAGCCTCGAGTGGTATCGGAGAGGGCACTGCCAAAGAGCTTTCTGATAACGGGGCTAAGCTTGTTCTTGCCGCCCGCCGGGAAGAACGTCTTCAGGAGTTAACAGATGAGATTAACAAAAACGGAGGAGACGCTGTCTATAAAGTGACGGACGTGACGTCCCGTGAGCAGCTCCAGGAACTGGCGCAGAAGGCACTGGACCATTATGGACGGATTGATGTTCTCGTCAATAACGCCGGGCTGATGCCGCTTTCCTTTATGGACAAGCTGAAAGTCGATGAATGGGACAAGATGGTAGACGTCAACATAAAAGGCGTTCTATACGGCGTCGCAGCTGTACTGCCGACAATGCGTGAACAAAAGGCAGGACATATCATCAACATTTCTTCCGTTGCCGGACACACTGTAGGTCCGGGCATGAGTGTTTACAGCGGTACAAAACATGCGGTGCGTACGATTACAGAAGGACTCCGCCAGGAAGAAGCACTGGCAGAGAGTAATATTCGTACAACCATTATCTCGCCGGGAGCCGTGGCAACCGAACTTCCGGAAACCATTACCGATGATGATGTGCTGAAAGGGTTGGAAAACAGCAGCATGACCCCGATTCAGCCAAAAGACATCGCAAGTACCATCCGGTATGCGATCGAACAGCCCGAAGAAGTAGCGATCAACGAAATTCTGGTACGTCCAACGGCCCAGCAGGGTTAAATAGAAGAAAAAAAGCTGTCCAACCGGGCAGCTTTTTTTTTAGAAGAGAGAGGGAGCGATGAATAATGGAGGGGTACCGCTGAAAAAAGCAGGAAACTTTCTTCATCTGTCGACTTCTGATAAGGTGAAACGCATGCTCATCCGTGCTTCATCCAGTTTTTCGGGACATACGAAAGGCCGGCTGTACAGGCTTCGCTCCTTATAAAGAAATCTTTATGCGCATTCGTTGACGAAAGGGAAAAACGGGTTTAAGATGTACGTTGTGACTCAATAATTACTTTTTGTGACTGATTGGTCAGGAGGAGGGAGAGTGGTGAGTGAAAAACAGCAGGAAATCATGGACACGGCGATTGAGTTGTTTTCCGAAAAAGGATATTATTTCACCTCGATTCAAGAGATCACAGAAGCCTGCGGGATATCCAAAGGGGCGTTTTACAGGCATTTTGCTTCCAAAGAGGGGATGATGCTCGCCTTACTCGAAAGCCACCAGAACACTCTTCTTCGTGAAGCGGAATGGTACAGTTCCGGCAAGGATCTCTCTGCTCACGAACAGCTCATATCAAAAATTCGTCTGGAGCTTGAAAAATCGGTGGAATACCGATCTTTTTTTCGGATTCTGTTCACCGAGTTTATGCCGACAGAAAACAGTGAAGTCAACAAGAAAATTAAAGAGTTTCAGACGGTGCTGCGCAGCTGGCACCAGCAATCTCTGGAAGATGCATTCGGAAGTGATATCGCACCTTTTCTTCAGGATGTAACCGCCGTGATGGAAGGTGTCCTGAAAGAATACGTCATGCTGCTGATGTGGTACAGTCAGCCGGTACCGTTATGGAAAGTGGCTGCTTTTATCTTTGAGACCGTGCATGCTTTAGTGCGGCAGTTACCACAGCTCGAACCTGTCCTTCCAGCTGGAATAGAAGACACGCTGGAAGCTGTCTCCGGCCGGGCCGGGATGAAAAAGGAGATGCAGCTTCTGCTGACGGAAGTGAGCAGCCGTTATGCCAAAGAGGATATTCATCAGGATAAGCAGACGATGGAGCTTGTGCTTGAAGAGCTGGAACACGACCATCCGCGTGTGTTTTTGATTGAAGCTCTGCTGGAAGCTCTGCAGCAGAGATCTTATGTATCAAGAAGAATAGAAGATATTATTCGTATCTGGAAAGAATGGAAAGGAGATGTATTGAATCATGAGTTCCCTAATGAATGATTCCTGGAATTTACCGCCTCTGAAAAAGTGGCTGATGATCGTATCCCTGATGGCTGGGGCGTTTATGGGTATTATTAACGAAACGCTTCTTGCCACAGCGCTTCCGACGATAATGGATGTATTTTCCCTGGAGGAGAGCACCGTACAGTGGCTGACAACAGTCTTTCTGTTGACAAATGGTATAATGATTCCGATATCCGCGTTCTTGATTGAACGCTTTACAACAAGAGGACTGTTTTTAACAGCTATTGGTTTATTTGGTCTGGGCACATTGATTGCGGCCATCGCACCGGCTTTCTCTGTGCTTGTGTTGGCACGGGTTGTGCAGGCCGCAGGATCCGGTATCATGCTTCCGCTTATGATGACGGTGCTGCTCGCAGTTGTGCCGCTGGAACGACGGGGACTTGCCATGGGTCTTGCCGGTGTTGTCATTTCGTTTGCTCCGGCCATCGGCCCAACGCTGTCAGGCTTCCTGCTGGAACATTTTGAATGGAGAGCGATGTTCTATACGGTACTGCCTATCGTTGCCGTCACGATCACCCTGGCGTACTTCTGTGTGCAGAACGTGACGGAATTGACAAAACCGAAGATCGATGTTCTGTCTATTATTTTGTCTTCCTTTGGTTTTGGAGGAATTCTGTATGGTTTCAGTAAAATCGCTGAAGGAGGAGAAGGTGGGACGACCGTCATACTGAGTATTCTGGCAGGCCTTGTCATTTTATTTTTCTTTATCCGCCGTCAGCTTCGTATGAACGTTCCGATGCTGGAATTCCGGTTGTTCCAGTTCCCTATCTTTTCGATATCCATTGTCATTACAATGGCTGCGCTGATTTCCATGATAGGGGCTGAAACCCTGCTGCCGCTGTATATGCAGAACGTTCTCAACTTCTCACCGCTGGAGTCCGGCCTAATGCTTCTCCCGGGGGCCATTGTCATTGGTATCATGTCGCCGATTACCGGACACCTCTTTGACAAATTCGGGGCGAAATGGCTGGCGGTCACCGGCTTGACGATTGTGACGATCACGACGTTTCTGTTTACCAATATTACGCTGGATACATCGTTTGCATACCTGGCTGCCATCTATGCCATCCGCATGTTTGGTCTTTCGTTTGCCATGATGCCGGTTGTAACATCTGCGTTGAACCAGCTTCCGCAAAAATGGTATTCGCATGGTTCAGCGATGATGAATACGATGCAGCAGATTTCTGCTTCCATTGGAACCGCCATGCTTGTCACCATGATGGGTATCGGTACAGCACGCTCCGGCGCTGGAGCAGAAGCCGAAGCAGGTTCCCAGATGATGAGACTGGCACAGTTGAACGGTTATCAGTGGGCCTTCATGGGAAGCACGATTTTGGCTTTCGTTGCGCTCGTGCTCTCCTTCTGGCTTCGTTCTAGAAAAGACGAAAAAGCTGCCAACTACGCAGGTACAGAACAACAGGCAGCTTCGAGCTGAGCGATGGAATGAAAATCTGACTCCAGACGGCTTCGGACTGGATAAGAAAAGAGTCTGGGACAAAAACTGTATAAGATAGAAAAATGCCGAACGATTTTAAAAAATCGTTCGGCATTTTTCGTTGCTGAGACAAACCGCTGCGCCAAAATGCTTCGCTTTTA
>NZ_FOTY01000001.1:69285-328602 GCF_900114715.1 Salibacterium qingdaonense
CTGTATAAGATAGAAAAATGCCGAACGATTTTAAAAAATCGTTCGGCATTTTTCGTTGCTGAGACAAACCGCTGCGCCAAAATGCTTCGCTTTTACTCCAGAGCACAAGGGCGACATCGATTCGCCGGGGCTCATCGTGTCTTCTTTGCCGCGGGCACGGCTCAAGCCTCCTCGGAAGAAAATCGCTTCCTGCGGGGTCTTGAGACTCGTGCTGTTCTGAGCAGGAGTCGAAGCATTTTGGCTCCGCTACCATTCGACTGTTGAGCAATGATGCAAAACATTCGTGTTGTCCTCCACCTATTTTACTTTTGTCTCAGACTCTTTATTTTTTGAAAGGAAAGAGGAAACAGTTTACCGGACACTGAGGGTTGTTCTTGAACGTGGAGTGTCCACTTAGAGCTGGTTTTTCCATGAGCGGATGACCATGATGGCCTGCTTTTTCAAGTCCTCTGCGGCTTCTTCGCTGATATGGTTTTCGTGATTGGGCATCATCAGCTGCGAAGTAAATGTATACATGAAATGACGCGCCTGATCGATATTGTCTTTCTCGGCGTGATGCTTTGCCTGGCGCAGCCGGTTCTCTAATTTCTGCTGCATAGGTTTGTTGATTTTACCTTCTTTAATGTAATTCTTTAACGTGGCCTCGAGCTGTCCGAGTGGATTGTCCGGCTGGATGACCGGAACCGGAACATCGCCCCAGTTCATGTCCGAACCGAAATAGAAACTGGGATAAGCCGGCTGGTTATATGCTGAATTCTGCCAGGATATTCCGGTACGGTACTGTGGATCGTGCATCAGCGTATAAAGCTTGTGGTCTGTTACCTCCGTGTTCATATACATTCGGATAGCAGAACTGTCCGTAGTGCGGACCAGCATTTCTTCACGCCAGTCTCCGAATACATCAGCCACAAGACCCGGATTTCCCTTCGTATAGTTATTTGTTCTCGTTCCCTCGGCGGTAAGAACTGTGCCTTCCTGCCAGTCGTTAATGACCGGCGTTTCGTCAATGGCACCGTCTATGATTTGAGTCGTCATATCAGCGGACCATTTGATGTTCATGTTCGTTCCGGGCATATCCTCGCTGATACGTTCTCCATCTGCGGTCCATAAACCTTCCGCCCATGTTTCCAATCCTTCGTATTCAGGATGGATATCTCCGATCATGCCGCGGCCGGTGTCCTCTCCGGTATATTCCCCGTAGATAACCTCTCCGTTTTCTGCCTCCCGCAGCGCATAGCCGTACGGGGCGTTCGCGCCGGGTTCATGAACCGTGAAAATCTCAAGCCCTTCCCGGTTCGGATCGATGTCAGCAACATGCATCGCATCTCCGTGACCGAGACGGGCATCAGCTCCCGGGTCTGCGCTTCCTTCGGGTAAGGTATCAAACGAACTATAAAGCAGGGAGCCGTCATGGTCAATGGTCGCGGAACCGTAAATGATTTCGTGCTTTCCATCTTCATCTACGTCGGCCGTGCTGAAGGAATGATTGCCCTGTGTGGTGATAGAGCTGAATTCTTCATTTGTTCCCGGTGTGCCGTGCGGACCGGCGTTAAATGGATTATCCATCGGAGTCCAGCCGCTGTCTACGTACCAATGTTCTTGTAATTCCTCCCCGTTCCAGCTGTAGGAAACGAGAGAGGTTCTCGTGTAATAACCGCGGGCAAATACGGCATACGGCCTTTTGCCATCAAGATAGGCTGTTCCTGCCAGAAATCGATCTACCCGATTTCCGGGCTCGATACGGCTCATGGCATAGTCGCCCCACATCAGTCCGTCATCGTGACGAGCAGGCTTATAATCAATTGTTTCCAGTTCTTCACCGGTTTCTCCGTTGAATACAGTTAGGTATTCCGGTCCTTCCAGGATAAATCCTTCAAGTTCTCTCAAATTGTTCCGGTCACTGCGTGACGGCGCGTATTCGTCCATAAAGTAATCGGCCAGACTTTTGGCATCTTCTCTGGATAATGGATATTCATACCGTGGTTCAATGCCGAAACTTTCTTCCAGCGTCTCCGGCCACCTGCCATTTACAACTTCTTCGTGCTCATGCCACCCCATAAACATCTCAACGATGTGATTATAGTAATCTTCACTGCTCATCCGGTAATCGTCAGAATGGCTGTAACCCGCTTCTTTATCTTCTTTTGGCATCGTGATATATTCCTCTGACTCCACTTCTTCGTTATCATCATAATGTATCACTTTTGTTCCGGGAGCGGTTTTGAACATAAGTTCCGCCTTGCCGCTGTTGTCAAAATCACTCACTAGAAACTGAGTGTAGTGGGCGCCCGAACGGACGTTTTTGCCCAGGTCAATTCTGTAGAGCAGTTCTCCGTCATAGGTGTACGTATCAATGTACGTGTTTCCGGTGTATCCATTCTGGGAGACATCCTTGGAGTTATCCGGGTCCCATTTCACGACGTATTCATACCGGCCGTCGCCGGTTACATCACCGACACTCATATCGTTGGCGTGATAGGAGTACGTTTGGCCGGCTGGTGTTACTCCCTCATCGGGCTTCTGGAGCGGCAGTTCATAATAGTTTTCCGCCCAGGGTGTTACTGTTTTACTTGTGGATTTCACGGAACCGTCTGTCACGGATTTAACAACGTATTCGTCATCGACATCTCCATCTTCATCCAGATAGTTGGTGCTGTTTTCTACTTCTGCAATCTTTTCTCCATTTCGGAAAACATGAAAATCGGCACCTGTCATTCCGGTGTCCGAGTGTCCGGTGACTTCTCCTGCAAGAAGACGCCAGCCCAGAAAGACACCATTATCAACATTTACGGCTTTCAGTCCACGGTCGAGATCTTCTAATTGTACCGGTGCCTGTGCAGCGTCTGAAGCGGTGGAAGCAGCGGCCGGTACGTGTGGCACCGTCCAGGCACAAATTAAAGCAGCAGTTAACATGATGGAAAACTTTTTCATGATAATTCTGTCCCTCCCTTATTAGTAAGCGCTTACAAAATTAAACACAACTTAATCGTACAATAAATGACCAGCAAAAATAATATTGTAAATGTTAAATACCTTTTGAAAATCAACAATCTGTAAAAGGAAAAACAAGGGCGTGTGTCTAAAGTTGTGGATAGGTGGGGGTGGAGAAGAATGACAGGTGTTTTCGTTGTATATGGATGAGTCTATGTGGGTCATTTGTATGATATACTTTAATAGAATCAAAACGGATAAACTCCGTATATGGGGCGGTTACAAAATGAAAACGATAATGTACACGCTTTTTCTTATACTGGCTGCGGGGCTTGCTGGGTGCGGGAACCCTGTGGTTGATGATTCAGCCGCTTCAAACGGGGTTCTGACTCTTCCGGAAGACGAACAGGAGGAAGCGGTATATACACTGGACGGGGAGTGGAAGTTTTACTGGCAGCGCTTAATGTTACCTTCCGAGGTATCCGGAAGCGGGGCGGATCCTCTGTATGTCCAGACTCCTTCTGGTTGGTCTGATACCCAGACAGAAAGCGGCCCGCTTCCTAATAAAGGATATGGGACCTATCATCTTGAGATAGAGCTTCCAGAACTCCTGACTGATGATACAGCCGGTATATACATACCTGAGATTGCGACCGCTTATACGTTGTGGGTGGATCAAAAGGTTGTAGCTGAAAATGGGACACCCGGTGTGAGCCGAAGCAGTACGCGGCCTGATCATCATCCACAGGCCGCGTATTTTAAACCGGAGTCGGATACAATCGACCTTGTACTGCATGTATCAGAGTTTCACCAGCGTAAGTCCGGATGGTGGGATTCCTTTTATATTGGTTCGGCAGAAAATATTCAAAGCATGAGGGACCAAAATACCACCCGTGAGGTGTTTCTCGTAGTCAGTCTGCTTGTCATGGGGCTGTATCATCTTGGTATCTTCGTGCTCCGTCCGAGCGATACCGCCCCTCTCTTTTTCGGCGGACTCTGTTTGGCTGTGGCGGCACGGACTCTGCTCCTTGGGGAAGTGTTGTTTCTTCGTTTTTTCTCCGGTATTCCCTGGGAATGGACGTTGAAATTCGAATACTGGGCTCCTTGTCTGGGCATTGTTTGTGCTATTTTATTCATTTATACACAGTATCACCGCGATATGAACATTTGGATACGAAATTCGTTTTTGACTCTGTTCTCGTTGATGGCTTTTATCATTCTTGTAACACCGGCCCGGATTTTCACAGAAGGCATGATATTCCTTCAAAGCACAGCGGTTTTGGCCCTTGTCTACATTAATATCGTATTGTGGACTGCGCTTTGCCGTGGACGGCGGGGATCCCGCGCTCATGCCGGCGCAATGCTCATTCTGCTTGCTTTTGTTGTGAACGATGTTCTGCATTACAACCACATCATCAATACTGGAGAAACCGTTTCAATCGGGGTGTTTTCTTACCTGTTTGCCCAGTCCTTCATTATGGCAAGCCGTTTTACTAATGCTCTCACCCATTCCCGTCAGCTTTCCGACAGGTTGGAAAAGGCCAACCAAACCCTGGAGGAAAAAGTGGAACTTAGGACTCGGAAACTGACAGAAACAAATCAGGAGCTTGAAAAGGCGAATCAGAGGTTGGAGCGCATGTACCGTGCCAGGCAGGAGCTGATGTCCAATATTTCCCATGAGCTTGGCACGCCGATGACGTCTATTCAAGGTTATATCAAGGGAATGCTTGACGGCGTGATCGACCGGGGGGATCCGGCGTATCTTCAACTCGTTTACAACAAGACGCTGCTTCTTCAAAAGATAACCGATGACCTGAGAGAACTGGCCAAACTCGAGTCCGGCGGCATCACGTACACGTTTGAAGAACGAAATATGAGGGACTATGTGGAAACAATATATTTCGTTTATAAAGAAGAAATAGAAAGAAAGGGTATTTTATTTACATGGGAGGATCACCTTCCGCCTGAAAGGAACGGTGTCGTTTCCATAGACCCAATCCGCATGGAGCAGGTGCTTTCCAATCTGCTGCTGAATGCAAAGAAGTTCACCCCTTCCGGAGGTACTGTCACTCTTATCGTGCAGGAACAAGAAGACCGCCATTCTATTATGACGGGCGTCAGGGATGATGGCCCGGGAATCGAAGGAGAAGAGCTGCCTAATGTATTCAAGCGTTTTTTCAAAGGCGGGGCCAATGTGGTGAAATCAGAAGAAGGTGTGGGCCTTGGTCTTGCCATTTCCGCTGAAATTGTGCGGTCCCACGGAGGAGAAGTCGGGGTGGAGAGCAGGAAAGGAGAAGGAAGCCTGTTTTATTTCTCACTGCCTGTTTTTCCTGTCAATAAGAATGATTCTTGATTGACACTTTCGCCTGCATCCCTTATCTTTACGCGTAAACACCTTTAGAAAGGAACAGATCATGACACTATATTCCGGCTGGGATCTAACATTAATAGGCATCCTTTCTATCATTCTATTTGCAGCCTGGCAGCAGGAGAGAGAAGACCATATAGAAGAGATGGCGGCCCGGTCCAGCCTGCATCCCGAAGTGGAGAAAATGAAGCAGGAATTTGTGGAACAGACGGCAGAGCAGGGAATAGATGTTGTGATTACGCAAGGATACCGTTCCAAAGAGCAGCAAAATGACCTGTATGCCCAGGGACGCAGTGAAGAAGGTAGTATTGTCACCTATGCCCGGGGCGGTGAGTCTTACCACAATTACGGATTGGCTGTTGATTTCGCCTTGAGAAAGAATAACGGGGACGTGACATGGAATACAACATATGACGGAAATGACAACGGCGAAGCGGACTGGCAGGAAGCAGGAGATATCGCAAAGCGTATCGGATTCGAGTGGGGAGGCGACTGGCAGCAGTTTCAGGACTTTTCCCACCTGCAGTGGAATCCGGGAGTGAGCGTGGAAGCATTGAAGGATGAATCGCAGAATAAATAAAAAAAGAAGCCCCTTTCGGCGTTTATAGCTGAAAAGGGTTTTTTTTTTTGACAACAGAAAGTCAGGCACAAAGAAGGAATAAAAGGGGAGGACGTTGAAGAGTACAGCATGGAGAGGAATGCTGATGAATTATAAAATAGACCAATACTTTCAAAACGTGTATCAAGAAGCTGCAGAAAACCGGAAGCCGCAGTCTGTCAGCAAAGCTGATCTATCTTCGATGCTTGGTGATTTCCAGGAAAAGAAGTCGAGCCGTCCGCCTGAGATACTGGAAACGAAAGAGTTGTCCGCGTACCGGCGGGAACGGTATGTATTCCATTACACAGACGACCGGCCGGGTCCGGTGTATGTCCTGACCCCTGACAACGGGGCAAAGCGGCATCCGGCTGTCCTGGCTCTCCACGGGCACGGGTACGGCAGCCGTGAGATTGCCGGTTTGACAGAAAGCGGGGAAGAGGATGAAGAAGGAAGCGGTATTCACCGCCATTTTGCGGCGCTGCTTGCCTCCAGGGGTTTTAAAGTATTTGCGCCGGAAATCATCGGCTTTGGAGACCGCAGACTCGACGAAGATAAGCGCCGCAGCCGTCCTAAATCCTGTTACAAAATGGGCGCTCAGCTTCTGTCTGTGGGAAAAACACTGGCTGGTCTCCGCGTACAGGAAGCAAGGCTTCTTCTTGATGATATGGCTGCCTTTCCCGACGTGAACGAGAATGGCCCCGGTATCATGGGGTTCTCGGGGGGCGGACTGATTGCAGCTTACACGGCTGCCCTGGATGAGCGGATCCAGGCGGCCGTGCTTTCCGGATTTGTAAATACATATCAGGAAAGTCTGTGGCCGGTGGAACACTGTCTCGATAATTACGTACCCGGTCTGTTAAGCGGTGCAGAGCTACCGGCCTATATCGGCTTAACGGCGCCGCGTCCGTTATTTATTGAATCCGGAAGCAGAGATCCCCTTTTTCCTCTTGAAGGGGCCCGGAAAGCAGTGGAGGTGCTCGGGGATATTTATGAGAATCAGAGGGCAGCCGGACAACTGGAATGGGAACCGTTTGATGGAGCCCATGAGGTCAGAGCAGGCCGCTGTGTGTCGTGGCTGCATGAACACCTTTCATTCCAATGACAGCAATGAATGATCCAACAGCAGGAAGGAGGAGGAAAGATGAATAGGAAAAAGGCAGGTTCTGTGTTTCATACGACGCTGAACTGGATTACCAGACTCGCTTACGTCAATGTCCTCTGGGTTTTGTTTAGTCTTGCAGGGCTTCTTATAGCGGGACTGTTTCCAGCGACTGCTGGGATGTTTGCAGTCGTGCGGAAATGGCTGACCCAAGATGAGGAAATTGCCGTCCTTCCAACGTTTTGGCAGTCTGTGCGAAGCGAATTTTTACGATCCAATGCAATCGGTTACATCGCGCTCGTCCCGGCATATGTATTTTACGTCGACTTTCAGTTTTTTTCATCCATGGATGGGATACTGTCCTTTGTATTGATAACCGTGTCCGGGAGTCTGTTTTTACTGTACGTCATCACTGTACTGTTTTTGTTTCCGGCCCTTGTGCACTACCGCATGTGCATGATGGAGTATTTCAAACAGGCGTTTTTTATTGGTGCCGGATCTCCGCTTGGTGTCATTTTCTCGGCTGCCGCATGTGTCATAACGGCGCTTCTTACAGCCTGGTTTTCAGGACTTTTATTCTTTTTTGCCGGAAGTGTGCCGGCATATGTTATCATGTGGAGCACGTTACGAACCATCCGGATCATGGAAGATAAACATATGGCAGGAGGGGAGGAGACCGAAACGTAATAGTGGAAGAATGATGAACAGACCGGCACCATATGGTAGGGATATGCTATAATTACGTGAAGGGTGGAAATGAAATGAAGGACGTAACGTTAAATAATGGTGTAGTGATGCCGCAGCTTGGTTTTGGCGTGTGGAAAGTTCCGGAAGACGAAGCCGTACCTGCTGTCAAAAAAGCGCTCGAAACCGGATACCGCTCCATTGATACGGCCGCTTTTTACAATAATGAGCAAGGTGTCGGCCGGGCACTGAAGGAAAGCAGTATCCCCCGGGATGAACTTTTTATCACAACGAAAGTATGGAACGGGGATCAGGGCTATAACAGGACACTCGAAGCATTTGAAAGAAGCCTCGATAACCTGGGCCTTGATTATCTGGACTTATATTTGATCCACTGGCCGACGCCTGCTTATGATGATTACGTAGATACGTTCAAAGCGATGGAGAAACTTTACAACGACGGGCGTATTAAAGCTATCGGCGTCTGCAACTTTGAAGAAGAACATCTGCAGCGCCTATTGAATGAATGTGACATAAAGCCGGCTGTGAATCAGGTGGAATGTCATCCTTACTTTGCCCAGACAAAAATGAAGAAATACTGCCATAAACACGACATTTATCTGGAAGCATGGAGCCCCTTGATGCATGGTAAAGCGGTGCTTGAGGATGAGGTGGTCCAGGAGCTTGCGGCAGAGCATGACAAAACACCGGCGCAGATCGTCATCCGCTGGCATCTTCAGAATGATTCTATCGTTATTCCAAAATCCGTGACGCCTTCCCGCATCGAGGAAAACTATCACGTGTTTGATTTTGAATTAAGTGAAAACGATATGAAAAAGATCGATAAGTTGGACTGCGGCGATCGTCAGGGAGCGGTTCCGGGAGAAATGAATAAAAGATAAATAAAAAATTATTCCCGGGCAGCAGGTATATTTCCGTCATGTATTGAAAGAATAATAGAAGCAGAAAAACAAGGAGGTACCATAATGAATAAAACAGACCTTATTAATGACGTAGCAGAGAGAGCAGAATTAAGCAAGAAAGACAGTGAAGCCGCGGTGAATGCTACACTGGAAACCATTGAAAGTTCGTTGAAGACCGGCGATAAAGTCCAGCTCATCGGATTCGGCAATTTTGAAATCCGTGAACGCGCGGAACGCGAAGGCCGTAATCCGCAGACCGGCGAAACGATGAAAATACCTGCAAGCAAAGTGCCTGCTTTTAAACCAGGAAAAGGCTTGAAAGAAGCAATCAACGAATAACATAAAGCTGTTTTCCCCTTCGGGGGGAGCAGCTTTTTCTATTATACATACCATTTTGATTATCAATGATGAGAGGTAATTGATGACAACTCCCTCCCTTTCCCCGTACAGCACCGGATGATTTTTCGAGGCTGAATAAAAGGTTCAGCTCCGAATAGAAAAGGTGGAAGAATTTCCAGATCACTATTTAAAATTATTATAATCTAGTATTGATTTTTCGATAATAAGTGTTATCATAGATATATAGAAAAATTCAATGAGGTGATCATGAATGAGTAAAGATAACCGTAGCAATTTGACTACCGGATCAGGCATGCCGGTCGGCGACAACCAGCATTCTGTAACAGCCGGATCCAGAGGGCCGACTGTCATTCAGGACGTCCATCTGCTGGAAAAACTGGCCCACTTTAACCGTGAACGTATTCCGGAACGTGTCGTTCATGCAAAAGGTGCCGGTGCACACGGCTACTTTGAAGTAACCAACGACGAAATCTCCAAATACACAAAAGCGGATTTCCTCAGCGAAGCCGGTAAAACAACGCCGATGTTCATCCGTTTCTCCACTGTTGCAGGGGAAGCAGGTTCCGCGGACACGGTGCGCGATCCGCGCGGTTTCGCCGTGAAGTTCTACACCGAAGAAGGAAACTATGATCTTGTCGGAAACAATACTCCGATCTTCTTCATTCGTGATGCGATTAAGTTCCCGGACTTTATCCATACGCAGAAGCGTGATCCGAGAACACACCTGAAAGATCCGAACATGGTTTGGGACTTCTGGTCTCTCTCCCCTGAATCGCTCCATCAGGTTACTTACCTGCACGGCGACCGCGGTCTTCCGGCTACCTACCGTCATATGAACGGCTATGGAAGCCACACCTTCAAATGGGTGAACGCGGAAGGCGAAGCGTTCTGGATAAAATATCACTTTGTCAGTGAGCAGGGCGTGAAATCCCTGGATCAGGCGACGTTTGACAAGATTGCCGGGGAAAATCCGGACTATCATACAGAAGATCTCTTCAATGCGATTGAAGACGGTGACTTTCCGTCCTGGAAGCTTTATGTTCAGATCATTCCGTATGAAGACTATAAGCATCATAAGTGGGATATCTTTGACGTAACGAAGACGGTACCAAAAGATGAGTATCCGCGTATTGAAGTAGGCCGTATGGTGCTGAACAAGAACCCTGAAAACTATTTCGCTGAGGTGGAACAGGCTGCGTTCTCCCCTGGTCACTTTGTACCCGGAATCGAAGCTTCTCCGGACAAGATGCTGCAGGGCCGCTTGTTCGCATACTCGGACGCACATCGTTACCGCGTGGGAGCCAATCACGAGCAGATCCCGGTCAACCGCCCTGTAAGCGGCGCGGACAACTATCAGCGTGACGGCTTCATGAGAACGGACGGCAACGGCGGAGGCACGGTCAACTATGAGCCGAACAGCTTTGACGGCCCGACCGAAACCGACCGTGGCAGAATCGATCCGTTTGAAGTGGAAGGTCAGGCGGACAGCGTGAACTATGACAGTGAAGATCACTATACGCAGGCCGGTGACCTTTACCGTCTTATGGAAGAAGATGAAAAGCAGCGTTTGATTGATGCTATCGTCGGCGATCTGGGCGCTGTGAAGAAAGATGAAATCAAGCTCCGCCAGATTAAGCATTTCTACAAAGCTGATCCGGATTACGGCCGCCGCGTCGCAGAAGGCGTCGGACTACACGTACCGGAAGAGCAGGAAGTCTAAGAATCTAAGAAACTCTCTATTTATTCTCATAAACAAACGGGCATCCGTCCTATACGTCGGGTGCCCGATTTGTGTATCATGACAGAAAGAGAGGAGCATGGTATGTATGAATCTCCCGGTATTTGTTTACGGGACGCTGCGAACAGGTCTTCACAACTATGAATTAATCTTGAAAGGACGGACAAAAGAAGAACGCAGCGCGGTGATGACAGGCCGGCTGTATGCTGCTGATCACGGGCGTTTTCCCTGCCTTGTTAAAGAAGGAAACACGATGGTGCAGGGGGACATCATGTACATACAAAACGACAAGTACGACGAAGTGCTGGAGGATCTGGACAGGCTCGAAGGATACGATGAAGGTGACACAGCGGGCAGTCAGTACGTGCGGGACATTGTGACGGTCACGGACGAAAGAGGCCGGGACATCGAAGCCTACACGTATTACTGGAATCAGCCGGCCGGGATCGGGGAGCACATTACAAGCGGGAACTGGATAACCTGGCTGCAGCAGAAACACCGCAGCCCCAGCGGGTGGTAAAGGCAGATTTCCGGCCGCGGAAACACAGCATACGGGCGGATTTTTTTGCCTGCGTTGGCTTGTAATCCAGCTTATTCGGCATGTAAAGTCTTTCATTCGGCTCGTATTGGGCTTGGTTTGGCGGGAAAACCGCCGGATACGGCGGGTGAAACAGAAAGAACCGGCTGCAGCAAGCATGCCGGTTCATCGTTTAGATAGCTTCTGCCGTCTTCGTTCTTTCACAAAAGACGTCAAGAAAGAAAAATAACACCGTAAAGCAGGGCAGCCAATATGACAAATGCCGGGTGAAGTCTGGTTCGTTCAAACAAAAACAGGCTGCCGGCGCCTAAAATGATCGTGTGGGTGATCCCGGCGTCGGCCGCTCCGCTTTGAAAAAACTGCACGGCAAGGGCGCCGAGGAGCACTGCAACAGCCGGGCGGATATAAAGCGTCATTTTTTTGACGCGCGGAGAGTCTTTGAATGTATACAATAAGCCGAGCAGAAAAATCATCGCCAGGAGAGAAGGCGCGATGGTTGCAAATAAAGCTACTGCCGCGCCGGGAACTCCGGCTGCTTCATAACCGATATATCCTGCCATTTTTGTTGCGATGGGACCCGGGAGCGTGTTGCCGAGCGCGAGCATTTCGCCGAACTGTTCTGTCGTCACCATGCTGTAGCGTTCGACGACTTCATGCTTGATCAGGGGGATGGAAGCCGGACCGCCGCCGTATCCTACAATCCCCGGTATAAAGAAAGCCATAAATAATTCCCAGAAAATCATGATGAAAAAACCTCCAGCAGGCGCATTATTCTTCAGGTGATGCTGGTTTTCTCCAGTACATCACGCCGATAATCAGAAGCAGGGCGATCCAAAACGCGGGGTGAATGTTCAGCAGTTCGAGAACAACAATGCTGAGCACTGTAAAGACAGTGACAAATAACCACCCCGTCCGGCCTTTGGTACTTTTCAGCGTATTGTAGGTCAGGGTGAGCATCATAACCCCGACAACAGGAGCAATGGCGCTTGTCATCCCTTGAACGATCGGAGACGATTGAAATGACAAAAGAGCTCCAATCAAAACGATCATCAGCACCACCGTCGGAAAAACAGAGGCGGTCAGTGCGCTGAACATTCCGGTCACGCCGCCGGTACGGTAACCGATGTATCCCGCCATTTTTGTCATGATGGGGCCGGGAAGTGTATTGCCAATCGCCAGAATATCGTAAAATTCCTCATCACTCATCCAGCCGTATCCCTGTACGACTTCTTTGTGAACGAGCGGTATGGAAGCGGGACCGCCGCCGTACCCGAAAATTCCCGCCCGGAAAAAACCCAGAAATAATTGCTTTTGAAGTGTCCAGTCCAAGTCGGCGTCATCCTTTCCTGTCTATCTATGGCTGCTCTACAGCTCCCTGTTTCTGGTCATAAACCGTACGTCCGCGCTGGAAGGTGCGGACGATCCGGCAGGGAAAAGTGTGTCCTTCATAGAGGCTCTGCCGGTGTTTTGTGTAAAGATCCTGCTGCGTGATACGGGTCTCTGTTCTGAGGTCCACGATGCTCAGATCCGCGTGCAGCCCTTCCTGGACAGCACCTTTTGTGTCTTCCATCTGAAAACGGCGGGCCGGTGCCTGCGCTCCCCACTTTGCCACGCGGGAGAGCGGTACGTTGTGGCTGAGTGCCGTCTCGATCAGGGCGGACAGGGTGAACTGCCCTCCGTTAATCCCGCCCCACGCCTGAAACATATCGTCGGTGTCTTTCAGATCCGGAGGGCAGGGGGAGTGGTCGGAGGTGACCATGTCGATTTTGTTGTCCAAAAGACACTGCATGAGTGCCTGCCTTTCCTGTTCCCCGCGGAGCGGCGGCGCGCATTTGGCGGCAGCTCCCCGGGAGCGTAGCGTATTATGGTTGAACAGCAGGTAATGAGCGCACGTTTCCACCGTCACGTCCATCCCTTCCTTTTTCGCCTGATCGATGATATGGATGGTTTCAGCGTTGCTGATATGGACAAAATGAAGAGCGCATCCGGTAACACGGGCAAAGGAAAGAGCCCGGCGGACTGCTTCGGATTCTGCTTCTGCCGGGCGCGAGCGTGCATATGAATCGGCATCTGTCCCGGTCTGCCGGCTCTTCATGTGCTCTATAATCGGGGCACTTTCGGCATGGAGTGCAAGGACTTTTCCGCAGTCGGCAATTTCCTTCATGCCATCCAAGAGCGTCTGATCGTCCGATTTTTCAAACTCAGGGTTACCAGATGGAGCCATAAAAGCTTTAAATCCAATGACGCCATCGGCCATATCCTTTATATCATGGACATGACCCGGCATCAGTCCGCCCCACAAGCCGGCATCAAGAATCGAATGACGGCCGGCATGTTCTTTTTTCTGTATGAGGGCTTCCTGTGTGACAGTGGAAGGAACCCCGTTTAACGGCATATCAAAAAAGGTCGTGCATCCACCGGCGGCGAGCATTTGCGATCCCGACTGAAACCCTTCCCAGTCGGTGCGGCCGGGCTCGTTGAAATGGACGTGCACATCTATCAATCCCGGAAACACGTGGCAGCCCGCTGCATCATATTCCCAGTCCGCCGTGCCATCAAGGTATGTCTCCAGAGCGGTGATGATGCCATCCCGGATGCCGATATCGAGTTGTTCCACGCGGTCGTCCAGGACGATCTTTCCGTTTCGAATTACAGTATCCCATGCCTTCATTCTATTTCCTCCTCCCATAAGCTTACCACACAGCAGTCGATCCGTCGGTACGCGGTTCGGTTCCGCCGTAAAGAACGCCGGTGTCCGGGTCGCGCCAGATTACCTGTCCGCGTCCCATTTCATTGGAATCCACCGACAGCTCCACGTCGTGCCCCGCCTGCTTCAGCGCTTGTGCGATATGCGGGGGCACGGATCTCTCCAGCCGGACGGTTTTTTTGCCCATCCACTGCCAGCGCGGAGCGTCGAGGGCCGCCTGGGGATTCAGATGAAAATCGATCATGTTCATTCCCACCTGCAGATGCCCCTGCGGCTGCATGTAAAACCCCATCACACCAAACGGACCGACCGGCTGACTTCCCTTGGTAATAAAACCCGGAATGATGGTGTGGTATGTTTTTTTGTTCGGCCGGAGTACATTGGTATGCCCGCTGTCCAGCGAGAAACACCGTCCCCGGTTCTGCAGAAGAATGCCGGTACCCGGGACGAGAAGACCGGAGCCGAAGTTGTAATAATTGCTTTGAATAAACGATACCATATTTCCTTCGCCGTCGGCGGCAGCGAGGTAGACGGTTCCGCTGTGCTGCGGGGTGCCGGCGCTTGGTACGGCAGCTTTTTCTCCAATGGACTTCCGCCGCATGGCACCATATTCCGGCGAGAGAAGCTCCTCCGGCTGGACCGTCATATCTTTTGGATCAGTAATATACTGTTCTCCGTCCGCAAAGGCCAGTTTCATTGCTTCAATTTGTTTGTGGTAGGTGTCTGTCTGTTCTTTTTCCGGGAAAAAGTCGGATCGTAATATGTTCATGGCCATCAAAGCAACCGTCCCCTGTCCGTTCGGTGGTGTTTCCCAGATGTCGTATCCTTTGTATGAAATGGAAACCGGGGTGACCCACTCCGGAGTGTACCGGCTCAAATCCCCTTTTCGGATAAAACCGCCGTGTTCCCTGGAAAAGGCGTCGATGCGGTCGGCAAGATCTCCTTCGTAAAAAGAGGCTCCTTTGGTTGCGCCGATGTCTTCAAGGGTCCTCGCAAAAGCTTCGGATTTCCATATATCGCCTGCCGCCGGAATCGTGCCGCCGGGAGCGAATGTTTCAAAGAAGGCATCAAAGGCAGGACCGCTCAGCTCCTGTTTCAGGGATTCCATCGTGTTCTGCCAGTTCCGTGCGGTGACAGGGGAAAGCGGGAACCCGTCCCGTGCGTACGAGACTGCCGGTTCGAGCACCGTTTCAAGAGACAGACGGCCGAATCGTTCGGACAAAGCGGCCCATGCGCCGGGAGCACCCGGTACGGTCACGGGCAGAAATCCGCGTTCCGGCATCTCGTCATACCCCTGCTGTTTCACTTCTTCCACGGAAAGATGGTTCGGAGCCGGACCGCTTGCGTTTAATCCGTGGAGCGTATCGTTGATCCAGACGAGCGCAAAAGCATCGCCGCCGATTCCGTTGGAACAGGGTTCCACCACGGTCAGGCAGGCGGCTGTTGCAATAGCGGCATCGACCGCGTTGCCGCCTTTTTTGAGCATATCGAGTCCTGCCTGTGAAGCAAGCGGCTGCGAGGTGGTGACCATTCCTTTGGAAGCCGCGGTGGTGGTGCGTTTTGACGCGTAAGGATAGGTTCCAAGACGCTTTTTCATGACTTCTGCACCCCTTCTGTGTTTCTTTGATACACTTCCAGCGCTTTTTGCACCGCGTGTCCCGCGTAAATCGGCACATGATGGGACAGAAGGGCCGCTTCAAGGGCAGACAAGGTGAAAAGTACATTTTCACGCCGGCAGCTGTATCCCATCGTGCCGATACGCCAGATCTTGCCTTTCAGCGGACCGAAAGACGCTGCGATTTCCACCCCAAACTGTTCCAGCATCAGATGCCGGATCGCGTTTCCGTCGACGTTAGCGGGGATATTCACGCAGGTGACCATTGGAAGTTTGGCGTCGTGGTCGGCATATAACGACAAGCCCATAGCCTGAAGCCCCGCTCTTAATGCCTGCTCATGAAACCGGTGGCGCTTGAAGCGATCCGCCAGTCCTTCTTCGAGAACAATACGGATCCCCTCCTGCAGGCCGTACAGCATGGAAGTCGCCTCGGTGTGATGATTCAGCCGGCGCGGACTCCAGTAATCCTGGAGCTGGCTCAAATCAAAATAATTGGAGGCAATGGGCGGCTGTTTCCTTTTTTCCAACTCGTCTTCTGCGGTTGCGATGCCGCGTTCGACTTTTTTGCGGGCGTTTACCACCTGTTCCACCCGCTCGTTGTAAGTGATCGGTGCCATTCCGGATGGAACGGAGAGACACTTCTGTGTGCCGGCGATGGCGGCGTCGATATACCATTCATCGACTTTTACGTCTGTACCGCCCAGTGACGCTACGGCATCGACGACAAAAAGACTGCCCATATCCCGGCAGCACCGGCCGATTTCCTGGAGCGGCTGGAGACAACCGGTTGACGTTTCCCCGTGAACGGCGGCCGCGATGTGCGGCTGTATCCTCTCGATCTCATCGATCACCTCGGCCGGTTCGAACACCGTCCCCCACTCGCACTCCATCGTGAATACCTCGGCGCCGTAACGTTCGGCAATCTCTGTAAGAAGCTGTCCGAACCGGCCGAACACAGGGACAAGCACTTTATCTCCCGGATGAATGATGCTGCATAATACAGCTTCCAGTCCGGACCGGGATGTGCCGTCAATGGGAAACGCCCAGTGATTGGACGTCTGAAATACCCGGCGGAGGTCTTCCATAACGTCATTCATTATGGATGTGAAAAGAGGATCGAACTGTCCGAGTATCGGTGTGCTCATGGCTCTCAGCACCCGCGGCTCCGCTTCGACGGGTCCCGGGGTCATAATGGTTCGTTTCGCTGGAACAAATGGCTGCGTCATATCGATTATCTCTCCTTTTACCAGGCGATGGTATAAAGAAATTCTGTCATCATACGTACACCTTTTTCAAGATCTTCACGGCAGGTGAATTCCTGAGGAGAATGGCTGATACCATTGTGGCTCGGCACAAAGAGCAGGGAGGTAGGAAAAAGGTTTCCAAATACCTGGGCGTCATGCCCTGCGCCGCTGAACATAGGGTGGGCCGGTATGCTATGCATGCTGCATTGTTCAAGAGCTCTGCGCGTCAGGCCGGAATCCATGGAAACCGGAGAGACATCCAGCCATTTCGATGCCTGCATGGAAACGCCGTAATGTTGGGCTGTTTCTTCCAGATGAGTGAGTACGGAAGAACAGAAAGTATCCAATACATCCTGCTCGTGGTGACGGATGTCGAGAGAGAACACGACATGACCTGCGATGACGTTTGTCGTATTCGGCCTTGCTTCGATCTGTCCAACGGTGGCGACAAGATAATCATCCTTGAAGGCTTCCCGGTGAATCCAGTGGATCATTTCCGACGCGGCTGCCATCGCGTCTTTACGGAACGTCATCGGGGTGGTTCCGGCATGGTTGCTTTCTCCTGTGACATGAATGTGATAACGGCGCTGTCCGACAATTCCCTCCACAACGCCGACGGAGCATCCATTTTGCTCCAGCACATGTCCCTGTTCGATATGCATTTCCACAAAGCACTCGATATCCGTGCGGTGCGGAGCCGGATACTGTTTTTTCCCGAAACCGGCTTCGTGCATGGCTGTTTCCAGAGAAACTCCTTCTTTGTCTATGTAATCTTTCGGGTCTTTACCCGCGTACTGTCCCGTAATATGACCGGATCCCCAAAATGTGATGGGAAAGCGGCTGCCTTCTTCCTCACACAAAGAAACGACATCAATCGTTTTTTTCGGCGGACCGTACGCCTCTATCAGCCGGGTCACTGCGAGAAAGGACGCGACAATGCCATACGCACCGTCATATTTTCCGCCGTTGACCACCGTATCAATGTGGGAACCGGTAACCACAGCAGGAGATGTCTGCTCGGTTCCTTCCACTCTGCCGTAGAGATTCCCGGCATCATCGAAAAAAGGAGTTAACCCTTTGTTCTGGAACATATCAAAAACCGCGTGCTGCGCCTCGAGCCAGCTGTCAGAGTAGAGGAGACGCGTCGTGCCGCCATCTTCCGTTTCTCCAAAAGATGCCAGCCATTCAATCAGCCTGAGGGTTTCACTCTCCGGCACTTCAGATGCCTGTAGATCCGTGCTCATGATGAACCTCCTTTTATTTTATGTCAGTATTCCTGACATAAAAGCTTTGTGTTGATTATTTTACTGCTACGATATCCGTAAAGCATTAGCAGATGTGTCATTTTTTCCGTAATTTATTGTGAAAGATGACTAACGAAAAGGAGGGCTTTGGCATGCACCTGGAAGACATTTTAGAGCTTCCGGTATTTGAGCAGGCCGAACTAGCGGCTGGAGAAAACGGGAAGAAACGGGGAGTGCAGCACGTCAACATGATGGATGCGCCGGATATTGTAGATTTTCTGCGTAAAGACGATCTGCTTGTGACCACGGCCTATCATTTTAAAGACGATACGTCGCTGCTTCTTGAGCTGATGGAACGGATGGCGGAACAGGGGTGTTCCGGCCTGGGCATCAAAACGGGAAGATTTTTGGACAGCATCCCGTACGAAGCACTTGCTCTGGCGGACCGGCTCGCTCTACCGCTGATCGAACTGCCGCGTGACGTCCGGCTTGGTACGATTGTAAATCAGACCCTCAGCTCTATCCTGAATATGCGGACGAATGAACTGAAACATGCCATGGAAGCGCACCGCGCGTTCACTCATCACATTATGAGCGGCAAGGGGCTGAAGCCGCTGCTGCAGCAGGCTGCATCCATGATCGGTCATCCCTGTCTGCTGCTCGATCAGCATTCCAAACCTATAGCATCCTCACAATCTCGTATGGATATCGCTGATGATATGGAGAGATTGCAGCGAAGAGGCTATTCTTTTTTTCTTCCGCAAGCATCTTATTCCAGCTTCACCCTGCTGCAGGAAAACGGAAAAACGCGGACGGTTACCGTTTTTCCCATTTATACTCACCAGGTCAGGTGCGGGACGTTCGTCGTCCTCGGTGATATTCCGGATGCCGGCAGCGGTGCCATATTGACGGTAGAGCAGGCGACTAACGTCATTGCTTTCGAATTGATGAAGGAAAATGCCTTGAAGCAGTACGCCCGCCGCGCGAAGAATGATTTTTTCATCAATTTTGTGGAAGATGCGTTTTCCTCCAATGAAGAAATCATCAACCGCGCCAAGGAATTCAATCTAAGCAAAAATCAGAAATATATCGCTGCGGCCGGGCGGCTTGATGAAGATGAGGTCCGCCTTAGTTTCGCCCAGCACCAAATGGAAGCGGATCGCGTCTATGAATATCTGGAAGAAGAGCTGGACGTGTTCATGTTACCGGCTCATTTCTTTATGAAAGGTAACATGTGTCTGCTGCTTATCGAGATTGATGATATGCCTGGGGATATTCATGATGTGGTCGAGGAGCTGCTGGAAGAACTGCAGATCAGCATCTATACTCAGTTCGAGCGCTCGATTTCGTTTGGCATGAGTAATATCAGCCGTCAGTTCCTCGAGGTGAAAGAGGCGTATAACGAAGCTGTGAATGCCCTGGAATCCGGTCATTTATCAGGCAGCCGCTCGTTTATCCAGGCTTATCATACGAAAGATATTGCGGAATTGCTGCGCATTATTCCGTCGGATGATCTGGAGAAGTTCTGTGCGTACACGCTTCAGGCTCTGTCGGATGTGTCCAAGGGGGACCAAAGCCTGCTGCATACTTTGTCGGTGTATCTTGAGACTCACTGTCAGATATCAGAAACGGCAAAAAGGCTGTATGTACACCGCAATACTGTCATCTACCGGCTGGAAAAGGTTGAGCAGATACTCGGACAGGACCTGAAAGATCCTGAGACCACCCTGCGGCTGCGGCTCGCCCTGCGGATACAGACATCTCTTCAGTTGACATGACATGCATAGTAACCAATATTTCTTTTTTCTTTTAGTCATGATAGCTAATGATGCAGCTTGGACTTTTCGTTAGGATATGGCATAAGATACAAACTGATGTGAAGAAAAATAACATATTGGTGGTGGGGAAGATGACATGGGTGAATAAAATCAATGGTATGACCCGGGAAGCATTTATCGAAACGTTCGGCGGTCTGTTTGAACATTCGCCCTGGGTGGCGGATAAAGCGGAAAACGAACGGCCGTTTTCGTCGTTTGAAGGGCTTTTTGAAACGATGAGAGGCGTGGTGGAGGCGTCCGGCCGGGAAGCGCAGCTGGGGCTGCTCCGCAAACATCCACAGCTCGGGGCTAAAGACAAGATGAGCTTCACTTCCTCGCAAGAACAAAAAGGAGCCGGATTGGACCGGTTATCCGAAGAGGAATTCGAAACGTTTCTCAGATTAAACGACCAATACCGCGAAACGTTCGGCTTCCCTTTTATTCTAGCGGTGAAGGGACAGACGAAGCGTGACGTCTATCAGTCGCTGCAGGAGCGGCTCTCGAGTGGATATGAACAGGAATTTCAGACAGCACTGCAGCAGGTGTACCGGATTGCCTGGCTCCGCCTGCAGGATAAGATGACACCAGTTAGGAGCGATAGTATGCGTCGAACCATGTCTTATGGAAAAGGGAATGTTTTTGCCTATCGTACATTTATGGAGCCGTTGACCGGACTGAGCGTGATTCCTGAATCTCCTTTCACCCAAAAAGATTATACCGTTTTCGGACTGAATGTCACGGTGGAACTTGGCGGGGAAGCGTTTCTGCCGTCCTTCACAGAAGGGGATAACAGCGCTGTTGTCGCGACAGATTCCATGAAGAATTTTATCCAGCGGCATTTGGGGTCGTTCACTGGAAAAACGGCAGAAGGTTTTGTTCAGTACGTGTCGGAGGCTTTTTTGAGGAAATATCCGCATATTGAATGGGTTCAGATGACGGCCGAAGAGCTGCCGTTTGAAACGGCGGTATCGAACGGGGAATCCGGCGGTCTGGTATTCAGCCGATCGAGAAATGAGAAGCTGCAGACCTTTATTCAAATGGAACGAAACGGGGCGGAACCGGTCGTTACCAGACAGTACAGCGAAGTACGGGATCTTCAGCTCGTCAAAGTGAAAGACAACTCTTTTACCGGTTTCATCCGTGATGAGTACACCACTCTCCCCGAGGACAGCAACCGTCCGTTGTTTGTGTATGTAAACATAGGCTGGACGTATGAAGACGGGGACGATGCGTACGCCGAAGATCCATCGAGGTACGCTGCGCCCGAACAGATACGGGATATCGCGGGCGCGGTGTTTGAAGAGGTGGCGTCCCCGTCCATTCAGAGCCTGATCTACAGCATTGGACAACGGGTGCTCCAACGATTTCCGCAGCTCACAGAAGTAACATTTGAATCGCAGAACCGTACATGGGACACGGTCCTGGAAGATATAGACGGCAGTGAGGGAAAAGTGTACACCGAACCGCGTCTGCCTTTTGGCTTTCAGCGTTTTTGCGTGACACGTGATGATTTGTAAGAAAGGAGGTGCAGCTGCATGAGCGGCCTGACAACCCATATATTGGATTTAATGCATGGTCGACCGGCTTCCGGGGTCTACCTGGAACTCTATCGGATAAAAGACGGACGGTTTGAAAAAGTAACGGAATCGAGGACAAACGAAGATGGCAGGGTAAGCGGCCCGCTTCTCGAAGCCGGCCAGATGGAGGCCGGGGAATATGAGCTGCTTTTTGATATAGGAACGTACTTTGAAGAAAAGCAGGCAGCCACCGCTGATCCCCCGTTTCTTGGAAAAGTGGCGGTCCGGTTCGGGATCGCCGCCCCGCAGGAACATTATCACGTGCCGCTTCTGGTATCGCCGTGGGGGTACCAGGTTTACCGCGGCAGTTAGAGGCAGTCATTCGCTGATGCAAAAGAGTAGTTGAAAAAATGTGAATAAATTGTAACCTCCTGTACTTCTTCCCGACATAAGGGGTAGACAGAGAAAAGCAGCAGGATAGGACCCCAATGCAGAAAAATTCAGGAGGAGGAATTATATCATGTTGAAAACACGAAGGAAGAAGGTAGCAGGAGCTGTTGCAGCTCTCACGGCAGGAGGCTTTCTGTGCGCCGCCGCTTTCAGTACAGCGCCTGCCGAAACAGCAGAGGCCGCATCATCCGAAAGCAGCGTGCAAGCCGGGACTATTGTCGTACAGGGAGAATCCAGTGTCAGCGTAGAACCGGATACGGCACAGCTCCGGCTCGGTGCCGAAGTGACCGACACATCCGCCAGCACCGCGCAGCAGCAGGTCAGTGAACGAATGAGCGCCATCCGTGAAGCGATCAATCAATATGACATTTCGGAAGAAAATATCGAGACCTCCTATTTCGGCGTGAACACCGACCGCGCGGCAGAAGGGGGAGAAGAACAATTCCGCGCCCGCCACATCCTGTCCGTGGAGTTCAGTGAGATCGACCAGGTCGGCCAGCTGCTGGATGACGCTGCCGCTGCCGGCGCCAACCAGATTCAGCAGACCCGTTTCACCCTGCAGGATCAAACCGAGTATGAACAACAGGCCCTCCGACAGGCTGTCGAAAACACATCCGCTAAAGCCGAAGCCATGGCCGCCGGTGCCGGAAAATCAAGCGGAGCCGTCCTCCAGATTTCTGAAAACGGCGCCCAGGTCGACCTCCCTACCGGCAACTACGCCCGCGAAGAATCGCAGAGTGCTGCCGATAACAGTACCTCTATCGAACCCGGCCAGGTTGATATCACCCAGCGGGTCAGCGTGGTTTATGAGTTGAATTAAAAATTGCGCCGCAAAGTGGTGAATAAAGATGAAAAATCCCTGTGGATTTTATATCTACAGGGATTTTTAAGTCTATTATGTAAGTACTTCATGACAAGATGTTATTCTTCAATAAAGGATACGGTACGCTGGCTGAAGCGGCACTGGTTGTTCTTTTCCTTGCTTCCGACAAAGCTTCGTTTGTAAACGGTTCCCTATACAATGTAGACGGCGGCATGCAGGCGGACTAATATCCGTGTGATGCGAACAGCCTTTGGTGCAGGGCACCGGGGGCTGTTTTTATTTTTCTCCAAGCACCAGCTGGACCCCGATGATGATGAACAACAGGCCCTGCACGAGATTCATTTTGCGCGCGGCGCCGGGGTGATTCGTGAGCATCCGCCCGGCCTGATGAGCGAGCAGGCTGACCGTGCCGAACACGAGAAAGGCCTGTGCGATAAAAATTCCTCCCAGCACAGAGACCTGCAGCGAGGCGGGGCCGGCGCCGGTGTGGATGAACTGCGGCAGAAGCGCGAGAAAAAAGAGCGCTACTTTCGGATTCAGCAGGTTCATGATGATGCCTTTTCCATACAGATTCCGGTAGGAGGCGCCGCTGTGCTCCGGCATGTCGAGGCCGGGATTCTCCCGGTCTCGGAATGCTTTCCAGGCAAGGTAAAACAGGTACAGGGCGCCGGCGTATTTCACAATCGAAAATGCGAACGCGGACTGATAGATGACAGCGGAAATTCCGACTGCCGCTGCCGTCATATGTACAAGCAGGCCGGTGCAGAGACCGCACGCCGTTACTACGCCGGCTTTCGCGTTCTGTGCTATGCTTTGCGCGGTGACAAATAAAATGTCGGGACCGGGGCTTAGAGTAAGCAGAACCGCGGTCCCTAAAAAAGCGAGCAGTGCTGTAGTATCCATGGTTATTCCCCTTTGTACGATGCTGCGGATGAAATGTCTTCCTCTCATTGTTCTGATTCCTTTGTTTATCGTATCATAGGTTAGGAGAAAAAATCGCAGCTGTTCTGCGCGCTTAACTTTACTACTTTAAAGCATTTCAGCTCAGCGTTGAACCACCATTATTTTTTAGAAAGACGGGGAACGACGACATGAAAACAAGACAGGCAACGTTAACCGGATCTCTCATTGTACTGCTTCTGATTACCGTCGTACTTGGTGTCAGTATTCTGCATTACGGGGTCCTGCCGCACATCCCGATTGTGCTGGCAACGATTATTACAGCGGTATACGGGCTGATGCTCCGGTACAGCTGGAAGGACATGGAGCAGTCCATGGTAAAAGGCATTTCTTACGGGATACCGGCTGTTCTGATTTTAAGTCTGATTGGTATATTGATTGGGGTATGGGCTTTGAACGGCACGGTGCCGACGATCACGTTCTACGGGCTTCAGGTACTTTCGCCGGATTTCTTTTTGGTGACAGCCGTTATCATTACAGCGGTGGTGGCCACGATGACCGGGAGTTCGTTGAGCGCGATGGGGACGATTGGTGTATCGCTGATGGGCGTCGCCTACGGTATGGGGATCTCGCCTGAAATGACAGCGGGGGCGATTGTGTCCGGGGCCATTTTTGGTGACAAATTGTCTCCGCTGTCGGATACGACGAATCTGGCGGCGGCTACGGCCAAAGTGGATGTGTTTGCACACATCCGCCACATGCTTTGGACGTCGGTACCGGCTTTTCTTATTGGATTAATTATTTTCGTTTTTATTGGATTTACGAACAGTCAGGGAGGTGCCGATACGTCCCAGGTGGATGAAATGGCCCGCACGATGCAGTCTGAATTTATGATTACGCCGGTGACGCTGTTGTCCCCGCTTCTCATTATTGGTCTGGCCGCACGCCGCGTCAAACCTGTGCCTTCGCTTGCGATCGGTCTTGTTGCCGCGGTGCTGACGACGTTTTATACCACCCCGGGGGCAGGTCTTGGTGACATTATGACGGCTGCTCACGAAGGCTACACCGCAGATACCGGAATGGAATCAATAGACAGCCTGCTCTCTCTCGGCGGTCTTGAGAGTATGTTATCCGGAATATCTCTGATCATCGTGGCGCTTGGGTTCGGGGGATTGTTCCGCGGTATCGGCATCGCCCATGCGCTGATCGACAGCTTGAAACAAGTTCTCCGTAAAAAAGGCAACGTCATCACTTCGACTGTTGTATCCTGTTTCGGCGTGAACGCGGTGATCGGGGAGCAGTATTTATCCATCATTCTCCCGGGCCAGATGCTGGAGGATTCCTACCGCAGGGCCGGACTTCATCCGAAAAATCTGTCGCGGACACTGGAAGACGCCGGTTCGGTGCTGCATCCGCTGATTCCGTGGGGTGTGATAGGAGCGTTTGTGATGACGACGCTGGATGTCGGCATGGGGTATGTCTTCTTTACCTTCACCAGCCTTGTTACGCCGTTTATCACCCTGTTTTACGCCTATACCGGCTGGGCTCTGACCCCGCTTGATAAGGATAGTGAAAGCATGGTGGACGCCGGCGGGGATACAGATAAAACATTTTGAGGTAAAAATCCGAACGGATGGAAAAGAATTCGTTCGGATTTTTCTATATTCATGACTGCCATCTGGTTTTTTATATATGGATTTCCTATAGAATACCAATGTTTTTTATATAAATTTAAAGAAAACGCTTTCAAATATACTGCGGTGACAGGGATGCGTGACAGCGTCCCTTGACGTGCGGGCTTTCCTTTACTACTTCAAAGCATCTCAGCTTTAAATGATATTCTTGTGAAGGCGGCGGAATCTCTCTACTATTACAGGCAGTATCATTCATTTATTTTTCACAGAAGGAGGTTTTATCAGAAATGGTGAAACCGAGAGCACAAATGACAGAGGTGGCGATGTATTCGCCGGGCAAACCGGTGGAGGAGCTGCAGCGGGAACTCGGTCTGTCCCGGGTCATTAAGATGGCTTCTAATGAAAACCCTTACGGATCCTCGCCAAAAGCAAGAAACGCGATGATGGAGGAGATGGAAAATATTCATTTCTACCCGGAAGTGACCGCACCGGTGCTGGCGGATGCACTGAGCAAACATCTGAATGTCTCCTCCGATCGTTTCATTTTCGGAAACGGTTCTGATGAAATTATCCGGATGCTTACTCGGACGTATGTGAATCCGGGCGAGGAAGTGGTGATGGCAGAGGTCACGTTTCCGCGTTACCGTACGAACGTCTTTATTGAAGGCGGAGTGCCGGTAAGCGTTCCAATGCGGGACGGGACCCACGATCTTGAAGGAATGAAAACAGCGCTGAATGAAAGGACGAAAATGGTGTTTGTCTGCAATCCCAATAATCCGACCGGTACCATTGTCGGCGAACAGGAACTGCTCCGTTTTCTGGAAAGCATTCCCCCGGATGTTTTGGTCGTACTGGATGAAGCGTATTATGAATACGTGCATTCCGGCGATTACCTGGAGTCATTGGAGTATCTGGATCAATTTCCAAACCTGATTATTCTCCGCACATTTTCTAAAGTGTACGGCATGGCGTCCGTCCGGGTTGGTTACGGTATCACCCAGCCGGAAATCGTTCAGGAACTGCTGAAAGGGAAGGAACCGTTTAATGTCAACCGGCTGGCACAGGTTGGAGCGGTTGCGGCCCTGGAAGATAATGAATTTCTGGAGAATACACTCAAAAAGAATAAAGAAGGCCGGATGTATCTCGAAGATGCCTTCAAACGGCTGGGGCTGTCCTCTTTTCCAACACACACGAATTTTATTATGGTGGATGTGAAACAGGATGCAGCAGCGGTGCACGAAAGTCTGTTGAAGCAGGGAGTCATTATCCGCCCGGGCCATGTGATGGGATATCCGACAATGCTGAGAGTGACCATCGGTACAGAAGAGGAAAACGAGCAGTTCAGTCGCGCACTGGAAAAAACACTCGAAGCGATGAACGTATAATATATCTTTTTGACATCGTTTTTGAATGCGCTTTCAATTTTTAAGGAAAAACGGGGGTTAAATCATGGAAACGAAAAAAGCAACGTTAACCGGGTCCCTTGTCGTTCTGCTGCTGATCATTGTGGTACTCGGCGTCAGTATTCTGCATTACGGCGTGGCGCCGCACATCCCAATTGTACTGGCTACAATTATTACAGCCGTGTACGGGCTGATGCTCAAATTTTCGTGGAAAGACATGGAGCGGGCGATGGTGAAGGGAATTTCCTACGGGATCCCGGCCATTCTGATTCTCAGTCTGATCGGTGTGCTGATCGGGGTATGGGCGCTGAACGGAACGGTGCCGACAATTACATTCTACGGACTGCAGGTGCTGTCGCCGAGCTTCTTCTTGGTATCAGCTGTCATCATTACAGCGGTGGTGGCGGTCATGACTGGAAGTTCGCTGAGTGCGATGGGAACGATCGGTGTGTCGCTGATGGGTGTCGCCTACGGCATGGGTATTTCCCCGGAAATGACAGCTGGTGCGATTGTATCCGGCGCGATTTTCGGTGACAAACTGTCTCCGCTTTCGGATACAACGAACCTGACGGCTGCGACGGCAAAAGTGGATGTGTTTACCCATATCCGTCATATGCTGTGGACGACCATTCCGGCTCTTGTCATTGCACTGATTATCTTCGGTGTCATAGGTTTTACAACCAGCCAGGGAGGGGCTGATACCTCTCAGGTGGATGAAATGATCAGCACGATGCAGTCTGAATTTATGATTACACCTATCACGCTGATTTCGCCGTTATTGATCATTGGTCTTGCGGTGCGCAGGGTGAAGCCGGTGCCGTCTCTTTCGATGGGGTTGATTGTTGCGGTGCTTACAACATTTTACACAAGCCCGGGATCGAGTTTCGGCGATATTATGAACGCTGCCCATGGCGGATATACAGCTGATACCGGGGTGGAGTCGATTGACAGTCTGCTGTCGCTCGGAGGACTGGAAAGTATGCTCTTCGGTGTATCACTAATAATCGTGGCGCTTGCGTTTGGCGGTCTGTTCCGAGGCATAGGGATTGCACATGCGTTGATAGACAGCATGAAAAATGTTCTCCGCAAGAAAGGCAATGTCATCACCTCCACTGTTGTGTCCTGCTTTGGCGTGAACTTTGTGATTGGGGAACAGTATTTATCCATCATCCTTCCGGGACAGATGCTGGAAGACTCTTACCGTAATACCAATCTTCATCCGAAAAACCTCTCGCGGACGCTGGAAGACGCGGGATCTATTCTGCATCCGTTGATTCCGTGGGGTGTCATTGGTGCCTTTGTGATGACGACACTGGACGTCGGCATGGGATATATCTTCTTCTGCTTCCTTTGTCTGGTGACACCGTTTATCACGCTGATCTATGCGTACACCGGCTGGACGCTCACACCGCTGGATGAGGATACGGGCAGCATTGTCGATACCGAAGAAGAGGAAACCGACGAGAATTCGTCCCGGTCGGAAGCGTTGTGATGTGCCATGACGATCCGAAACGCAAAGGTCGAAGATGCCCGAAAGATCGCAGAGCTTCATATCGAAGGATGGCGCCGGGCGTATGACGGGATTTTTCCGGAAGACGTACTGAAAGAACTGGATGTGACGGATTGGACAACGTGGTGGTCCGACATGCTGCAGCAATCGCAGGTCATCACGAAGATCGTCGTCTCCGAATACGGAACGATTGTTGGAGTGGTCAGCGGTGGACCGCTTCGCGACTCTTTCATTTCGGGATATGACGGGGAACTGTATGCAATATATCTGGCTCCGGAAGTGCAGGGAACGGGTTTGGGACGAAAGTTGTTCTTATCGATGGCCGGACAGCTGCAGGAATACGGCTTTACGTCGATGATTGTCTGGCTGGCTGTGAAAAACGAAACCCGCTATTTTTATGAAAAATATGGACCTGTGGAAGTGAAACGTGTCATTAATCAATACGGTGTGGAAGATGCGGCGTACGGATATACGCTGCAGAACCTCACAGACATCGAAAGAACATGAAGAAAGGACGGTGATCGGCAGATGATGCTGGATCAATTTCCGATGCGTCAGATATTGAATGAAGAGGGACAGGTAATCGAAGGAGAACAGCTGCCTTTTTCGATAGAAGAGGTCAAACGGTTTTATTACCTGATGCTGCGGGCGCGCATGCTTGATAAAAAAAGTGTAAATATGCAGCGGCAGGGCCGGATCGGCACCTACGTGCAGTATGAAGGACAGGAGGCGGCCCAGGTCGGAAGTGCGGCGGCACTCGAAGACGGGGACTGGATGTTTCCGACGTACCGTGACCATGCGGCGACCCTTACATTTGGTCATTCGATGCGGAACCTTCTGCTGAACTGGCGGGGGCGGCTGGAAGGCGGACTGCCGCCGGAAGGGGTGAATATTTTTCCGCCGGCGATTCCGATTGCTTCCCAGCTCCCTCATGCGGCCGGTGCGGCCTGGGCGGAGAAAAAACGCGGCACGGACCGTGTTTCCCTTGTCTATTTCGGTGACGGTGCCACGTCGGAAGGCGATTTTCATGAAGGATTGAACTTTGCCAGTGTGTTCCAGGTACCGGCGGTGTTTTTCAATCAGAATAACGGCTTTGCAATCAGTGTGCCGATGGAAAAACAGATGCACGCCAAAACGATTGCCCAGAAAGGGCTCGGCTATGATATTCCGTGCGAACGTGTCGACGGTAACGATATTACCGCTGTCTATACGGCGGTGAAAGAAGCGGTGCATCGTGCCCGGAGCGGGGGAGGTCCGACGCTTCTCGAGGCAGTAACATGGCGGTACGGTGCTCATACGACAGCAGATGATCCGACCAAATACCGGGATCAGTCAGAAAGTGAGCGCCGCCGGGAAACGATGGATCCGCTGCTCCGCCTGGAACGTTATCTGAAACATCAGGACGCCTGGAAAGATCAATGGGTGTCTTCCCTGGAGGAAGAGATCTCAGCGGAAATCGAGCAGGCAGTGGAAGAGATGGAAAACTATCCGGAAGCCGATATCAGTCAGTTGTTTGATCATGTCTATGATGTACCAACATGGACGCTGCAGGAGCAGATTGACGAACATCTGGCAGTGAAAGGGAGGAATGGCTGATGACAACAACAGTGGAAACCAAAAATCTGACCATGATCCAGGGGATTAATGAAGCGCTCCGGACCAAACTGGAGGAAGATGACCAGGTGCTCGTGCTCGGCCAGGACGTCGGGGTGAACGGCGGTGTGTTCCGCGCGACGGAAGGACTTCATGAACAGTTCGGCGGCGAACGGGTCATTGATACTCCACTCGCCGAGTCCGGCATCGTCGGGACTTCGGTCGGCATGGCGGCGAACGGGTTCCGGCCGGTGGCGGAGATGCAGTTTCTCGGCTTTATTTATCCGGCTTTCAACCAGATTATGACGCACGTCAGCCGTATCCGCCAGCGTTCGATGGGGCGCTATACAGCGCCAATGGTAATCCGGGCGCCGTTTGGAGCAGGCGTTCGTGCGCCGGAGGTTCATTCCGACAGCGTCGAAGCGTTGTTTACGCATATGCCGGGTGTGAAAGTAGTGGTGCCTTCCAACGCTTATGATGCCAAAGGCCTTCTCATTTCTGCCATCGAAGATCCGGACCCTGTCATTTTTCTTGAGCCGATGCGCTGTTACCGGTCTTCCCGCACGGAAGTCCCGGAAGAAAAATACACGGTTAAGCTCGGCAAAGCAGCCGTGCGCCGGGAAGGAGAAGACATTTCTGTATTCACCTGGGGGGCCATGACCATCGAGACGATGAAAGCTGTGGAACAGGTGGAACAGGAAGAAAATATCACCTGTGACGTGATTGATCTGCGCACGCTGTATCCCATGGATAAAGAAGCCATTGCCGCCTCCGTTCAGAAAACAGGACGCGCCCTTATCGTTCATGAAGCACCTGCCACCGGCGGAGTAAGCAGTGAAGTCATGGCTGTTATTAATGATACGTCGTTTTTGTACCTCTGTTCTCCGGTGGAACGCGTCTGCGGCTTTGACACGCCGGTGCCGGTGTATTCTCTCGAGAACGAATACATTCCGAGCCCGGAAAAAATTAAACGTGCCATCAGACGCAGTGTTGCGTTTTAATGGAAAGGAGGCGGAACGATGTTTGAAGTGAAACTTCATGATATCGGCGAAGGCATGCACGAAGCCGAAGTGCTGCATTATTTTGTCGAGACGGGGGATGCCGTAAAAAATGACCAACCGCTCGTGGAAGTGCAGACGGATAAAATGAACGCAGAAATTCCGTCGCCGCGCGCAGGGACCATCAAAGAGCTGAAAGCGGCGGTCGGTGACGTAGTAGAAGTTGGAAATACGATACTTGTGCTGGATGACGGACAGGAAGCATCGGAATCTGGTGCTGCTTCCGGTTCGGAAGCCGGGAAAGCGGAACCGGCAGGAGGGGCTCCTACTGCGGTGAAATCCAAAACGGAAACAGCTGCGGCTGTCATGACACCGCCCCGGCATAAACGGGTTATCGCAGCACCGCACACGAGACGGATCGCCCGGGAACAAAAGGTGGACATCGAACAGATTGAAGGAACGGGTAAAAATGGCCGGGTGCTGGATGAAGACATTTTTACCTTCGCGCGGAACGGGGATAACGTTGGGAAAGCGACGGCAGAGCCGCAGGAAGAAATGATGCCGGACACGGCGGCGCTTTCTGAAACAACCGGCTTTTTTACCCTGCCTGCTGTCAGTTACCGCCGGGAAGTGGATGTGACCAAGGTGCAGGAGCGCCGGAAAGTGCTTCAGGAGCACGGATTGAATATATCTGTGACCGCGTTTGTGATCAAAGCACTGCAGACAGCCTGGTCGAAGAGTTCTTTGAAGCAGGCGGAAGAATGTCATATCGGCCTTGTGACGGAGACAGAAACCGGTTTTGCCGTCCCGGTGCTGGAAGATGTGCAGCATATCTCGTTATCCCGCATTGACACTGGGCGCAGGGAGGCATCATCTTCTGACACTGCTCCGGTACTGGCGGTGACGAATATGGATCCGGAAGAGGACACGCCGGTTCCGATGGGCTGTACGAAAGTACCGACGGCTGTTCTGCATCCTATTACGGAAAAAGCAGCGGTGAAAAACGGGGAAGTATCGGTATGTGACATGATGGAAGTTACGCTGACCATCGATACGCGTCAGGTGCCGCCGCAGGCAGCGGCAGGTCTCCTCCGCGAGACGGCAGGCCTGATCGAACATCCCGACTTGATGCTCGCGGAAATGGTTTGAGAGGTGGGACTATGACAAAGTCATTGGCACAAGAAACGATCATGATACATGGCACGGAGCGGATATACCGTTATTATGTTCCTTCAACGGTGACGACGGATACCCCGGCGCCGCTGATGATCAGTTTTCACGGCGCCGGCAGTGACGCTGCCTATCACAGCAGGTTAACAGGCTTTACCGAAACAGCGGAAGAGGAAGGGTTTATCGTTCTCTTTCCGGAGGCGGTCGAAGCAAAGCCGGGCCGGTCTTTAACAAGACAGTGGAATGAAGGCCGCAAAGGGAGCATGGCATCTGAGGCAGGCATCGAGGATATTCTTTTTACAGAAAAAATTCTGAAACAATGGCAGAAACACTATACGGTGGATACGAATCGAATCTATGCGACCGGATTCTCCAACGGCGCCAGTTTCAGTCTCCGGGCTGCGATTGAACTTCCGGGCACGTTTGCCGGCGTCGGGGCTGTTGCAGGTCCGCTTCCGGAACCACTGCAGCAGCAGGAAACCAACGGTCTTCCGCCGCTTGTGTTTATCATGGGCCGCGAAGATCCAGTCGTCCCGTTTGCCGCTGAAGATGCCAAAGGCGAAGTGGACTATGACATCACCGGACTGCTCGGATCCCGTGCGACAGCGGAATGGTGGACCTACCAGTCGGCTTCTTCGTGGGAGCGGAAAGAAGAACGGCTTGCCCCGCTCTCGCTGCATGATTCGACGCGGGTGGAGCGCGATCTTTATGAAACAGATACCGGTCAGATAGCGGCGGCACTCTATATCATAAAAGGGGGAGGCCATACGTGGCCCGGAGGACTGAAAGTACAGCACCCGGACTTTGGCCGCGTCAGTCAACAGCTCGATGCAGGCCGAACCATCTGGCAGATGCTGCAGTCGATGTCCGGAGCCAGCCGGTAAATGGTTCTATTCAGCGGGTAAACAAGAAAAGCCTGCCGGGAAAAGGCCCGGCAGGTTATTTTTTATACCGTGGATGGATATTGTTTTTCTTATAGGTCCCGCCTTCGCCGAATTCCTGCAGTTCGAGGGAGAGAGCGAGGTACCGTTTCTCAAATAGATCGGAGAAGTGCGTTTCCATCACTTCAAATAATTTCTCAGAGATCATCGTCTTGTCCTCTTTTGAACGGCCGCCGCCGATTTTCAGCATGGCGTGGATGAAGGCATCGTCTTCGGTATCATCGGCAATGACATAGTCGTTCAGCTCGATGGCGCGCGACCGAACGCCCCCGACGGGAAAAAGGTCGGGGTGGGCGGTCAGCACGTCATTGATTTTTTTCAAAAACCCGCGGATGTCGCCGTCTGCTTTCAGGTTATCGGTATATTCCACGATGAAATGCGGCATGAGTGGGTTCCTCCTTATGCGTGGCGGATGTAGTTGGTCAGGGCGCCGATTCCTTCGATTTCAGTGACGACCGTATCGCCTGCGTGCACCTGATCGAGCCCTTCCGGTGTGCCTGTCAGAATGACGTCATTGGGATTCAGGGTCATAAAGCTGCTCAAGTATTCAATCAGATCCGGAATCTTGAAAATCATATCGGCGGTCGTTCCTTCCTGGGTAAGACGGTCGTTGATGTAGGTTTTCAGCGTCAGGTTCATCGGGTCGTAAATATCGTCGCGGTCAACAAACCAGGGGCCGAGCGGGGTGCACGTATCCCGGTTTTTTACGCGCAGGTTGGGACGGTAATAGTTTTCGAGATAATCGCGGATAGCATAATCATTACCGATGGTGTACCCGGCGACATAGTCATAGGCGTCTTCTTTTTTTACATCTTTGGCCGTCCGTCCGATGACAACGCCCAGTTCACACTCGTAGTGCATGTTTTCCGCTTCCTGCGGACGCTTTGTTTCGCCGCGGTGGCCGATAAATGTATTTGGCCCTTTCAGAAAAACAAGCGGTTCCTCGGGAGCTTTAAAGGAAAGCTCTTTGGCGTGGTCGGCGTAGTTCAGACCGAGGGCAAAGGTAGTCTGCGGCTGCACCGGCGGCAGCCATTCCACGTTTTCTTCATTCAAAAGGCGTCCGTCTTCCAGTTTGATACATCCGTTTTCTTCGACGGCATCGTGAAGAACGCCGCCTGCAGCGACTCGTGCTCGTTTCATGATTGTACATCCTCCTTTATTGTATCGTGTTTTCGAGTGTGCCGATCTGTTCAATGGTAACCTGGACGTGATCGCCTTTCTGCACGTGTGGGGGACGGGCCGGCGTACCGGTGAGCAGAACGTCTCCTTCATACAGTGTCATGAATTCTGTGACGTCAGCCAGGAGCCGGGGAATGGAGCGCACCAATCCGGCGGTGGAAGCTTTCTGTTTTGTTTCACTGTTCACCTTTGTTTCGATCGTCAGTTGATCGGGGTCCGGCACATCAGCTTTATCAACAATCCAAGGTCCGACCGGGCAGAATTTATCCCGTGCTTTCTGTTTGATGGGAGGGCGGTGGAAACTCTCGAACGGCAGGCTGATATCATTGGCAGCCGTGAAGCCCTCAATATATTCCCATGCGTCTCCGGGATTCACCTGAACGGCTGTTTTTCCGATTACAATGCCGAGGGATGCTCCTGTCTGAAGCTCATTTTCGTCTGCAGGCATCGGCACCGGGTGCTGGTGTGGATTCAGTGTGTTCACTGGTTTGATGTACAGCACCGGAGCTTCCGGCGGTTTGTTGTACGGTTTTTCGTGAAGAGCATCTCCCAGTTCGTCCAGTTCTTCCCTATAATTCAGGGCCGCGCCGTATACGGTGCCGTTCACCGGAACACGCCATGTCACGTTGTTGTCCGGCAGTCCGCGGACGTCGTTGGTTTCAGGCTGCACGTCCATCGGTACCGGATATATTTTCTCGTTGTAAAGCCCCTTGGCAGTTGCCATATTCTTCACTCCTTTATCAGTAATACGAAAGCGCATTCACTATATAATATATTTAATAATATATGATTTTAAATAAAAACTCAACAGAAAAGGAGCCAACCCCTTCAAGGTTCTCCTTTACGCTCTGTTTTCGTACGCATCCAGTGTGTTGAGTTTGTGCTGCCGTGCAAAGGCTTCGACGGCATCGTTTGTCGGCGGATCTTCGATGAGATCAATCAGCTGATCATGCTCTTCCACCGAATATGGCGCGCGCATTGGAAAATAGGCAAAGCCGGCGCTACGGACTGTATCGAGCTTTTCCCAGGACGCCCGGATGTCTTCGACGAGAAGCTGGTTAGGGCAGTGGGAATAAATCGCAAAATGAAATGATTTGTTCAGTTCACTAAACCGATTCAAGTCATACCGCTGCAGACATTCTTTCATGTCTTCATTGATTGCTTTAATTTCCTCGATATGTTCGTCATTCATGTGACCGATGCTGAGTTTGGTCGCATAACCCTCCAGCACAGCAAGCATTTCAAGCGTCTGCTTATATACTTTCTCATCAATCGACAGTACCAGGGCTCCGGCATTCGGTCTGTATTCAATCAGGTTGTCGGCTTCAAGCCGGCGTATTGCTTCCCGCACCGGGATGTGGCTCGATCCGATTTCTTTGGCGATCTGGTCGAGAATAATGCGCTGGCCGGGGGCATAAGTGCCATCCAGGATTCTGTCTTTTATAACGGTGTACGCATATTTGGTCTTGTTCATCTTCTTTTCCATATTTTTATTATATATTTTTTTATATATTATATCAAACCTAAAGGCGCTTTCCGCCTGCTTTTCCCTCCGGGGAAAAAGACGATGCAAACAAATCGATAAAACGCTGTGCCGCCTTCGTTAGATAGCGGTCCTTATTCCATATAAGAGCAGGATCAGCTGTGATTGAAAAGTCATTGATATTCATCACTCTGATATTTTCATAAGAAAAAGCGTACAAAGTTGATTTTGGAATAATGGTGGCACCGAGTCCGGCGGCAGTGAGTGACAGCAGCATGGAGGCATCCGGACATTCGCAGATGACATTCGGCTCATTGCCGTGGCGCCGGCATTCGTTGACAATCAGCTCAAACTGACCGGCCCCGCTGATACGGTGCAGCAGCATCAGCGGCATCTCTCCGATTTCTTTCATATCCACATTTTTGCGGTGTGCGGCAAATGTATTCCATTCCCCGGGAAGAACGAGAACATAGCGTTCTGATGGCAGCGGCAGCATATGAAACTCTTCCGGATCGACCGGCAGGCGGACGACAGCAAGCTCGATCTCGCGGTTACGGATGCTTTCGGCAAGATAGAACGTATCGCCTTCGCGGAGTTTGAAAATGATGTGGGGATGCCGTTCGCGCATTTGATTCATCTGTTCGGGCAGAAACGAAAAGCAGGACTTATTCGACCCGATCGTCAGGGTGCCGCGGATCCCTTCATCGATTTCCTGCACCTCGGTAACCGTATCTTCGAGCTCATGCATTATTTTCAACGCTTTATGATAGAGAATTTTTCCTGCCTCGGTTAATTCAATGTTGCGTCCGTTTTTCTGAAACAGATCAATGTCCAGTTCTTCTTCCATGTTTTTCAGCTGCTGGCTGAGGGGCGGCTGTGCCATATGAAGACGTTCGGCCGCTTTGGTAACCTGGCCTTCTTCTGCCACGGCACAGAAGTAACGGAGCTGTCTGATATCCATTTCTGCACCTCCTTTTTAAAATGACAGCGCTTTCTTTTATCTATATCATATATGAAAAACGTATAGGTTATCAATATTATTTATATTTTTCATATATACAAGGGCGTGCTATCTTGAAGGTGCAGGTTAATTGAAAGCGCTAACAAAAGAGGAGGTATCCTTTATTATGGCTGATTCACGTTTACAGGATGTCAGTGAAGCAGGAAAACAGGCAATAGAATCGATTTCTGATATTCCATTGTATATCGACGGCACGTTTACGGGTGCTGCGTCCAACGAAACATTTGATAATATTTCTCCTTTTACGAACACAAAAATAAACAGTGTTGCCTCCGGCGGCGGAGAGGATATTGAAAAAGCCGTAAAAGCTGCAAGAAGTGCTTTTAACGGTGAATGGGGCAATCTGAAACTGAAAGAACGGCTGAACTACATTCATAAAATCGCGGATCTGATTGATGAGCATATTGATGAGATCGCACCACTCGAATCTTACGACACCGGGCTTCCGCTCAGCCAGACGAAAAAAATGGTGGCCCGCGCCGCCCAGAACTTCCGTTTTTATGCGGAGATGGTATCGAGCCGGCTGGTTGGGGAGGTTTACCAGGTGGATGATGACTTCATCAACTACACCATCCATAAGCCGGTTGGCATTGCAGGACTGATCACGCCGTGGAACGCACCATTCATGCTCGAAACATGGAAGATTGCACCTGCCCTTGCAACCGGTAACACGATTGTGCTGAAGCCGGCGGAATGGTCGCCGCTCACAGCCAACCGGCTTGCTGAAATCATCGATAAGGCCGAACTTCCGGACGGAGTATTTAACGTCGTGCACGGCTTCGGAGAAACAGCAGGAGCGTCCCTTGTGTCCCATCCGGATGTGGAGCTGATCTCTTTTACCGGTGAAACGACAACCGGCGCGGAAATCATGAAGAACGGTGCCGATTCTCTGAAGCAGTTCTCGATGGAGCTCGGCGGCAAGTCGCCCATTATTGTATTCGATGACGCTGATATTGAACGGGCGTTGGATGCGTGCACGTGGGGCATTTTTTCCTTCAATGGCGAACGCTGCACTGCCAATTCGCGCCTGTACGTTCATGAAAACATTGCCGAGTCGTTCACGAAACGGCTGAAGGAAAGGGTGCATAACATTATCGTCGGTGATCCGATGAAAACCGATACCCAGGTTGGACCGCTTATCCACACGAACCACTATGAAAATGTGAAACAATATCTTGAACTGGCGGAGCAGGAAGGCTGTGAGGTTGTCAGCGGCACTGTACCGGAAGAGATGAAAAGCGGAAACTTCATTGCACCGACGGTTCTTTTGAACGCCGGCAACAGTATGCGTGTCGTACAGGAGGAAGTATTCGGGCCGGTGATTGCCGTCATGACATTCACAGATGAAGAAGAAGTGATTGAAAAAGCGAACGATGTCCGTTACGGCCTGGCCGGTTATGTTTGGACGAAAGATATCCAGCGCGGCCACCGCGTCGCCCAGAAAGTTGATTCCGGTATGCTCTGGGTTAATTCCCAGAACGTCCGCGATCTCCGCACCCCTTTTGGCGGGTCAAAGCACAGCGGCATCGGCCGGGAAGGCGGCCATTATGCCTTTGAATTCTACACCGAAGTTCAGATTATTCATGTCGCGCTGGGAGACCACCACATTCCGCAGTTCGGAAAATAATAGATTCCAATATAAAGGAGGAAACATCAATGCCAGCAAAAACAGGAGCTGAATACAAAGAGAGACTCAGACAGGCAGGGAACAATGTTTATATCCACGGGGAGAGGGTGGACGATCCAACCACACACACAGCTTTTAAAAATGTGATTGACTCCATGGCCCATCTCTATGATCTTCAGTTTGAAAAGCCGGAAAAAATGTTGTATACGTCTCCAACCTCCGGAGAGCAGGTAGGAATGACTTTTTTTCAGCCGAAAACGATTGATGACTTGATCAAGAGAAGAGAAGCCATTCAGGAGTGGGCGAAAACCTCCGGCGGTATGCTCGGCCGTTCCCCGGATTACCTGAACGCTGAAGTGATGGCGATGGGTATTGCGAACGATCTGTTCGCCGAAGATGATCCGATGTTTGCCGAGAATGCGAAAAAATACTATGAATATGCAAGAGAAAATGACATCAGTCTCACCCACACACTGATTCATCCGCAGGTAAACCGGCAGAAAGCCCAAAATGAACAAGATGATGCAAACGTAGCGCTGCACCTTGTGGAAAAACAGGAAGACGGCATTGTTGTAGACGGCGCCAGGCTCCTTGCAACGCAGGGCGGTATCACCGACGAAATTCTTGTCTTCCCATCAACGGTTAAAAAATCCGGGGAGCAGGACGATCCTTACTCCCTTGCTTTTGTAGTGCCGAATAATACAACAGGATTGAAATATATCAGCCGTGAATCCTTTGATTACGGGAGAAACGAATGGGATCATCCATTAAGCAGCCGTTTCGAAGAAGGAGACGCTATCGTATACTTTGATAACGTTTTCGTACCTTGGGAGAGAGTTTTTGTCTGCGGTAATTCATCAATCTGCAACCGCACGTTCACAGAAACCAATGCGGTGGTGCACATGACTCATCAGGTTGTTGCCAAAAACATCGTAAAAACGGAGTTTGTTCTTGGCGTTGTCCTGAAACTCATTGATGCGATCGGTATCGATCAGTTCCAGCATGTGCAGGATAAAGGAACAGAAATCATGCTCACGCTTGAAACAATGAAATCGCACCTTTACCGTGCCGAACACAATGCTTCCCTTGATAAATGGGGAACCATGACACCGGATTTTGATGCACTGAATGCAGCTAGAAACTGGTATCCGAGAATTTATCCACGTCTTGTGGAAATTCTCCGTATTCTCGGAGCATCCGGCCTGATGGGCATTCCGACGGAAGAAGACTTCCATAATGAAGAAATCGGCCATCTTGTAAACCGTGGCCTGCAGGCGAAGAATCTCGAAGGTTATGAAAGAGTGAAACTGTTCCGTCTTGCCTGGGATCTTACCATGAGCGCCTTTGGAAGCCGCCAGATGCATTATGAATATTATTTCTTCGGCGATCCGATCAAGATGGGCATGGCTTATTTCGAGCAGTATGACAAAGAACCTTACAAAAAATATGTGGAAGACTTTTTGGACAGCGTGAAATCGTCCAAACCGGACTTCTCCAACATTTAAGGAGGGATCATGGTGAACTTTGATATTATTCGGTGTGGGCGTGCCGTCCTGCATGTCACTGATCTGGAAAAGTCGAAAGAGTTTTATGACGCTCTTGGTTTTATTGAAACCGAAGCAGACAGCGAAAATATTTTTTTACGAGGGTTGGAGGAGCACAATCACCACAGCCTCTGGTTGAAAAAAAAGGCTGAGCCGGCACTCGAAGTCATCAGCTACAAAGTCCGCTCGGAAGAAGACCTGGATGCCTTGGCAGGCTTCTTTGAATCGCAGCAGCGGCAAGTTATCTGGATGGAAGCCGGATCCCAGAATGCCCTGGGACGTTCCCTCCGGGTGATGGATCCGAACGGCCTGCCGGTAGAGTACTATGCCCGGATGGATACGGCAGAGCGGATGCTTCAGCGCTACGATGTGTATAAAGGCGCCAAAGTCCAGCGTATTGATCATTTTAACTGCATGGTGCCGGATGTAGAAGGAGCGCACAACTATTATATCGATGAACTCGGCTTTGCCTGCTCGGAGTATACGGCCGGAGAAGAGGAACGGATCTGGGCGGCATGGCTGCACCGGAAGCCGAGTGTTCATGATGTGGCATTTATGAATGGACCGGGACCGCGGCTTCATCACGTTGGCTTCTGGTTGAAAGATCCGATGAGCCTGATCGATGGCTGCGATTATCTGGCCGCTAAAGGGTTTGCCCCTGGTATTGAACGCGGTCCGGGACGCCACGGTTTGTCGAATGCTTTTTTCCTCTATCTCCGTGATCCGGATGGACACCGTATTGAGTTGTACAACGGAGACTATCTCACAAGTGACCCGGACTTCAAACCGATCCGCTGGGATCTGAACGACCCTATGCGTCAGACCTTCTGGGGACACGAAGCACCGGACAGCTGGTTTGAAGAAGCCACGGAAGTCCTTGATGTTCATTCAGGCAGAAAGCGCGGTTTGGAGGAACCATTGTTGAAGAAAAGAAAGCCGAATTTTGTAACCTGATGAATAGAAAGGGTGGGATGACCCACGATGCTCAAACATGAAATCCCTGCGTACCAGCTGCTCTTTGTGAATGGGAAATGGAAAAAACCCAAAGAATACAAGGCTTTATATGCTCCTTTTGATCAGAAGGAACTGACAAAGATTCCAGCAGCCGGCGAAGACGAAGCAGAAGATGCCTTACAGGCAGCTGTGGGGGCGAAACGTTCGATGCAGCAGATGGCTGCCCATCAGCGCAGCACCATTCTTTCCAATCTAGCGCATCTGCTGGAAGAAAATAAGGAACGGGCAGCGGAGCTGATTGCTCTTGAGGCAGCAAAACCTATTACGACGGCCAGGGGCGAAGTAGCCCGGACAATCCAGACGTACACGTTTGCTTCCCAGGCAGCCAGTCAGCTGTACGGCGAAACGCTGCCTATGGATGCGGCTCCCGGCGGAGAAAATCGGATTGGTTATACCACGCATGAACCGATTGGCGTTATCGGTGCCATTACTCCGTTTAATTTTCCGATGAATCTCGTCGCCCATAAAGTCGGCCCGGCGATTGCAACGGGAAATACCATCGTGTTAAAGCCGGCGTCCCAGACACCGCTGTCGGCATTCTTCCTGGCGGAGCTGCTGGAAGAAGCAGGGCTTCCTGCTGGAGCATTGAATGTGATGACCGGGAGCGGCCGGGTGATTGGCGATAAGCTTGTCACCGATGAGCGGGTCAGCATGATTACGTTTACCGGCAGTCCGGAAGTTGGAAAGCAGATCCGAGGCCGGGCCGGACTGAAAAAAACAACGCTTGAACTTGGTTCCAACTCTGCCGTCATTGTAGACGAGAATACGGACATGGATCACATTGTACCTCGCTGTGTACAGGGAGCGTTTGCGTTTCAGGGGCAGGTCTGCATATCCCTGCAGCGGATTTATGTTCACGACAATATATTCCGGACATTTGTTGATAAATTCACCGAAGAAACGAAAAAACTGAAAACCGGTGATCCGATGGACGAAGGAACGAATGTATCGGCGATGATTTCACCGGATGATGCCGACCGGGCTCTGTCCTGGATTAGAGAAGCGCAGGACAGCGGAGCCAATGTCGAAACGGGTAATACAAACGAAGGAAACGTCGTGCTGCCGACGGTTTTAACCGGTGTGCCAAGCGATCAGAAAGTATCCTGCGAAGAAGTATTCGCGCCGATCGTACTGATCAACAGCGTGTCGTCGGTGGAAGAAGCCACCGGAGAAGTCAATGATTCCAGATACGGGCTGCAGGCCGGTATCTATACACGGGATATCCAGAAAGCCATGAAAGCGTCCGAACAGCTCGAAGTCGGCGGTGTATTGATCAATGACTTTCCAACCTTCCGTGTCGATCATATGCCGTACGGCGGTGTAAAAGAAAGTGGAACGGGCCGGGAAGGCATCAAGTACGCGGTGGATGAAATGACAGAACTCAAGTTGACTGTCATCAATAATAATTTTTAACGAGGTGATAACATGGATGATCGTATGTTCAAGACAGCGATGGGAAAATTCGCTACAGGAGTGACCGTTATTACAACGGAATTCGATGATCAAGTGCGCGGTATGACAGCAAACGCTTTTATGTCAGTGTCTATTGACCCAAAACTTGTATTGATATCTGTTGCCAATAAGGCTAGAATGCTTGATTGGATCAAACAATCCGGCCATTTTGCGGTGAATATTCTATCAGAAAGCCAGCAGGATAAATCCATGATATTTGCCGGACAGCTGCAAGACCGGGAAGTAGAATTTGAACGATTTGAAGGACTTCCTGTCATTGAAGACTCTTTGGTAACTCTGGCCTGCGATGTGTATGAAACCCACCTGGCCGGTGACCACACTCTATTTGTCGGAGCCGTGAAAAATCTTCAGCTGCAGGACAGACAGCCTCTTACTATTTATGAAGGAAAATATAAGGACGTCAGCGATAAAGCAGCAACCGAAGTTTAAACGGGAGGGATCATCATGAGAACCATTCATGTGCAGCATCCAATAAAGAAAACCATACAGGATAACAGCGAACCGTGTGTGATGGCATTAGGATTTTTTGACGGAGTGCATCTGGGGCATCAGGAAATCATCAAAACAGCTAAAACTATCGCAGATCAGAAAAATCTGAAACTCGCTGTTATGACCTTTTTTCCTCATCCAAGTACGGTTATCAAAAAAGGCAATCAGATTACCCGCTATATTACGCCGCTCTCCGTAAAGGAAAGGATGTTTGAAAAGCTGGGTGTCGATTTGCTCTACGTTACAGCTTTTGATATGAACGTGGCTGCAGTGCCGCACAAAGAGTTTGTTGATGATTACCTGCACGGCCTGAAATGCCGCCATGCAGTCGCCGGCTTTGATTACACGTACGGATTCAAGGGCAAAGGCAATATGGCGCAGCTGAATCTTGATGCAGACGGCCGTTTCGGGGTGACGACAGTGGAAAAACTGGAGAAATATCATCAGAAGGTCAGCTCCACTCTCCTCCGTCAGCTGATTACTACCGGGCGGGTTGAGCATATCCCGAGCTACCTCGGCAGCCGCTATGAAATACAGGGAATTCTCTGCCGGCAAGGGCATCAGTACCGGATCTATATCGATAATGACTATCTTCTGCCGTCACCAGGTTCCTATGAAGTCACACTTAAGAGCGGCACACTGATTACGAAAGGGATGTGTGAAGTGAAATCCGGCGGTGCCCCTGGAGAACTGACCCTGCATACCTTCTATGATCTGCCGTTTGATGATGACACGCCGGTGCAGATGCTATGGGAAAACTTTATTGCGGATTACGACATGGATGCGTTCCACGCCCAGCTTCCGTTTGATGAACTGGAATTGAGTATGTAAGTGTGATTTATTATGCCCTTTATGGCAAAATACGGGGAATAAATATACAGAAGGCAGCACTTAAATTTTCGTAAGAATCAAAACGAATTCCCGATAAAAGATAATATCGGAATTGTTGCTGCTGAAGTTGCAGGGTGCGTTTGGGGTTCAACTCACACCGAAGTATTTTCTAACTTGAAATCATATATTAAATTATATGCAATAAAACCACCATTAAAATGAAAGCGATTTTATGTAGGAGGTATCGTTATGGTTGCGAACTATGAAGAGGTAAAGTCCAGGCTGCGCGGCTCGATGGCCCCGGTCATCACACCGTTCACCAAAAATCACGATGTCGATTACGAGAAACTGGCGGAGCTGATCGAATTTCAGATAGACAACGGGAGCCACGCCATTTCAGTTACCGGGACGTCCGGAGAACCGAGCTCTCTCTCAGTGGAAGAGCGGGAAAAAGTGATGGAGACAGCGGTGAAAACAGTCAACGGCCGTGTGCCTGTTGCTCCCGGTACAGGATCAACCAATCACGCCGAAACGATGCGGCTGACGAAAAGCGCAGAGGAAATGGGCGCGGACGCAGCTCTTGTGATTGTGCCGTATTACAACAAACCGAATCAGGAAGCACTATTCAAACATTTTAAGACGGTTGCCGATTCGGTGGAGATTCCGGTTATCATTTACAATATCCCTGGGCGGACGGCGCAGAACCTGCAGGTGTCGACTCTGGCGCGGCTGAATGACGCGTGCCCGAATATCATCGGAGTGAAGGAATCCAACAAAGACTTTGAGCATGTGAACCGGGTGCTTCTCAACTGCGGCAGAGACTTCCTGCTGTTCTCGGGGATTGAACTGCTCTGCTATCCGATGCTTGCGATCGGAGGCACCGGCTCTATCAGTGCCACGGCAAACGTCCTGCCGTCGAAAGTGGCGGAACTGCACGATGCCTGGTTTGACGGTGACGTGGAAAGGGCACAGGAACTTCATTATGACCTGATGCCGTTGAATGATGTGCTCTTTAAAGATACGAACCCGGCGCCGGTTAAATCAGCGCTCGGCATGATGGGTAAAATAGAACCAGAGCTGCGTCTTCCGATGGATGTTCCTTCAAAAGACCTGCAGCAGGAAATCTATGAGACATTAAAGCAGTATAATATTAAAGCACAATATGCATAAACCGTACATGCAGGGGAAATGACCATTTCTCCTGCTGTTCTCCCTTATTTTGAAAACGTTTTATAAAAGGGATAAATAGAAAGGAGCAAGCTCATGTTTGGAATGGAAAGCATAGCCGCATTGTCCGGGTGGCTTGCAACGATATTATCAGCTGTTTTCTGTATTATTTACGGTTTGGTGAATTGGAATAAGGGGGGAGGTGAATAAGAATGGAGCTGTCTATTTTTATTCCAATTTTAATTCTGTACTTGGTTATCATGAGCTGCCTTGCCTATTATGGATACCACAAGACAGTAACTGAAGCAGATTATTTAATAGCCGGAGGCAATATCAACCCTGTTGTAATGGCGCTTTCTTACGGAGCAACGTTCATCAGTACATCTTCTCTCATTGGATTCGGTGGAACGTCAGCAACATTCGGCTTCGGACTTTTATGGTTATCCGCCCTCAATATCATTTTTGGTGTATTTGCTGCGTTCGCTATCTATGGTACCAGAATCCGCAGCCGGGCCAAGCAGCTCAATGTCTTCACGTTTCCGTCTCTGTTAGGGGGCATGTATAAATCCAGATTTGTGACAATTTTTGCAGGAACTATGATATTTATATTTATGCCGGCCTATACGAGTATTGTGTTAATCGGCGGCGGCCGGTTCATACAGGAAACGATGGGGATTAATTATAATCTGGGTCTGCTTCTGATTGCGGCTATTGTAACCGTCTACGTGTTAAGCGGCGGACTTCGGGCTGTGATGTATACCGACGCGTTTGCCGCCGTTATCATGGTTGTGATGGCTTCAGTATTATTATTTGTTACTTATCAGCAGGCCGGAGGAGTGATTGACGGTCACCGCGCTTTATCTTCCATGGAAAACCTGGTACCTTCAGCGCTTGTAGAGCAGGGTCATCAGGGATGGACATCTATGCCTGCTATTGGATCGCCGCAATGGTGGACATTGGTAAGCACACTCATTATGGGAGTCGGTATTGGTGTGCTGGCCCAGCCTCAACTGGCGATGCGTTCCATGACGGTAAGCAGTGACCGATCCTTATATCGCTCAATTGCTGTTGGAGGCGTTGTCATTTTCTTTCTGGCAGGGGGAGCCTATATGGTAGGTCCTCTCAGTAATATCATTTTTCAGGATATTGAAGGAGTCCTTGCTATGGAAGCGGCAGGAGGAAATACGGATCTGGTAATCCCTATACTGATTAACGAAATTATGCCGGACTGGTTTATTTACCTTTTCACATTAACGGCCATTTCGGCAGCACTCTCAACGGTCAGTTCCCTGATTCATGTCCAAGCCGCCTCTTTGAGTGAAGATATTTTGAAAAAGCTGAATATCACCGCTGTGTTCAACGGCAAAATCAGCATGTCCCGTCTTGGCGTATTGATTGGTATGACAGCGGCGATTTCGCTTGCCTACGTGCTTCCGGGCGGTGTGATCGCCCAGGCAACTGCCTTCTGGTTCGGCATCTGTGCCGCTGTCTTCCTGCCGGCTCTGACCGGTGGTTTGTTTTGGAAAAAGGCATCCAAAGCCGGTGCTGAAGCAAGCATTGTCGTTGGATTTCTGGCAAGTACGAGCGGTTTTCTGTTTTTCCATGCCAAAGAGGCTTCTGCTATCGGATTATCGGAAGCGGTTTTCGGAAAAACGACGCTGCTTCCTTTTCCAATGACACACATTGATCCATTGTTTTATGCGTTCCCTCTCTCGGCATTAACCTTTATTGTCGTCAGCCTGATAACTTCTGAAAAGAAGGCAGGGAAGGTGGACATGGAAGGAAAAGTGGAGCAGGTAGAGGCTAATCAATAAAAAAGAAACGGAGCTGCAGGTTATGTGAAACCCGGCTCCGTTTTTTATTAGGATTTTTCTCCGATGACAGTATAACGCTCATTCTCGTGTTCTTTGTTTTCAAGTTCATCGAGAACGGCGATGGCGTAGTCGGCGTAGCTGATGTAGCTGTTACCTTCGGAGTTGGTGATCATATGGTCTTTGCCCACCTGGTACGTGCCGGTGCGCGCACCCTCTGCATCAAATTCCACGGCCGGGCTGAGGAACGTCCAGTTCAGATGTTGTGCGTTCTGGAGTTTGGAGAGGGCTTCGGCCATGCCGCCCGCCATTGGTTTGATCGCATCCGGGAAATCCGGGGTATCGATAACCTGTGTGGTCTTGCCTTCGTCGACGTACAGGCTGGCTGCACCTCCGACCACAAACAGACGGGTACTGGTTCCCTGCAGGGCGTTTGTCAGGACATCGGCCGCATCGATATGAGGCTGTCCCTGGTCGGGAGTTGTGCCGAATGCATTAACGACAACGTCAAAGCCGGACAGATCTTCCTGTGTCAGGTTGAAGAGGTCCTTTTCGATAACAGGAACATCGTGCTCAAGCTTGGAACGGCTGCGTATAATCGCCGTAACGTCGTGGCCGCGCTGTTGTGCTTCTTTTAAAATAAGATCTCCGGATTTTCCTGTTGCTCCGATAATACCGATATTCATGGGAATCCCTCCTGTATGAAATGATTTTGTAACTGATTCTGTTACAGGATCGGCACGGAAAAACACCTTTCAGGCAAAAAGGTGCTCCATGGTATCTGCGAGTGTCTGCCGGGCGAGCTCATCTTTCATCGCCTGCTCCGCGCGTTCAAAATGTGTATCCAGAGTGTCCTGTATGTTGCGGCCGACCTGGCAGTCCGGATTCGGTGTGTTATGAATGGAAAACAGGTCTTCCCCGGCAAAGACGGCGTCATACACATCGAGCAGCGTAATCTCAACCGGCGCTTTCGTAAGGACGGCTCCTGCTGTTCCGGGAGATGACGTGACAATGCCCGCTTTGCGGAGCATGCCGGTCAGGCGCCGGATGACGACGGGGTTGGTCTGCACGCTTCCTGCGATGTACTCAGACGTCAGCCGGTCACGCGGGTGAGACGCCAGCAGGGATAAGATATGGATGGCCACACTGAGACGGCTGTTAATCATGATGTATCCCGCTCCTGTAACAAGATTGGTTACAAATCTACTTTTACTGTAACCGGACTTGGATACGAATGTCAATGAATGGACGGATAACGAAGATGCTTTGGCTGATAATCCTTCTTATTTGGCGGATAAATGAAGAGATTCAGCGGATAAGTTCCTGGTTGGCGGATATTGTCCCAACTTTGACGGATAAACAGAACAATTTCGCCGATAAATGAGTACATTTGACGGATACCACCCTTTATCCAAAAAAACTGCCCGCAAAAGGGCAGTTTCAACAACCATCTATACTCTCTGTTTCAGACTTTCCCCAATCTCGTTCAACCGCTCTTCCCACTCCTCTTGATTCATGGAATGTTCGACGATGTAGCGGTTCTCCGGATCGACGCGGCACTCAGGCGAGCAGCCGCGCAGGTATTTGTGCTCGTTTTCTTCTGAGCAGAGAATCTGGTCATTGCACTCCGGAGACGCGCAGTTGACGTAGCGTTCGCACGGTTCGCCGTCAAAGTGGTCGCGGCCGACGACGACGTGTTCTTCCTGGTTGATCGGCACGCTGATTCGTTCATCGAAGACGTAGCACTGGCCGTCCCAGAGTTTTCCCTGTACTTCTTCATCTTTGCCGTACGACACGATGCCGCCGTGAAGCTGGTTCACGTTCTCAAAGCCTTTGTTTTTCAGCCAGCCGGAGAACTTCTCGCAGCGGATGCCGCCGGTGCAGTACGTAAGGATTTCTTTGCCTTCGAGCTCTTCTTTGTGCTCTTCAATCCAATCCGGCAGTTCCCGGAAGGCATTGATATCCGGACGGATGGCGCCGCGGAAATGACCGAGATCATATTCGTAGTCGTTGCGGGCATCAATGATGATCGTGTTCTCCTGATGCATTTTTTCGTAGAACTCTTTCGGGCTTAAGTAATTGCCGGTGAGTTCATTCGGGTCGATGTCTTCTTCGAGACGGAAGGAGACAATTTCGTCGCGGTGGCGTACGTGCATCTTCTTAAAGGCGTGGCCGTCCGACTCGTCGATTTTGAATTCAATGTCGGAGAAGCGCGGGTCTTTCCGCAGATCCTCCATATATTGAGTGGTCTGTTCCACCGTTCCGGACACTGTGCCGTTCAATCCTTCGTGGGCCACGAGAATCCGTCCGCGCAGACCGAGTTCTTTGCAGTAGTCAAGATGTTCGATCGAAAACGTTTCCGGGTCGTCGATGGGAACATACTTGTAGTAAAGCAGAACCTGATAATTATTTTCCATTTTCATCACCTATTTGTTTTATATTTGCAAGATATAAACGCGTATAGGCTTATACGGGTTTCTTACAATAGTCTATTGTAAATACAAACGCCCTCGTTTCGCAACCCTTTTCGCACCCTTACAAGTCCCGCACCGCATTTTCAGCCTGTCCGGGAAGGTTTATAATAAAAAGAAAAGCAGAAAGAAGGGCCCGTTATGCAGAAGTGGTTGGAAGAGCTGAAGGACAGTCTTCCGGAAAAACAGATTATGACGGATACGGCCGACCGGTTCAGCTATAGTTTTGACGCGTCTTTCGGCGAATACCTGCCGGAAGCAGTAGTGCAGGTGAAAACGACAGAAGAAACCGTGCATGTGATGAAAACGGCGAACGCCCACGGGGTGCCGGTAACCCCGCGGGGACAGTCCACCAGTCTGAGCGGCGGGCCGCTTCCCGTAAAAGGCGGGATCGTGCTTGACATGGCGCAGTGGCCGGAAAAAATAGACGTCACGCCTGATGACTTGATTGCAGTCGTCTCGCCGAGTGTGCTGACTGCCGACATCGATAAAACGGTGCAGGAGTACGGCCTGATGTACCCGCCCGACCCAAGCAGTGCCCATGTGTGCACGATCGGCGGCAATCTGGCGGAGAATTCCGGCGGTCCGCGCGGGCTGAAGTACGGTGTCACGAAGGATTACGTTATCGGTCTGGAGGTTGTGACACCGGAAGGAGAGGTGGTGAAAACCGGCGGCCGGACGATCAAAAACGTTACCGGGTTCGACTTGACGAAATTGATTGTCGGATGTGAGGGAACGCTTGGTGTGATAACGGAAGCGGTCGTGAAACTGGTGCCGAAGCCGCCTGCGGTACAGACGCTGATGGCGGTGTTTGATGACGTGGAAACCGCCGGACAGGCCATTTCCAAAACGCTCACCTCCGGAATCCTGCCGTCCAAGATGGAATTTGTCGATCAGGCGTGCATCCAGGCAGTGGAACAGTACAAGCCTATCGGTCTGCCTGTGGAAGCGGCGGCGGTGCTGATCATCGAACTCGACGGCCATCCCGAAGCGATATCGATCGAAACCGGACAGGTGGAGCGTATCATGCAGGATCTCGGCGCAACGGACACCCGGATTCCGGACACGCAGGAGGCCGCGGCTGAAATCTGGCAGGCGAGAAAGTTGGTGTCACCGGCGATTGCAACAATTAAGCCGACAAAAGTGGCAGAGGATGCAACCGTCCCGCGCAGCCAGATCGCACCGATGATGAGGCGTCTCCAGGCCATTAGGGAGAAATATCATGTTGATCTTGTTGTGTTCGGCCATGCCGGAGACGGCAACCTCCATCCGGACGTGATGTGTGATAAACGGGACCAGGAAGAAATGGAGCGGGTGGAGCGTGCCGTGGCCGAAATTTTTGAAGCCGCGATTGACCTCGGCGGCACTCTTTCCGGAGAGCATGGTATCGGCACGATGAAATCTGCGTTCATGGAACAGGAACTCGGCGCAGCCGGCGTGGATATGATGAAACGGATTAAAGAAGCCTGGGATCCGAACAACATCCTCAATCCGGGCAAAATTTTCCCTGAACAGGGACAGACAAGGTTGGTGCTGCGTGATGAGTAATGGAACATCGCTTAAAGACGCACTTGCTTATGACAAGACCTTTGACTGTGTGCAGTGCGGCTACTGTCTGCCCGCCTGTCCGACCTATGAAACAATGGAAAAGGAAACCCATTCGCCGCGCGGCCGGATTAATTTAATCAAAATGGCGGCTGAGGGCAAGGCATCCCTCGATGACTTGAAAGAGCCGATTGAAAAATGTCTCGGCTGCATGGCCTGTACGACGGTGTGTCCGACGGACGTGCAGTACGGGGACCTTCTGGAAGCGGCGAAAGAAACGCTGGAAAAGCATGAGACCAAAACGAAAACGCAGTAGAAAACGGAAGATTTTCTGTTCGGTTCGTTTTTTCCTTCGGCGTCCTGGATGAACCGTCTCGGACAGGCGGCCTGGTTGTATCAGGCTTCCGGTATGCAAAAAGCCGCCCGCGTGCTTCGCTTAACGTCGATGGCCCCGCTGCATCTCGGGGAATTTGAGCAGGTTGTTCCGGCCCAGCCGTCTCCGAAGCAAAGAAAAGCACGGAGCCGGCGGGTGAAGCCGGATGGTGTACCAGTGGCCAGGGTGGCTTTTTTTACCGGCTGTGTGATGGACAGTGTGTTTTTTGAAACCAATCAGAATACGGTGGAACTTCTGCGGTTGTCCGGGGCGGAGGTCATACTGCCTGAGAATCAAACGTGCTGCGGGGCGCTTCATGCTCACGCCGGCAAAACCGACATGGCAAAAGAGCAGGCAGCCGCCAATATTCAGGCGTTCGAAGAAGAGGACGTGGATTATATCGTCAACAATGCCGGAGGCTGCGGCGCAAGATTGATCGAATATGATCATATGTTTGAAGAAGGAACAGAGTGGCATGACAGGGCACTTGCCTTTACAGCGAAAGTAAAGGATATTTCGGAAGTGCTCGTTGAACTCGATGGACTGGACTTTTCAAAAGAAGTTTCCAAGACCATAACGTACCAGCCGTCCTGTCACATGACGAATGTGCAGCGCGTGACAACCCCTCCCCGTCAGTTGATGGAAAGCATTCCCGGTCTGACGCTCAAGGAAATGAATAATCCGGACTTTTGCTGCGGTTCGGCCGGCATCTATAATATTGTAAATTATGATGATGCGATGGACATTCTCGATGTGAAAATGGACGACGTAAAGAAGACGGCGCCGGAATGCATCGTCACCACGAACCCGGGATGTCTGCTGCAGATGAAGCTCGGTGTCGAGCGCGAAGGGCAGGGACGGAATATGGAGGCGGTTCATTTGGTGGATCTTCTAATGGAGGCAGCACCGCTCCCCCGCCGAAAATAGTGCAAGGAAGCGTTTTCCTGAAATGCAAGGATTATCATTTTTGTGAAAAAATAAAACGCATGACCGTTGACGACGTTTTCAGATAGTTGTAAAGTAATGGCAGGTTAATAACGTGATGGAGACTATGAGACTCACACCGGCTTTTGGATGCACGGGAGACGTGTATATTGTATCTAAAAGGGCTAGGTGTGATTTTTTTTGTTGGATGTGTCAATAGTTGTCTGTTATATGAATATATTAACCGCTATCATATTGAAGCAGGAGGGAATATATATGTCTCCCTTTCTTGGCGAACTGCTTGGGACGATGATTCTCGTTATTTTAGGGTGCGGCGTAGTAGCCGGCGTCACATTGCGTGGCTCCAAGTCGGAAGGTGCGGATTGGATCGTTGTATCGATAGGCTGGGGACTGGGCGTTGCCATGGGTGTGTACGCTGTCGGGAGTTTCACCGGCGCTCACATTAATCCGGCCGTAACCATTGGTTTTGCGGCGGCCGGCACGTTTCCGTGGGCGGACGTTCCGGTTTATATCGCAGGACAGATGGTCGGAGCGGTCCTTGGTGCCTGCGTTGTGTATTTTCATTATCTCGCTCACTGGAGCAAAACTGAAGACAAGGGAGCAAAACTCGGGGTGTTCGCGACAGACCCCGCGATACGGAATTACCCGGCTAACCTTGTCAGTGAGATTATCGGCACATTTATTCTTGTGCTCGGGCTGCAGTTCATCGGCGCAAATGAGTTCACAGAGGGGTTGAACCCCCTTATTACAGGGCTGTTGATCGCAGCTATCGGCATTTCGCTTGGCGGCCCTACAGGCTATGCGATTAACCCGGCGCGGGATCTCGGACCGAGAATTGCGCACGCGTTTCTGCCTATTCCGGGCAAAGGTCCTTCCGACTGGGCGTACGCATGGATTCCCATTGTCGGACCTATCATTGGAGGGGTCTACGGCGGTGTGTTTCACCAAGCCTTTTTCGTTGGGAATGTAACGCCGGTGTTCTGGATATTCACTGTTATCGTAGCTGCAGCACTCGTCCATGCGTTCATGAACGATGTCCAGGGAACCAAGCAGACGATGCAGCCAGGTCAAAATCATCAGGCATAATAAAACAGAACGGTCGCAAGACACATAGTATCTATTTTACAATGAAACTATCACTAAAAAGAGGTGTTTTTCGATGGAAAAGTATATGTTGGCTTTGGACCAGGGGACAACAAGTTCAAGAGCGATTTTCTTCAATGAATCAGGAGAAATTGTAAAAACGGCGCAGAAAGAATTTACACAGTATTTTCCTCATCCCGGATGGGTCGAACATGATGCATCAGAAATATGGGGAGGTATTCTGGCGGTCATTGCTACCGCTCTCACAGAAGCCGATATCGATCCGAAGCAGATTGCAGGGATCGGTATCACCAATCAGCGTGAAACAACCGTTATCTGGGACAAGCATACAGGAAAGCCGATCTATAACGCAGTCGTATGGCAGTCCCGCCAGACCGAACATATCTGCCGCGAACTCCGCGATCAGAACCTGAACGAAACGTTCCGGAATAAAACCGGACTGCTTCTCGATCCGTATTTTTCCGGTACGAAAGTGAAATGGATTCTGGATAATGTGGAAGGCGCCCGCGAAAGAGCGGAGAACGGTGACCTGCTGTTTGGCACCATTGACACATGGCTGATCTGGAAGCTTTCCGGCGGTCAGGCGCACGTTACCGATTATTCCAACGCCTCCAGAACGTTGATGTACAACATTCACGAACTTCAGTGGGACGATGAATTGCTTGATATTCTCGGCGTTCCGAAGTCCATGCTTCCTGAAGTTCACCCTTCATCGGAAGTTTACGCCAATACCGTCGATCATCACTTTTTCGGCCAGAGTGTTCCGATTGCCGGCGCAGCCGGAGATCAGCATGCCGCATTATTCGGGCAGGCCTGCTTCGAAAAAGGTATGGCCAAAAATACGTACGGCACCGGCTGCTTTATGCTCATGAATACCGGAGAAGAAGCGATTCAGTCGGACAACGGACTACTTACCACCCTGGCCTGGGGCCTTGACGGCAAAGTGGAATATGCGCTTGAGGGAAGCATTTTCGTCGCTGGTTCTGCGATTCAGTGGCTCCGTGACGGGCTCAACATGCTGAATGATGCTTCCGAATCCGAAGGGCTTGCCCAGAAAGTGGACTCCACGGAAGGGGCGTATGTTGTGCCGGCATTTGTCGGGCTGGGCACACCGTACTGGGATTCCGATGTCCGCGGCGCTGTGTTTGGCTTGACCCGCGGTACAGAGAAAGAACACTTTGTCCGTGCCACACTGGAATCCCTCGGCTATCAGACAAAAGACGTGCTGAATGCGATGGAAGAAGACGCTGGAATCGAAGTAAGCACCTTGCGGGTTGACGGCGGTGCGGTGAAAAATGACTTTCTTATGCAGTTCTTGAGTGACATTCTGGATATTCCGGTGGAACGTCCGGAAGTAAATGAAACGACTGCCCTTGGTGCTGCCTACCTTGCCGGGCTTGCAGTCGGTTACTGGGACAGCCGCGACGACATAGCGAAAAACTGGAAAGTCGATGAAAGAACCGAACCCGAAATGGATGACAGCCAGCGCGAAAACCTTTATAATGGATGGCAGAAAGCAGTAAAAGCAGCACAGGCTTTTAAATAACGGCACAAGTTAATAAATGGTTGGAGCTCATGAGAAACCGGAAAACCCTTTTTTCAAACAACGAGAAAAGGGATTTTCCGGTTTTTTTAATGGATCCGTAATCGGTGGTTTGGGAAAGAATTCCTGCGGAAAGAAGAACAGAATCAGCGTTTATTCATCTATCATCAGCGGAATTCTATTCTTTACCAGTCAAAGAATATAAAAGGAGGACAAAATAATGAGTGCTTTTTCAAGTAAACAACGCAACAGCCAAAAGGAACATATGAGCCATACAGAATTTGATGTATTGGTTATCGGGGGCGGAATTACAGGCTCCGGCATTGCGCTCGATGCAGCGACAAGAGGAATGAATACGGGTCTGGTGGAGATGCAGGATTTTGCGGCAGGCACGTCCAGCCGCTCGACAAAACTCGTGCACGGCGGTCTCCGTTACCTGAAACAATTTGAAGTGAAGATGGTGGCCGAAGTCGGGAAAGAACGTGAAATTGTGTATCAGAATGCGCCGCACGTGACGACACCCGAATGGATGATGCTGCCGTTTCACCAGGGCGGTAACTTCGGTCCATTCTCCACGTCGCTCGGCCTCCGCGTTTATGACTTTCTCGCAGGCGTGAAGAAGAGCGAACGCCGGAAAATGTTCAGCCGCGAAGAAACCCTGCGCCGGGCTCCGCTTCTTAAACAGGACGGACTCCGGGGAAGCGGCTACTACGTGGAATACAAAACCGATGACGCCAGACTTACGATTGAAACAGCCAAAGAAGCGGCAGCTAATGACGCTTCCATGATCAATTACACAAAAGTACTCGATTTCGTTTATGACGGAGAAAGAGCCGCCGGTGTCACTGTGGAAGACCAGCTGAGCGGGGAAACGTACACCATCCATGCCCGCAAAATCGTGAACGCGGCAGGGCCGTGGGTTGACCAGCTCCGTGAAAAAGACAATGCGAAAAAGCAGAAACACCTGCGTCTCACCAAAGGAATCCATCTTGTTTTTGATGACACCGTGTTTCCATTGACCCAGGCGGTTTACTTCGATACGCCGGACGGCCGGATGGTATTTGCGATTCCGCGCGAAGGAAAAACGTATGTGGGAACCACAGATACTGTCTATGAAGGCGATATTGCCAATCCAAAAATGACAGAAAGCGACCGTGATTATCTGCTGGATGCTATTGCCGATATGTTTCCGAAAGTAACCGTCACAAAAGACGACGTGGAGTCCAGCTGGGCCGGTCTTCGTCCGCTGATCGCAGAAGAAGGAAAAGATCCATCCGAGATTTCCCGAAAAGACGAAATCTGGGAACATGATTCCGGAATTTTTTCGATTGCCGGTGGAAAGCTTACCGGTTACCGGAAAATGGCACAGCACGTGGTGGATAAAGTGGCCAGCCGTTTTAAAGAAGAATACGGTGTCGCTTTCCAATCCTGCCAGACAAAGTACTGGAAGCTCTCGGGCGGTGACGTCGGCGGCGGCAAAGGTTTCCCAGGTTTTTTGAAGGAAAAAACGAAAGAAGGGGAAGCTCTCGGGCTGTCAGCAGAAGAAGCGGCATATTTGGCGCGGACCTATGGTTCCAATGTTGATCAGCTGTTTGCTGATGTAAAAGAAGCCGGCGAAAAAGGACCATACGGCATGACACCGTTTGTGTATGCTCAGGTAAACTATGCACTGGAACAGGAAATGACCGAAACCCTGATGGACTTTTTCACAAGGCGGACCGGTGCTCTCTTTTTCGATATTCATTGGGTGCATGACTGGAAAGATGCAGTCCAGTCGTACATGGCTGAGAAGCTGGAATGGAGCACAGACCAGGCGGATCAGTACAGGGAAATGTTGGAGAAACAGCTGCATGATGCCGTTGTTCCGGTTCAGGGATAACGAAGCGGCTTGTTTGAAATACTCTTCTGTGAGGTATAGCACAAGGACAGCTAAGGGAGGGTATAACTATGAAAGCACTAGCCATCAATGAGCCAGGCTCTGTTGATAATATGGAACTCATGGATATGGAAACACCGGAACCAGGACCGCAGGACGTGCGGGTCAAGGTTCACGCCGTCGGTCTGAACCCTGTTGATTATAAATTAGTGGAAGGCGGAGGCCTGCCGGAATGGAAGTACCCGCATATTTCCGGACTGGATGTGGCCGGTGAAGTAGATAAGACGGGAAGCAGTGTAACAGACTGGAAGCCCGGCGATACCGTTTACTTTCACGCCAGTCTTGCTCATCAGGGAGGATTCGCTGAATATGTAACGGCTTCCCGCACCGTACTGGCTTCTCTTCCATCCGGATGGAGTTTCGCCGAAGCGGCCACCCTGCCGACTCCTGCGCTCACCGCCTATCAGGCCCTTCACCGGAAAGTGCGGATGAACCAAGGCGGAACAATCCTGATTCAGGCCGGCTCCGGAGCGGTAGGAGGATTTGCCATCCAGCTTGCTGCACGCGTGGGGATGCGTATTATAACCACATGTTCGCCGGAGAACAACGAGTACGTGAAGAATTTGGGTGCGCATGAAACGATTGATTATCATACCGAAAATATTGTGGAAAAAGTACACGAGTACACCAATGGCCGCGGAGTCGATATTGTGATGGATATGGTCGGCCGGAAAACGGCAGAGGAAGCGTTTGATTACCTCGCTTTCAATGCTGATCTTATATGTGTCGCCGACCTTCCGGATATGGAGCGCTATACCCCGAAGACACTCGCTCCGAGCATCCACGAAATCGCGCTTGGGTTTGTGTACCGCTCGGAGGACTATGAACAGATTGCCGACCTTGGCCGTATGGCAGAAGAGGTAGGCGGGCTTGCAGCTTCTTCGGCCCTTCAACCAATGCTGGAAGAAGAAATCAATCTTGAAGATGTACCGGATGCGCTGCGGCGTATGAGAGACGAGCGGATCCGCGGAAATATTACAGCGCATGTAACGCACGACTAAACCGGCGCGTGTATTCGACAGAAAGACAGGTGATCGATGTGGCAGATTATGAGAACACGCTTTTTGAGCAGGAGCATATCAGTAATCACATTCTGAAAAACCGTTATATCACAGCGCCGATGACAAGGGTCAGTTCGGATGAAGACGGCACGCCCAATGGGAGAGTGCGGCGGTATTATGAACAGTTCGCCGCCGGCGGGTTCGCAGCGGTTATCACAGAAGGCGTCTATCCTGATACGGCTTACAGCCAGGGTTATGAGTACCAAGGCGGTCTCGCAACCGAAAAGCATAAGGAAGCCTGGAAGCCGATTGTCTCTGACATACAGCAGCACGGCGCGAAAGCAATCGCGCAACTGATGCACGCCGGTGCCCAGTCCCAGGGAAATTATTACAAAGACACATCGGTCGCTCCCTCGGCCTTCCAGCCGCCCGGCGGAAAAGTATCGGTGTACGGCGGCGAAGGGGAATTTCCGACAGCGGAACCTCTTTCCAAAGAAGGTATTGATGAGGTGAAACAGGGATTCCTCCAGTCGGCACGTCTTGCCCGTGATGCAGGATTTGACGGCATCGAACTGCATGGTGCCAATGGCTACCTTCTGGACCAGTTCTTGTCGGAAACCATCAATGTCCGGGAGGATGAATACGGAGGATCCGTCGAAAACCGGCTCCGCATGCTGGTTGAAACGATTCATGACGTGCGGGCGGAAGTCGGTTCGAATATGATGCTTGGCATCCGCATCTCCCAGCTGAAAGCAACAAACCCGCATTTCCGCTGGTCCGGCGGTGAAGAAGATGCACGAATCATCTTTACCGCACTTGGTGCCTCCGAAGTCGACTACATTCATATTTCAGATATGGACGCAACGGCTCCGGGATTCGGAGAAAATACGATGACGATGACCGAAGCCGCCCAAAAACACAGCGGCAAGCCTGTGATAGCATGCGGCAGCCTGTCTGATCCGGAGACAGCATCATCGCTTATTGAAAACAACGTCGCTGATTTCATCAGTATCGCCCGTCAGGCACTGGCCAATCCGGATACACCAATCCGCGTCAAGCGGGGGCTTTTGCTGGATGAGTTTGATAAAGAAGCGATCATGAAGCCGAAAGCCTACATTAAAGACAGTGAGCTTGAAAAAGAGCTGGCCGAAGATAGATAAAGACATGTTTTTGATCAACCGTACAATGGTGCCATGCTCTGCATGTGCTGTTGTACGGTTTTTTGATGGAGGACTGACTGTTTGATATCTGCCTCTTTTGCCACCCCAATCAAGCGGATGATGTGACATGACGGATATGCTGACGGATAAAATGTCTGCAACGTTGAGGTTAGACCCATTTTACATATGAAAATGGGTCTAAAATAAATATAGTGGACATTTTGGGAGCTTCCGGCTGTGAAAATGGCTGTAATATTATTTTTACGGCCATTATCCTGTGAAAAATGTCCATAAAACGTTTCCATCCGTCAGGAGAGCTCTTTATGAAAAACAATGCAAAACCCTGTGGCATAGAAACTCAAAGAAATCATGAGAAAAAAAGAGAAACGAAGGGATGACGAACGCTTTCATTTCTGATGTTTTCGTTTTCATGCCTAACACCTGCTTTTGAGATTTCAGCCGGTGTAAGACATAATGAAAACAGCATAAACGAAGAAAGTGGGGATGAATCATGAAAAAATTTCTTAAATCCGTAGGCAGCATTATCGTAGATGCAAGCGAACTGCAAAAAGAAGCAGAAAGACGCTTTCCACATACAAACGTTCAATAAATAGATAGAGGAGTTTTCCCATAAAGGAAAGCTCTTTTTTTATGCCCGATTCTCCCAAATCAGTGTGGTCCGTGCGACGGTAACGCCGGCTGTGCTGTTCCATGTTATAATAAGCCCAGCATGCCATGAAGGAGTACACGCTGGATGATGTATAAACAGATTGAAACGAAAAAAATCGCAGAAATTGTCCGCGAGCAGATTGAGGACATGATTAAAAACGGCGATCTGCAGCCGGGAGATAAACTGGAATCTGTCGTCACGCTGTCGGAACAATTTCAGGTCAGCCGTTCGGCGGTGCGCGAGGCACTGAGTGCGCTCCGTGCGGTCGGCATTGTAACGATCAAGCAGGGCGAAGGCACGTTTGTGAACCAGTATGATTTCTCCGGCGTACTTGATCCGATGAAACCGGAGCGTATTATTTCCAACAAAGAAATGCTGGAACTATTTGAAGTGCGTAAAATCATGGAAGTGGGCGCCGCCGAACTGGCCGCTGAAAAACATACGACGGAGCAGCTGGAACAGATGAAGCAGGCGCTTGCGGAGATGGATACTGCCTCGGAGGAAAACAATGTTGGTGAAGCGGCGGATGTTGCTTTTCATATGGCAGTGGCCGAAGCGTCTCATAACCAATTGATGCTAGACATGATGCACGAGCTTTCGGACACGCTCCGCAGGACGATGTTTGAAAGCCGCCGCATCTGGCTGTTCTCGGAAAAGAAAAGCCTGCAGCGGCTTTATGATGAACATGAGAGAATTTTAAAAGCAATCAAAAACCGGGACGCTGCTGCTGCTAGAACGGCAATGCTGGATCATCTTACACAAGTGGAAGCTGCGCTGCAGCTCCAGCAGACGGAAGGGCAGGAAGGATAAACGATCCGGAACAACCGAATAGAGGTCAGCTCATAATCCGAACCATGACACAGAATGCGGTTCTTGGCATATGTCATCGTTCGGATATTTTTGTCGATAAGAATATGCAGCATATTGCATTTTTGGTCATCAGCTTCAGTCCCGGCTGCTCGAAGGGAAAGGGATAATAGGGACCCGCCAATACGTCAAAAGAGATAATCAGCAGCGAGATCCCATAAAAAAGACGGAAGCGGGATTCTGCTCCCCAACTCCGTCTTTTCTAATAAACTCTTTTGTCCCGGTATTTCTCTATTACGGTATCTTCCGTGATAAGGCGCCGGTAACCCAGAACACGGCGGCAAAGATGATCAGTGCTGTGGCAGCAGGGCCGACTGCCAGGTTGACGAACTGATACGTCCATGGATCCTGGAAGTTCACTATATAACCCGCAGCACTTCCCGCAGCGCTGATGACAACAGGAATGTAGACGGCTTTTCTTCTGCGGCGCAGCAGAAAGATGAGCGAAATCCCGAACATCAGATACAACGCGGCAGTGACCGTATTGTTCATGAAAAAGCCGGCAGTCGCTCCCAGGAGAACATGCTTTTGTATTCCTGTTACTTCCGGTTCGAGAGTTGTGGCATTGCCGCTTGCTACATCCATGGACCGGAGGTGGTAGTCTGTGGCTGCCTTTGGCCAGTTCATGTCCTCCATGTAGAGGATGCTGTTCGATTCATGATAAAACACCGGTGACTCCACGTTGGTCGCAGCCGACGTTAATCGCTGCGTCTGTCCATCGTTTTGATCGAGCAGAAAAAGGTCATATTGGAAGTTCCCATTGCTGCTTGTATCTGTCACGGCGGTGTAAGCAACATGTTCTCCGTTTGGTGAAAGGGAAGCGCCGTACATTCCACTTGGCAGCTGCCGGTAAGGGACAGGAATGTCTGTCCCTTCCGTAAGCGGCGTGGTTTCGACGCTTTCTTCGGTTCCGCTGCTTACTGTGAACATGAGATAATCACCGGAAGGGGAAACGGATAAATTGTTCATTAAGTAGTAATCCTGTTCTGTGATCTGGGATACATCGCCGGATTCTCTGTCTATTTCATAAATATCGAATCCGGTGGACGATTCTGCGCTGGTGGCCATCCATTCATCTGCGGGCATACCAATGGCATATACCGACTGTCCGTCTGGAGAATATACAGCGTCTTCGAAGTGCATCTCTTCTCCTGATGGGTGCAAGATTTCGGTTTCCCTGTTTTTTACCGTATACAACGATTGGATATCCGTTGTCGATGTCCCAAGAAACAGGAGTTCAGAGCCGTCTGGTGAAAAAGCCGGAGCCGTTTCTTTGATGCCGGCTTTCCTTGTTACGCGTTCAGCTTCTCCACCATCGATGGAAGTTCGATACAATTTGGTGGTACCCTGGACATAATAAGTGAAAACAATGCCCTCATCCTGCGGCGCAATCGCTGCTTCCTCGCCCATGCCGGAATAAAACCTATCGTTATCAAAAGCAAAAGATAAAAGAAGGGAGACAGTCAGCAGGACGCCGGTCAGTAAGGCAAATGAAGGTATCAAAAAAGAACGTTTCATATGTAACCGCCTGCCTTTGATATCATTCCAACCTCTATCATAGCACTTACGCGATAAAGAACATAGTTGTCCTTCTGTTTTTAGGAAAAAGGATGGAGAAAAATAACCGAAAGGAACGATGGATATGATACAAACGAGAAGATTGAGCGTGGAAGATGCCGACGCTTGCGCTGCGCTCCGTGAAGAAGCACTGCTTGCTTCTCCGGAGGCTTTTGCGGTAACACACGAAGAAGAAGCAGTAGATGGCGATTTTATGGGAATTGTGCAGGAACGCTTGTTGTGGAGACACGCGGTGACGATTGGCGTGTTTGAAGACGACACTTTGGTCGGCACAGCTATGCTTTTAAAAAACACACTGCAGAAAATGGAGCATAAAGCAGATCTGGAGGGGATGTACATTACCACGTCTTTTCGCGGGAGAGGAGCGGGTTCCAAACTGATGAACGCTCTCCTGGAGCAGGCACGCCTTTGGGACGTGGAACAGCTTCAACTGGCGGTTGTTTCTTCGAATAAGCAGGCGAAATCTTTTTACGAGTCGGTTGGATTTCAGACGTTTGGTACCGAATCCAGGGCTCTTAAATGGCAGGGAAGCTACTGGGATGAAGAACATATGGTTCTGTTTCTTTGATGAACCACCACACACATCGGCGCTTTCAAGCGTTTTCCGCAAATTGTGGAACAAGATGAAAACGTTCTGTGCCGGTATTTGCTATACAATAAAAGTGTAAGGGATTTCAAAAAAGGAGGGAGGTGAAAAGGTGGAACAGCTGAATGCACGGCAGGTCCGGTTATTGCTTTATCTGCTTCATTATGAAGGGTTTCATGCATCCCAGGAACTCGGGAGGGGTTTTCAGGTTACATCCCGCACGGTCCGTAATGATGTGGACCGGATCGCGGAGTTTATCGATGATTTGGAACTTGATGCAGAAATCACCAGAAAACCAAGTGAAGGGATTCAACTGCAGACATCCATCAAAACAGCTCAGATTATAAAAATGGCATTGCGTCCGCATCCGGATACGCTTGATAAAACGTTAAGAGACCTTCTTTTCGAATTCGCTTCCAAGGCGTCTTACATTCATATGCAGGATGTGATGGATCGTTATTTTGTAAGCCGCTCCAAAGCAGTTCAGCTATTGGGTGAATTGGAAACATGGCTTAAGCGTTATGGTCTGGAGCTGGAACGCAGGAAACAAAAGGGCTTCCGTCTCCTGGGGGAGGAGTGGCAACTAAGGCAGATGATGAAAGACGTCTCTATAGAAGAGAAGAAAAGTCATAACTCGGATTACGATTTTCAGTTGGTTTTTCAGGAATTTAAACAAATGGAACAGCACCTTCAATTCCCTCTGACAGACCGGGCTCGTAATAATCTACTGTATCATACGCTAATATTTATACAACGCCTGAGACTGGGGAATGTTATTGAAGAAGATGAACGAAAAGCGGACGATTCGTTGTACCGTCATCCTGAGTATCAAACGGCCTGTCACTTTGTCTACCGCCTTGCCGACCTTCTGCAGATTCGGATTCCCTCACAGGAGGCAGATTATTTTGCCCTGCATCTGCTTGGCAGCAAGCGCGAGAGAATGAGTACTCCGGAAACAAATGATAAGGGCTGCTGGAATCTTTTTGACAATAAAGCAACAGCAATGATGGAGACATTTATAGAAGCGGTTGCTGCTGACTTTTCAGAGGATATGGCTCGTGACGATGATTTTAAAAGTGCACTGATTCTTCATTTTCAAACGACACTGCACCGTCTTCGGTATGGCCTGCGTGTGGAAAATCCAATTCTTCAGGAAATAAAAGAAGAGTATGAATCGTCATTTGATTGGGTGAATTATTGGCTGCAGAACGTGGAGGATCCACTTTTGAAAGATGTTCCGGAAGATGAAGCAGGATTTCTTGCGATTCATCTTCAATCGGCTATAGAGAGACACCGGCAGATGAATGAACCAATCCGGAAAGTACTCATCGTCTGTGAAAGCGGCATGGGAACCGCCTATCTGATAAAAGAAAAATTCAATAATCTATTCCCCGGAACGCGGGAGACGGAGGTCTCTGCGGTCCATGAGTGGAAAAGAAAAAAGGAGTGGATGCATCCGGACTTGATACTTTCCACAGTAGCGATTGACGATGAGCACGTGTTTCAGGTCTCTCCGGTCTTTTCCAGAGAAGATCAGAAAGCACTGATCCGTTGGATGAATACAAAAGAAGAGACAATGCCCGCTCTGATTAAATACGGCAGTGCTTCGCTGTTTTTCTCCGGTATGGAGGCTGTTTCCAGAAACGATGCGATTGAACAACTCGCAGATGCCTTGGTTGAACAGGGGTATGCACGTTCCTCCCTGAAAGAGCATGCACTGGAACGCGAAACACTTGGAAGTACTGCTATCTCCTCCCAGATAGCCATCCCGCACGGACACAAGGAAGATATTATTCATTCGGTCATAGCTGCAGCGCTGTTAAAAAAGCCTGTTAACTGGGGAGGTCAGGCTGTTTCGATCTTATTTTTTATTTCTGTTGATTACCATTCCCCGGGTGAGGCGGAAGCTCTTTTTAAAGAACTTTTTCACCTATCCGGGAATGAAGATCTAACCGCCGCTTTAAAAAAAGCGGCAACGTATGAGGAATTCACTGCAACGCTGAGACAGAGAGAGGAGAGTTCGTGATGAAACTAGTCGGTATTACATCATGCCCCAACGGTATTGCCCATACGTATATGGCAGCAGAAGGCCTGAACAAAGCTGCGCAGGAAAAAGGCATGGACATCAAAGTGGAAACGCAAGGATCTATAGGGGTTGAAAATGAGCTGACAGAAGAAGATATTGAACAGGCGGACGGTGTCGTGATAGCAGCGGATAAATCGGTTGAAAAATCACGTTTTCAAGGGAAACCGGTGCTTGAAACGGATTCTTCGGAAGCTATTAACAATGCAGGAGAACTGCTCGCCAGATTTGAAACCGGAGATGTGGAAGTATACGGTCAGCAGTCAGGCAAAGAAAAAGCAAAAGAAAAAATAGATGAAGAGAAGTCAAAAAAGAAGAAAAAGCAGAATCCGGTATACCGGCATTTGATGAACGGGGTCTCCTACATGATTCCTTTTGTTGTAGTAGGCGGCTTGTTAATTGCCATTTCTCTCAGCCTGGGCGGAGAACCGTCCGCAGACGGCCTTGCGATTCCGGAGGACTCTTTCTGGAGTTCCATTAATCAAATGGGAAGTACAGCATTCAGCCTGATGGTACCGATTCTGGCAGGATTTATTGCGATGAGTATTGCAGACCGTCCGGGTCTTGCACCTGGTATGATCGGCGGCTTTATCGCAAACGACGGAAGTTTTTACGGAAGTGAAGCAGGTGCCGGCTTTATCGGAGGTATACTTGCCGGGTTTCTTGCGGGGTATATTGCGAAATGGATTAAGGAAGTGAAAGTACCGGAAATCATTCAGCCGATCATGCCGATTCTCATTATTCCCATTTTGGCATCGCTTGCCGTTGGTCTGATTTTCATTTATGTTCTGGGAGCACCGATTGCCGGTTTGATGGAAGCACTGACAAACGGGCTGGAAGGAATGGAAGGCGGAAGCCGGATATTACTTGGTATCATACTGGGTGCTATGATCAGTTTTGATATGGGAGGACCTTTCAATAAAGTGGCTTTCCTGTTTGGTGCCGCCCTTATCACCCAGGGGCAGCCTGAAGTGATGGGAGCTATTGCTGCAGCAATCTGTACGCCTCCTCTCGGCATGGGTCTGGCTTCTCTTATGTTTAAAAGGAAATTCAAAAATGATGAACAGGAAGCCGGCAAGGCCGCTGTAGCGATGGGACTTGTCGGTATAACAGAAGGGGCCATCCCGCTTGCTGCAGCCGATCCATTCCGTGTCATCCCGAGTATTATGGCTGGAGGAATGACCGCCGGTGCCATTGCCATGATGGGAGGCGTTGCCGACCACGTGCCGCACGGCGGACCGATTGTCGCGGTGTTTGGTGCAATAGACAATGTTCTCATGTTCTTCCTTGCCATTATCGTCGGTACGATTGTAACAGCTGTTCTTGCGAATATCCTGAAAAAACCAACTGTGGAGGGATCCTGAGATGGACATCGAAGCACTATTACACAAAGAATCCGTAGATACATCGCTTGAGAACACGGGTAAAGAAGGAGCGCTTGAGGAAATGGCGGGATTACTGCCGGAAAAGGTGCTGAGTGATAAACAACAGTTTCTGCGTGACGTGCACGCACGGGAGAATGAAGGAAGCACCGGTATTGGATTCGGATTTGCCATCCCCCATGCCAAATCAAGTGGCGTCAAGGAGGCTGCTATAGCGGTTGGGAAGTCTCCTGCCGGCATTGAATGGGCAAGCATGGACGGTCAGCCGGCCGAAGTTGTCTTTTTAATTGCCGTTCCTGAAGAAAGCGCCGGGGATGAACACCTGAAAATACTGCAGCAGCTGTCGAAAAAAATGATGGACGAAACATTTCGCAGCGAACTCAAGCAGGCCGGAACGAAAGAGGCCGTCATCGATATCCTATCCGGGATATAATCACAAAAGCGGAGGTGCCGTGAAGCGCCTCCGCTTTTTAAATGATGTCAACATACATGTTGCCTTATTCCATCTTTCATTTTATTGATATCACTGCCATTAAGCCTATATGATGAGACTATACGCTATTCATCTTAGATATTGTCATGATTTATTATAAGGAGGGGTTTATGTGAGTGCAGAAGAAAACCAGAAGTCCGGGGGAGCGATCCGGGCGAAGGTGCAGAAGTTCGGAAGTTTTTTGAGCAGCATGATTATGCCGAACATCGGTGCTTTTATTGCCTGGGGGATTATCACCGCGCTGTTTATATCAGACGGCTTCTTCCCAAATGAAAACCTGGCTTCGCTCGTCGATCCGATGATTAATTATCTGCTGCCGTTGTTGATTGCCTACACCGGCGGTAAGATGATACACGATACCCGGGGCGGTGTCGTTGGTGCGATCGCAGTGATGGGTGTCATTGTAGGAGCGGAAGACCCGATGTTTCTCGGTGCCATGATTATGGGACCGCTGGCCGGGTGGATCATGAAGACATTTGACGATGCCATTGACGGAAAAATCCGCCAGGGTTTTGAAATGCTCGTCAACAACTTCTCCGCCGGTATCTTCGGCGGTGCGCTCGCTGTTCTTGGCCTTTATGCTGTAGGTCCTGTTATGGGAGCCTTCAGCAGTGCTCTTGCTGCAGGCGTGGAAGCCATTATGAACGCCGGACTGCTCCCGCTTGCCAGTATTCTGATTGAACCGGCGAAAGTACTGTTCTTAAATAATGCCATTAACCACGGTATACTCACACCGCTTGGACTGCAGGAATCAAACGAAACGGGTACGTCGGTCCTGTTTATGCTGGAAAGTAACCCGGGACCAGGTCTTGGTGTCCTGCTTGCTTACACGGTGTTCGGCCGGGGAGCTTCGAGAAGTTCAGCACCGGGTGCAGCATTGATTCAGTTTGTGGGAGGTATCCACGAAATTTACTTCCCGTATATCCTCATGAAGCCGCAGCTGCTTCTTGCGGTCATCGCAGGCGGCATGAGTGGTGTTTTCACGTTTGTTCTGTTTGACGTCGGACTTCGTGCCGCAGCGTCGCCGGGAAGTATTCTTGCCTACTTTGCTATGACACCGCCGAATAAGTATGTGTTCATGGTACTTGGTGTTCTCGTTGCTGCTGCGGTTTCCTTTATCATTTCCGCTATCATTTTGAAGGCGGGCCGTTCTGACGAAGAAGATCTTGGATCCGCTGCGTCGAAAATGGAAGAAATGAAAGGGAAAGAAAGCAACGTTACGTCCGGCTTGAAAGAAGAAGGAGCCGAAAATCAGGAAAGCAGCGAATCAGAAGAGCTTTCCGGAAAAGATATCAACAAAGTGATCTTTGCCTGTGATGCCGGCATGGGATCAAGTGCGATGGGAGCTTCCGTCATGAAAGACAAAGTGAAAAAAGCAGGTCTTGATATGGAAGTGACCAACTCTGCAATCAATCAGATTCCAGATGATGCGGATGTTATCATTACCCACAAAGACCTGACCGACCGGGCCAGAGGCAAACGTCCTGATGCCGAACATGTTTCGGTGGATAATTTCCTCGGAAGTCCGAAATACGATGAGCTGGTCGAGCGCTGGAAGTCAGATCAGGAACAATGATAGGATGGTTAAAAAGGGGGTATGCCCTTGGCTGTCGATTATATGACTGCCCGGGAACGGGAACTGATCCGGTACCTGCTGCATCAGGACAAAGAGATTCCGGTGGCAGACGCCGCAGCAGAGCTGGAGGTCAGTTCCAGAACCGTCCACCGGGATCTGAAGGGACTGGGTAAAACCCTCCGTCGTTATAACCTGAACTTGATAAAATCCGCCGGTAAAGGCGTGAAAATCGAAGGAACCCGCGAAGATAAACAAGAGCTGGAGCTGTCGCTGCTCCAGCCTTCGGTCGTCGAGTACACCGCAGAAGAAAGGCGCACGCTGATTCTCTGCCGCCTGCTCGAGAGTGTGGAGCCGCTGAAACTTCAAACTCTCGCCCGTGAGCTCAAAGTAACAAGTGCAACCATTAGTTATGATTTGGATCAGTTGGAGACATGGTTTGAAACAACCGATTTATCGTTAACGAGAAGACGGGGCTACGGCGTTACAGTAAGCGGATCGGAATCAGCAAAGCGGGCCGCAATGAGCAGCCTGCTCGCAGAAAATTTCGGTGAGAATGATTTATTTCGTCTCATGAGGGAAAATATTAAGAGTAAAAACGGATCCCCGGAGTCCGGAGAGATATCACAGAGACTTCTCGGGCTGGTCGAGCAGGATAAATGGCTGACCGTGGAGAAAATACTGGCAGATATGAAAGATGAGCTTCCATACCATTTTGCCGACAGTGCCTATGTCGGGCTGGTCGTTCATCTGACGCTGGCGATCGAGAGAATTTCGCAGGGCGAAAAGATAGAAATCAATGATTCCTATCTCAAAACGCTCGAGGATACGAAAGAATATGATACCGCCGTACTGCTCATTGAAAAGCTCGAAAAAGTATTTCGGCTCTCCATCCCAAAAGCGGAAATCGGCTATATTACGATGCACCTGCGCGGGGCGAAAATCAGGGAGGACCAGGATTACCTTCCGGATCTTGATCATCTGTCGGCAGCGGTCTATGCCAAAGCGTTGATGGATTATATGCAAAGCGCAACCGGACAGCCGCTGAAAGAAGATGATTCCTTGTACCAGGGGCTCGTGGCCCATCTTGATCCCGCGCTGTACCGGATCAGCGAAAACATGCGTATTTACAATCCGCTGCTTAACCAGATCAAATCGGATTATAAAGACTTGTTTCTTCTTGTGACAGAAGCAGTGGAGGAATCGCTGGACCGGACACTGCCGGAATCCGAAGTGGGGTATCTCACGCTGCATTTTGGTTCAGCGCTTGAGAAACTGCAGAACGACGGCAGAGTGAATGCGCTCGTCGTCTGCTCCAGCGGTATCGGATCCTCCAAAATGCTGATGACAAGGCTGCGGAAAGAAATACCGGAAATCGAAAGTCTGAAAAATATCTCTATGATGGATCTTGAAGAACACCAGGGAGCCGGTTATGATATCGTGATTTCCACGATGGAGCTGCATGACGATGTGTTTCCGTATATTGTCGTCAATCCGTTTCTGACAAAAAAAGATATTGAAAAAGTGAAGCTGTTCATCAGAAAGCTTCCGCCCTTCGAATCAAGCAGCACCCGGACAGACAGTCAGCATGGAACCGAACCTGAAGATCTGACCGGACAATCCGGTGACGTGTCAGAGGAACTGCGCCGGATACAGGTGTATACCGAGCTGATTGTACAAGTGATGGAAACATTCAAGGTGCTGCCGCCGGTCGAAGGCGGTGATATCTATCAGATACTGACAAAGGCCGAAGCGGGTGTACAACAGGAAGGAACGCTGCAGGACAGCGAAACGGCCGCTGATGCACTCTGGAATAGATACCAAAAAGGCGGGACGGCGGTTCCCCAAACGAACCTCGCTCTTTTTCATGCCAGAACCGAAGCGGTACATGCCCCGTGTTTTCATATCCAGCCGCTCATCCGGCCGGTCTCCCTGAAGGCGATGGACGGAACAAAAACAGACGTGGAGCATCTGTTGATTCTGCTTGCCCCGGCTGGAGACAAACCGGAAACATACGAGGTGTTGAGTGCGGTAAGTGAACAGCTCGTGGCAGGGAAGAAGACGCTTGATTTATTCGCTTCCGCCGATGAAGACAAAATAAAAAGCCACATGGGACAGGCGTTCCGTACGTGGTTAAAAGAAAAACTATAATATGATAGGAGTGGAGTATCATGGCAAAACCAATTCTGCAGGAAGAAAACATTGAAATAAACGCATCCTTAAAAGGGAAAGAAGAAGCCATCCGCGAAACAGGGCGTATTCTGGTGGAGCAGGGCTATGTGGAAGAAGCTTATATTGATGCCATGCTGGAGCGCGAAGAAATGACATCGACCTACATGGGGAACTACGTGGCTATTCCGCACGGTACCGAGGAAGCGAAGTCTCTTATTAAAGAATCCGGTCTATCTGTCGTGCAGGTTCCCGAAGGGGTGGACTTCGGCGGGAGCACGGTGAAAGTGCTGATCGGCATAGCCGGAAAAGAAAACGAGCACCTCGAAATTCTGCAGAAAATTGCGCTTATCTGCTCCGAAGAGGAAAACATCACAAAGATGTTGCAGGCACCGGATAAAGCATCTCTCCTGGCACAGCTGAATGAGGTGAATTAAATGAAAGCTCTGCAGATTGGAGCCGGTAATATCGGCCGGGGATTCATCGGACAGCTGCTGTATGAAGCAGGATGGGATCTTTGTTTTGCCGATATTAACGACGAGTTGATTCAGAAACTGAAAGCAGAGCAGCAGTACAAGGTGGAACTGGCCGGAGAAGAGCAGCAGGTCGTGCAGGTGGATGAGGTCGACGCGGTGCACAGCGCAGAGGAAGAGGAAGAACTGCTTACGCGTATCGCCGAGGCGGATCTCATCACAACCGCCGTTGGACCGAATGTGCTGAAAGGCATAGCTCCGGCAATGGCCGCCGGCCTCCGGAAACGGCTGGATGCCGGAGCCGCTCCGGTTAATGTTATCGCCTGCGAAAACATGGCAGGCGCTACAGACCAGTTGAAATACTATATTTTCGAGAACGTTACGGCCGAAGAGCAGGAGCAGATAGCTTCCTTCACCGGATTCGCAAACGCCGCAGTCGACCGCATTGTGCCGCAGCAGCCGGCTGAAAATGAACTGGACGTTACGGTGGAGCCGTTTTTTGAGTGGGTGGTCGAAACCCCTGCATTAAAAGGCGGTCCCCCGGATATTCCTTCTGTTACCTTCGTGGACGACCTTACTCCGTATATGGAGCGGAAGCTGTTCACCGTTAACACCGGTCACGCCGCGCTTGCCTACCATGGATTCGCCGCAGGCATCAGTACCATCAAGGAAGCAGCAGAAAATCCAGCGGTCGCAGAAAAACTGGACAACGTGCTGCAGGAGACAAGCACCCTGCTCGAACTAAAGCATGGATTTTCCGCCGAAGAGATGGAGAGGTATCGTTCCAAAATCACAGCCCGTTTCCGTAATCCACATATTTCAGACTCTGTTGAACGCGTCGGGAGGGGTCCGGTCCGAAAGCTCGGCCCAAGCGACAGACTCGTCCGTCCGGCGCTCGAGCTGATGGAGCGCGATATTACGCCGGATGCGCTTGCCGGTGTCATCGCCGCGTGCCTGGAGTTTGACGTGAAGGAAGACCCGGAATCTGTGGAACTGCAGCAGAACATACAAAAAAACGGAAAAAAACAGACGCTTGCCTATTACACAGAACAGGACGTGCATCATCCGCTGCTTGAGAAAGTATCTGCAATGTAATATTCCCCCTGCCGCTGCCACCTGGTTCTGACCGGAGGCAGCGGCTTTTTGGTTTTGTATTCAAACCATTTACAGCTGTAGTATACTATAAGTAAACGACGCTCCGGATGGGGGGAGGGAACCTTGGCATGACAAAAAAGTCAGGAGAACAACAGGTACGTGAAGTTAAACTTTATGAAAGCAAACATAAGGAAAAAGATCTGGTGCAGACCCACCACCATACAACGCATCAGATACTCTATGTACTGGATGGAACCGGGCGGTGCACGCTGAATCATAAAGATCATACGCTGGAATCGGACAACGTGGTGCTCATCGCGCCGTACACGAATCATTCGATTCTTTCCTCATCAAAAATGACTGTTCTCGTGCTGGAATTTAACGAATCGTTTTTAAGTGAAGAAGTACGCACCGAACTGCTGCCGCTTGTATTCGAAACGTCTGATGTACTTAAGATGAGCCTGTTTGACAGCAGTGAACTCCGGCAGCTGCTCCGCAAAATGCTGTATGAGCAGTCTCACGGGGATAACCTGCGTATGCTGGCAATGAAGACTTTTCTGGCAGAGCTTCTGTTTGTCATGAAACGCTCGTACCAGTCGAATCAGATCGCCGATACGAACAAGCTGCGGGTTGAATGGCTCCGGAATTACATCAATACCCATTATTACGAAATCACCGCGTCGGAAGATCTTTCGAAAAAAATGGGAATGAGTACGCGGTACGTGCACAGCATATTCAAGGAATACTACGGCAGAACACCGATGCAGTATCTGACGGAAGTCAGGCTCGAACTCGTCAAGGACATGCTGCTTGAAACCGACAATGACATTGCTTCCATCTGTTTTGAAGTCGGCTTTGAATCCGTGTCGACATTTTACAGAGTGTTTAAAAAATATGTCGGTATCCCCCCAAACCAATACCGTACCTCTCACCACGAACCAGGACACGGAGAAGACTGAGCGCTTCTTCGTGTCTTCTTTTTTTGTTCCGATTTTGAGACGGCGGTTCCCTAACTAATAAGACATAATGTATGCGTTTTTATAAGATATAGGTACATTGAATAGAAAAGAGGGGATTCTCGATGGCTGTACAGAAAATCGGCATTATCATGAATGGTGTAACAGGCCGGATGGGCACGAATCAGCATTTGATCCGTTCCATCAAGGCAATACGGGAACAAGGCGGCGTAGCACTTGGAGATGGAGAATATCTCATGCCGGACCCGGTTCTTGTCGGACGCAATGAGAAAAAACTGCAGGTGCTTGCCGAAGACCACAATATTGACCGCTGGACAACGGATCTTGATGCGGCACTTGAAGATTCCTACAACCAGATCTATTTTGATTCCCAGACAACGGTCCGCCGCGCAGAAGGCATCAAGCAGGCCATCGCAGCCGGTAAACACATTTACTGCGAAAAACCGACAGCCACTTCTGTGGAAGAATCCATTGAACTGGCGCGGCTCGCCAAAGAAGCCGGCGTGAAAAACGGTGTCGTGCAGGACAAACTGTTTCTGCCGGGTCTCATGAAACTCAAGCGTCTCATTGATGCCGGTTTCTTCGGAGAAATGCTCTCCGTACGCATGGAATTCGGCTACTGGGTATTTGAAGGAGATTGGCAGGAAGGACAGCGTCCGTCCTGGAACTACAAAAAAGAAGAAGGCGGCGGCATTATCGTCGACATGTTCGCCCACTGGAGATATGTAATCGATAACCTGTTCGGTAACGTCCAGTCGCTCTCCTGCATCGGTGCGACCCACATTTCTGAGCGGGTGGATGAGAACGGCAAGCGGTATAAAGCTACAGCCGACGATGCAGCGTACGGGACGTTTGAACTCGACAACGGGGTTATCGTCCAGGCGAACTCGTCCTGGGCGGTACGTGTCAACCGCGATGACCTCCTGACCATCCAGGTTGACGGCACCGAAGGAAGTGCCGTGGCGGGACTGCGTGAATGCAAAACGCAGCACCGGGTCAATACACCGAAACCGGTATGGAATCCGGATATCGAAAATCCTTTTGATTTTGAAGACCAGTGGCAGGAAGTACCTGACAATCAGGTTTTTGACAACGGTTTTAAAGTACAGTGGGAAATGTTTCTGAAGCACGTACACACCGGCGAGCCGTTCCCGTGGGATCTTCTTGAAGGCGCGAAAGGCACCCAGCTGTCTGACCTCGGCCTGCAGGCCTGGGAAGAACGCAAATGGGTGGACGTACCGGAAATCAAACTGTAGGAGGTTGAAAATCATATGGTTCAATCATTGATACTGCCAAAAGCGGGTGGAGAATTATACACGTATACCCCTTCGGAGAAACCGGCTTTTAAAGTGGAAAAAGGGAAGTCGTTTGAAAAACGGACGGCGTTCTCAGCTGCCCACGTGGTCTGCGATCCGATGGCGGATGCCGATCCGCTGAATAACGCACAGATTGACTGGCAGGCGACGATGGAATATCGTCATTATCTGTGGTCTCTCGGCTTTGGTGTAGCAGAAGCGATGGACACGTCGCAGCGCGGCATGGGGCTGAGCTGGGAAAGCGCGAAAGAACTGATCCGCCGTTCTATTCCGGAAGCCCGTTCTGTAGGCGGACGGATCGCCTGCGGCACCGGAACGGACCAGCTCACCCCGTCTCCGGACCTGACTCTTGAACAGGTGGAACAGGCGTACATGGAGCAGTGTGAATTCGTAGAAGGCGAAGGTGGTCAGATCATTATGATGTCGAGCCGCGCGCTTGCTGCCTGCGCCAAAAGCCCTGAAGATTATGAAAGGGTCTACGGCAAAGTTCTCGGCAGTGTCTCCCAGCCTGTGATTCTGCACTGGCTCGGCGACATGTTCGACCCGAACCTGAAGGGGTACTGGGGATATGAAGACCTCGACAAAGCAACCGAGGTATGCCTGAAAGTCATTCAGGACAATGCGGCCAAAATCGACGGTGTGAAAATATCCCTGCTGGATAAAGACCGCGAGATTGATATCAGAAACAGACTGCCGGAAGGTGTGAAAGTATATACCGGTGATGACTTTAACTATCCCGAATTGATCAAAGGCGACGAAAACGGCTACAGCGATGCGCTTCTCGGTATTTTCGATGCTATCGCGCCAGCTGCCGCAGCCGGCCTGCAGGCGCTCGATGAAGGCAATATAGAACGCTACCACGACATTCTGGATAAAACGGTGCCGCTTGCCCGGCATATTTTCCAGCATCCGACGTTTGCCTACAAAACCGGCGTCGTCTTCATGGCGTACCTGAACGGGCATCAGTCCCACTTCCGCATGATCGGCGGCGCGGAAGGTTCACGCTCCATAATCCATCTCAGCGACCTCTTTGTGATGGCAGATGAAGCCGGACTTCTTGAAGATCCTGAGATGGCCGTTGCGCGGATGCGTCCGGTATTCGAGCAGGCGGGAGTGAAACAGGGGGTGCAGACGTCATGAGTGGTACACCATCTTTGGACCGGATCAGCCTGAATCAGATTACAACCGAGCACTGGTCGCTCGAAGAAGCAGTGGAAGGATGCCTTCGTCATGATGTGCCCTGGATTTCCGTCTGGCGCCACAAGATTCATGAAATTGGTCTTTCCAAGAGCCGGAAACTTATTCAGGATGCCGGTTTGAACGTATCAAGCATCTGCCGGGGCGGTATGTTCCCGGCTCCGACACCGGAAGAGAGACGAGAGCGGATTGAAGATAATAAACGCGCCATTGAAGAGGCCGCAGAGCTAGGTACTGATGTACTTGTACTCGTCTGCGGCCCGGCTCCGGACAAAGATATCGACAGCGCCCGGAAGTGGGTGGAAGAAGGAATCGAAGAATTAATTCCGTTTGCCCGGGAGCATGGCATCAAGCTCGGTATAGAACCGCTTCATCCAATGTATGCCGCGGATCGTTCCGTCATTTCCACCCTCGGCCAGGCCAATACCATCAGTGAAAGACTGCAGTCCGATTATGTTGGTGTGGTTGTGGATGTTTTCCACGTCTGGTGGGATCCTGATCTGTACCGTGAAATAGAACGCGCACGAGGCAGCATTCTCGGCTTTCACGTATCCGACTGGGTCGTCCCGCTTCCTGATATCTTTAAGGCAAGAGGTATGATGGGAGATGGCGTGATTGAATTAAGACGGATGCGCCAAGCTGTTGAAGCAGCCGGCTACCACGGCCCGATTGAGGTTGAAATCATAAACGACGCCATTTGGAATCAGCCCGGTGACGAGACATTGAAGCAGATGAAAGAACGGTATGTAGAACACGTTTAGGCATGTAACAAGAAAAAGAAGCTCCTTTTCTCTATAATAGATGAAAAGGAGTTTTTTTCGTCTTCCATTGTTTTTTCTTCTTTTTGAAATAGGTGCGATAGAAATGTCGATTCCACTTAAATACAGAAATACTTCTGAAAATGATAAAACAGTTCTTATAGTAATAAGAATAGACCAACATAAACAGATATAATTAAAAACAAACAAATGCAAAGGTCTTTGTAAGGGGTTTCAGATTTTTCTTGGTAAAAACTATTTATGGAGGAATCAATGTGAAAAAACTATTTCTTTCAAGCATTTTCGTCATGCTGATGCTGATAGGTGCTGCCTGCGCTTCTTCCAGTACAGAGACATCCGGTGCGGGTGAAAATGGAAGCGATAACACAGGCATTCAGGAACGCAGTCTTACACTCGCCCATATTCACGGATCGGCCAGTCCGGTATACGAAAGTCTGGAGAACTTTGAAAAAAAGGTTGAAAATCGTTCCGACGGCAAGATTCAGATTAATATCTACGGCCAGGGGACTCTCGGAGGAGAAACAGAAATGCTGGAACTTTTAAAGACGGGAGTTCTTGACATGGCGAAAGTGAATGCCGGTAAGCTGGAAAGTTTTTCAGAGCAGTTTTCCGTATTCAGCCTTCCGTATATATTTGAAAACACTGAGCATTTTCAGAGTGTCATGCATTCGGATACAGTAGAGCAGATGTATGCTGATCTGGAATCGAAAGGTTTGCGTGGCATTACTCATTATAGAGCAGGAAAGCGCAGCTTTTATACAATAGATACTCCGATTGAGAAACCAACTGATCTGGAAGGTCTGAAAATCAGGGTTATGAATAACGCTACGTCGATTCGGACGATGGAACTGCTTGGGGCGTCCCCTACTCCGATGGCGGCTTCAAACGTATACTCCGCCATGCAGCAGGGTGTCATTGACGGTGCGGAAAGCAGTCACATTGCACTGACTGATGCGAACCACGGCGAAGTCGCCAAAGCTTTCTCTTATGACGAGCATACACGGATCCCCGACTTTTTGACGATGAGTGAACAGACGTGGAACAGTTTCACGAACGAGGAAAAGCAGTTGATCCAGAAAGCTGCGGATGAAACGTCCGATGGTCACAGTAAGCGCTGGGAAGAATTAATGGCCCAAAGTAAGGAAAAAGCCAAACAGGAAATGAATGTAACATTTTATGAGAATATCAATAAGGAACCATTCCGTGAAAAAGTACAGCCGCTGATTGAAGAACGTCGTGAGAATGATAGAATTGCACAGATTTTGGACAGGTTTAACAGTTTGAAAGAAGAAAGCAGCCAATAGAAGCTGGAAGGAGGAAACGTACCTATGCAGAAAACTAAAAAAGCTATCGACAACTTTCTACTGATTACAGCCAGTATCCTGCTTTTGGTTTTGACTCTGGTGACGCTTTGGCAGGTATTCACCCGTTTTGTGCTGGGAAGTCCGAGCGTGGCAACAGAAGAAATAGCAGGCTTTTCCCTCATTTGGATAGCCATGCTCGGCGCAGCGTATGGGTTTGGCAGTGATGAGCATTTATCGCTGGATTTTATCAGGGAAAGATTCCAGGGAAGAGCGTATCTTGGAGTTCGTGCCGCTATAGATGCAGTGGTGCTGCTGTTTGCCCTGTTTGTACTGGTCATTGGAGGAGGTATCCTGGTCAACGTAACATGGAGTGAAGTATCTCCGATCATGGGTTTTTCCATGGGGGCCGTGTACAGCATCGTGCCGATTTCGGGAGTATTCATTATCATTTATCAGGTAATGAATGTCTTGACTAGAAACAGTGCAAAAGGGGAGGAACAAACATGAGTGTTACCATTTTGACAACTATCGTATTATTTGGAGTATTCTTTATCCTACTGTTTGTAGGGGTTCCGATATCGGTCAGCATCACTGTAGCTACTATTTTGGCCGGCCTGATTGTACTGCCGATGGATTCCTCTCTGCTTGTCGCATCCCAGCAGATTATATCAGGCATTGACAGTTTCGTGTTGGTGGCGCTTGTCTTTTTCATGCTTGCGGGAAGTATTATGAACAACGGGGGGATCGCTCAGCGCCTGATTAATCTGGCAAAACTGGTCGGCGGAAGAATGTCCGGCTCCCTGGCCCATACGAACGTTGTAGGTAACGTGTTGTTTGGATCCATTTCCGGTTCAGCCATCGCATCTGCTGCCACGATGGGAAAAGTGATGGGACCGCAGCAGAAAAAAGAAGGATATGATCCTGCCTATTCTGCAGCGGTGAACATTGCCTCTGCTCCAACCGGACAGATTATACCACCAAGCGGTATTCCCATTATCTACTCTCTGCTCAGCGGTGGAACATCTATTGGGGCACTCTTTATAGCAGGATATGTGCCGGGGATTTTGATGGCACTGCTTGTGATGGTTGTGGCCTATATTCTCGCCAAACGTAATAATTATCCGGTGAGCGGCGGGGCAACCATGAGCGAAGCGGTCAGAGTGATCCTGCAGGCCATCCCGAGTCTATTTTTGATTGTAGTCGTTATCGGCGGTATTGCAGGAGGAGTATTCACTGCAACAGAGGGCTCCGCGATTGCTGTATTGTACGCTTTGGTGCTTAGTATGATTTATCGTGAAATATCGTTTAAGGATATACCGAAGATCATGAAAGAAACGGTCGCATTCTCCGGTATGATTCTTCTTCTTGTCGGAGCTTCCACTGCAATGTCCTGGGTTATGACATATGCCCAGATTCCACAAACGTTAACCAATGCGCTGCTTGGACTTTCGGAAAATTACTACGTTATTATGCTGATTATCGCATTGCTGCTATTGTTCGTGGGAATCTTTATGGACGTAGCTCCGGCACTGCTTGTGTTCACACCGATCTTATTCCCGGTTGCAACAGAGCTTGGCGTAGATCCGGTTCACTTCGGCATGATCATGACGATGGGGCTTGCTATCGGGGTGACAACACCACCGATTGGAACCGTCTTGTTTATAGGAAGCAGTGTCAGCGGAGTAAGTATCGAAAGGATAGTAAAACCTTTGCTCATATTCTATATACCGCTGGTCATTGCGTTGCTGCTTGTTACATTTATTCCTCAAATTAGTCTATGGCTCCCGAGAACTTTGGGAATACTGGGATAGACGCAGCCAAGAAGCCGGAACAGATTTATTCTGTTACCGGCTTTTTTAAGTTTAAGCTTTACTTATATACATGTTCCAGCCAGGTGGATGCCATCAGCATATCTCCTTTTGTGTTCATATGAACACCGTCTGTCGTCAGCGCCGTATCGGTTTTTGTATTCAGATAATTGAGAAACGCCTGGTGGGTCGGTACAAGTACCGCTTCAAATTGTTCTGCCAGGTGTTGTACTGCTTTCACGTACGGCTGGAGAAGCTTATTGCCTTCTGAAGAAGAGTCTTCATGGATAATGGTGGGTTCCATCAAAATCAGCCCTGCATTGGTATGTTCTTTCGTCTGCATAAGCAGTTTTTCATACATTTCTTCGAAAGCTTCCGGGTAAACCTGGTCGATCCAGGGACGATCCAGCTGTCTCCATACATCATTGATTCCGATGGAAATGCTCAGCCAGTCCGGCTTTAGTTCCAGCACATCTTTTTTCCAGCGTTCTTTTAAATCAGTAACACGATCTCCACCGATGCCTTGATTAAGAATATCAAGCTGCAGAGAAGGATGCCGTGTCAGCAGATAATCGTGAATCAATCGAACATATCCCTGCCCGATACTTTCTGAATCCTGCAGTCTCCCGTTTTCGGTAATACTGTCTCCTATCAATACAAGTCGGTCTTTTGTACCCCAGTTCATCATCATCATTCCTCCCTTTTTAAAATAGCAATGTATTCAGATGAATTCGGGGTGAGAAGGGGGAACACCTCCTTTTTTCGTTCAAAAAAACTGTATGATGGCATAAAGGTAAAAATCTGTATATTCCAGAATATACTTAAATATGGTAGGCTACAACAAACTATATTAAATTAATGAACAAAAAAGGGAGTGATTTTGTGAAAGCGATTTCTGATATTCTTCCCCACATAGCCTATGGCGGCGACTATAACCCGGAACAATGGAACGAAAAAGTGTGGTATGAAGATGCGGCTTTGATGCAAAAGGCAGGGGTCAATCTCGTGTCAGTCGGGATATTCAGCTGGGCGGTGCTTGAAAGAGAAGAGGACAGGTTTGATTTCACCTGGCTGGATAAAGTGATGAACATATTGCATGAACACGGCGTCGGAGTATGTCTTGCGACAGCAACGGCATCTCCTCCCGCGTGGCTGTCACGGAAATATCCTGAGACGCTGGCGGTTGATGATAAAGGGGTACCGTATTCGTTTGGCTCGCGTCAGCACTATTCCCCGAACAGCTCCATTTACCGCCGTGCGGTAAAGAAACTGGTGACGAAGCTGGCAGAGAGGTATAAAGATCATCCAGCGCTGAAGATGTGGCATATCAATAATGAATACGGGTGCCACGTGTCTGAATGCTACAGTCAAGATTCACTGGAAGCATTCCATGCCTGGCTCCGCCGTCGTTATCAAACCATCGATACATTGAACGAAAAGTGGGGAACAAACTTCTGGAGTCAGCGCTATAATTATTTCGATGATATCACATTCCTGAGTAACACACCGACATTTCCCAATCCCGGTCAGCAGCTGGATTACAAACGGTTTATGAATGACTCTCTGCTTGAGCTCTATATGGTGGAGAAAAAAATACTTCGCGATATAACTCCGGATGTGCCGGTATTTACGAACTTCATGTTTGAATTCAAGCCGCTGAATTATTTTTCCTGGGCACCGGAGCTTGATGTTGTTACATGGGATACGTATCCCGATCCACGTGAAGGTACACCGGAGGCACATGCCCTGCAGCATGATTTGATGCGGAGTCTGAAACACGGACAGCCGTTTCTCGTGATGGAACAGGTGACAAGTCACGTGAACTGGCGCGATATTAATGTACCGAAAAAACCTGGAGAGATGCGGTTGTGGAGTTACAGCGCGATAGCCCGGGGCAGTGACGGTATTATGTTTTTCCAGTGGAGGCAGAGCCGGGCCGGCGCCGAAAAATTCCACGGCGCGATGGTTCCGCATTCGGGGGATGAACAAAGCAGAACGTACCGGGAAGTGCAGCAGCTCGGACAGGAGCTCAAGCAGCTGGATTCCCTGACCGGCGCCGTTGTGCCGGCGAGAGCAGCCATCATTTTTGACTGGGAGAACTGGTGGGCTGTAGAGATGGAAGGGAAGCCTCATAACAAGTTGTCCTATCTGGAACAGGTGAAAGCCTATTACCACACGTTTTACAGACGAAATATCGCTGTGGATTTTGTCCAGCCGGGTGGTGATTTGTCTTCTTACGATCTTGTCGCAGCACCGATGCTGTATATGGTAAAGAACGGAGAAAAGAAAAACCTGGAACAATTTGTAGAGAACGGAGGGACGCTGGTTGTCAGCTTTTTCAGCGGTATAGTAGATGAAAATGATCGTATTCATCCTGATTACTACCCGGAACCGCTGCGGCACATTCTCGGGATACACGTAGAGGAATTTGTCCCCATGGCCGGAGGTGAGTGGAACCAATTATCAGCAGGCACAGACCATTACCGCTGTACCACCTGGAGTGATGTGATACATCTGGAGACTGCAGAAGCCGCAGCATATTTTACCGAGGACTGGTATCAGGGCAGACCGGCTGTTACGACGAATTCGTACGGAAAAGGGAAAGCAGTGTATGTAGGTACGGAACCTGAGCAGGCCTTTATTGATGATATTTTAACAGGTTTGATGCGGGAAAAAGGCATAACGGCACCGGCTTCCGCTCCTCCAAATGTAGAAATCGTGGAGCGCACATCCGGGAAAGGAAATCACCTTGTTATAGTAAACCATAATCAGGAAGAGGCGCGTATCGAACTGGATTCAGGCCGTTCGTATGTCGATCTTTTGGCTGGCACAAAGGTGGAAAATGAGGTGATTGTGCAGGCGGTGGATGTACTTGTGCTGCGTCAAACAGAGCAAAAATAAAAACGAATAAACACAACGATTAAAAATGTGTTACTTTTCAAAATATAGTTAACATTTGTTATATACTTTTTATTTTCGAAAGCGCCTATAATGGAAATGTAAGCACTTACAAAAAAGAGGGGGACTGGTGTTGAGAAAATGGAAAAAGTGGGCCGCTGTTTCACTTTTGACAGTAATGGCTGCCGGATGTAGTCCAGGGGGGCCGGATGAAACCAGTGATGCAGGAGCTGATGGGGAAAGTTCAGGTGAAGGGCAGACTTCCATACGGTTTTCCTGGTGGGGAAATGATGAGCGCCATGATTTGACGCAGGAAATGCTGGATTTGTTTGAAGAAGAGCATCCGGATATTACGGTGGAAGCGGAATTCACCGGCTGGGACAGCTACTGGGAAAGACTGACGACCCAGGCAGCCGGAAGCAATCTTCCGGCAGTGGTGCAGATGGATAATTCCAAACTCACAGAATATATCTCCAATGGTCTGGCTCTCGATCTGAATACGATGATTGAAGAAGGAACCATTAACATGGAAGATGTCAATGATGTGTATCAGGATATGCTCGTCGTGGATGGAAGTACCTATGCAATATCAGGAGGCTCCAACGGTCTTGCCACGATTTATAATCAGGATTTGTTTGAAGAATATGATATAAACCTGGAACCAGGGTACACGTATGAAGAACTGGGAGAGGAAATGGCCCGTGTATCGGAAGCAGAGGGAGAAGGTTTCTGGGGTTATGACTTTGTGAAGGCAGATTATGAAACATTCCGCCATTATGCCCGCCAGTTTGATCAGCACTTCTATAACGAAGATGGCACAAGTGTAGGCTTTGAAGCAGAGGTGCTCGAGGGCTTTCTTACGACCGTGACTACGTGGATAGATGAAGGTGTTGCCACACCATATGATGTGACGGCGGAAGTTAATGAGAGCGGCGAATCTATGGTTGCCAATGAAGAAGCAGCAATGGCAAGCGCGGCAAGTAATGGTCTCGTTGGGGTTCAGACACTTGCTGAAGCAGACCTTGGCTTGAATGTTATGCCGAGTGCTTCGGATGGAGAAAAATCAGGAAACTGGGTGCGTCCGAGCATGTCCTTTATGATCTCCAGCAATGTCAGTGAAGCGAAGCAGGAAGCCGCCGCCGAGCTCATTGATTTTATTACCAACAATCAGGAAGCCAATGAAATTCTACGGGCGGAACGCGGGGTTCCAATCGCTGCTTCCGTAAGAGAAAGCCTGGCTGGTCAGGTGGATCCAACAGTTCAGGAAACATTTGAATTTCTTGAGGTGCTGGAAGAGAGAGCCGGGGATCCGGAACCACTGCCGCCTCCTGGAGAATCTGAAGTCCGGGCTGCCTTTGACCGGATGCTGGAAAGCGTGAAATACGATGAAATGTTGATAGAAGAAGGAATCGACAGCTTTATGCAGGAAGCGGATCAGATTTTAAATCAATAGTTACAGCGGCGCCGGGCGAATAGTTTTCAAAGAAGAAAAAAGGCGTTGAATATAAAGGCGGGCTCATAATGGCGGGTCTGCCTTTCTCTTTTGCTTTTTGCATCGGTACAGACGTGAATGAATGGTATAGGAGAGGTGATTATGAAAACGAGTGAACCGTTGACAGAGAAAGAAATCACGCCTGAATTTGTAGAAAAAGAACGGAAAAGAAGAAACCTGCGGGAGTCGCTCACAGGGTACGCGATGATTTCGCCGTGGCTGATCGGTTTTTTTGGATTGATTATCGGCCCGATGATTTATTCTTTTATTCTGTCTTTCACCGACTATGATATGTTAAGTGCCCCGCAGTGGACTGGTTTTTCCAATTACGTGGAACTTTTCACAAATGATCCCAGGTTTATTCAATCGCTGCAGGCGACATTCACCTTTGTTGTGATTGCCATTCCATTGAAACTCGCCTTTTCGTTATTTTTGGCGCTTTTGTTTAACACCGGCAGGAAGGGTTCGGGAATATTTACGACCATTTATTATGTACCCTCCATTATCGGCGGGAGTGTGGCTATATCTGTTGTATGGCGGCAGATGTTCGGCAGAGACGGTGCCGTCAATACGATGCTGGATGCCTGGGGGCTCGATACGATCAGCTTCTTCGGGAATTCTTCTGCAGCGATGTCCATCCTGATTATTTTGATCGTGTGGCAGTTTGGTGCGCCGATGATTATTTTCCTTGCCGGGCTGCGCCAGATTCCCGATGATTTGTATGAAGCAGCCAGTGTAGACGGCGCGGGAATGATAAGGAAGTTTATAAAAGTTACGATTCCGATGCTCACGCCGATTATATTTTTCAATCTCGTGATGGAAACCATCAATGGCTTTATGACATTTACGCAGGCTTTCCTTATTACGGGCGGCGGACCACGGGATTCCACCCTGTTCTACGCCGTGTACCTTTATGAAGTCGCTTTTGAATTTCTGAACATGGGATACGCGTCAGCGATGGCATGGATTTTATTGGTTATAATCGGCGCCTTTACGCTTCTCATCTTCAAATCTTCCACGTTCTGGGTCCATTATGATTAATAAGAAAGGAAGGAAAGACGATGAATAGACGAACCACACTCTCTGATGTCATCTATTATATCTTTGTCATTGCTTTCAGCTTCTTGATGCTGTATCCCATACTGTGGATGTTCGGTACTTCGTTTAAGCCGGAGACCGAAGTCTTTTCCAACGCTGCATCCCTTATTCCGATGGACTGGGACTGGCTGAACTATCCAGAAGGATGGGACGGCTTCGGGGGAGTTGGTTTTGATGTGTTTTTCCGTAATTCCCTGTTTGTCACGGGGAGTGTTGTGATTGGATCTTTGTTATCGTGCAGTATTGTCGCTTACGGGTTTGCCCGGATTAATTTCAGGTTCCGGAAGCTTTTATTTGCGTGTCTGATTTCCACTGTTTTGCTTCCCATTCAGATTATACTCGTTCCACAGTATCTTTTGTTTGAACAGCTGAACTGGGTCAACACGTTTTATCCGCTGATTGTTCCGCACTTTCTCGGGGGAACGCCGTTTTTCATCTTTCTGCTTATACAATTCATCCGCGGCATTCCGCGTGAACTGGATGAAGCCGCGATTATTGATGGTTGTTCGAGGTTCGGGGTGTTCTGGAGGATTGTACTGCCGATGCTTAAGCCCGCGCTGGTGACTGTAGCCATTTTTGCTTTCATGTGGTCCTGGGATGACTTTCTGACACCTCTTATTTATCTGAACAGTGTCGAAATTCAGACTGTGTCACTCGGTCTGCGGAACTTTATGGATGCAGAGGCCGGTACTTCGTGGGGGCCGCTTCTGGCGATGTCTTCTTTGTCTTTACTCCCGCAGTTTATTTTGTTTTTGTTCTTCCAGCGCTACTTGGTAGAAGGAATTGCAACGACTGGTATCAAATAAGTATAAAGGGTGAAGAAAATGATCGAACGGTTGGGGAACGGGGCTTTTTCGATTTGCGAATGGCTGGCACGTCTTGCGGTTATCAATATGTTCTGGCTTCTCTTTACAGCGGCAGGGCTGGGATTGTTTGGCTGGGCTCCTGCGACAGCTGCCGCATTTGCGGTGATGCGCAGTGCCTTTTTGAATGGCGGGCTGGCTGATCAGGATACACGCTCGGTGTTCCGGGAGTTCAAATCCGTCTTTCAAAACGAGTTTGTTCCAGCGAACATTATAGGATTTCTGCTCTTGTGGGGAGGAGCCCTGCTTATTTTGAGCGGCTGGTCGATGGAAGCGATGGAAGTCTCCCTGCTCCCTCGTCTGGTTCTCATCGGTGCAGCCTCCATGTTCCTGCTCGTGCTGCTTCTCGTTTTTCCGGTACGCACCCACATGGAAACATCGATTCAGGGCGCGGTCCGGTATTCCCTGATGATCGGTCTTGCTAATCTTCCTTCCATGTTTATCGTATTGATTTCAGTGGCTCTGATGCTCGTACTTTTTGTCATGATTCCCGGCGTTCTTGTGTTTTATGGAGCAAGTCTGCCTGCGGCGGCTGTGATGTTTATGAGTCTGAAAATCTTTTCGAAAACAGGTTTGAATCCGATTTCCTATTAAAAAACAGCAGATGAAGCGGAGCTGACACGATGGAATTGTTTAAAAAATATAAAATCCAGAATATATTTTTTATAAGCTTTTTTCTGTTTGTGACGGTTCTGCTTGTGATCATTATCTATGTTACCTACCATTTGTCGGCACGGGAAAATATCACCACAACCATGGCACACCAGGAAGAAAAACTGAAACTGCTCGGGGAGGATTTGAGCAGCGAGCTGACCAATTACCATGAAACATCCATCGGGATGTCCCGCCAGAATGCATTTCATGATCTGCTCCACGGGGCGGGAGGCAGCGAATATGAGAAACGCCGCCTGCGCTCCTCCATGAATCTTGACTTTTCCAATATTACGTACAGTGTGCCGGGCCTTCATTCTGTTTCCATTTATATGAAGGAACCTCCAGTGAGCGGACCGCATCCTGTCCGTTATCATTCTTTTTCGGCACTGCCGGGAAGCTGGAAAGAAAAATTGAAAAATACGAGCTCGACATGGCTGGGAGAAAGAAGTGTGCAGCTCTCCTTTAACTTCGAAAATGAAGAAGTGGTCAGTTACGGAAGAAATGTCTACTCAGCCAGTGGAGAACTGCAGGCTGTATTAGTACTCAACATCAGAATATCATTCATTCAGGAATGGATGCAGAACCGGAGTGAAAGGTCCCGCTTGATGCTGATGGATGGGGAAACATCGGTATTATCCCGTACCACCTCTTTGTCGATACCGGCCGAAACGAGAGACTATATGGAAGAGACCGCCATGCGTTTTCAGGAAGAAAACGGACTCACGGATACAGCCGCCAGACAGGAGGGGCACCTGGTCGTTTCCGCGGCTGTTCCATCGGCGGACTGGACGTTGATCGAAGTTACACCGATGGAGGAATTGACGGCAGGAAGCCGGGAACTAACGGGCTGGCTGTTGTTGATCGGTGCGGTATCCGTTGTTGCTGCTTTTTTTGCCACGTTGTATCTGACAAAACGATTCACAGACCCAATCGTGTATTTAACCAAGGTTTTAAATCAATATCCACTGAAGAGTATCCCGGCAGAACTTCCCGATGACTACCAAAACGAATTCGGGCAGCTGTTCCAGGGATACCGGCAGTTAATGTACCGCAGTGACATGCTGTATCAGTCGTTAATTGATAATAACAGACGGCAGCGTAAAGCGGAGATACGGGCCCTTCAGGCTAATATCAATCCCCATTTTCTGTATAATACATTAGATCAGCTGAATTGGAGAGCCATGGAGCGCGGCGATGACGATATGAGCCGGATGATGGAACTGCTCGGCAGCATGCTGCGGATTGGATTGTCAAAAGGGGAAAGCATCATTTCTGTGCAGCAGGAAATTGACTATGTGCACCATTACCTTGAGCTGCAGAAAATCAAAATGGAGGACAGTCTTTCTTATGAAGTCATCATAGACGCGTCTGTTGAAACCTATTATATTCCAAAACTGACGTTGCAGCCGTTTGTCGAAAACGCGGTCATACACGGTCGCCCCGATACCGGCGAAGGAGTCATTAAGCTGACTGTCTCCGAAACGGCAGGCAGCATGCGCTTTGACATAACGGATAATGGTCCGGGTCTTTCATCAGACTCCGCCTCGTCCACCATTAATGCGGGAGGATACGGCATCAGAAATGTGAAAGAAAGACTGCATCTCTATTTCGGGCAGGAAGCTGTGATTTCCCTGCAGAATCAAAGTGATGGCGGTGCCGCTGCCGTCATTTCCATACCGAAAATTCAGGATACGTCTTTTTTTGATCAGAGCGACGAACACTATCTTGAACTCGAAAGGGAGAGAGGCGCAAAATGTGGAAAATCGTAATCATTGATGATGAAGACAAAGTGCTTCGCGGGATGAAACGAATTGTGCCATGGGAAGCGTTGAACTGCGAGTGGAGCGGGGAAGCTAAAAACGGACAGCAGGGGCTTGAGGTGATCCGCAGGGTGCAGCCGGACCTGGTTATTACCGATGTATACATGCCGGTAAAAAATGGACTGGATATGGTGGAAGAACTCCGAAACGAGGGATACGAAGGCCGGGTTGTCATATTGAGCGGGTACAGTGATTTTGAATATGCCAGAAAAGCGATGCGTCTTGATATTGACGATTATCTGTCCAAACCGGCATCCCGGACCACCATTGAAGAAGTGCTGAAAAATGTAGTGGCCCGTCTTGAAGAACGTACGATGGAGAAGCTTCAGTTTCTCGAACTGCGGAAAAAGGTTCAATGGTATGAGCCGCTTATTGAAAAGGAATGGATCAAGTCGATTGTGACGGGAACGAGTATGGGGACAGATCCTCCGGAAGCTCTGCAGCCGCTCTTAAAGCAGTGGGAGAAGCAGGATCACTTTATCATACTCCTCACCTATACGAATCAGCTGGAAGAATCCGATCTTTTCCAGAAAGACTGGTATTTGTTCCGTTTTGCCGCGGGCAATGTCATCAAGGAAGCGGTGCGGCAGCGGTTCCTTGATTTTGAGTTTATTGAATGCCATACGCACCAGACGGCGTTGTTCGTTCATGTTCCAAAGGGTTTCCAGGATGAAGAAAACATGCGTGAAACCGTAAAACAGGAGGTGAAGGAGAGTCTGCGGATCTACCTTCACCTTGACGTTATCATCACCTTCAGTTCCTTCACCGGGAACTGGGCCGACATTCATACGTCCACAAAAGAAGCAATCGAACATCTCCCGCTCCGATCGGATGTGCCGCTTCTTCCGGAAGTCAAAGAAGAGACAGGCTGGACAGGACAACTGCCGGTATTAACCGATTCGATGGAATGGAATCAGCAGCTCTCTTCTGCCATCCGCTATGCAGATGAGGGAAAGGCGTGCACGATCATTGACGGTTTATTCGAAAAGCTGCGGCATGAAACGTTCCATCAGCCATCCGCTGTTCATCTTGGCATCGAAATGTGGACGATGATGACCTATGCGTTGTTTGATATCGGCATCCGGATCCGTGACATGTTTCCGGAGCATTTCGACATATACAGCGTGCTGTCCAGGCAGCAGTCCTGGGAAGGCACGGCTTCTGAACTGAAAGAGATTGTCATGAAAATCTGCCATCACCAGAAATGGGATGAAAACCTGAAGCACCGGCAGCTGGTAGAGCAGATGACAGCTTTTGTCCAGGAACGGCTTCATGAAAACATCACACTTCATGATTTATCAGATGAACTATTCATTTCCCGGAACTATTTAGGCAGGATCTTTAAGAAAGTGGCGGGCGAATCGTTCAAAGATTATCTGACAAGGGTAAGGATGGAAAAAGCAAGCAATATGATTCAGGAGGGGCACTATTTAATCTATGAAATCGCGGAGAGAGTAGGGTACGGGAACCCGGCCTACTTTTCAAGCCTGTTTAAAAAATATACCGGATATACCCCGACTGAACTGATTCAAAAAAGAACCGTCGGGCAGTAAAGACAATCCCCGCGTTAACATAGTACCCATTTCATATCAGGTTAACGAGCTGCCGCCGTCGATATAAATGTCTGATCCGGTAATGTGGGACGCTGCACCGGAGGCAAGAAACTGAATGAGCCCGGCTACCTGCTCCGCATCGGCGGGCGGAAACGTATTTAAATCTGTTTTACGGGAGGCACCTGCATCGGAGAGGTCTCCGGTACGGTGAAGACTGTTCTTAAACTCCGTGCGCACTCCTCCCGGGCATACCGCATTGACACGGATATTCCAGGGCGCGAGTTCTCTGGCAGCCATTTTCATGAAAGCAATCTGTCCGGCTTTGGCGGTGCTGTATGCGGAAAAACCAGGCTGGGAAAAAGTCCGGTTTCCACTCACCGAACTGGTGATAACGATACTCCCGCCTTGTTGTTTCATAAATGGGACAGCGTATTTCACAGTAAGAAATGTTCCTCTCAGATCGGTTTCAATGGTCCGGTCCCAATCCTTGGGTTCCAGGGATTCAATCGGAGCCATTGTGCCTGCGATCCCTCCGTTTGCGACCACAATATCAAGATGCTTATATGAGGCACGAAGCATGTCGAAGGCCTGTTTCATCTCTTCCGGTGAGGCAAGGTCCGCTTCAAGAACCACAGCCCTGCCGTTTCTTTCTTCGACAGCGGTTTTGGTTTGTTCGGCTTTGTTACGGTTTATGTCGAGAATGGCGATGTCCATATTTTCACCGGCCAGTAAAAGGGCTGCCGCTCTGCCAATGCCGGAACCTGCCCCGGTAATCAATGCTTGCATCATTCAGCCTCCTGTTTTTTAAAAAAGCGTTTTCACTGAAGATGAAAGTTTACTATAAGAACTTCGAATTGTCTATATCAGAAATCAACGAAATCTATTGCTCTGCAATAATGTTTGTTATTTTTTGAAATGGAGAATGGAAGAAGTATATGTTTGTTTGAATGCGCTATCAAAAATTTAAATAAATATATTCAAAAATAAAACCAAATTTGTTATGATGAAAACAAGGAAATAGAGACTTACAAAGTGGAGGTTCGAGATGACTGAAAATTTATGGAATGACACAGAAGCAAAAAAGATGGAAACGATGCTCGAAGAATTGGTTTACCGCTCCAACCTGCTCGGATCGGATCGATCTGTCGCCAACTTCGGCGGCGGAAACACCTCGGTCAAGACGACCGAAAAAGATTTCCGCGGCCGTGATACTGAAGTGATGTGGGTGAAAGGCAGTGGATCGGACCTTGCTACGATGGGTGGAAAGCACTTCACCAGCCTGAGAATGGATGATATCCAGCCGCTGATGGAACGGGATGAAATGACGGATGAAGAGATGGTGGAATATCTTGGACACTGCATGGTGGACAGTAAACATCCGCGCTCTTCCATTGAGACCCTTCTTCATGCTTTTCTTCCGTATACCCATGTTGACCATACGCATCCCGATGCAATTATCAGTATTTGCTGTGCGGATAATGGTAAAAACATTGCAGAAGAGATTTTTGGTAACCGGTTTGTCTGGGTGCCGTACGTAAGACCCGGTTTCAAACTATCCAAGATGATTGCAGACGGCGTGAAAAACAACCCGGAGGCCGAACTTGTATTGATGGAGAAGCACGGTCTTGTCACGTGGGGAGAGACGTCGAAAGAAAGTTATGACCAGACGATTAAGGTCATCCAGAAAGCAGAAGCTTATCTCCAGGACAAAATCAAACAGCAGAACAATTTCGGAGGGCAGAAATACGAAGCGCTGACCAAAGAGAAACGGGAAGCTGTGCTGGCAGAAGTACTGCCTTATCTCCGCGGGCAGGTCAGCGATGAGAAAAAGATGCTTCTGACATATTCTGATGATGACAACGTTCTCGAATTCGTAAACAGCCGGGACGCCCAGTCGTTATCACAGGTGGGAGCAGCCTGCCCGGACCATCTCGTGCATACGAAGAGAGTACCGCTTTATGTCGACTGGGACCCGTCTTCTGAAGACGCAGAAGCGTTGAAAGAAAAAATCCAAGACGGCGTTGCTTCTTTTAAAGAAGAATATGAAAAGTACTTTGAGAGAAACAAAAATGAAGACGATGAAATGTTCGAACCGGCCCCGCGTGTCATCCTCCTTCCGGGCATCGGCATGGTGAACACCGGTAAGAACCTGAAAATGGCGAATGTGAGCGGTGATCTATACCACCGCGCGATTGAAGTTATGAAAGGAAGCACGGCACTTGGAAACTTTGTATCTTTGGATGAAAATGAATCGTATAACATAGAGTACTGGCCGCTCGAGCTGTACAAGTTATCCCTTGCCCCGCCGGAAGCGGAATTCTCAAGAGACGTTGCCTTTATTACCGGAGGAGCCGGGGGTATCGGCAGTGCTTCGGCACGGGAAATGCTGGAACAGGGTGCCCACGTCGTACTGGCCGACTTGAATGAAGAAGGCGCACAGGAAAAAGCCGCGGAATTCAATCAGGAGTTCGGATCAGGACGGGCCGCCGCCGTCAAAATGGACGTGACGAAAGAAGATCTCGTTCAGAAAGCCTATGAAACATCGATTCTCACTTACGGCGGCATTGATATTATTGTCAATAATGCCGGTCTGGCCACATCCAGCCCGCTTGAGGAAACAACGCTGGATGAATGGAACCTGAATATGAACGTGCTCGGCACCGGCTACTTCCTTGTTGCGCGTGAAGCCTTCAAGAAAATGAAGGAACAGGGAACAGGCGGAAGCATGGTCTTCATTGGTTCGAAAAACTCCGTTTATGCCGGTAAAAACGCATCTGCCTACAGTTCCGTCAAAGCGCTTGAAGCTCACCTTGCCCGCACGATTGCCGCAGAAGGTGGACAGCACAGCATCCGCGTCAACACGGTCCTTCCTGATGCTGTACTGCAGGGGTCCAATATCTGGACGTCGGAATGGAAGAATGAACGTGCTGCGGCGTACGGCATCCACCCGGATGAGCTGGATGAACATTACCGGAAACGGACGACACTGCAGGTTAATATTTATCCAAAAGACATTGCTGAAGCGGTCGCGTTTTTCGCATCATCGAAGTCACTTAAAACAACCGGTGCGATGATTACCGTAGACGGCGGTGTACCTGCCGCTTTCGCAAGATAGGAGGAAACACGCATGGCCTTACAGAAAAAAGGAGAAACCCATTGGATTATTCCCGATGGGTTCATCCCTCCTGAAAGCAGCGGCACGCAGACAAGTCATGAATCCATCTGCGTGTTGAATATGCAGGAAACAACAGCAAATGTAAGTATAACCGCTTATTTTGAAGACAGGGAGCCGTTAAAGGATATCAAGGTGCAGGTGCATGCAGAACGGGCTTCTCATATCCGAACCGCAGGTCTTGAAAAAGACGGGCGGACTATCCCGGAGAATGTGCCGTATGCGATTGCGGTGGAAAGTGATGTACCGGTGGTTGTGCAGTACAGCCGCCTCGATTCCACGCAGCCGGAACTGGCTTTGATGAGTACGATGGCTTATCCGCTGAATACGTAATAGAAAGGCTGTGAAAAGAATGAGTGATAAACAGTACGCCCTGTTTGAAGAACAGCAGAAAGCACGCGGTATCGATCTTGATAAGGTGAAAAACAAAATAAAAGGGTTGGAAGTGGAAACGCCTTCATGGGGGTTCGGCGACTCCGGCACCCGCTTCAAAGTATTTGAACAGGAAGGCATTCCCCGCGACCCGTTCGAAAAAATCGAAGACGCCGCCCAAGTGCACAAATTCACCGGAAGCAGCGGTGCGGCAGCCATTCATATCCCGTGGGACAAAGTAGATGACTACAAAGCACTGAAGTCCCATGCCAAAGACCACGGCATAGCCATCGGTGCGGTAAACCCGAACGTATTTCAGGATGATGATTATAAGTTCGGCAGTGTTACCAATTCCGATCCTGCTATCCGCCAAAAAGCAGTCGATCACCTGCTTGAATGTGTAGACATTGCAAGAGAAGTCGATTCCAAAGCGATCAGCCTCTGGTTCGCTGACGGCACCAACTATCCAGGCCAGGCTGATTTCCGCAAACGCAAGAACTGGATGCATGAATCGCTTCAGACGCTTTACAACGCCCTGGATGAAGACATGCGGATGCTGATTGAATACAAGTTCTTTGAACCCGCTTTTTATCATACAGATCTTGCCGACTGGGGAATGGCATTTAACATGGCCAATAAATTGGGTCCGAAAGCAGACGTCCTGGTCGATACCGGCCATCACCCGCAGGCAGCCAATATCGAACACATTGTAGCGTATCTGCTGGACGAGAAGAAGCTCGGCGGCTTCCATTTCAACAGCCGGAAATATGCTGATGACGATCTGATTGTCGCAGCCCATAATCCGCACGAGATCTTTCTGATTATGCAGCAGATTGTGGCAGCCGAAGAAGACGGCGCGGATCCGGCCGCGGCGAAGACCGCCGGCAACATCGCCTATATGCTCGATCAGTGCCACAACATCGAGCCGAAAATTCCTGCTATGATCCGCTCGATTATGAATGTCCAGAACCTGTATGCCAAAGCCTGCCTCGTCAACCTTGATGAACTCCGGGAAGCTCAGGAGAAACAGGATGTGCTGTGGGCCGAAGAAGTTGTGAGGGAAGCGTATGAATTTGATGTAACACCGCTTCTGAAAGCTGTCCGTGAAGAGATGGGAGCCGCGCCGGATCCGATGAAGGCTTACCGCGAGAGCGGCTACGCCGAAAAAATTCTGAAGCGGGGCAAAGGCGGTGCAGGCTGATGAGTGTATTAGCTTTTGATATCGGCGCCGGGAGCGGGCGTGCGATTCTGGCCGACGTGCAGGATTACCGCCTGCACATGAAGGAAATTCACCGGTTTGATAACACACCTGTACAAATCAGGAAGCGCCTGCACTGGGATGTGTACCGGCTGTTCCATGAAATAAAACAGGGAATTTGGAAGGCGGTGCAGGCAGGAGAGAATGTCGAAGCGATTGCGATAGATACGTGGGCAGTCGACTTCGGCCTGCTTGGAAAAGACGGCGAACTTCTCCGCGCTCCGTATCATTACCGGGACCACCATACCGACGGTGTTATGGAAGAATTTCAGAAATCCAAAATAAGCCGCAGAGACATTTTTGAAAAAACCGGTATTCAGTTTCTCCCTTTTAACACCATTTATCAGCTGGAGGCGATGAGCCGGGCGGAATCACCGATTCTGAACGAAGCCGTGGATCTTCTTTTAATGCCGGACCTGCTCCGCTACTTTTTGACCGGTGAAAAGAAAACGGAATTTACGAATGCGACAACCACCCAGCTCTTCAATCCGAAATCGATGGAATGGGACCGCGAGCTGGTGGAGGCGGCCGGGGTGAGTACGGATCTGTTTCAGGAGGTTGTGACACCGGGCACAGTCATCGGGGAACTGAGCGTAGAGCTGTGTGAAGAACTCGACACCGAACCGATTCCTGTCATAGCTGCCGGAGAACACGATACAGCATCGGCTGTAGCAGGTATCCCGGCATTGGATCAGAATTTTGCCTACGTGAGCTGCGGGACCTGGTCTTTAATGGGAACAGAAGTGGAAGATGCGGTGATTAATGAAAAGGCTTTTGAATGGAACTTCACGAATGAAGGCGGCGTGAATGACACGTTCCGTCTCCTGAAAAATATTATGGGGTTGTGGATTCTCGAAGAATGCAGGCGGATCTGGGAATTCGATGAGAAGGTAGATTATGGGAAGCTTCTCGAAGAGGCGGAAGCGGCACCTGCCTTTGCTTTCTTCATCGACCCGGATGATTTCAGGTTTCTAAACCCGGCTCATATGCCGAATGAAATCAAGGCCTACTGCAATGACACCAATCAGTACGTGCCACGGACCCGCGGCGAAATCACAAGAGGTGTGCTGGAAAGTCTTGCGCTGAAATATCGGTATGTGTTTGAGAGGACGCAGTATCTTGCGGGAACTCCGTTCTACGGACTGCACATGGTCGGCGGTGGTATTCAGAATGAGATGCTGTGCCGGTTCACTTCGAATGCTCTCGGCAAACCTGTCTGGGCCGGTCCCGTGGAAGGCAGTGCCATCGGCAACGTGATGTTACAGCTGATGGCGTCCGGAAAGGTGGAGAACCTTGCCGATGCCCGGATGGTTACGTTCAAGAGTACGGAAATGGCTTTTTATTTCCCTGAGGAAGAAGACACGTGGCATCGTGCGTATAAAACATTTTGTGATACGATAGGAGTAAATAACGGTGAAGACCTCACCGTATAGAAGGAAAGTAGGGAAAAGAGTGTTAGTGGCAGAGAGGTACGAGCGAATTCTACAGACGGTCGATGAAAAAGGGAGCGTCCGTGTTTCTGAACTGAGCGAGCAGTTCGGTGTAACAGAAGAAACGATAAGGCGGGACCTGGATCATCTCGAAAAGGAAAACAAAATCAAGAGGAGCCATGGAGGCGCCGTTTCCAATAAAAATGACAAAACGGAAACACCGTATTCCAAGCGGGAAATTACGAATGTCGAAGAGAAAAACGGCATTGCCAGAAAGGCGCTCGAGTTCGTGGAGGAAAACGACCGTATCATTCTCGATGCCAGTTCCACCGCCTGGTATATGGCTAAAGGTCTGCCGGATATCCCGCTCATTGTGCTCACTAATTCGATGAAAGTGTCCGCCGAATTAAGTGAAAAACAGCATATCCAGGTGATATCCACCGGCGGCATGCTGACACCGCGCTCGCTTTCCTTTGTCGGACCGCTGACCGAATACAGCATCAACATGTATCATGTAGACAAAGTCTTTCTTTCCTGCCAGGGGATTCATGCGGAAAAAGGATTGAGTGATTCGAGCGAACTCCAGGCGCATGTGAAACAGAAAATGATCGAAGCCGGTGACGATGTTTACGTACTTGCCGATCATACGAAATTCAACGTACAGTCTTTCAGCCGAATCGCCAACTGGGACGCTGTGGATACGTTTATTACAGACAAGATGAAAGACGACGACCGCATGCATCTGCAGGAAAAGAACATCGATGTATATACGCTCTGAAAAACACAAACGACCTTTTAATAAAGAAAATCCTTCCTGTTCGGAAGGGTTTTCTATTGAATCATGCCGTCAGTGGGAGCAGCAGCCTGGGAGGTTTCAACATTTACAACCCCCGAACCTGTTGGTATAATAGGGTTTGTGACATTGAGCCCCAGTAGCTCAGGGGAAGAGCAACAGCCTCCTAAGCTGTAGGTCGCAGGTTCGATTCCTGCCTGGGGCGCCAAGAATTACAATATCATGCAGGTTATCACAATGAATAAAGCCGGGGCAGTTCACGATCTGTCTTCCGGCTTTTTTTAGTGATACGGCGCCTGTGAACCAGTATCGGATTTTTCGATGAACTTTTGAAACCCATAGTTCACCAGGGCAAGCGAAAAGCTGATAATAAACATAGCGGCCGCGTTCATATTTTTAAATTTGTAATGCCCGATTTTTTGAAAAAGTTTGTTCAGCGGATAGGCGAAAAGAAGGTCTATCAAAAAATTCACAACGACGTATAGGGCGAGTCTGCCGTATGTAAAATGAAACACCCATAAATTGATGGTGAAAAAAACACCGAAAATAAAAGAAAGAGCATCAAACACCATTTAAACGATGTTGGAGGGAGAAAAAGGACGTTGATAATCCATAAAACGATGACATACCCTATTCTGAAAACATTCGCTGACATAACATCACCCTGGGTTTTTCTTTTAGAATGAGAAGGCATCCTTTGTTTTATTCCTGCATCTCAAAAAAAGGTTCTACCCGAAGCGGTTTGTCCTTTAAGATGAAAGGAGAATAAAGGAACAAAGGGAAGGGGAAGCGTATGACAGCCATATTTACCCGTCGTCCGGTCGTGGCGGGACTTTTGATACTGATGTTTTGTGTCATGATGATATCGGTCTATCATCTATATAAGAAAGTGCCGGATCACACATCTGTTGAAGGAGACGTTCACCGCACCAATGATATCGAATTTCTGTACGACCTGACCTATCAGAAAAGCGGAGAGCAGCAGCAGGAACAGGTGATTTTTGACCGCGTCTTTGAGATGATTCAGGAAGCGGAAGATTTTATTGTGGTGGATATGTTTTTGTTTAATGGGCAGTATGACCAATCGATGAACTTTCCCGCGGTTGCAGGAAGTCTGGCCGATGCGTTGGTAGAAAAGAAACAGAACCATCCGAACATGGATATTGTCGTGATAACCGACCGGATTAACACGTTTTATGGTTCGTACAAGACAGATACTTTTACAAGCATGAAAGAAGCTGATATTCCGGTGTTCTATACGAACATGAAGCCGCTCAGGGATTCAAATCCGGCGTACTCGGGGGTATACAGAACGTTTTTTCAGTGGTTCGGTACCGGGGGAAAGGGTTGGCTGCCGAATGCTTTCAGCCCGGATGCTCCGGATGTGACACTGCGCTCTTATCTCGAACTTCTGAATTTCAAAGCCAACCACCGGAAAACGGTAATCACCGAAGACCGGGGACTGGTCACGTCTGCTAATCCACATGATGCCAGTGCCGACCATTCCAATATCGGATTTGAAATAAAGGGCGGCATCCTTGAAGATATGCTGAAAACAGAGCAGGCTGTGGCGGAAATGGCCGGCGCTGATCCGTCCCTGTTTTCGTCTATGGAGGTGGAAGACGATTCTTCAAAAGAAGGACCGTATCAGCTTCAGCTGCTCACCGAAGGTAAGATTGAAAAACATACGTTGAAAGAGATAAGGGAGGCAGGAGCGGGAGACCGCGTGACAGTTGGTGCGTTTTACCTTTCAGACCGCGATGTGATCAGCGCGCTGTTGAAAGCAGCAGACAGAGGAGTGGATGTCCGGCTTGTGCTTGATCCAAACAAAGACGCGTTTGGAAGAGAAAAGAACGGCATTCCCAACCGCCCGGCCGCCGCGGAACTGGTGGAGGATTCCGGTGGAGATGTAGAGGTGAAATGGTACCATACAAACGGGGAACAGTTTCATACGAAGATGGTTTTTGTAGAAAAAGAAACCGAGGATGTCCTGATCGGAGGATCGGCCAATTACACAAAACGAAACATCGGAGATTTTAATCTTGAAACGAATGTGAAAATAAGTGCGGCGTCAGACACCGAAGTGATGGAGAAGACGGACGCCTATTTTCAACGGGTATGGAACAATGAGGAGGGTCGTTATACCGAGGATTACGAAACATTCGCCGATGAATCGGCTCTTTCGTACTGGCTCTACCGCTTTCAGGAATGGAGCGGTCTTTCCAGCTTTTAAATGGCAGGACATCCATTACGCATTGGTCCGCCGAAAGCTCAACGTTGCAAGTAAAACGAGGATCGTGGTGAAACCAATCATGAACAGCACTTCTTCGGCCACGGTAATGCTGCGCCCGAACAAAGTAAGGTTCAGTCCCATCGCTTCCCGGATAGCCGGAGCCAGGGACTGGGTATCTATCATGACTTTTTTCATGATATCCACCCCGTATGTGACCGGGTTGATTTTCACCACGATGTCCATCCATCCGGGCATATTGTTAACCGGGAACAGAGCGCCGGATAAAAACACCATCGGCATAACGAGAAGCTGGACAATAAGCTGGAATCCCTGTGTGGATTTCAGAAAGCTCGCGATGAGCAGACCGACGGAAGACAGGGCACAGGCAAGCAGGAACATAAACGGAATCACCTGGATTATCGAAGCAAGAGGGTAGCTGATGCCGAGAAAGGGAATCAAAAGAAACATCATAACCCCCTGGATACAGGCGACGGTGGAGGCACCGAGCATTTTCCCGACAGCGATACTCACCCTGGAGACCGGAGAAACAAGAATTTCTTTCATGTAGCCGAAATCCCGGTCTTCAATGATAGATAAAGAGGAGAAGACAGATGTCATAAGCAGTGTCATCGCTACAATACCCGGAAAGACAAACTGAATATACTGAAAGTCCGCTCCTTCCGGTACCGTTTCGCTGATCAGGCCTTCCATCGTTCCACTAAGTCCCCCTCCGAAGATGAGCAGAAATAATATGGGCATACTGAAAGAACCGAATAACCGTGCCCGATCCCGCAGAAATTTAATTACATCGCGCTGCCATATGGCAAATATTCCTTCCATGGTGTACCCCCGTTTCAGCTTTCTGAATGTTCGATGTCACGGCCGGTGAACGATAAAAAGACATCATTTAATGTCGGCTTACGGATGTTCAGATGAGTAATAGGCACAGACAACTCTTTCATCAACCCGGAAATAATGCTGTCACTGTCGGCGGTTTTTATTTGAATGGTGCCCTCCTGCCGGATGATTTCTCCTTCTTCGATGTACTGCTTCAATTCGACTTCCGCCTGGTCATTATCTTTTGCTGCCAGCTCAATGATGTCGCCGCCGACCTGTTTTTTCAGCTGGGCCGGGCTGTCGATTGTAATAATGCCCCCGTGGTTCATGATTGCGATCCGGTCACTGATTTCGGCCTCATCCAGATAATGCGTGGTCAAGAACATGGTAATCCCTTCTTTTCGTTTTAAACGCAGAATGTATTCCCACATATGGGCGCGGGTCTGAGGATCAAGGCCGACGGTCGGTTCATCCAGAAAAAGAACTTTTGGGTAATGCAGCAGTCCGCGTGCCATTTCAAGTCTGCGTTTCATGCCTCCTGAAAAGGTTTCGACTTTCTTGTTCCGGCTTTCGGTCAGATCGACAATCTGCAGTACTTCCTGAATCCGTTCTTCCCTTTTTTTCTTTGGTACACGGTAGAAACGGCAGTGCAGCATTAGATTTTCTCCGGCGGTCAGCTTCTCATCAAGTGTATTTTCCTGAAAGATAATGCCGATGCTTTCTCTTACCTTACTGCGCTGTACAGTGGCATCAAACCCGTTTATCGTAATAGTTCCGCTTGTCGGAGCAAGCATCGTGCAGATCATATTGATTGTTGTGCTTTTCCCTGCCCCGTTCGGTCCAAGGAAACCGAAGATTTCTCCTTGACCGACATCAAAAGAAACATTTTTCACTGCATGGGTATCTTTGTATTGTTTATTCAGCCGGTCGACTTCAATAATAGATTCCATGTCTTCCCCTGCCTTTTTTTAGATTACGCGGCTAAAATAGTTATGTTATTATAACTGTATTATCAGGTGCAGGGAAATGCTTGTCAAATTTTGAAATGAAGAAGGGATTATCATGAACAAGGAAGAAAACCAGGAAATAGCGAGAGATCTTCTGACCTTGTTTCCGATGATCAAAAGAAAACTGCTTCCGCCTGCCAAAACGAATCAGGGCAGCGAATTAAGCGTCACTGACTTTTTTATATTAAAGACATTGGAAGATTTCGGCGATTTAACATCAACGGAGATCGGAAAAAAATTACGTATCCAGAAATCCAATCTAACTCCTCTTGTACAGAAACTCGAGGAATCGGGATTTGTGATTCGTACGCCCTCTTCTGCTGACCGGCGTGTGAAGTATATGAGCCTGACCGGCGAAGGGGCCGGCTGCCTGCAGAGAATTGCTGTGAAACTGGAGGAGGGGATGGAAAAAAGGCTGGAACATCTTCAGGAAGAAGATCTGATAAAACTGCAGGAATCGGTACTCAATATGCATGATATTCTGGCGAAACTCGATCAGGAGGAGGAGTAAACATGCACGTACAACGTAATGGAATTGCGGTGGAATGTCTGCAGGGAGACATTGCCCGCCAGAAGGATATGGAGGCGGTTGTTAATGCAGCGAATGCGGAATTGATGATGGGCGGGGGAGTTGCCGGCGCGCTGCACCGCGCGGCAGGTCCTGAACTGGCGGAAGCAGGAGCGCCAATGGCTCCTATTCAGCCGGGAGAGGCCGTAACAACGGAAGCATTCAACCTGCCGAATGATTATGTCATTCACTGCCTCGGTCCGGTATATGGCAGAGACAGACCCGAAGAGGAGCTGCTCCGTGCCTGCTACCGAAACGCGCTTAAGAGGGCGGAAGAACATCGCATCCAGAGCATTGCTTTTCCCTCTATTTCCACCGGAGCGTTCGGGTATCCGGTCGAAGCAGCGGCATCGGCTGCAGTCAAAGAGGTTTATGAACAGAGCCGGCACCTGAAATCGGTGCAGGCAATCCGCTTTGTTTTGTTCAGTCAGGAGGACTTGAAGAGGTACGAAACGGCTTGGCAGCATCTGGTTTAATTATGAAGTGTGGAAGGAGAGCATGTTGATGCTGAAACAAGAATTACAGAATCTTTCCGAAAACTGTTATGAAGGTTGTCCGCTTCCCGTGGAACACATGGAAGTCGAAAAAAACAGTCTTGATCATATTACAGGTTATGTGAGAGAGAAAGGCTTCCATAATATTGTCATCATAGAAGATACGAACACGAAAAAAGCTGCTGGAGATAAAATGGAGCAGTTGTTCAGTGATGCAAATACGGCTTTGGAGACTGTACTTGCGCCTGAAAATGAGCACGGCCAGGTGACAGCGGACGAACGAACCATCATGCAGATGTTTGTTCAGATTCCGGAACATACGGATTGCCTGTTGGCGGTTGGTTCCGGAACCATTCATGATATCACCAGGTTTGTAAGCGCTAAAATGAAGATCCCATTTATTTCGGTTCCGACCGCAGCCTCTGTTGATGGATTTACATCCAAAGGAGCTCCTCTTATCCTCGGTGGAGTAAAGCAGACCGTTCAGGCGGCTGCCCCTCTGGCAGTATTTGCTGATGTGAACGTACTCCGTGGCGCCCCGCAGGAAATGGCGGCGGCAGGATTTGGTGATATGGCGGCGAAGTCGACTTCTGTATTTGACTGGGAGATTTCCCGGCTTATTGCAGAAGAAACCTATAACGAGTGGGCGAGCCGTGCGATGCAGAGGGCCTGGTCAACATGTAGAAACGAAGCAGAACGTATTGCACAAGGGGAGGAAGAGGGACTTAGAATATTAATGGAGAGTCTGCTGCTTTCGGGACTGGTCATGATGACACTGGACCATTCCCGGCCAGCTTCAGGGGCTGAGCACCATCTCTCTCATTACTGGGAACTGATTTTTCTGAAAGAGGGAAGAAAGCAGAAGCTGCACGGCGCCAAGGTCGGCGTTGCCACGTCTATTATTTCTGATTTGTACAAAGGTTATTTTACCAAACCGGAAGAACTTCCGGTGGAGGAACCGGTGTATAAGAGAAGACTGGAAGAGCATGCCGAAACCATCAAACACTGGATCGGTAATATGCCGTCTTCCAGTGAAATAAGAGAACTTCTCAGAAAAGTGGGCGGCCCGGAACTTCCTGAAGAACTGGGCATTCATCATGAACTGGTGCAGGAAAGTCTTGAACAGGCCCATCATTTACGGGAACACCGCTATACCGGACTGAAAATGCTGCATATGTCCGGGTGGGGCGTTCCGTCGTATCCTTTCACGAAGCAGGAAACATAAAAAAGTATTTTCGTGAAGGGGAAGGCTGAGGACACGAAATGCCGAAGAACTGCCTTTAGTATCCGCTGCGAATCTTTCCATAAAAAAACGGGGCTCTGGATCATTTCCCAGAGTCCCTTTTTTTATTATGTTTATGTTGCAATGGAGCTGGTTCCGCTGGCAGGGGCGGCGGTGGAGTTGCGGAGCACGAGTTCCGGTTCATAGACAATAGATTCTGCCCTGTCTTCGGAAGCTCCCTCTATTCTGTCGACAATCAAAGCGGCGGCATCTTCTCCCATTTTTGTTTTGGGATGTTTGATGGAAGCAAACTTGATTTCTGTTGTTTCGGTCAGGGAGGAATCGTCAAAGCCGATAATGGAAATATCATCTGGAACAGAGAGTTTTTCCTCTCGAATGACATCCAGCACCTGAATCACAAGCTCATCGTTGTAGCAGACAATAGCGGTGGGACGCTGCGATGCCTCTTTCAGCAGCTGCTTGATTTTTTCCACCGGCTTCCCGAACTTTTCTGCTGTGCTATATGTGATAATCTGGTTTGGATCAACAGGCGTCCCAGCTTCCCGGTGCGCTTTTAGAAAACCTTTCATCCGGCGCGTTCCCTGGATATCGTCATTTTTAAAAATTCCGGCAATCTTTTCATGGCCGAGATCGAGAAGATGGCGTGTCTGCATGTAACCGCCTTTTTCATCGTTCATGACAAGGTGGAACGGCTCCAGTTCTTCGTAAAAGGCGTTAATCATCACGAAAGGAATCTGCTGGTTTTCGAGATTTAGATAATAATTAATATTCGGGTTGGTAAAGGCACTGCGGGTCGGTTCTACGATAATACCTTCTACACGCTGGCTTAAGATGTTCTCAAGTGCGGATTTTTCTTTTTCCAGGTCGTTATTTGTATTAAATAAAATAACATTGTAGCAGGCATCACTTAAATAACTTTCCGCCCCGCGTATAATGTGGGGGAAAATATAATCGGACATGTATGTTGTAATGATGGCGATACTTTTTCTGACGGGCTGCTGAAGAAACCGGGAACGATCGGCACAAAATGTTCCGACTCCGTGTTCCCTGTACAACCAGCCTTCACTCACGAGTTCACCGATCGCCTGGCGGATGGTATGGCGGCTGACGTCAAAGTAGTTTACCAGCTCATACTCGGAGTGTATTTTCTGATGGGGCTGGTACGACCCGTCGAGGACTTTTGATTTAATAAACTGCTTTACATTTTTGTATTTAGGAGTCATAGTACACCTCACTGCAAGACTTTCTTCATTTTACTATACCACACTTGAACGTACAACTTTATCTCGTAAAAACATGATGTACTGCTTTGCTGTAATATATACCCATAGGTGAATTTTTAAAAAATTATAAGAAAGCGATTGCAAAAAAGGGTGATATATGGTTCAATAGTAACTAGCTTATACGTACAAGTTAAAGAAAAGATTTCATATATCCCGCGTTGTATGAACAGGGAGCGCTTATGAAATCAAAATCAGGGAGGGGAACATATTGAAAAAATCATTAAGTTTGCTGCTGATTCCAGGACTCTTTCTTGCTGCCTGCGGGGGAAATGGCGGAAGTGAAGGAGCTGGTGGAAGCGAAGCAGAAGACACTTCTGTTATCGGACCGGACAGTGAAGAAGCGACAGAGTTGACATTCTGGACATTCAATGAACAGCATATTGGGGTCTATGAGCCGGCCGTAAAGCGTTGGAATGAGGAAAATCCCGACCGGCAGATTCAGCTGACTGCTGAAGTGTTTCCGATTGATCAGATGAATAACAACTTAAGGCTTGCGCTGCAATCCGGAGAAGGGGCGCCGGACATTGCCGACATTGAAGTCAGTCATTTTGGAAGCTTTCTGGAAGGGGACGTTCAATTCGAGTCCATGAACGACCAGGTTGAACCTGTTCTTGAAGACATGGTGGAAGGAAGACTTGATCTATATTCCAAAGATGATAATTATTATGGTCTCCCGTATCACGTAGGTGCCACGGTCATGTATTACAATGAGGAAATCATGGATGAAGCAGGCGTCGATATTGATTCCATAGAGACGTGGGATGACTATGTTGAAGCAGGTAAACAAGTGACTGAAAACACGGACTCGATGATGACTACGGTGGAGACGACAGATCAGTTTACGTTCTGGCCGCTCATCGCTCAGCAGGGATCCGACTATTTCAATGAAGATGGAGAAGTCATACTTGATAATGAAACCAACGTGGAATCCCTTCAGTTTATGAATGATATGGTCCATGAACATGAAATCGCAGAGATTGCTCCAGGCGGTGACCACCATGAAGAACAGTACTACGGCTACATGAATGACGGCGGTGCCGCTTCACTGATGATGCCGATGTGGTACATGGGCCGGTTTATTGACTATATGGAAGACCTTGAAGGAAAAATACAGATCCGCCCGCTGCCAAGATGGGAAGAAGACGGGAACCGCACCTCCGGAATGGGTGGTACCGGTACAGTGGTAACGAACCAGACAGAAAAACCTGAACTGGCTAAAGAGTTTCTGGCAGAAGCGAAGTTGACCGAAGAAGGCAACATTGATCTCTGGACAGAGCTTGGTTTTGATCCACCGATGTACAGTGTTTGGGATAGTGAAGAAATGGGTGAAAGTAACAAGTATTATGAATATTTCCACGATGATATTTTTGACATGCTGCTTGAGTTGAACGACGAAGTGGAAGGATTGAACATTACACCTGAAACGTCGGATGTAACAAACGAAATTAACACGAATGTGCTGAATAGTGCTGTCCGTCAGCAGAGCAGTACACCGCAGGAGGCACTCGAACAGGCCGCAGAATCCGTACGGAGTGGGATGAGCGAGTAATGAATTCCTGTCTTTGAGAAAGGGGGAGGTGCTCTGCCTCCCCCTCCATTTTCATAAACGTTGAAAGGAGGTACTGACTTGGAGCCATCAACTTCCACTTCAGTAAATAAAGTAAAAACGAAACAATCATCGAAACTGTCCAGGTTTCTCACTTCACGAAAAGCAGCTCCATATGTTTTTGTGACTCCTTTTATTGTGTCGTTTTTACTGTTGTTTTTGTACCCCATGATCCAGGCAGTCATCATGAGTTTTCAGCAGGTGCTGCCGGGACAGGTAGAGTTTATCGGCCTTCGGAACTATGAACGGCTGCTTAACCCGGAGTTTTACCGGGCTTTGCTTAATACGAGCATCTACGTGGTGTTCACTGTATTGATACTCGTTGCTCTGCCTGTTATTTTAGCTGTCTTTTTAAATAGTAAATTATTAAAATTCCGTAACTTCTTCCGTGCCTCTTTGTTTGTACCTGCTTTGACTTCCGTTATCGTGGCCGGTGTTATTTTCCGGATGATGTTTGGAGAGTCTGAAACCGCTGTTATAAACGAGATTATTGGATTTTTTGGAATATCACCGGTTGAATGGAGATACGGCTCTGTTTCCGGAATGTTTTTGATGGTTATGCTTGCCGCGTGGCGGTGGATCGGCGTCAATATTCTTTATTTTCTCGCCGGACTGCAGAATGTATCCGAAGAACTTTATGAAGCGGCGGATATCGATGGAGCCAATGCTTTTCAGAAATTTTTCTCCGTTACGCTGCCATCCTTAAAGCCGGTCATCATTTTTGTATCCACAATTACAATCATTAATGGTTTCCGGATGTTTGAAGAAAGCTTCGTTTTCTGGCAGAACAATTCTCCCGGTAATATTGGATTGACTGTGGTCGGGTACATATACCAGGAAGGAATATCCCAGAATGATATGGGCTTTGGTGCCGCGATCGGGGTCGTACTGATGATTATCATCTTTATTGTCAGCATAATCCAGCTTAAATTTGTCGGAGCCTTTAAGGAGGATTGAAGCAGAAGATGACTACGAAAAAGAAAAAATGGATATCCATTGCCGTTACATTTATATTTGCTGTTATTACACTAACCGCCTTGTTTCCGATTATCTCTCTGGTCGTTGCATCGCTGCGTCCGGCGTCGGGATTGATGAGGGAAGGACTGTCTCTTTTATTCGATCCAGCTGAATTAACATTCAGCAACTACTTATCCATTTTCTCAGAAAGCGGACAGCAGTATTGGCGCTGGTACCTCAACAGTCTTTTGATCAGTGGGATGTTGATTGTTTTGTCCCTGTTCTTTTCGTCCATGGTAGGTTATGCGCTTGCGATGTATCAGTTTAAAGGAAGAAATGTATTGTTTGTGCTCGTTCTTTTTATACTGATGATACCATTTGAGATTTTGATGCTGCCGTTGTATCAGCTGATGATTGATCTTAATCTCATTAATTCCTACTTTGCCGTTATGCTGCCATTGATTGTGGCTCCTATCGCTGTCTTCTTTTTCAGACAGTATTGTCTGGGACTGCCGAAAGAATTAATGGAATCGGCAAGGATAGATGGGTGCACGGAATACGGAATATTCTTTCGTATCATGGCACCGTTAATGGGGCCGTCTTTTGCAGCAATGGCTATCCTGCAGGGATTGACCAGCTGGAATAACTTTCTGTGGCCTCTTCTCGTTCTTCGTTCGAGTGATATGTTCACACTGCCAATCGGCCTTTCTACATTAATGACACCTTACGGCAATAACTACGAATTGCTGTTTTCCGGTTCAGTGCTGACGATTATTCCGATTATCATTCTGTTTTTGTTCTTTCAGAAATTCTTCATATCCGGCCTTACCGTCGGTGGAGTGAAAGGATAATACGTCATGAAAGAGGGGGAAATGCATGCTTGAAAAAACGGTCACAGGTCTGGATGGGGCCTTCCAATGGCTGTCTCGGCTGGCTTTGTTAAATATGCTCTGGCTTCTCACCAGCCTCGCAGGTCTGGTGGCTGCAGGGCTGTTTCCGGCAAGTTCGGCTATGCTGGCTGTCACAAGAAAATGGCTGATGGAAGGAACAGAGTTTCCAACAATAAAAACGTACTTCCGTCAGGTGAAGCAGGATTTCTGGAAAGCCAATCTAATCGGATGGATTCTCACAGCGGCGGCAGGACTGCTTTATTTTAATTTTGAAATTCTTCTCCAATGGAACGATGAATTTTCAATGATAGTGACGGCGGCGTTTTATTTCATTGTTTTTCTGTTTCTCCTCGTCTGTGTGAATATTTTCCCGTTGTTTGTCCATTACGAAGCCGGTGTTAAAACCTTGTTCAAAAATGCATTTATTATAGGTCTGGCACGACTTCCGATGACATTGGCCATCCTGGTTATTCTCAGTGGTATGGTATATTTCAGTGTTGTCCTGCCTGCGGGTTTTCTATTCTTTTCAGGCAGTCTTGTCAGTTACACTGTCATGAAACTGATGTTGTGGTCTCTGAGGAATATAGAAGCCGGTATTTCCGAAACAGAACAGGTGGAATATCCGGGATAAATCTGAAGAAAGAGGTGCTTTAATGAAGAGCAAAAGAGTGAAAGGTACAGTCCTGTCGCTTGGTGTGCTGATTGGTGGTTTAGTTGTATATCAAATGGATGCCGATGCAGCTCACTGGAATGTGGAAGAAGATACAATTGCACATGATCCGACATTGATCAGAGAGAATGGAACCTGGTACACCTTCTACACCGGCGAAGGGCTGCAGTTGACTGCCTCCGGAAACGGAATGAATTGGAACCTGCAGGATCCGGTCTTTGATGAGCCGCTGGACTGGTGGGACAATTACGCGCCGGAACAGAATTACAATGATATCTGGGCTCCTGACATCAGCAGATATAATGGGAAGTACTGGCTCTATTACTCCGTATCGAGTTTCGGATCGAATGATTCCGCAATCGGTCTTGTTTCCTCGGATTCCATTCAAAATGGGAACTGGACAGATGAAGGGGTGGTGGTTCATTCGTCGGCAGGTGATAACTTCAACGCGATTGATCCTAATATGACAGTAGACGAAAATGGAGACCCCTGGCTTGCATATGGTTCCTACTGGAGCGGTCTCAAGCTGACACGGTTGAATGAAAACACGATGAAGCCGGAAGGGGAAGTGCATTCCATCGCCCAGCGTGAAGTAAATGACAGATCTATTGAAAATCCAATGATTACGTACAGGGACGGTTCCTATTATCTTTTTGCCTCTATTGATTACTGCTGCCAGGGAGCAGACAGCACCTACAAGATTGTCGTTGGACGGTCGGATTCTATTACCGGACCCTATGTTGATAGAACCGGCGTCCCTATGATGGAGGGAGGCGGAACGCTTATCGACAGCGGTAATGAAAAGTGGGCCGGTCCCGGCGGGCAGTTTGTTTATCAAAACCGCATCATAGCCCGGCACGCTTACGATACCGAAGATGATGGTGCTCCGAAACTGTTAATCAGCGACCTTCAATGGGATGCAGAAGGCTGGCCTTATTATTAACAACAGCTTGTGCGTATAAGTAATAGCTGCCTGGTATTCAGGCGGCTTTAAAAAATAATGGTAGAAAGAGGCGGTAACATGGCACAGCAGCTGACCAATGCAAAAATGGTCGTAGATAAGGATTTTAAAGTATCGGAAATTGACCCGAGAATTTATGGTTCATTCATTGAACATTTAGGGCGCGCAGTGTACGGCGGCATTTATGAACCGGGACATCCGGAAGCTGATGACAGCGGTTTCCGAAAGGATGTACTGGAATTGGTGAAAGAACTGCAGGTTCCCATCGTCCGCTATCCCGGCGGCAATATGGTGTCGGCTTATAACTGGGAAGACGGGGTGGGGCCGAAAGACAAACGTCCGAGCCGCCTCGAACTGGCCTGGCGCTCCATTGAAAACAACCAGGTCGGTACCAATGAGTTTATGGACTGGGCGAAGAAAGCAGGTACAGACGTAATGATGGCGGTGAATCTCGGAACACGCGGGATTGATGCGGCAAGAAATCTTCTCGAATATACAAACCATCCGGGAGGCACCTATTACAGCGACCTGCGCCGCAGTCACGGGTACGAGCAGCCTCACAAAATTAAAACATGGTGCCTTGGAAATGAAATGGACGGACCGTGGCAGCTCGGTGGTAAAACAGCGGAAGAATACGGACGAACCGCCTATGAAACAGCGAAAGCCATGAAACTCGTGGATCCGGATATTGAACTGGTCAGCTGCGGCAGCTCCAGCTCCAACATGCCTACATTCCCGCAGTGGGAAGCCACGACACTCGAACATACTTATGAATATGCGGATTACGTATCCCTGCATCAGTATTACACGAATTATGAAAACGACACGGCCAATTTTCTGGCAAAGTCCATGGAGATGGATCATTTTATTGGAACAGTGGTTTCTACATGTGATTACATCAAGGCAAAAAAACGGAGCAATAAGACGATTAATCTCAGCTTTGATGAATGGAATGTCTGGTTTCACTCCACGGCAGAGGATCAAAAGGTGGAACCATGGCAGACGGGGCCGCCGCTGCTGGAAGATGTGTATACGTTTGAAGATGCGGTGCTTGTCGGAAGTCTGCTGCACACCCTGCTTAAACACTCCGACCGGGTGAAGATGGCCTGCATGGCGCAGCTGGTGAATGTCATAGCTCCGATCATGACCGATAACGGAGGTCGGGTTTGGAAACAAACGATTTTCTACCCTTATTACTACACATCGCTCTACGGCCGCGGCACCGCCCTGAATCCGGTCATACATTCACCGAAATACGACAGTAAAGAGTTCACCGATGTGCCGTATCTTGATACGTCTGTTGTTTATAACGAAGAAAAAGAAGAGCTTGTTGTTTTTGCAACAAACCGTCACCTGGAAAACACGTTGAAAGTGGATTGTGATATTCGCTCGTTTGAAGGATTCGTAGTAACAGAACATGTGGTGCTCGAACATGACGATCCAAAAGCCGTGAACACAGTAGGAGAGGAACAGGTTAAACCACATCATAACGGAAAATCTTATATGGAAAACGGGCATCTTCAGGGCATCCTGCCGAAAATGTCATGGAATATGATCCGGCTTCATAAACAGAAATAAAAAACAATAGAGAAGAGGGATCGATCATTGATCAAATCAAAAACTTATGAAATATGGTTTGTCACAGGAAGCCAGCATTTATACGGCCCGGAGACGCTTGATGCAGTGAAGGCTGACTCGGAAGATATCGTCGAGGGCCTGAAAAAAGATGAAACCATTACGACACCAATACGTTTCAAACAGGTGGTCACTACCTCCGATGAAATTTTGACACTCATGCGGCAGGCTAACAGCGATGACAGCTGCGCCGGCATCATTACGTGGATGCATACGTTTTCCCCGGCAAAGATCTGGATTGCAGGTTTGAAAGCACTGCAAAAGCCGCTTTTGCACCTTCACACGCAGTATAATGCCGAGATTCCGTGGAATGAGATTGATATGGATTTCATGAATCTCCACCAGTCTGCCCACGGTGACCGTGAATTCGGCTTTATGACCGCACGTCTGGATATTCCGAGGAAAGTCATCGCCGGCCACTGGCAGCAGCCTCATGTAAAAAAGCGTATCGGGCGCTGGGCGAAAGCAGCGGTGACAGCATCTGAAGGCCGTAATATCAAGGTGGCGCGTTTTGGAGATAATATGCGAAACGTTGCCGTAACAGAGGGAGATAAAGTCGAAGCGGAAGCTGTGTTCGGCTGGATCGTGCAGGCTCACGGTATTGGAGATTTAGTCGATTATATGAATCACGTGAAAGAAGAACATGTGGAAGCTATCCTGACCGACTACAAAGAGCGGTACCATATTCCGGAGGATATCCTGAATAATCAGGAAAAGTGGGATGCGGTACGGGAACAAGCCCGCATTGAAGCCGGCATAGAAACGTTTCTTGATGACGGCGGCTACACGGCGTTTACGACGAACTTTGAAGATCTGCACGGCATGAAACAGCTTCCGGGACTTGCCGTACAGCGCCTGATGGAGAAAGGATACGGATTTGGAGGAGAAGGAGACTGGAAAACAGCTGCACTCGTCCGTGCCATGAAGGTAATGGCAGAAGGAAAGGAAACCACCTTTATGGAAGACTATACGTATCATTTGGAAGAAGGGAGAGAACGGATTTTAGGGTCTCATATGCTGGAAGTCTGCCCGACCATTCAGGAGTCGGGGAGCAAACCGGAAATTCAGGTTCACCCGCTCTCTATGGGGGACAGGGAAGATCCTTCCCGCCTCGTCTTTGACAGTCGTGCCGGGCACGCGGTCAATGCATGCATCATTGACCTTGGGGATCGGTTCCGCCTCGTTCTAAACGAGGTCGAAGCAGAAGAAATCAACGAAAATATGCCGCACTTACCGGTAGCCCGGGTGCTCTGGGAACCGAAGCCGAACCTGCAGGATGCAGCCGAATCCTGGATTCTTGCCGGAGGGGCCCATCACACCTGTCTATCCTACGAATTGACAAGTGAAGACCTGCAGGACTGGGCGGAAATAAACGGGATAGAATGCATCGTCATTGATGAGACGTCCAAACCAAGAGAGATTCAAAAGGAAATCCGTCAGAATGAATTCTACTGGAGCAGCAAAAAGTAACCAAAGAAAAAAGGAGGGTGCCCCGGCACCCTCCTTTTTTGATTAATAACTGATATAACGCTTTTCCGGCTTCCAGATCGTTTCGATTTCTTCGAGCGATTTGTTTTTCGTTTCTGGAACGATGGTCATGACGAAGATATAACAGATGGCACAGATGACGGCGAATATCCAGAATGTGAAGGCGCCGCCTACGTTGTTAATGAGCATTGGCGTGAACTGGCCGATACTGAAGTTCGCTCCCCATAAAAACATCGTAGCAATGCCGACTGCTTTGGCACGCAAGTAGTTTGGGAAGATTTCCGGAATCATAATCCACGGAATCGGTCCCATGGAAATACAGAAGGCCGCCGTGAATCCCATAATAGCAAGCAGTCCCCAAATTCCCTGAACATCAAAGTAGAAAACAAGACCAATTAAAACCATGAAGACAGCCATAAGACTGGAACCGACAGCCATCAACCGTTTTCTGCCTGCTTTATCAATCAAGAAAATAGCAACAACAGTGAAAATAACCTGAACGGTTCCAATTAAACTTGTAGCGAGAAATTCAGTATTATTTTCAAAACCCATCATGTTGAAAATCGTAGGGCCGTAGTATGTTACTGCATTCATACCTATCACTTGGTTAAATAGAGCCAAAAAGATGCCCAGAAGCATCGCCTTACGAAGCCCCGGCTTCAGCAGTTCTCTTATGGAGGTGCTGGTTTCCATGTCGATTGAAGCCTGGATGGAGTTCAGTTCCTTTTGGGCGGTGTCCTGGCCATTGATACGCTGTAATGTATCCAACGCTTCGCTGGTTCTGTCGTTTTTAACCAGAAACCGCGGGCTTTCCGGTATGAAAATAAGAATCAGAAAGAATAAAATACCTGGTATAACACCATAACCAAGCATCCATCTCCACCCTGTTTCCAGTCCCCACTGATAGCTTCCAGAGTTTGCTACAGCGAGGTTAATATAAAAGGTGGCGGAAATGCCGATGATGGTGAATAACTGATACATCGAACCCAGTCTTCCTCGAATATGAGGAGGGGCACATTCAGCGATGTATGTAACGGAGAGCGCAGAGGCAAACCCGATACCAAGACCGCCAAGGAATCTGGCAAGGATAAGAGAAAGAACGCTGCCGGCCAATGCAGACCACAAAGCAGAGATCGCGAAAATAATACCTGACACCATTAGAATCTTTTTCCTGCCTACTCGATCGCTTAAAAAGCCTGAAATGCCGACACCAATAACTCCACCTACCATAACACTGGAAATAACAATACCTTCCATAGCCGGTGATAAGCTGTACAAATCCCGAAGGAAAGTGATGGCTCCGGATATGACAGCGGTATCAAATCCATATAAAAAACCGGCCATTCCAGCTGCGCAGGCAATTAAAATAATATACCACACGGACTGATCGCTTTTCATATTGAAACACTCCTTATTTGTAAATGTAAGCGATAACTACAAGATATTACATGTACGTACTAGTGTCAATGAATAATAAGTATATCGTTCTTTTTGCATACAAGAACAAGGCGGAATGAATGTATTGTACTACTAATAAAACGTCATAAAATTTTATTGTGAAAGAGAAAAGAAACATTAACAAGTAACGGTATAGATGATATTATCTTATACGTACAAGTTATTAGGTGAGAGGAGACAAAGACGAATGATAAAAGCAAAACAGAATGAAATTTGGTTTATCACCGGAAGTCAGCACCTATACGGTCCGGAAACCCTTGAAGCAGTGAAAGCACACTCAGAAGATATCGTAGAGGGACTGCAGAAAGGGGAGGCAATCACAACGCCAATCCGCTTTAAGCAGGTGGTGACCACCTCTGATGAAATCCTGACACTCATCCGTCAGGCAAACAGCGATGACAGCTGCGCCGGCATTATTACATGGATGCATACATTTTCGCCGGCAAAAATCTGGATCGCAGGCTTAAAAGCACTGCAGAAGCCGCTTTTGCACCTTCACACGCAGTACAATGCCGAAATTCCGTGGAATGAAATTGATATGGATTTCATGAACCTCAACCAGGCCGCCCACGGTGACCGTGAGTTCGGCTTCATGACAGCGCGTCTGGATATCCCGCGGAAAGTTGTTGCCGGCCACTGGCAGCAGCCTCACGTGCAAAAGCGGATCGGGCGCTGGGCAAAAGCGGCGGTTACAGCTTCTGAAGGCCGCAATATCAAGGTGGCTCGTTTTGGGGACAATATGCGCAACGTTGCCGTAACAGAAGGTGACAAAGTAGAAGCTGAAGCTGTATTCGGCTGGATTGTGCAGGCTCATGGCATTGGCGATCTGGTGGAGTACGTAAACAAGGTGGCCGATGAGGAAATTGATCAAATTGTAAGGGAATATGAACAATCCTATACAATACCGGAAGAGACGAGAAATAATGAAGAGACATGGCAGGCTGTACGCGAACAGGCCCGTATTGAAGCCGGCATGGAAGCATTTCTTGAGGACGGCGGCTACACGGCGTTTACGACGAACTTTGAGGACCTGCACGGTATGAAACAGCTTCCGGGACTTGCCGTACAGCGCCTGATGGAGAAAGGATACGGCTTCGGCGCGGAAGGAGACTGGAAAACTGCAGCGCTCGTGCGTGCCATGAAAATGATGACAAACGGCAGCAATACAGCGTTTATGGAAGATTACACTTACCATCTACAGGACGGAAAAGAACGAATTCTGGGGTCGCATATGCTTGAAGTATGTCCGAGCATTAAAAAAGAAGACGAAAAACCGGAAATTCAGGTTCACCCATTACCGATGGGAGGAAAAGAAGACCCGGCACGGCTTGTATTTAACAGTAAAGCAGGCAGCGCGGTGAACGCATGTCTCATTGATCTGGGAGACCGTTTCCGCTTGATTCTGAATGAGGTGGAAGCAGTGGAAATAGAAGAAGACATGCCGCACCTCCCGGTAGCCGGAGTACTGTGGAGACCGGAGCCGAATCTGGAGGATGCAGCCGAATCGTGGATTCTCGCCGGAGGCGCGCACCACACTTGTCTTTCCTATGACCTCACCAGTGAAGACCTGCAGGACTGGGCAGAGATAAACGGTATTGAATGTATCATCATAGATGAAACATCCAAACCAAGAGAAATACAAAAAGAAATCCGCCAGAATGAAGCGTACTGGTCTAAATAGAAAAAGTCATATGGTCTCTTCCAAAGAGGCTGGGACAAAACTTCTATAAGATAGAAAAATACCGAACGATTTTTTAAAAATCGTTCGGTATTTTTCGTTGCTGAGACAAACCGCTGCGCCAATATGTTTCGCTTTTACTGTAGAGCGCAAGGGAGGCATCGATCGCCGGGCTCATCGTGCCTTCTTCGCCCCGGGTACGGCCTGCCTCCGCCGTTCCTCCGGGTCAGCTGCTTGTCGAAACCGACGCACCACGGCTGTTCCAGGGCCCGTTTGCCGGAATCGAAGCCACACCTGCACTGCTCCGCGATGGGATCACGGTGCCACTCGGTATAATTGTTTGTTTTGTACAGGTTGGGGGCGCGAACGTCGTTGGTAATGGGTTCTAAGGCACTTTAGGAGGTTCTGCGCTCCTGTAAACGTCGTTATACATGACTATTGAGACACTTTAGAGGGTTCGGTACCCTCGTAAACGTCATCAGGAAAGATTCCCAAGGCACTTTAGAAGGTTGCGGACTCCCTAAAACGTCGTTGGACAAGATGCCTGAGGTACATTAGAAGGTTTCGTCCCCTGCCGTAAACGTTGTCATGAGCGAATCGAGGCTGCGTTCAGCGGGAAACTGAACGGGGCGATGCAGCAACGAGAGCCTGCCGCTGTGTGAAAACGGCGGAGAATAGTCCTTAAGGCACTTTAGGGTATCATGCAGCGTCTCAAACGTCATCAGGCATGTCGTCGGAGACACTTTAGAGGGTCCGGTGCGCCCGTAAACGTCATCAGGAATGATCCCCAAGGCACTTTAGAAGGTTGCGGACTCCCTAAAACGTCGTTGGACAAGATGCCTGAGGTACATTAGAGGGTTTCGTGCGCCGGCCCTGACCGCACATCCTGCGGCTTGGGCTGTCCTGAGCAGTAGTCGAAGCATTTTGACTTCGCTGCTATGAGACTCCTGAACAGCGACTCAAGACTTTCATGTTTCGTTATCTTTTGTCCCGGTCTCTTTTTTCATAAAGATGGAATGTTGTTTGTGTTCAGTGATTATTGATTACTGCCCAGGCTGATATTCATCGTATCAGCCATGATTTTCGGCAGATCCGTGTTATCCAGAAGGCCGCTGAAGGAATCGGATTGAGGACCATAAGCATAGACGGGAATATCTACACCGGTGTGTCCGGAGCTTGTCCAGCCTACGAGAGCCTTGTCACTTACAATGGTATTGATGGCTGCGGCAGGATTATCCGCTTCCTGTACCGCTGTAATGTTTTCTTCTGTCCATTCAAAAGGGGTGTGATTTTCGACGACTTCCCGGACATTGGTGCGGTTCTCGTTTAATTGTGCTGCCATATAATCACCGGTTGCCTGCACCTCTTTCAGCTTATCGGCCTGTACATCATATTCTCCATTGGTTCCTACAGACATTCCGCCTGTTTCATGGTCACCGGCCACAACGACAAGGGTGTTTCCTTCTTCTTCGGCAAAGGTGATGGCGTCTTCCACAGCGTGTTCGAAAGCCTCGGTATCGCTCATGGCCCATCCGGCATCATTGGCATGACCGGCCCAGTCAATCTGACTACCTTCCACCATCAGGAAAAATCCATCCTGATCCCGGCTCAGTGTATCAATGGCACTGCTTGTCATGTCGGAAAGACTTGGTTCTTCTGTGCTACTACGCTGCAGTTCAGGGCTCAGTGCACCATCTGCGAACAAACCGAGCAGCTTTTCCCCTTCATTGACATTCACGCTGTCGGTTTCCATCAGCTCACCGTTTGTCTCCACGTGCTGGTAACCAGCATCCTGAGCCTGCTGCAATAAATGCTCTTCCGACTGCATGCCGCCTTCAGATTCCGGCAGGAAATATTCTTTTCCACCTCCCAGCATGACATCGACGTCGTTATCAAGCATCTGTTTTGCGATTTCGGCTTGGTTGTCACGGGATTCCACGTGAGAAGCAAAGACTGCTGGTGTAGCATGGGTGATTCTGGACGTTGCGACTAGTCCGGAGGATTTCCCTTCCTCTTCCACAGCTTCCAGAATAGTTTCCACTTCATTTCCCTGCGCATCGAGGCCGACCATTCCATTGTTTGTTTTATGTCCTGTTGCCATGGCAGTCCCGGCAGCAGCGGAGTCCGTTACCCTGGAGTCGCTGGATCTTGTTTTAAACATGCCCTTCAGATGTTCATCCCAGACTGCATCTTCTCCTTTATACCACCGATAGTTTGCTGCATAATCTGCATTAAAGCCATCCGGTATCATATAAATGATGTTCTCTACTTCATCCTGCTGAGAAGATTCATTCCAGCCGGGATTCCACATCCCGGGAAACCCGAACTGGTTCGCTTCTGTCTGAGCCTCCGTCACGTTTTCGCCGCCTCCGGCCAAAACCAGACCGGCTCCCAATGTAACAGCACCCATCTTTTTGAACATGAATTATCTCTCCTCCGTTTAGTAGATTCCATTTCATTGTACTAAAAGAATATAAAGAGAATTTTTAAAATTTTTAAAGAAATATTAAAGAGGTGTTGGTTTTTGTTAATAAAAAGACGGGCCCGCTCTTGAGAGCAGTCCCGTCTTTTTCCCTTTATTGACCGTAATAGGCATTTTTACCGTGCTTTCTTTCATAATGTTTATTCAGCACGTAATCGTCCAGCAGTTCCGGCTTCCCGTCCTCAGAAAGTTGACTCGATAAGAAGGTCATCTTCGACGTTTTCTCGAGGACAACAGCATTATGCAGAGCGTTTTCCGGGGAGTTTCCCCATGCAAACGGTGCATGGCCGTGAACGACAACGCCCGGTACTTCAAGAGGTTCGGTATGCTCAAAAGCTTCGATGATAACCGTGCCGGTATATTTCTCGTAATCTTGTTCTACCTCTTCTTTGGTAAGGCGGCGTGTGCATGGTATCTCCCCGTTGAAATAATCGGCCTGGGTGGTACCGGCGCACGGAATTCCTTTTCCTGCCTGAGCCCATGCTGTTCCCCAGTCGGAATGAGTATGGACAATTCCCTTCACACCGGGGAACGCTTTATACAACTCGATGTGAGTAGGAGTGTCGGAAGAAGGTTTGAGCTTTCCTTCCACGACTTGGCCATCCAGTGAAACGACGACCATGTCCTCCGGCTGTAATTTACTATACGGCACACCGGAGGGTTTAATAACGAGATTTTCAGACTCCGGGTCGAATCCGCTTACATTTCCCCATGTGAACGTTACAAGATCGTATGTTTCCAGACCTTGATTGGCTTCCAGCACTTCTTGTTTTAGATTTTCCAGCATGGTTTTCACCTCATTTAAAGTATAATTAATTGTACGTACATGTTATAAAAAATCATAATTTAAATTAGCTGCAAGGTCAACCTCTTGTGTTGTTGACTCATTTTGAATGTAAAAATGCGCATACATTATCCTTTTATGAAACCACGCAGAAAACAACACCCAAAGATTGGTATAAGTAGTGTGCATATAGTATACTAAAGAAGAAGAAAGCGCTTATAAAGAAAAAAGCTCCTATAATAAAAACAACATCATATTACTGTTTTAGTGTGGTTTTTATGTTGTTTTAAGTTGGATAGAGGTGTTGTTTTGTGGGAAAAACAAATGATAATTCTTTACAATTGAATGAACGCCAAAGAGAGATTGTCAAAATGATTGATAGAAACGGTGCTGCACGCGTTGCTGATTTAAGTTCCATGTTTCATGTCAGTGAAGAAACCATAAGAAGAGATTTTGAAAAACTGGAAAAAGATAAGCTGCTTCGTAAAATTCACGGCGGTGCTTTAAAAGTGGATCAAGGGGTTGAAACTCCGCAATTGCACAGACAATCGAAAAATGCAGAAGAAAAACAGGTCATAGCTAAAAAAGCAGCTTCATTTGTTGAAAACGGGGATATTATAGCAGTGGATGCAAGTACGACAGCTCTCATGGTTGTGCAGCATGTTAAAGATAAGAGTATCACCGTCATTACGAACTCTATTGGTGTGACCATGGAATTATCCACAGAGGACCACATAAGGGTCATATTGATAGGAGGTTACTTATCGAAAGCATCTATGTCTCTGGTTGGTAATTTCGCTGAAAGAGTAATTGAAGACTATCATGTTGATAAATTCTTTTTTTCCTGTCTCGGTGTTGATATTCAGCGGGGTGTCAGTGAAATGCATGAGGATCAGGCTCTTGTAAAAAAGCAGTTAATATCTATCTCTGAAAACCTATATTTATTGGCAGATTCAAGCAAGTTCGGAGAGAAGTCGCTATTTCGTCTTTGCGACGTTTCGATACTTGATTATCTAATAACGGATAACAAAGTATCCATGAATTCAATCAGGGATGTGAATAAAAGCGGTGTAAGCATTATTGTTGGAGATGAAAATTAGGCATATGTTTTTTCACGCTGTTGGCACAGCGTGTTTTTTTTATGATTGCTGCCAATACCGGAAATCATGCTAAAATAACAGAAATCTGTTTTGTTGGTTTTTACACAATAAATTTTGAAAACGCCAAAAAAAATGTTGCCTTTTTAAAATGTAAGTGCTAGTATTAATTAAAACAAAAAAATGAAAGCGCTTTATTTAAGGAGGAGGTATTTTGACTGAAATTGGACCTTCCTTGATGTGCAGTGACTTAGGGGCACTGCGGGAGGATATTAAGATCCTTCACGAAGGAAATGTGGATTTCTTTCATTTTGATATTATGGACGGACATTTTGTTCCGAATTACACGATGGGAACGGATATGATAAAAAGTGTCAGACACGATACCAATCTACCGTTTGACGCTCATTTGATGATTGAATATCCGGAACGCTATATTGACACCTTTGTAGAATGCGGGTGTGACATGATTTCTATTCATGAAGAAGCCACACCTCATTTACACCGGACACTGCAGCATATGAATAGTACGGGAGTGCGGACAGGGCTGGCTCTTAACCCCTCCACTTCCTTGAACAGCCTGGAATATGTGGGGGATATTGTGGATTATGTTGTGATTATGACGGTTAATCCGGGGTTTGCCGGACAGACATTTATTCCTTCTACTTTAAATAAAATTGAGAATCTTAAGCATTTTATAAATAGTAATAATCTTCAAATAAAAATCCAGGTGGATGGAAATATCAGCTACGACATTATTCCGGAAGTTATAAGAAAAGGAGCAGATATGCTGGTTTGCGGGACTTCCTGTTTATTCAAGCAGCCAAATGGGCTTAAACAATCAACCGCAGACTTAAGACATTTCACGGATCGTCTGAAAGTAGAGCAGTAATGTAGAGAGGGGCAGTCAGTAGATGACTATTACAGTAGTAGGGAGCATTAACAACGACATTGTGGCGGTCATCGATCAGTACCCAAAACGGGGCGACACGATTTTTGGAAAAGAAATTCAGTATTTTCCGGGTGGAAAAGGAGCAAACCAAGCTACAGCTGCAGCAAGGTTTGACAAGCATGTCCGTATGATAGGGGCAGTAGGCAGCGATTATTATGGGGAAAATCTCTTGAAGAGCCTGGGCTCTTCCAGTGTGGACACCCGGTTTGTAAAAACATCGGAAAAATATGCGACAGGAACAGCGATAGTCACGATTGACAGTACCTCGGAAAATACAATGTTCGTCATGAAAGGTGCCAACGAAGACCTGCTGCCGGAAGATGTAGAAACTTCATTTAGAGAAACGGATGATACCAATGTGCTGCTGGTGCAGATGGAGGTTCCCCAGGAAACGGTTATTCGGTCTATGCAGCTTGCCAAAGAAAGAAATATCTATACAATCCTGGACCCTGCTCCGGCTGAAGGCATTACAGTAAAAGCATTGGAATATGCCGATATCATTACACCAAACAGACAGGAAACCTACCACATGCTGGGGATTGATGTTGTAGATGTGGATACAGCAATTCAGGCGGGTAGAACATTTGAAAATATGGGTGTGAAAAATTCCATATTAAAGATGGCGGATCAGGGAGCAGTCGTTTATCAAAGCGGTGAATGGTGTCACATTCCTTCCATACCAGTGGATCCAGTGGACAGCGTTGGAGCCGGTGATGCGTTTGCCGGTACTCTCGCCTGCTGCATTGAAGAAGGAATAGATTTAGTGAGAGCAGCCAGATTTGCTTCTGTTGTAGGGGCTCTGAAAGTAACGAAGGCCGGAGCGCAGGTCGGTATACCAAGCAAAGAAGAGGTGAGAGATTTCTGCTCTCAACTTGGGGAAGAATATCTTTTGGATAAACAAGGAACATTCGAAGGGGGTTTTTCCGGATGAGTGATTACATTCTGGAAATGGAACATATAAGCAAAACCTTCCCGGGGGTCAAGGCACTCGATAACGTAGAGTTAAAAGTAAAAAGAGGTGAAGTTCATGCCTTAATTGGAGAGAATGGAGCTGGGAAATCGACGCTGATTAAAGTGCTGGCTGGTATTCACGATGCAGATGCAGGAGGGAAATATTTATTCGAAGGAGAAGAGGCTGACATTCATCAGCCCCTGGATGCAACGCTGAAAGGGATATCCATTATCTATCAGGATCTCAGCTTATTTCCCAATTTAAGTGTAGCCGAAAACATCTATATCGGAAGGGACAGCAATAAAAAACCGTGGAAGAAAATAAATTGGAAATCCATGAAGGATCTTGCAGAAAAGGCAATGAATGAACTGGATATGGATATAGACCTCAACAAAAAAGTAGAACTTTTGAGTATTGCACAGCAGCAAATGATAGAAATAGCCAGAGCTCTGGCATTTGACTCTAAATTAATAGTAATGGATGAGCCAACATCCTCTCTTTCATCAGGGGAGGTCGAAAAACTGTATAAGGTGATTGATACATTAAAAGAACGTGGAATTTCGGTTATTTTTATCAGTCACAAGTTGAAAGAACTTTTCCGGGTATCCGATAGACTGACTGTGCTCCGGGATGGACAGTATGTAGGCACTTACGGTGTGAATGAAATAAATGAGCAGGAACTTATCAAATTGATGGTGGGTCGTGAAGTAGTTTATGAAAGGAATACAGAAAAAGCAGATATCGGTGAAAAAATGTTTGAAGTTAATAATTTTTCAAAAGAAGGCAATTTCAAAGATATTAACTTCAGCCTGCATAAAGGGGAAATACTTGCGATAACCGGGTTGGTGGGTTCAGGCCGAACAGAGCTTGCTCAATCCATCTTTGGTGTTAATAAAGCTGACCAGGGAACGATCAGGCTCAATGGAGAAGATCTTACCATTTCTTCTGCTGAAGATGCAGTGAAAAATGGAATCGCTTACATTCCGGAAGCAAGACAAGTACAGGGACTCGTTCTTGGGCAGTCCGTTGTTAATAATATGACCCTTCCTGTGATAGACACGCTGCGTAACAAGTTTAAATTGATAGATCATAATATCGAGAAAAATCTTACGAATCAATATATTAAATCCCTGGATGTTCGGCCTTCTATGCCGGATATGCCGGCTGATAAACTTTCTGGAGGCAACCAGCAGAAGGTGGTTATCGGTAAATGGCTTTCGGCTCAGCCAAAGCTTCTCATCATCGATGAACCAACTAATGGTATCGACATAGGAGCTAAAACTGAAATTCACAAACTTCTCAGAAGAATGGTAAACGAAGGGATCGGTGTTATTATGATTTCTTCGGAGCTGCCTGAGGTGTTGTCTGTGAGCGATAGAATTTTAGTCATGAGCCGGGGAAGAATAGAGGGAGAAATGAACACCATCGATGCAGATCAGGAAAAAATAATGAATATCGCGTTGGATACAGAGGGTGAGAAGGACGTGGGTAACTCAGAAGTATCGGACGGCAAGTCTCACCAGGAGGTCTGACTATGAAATTTTTATTAAAACAAAAAGAATTCAGCGTTTTGGCGATAGTTGTTATTATCAGCATTATTTTATCGTTTGTCAGTCCAGTCTTTCTAACTGTGGAAAACTGGCTGGACATCATAGAAGGAAACGCTGTAATCGGCATACTCGCCATAGGAATGACGTTAATTATCATCACTAGTGATATTGATGTTTCCGTAGCAGCCTTAACTACCGCTGTAACTGTATCCATTGGCTATTTGTTTCAGTTTCTCCCGGACAGCTGGATTTCTGTGGTTTTGATATTTTTAATAGCACCGCTTATCGGAATTCTGCTGGGCTCTTTTAACGGACTGTTGGTTTCAAAAATCAAAATTCCTGCGATTGTGGTAACGCTTGGAACCCTGAATATCTTTTCCGGATTGGTTTTATATATAACCAACGGTAATTACATTAACAGCACTAATTTTCCGGATTCTTTCATGGCATTCTCAAACATTGAAATAGCTGGTATTCCGATATTGATATATTTGTTTGCTCTGGTTGCAGCAGGTACCTGGTTTATCCTCAAGTATACTTTAATTGGAAGATCGGTGCTGGCCATAGGCGGAAATGCACAATCGTCCGTGCGGGTGGGGATAAACTTTGAAAAAGTAAAAATGTTTGTATTTAGTTACATGGGCTTTCTTGCAGGCATAGCAGCTATCGCCCAAACTTCGTATACAAGCGCCATTGATCCCAACGGCCTTGCGGGACTGGAATTAACCGTTATCGCAGCTGTAGTTCTCGGCGGCGCCAATATTCATGGCGGAAGAGGTTCTATCCCCGGAACATTGCTGGGTGTCCTGTTGTTGGCGATTATGCAGAATGGAATGATTTTAGCCAGGATCGATACGTTTTGGCAAAATGTTGTAACCGGTGCCATTATTGTCATTGCTGTCTCCTATGATGAAATTAACCACCGCAGAAATCAGGAAAAGCTATCGAATATTGACGTCAAGGAGGCCTCTTAACATGAACATGAAACTTTCAAAAGAAAGCGTTTTAGGCCTTATAGCCCTTGGTATTTTTGTAGGAATGGGTTTATTCACACCAGGATTTTTTTCCTCCAGTAATTTAAATAACATGATGTTTCAACTGCCGGAATTCGGGTTGATTGCCCTGGGAATGATGGTTGTCATTGTAACCGGAGGAATTGATCTTTCCATTACCTATATCGCTGCCTTTTCAGGTGTAGGAGCAGCATTAATGATGACAAATGGCTTTGGAATATTACCAGCCATTGTCGTGGGTATCTTATTTGCTTTGGCCTGCGGTGCTTTTAACGGTACGGTTGTCTCAAAAATCGGAGTTCCGCCGATTCTTGTAACACTTGGAACCATGGTTTTATTTGAAGGAGTAATCCTTGCTATTACAAGCGGGAACGCGATTTCAGGATTTCCTGATGCTTATGGACTTATAGGAAATGGATATTACATGGGCATTATCCCTGTATCGCTTCTTATATTTATCTTCTTCATTATCTTAACCGCAGTATTGCTGAACAAATCAACTTGGGGCAGAAGAGTCTACATGTATGGCAGTAATGATATTGCTACTATGTTCTCTGGAGTGAAAAACAGTAAGGTTTTAATGAAAGTCTATTTATATGCCAGCCTGCTTGCTGCTGTGTCAGCCATCATTATGACATCCCGCTACAATTCGGTGAAAGTAGACCTTGGTTCTTCTTATCTTCTCCAGAGTGTAGCAGCAGCAGTGCTTGGGGGCACTGACATTCACGGTGGTTACGGGAAAGTAATGGGAACTATCTATGCTGTTTTAATCTTTCAGTTTATTCGAAACGGACTCAATCTGATGGATGTTCATTCTTCATTGGTGGATGTGGTGATTGGTGCCATTTTGATTATCGTTCTTACGCTGAATTTCTTTTCTGACAAGTTCAGCAGACGAAAAGCGGAAAGTTCTTCTGAAAAAACAGCTTGAATGTAAATCATTTCGTTTTATAAGCCCGGAAAACCGGGGTTTATAAATAAATCAAGAAGAAAAAGGGAGGATCAATCATGAAGAAGTTGTGGTTATCGCTGACTGTGGTGATTGTCGGACTTATTTTATTGACAGGTTGTGTATCGGAACAAAGCGCCGGCAGTGGAGATTCAGGTGAAGGAGGCGGCACTGGAAGCGAAGAAACCTCCGGAAATTCTGAAGAAGGGAACAGCGGAGAATCCGGATCAGACGGAGGCGGTGGTGTCGCTGTCGTTCCTAAACTTGTAGGCATTCCATACTTTAATGCTTCGGAAACAGGTGCAGAGCAGGCAGGAGAAGACCTGGGAGTGAACGTGGAATATACCGGCCCGACGGAAGCGGATGCTGCGGCACAGGTAAAAGTAATAGAAGATTTGATTTCTCAAGGTATGGATACTATTGCGGTAGCCCCAAATGATCCGGCCTCCGTGGAACCAGTCCTGAAAAAAGCGAAAGAAGAAGGAATCAACGTCATGGACTGGGATACCCCGGCGGACAAAGAATTAGTGGATTTATCGATCAAACAGGTAGATGATGAGGAATTTGGGCGTCACATGGCAGAAAAGCTGGTGGAAGCGATGGGGACAGAAGAGGGCAAAATTGCTATCCTGACAGGCGGTCTTTCTGCTGCGAACTTGAACCTATGGATTGATGCAGCCAAAAGCGAATTGGAAGAGAACTATCCTGATATTGAAATTGTTTCGGACAAAATTCCGACAGAAGAAAAGCAGCAGGTAGCTTATCAGAAAACCCTTGATCTGTTGAAATCTTATCCAGAATTGGACGGTGTCCTTGCGGTTTCTACGCCTGCGCCCTTAGGTGCAGCCCAGGCGGTGCAGGAAGAAGGCCTTCAGGATGAAGTATCCGTTGTCGGTTCCGCCCTTCCTACGGATTCTGAGCCATTTCTCGAAGACGGTTCCCTTGATACAGCCGTTCTGTGGAATCCTGAAAAACTAGGATATCTCACTGTAGCTTTAGGGAAAATGCTGGCCGAAGGTGAAATGCCGGAAGATGGACAGGAAATTGAAAATGTAGGAGAAATCACGGTGAAAGATGACGGAAAAACCGTTATTATGGGGCCTCCTCAGGACTACACCAAAGAAAACGCCTCGGATTTTGATTTTTAGTTGAAATGAATGAGTGAAAAGCGGTCAAATGCGATATGATTTGACCGCTTTTCAAACTAATTATATCAGGGAGGTTTGAATGCGGTTGAAACAAAACTATGAAAGAAAAGATGAAGAAATAAAACGGCAATTTTGCAATATGCTGCAAGAAAGCCCTGGAGAATTCAGTGAGCGTCTCAAGTTCTCGTGGAGCAATTGGGGATTTGGCTTTGAATCTTTGGAAGATTCTTTTCAACGGCTGCATAAAGCAGGTATTCAGTATATTGAAATTCATGGAAATCATTACGGAAAAGATTTGGGGTATAGTGTACAGGAAACTAAAAGGTTACTGCAACATTATGATTTGAATGTCTCCGGAGTATGCGGGATGTTTTCGGCAGAGAATGATTTATCGAGCAATGACCCAAGGAAAAGACAGGCAGCCATTGATTATATTAAGCGTGAAGTAGAATTTACAAAGGAAGTAGGTGGATCTTACTTATTGATTGTACCCGGGGCGGTGGGGAGGCCGCAGGCTTATGATGACATGGAACTGGAAAGAAGTGTAGATTCTATTCATCATGTCGCTCCCTTGTTTCAGCAAAACAATATTAAAGCAGCAGTGGAACCCGTCAGAGCAGCGGAAGTAAGTTTCGTTCATACTGTCAGTGATGCGGTGAACTACATTAAAAAAGTGGATCATGAAGGTATTCAACACATTAATGGAGATGCATATCATATGCAGTCAGAAGAAGAGCATATAGGGGAAGCGATTCTGAAGGCAGGAGACCACCTGATTAATCTTCATATGGCAGACAGTAACCGGGGAGCTTTAGGAGATGGGCATATGGATATTGATACAATTATTATGGCTCTTTATCTTATCCGTTTCCACCAAAAAGAGGCGTTTGTCACTCCGGAGCCGTTGGGGCCGGGAGGAGACCCTTATCCAGCTATGCACGCAAAGCCGGATCAAGCCAAACTGAATCATCTTGTTCAGCAGAGCGTATCGTATTTTCGGGAAAGAGAAGAACATGTAATAACAGGAAAATCACTAGCGTAACAGCAGTTGTTTGTACAAGGTTGAAGGTTTTTTTATTTAAGGGGATTTAGAGAGGTTTGTATTGTTATCAATTGCTATTTTATTTATAATATAAAGAAGTTGTACGTACATGGTTAAACCTGTAGACAGGAGGGGACAGAGGTTGAGTGATTATACGATAGGGATTGATTTTGGAACATTGTCCGGCCGTGCTGTCGTTATTGATACGCAGAACGGGAAAGAACTTGCAGCAGTTGCAGCGGATTATCCGCACGGTGTTCTGGATAATGAACTGCCGCAGCAGATTAAGCTGGGGGAGGACTGGGCGCTGCAGCATCCCGGGGACTATATTCACGTGCTGAAAACGGCTGTACCTGAAGCGGTACAACAGTCCGGCGTGTCAAAAGAAGACGTGATAGGCATTGCGATTGATTTTACTGCTTGTACGATGATTCCTGTAAGCGCTGACAACGAACCGTTATGTCTGGAGGAAAAATGGCAGGATACGCCGCACAGCTGGGTGAAACTTTGGAAACATCACGCGGCCCAGTCTCATGCGAACCGTCTGAATGAAGTGCTCGAGCAGAAACGCCCTGATATTCTGTCCCGCTATGGAGGTAGATTATCGTCAGAATGGATGATTGCTAAAATCATGCAGATTGTCGAAGAAGCACCGGAAGTGTACGCAGAAGCGGATCAATTTCTGGAAGCTGCCGACTGGGTTACTTCCCAAATGACCGGAGTGATCCGGAAGAACAGCTGCACTGCCGGGTATAAGGCCATTTGGCATAAGCGGGAGGGCTATTTAGACAAAGAAACGTTGAAAGCGCTGTCTCCGAAAATGGAAGACTTATATGAAACGAAACTACGCGGGCAAATCTATCCGCAAGGGGAGAAAGCCGGTGAGCTGACCCCGGATATGGCTGATGTGATGGGGCTTTGTGAAGGTACAGCAGTGGCAGTCGGTAACGTGGATGCCCACGTGAGCGTGCCTGCTATGGGAGTGACAGACGAAAAGAAATTGGTTATGTCGATGGGAACGTCCATCTGTCATATGCTGCTTGGAAAAGAAGAACGCACGGTGGAAGGAATATGCGGCGTCGTAGAAGACGGTGTGATCCCGGGGTATTTCGGATATGAAGCAGGACAGTCCGCTGTTGGAGATATTTTTTCCTGGTTTGTCAATCAGTTTGTACCAAAAGCTTATGAAGAAGAAGCTCGGGAAAGAGCCATGTCCATTCACGGACTGCTGGAAGAAAAGGCGGATAAACTCGAACCTGGGGAGACAGGTCTAGTCGCACTGGATTGGATGAACGGCAACCGGTCTGTCCTGGTGGATACGGACTTAACAGGGATGATCCTGGGGATGACACTTGACACAAAACCTGAAGACGTTTACCGGGCGTTGATTGAAGCGACAGCATTTGGCACTTATAAAATCGTAAAAAGCTTCACGGAGCAGGGTGTGCCGATTGATGCCCTGTATGCCAACGGCGGTCTTTCCTATAAAAATAAAATGTTGATACAGATGTACAGCGATGTCACCAACAAACCGATTTATATCGCAGAAAGCGAAGAGCTTCCTGCGGTCGGTTCCGCCATGTTTGCAGCAGTGGCCGCCGGTTCAAAGAAGGGCGGCTATGATTCCATTCAGGAAGCCGCCTTTCAGATGGCACGTCTGAAACCGGAACCAGTTCTTCCGGATAAAAAACGGCATGAAAAATACCTGGATCTTTATGAAGAATATGAACGTCTGCACGATTATTTCGGCCGCGGGGAAAACGATGTGATGAAACGCCTGAAACAGATGAAAAAAGAGAAAGTCCCAAACTAACAACATAAGGGGGGAAGGGCAGCAAAAACTCTTCCCTCTCTTTTTATGAAAGAAAAACGGAGACATTCAAAATGTAAAAAGAGGAGGTCCGGCCATGTCATGCAAAGTGGCATTTATTGGAGCGGGGAGTATAGGTTTCACGAGATCCCTGCTGCGGGACATATTGTCGGTTCGACACTTTAATGATATTGATATTTCATTCACAGACATTGATTCCGGTCATCTGGAAAAAGTCACAAAGCTTTGTCAAAGAGATATTGATAACAATGGATTAACAATTTCCATTCAATCAACGACAAACCGGAGAGAAGCACTGAAAGACGCAGCGTACGTTATTGTCATGGTGAGAGTAGGAGGTCTCGAAGCTTTTCAAACCGATATTGATATTCCGTTGAAATACGGCGTGGACCAGTGTGTAGGAGACACGTTGAGTGCCGGCGGTATTATGTACGGACAGCGCGGAATTCCCGCTATGCTCGATTTCTGCCGGGATATCCGGGAAGTCGCAGCGCCGGATTGTCTTATGCTGAATTATGCCAATCCGATGGCAATGTTAACGTGGGCGGCCAACCATTACGGGGGTGTTCGGACGATAGGTTTATGTCACGGGGTGCAGCACGGTCATCAACAGATTGCCGACGTTCTGCATGCCGCCAAAGAAGAGATCGACATTATCTGTGCCGGCATCAATCATCAAACGTGGTATATTCAGGTGAAACATAACGGAAAAGACAGGACAGGAGATCTTCTCGAAGCATTTGAGAATCATCCGGAGTATAAAAACACGGAAAAAGTCAGGATTGATATGCTCCGCAGATTCGGGTATTTCAGCACAGAATCCAACGGCCACTTGAGTGAGTATGTGCCGTGGTATCGAAAAAGGCCGGCAGAAATAAAAGAGTGGATTGACGACAGCAGCTGGATTCACGGTGAAACCGGAGGCTACCTGCGGGTATGCATAGAAGGGAGAAATTGGTTTGAAACAGATTATCCAAACTGGCTGAATGAACCTGCTTTTCAGTATGAAGAACAGGAACGCAGCGAGGAACACGCGTCGTATATTTTGGAAGCACTGGAAACAGGACAGGTGTACCGAGGGCATTTTAACGTTGTTAATAACGGGGTTATTGCAAACCTGCCGGATGATGCTGTCATCGAAGCGCCGGGCTGGGTCGACCGGCACGGAGTGAACATGCCCCTTGTCGGAAACCTTCCTTTAGGATGCGCAGCTGTGTGCAATCAAAGCATTTCCGTGCAGCGCCTGGCCGTAGAAGCAGCTGTTCACGGAGATGATATGCTGCTCAAACAGGCCATGATGATGGATCCTTTGACAGGAGCTGTATGCAGCCCTCCTGAAATATGGCAGATGACAGAGGAGATGCTGGCGGCGCAGGAAGCCTGGCTCCCTCAATACGAAGAAGCAGTAAAAAACGCAAGGAAAAGTCTCCAATCCAGTGAGATGCTTCCCACCAATGAATGTAATCGTGGAGCGGCCCGCGCAAACGTGAAGACAGTGGAAGAAATGAAACACCAGCCGGGAGCAGCAGCCAAAAATGCCTCAAAGGCCGATAAATCATAATACTGATTATCCCCATATACTCCTATAAGGGAATATGGGGAATTTCTTTTGAATAGAGAATACCTTCCTAGGTATCAAATATGTTACAGTGATATAAAAACATAGAAAGAAGGATGAGAGAATGCCGGAAGCCGTGTACTGGGGAGATATTATTTTTTCCCTGATGATGATACTGGTTGTGATTGCGGTTCTTGTAATTGTGACAGGGGCTGTCATAAAGCTTTTTTCCAAGAAACAGAAGGAGACCGGGGAAATGAATCAAAAACTCGACCGCATTATGGCACATCTTGAAAAAGATGATGATTTTCGAAAATAGCCTTAGCGGAGTATGATAGGTGTACCAATATTCTATGGAACGATGGTGACCTAAATGAAATCTATTATGGCGGTAGGAGCCGGAGGAGCGGCAGGAACCTGGCTTCGGTATCTCGTGAGCCATCAGCTGCCGTTCGATTTTCCTGTAGGAACGATGATTGAAAATGTATCCGGAAGTCTGCTGCTTGGACTTTTATCCGGGTGGTTTGCTGTGAAAGCGCCGAAAGACTGGGTGAAAGCAGGACTTGGTGTCGGGCTGTGCGGCGGATACACCACGTTTTCCACGTTTTCGGCAGATGCGGTAGAACTTTTGCACAAGCAGATGATACTTCCAGCAGCAGGATATACAGCCGGCACCCTGTTTTTTGGCATAGCGGCCGCTGCGGTTGGCTTTACGGCAGGTCAGAAAGCAGGAGGCGGGCGTTTATGACAGTAATTGGTTTAACGATAGGGGGCGGTCTAGGCGCCATTTTCCGTTATCTTGCCGGCATGTTTTTCGCGCGTTTTCAAAAAGGTGTGCCGTTTCCTGTCAGTATGCTGCTTGTCAATGTGATTGGATCCTTCAGTCTGGGTCTTCTCACCGCCTTTCGCTTTGAACCATTTGGGGAAGCAGCCGCACAGGATTCATGGTTTCTATTTGCCGGGATTGGATTTTTCGGTGCGTTTACGACGTTTTCCACCTTCAGTGTAGAAGCCTTTCAGCTTCTGGAACAACGGAATTACCGCGCTTTTTGCTTATACACAGGGTTATCAACAGCTGGAGCATTCCTCTGCTTTGCTCTTGGATGGCAGCTGGGCGGCTGATCCGGGAAGCGGGCATTGCGTCTTTTACCAACCATTGTCTATGATGGGGAGAGTATCAGCACATGTTTAGATGGAAAGGGTGAAGGTGTTGAAAATAACCGGATATGAATTGTTTCAGGTGCCGCCGAGATGGCTGTTTTTGAAGATCGAGACGGATGAAGGAATCGTTGGATGGGGGGAGCCCGTGATTGAAGGACGGGCCCATACCGTGAAGGCTGCCGTGGAAGAATTAATGGAGTACATAGATGGAAAGAATCCTCTCCGTATTGAGGATCACTGGAATATGCTGTACCGCTCCGGGTTTTACCGCGGCGGCCCGATTCTGATGAGCGCGTTGGCCGGCATTGATCAGGCACTTTGGGATATCAAAGGAAAATATTATCATGCTCCGATTTATGATCTGCTGGGAGGCGCCGCCCGGGATACGATACGTGTTTATTCCTGGATCGGCGGCGACAGGCCGGCCGATGTCGGCGAAGCTGCGAAACAGGCAGCCGAAACCGGATTTACGGCGGTTAAAATGAACGGTACCGAAGAGCTGCAGTATATCGATTCGTATGAAAAAATCGATGCTGTCGCTGAACGCGTGGCAGCTGTCCGGGAAGCGGTCGGAAAAGGGGTCGGCATCGGTATTGATTTCCACGGCAGAGTACACAAACCGATGGCCAAAGTACTGGCCAAAGAGCTGGAGCCTTACCGTCCGATGTTTCTTGAGGAGCCGGTTGTACCGGAGAACAACGAAGCGCTGAAGAGTATCGCAGGTCACACCCATATTCCGATAGCAACGGGCGAGCGGATGTTTTCACGGTGGGATTTCAAGCCGCTGCTCGAAAGCGGCTGTGTTGATGTAATTCAGCCTGATATCTCCCACGCCGGCGGTATCACCGAAACGAAGAAAATCGCGTCGATGGCTGAAGCTTACGATGTAGCTGTGGCACCGCACTGCCCGCTCGGTCCGATTGCGCTGGCCGCGTGCCTGCATGTTGACGCAACAGCTCACAACGCCTTTATCCAGGAACAGAGTCTCGGTATTCATTACAACAAAGAAAATGACCTGCTCGACTACATCAAAGACCACCGCGTGTTTGATTACGAAAACGGTCACGTGAATATTCCGCAGGGACCGGGACTGGGTATCGAAGTCAATGAGGACTATGTAAGAGAACGTGCAGCTCAGGGGCACAACTGGAAAAACCCTGTCTGGCGCCACCCCGACGGCAGTATCGCGGAATGGTAAGTAAAAGAGGAAGAAACAAACGAATACAGCTGAAAAATCCGAACGAGCTTGATTCATTCAAGCCCGTTCGGATTTTTTGTATGGTATCGGGATGTTATACCCTGCGTTTTGATATCGCTTTTCTCATTTTATTTACAGCCTGCTGGGTTTTGTCTTTTGTTTTCACACTGTAATTGACATACAACGCATCAAGCAGGGAGAGTTCGGCAATTCTGGATGACAGAGCTTCCGAACGGTAGTCTGTTTCTTCTGATGTCGTGTAAAGGCAGACGTCCACCTGCTTGCTTAACGGGGACTTAGCGAGATTTGTGATCCCGATGGTTACGGCACCATTTTCTTTGGCGGTTTCCACCACTTCGAGAAGGTCGTTATTGGCACCGGTGTGGGAAATGAAAAAGACAACATCTTTTTCAGTAAGCTGCGAGGCAGCCATGAGCTGCATATGGGTATCGGTGTAGGCAAAACAGGGAATCCCCGTGCGGATGAACTTATGCAGGCCGTCCTGCGCTGTTATTCCAGATCCGCCGTTTCCGTAGAAATGGAGCTGGTCTGCGTTCAGTATATGATCCAGCACCTGCTTAAAACCGGTGCTTTCCTGTATTTCTTTCGTAAACTGAACCGCGTTCATATTCGCTTGGAATACTTTTGTCATAATGTCCATTTCGGAGTCGGTTTCATTAATTTCTTCATGAATATCCTGGATTGGATGAACCAGTTCGGATGCAAGCGCAATTTTAAGTGCCTGATAGCCTTTGAAGCCGAGCCTTTTGCAGAAACGAAAAACGGTAGCATCCGCGACCATCAAATCGTCGGCAATCTGGTTGATGGTGGAATGAACGATGGATTCAGGATGCTTGAGAATGTAATCAGCAATCAGTTGTTCTTTTTCACTTAACTGGCGGTAGGAAGAACGAATGCGGTGCAGAACCTGGGTGGTGTTGTCGTCATTCATAAGGCCGGGCTCCTTTTCGTCTATAGTCTTATGTACAGTTTAAATGAAAATTTTTTTCGTTAAAAGCACGGTGGTGAAAATTTTTTCGAAAAAAACCTATTGAACTAAAAAAAATTTCTTGTATAATTCGATTGTAAGAAAAAATATTTACTTAGTCTTCATCAGAACCCGCAGCAGTCTGGCAGGTTAGAAATGAGAGGGATAAATATGAGCAGACAGGTAGTTATCGGCCTTGATATTGGCACGACAAGCACGAAATGCCTGGCCTATGACGTGAATGGAGAAATACACGCGGAGCAGGAAGCAGAGTATACGCTGTATTCACCGGATCCTTCACGAAAAGAACAGGATCCTGATGAAATTTTGAAAGCGGTTAAGAAAACGTTGTCACACGTGGTTTGTGAGGTTCAGAAAAAAGGAGCAGTGGTGGCAGGTGCAGGATTCAGTGCGGCGATGCACAGTCTTCTTGCTCTGGACGACAGTGGAAACATACTGACGAATGCGGTGACCTGGGCGGATCAGCGTTCGGTGAAAGAAGCGGAGGAATTGAAGGAAGACGGCGGACACGAGCTTTATCTCCGGACTGGAACGCCGGTACACCCGATGTCTCCGCTGACGAAATTGATGTGGTTTCAACGTAACCAGCCCGACATTTTTGAAAGGGCTGCGAAGTGGATATCGATTAAGGAATATGTCATTTATCAATTATTCGGTCGTTTCCTGGTGGATCACTCTATTGCTTCAGCAACCGGGTTGTTTGAACTTAAAACAAAACAGTGGGATGACAAAGCGTTAAGAACGGCAGGCATCACGGTAGATCAACTGTCAGAACTGGTACCCGCAACGTATAGGATGAAAGGACTGACACGTGAGGCTGCGGAGGAACTTGATATCGATCCCGATACGCCGTTTGTAATAGGAGCAAGTGACGGAGTGCTTGCCAACATCGGGGCCGGAGCGGTTTCGCCGGGGCAGGCTGCCTGTTCCATCGGGACGAGTGGAGCGGTTCGGACGGTCGTTGATAAACCCACACTCGACCCTAAAGGAAGAATCTTCTGCTATGAACTGACAGAAGACAAATGGGTGATCGGCGGGCCGATCAATAACGGCGGGATTGCCCTGCAGTGGATCAAGGAACAGCTCTACCCGGATCTTGATGGAGCACCGGCATCTAAAGAGGAAAGCACGTTTGATGAAATGACGAAACGGGCTTCAGCCATTCAGCCCGGTGCAGATGGTCTTGTCTTTCTTCCTTATCTCATGGGAGAAAGGGCGCCGTTTTGGGATTCGGATACGAAGGGGGTATTTTTTGGTCTGACGCTGAATCACGGCCGTGATCATATGGTGCGGAGTGTACTCGAGGGTGTCATGTACCAGATGTATTCTGTGGTTATCGCATTGACGGAATCGGGAGTACAGCCCACGGAATACCGCTGCGGTGGAGGTTTTGCGCGTTCTGAACTGTGGCGGCAGATGATGGCTGATATTTTTGAGGAGGACATTGTATTTCCTGAGAGTCATCAAGGCTCCTGCTTTGGGGCAGCCTGGCTCGCGATGTATGCCCTGGAAATGGTCCCTGATTTATCAAGTGTCCGTGATCTTATCAAAACAACCCTCAAACATCAGCCGGTGGAGGAAAATGTGACGGCATACCGTGACATCAAACCAATTTTTCTGAGACTGGCCAGAGGGCTGCACGACGAATTTAAAGCGATCTCCGACGTGCAGCGCAGACACGCGTCCGGTAAAAGAACATTATCATCATCTGATTAAAAAAAGAAAGGAGTGCTACGATGGGATCTACAGCATGGCTGGTTGTTATAGCTGTTCTCGCCGTTATTGCTCTACTATTTTTGGTAATGAAAACGAAACTGCAGGCTTTTATTGCCCTGCTCATGGTCAGTATGCTCGTTGGTCTGGCCGTCGGCATGCCGCCTGGGGAAATTATTACGACGATTGAAGAAGGGATGGGGGGAACCCTTGGATTTATAGCTGTCATTATTGGTCTTGGCGCCATGTTCGGTGAAATGCTTCGGGTCTCCGGAGGTGCTGAGCGTCTGGCAGTAACCCTGATGAATAAGTTCGGGGAAAAGAACGTATCATGGGCGCTTGGTTTAACCGGGTTCATTGTTTCGATCCCCGTGTTTTTGGATGTGGCTCTTGTTATCCTCATACCGATTATTTACAGTTTGACGCAGAAAACGAAAAAGTCACTCCTGCATTTTGGTATACCGCTTCTTGCAGGTCTTGCCGTGACACACAGTTTTATACCACCAACACCCGGACCGATATCGGTGGCTTCCATCATTGATGCAGATCTTGGATGGGTCATCCTTTTCGGAGCGATTGCAGGTATCCCTGCCATGATTTTGGGCGGTCCGGTTTTCGGACGCTTCATCGGCAATAGAATACAGGTAAATGTCCCGGACTATATGATGGAACAGGTGGATGAGTTTGATGACACGCGTGATCTCCCCAGCTTTTTGAGCATTGTATTGATCATTTTGCTGCCTCTTGTGATGATACTCATGAACACCACCGCTGATCTTGTCTTGGCGGATGACAGCACATTGCGGTCTGTTCTTACCTTTGTAGGACACCCGTTCGTTGCCTTGACCATGGCTTCCCTGTTAGCCTTTTATGTATTCGGTATCCGCAGAGGATACAGCAAAGAGGACATTCAGCAGATTACCACGAAAGCACTCGAACCGGCTGGTATTATCATTCTCGTGACCGGTGCCGGCGGTGTATTCGGTGAAATGCTGATCAGCTCCGGTATCGGAGACCTGCTCGCCGAAGGCATGAAAGGAATGCAGATGCCGCTGATCGTCTTTGCCTTTATTGCAGCTACGGTTGTCCGTGTGGCGCAGGGGTCAGCGACCGTATCCATGGTAACGGCGGCGGGTCTTGTCGCACCGCTTATAGAAAACTTTGATGTCAGTGAACCGATGCTTGGTCTGCTTGTTATTGCGATTGCATCCGGAGCCACTGTCTTTTCACACGTGAACGATTCCGGCTTCTGGCTCGTTAACCGTTACTTTGGACTGACCGAAAAACAAACACTGCAGACATGGACCGTGATGGAAACAATCATCGGTTTTACAGGCTTTGGCGTCGCATTACTGCTCAGTCTATTTGTTTAAAGAAAGAGGAGACGTTATATGAAAGCAGGATTAATAGGATTAGGAAAAATGGGATATAACATCGGACTTCAGATGCTTGAAAAAAATCATGAGCCGGCAGCTTTTGATGTCGATCCAAAAGCGGTAGAGACATTCAAGGAGGCTGGAGGAGAAGGTGCTGCTTCTATAGAGGAACTGGTACAAAAGCTGGAAGCTCCGAGAGTGATCTGGGTGATGGTTCCAGCCGGTACGGTGACTGATGAGGTACTCGAAGAGACGGCCCCGCTGCTGGACGAAGGCGATATTCTTATTGAAGCGGGAAACTCCCACTACAAGAAATCGATGGAACATCATCAAAACATGGAAGCACGCGGCCTTTATTTCTTTGATGTCGGCACAAGTGGCGGAATATCAGGGGCAAGGCACGGAGCCTGCTTCATGATCGGCGGAAACAAAGAAGTCTTTCAGAAAGAGCTGGAACCGCTTTTTGATGATTTATCTGTAGAAAAAGGCTATTTTCACACAGGAGAAGGCGGCAGCGGTCATTATCTGAAAATGATCCACAATGGAATCGAGTACGGAATGATGGCGGCGATCGGTGAAGGGTTTGAACTTCTCGAAAAAAGCCCGTTTGATTATGATTATGAAGGGGTGGCAGAGGTCTGGAATCACGGATCTGTCATCCGGGGATGGCTGATGGAATTGATGGGGGACGCGTTTAAAAAAGATGCGAACCTTGATGATATCCGCGGTGTGATGCACTCTTCCGGAGAAGGGAAATGGACAGTGGAATCAGCGCTTGACTATCAAGCTGCGGCGCCTGTCATCGCCCTGTCCTTAATGATGCGGTACCGTTCCCAGGAAACCGACACCTTCACAGGTAAGGTGGTGGCAGCGCTGCGCCATGAATTCGGCGGCCACGCCACAGAGCAACAAGAATAAGAACATCAAGGTAAAGAGGTGCATCTCCCGGGCTGTCACACGCCGTGGACACTAAACCGCCGGTGTGCATGCAAAGTGTGCACGGAAGTAATGTTCATGGACATTGTGAGTTCCCCGCCGGCAGATAGTGTCCATTGGTTTCAGTCCGCACCCACTAATACCAGATTTCAGCGGCGTAGTGTCTACAAAACGGTGATCCGTGGACACTACGCCGTTATTTTTCGCCAGTAGTATCCACCACCGCATGAATCTCCAACCCGCCGCCTTTCTCTGCTGCTTAGGACAGCATACTCTTTCTTCCCACTTGAACAGCGTAAGTCATAACCGTGTTCCTTTCAGGGAATCATGGTACAATGAGGAAACATATCAAGATTTCCGCAGGAGAGAAGGTTTTATTGCATCTATGCTTACAGAACTTATCGTTATTTTCGTTGTACTATTTATCGGCAGTTTTATTCAGGGGGCGAGCGGATTTGGTTTCGGCCTGTTCGCGATGAGCTTTCTTCCGTTTTTATTCTCGGTGAAAGACAGCACCCTGCTCGTTATGGCACTGGCACTGGTAACCTGCCTGACGATTTTTTTGAAGGTGTATTCACGTATCAATATCCGCCGTCTGGCTTTACTACTCGGAGCGGCGGTTGCCGGAAGATTCGGCGCGTACTTTGTGCTGCATAACTTTGGGGAAATGGATGAATTAAAAAAGGTGCTCGGTATTGTACTGATCGGCATGGTATTTTTCATTCTCTTTCAGAAAAACCCTGATACAGAAAAACGCCGTGAAAACCCGGCTGTTCCGATCAGTATGGGCGCGCTCGGAGGGTTTATCGGCGGTGTGTTCGTTGTCGGCGGTCCTTTTTTTGTGTTTTATTTTCTAATGGTATGTAAAGACAAATACGAATATACAGCCAATATTCAGGCCGTGTTTCTGGTTACCGGCCTTACGACGCTGCTTATGCACGGGTTCAGCGGCGATATTCACATGAATCTGCTGCTGTATTTTGTGATCGGTGTGCTGAGTGTCATTATCGGATCCAGGCTCGGTATGAAATGGTTCAAACATTTATCCCAGCATCATATCAAACGATTTGCAGGGCTGATTGTTACGCTGGCTGCGCTGAACCTCATCTTTTTTGCTTAAGGTGGATGCTGCGGCACGAACGTACGATGTTGTACACATAATACATCCCGGAAAACACCGCAAGAGCCACGACTTCAAGGGATAAAAGATAATAGGGCCAGGGACCGAGCCAGTCAAACAGTGTGGCCTGGACCGGTTTTTCCATGATGTACATGTAATTTCCGTCTGTCAGCAGATTGACGCACGCCACCGACACTAAATACAGATTCAAGACTCCCCATGTGCGGAAAATGGATGAACAATAGAGCTTTCGTTTCTCCACGACAACCATATAACAGACCGCGGCAACGACGAGACCGTGGGTGATAAAAAAGTGAAAGAAACGATAATGGGGAAAGCCGTAATCGGCCAGGTCCGGTGTGAGAATCGTCAGCAAAGCGCTTGAAGCTCCTGCGAAAAAGGTGATCTCAAACCATATGCGGCGGGATGTGAAAAAGGACAGAACGGCTGTGATCCAGACGAAACTGCTTAATTGAAGAGGGAGAGAATGAGAAGCATCCCACGCTCCGTTTGAGATCAGAAACACCTGATAAGACAACTCTCCCAGCAGAAATACCGCAGGAAACAAAGTTTTTATGAAGAGGTCTGCTCTCGTATGGCGCAGGTGTCTGCGAAAGATAATGAACAGAACGCACAGAACCGCCATGGTTAGAAATACCATGAGGTGTGCCGGCCCCATCCACGTGAACGACGGACCTTCGTGACTGAATTTCCACCACCACATACGCTGCCTCCTCTCCTAATAGGTCTGCTCTTATTTTAATAGGTGAAAAACGAAAATACGACCCCGGAGATGGAGATGAACAGCTTCTTCAATTATGATATGATGGCATTAAAATGATTGAAGTGGGCCTTATTCATGTTGGAAAAGATACGACAAAAGCAATTTAAATTTATTGGAGCCAGACTGATCAAGACAGGCATAGCCGTTTATGTGGCGGCACTTATCTGTTATTTTTTCAATCTTCCGGCTGCGTTTGCTGTTATTACGGCAATCGTCACGCTCGAACCTACGGCGGCAGCATCGATACGAAAAGGGATCAAGCGGTTTCCAGCGACCCTCATCGGGGCAGCACTCGCTGTAACGGCCGTGTCGATATTCGGGCATAATGCAGCGTCTTATGCTATAGCGGCTGTATTCACCATTTATGCGTGCAACCTGCTTCACCTGGAAGTGGGGACGCTGGTGGCTACATTGACGGCAGTCGCTATGATACCCGGAACCGAAGGGACGTACTTTCTATCTTTTGTGGAACGGGCGGGGACGACAACGATCGGCCTTACCGTCTCAGCGCTCGTGAATTTTTCCATTCTTCATCCGCGTTTTTCGGAACTGATTGCCGACAAAAATGAAAAAATCATGAGAGAAATTACCGAGGTGCTTGAAAAACGCACCAGGGAATTATGTGAAGACAAACCAGCCGCTAAATCGACAAGGCAGCGTTTTCAGCAGCTGCAAAAAGAAGTGAACCGCGCCGAAGACCTCGCCTATTATCAGCGCGAAGAATGGAAATACCACCGCTACAGTGCAAAATATATTGATTTTTTCACTTATGAGAACCGCCGCCTGGAGGCGCTCGAACGAATGGTTTATCACATTAACAGCCTGTTTGTGCTCAAAGAAGTGGAGGACAGCTTCCACGAAGGGGAGAAGGAATTGTGCAGCAGGGCTTTTCAATCCATTATTACGGTTCTCCAGCATCCGGAACACGCGGTATCAACACAACATCATGACCTTATTTCTGAAGTGGATCATCATTTCTGGCATATTCAGGAGACGCATCCGGATATGATTTCCTACCGGTACCATCATCAGTTTTCTAAAGAAATTATCGTTTATTATGTTATCCTTTCTCTTCACGACCGGTTGGAGGACATGGAAAAACTCTATGAAAGACACAAAAAAAAGCACGGTTCCTCTGCATGACCGAGAGGAACCGTGCTTTTTTCGTTTACCAGTTGTAATAGTTGTCGATACCGTCGAAAATGGCACCGGCTGCTTTATCCGGATAACCTGCCTTTTTCATCCGTGCAGCATCACTTGGGTTGGTCAAAAAGCCCAATTCGACAAGACTGCTTGGCATTGTCGTGTTTTCAATAACAACAAATCCTGCATCAGCCACACGGCGGTCGGTCATATCGGTCTGTTTGACCAGCTCCTGTTGGATGGAAGATGCCAGCGCGCGGCTTTCAGATGCTTTGTGGCTCCCGTTATAAAAGGCTTCCGTTCCGTGGGCGGATTGCTTGTAAGCATTGGAATGAATGCTTACAAAAGCATCAGCATCGACGGATTCAGCAACGTCAACCCGCTCATTCAGCCCGAGGAATGTGTCATCATCGCGGGTCATCACAACGTCCACGCCGGCTTCTTCAAGGCGTTCTTCCACTTCCAGGGCCACATCGAGGTTCACTTCTTTTTCAATAAGACCATTTCCGCTGGCTCCGTTATCGTGATCGCCGTGGCCGGCGTCAATGACGATGGTGCGGTCTTCGAGTGCATCCGCCCCGGGTTCTTTTTCCTGCAGGTAATGGCGGTGGACGTATCCTTCTCCGCTGCCGTAATCAATACGAGCCCAGTTCTCTCCGGTATGTTCATATACATCAACGGTATCTCCGCTCTGCAGTTTGGTGATGATATCTCCATCCGTACTGCCTTCGGTCCGGACGTTGAGGTCATCCACCGTTACCTTGGCTGCAGAAATAATACTTCCCTGTACATCGTCTGAAGGGGACTCGTTCGTACCTTCATCCGGTGTTTCTGATGTGTCGTCCTCTTCGGAGTCGGAGTTGTCCACAGTCGTTACATAAGCGCCGTGGATATAACCCCAGTCTCCTGCATTTTCTATTTTCAGCCAGTCACCGTCTCTGCCGTAAATGTCCACATTGGTTCCATCCGACAGTTGATTAACGGCCTGATTCCCGGTGCCGGGGCCTGTTCTGACATTCAGCGGAGTATCGGCATCGACTTCGCCTTCGTACATCACATTTTCATCCGAAAAGTCTTCTTCATCCGGAGAAGAAGACGGGTTCCCATTTCCGCTTGACTGCATCGTTTCTTCCATGGCTCTTGCCAGATAGGCAGAAAATTCAGCGCGGGTGGCCGAATCATTAGGATCGAACGAGCCGCTTTCCTGCACAATGCCCTGATCAGCGAGAGTGGCTATGTATTCCTGCGCCCAGAAATCGCTGTCTATGTCTGAAAAGCTGCCTGCCGTGTCCGGTTCCGCGGCCTGATCAAAGAAAGCTCTTGAAACAACGGCCGCCACCTGGGCTTTTTCGATTTCTCCGTTAGGATTAAAGCTGCCATTGTTTCCCTGGAATATATCCAGTTCCGCCGCTTTTTCGATGCTGCCGTAAGCCCAGAACGAAGAATCAACATCGGAAAACGTCGGGGATGATGCATTCAGTGCTCCCTCACCAAGCGCGTTTGTCATCATGATGGAAGCCTGGGCTCTCGTGAGCGGCTGTTCCGGCCGGTAATCTCCGGAAGCATCTCCATCAGCAACTCCCTGCTCAGTCAGGTACTCAATCTCCTCTTCGGCCCAGTACCCGTTGTCTACGTCTGCATAGCGGTCGGACGCTTCGGCTTGTTCCGCCGAAAATACCGGAATGACAGAGAAAGACAGGGCTGCTGCCATCATGGAATATGTGACTTTTTTATAAAAAATGACAAGATCCCCCTCTCGAAGATAGTTTGGTCTAATATGTGGCATTATTCTCCAAAGGACATAACCTGCAACCAGAATATCATGGTATGTGGTTTTAGACTAGTATGTAGTAGAGATTGTTCGAAATTAGGAAAAAAATATCAGCAGCTGGCATAAAGTAAGAATCCGGGACAAAAGTAAAGCAGGCGGAAGAAAAATACGAATGTCCTCGAATGTCCCGCAGCGGAGCCAACATTCTGTGACTCCTGCTCCGAACAGCACGAGTCAAAGGCACCCCGAAGGATGTGCGGTCAGGTCGGCGCCTGCATGTGACATATCCCCGCAGGGTAATGGCGTTTACGGGGTGCGTTAATTGCCTTATGACTATTCATCTATTTTTTCACGCAGCGGCAGGCGCTCTTTGCTGCATCGGTCCGTTCGTTGCCTGGCTGAATACCGCCTGGTTCTGTTCATAATGACGTTTACGGGGGTACAAAACCCTCTAAAGTGCTTTAAGCATCATTCATAGTGACGTTTAGGGGCACACCTGGTGCTCTAAAGTGCCTCAGGCGTCATGCCCAACGACGTTTGAGAGGCGGCGTGATACCCTGAAGTGCCTTGGGACCCATTCCAAGCGAACGTCCGACCACCCAACCTGAACGCAACAAACAAACGCATGCATTTTCTGTATCAGTACGGCCTCGAACTATGGCAGCTTCTAAGACACAATAAGCGCCAGCAAGTCGATGCCGCGCTTGTACTCTGGAGTAAAAGCAAAGTATATTGGCGCAGCGGTTGATCTCAGGAACGAAAAATGCCAAACGATTTCAGGAAATCGTTTGGCATTTTTCGCTTCTTTTAACGGTTTTGTCCCAGACTCTTTTCGTCACTATTTATTTTTTGCCGTAAGATTACTCTTTTATTCTGCAGATTAAAAAGATGTAAATAGATATGTACTTAGTGGCTGCTTGATACATCATGTTTTTACATAGGGTATCTTTACGATGGTAATACTAAACCTGACATTTTTGAAGGAGTGATGTATCTATGGCAAAACCAGATGATCGTTCCAATAACGCGGAACGGATTGAAAACGCGATTGGTCACACGCTTCAGAATCGAAATGAGGCAAGAGACTACGAAAAAGCACATGCCAAAGAGCTGAGTGAGGAAGAAAAACAGCAGATTGAAGAAAAGAATGAACGGCGCGAAGAAAGCATTGAAGGACTGCAGCAGGAAATTCAGGATGAGGCAGAGGATAATAAATAATGATACGAAAGCGCAGCCTGTGGGACAGAGCTGCGCTTTTGTTTGTTATCCAAAAGTAGTAAATATCTGAAACGGGAATGGTCACCGTTCGTATGATGGTATAGAATGTGTTCAGGAGGTGTATAAATTTGAATTTCTTACAAGATGTTCTAGGTTTAATTATTACTGGTGTCGTCATTTTTGTTGTGCTTATTGCAGCCCTTATCGGCTACATTATGTTCAAACGGAGTTATAAGACGGCGAAGTCCAATGAGGCGCTGATTATCACCGGGAAAAGTCTCGGCAGCGATGAGAATGTGTTTACCGACGAGACAAACGGGCGCCGCCTGAAAGTCGTGCGGGGCGGCGGTGTGTTTATCAAGCCGCTTGTTCAGGTCGCAGAACCGGTTGATCTGACAACATCACAGCTTATGGTGCAGACACCGGAAGTCTACACGTCGCAGGGTGTGCCGGTGGTCGCGGATGCCGTTGCGATGGTGCGGATAGGAAGTTCTCTTCATCAGATTGCCAACTTCGCCGAGCAGTTTCTTGGAAAGAACAAGTCAGACAGGGATCAGGAAATTGTTGAGGTCCTTGAAGGTCATCTCCGTTCGGCGTTGTCTTCATTGACTGTCGAAGAAATCTACCAGAGCCGGGAGCGGTTTAACGAGCAGCTTCAGGAAGTAGCGGAAAAAGACCTTTCGAAAATGGGATTTGAAATCACGTCCTTTGCGCTGAAAGACATACGGGATGAAAATGGCTATCTCGAAGCATTGGGACGTCCCCGCATTGCCGAAGCGAAGAAAAACGCGGACATTGCCGAATCCAATGCCGAACGTGAAACGAGAATCCATCAGGCGCAGATGGATAAGGAAGCCGAAGAATCAGAATATAAACATAAGACTGAAATCGCCGAAGCCCGGAAAAACAATGAAATCCGGGAGTCCTCTTTTAAACAGGAGAATGAAAAAGCAAGGGCGCAGGCGGACCAGGCGTATGCTCTTGAAAAAAGTATCAACGACCGGCAGCTGAAAGAGCAGGAAATGGATGTACGCGCGGTCGAATTATCGAAGCAGTCGGAACTCGAAGAAATCGAAATCGAGCGGAAAGAAAAGCAGTATGAAGGGGAAGTCAAGAAAAAGGCCGACGCCGAACGGTACGCTTCCCAGCAGCAGGCTGATGCCGATAAATACCGTACGATCGCCGATGCCGAAGCGCAGGCTGAAACCGAACGTAAACGCGGGGAGGCTGAAGCCCAGATCATCCGTGATAAAGGACAGGCGGAAGCGGCAGCGAAAGAACAGATGGCTGAAGCCATGTCCAAATACGGCGAAGCTGCTGTTCTTGAAATGATGATCAACATGATGCCGGACTTTGCGAAAGCTGTCTCTGAACCGATGAATAATATCGACAGTGTCAAAGTGATCGATACCGGAAGCGGACAGGGCGTGTCCAACCTGGCAGGAAGCGTCACGAATAATATGGCAGTGATGCAGGATACGTTAAAGGAAACAACCGGCATCGACATGAAGGCACTGCTTGAGAACTTTGCCGGCGGAGAAGGTGCTCAAATGCTTGCGCAGGCCGCAGATACAAACGGGAAAACAGAAGAAGAAAGCGCAGCTTCCACAGAACAGGAATCATCCACCGAAGAGGAAGCCCCTCCCGCGGAAGAGACGGATGAAACCGAAGCCGTTGAAGAGGACAAAGAGCAATAAGAAGGAAAAAGGAACGGGCCGGAGCGGTCCGTTCCTTTTTATGGACAGTTTACACACGAAAGTGTCTAATAACCGAAGTTTACAGACACTTTCAGGGCAGAAGGTGTTTATTTGTCTGTTATTTTTACTTTATAGACAAACATTAGAGGAAAATGGTCTTAAAACAGTTTTTATAGACATTTTTCACTATAGATTGTCCATTATGACATAAGATGCTGCTTCAGTGTTGCCAGATGATCGGAAATATCTGCTTCAAGACTGCGTTTATACAGCGCGGCGGCCGGGTGATAAATAGGGAACAGCGGATAAGTGGCGGGTGCCCACGTATAGGAGCGGGTCTCCCAGTCGTCCAGTCTCAGGACGGGAGAAGTCACAAGGTGTCCGGTGACTTCCGCCATGCGTGGTGCTCCGCCGACAAGGCGTTGATAGGCGGTACGGCCCATCGGAACAATCATACGAGGCTGAAGGCACTCGATTTCTGCGTCGAGTATCGGTGCGTGGGCGGCGATTTCTCCCTGGTTTGGAGTGCGGTTGTATTTTCTTTTTTCCCTGCCTTTTGGCTGCCCCCATTTGTACGGGCGGCTGCGGACGGTACTGGTGACATACACGTCGTCCCGGGTCAGCTCGAGTTCCTGCAGAAAGCCGTTGAAATACTGCCCGGCTCTCCCGCTGAAAGGGATACCATTATGTATTTCCGTTTCACCCGGAGCTTCTCCGACAAACATAAGCACAGGAGAGGCAGAGCCTTTTCCGTAGACAAAGCCTTCACAAGGGTAAGGAGCGATTCGTTCATTGCAGTGCTGGATCAATTTTTGCGGTATCATAAAACCAGCTCCTTTCATGTAAAAGTAGTGGTTCCGGCATCCTCCCGCACCAATGCCGGATGGTGCCATCATCAAGGAAATTCTCTATACATATACTATACACAATGCCGGCTGGTATCAAAAGAAACACAGAAGACAATCTTCCTGCATTGCATGATAAAAGGTTTCCCTGTAACGTAATAAGCAGAAAAAAAGTTAGGGGAGAGGGGGATAACGGATGGATGACCGTTTGTTTAAGACAGCGATGGGTAAATTTGCGACAGGTGTAACGGTAGTGACCACCGATACAGAAGACGGCGTACATGGTATGACAGCCAACGCGTTTATGTCCGTTTCCATGGATCCAAAACTTGTGCTGATATCTGTGGGCAGACACGCCAACACCCACCGTATTATTGAGCAGAACGGCGCGTTTGCTGTGAACATTCTCAGTGAAGATCAAATAGAATCCGCGCAGTATTTTGCGAAACAGCTTGAGGAAGATGTGGATATCCCAATCGAGCGTTTTGAAGGACAGCCGATTATTGAAGGATCGCTTGCAAGCATTGCCTGCACAGTCTATGACAGCCATGAAGCAGGAGATCACACCCTGTTCATCGGTCAGGTGGAGAACCTGATTGTCCAGGATGAAATGCCGCTGCTTTATGTTGAAGGGCAGTTCAGATACTTTCAATAAAAAAATGCCGCAGGAGTAAAATCTCCCGCGGCATTTTTCATTCCAGTGTGCGGTTGGTTTCATCTACGTCAAACGGTTCATCCGGTTCCGGTTTTTCGCCGGCCTGTAGTATGCCGTCCCCGTTGCAGACGCTGCATGAATACTTCCACTGCTCGTCATCCATCAACAGGCCGGTGCCGTCGCAGGCTGAACAAACATTGTCGTGAATGTTCATTGGTCGTTTGCACCCTTTCCTGGAACATGAGGCTTATCTTACTGTTTCTCTTTTACCCAGTTGATAAGTCCTCCTGCTAACATGATGTCCACGTGGCGCTCAGTCAATGCATGACGCAGGCGTATTTCTTTATTTTTTCCCTGAAGCGAAGCGGTGATCTCGCTGCTTTGACCGATGGTATCCCGGATGTTTTTCAGTTCAATGATGTCGCCTTTTTCCACGTCTTCAAAATCACTGTCATCGGCAAAAGTGAGCGGAAGAATGCCGAAGTTGATGAGATTCTGCAGATGGATACGGGCGAAGTCTTTGACAATCACGACTCTGAGCCCGAGGAAGCGCGGAGCAAGAGCGGCGTGTTCACGGCTCGAACCCTGTCCGTAGTTACTGCCGCCGACAATCGCGTGGCCGGTAGTGTCGCGGATATCCATCGACCGGTTGTAATAGTCTTCATTTAGAATTTCAAAGGCAAACTTGCTGATCTCCGGCAGGTTGCTGCGGTAAGGAAGCACGCGTGCTCCTCCTGCGAGAATTTCATCGGTGGAGAGATTGTCTCCGACTTTAAGAAGCACCGGTACGTGCATTTCGTCAGGGAGCGGCTCCATATGTGGAATGGAGGCGATATTCGGTCCTTTGTGCAGTTCAACCTGCTTTGCTTTCTCCAGCGGAAGCGGTTCTTCGAGAAGCCTGAAATCCACAGTCGGCTCATCCGGCTCGGTAAGGCGGGGATAATCCATATCCAGTTTGCGTGGATCTGTGATTTTGCCGTACAGAGCGGAAGCGGCCGCTACTTCCGGACCGCACAGAAAGACGCTGTCTTCTTTCGTACCGGAGCGTCCCGGGAAGTTACGCGGTGTAGTGCGGAGGCTGTTTCTGCCGGAAGCAGGCGCCTGACCCATACCGATACAGCCGTTACAGCCGGCCTGGTGAAGCCGTGCGCCGGATGTCAGAAGGCTGGCGATATGGCCGTTTTGGACAAGGTCGGTAAGCATCTGCCGGGAAGTTGGGTTGATATCATAGGATACCCCGCTTTCGATTTGTTTCCCTTTCACAATTTCGGCGGCCATTGCGAAGTCTTTATACCCAGGGTTGGCAGAAGAGCCGATATAGGACTGATAAATCGGTTCTCCTTCCACTTCGGATACAGGAACCACGTTGCCGGGGCTCGAAGGTTTGGCAATCATAGGCTCGAGAGAAGACAAATCGATTTCTTCATTTAAATCATAAGAAGCATCATTGTCGGCTTTCAGTTCGCGCCAATCTTGTTCGCGTCCCTGCGTCCGAAGGAACCGTTTCACTTCTTCGTCGGAAGGAAAGACCGTGGCGGTTGCGCCGAGTTCAGCCCCCATGTTGGCAATCACGTGACGATCCATTGCACTTAACTGGTCGAGACCGGGACCGTAATATTCAATAATTTTGCCGACCCCGCCTTTCACATCATGACGACGCAGGAATTCCAGAATGATATCTTTGGCACCGACCCAGTCCGGGAGACTGCCTGTCAGTTTGACGCCCCAGATTTCGGGCATTTTCACGTGGTAAGGTTCGCCTGCGATGGCCATGGCAACGTCAATGCCGCCGGCTCCCATCGCAAGCATTCCCATACAGCCGTTGGCACAGGTATGGCTGTCGGAGCCAAGCAGTGTTTTGCCGGGTACGGCCAGCCGCTGCATGTGCACGGGATGGCTGACACCGTTGCCGGGACGGCTGAAGTGCAGACCGAAGCGTTTGGCAGCACTTTCGAGGAATAAATGGTCATCCGGGTTCTTGCTGTCTTCCTGAATAACGTTATGGTCGACATACTGAGCGGAGGCTTCGGTTTTCGCCCGTTCAATTCCCATCGCTTCGAGTTCAAGCATCACCATGGTACCTGTGGCGTCCTGGGTCAGGGTTTGATCAATGGAAAGGGAAATTTCTTCGCCGGCGTTCATTTCCCCGGACACAAGATGTTCTTTTATCAATTTTTGGGCAGCGTTCAAAGACATACGTATAGGAACCTCCTTATGCTGTTTAGTATGATGGGTATGTAATGGTGTATACCCATATTTAAGGAAAATCTAAACAAACCTATCGTTTGGTGAGCCAAAAAGAGAAAGACATGATATAATATGTTACAGTACAGGAGCATACAATGAACCAGGAACATTATGAAAAACAAGGAGGAAGACGGATTTGGGAAAGCGGATTCTGCTTTTTATCATAACCAACGTTCTGATTATTACTACAATCACGATCGTATTCAGTATTCTGGGAATGTTTGGTATTCATATACCGAGTATAAGTGCGACAGCTTCGGGTCAGTTGAACTACGGCCCGCTTCTGATATTCAGTGCGGTGATTGGTTTCGGCGGTGCGTTTATATCGCTTGCAATCTCCCGTATTGTCGCCAAGAAATTGATGGGTGTACAGGTTATCGACCCTGACACCGCGACCGGTGAGGAAAAGAAACTGGTGGATAAAGTCCACCGCATGGCCCGAAGCGCTGGAATGATGCATATGCCCGAGGTCGGCATATATAATTCCCGTGAAGTCAATGCCTTTGCAACCGGACCGTCGAAAAAGCGGTCCATTGTGGCGGTATCAAGCGGTCTTTTGCAGACGATGGATGAAGATGCTGTTGAAGGAGTGCTTGCCCATGAGATGGCGCACGTCGCCAACGGGGATATGGTCACCATGACGCTGCTTCAGGGTGTGGTGAACACCTTCGTCGTATTCCTTTCCAGAATTGTCGCATCTATTGTTTCGCGTTTCGTTCAGAACGAAGGGATGCGGCTGGTGGTTCATATCGCGGCTATTTTTGTCTTTCAGATTCTTTTTTCGATACTTGGAAGTATCGTCGTCAACGCCTATTCGCGGTACAGAGAATATCACGCCGATAAAGGCGGAGCCGATTTTGCCGGCAAAGATAAAATGAAACATGCCCTGCAGGCACTTCAGTCCCGTGCCGACATGGTGGATGACAGCCAGACATCGATGCAGACACTGAAAATTAATAACAAACCGACGTTGATGAAACTGTTTTCTTCCCATCCGCCTTTGGATGAGCGGATCCGGCGTCTGGAAGAAAAATAAAACCTCCTATACCACGCCTGTTGATTTATCATATAAAGGAATGGGAAAGGATTCTATGAGGAGAGTGCATCTGTGATCAAAGCATGTATCCCCTTTTCTTTTTCGTTGGACGGAGCCGTCTGCCCGACTCCAGCGGGAGAAGCGTCAGCCGAAGATCACCGGGTGATTTTCCCGGTAGCTGAGGCGACGCCCGCGGAAAGCGGGCAGGAAAGGGGGAGTCCAACGAAACGCTTCCTATATTTAGATAATAAACAGCCGTGCTCCTATACAGAAATGTTTTCGTACCATCCCTATTACCCGGATGCCGTTCAGGCGCCGGGTTTTTTATTCGCGCCGGCGGGGCCGGATGTTTTATACTGATAGTGGAAAAAGAGAAAATGGAATGGAGGGGAAGCAGGTGGGAGAAACACAGCAGGGATTCGGCGTTTTGGCAGCAGTATGCGCATATTTACTATGGGGCTTTCTGCCGTTGTACTGGAAACTGCTCGGCGGTGTTCCGGCTTCTGATATTCTCGCTCATCGTATTGTATGGTCGCTTGTCTTCATGCTGGCTGTCATTCTTGTCACCGGTATGTTCAAAGGGGTGTGGCGGGAAATAAAGAACACGTTCTCTTCGAAAAAAACCGCGCTCGCGATTACTGCTGCATCCATATTAATCAGTGTGAACTGGTTTATTTTTATTTTTGCAGTGAACAGCGACCGCGTGATTGAAGCGAGTCTTGGCTATTATATTAATCCATTAATCAACGTTACTTTGGCTGCTGTTCTTCTGAAAGAAAAGCTGTCAAAAGCAGAGACGGCCGCATTTGGGCTCGCTGCGGCCGGCGTGGTGATGCTGACGGTTTATTACGGCTATGTTCCCTGGGCGGCGCTGGGGCTGGCGCTGAGCTTTGGTTTTTACGGGTTGATTAAAAAAATCACCCCCGTCGGCGCATGGGCCGGTCTTACTATTGAAACGATGCTGATGACCCCGTTTGCGCTGCTTTTTTTAGTGATATGGAAGGATAATAGCGGGGGCTTCTCTTCGTATGCCGGTTCGGATATTTTACTGCTTATGGGAGCAGGAGCGGCGACAGCTGTTCCGCTTTTATTGTTTGCAGCCGGTGCGAAACGTATCACATTCTCGTTGATGGGGTTTCTGCAATACGGGGCGCCGACCATCATGCTTCTTCTCGGCGTATTTTTGTTTGAGGAACCGTTCAGCCATCAACAACTGATTTCATTTCTTATTGTATGGGCCGGTCTTATTCTTTTTACGTGGTCCCGTGCCGGTACCGCCCGTCGGAATCGAAAACCGTCGGTAAAAAAAGCAAAATAGATGATGTGGGACTTCCCTGCTGCAGGAAGTCTCTTTCTGTTAGGAGGTATATCCCAATATTTATAGATGAAAGAGTGGACGTAAAAAGGGAGAAACCCCTTGAAAACGGCATCATTGAACGTTTTATGACTAATTTGTGTTGATTTTGAAACATTCCCGTGAGATTTATATGACATCTAATCGGGTATGTACGCCAAGGGGCAGGAATTTGCTATCATGTAGGAAACATGATGAATAAAAACTTGAACGATACTTTAGAAAGGAGAGGAACGCCTTGAAAAATAAATGGGGGAAGTACGGCATACTGCTTGCTGTTGCATTTTTGTTGATTCTGACCGCTGGTTGTTCTGTGCCGGTTCTTGATCCAAAGGGTCCGGTCGGGGAAAGCCAGAAGAATCTTATCGTTTTTTCCATAATCATGATGTCGTTGATTGTTATTGTGGTGATGGTCGCGTTAACTTACATGCTGGTTAAGTTCAGGGAGCGTCCCAACCGCAGTGATGAAGACTATGACCCGGAACATGAAGGGAATACGAAACTGGAAATCATATGGACGGTGATTCCACTTATTATTGTGACCGCCCTTTCTATTCCAACGGTGATTACCATTTACCAGCTGGAGGATCCGCCTCAGTCTTCAAGCGATAAGGAACCATTGGTGGTTCATGCGACGTCGGCCGACTGGAAGTGGTTTTTCAGTTACCCGGAACAAAAAATTGAAACAGTGAACTATCTTCATATTCCGACGGACCGGGCGGTTGAATTCAAGCTGTCTTCCGCGGATTCCATGGCCTCTCTATGGATTCCGGCTCTTGGCGGTCAGAAGTATAATATGGCCGGCATGGAAACAACGCTGTATCTCCAGGCTGATGAGGCTGGAACATATGAAGGGAGAAACTCCAACTTTACAGGCACTGGTTTTGCGGAGCAGACATTTGATGTTCATGCAGAGCCCGCGGAAGAATTTCAAAACTGGGTGGAAGAAACAAAGCAGAGCGCTCCGGAATTGACCCAGGACCAGTACGATGAACTGCTTGCGCCTGGCCTGCTGCAGGAGATGGAATTTTCGTCGACGCATCTCGAATACGTGGATCATGGCAGCATGGACGGCAGTGACTATTTGATTCAACGCCATGGAACAGAAGCATTTGAGGACATTCCTGCTCTTGAAGGCGGAGAAGATGTGGCAAATGATTAACAGAGGTATAAAGAAAGCGGGGGAGCAACAGTGATGGATTTTCTGCTGAATGAGTTCCTGGTAACGGGGGACCCGTTAATTTATGGAGCTATGGTATCCATTGTCCTCGTCTCCATCGCCATAGTATTTGTTCTGACGTATTTCCGGAAATGGGGATACTTGTGGCGTGAATGGCTGACGACAGTGGATCATAAAAAAATCGGAATCATGTACATTATCGCTGCGATAGCGATGCTGTTCCGGGGCGGCGTGGATGCGATGCTGATGCGTGCGCAGCTCACCCTTCCGAACACAGAATTCCTGAATTCACAGCACTATAATGAAATATTTACAACACATGGCACGATTATGATCATCTTCATGGCCATGCCGTTTCTCATTGGATTAATGAACTTTGTCGTTCCGCTGCAAATCGGTGCGCGGGACGTAGCCTTTCCGTTTTTGAACGCGGTCAGCTTCTGGTCGTTTGCGTTCGGGGCGATGCTGTTCAACCTTTCCTTTGTTATCGGAGGTTCGCCTGATGCAGGGTGGACAAACTATGCACCTCTTGCCGGGCCGAACTTGAACCCAGGGCCCAATATCAACTATTACCTGCTCGGTCTGCAGATATCGGGTATCGGGACCCTTGCGACCGGAATTAACTTTATGGTAACTATCTTGAAGATGCGGGCTCCCGGCATGAAATTGATGCGGATGCCGATTTTCACGTGGTCATCGTTAATCACTTCTTTTATCATTACCTTTGCTTTTCCGATTCTTACGGTGGCACTGGCATTGATGACGATTGACCGTATTTTCGGTTCGCAGTTCTTCACGCTGACCGGTGAAGGAATGCCGATGATGTGGGCCAATCTTTTCTGGCTCTGGGGCCACCCGGAAGTGTATATCGTTATACTGCCGGCGTTCGGTATTTTCTCGGAAGTTATTTCGACGTTTGCCCGGAAGCAGCTGTTTGGTTACAAAGCCATGGTCTGGTCGATGCTTATCATTGCCGGACTCAGTTTCCTTGTATGGGTGCACCACTTCTTCACCATGGGAGCCGGTGCGGGTGTGAACTCCGTCTTCTCGGTAACAACCATGCTGATATCTGTGCCTACCGGGGTGAAGATATTCAACTGGCTTGGCACGATGTATAAAGGAAAGATACGGTTTGATACACCGATGCTCTGGTCTATCGGCTTTATTCCGTGTTTTGTATTGGGTGGTGTGACCGGTGTTATGCTTGCGATGGCAGCAGCGGACTATCAGTATCATAATACGTACTTCCTTGTAGCACACTTTCATAACGTGCTGATTGCCGGAACGGTATTCGGCTGTTTTGCCGGCCTTACCTTCTGGTATCCGAAAATGTTCGGTCATAAGATGAACGAAAAACTGGGTAAAATCAGTTTCTGGTTCTTTGTCATCGGATTTAATGTCTGCTTTCTGCCGATGTATTTCCTCGGTTTCATGGGAATGCCGCGGCGGACATACTCGATAGAACCGGAATGGATGCCGCTCAACGTCATCTCTACTATTGGCGCGGTACTGATGGCTGTTGGCTTTCTCGTATTTGTGTATAACATTTACTACAGTTTCCGATACAGCGAGCGCGAAAAAACCGGGGATACCTGGGACGGCCGTGCGCTGGAATGGGCGACTACCACACCGGTACCGTTCTACAACTTTGCCACCGTTCCTGAAATAACAGGACCGGAAGCTTTCTGGAAAATGAAGCAGGAAGGCGGCACAACGTATGACAAAGAGAACCTCGAACCTATTCATATGCCGAGTGATTCCGGTGTGCCGTTTATTATGTCGGCGTTTATGTTCGTAGCCGGGTTTGGTCTCGTCTGGGAATGGATGTTCATGGCGATTGCCGGATTGATCGGTATTCTTGCCTGCATGGTCGTACGCTCGTTCGATTACGATCACGGTTTTCATGTGTCGGTGGAAGAAATTAAAGAAACAGAAGAAAAAGCAAGGGAGGGAGAAAAATGAGCGGCCATTCAGAATTGACGACAGGCCCTCTGGAATACCGATCCCATGAGGATAGAATGACGGTCCTCGGATTCTGGTTATTCCTCGGGGCGGAAATAGCATTATTTGCAACCCTGTTTGCCACGTATGCGGTGTTGTTCGGGCGGACGGCGGATGCCCCTGCGCCGCAGGAACTGTTCGAAATGCCGATGGCACTTACTATGACCTTCCTGCTTTTGACGAGCAGTTTTACCTGCGGCATTGCGATTCATGAAATGCGCCGCGGTTCCCTTAAAGGGTTATTGACTTGGCTTATCATTACGCTTGCTCTTGGTCTTGGATTTCTTGGCTTTGAAATTTATGAGTTTGTGCACTACGCACATGAAGGGGCGACGCTGCAGTCCAGTGCGTACTGGTCGAGTTTCTTTGTATTAACCGGTACACACGGGGCCCACGTTACACTGGGTATATGCTGGGCTGTGCTGTTGATCATACAACTCAAAAAGCGTGGATTGAATCAGATGACTGCCCGAAAGACATTTGTTCTCGGCCTGTACTGGCACTTTCTGGACGTTATCTGGATTTTCCTCTTCACGAGTGTGTATCTTATAGGGATGGTGGTTTAAATGAGCGCAGAGAACGAAAAGTTCCCTAAACAGCACATCGTCGGATTTCTTGGTTCCCTGGTTCTAACCTTGGCAGCAGCCTGGGCTGCGGTAGGCTCCGGCCTTCCAACGATCTGGATTATCGTTTCCATTATGGTGATGGCCGTGGTGCAGGCTTTCATTCAACTGTTTATGTTTATGCATTTAACCGAAAAGAACGGATCCATACAGGTCGGAAATATGCTGCACGCTTTCTTCATTGCTGCAGTCATTATAGCGGGTTCTGTCTGGACGATGTCATTTGGTTTCTCCCACAACCACAGCGATGACGGCGGCGGTGGAGAAGAAATGCAGATGGAAGAACAGGAGCATAACCATTAATAGATAAAAAAGAACCGCCCCCCAAAAGGCGGGCGGTATCTGATACGCAGCAAAACGCTTCCGGTTGTCTCACATGACTGCCGGGAGCGTTTTGTTTTGTTATAAAGCAGAGGATGTATGCTTTTAATACAAAAAATCCGAACGATGGGTCGGTTATGATGCCCCCAAATCGTTCGGATTGTTTATTTCAATATAGGTTACCCGAGACTCTTTCTCCACTTGGCAGACCTTTTGTACCCGCCATTTCTCGTGCTGGACCGGAAGGAGTGGATCCAGTCTTTTTTCTGCACTTCTTTAATGGAGCGGATGAGAAACATGATGACAGCAGCATCTGCAAGCAGAAGACTGGCGTAGAATGCAAAGATGGATGTCGGTGCATTCAGTACGGTAATAGATGTGAAGTGGCTGAAGAAGTAGTCCCACATACCGAGCATCAATGCGAACTGTATGATGGCGACTACCTTTAGGTTACGTTTGGCAAAGTAAAGAGGGGCTAGTGTCGCAACGAGCATAAACAATATCAATACATCCATGAACAACACCTCATTCCGAATATTATATAAAACGCTTTCAGTTAATTGTTAACTTTATTGTAACAAATGATTCACAAAAAAGACACAATGACGTCAAAAAAAATTAAAATTTTATAGAGTTATGGATAAAAGGGTAAAAAAAGAGCCGGCTTTAGTCTTTTAAGAGCCGGCCGGCTGTTTTCTGGTCTGTAATCAGTGTATTGGCGTATCCTCCCCGGAGTGCTCCCCGTACGGCCCGGTATTTCATCTGACCCCCGGCAACGAGAATGGAGAACTCTTTCTTTTTTAACTCGTGAAGTTCAATGCCGATGGTGCGCTCATTTAATTCTTCGTGGCAGATGTGGCCGTAATCATCAAAAAAGCGGGAGCATATTTCTCCTGCTGCTTCGTTATCAAGTTTCACCAGTTCATCCTGCGTGAAGTAATCGGTCTGCATCAACACAGAATCAATGGTCGGTGCTCCTACGCTGAAAATTGCCTTTTGGGCGGTTTTTCCTTTTTGGAGAACACGTTGAATGTGGCGGTCTGTTTCGATCGCATGTTTAACAGAAACATGATCAACAATAGCAGGAAGCGGCAGAAGCCAGTTATCGGTCTGAAAGGCGCTGCCGAGCAAATGAATAATTTCTGTTGCATAGGTCTGGTTTCCGGAATGGCTGGCACCGCCGTTCAACTGTACAATTTCGAGATTGGGAAGGGGACGTGTCTGCATATGTTTCGCGGTCTCATACATTGTTGTTCCCCAGGAGGCCGCCAGAATGTCATCGTTTTGTACGTGACTGTCGAGAAACGATGCGGCTGCTTCCCCGAGTTTTTCTTTCAATGTATATTCTTTCTCATCTACATGAACAATAATAACTTCTTTCAATCCGAACCGATCCCGCAGAGCAGAAGACTGCTGTTCAATTTGTTCGGACGGATCGTGAATGGTGACCTCTACAATGCCTTCCTGTTTGGCTTTTTTTAATATCCTCGAAACAGTCGGACGTGACATCTCCAGTTTTTTGGCAATCTCCTGCTGGCTGTAGTCATATTCATAATACATGCGCGCGGCATCGATCATTTTTGAAAGCTGATCCATTTTTCTTCCCCCTGCGTACCTGACTGCATCTTTCATTTTAATAAAAGTGAAACGAAAAATATATAGAAATCCGGAAGAGAGCACCTCTTCCGGATCATGTCATGTGTTAAAGCAGTGCTTTTAATTTGGAAGCTACGTTTTCCGGGGTGAATCCGTACTGTTTGACGACTTCCGGTCCTGCAGCGGAAGCACCGAATGTTTCGATGCCAAAGGCAGCACCTTCTTCTCCGGTGTAGCGTTCCCAACCGAACGGGGAAGCCATTTCGACTGCCAGCCGGGCTTTCACCTCAGGAGGGATAACTTGACGGCGGTAGGATGAATCCTGCTGATCAAATTTATCCCAGCTCGGCATGCTGACGACACGAACAGCAATATTCTCCTGTTCGAGAAGTTTCTGAGCTTCAACCGCCAGCGACACTTCCGAACCGCTCGCCAGAAGCAGTGCATCGGGATCTTTGTTTGAATCACTGACGACATAAGCCCCGCGTCTCACGCCTTCTTCGGCTTTCTCTGCCGTTCCGGGCAGCACAGGCAGGTTTTGTCTCGTCAATACGAGAGCTGTCGGATGGTCTTTGGTTTCCAATGCTTGTTTCCACGCCGCCCGGGTTTCATTTCCGTCAGCGGGACGGATGACCGAAATTCCTGGAATAGCACGCATCGAAGGAAGTTGTTCGATCGGCTCATGCGTCGGACCGTCTTCGCCGACAGCTATGCTGTCATGGGTGAACACATAATTAACCGGCAGTTCCATGATGGAAGCCATCCGGATGGCCGGACGGAGGTAATCGGAAAAGACGAAGAAGGTTCCAGCAAACGCCGTCAGTCCACCGTGCAGAGCAATACCGTTCAATGCTGCTGCCATGGCGAATTCGCGTACTCCGAACCACACGTTTTTTCCGGTGTAATCAGGAGGCCCGAAATCTTCGGTATCATTGATATGCGTTTTATTGGAGCCGCCGAGGTCAGCAGAGCCGCCGAAGAACTCAGGCACATTGCGCGCAATCTCCTGAATAACCTCACCTGATACAGCACGACTTGCTTTTGGTTTATCGTCTTCCTGATAAACCGGAAGCGTGGCGTCCCATTCAGGTGGCAGCTCACCATTTACAGCTCTTTTAAACTGAGCACCTTTTTCCGGATCGTTCTTTTCATACTGTTCAACAAGGGTCTGCCACTTTTCATGCTGGGCTTTGCCGGGTTTTTTGATCATGTCGTGAAAACGGCTGTACACTTGGTCCGGAACGAAGAAAGGTTCCTCAAACGGCCAGCCGTAAGCTTCTTTCGCCAGTTTCACTTCATCTTCGCCAAGAGCGGCTCCGTGGGATGCGGCACTGCCGCTTTTATTCGGCGCGCCGAAACCGATGACCGTCTTGACTTCAATAAAGGACGGTTTATCCGTTACGGACTGGGCCTCTTTAATGGCTTTTTCGACAGCCTCCATATCTTCTCCATCCTCGATATACTGTACGTGCCAGCCATATGCTTCAAAACGCTTCGCCGGGTTCTCTGAAAAAGAACGGTTCAGGTCGCCGTCGAGGGAAATATCGTTGGAATCATAAAGAAGAATCATTTTGCCAAGCTGCAGATGACCGGCGAGAGAAGCAGCTTCGGCACTGACACCTTCCATTAAATCCCCGTCGCCGCAGATGGCATAGGTATAATGATCAATCAGCTCTGTTTTGTCGTCATTGTACAAGGATGCAAGCTTTCGTTCGGCCATGGCCATACCGACCGCCATCGCAACTCCCTGACCGAGCGGACCGGTGGTGGCGTCCACTCCCGGTGTATCAGCAGATTCCGGGTGTCCCGGGGTTTTACTTCCCCAGCTTCTGAACTCTTTTAAATCGTCCAGGCTGATATCATACCCGCTTAAATGCAGGAGACTGTATAAAAGCATCGATCCGTGACCTGCGGATAGGACGAAACGGTCGCGGTTGATCCAGTCCGGGTTACCGGGATCGGTCTTAAAGAATCTGCTCCACAGCGTGTACGCCATTGGAGCGGCACCCATCGGCATTCCGGGATGGCCGGACTGTGCATTTTCCACTGCGTCCATGGAAAGCGTCCGAATCGTCTGTACGGCCAGTTTATCTTCTTCTGTAAAATGTGACAAAGTTATGTCCTCCTTCTATTATGCTTCAGGCATGTTTTATGCGGTGATGTGAAACCATTCCACCTGATGGGACGCCTTCAGGGAAGAACGTCTCCATTCATCTGCCTTCCGGGCGGCGCGGACCATCAAGAGTCTGTCTTTTGCCGTAAACTTCGGTCCGAGACACTGAGCGCTGTCAACGGTTACAACATTGACATGAGGGGACCGGTTTTGAGGCAGACGCTTCTGTACTTCAGCAAGGTCGACTGATTCCTCCACAGCGGCGAGAGCAAAAGTGTGCCCGCTTTGGTAATGATGTTCCAGCTCCCGTGTGAAGTGCTGCATCGATTGTTCATCGGCGCTATTCAGTTTCAATCCCCCGGTGCACAGCGCGGTATCTTCTGTCAAATGAAGAGACGCACCGTCGGGAAGCTGAAGAAAAAACAGCCTCGGATTGTCGTATTTCATGGAATCGGCAGTGTCGGAAACACGGAGAGCGTACTGTACGATTTCATTGAGCGCGGTATCATACCCGATAGATTCCGACTCACGGATAATCGGATAAAAAATGGAGACCGGCAGCATAAAGACCGGCTGTCCAATCTCTTTTAAGAACTGCTGCAATTCCTCTTCCGATGTCAGTGGGTCGGTCAGAAGCAGTACCATGTCCGCATGTGCCTGCAGTGTCTCCGCTACTTCCCACTGTTTCAGCTGCATGGGTGAGAATGGGGCGCTCCGGGCAAACCGCTCGGGGTCAAATGGGTGCCATTCCGCTTTAAAACGGCCGGGCAGAACCATATTCCATGTAGAACCGGACTCACAAAGCTGTCCGGCAAAGAAGTGCAGAAAAGAACTGGGTAATACACTCATATTAACAACAGCAGCGTTCAATCTTCATCACCACGCATTGAAATAAATTTCATTAATTAGTAAACATTTTTTCATCAATCATTATAAACGATGAAACAAAGATTAACAATTAAAATTGGAGAAAAAATCTGAAAAGGTAGATTGACAACCGTGTCATTTTCATAGAAAATAAGTATTGATATTGATAATCTTTATCAATTGAACAGTGATAAATATATACAGTAAGGGTGAGATACATATGAAAAGATGGATGGCAGGTTTGGTGATGGCTGGCATGATGCTTCTTGCCGCCTGCGGGGAAGGCAGTGATGAAGCAGGATCAGGGTCAGAGAGCAGCGGAGAAAGCGGTGATACCCGAAGTGTGACGATAGAAGATGCAAATGGAGAGCAGACGATAGAAGGAACGCCGGAGAATGTGGTGGCCCTGGAATGGTATAATGCGGAGCAGCTGCTCTCTCTTGGCATTCAGCCCGCCGGAGTGCCGAATGTGGAAGGATATAAAGACTGGATGAATACCGGGAAGGAGCTGGCCGGCAGCGTAGAGGACGTGGGCACACGCGCGGAGCCGAATCTGGAAGCCATTTCGCGGCTCAATCCGGATCTGATTATTGCCGCTCAGTTCAGGCACGAACAGACGATTGACCGCCTCAAAGAAATTGCGCCGGTCATTACGTTTGCGCCGTACAACGAAGAAAATTCCCAGAACCTCTACAAGGCGCTGATGGATCAGTTCCGAACGATTGCCAAAGTGACAGATAAAGAACAGGAAGCCGATCAGGCACTGGAAGAGCTGGATCAATTCTATGAAGAGCAGAAACAGCGTCTTGTTGATGCCGGACTGGATGGGGCCCGGTACGTGTCTTCCATGACATTCAGTTCCCAGAATTCGCCGACGCTGCGGCTGTATACCGATAATTCGTATCCGGCGCAGGTCATGAGTAAGCTTGGTCTTGAAAATGTCTACGAAGCTGATGAACATATGCAGTACGGGTATACCGAAGGGGGCGTGGAACCGCTCCAGAATTTTCAGGAAGAAGATGTACAGTTTCTTGCTTTTGTTCAGGAAGATGACAATATCTTCGAAAATCAGCTGCAGGGCAATCCGGTCTGGGAGAATCTGAGTTTCGTGCAGGAAGGAAACACGTACTTTCTCCCGGGAGATACCCCTGTGATCGGCGGCGTATCCTCTGCCAGAGCATTAACAAAAGAGATTGTGGATTCTTTGGTGGAAGAGTGATTCTATGAAAAACAAAACACCACGGCAGCATACGATGCTTGCGGTTCTCACTTTTGGAGGTGGAACCGCTCTTTTGTTCGTTTTGACTTTTGTTCATATTAATCAGGGAGACGTGTCTATCCCTGTTTCGTTAGTGGTGGAAGCCCTCACGAATCCGCAGGACATTCTCGCCCATCACACGGTGCGTATCCTCCGCATGCCAAGAGCGGTGATGGGGATTCTTGCCGGAGGCGCGCTTGCTGTATCGGGTGTTGTTCTGCAGACCGTTACGAAAAATCCACTCGCTTCGGCCAGTACACTCGGCATTCATTCCGGTACATATTTTGCGGTTGTGGCAGGTACAGTGTTTCTCCCTGCTGCCTTATCCGGGAATTCCCTTTTTACGGCTTTTCTTGGGGGTCTTGGTACGTTTCTCGTCGTTTATATGTTATCAGGCGGCAGGAAAGCGACACCGGTTCGAATGGTGCTGGCCGGTATGATTGTGACGTTGTTATGTTCGTCGATGACCAATGTCCTTCAAATCTTTTATGAACAGGAAACGGCGGGTCTGTTTTTGTGGGGGTCCGGTACGCTCGTTCAGAATGACTGGAGCGGCGTTCAGTTTGCGGTGCCATTCGTTGCTGTTAGTTTAGGGATCGTTCTGATTATGTCATCGCAGCTTGATACGTTGAAGCTCGGAGACGATGTAGCTGCCGGCCTGGGTCAGAACGTCCACCTCGTGAAATTCATCTCTGTCGTCGCAGCGGTAATGCTGACGTCTGTAATGGTAAGTGTTGTTGGTCCTATTGGTTTTGTCGGTTTGATTGCTCCGCATATCATCAAACGGCTCGGGTACCGAAAGCATTTCTCCATAACGACTGCTTCTTTTATATGGGGCGGCAATGTACTTCTGGCCGCTGACATTGCAGCAAGAGTCATTGATCCATCCTTTTCCGAGCTTCCGGTAGGTGCCATCAGTGCCTTGATTGGAGCGCCGTGGCTGATCTGGCTTGTGCTTCGGATGCAGCAGGGCCGGGCCGGAGAACAGAATTCATCCGTTATGGCGGGGCGCCCGACAAGAGAACTTCCATTAACTGTTCTCCTGCCTGTATTGACCGGACTTATTATCATAATGGGGTTCATCAGTCTTGCCTCAGGAAACTACGGTTTCGAGCCCATCGCCTTTTTCCAGGCGGTGTCTGGGTCGTCCAATGAGTTCATGAAAAATTTAATTATTGATTTCCGGCTTTCCCGGGCTCTCCTCTCCTTTTTAGCAGGAATGATTCTGGCAGCGAGCGGCCTGGTATTTCAGGGTGTGCTGCGCAATCCTCTTGCGGACCCGTCTGTTATCGGTATCACCTCTGGTGGAGGAGATGGAGCGTTGACCGCCATGTATGTGTTCGGCGGAACAGGAATATGGGTTCCGGCAGGCGCAATGGCCGGAGCCATTTTGTTCTTTTGCATTGTGATGCTCCTGGCTGTCCGCGCAGGATTTCAGCCCGCCACCTTGGCACTGCTTGGAATCGGGGTATCGGCTTTTGGTTCTGCAGTGATCCAGATACTGGTCGTGCAGGCTGATGTCACCGTGACGTCTGCTTTAACCTGGTTGTCCGGAACAACGTATGCCAAAGGCTGGTCTGAGATCACCGCCTATCTGATCTGGCCGCTCCTTTTTGTTATTCCGTTTCTGCTTCTGCGTATCCGCGTACTGGATACGCTGGCCCTTGGAGACGATACAGCGGCAGGACTTGGATTAAAGGTTACCCGTACCAGATTTCAGATGGCACTTGCTGCTGCTGTGCTGGCTGCGTTCAGTGTTGCGGCGGTCGGTTCCATCGGCTTTATCGGCTTGATTGCGCCGCACGCTGCACGCCTGCTGATTGGTCCGTCCCATCAGAAACTGCTTCCTGTGAGCATTCTCATCGGCGGATTACTGCTGCTTGCGGCAGATACTCTGAGCCGGACGTTACTTGCTCCGAATGAGATACCATCGGGAGCCGTTGTCGCTATTATCGGGGCTCCTTATTTTCTATGGCTGATGAGAAGAAAAAGATAGAAAGAAAGCGGGAGTTCCGGTATGCGGGGAAATTGATAGACAGGTCGTCTATATGCTAATCTGTAGTGTAATAGATGATACGGTAGAAAAGAGATGAAGAGACCATGAAAAAAACTGTCCGTTCCCTGTTTCCTTTCGGTGAAACAATGATAATGGCTCTCGCTGCAGGTTTTCTTTTTCAGGTTCTGCATCTTCCTCTGCCCTGGGTGCTCGGTCCGATGTCCGGGCTTATTTTATGGCGGGGGTGTACAGGACGAAGCCTGCGCTGGCCGGCGCAGGGAAAAAATATCGGACTGTTATTTGTCGGATATATGATTGGTGTGTCGGTTACAACGAGCACATTGATCCAAATCGGAAAGCAGCTTCACTTGGTTGCGCTCGTAACCTTACTCACGATTGCTGTCAGTATTTTAATAGGAAGCCTGGTATTCAAGAAGATGGGAATGAAGTGGGCGGATATTATATTCGGCAGCATTCCCGGAGGGTTGTCGCAGGTGGCGGCTCTGAGTGAAGAAGTACAGCAGGTGGATGCTACGAAAGTGCTCTTTATGCAGATGATTCGTATTATCACGGTTATATTCACCGTACCTTTTCTGGTTGTTCACCAGGCAGCTCTGACAGACGGCGGATCGGCTTCTTCGGTCTATACGCCTTTCCTTCCATGGCTGTCTTTTTCGCATATTGCGGTGCTTCTCATCTGCGGGGCAGCAGCGTATGTTATCAGTAAAACAGGGTTTCCTGTCGCCTTTTTGACCGGACCGCTATTTACGGTGGCGGTTATCAATATTTTCTTCGGGACTGCCGCCGACCTTCCATCGTTTCTGACGGTGACAGCACAGCTTCTGCTCGGTACACATTTTGGGCTGCAGATGGATCCCGGGCTTATTAAGCGCTCGAAATGGATCGGCGTATTTACGTTTCTGTGCAGCCTGACTCTCGTGCTGCTGTCGCTTGGCATGTCCGTTTTTCTTACGAACGTCACGCAGATGAATATGGCAACCGCGTTTTTAAGCACCGCCCCCGGAGGTCTTGCCGAAATGACTGTTACCGGGAGCGGTGTCGGTGCGGACCTTGCCATGATAAGCGGCTATCAACTGTTTCGTATTCTTTTCATTTTGTTTCTGGCCCTGCCTTTGATTAAGTGGTGGTTTGTCAGGCAGGAGCAGGATCAGCTGCAGAACACTCAGCCGCGAAGCTGACTTTTCTCATTGAAAAACACTTTGTATGCGTTCTGGACGAACAGGATGACCGTTAAGGAGACGGCCCCGGTAACCCCGAGGAGAATCGCGATCTGATATTCAATGGCGGTAACCGGGTTCACTCCTGCTAGAATCTGACCGGTCATCATGCCGGGAAGAAATACAATCCCGGTTCCGACCATGTTGTTGATTGTCGGAAGTATGGCATTGTCAAATGACTGATTCACAATCTTCCGGCTTGCTTCTTTGGGCGTGGCTCCGAGCATTAACGCGCTTTCGACGCGGTGGCGCTGGTCCTTCATGCCTTCGGTTAATGTCTGGACACCGAGTGTGACACCTGTCATGGAATTCCCGATAATCATACCGGCGATAGGGATGAAATACCGCGGTTCATACCACGGAGAAAACTGAATGACGATAACATTGAAATAGATCAGGCTGGACAAGGTCCCGGCGGCCATGGAAACAGCGATGATCTGTTTCATTTTTTTATCCAGACCGCTCCGCACGCGGCGGAAAATGTTCCATACTGCAAACGTAATCATGAGCAGCACAACCAGTGCCGTCCACAATGGATGAGGGTTATCAAACAGATAGATGAGAATGTAGCCGACAAGGAGCAGCTGGATCGTCATGCGCAGGCTGGAAATGAGAATTTCTTTGCTGCGCGGGATGTTTCTTATTTTCACAATGACAAGCAGCATAAGGATAAAGACATAGGCGGCGGCCAGCTGCCAGATGGTTAAATCAATAATGTTGTTATTCATTTATCTTTCTCCCCTTGTACGAAAACGGCGTGATATCCATCGTCTCGTCTGCATACGCATCGGCAATGCTGCGGGAGTGGGTGACAAATACCACCGTTTTCTGCTTCTTCCGTGCGTGCTTTATAAAGGCTTCCATCACTTCATGCTCGAGCCCTTCATCGAGTGCGGACGTCGGCTCATCGAGCAGGCAGACCGGCGGATCAAGCAGGGTGAGTCTGGCGAGCGCGAGCCGTTGCTGTTCCCCGCCTGATAATGTCCCGGCGTCGTCATCGAGTTCTTTTTGGAGATCATACTGCTGGATAGAATGTGTCATCTGCTCTTCGGAAGGGAGGGGCCTGCCGGCGAAACGGCAACCGGATTCCAAGTTTTCCTTTACTGTATCCCCGAACAGGACAGGGTGCTGGGAGAGCATTGCCGCTTCCCTCCGCAGTTCTACGGCCTCCCAGTCTTGTACCGGTGTCCCTTGAAAGCGGATGACGCCTTTATCAGCGGACACGAGATGATTCATCAATTTCAGCATCGTCGATTTTCCCGTGCCGCTTTCTCCGATCAGAGCTGTCATGCTCCCTTTGTGAATGCGGAGGTCATCGATATGCAGAATGTCTTTGTATACGGCTTCTTCGAATGTAAACATAACGACTCCTTTTTTTGATGCTTTTCTCATAGTATCGCCATTTTTTTCTCCATACAATATGAAACATCGGCTCAAAAAGGAGAAATGTTTAAAGAAAGCGTCCGCAGGGAATTTTTTAGATAAATAAAGAAAGGTGGCCTGCCTGCTATGAGTGATATCCAAATCGGAGAAAATAAATTTTTTATCGAAAAAGACGGGAAAGAGGCCGCGGTCATTACGTATTATCACGACAACAACAGCAACATTGTCATTGATCACACCGGAGTGTCGGAAGACCTGCGGGAGCAGGGGATTGGCAAAGAGCTTGTCGCCAGTGTGGTGGATAAAGCAAGGGCGGAGAACAAGAAGATTATCCCGGAATGCCCATATGCGGAAAAACAATTGAAAGACAACGAAGCCTACCACGACGTACTCGCCACCGCCTGACATGAAGTCAGGCTTTTTTTGTGCGTGCAGTTATGAGGACGGTCGTGCCGGGGTCATGCGGCCGGAAAAAGGCTGAAGGGGAGCGCAAACGTAACAATAAACCGTTCATAAGACAGTTCAGGGTGATCGCCGGTGGTCCAAACGTAATCAGGGGATGATATATATAATAAAAGGAAGCTGCGTTATGGAGACGCAGCTCTTCTTTTATTCGTTTTGAAAGCGCTTAACAGTAAAATGATTCAAAAGAAGGATATGGAAGAAATAGTTTAGCATTCACAGCAATGCATATAAATCATTAGTAACTGGAATTTCAGGAAAAACTCCATTTGTATGGAATTAGAGTGCTAAGACGATGAGAAGAGAGTTTGGGAACAAGTAACTAATAAGCATGTAGTCATTTTTTAGTATGAAGTATGTCATAGGGTTTGATGTACAACTATGTTCCTAAAAGCAAGATTAGAAGGAAACTTTAGGTTTTTTGGAGATTATGCTAAAAATAGTAAGTGTGAAAAAGATGGAAGCATAAGTAAAATTCAAGGGCATGATAACCATTCTAATCAATCACACAAAAAAGAAGACATTTCCCGTTACCATTCACTGGAGTGGGACAACAAAACAGCGGGTGGCTGTACATAAAATGGGATTGAAAAGAGAAAGGGAGCCGCTTCCTTTCTCTTTTCTACCGCCATTGCGATAAAATTTTTAACCGTGAAAATTAACAATCTTCAGATTGAAGAAGGGAAAGGCAAACATGAAAACACACAGCTTGATATTTCTAACGATACTCTTTCTTCTTATGGCCGCATGCGGGAACAACCCTGCCGAAGAAGCGGAAGAAGTGAGAAGCCAGGCGTTAAATGAAGAATTCTGGCAGACATATGATGAATTTATGGCGGTGCAGACCGTGAACGCCGCACAGATTGAACATCAATATCCACAGGTGATGGAAGGTTTGAACAACCAAATAACAACCCTAAATGAATTGGACATTCAGACAGAAGATGCCAAGGAAATAAGAAATAGTTTTGTACAAGGGTTTGAAGCGATGCGGCGGGCGTATGAGCCATTAGAAGGGGAATATGAGGCTATGTACAATGATAATCTGAGTACAGAGCTGGAAGAAAATTATTCTGCAAAGATAGAAAAAAGTAACGAACAGATGAGTAATGCCCTTGCATCGTTAATGGAGTATTATGACTTTGAAAAAGCGGAAGAAGAGGAGATTATGCAGAAGCTGGAACCGTGGATGACAGAACCATAAATTGGAGGCTGGAATCGATGAAAAAGGTCCATCTGACAAAAAAGCTGACCAAAGCGCAGAAAAAATCCTACAAACCTCATGCTCTGCCTGAATTCCCCATCTATCGGACGTTTCCCATCGAGAAGGACGGGAGGTATTTTTATCTCGTAGGTCAGGTGGGGATTCCTGAAGAAGATCATTTTATGCAGTGGATGGTCCTGGATGACGAGGCAACGATGGTGGATAAAGAAACAGCAAAGCCTATTCATGAAATCTACACGATGTGGGAGTGGGCGAGAACATTATCGGACAGCCTCATTCCGTTGTTGGAAGAACGGGAACAGCTGCATCCGGATTCAGATGCCCTGGAACAATTGATTCGATGGATCGCCGAGCAGTTGAAAGAGAGGGGTCATGAGGATGATACGGAAGAGATACTGAAGTATATAACGTTGTTTCGAAATAAGACGATGTGCGAACAGGACATTCTGGCGTTTCTTTATGAGTTAAGAAACGTTGTACGGACAACAGAATCGGAAGGATATTTGTCCGAACCCAACGCTGCTCAAATTTTAGAGCTGTGGAAAGAACTGCAGGAAGCATACCAGCCTTGGATTATACAACTATTTACCATTGATTCCATAACCGCCGAAAACTTTGGTATACAACTAGAAAAGGAAGAAAAATCCACTGAACAAAAGTATGCATATACTATTTTTCTGGAAAAAAACTATGTATACACTACCGCATCGTCTCTTTCTTCTCTTAACGATCATTTTGCCGGGGATTGGAACCATCTGCTGGAATGGCATTTTGAAAAGACCCGGATAGATCCTGACAACCCGAAACCTCCTATTTCTTTTAAAGGGAAATATAAACCGTATCCCGTCTTGAAAAGGCTCTATCAGGCGATGGTTTATGCCATCATTCCTCTGGAAGCCTTACTGTTTTTAGTAACATGGAATATTGGTGTTTTAATTCCAATCGGAGTACAATTGTTAGTCTTCATTCCTATTCTTCGACAGTACTGGATGTGGGCGACCCTGCATCTGATATTCCAGTGGAAAGAGATTCTTAAAGATAAAAGCATGGTGATTGCGCGTTTTGAAGTCAAAGATATGGGAAGTGCGACGGATTCTAAGACGTTCGCGGTTCTGGTTGCGATCATGGGAGGCTTCATGCACATTTTTTTAAGAAATTGGATGGTACTTTCCATATTTTTGATTGTTGCTGGTTTGTTATATGGGTACGGGGTTTTAGCTGATCGTACCTCGTTATCCTGGACCAAGATGGAATTTCACGAATCGTGGATCAAAGTAGGCCCCCTTGAGGTATGGAGTCATTTGGTGAGAGGGCTGTCGTGGAAAGATGAGCAGACCCTGGAAATCGATATACGAAGGGACAATGGTCCATTAACGGTGCAGTTTAAACCGGAGGATACCGTGGAAGCTGCTGAAGCGCTGGAAAAATGGTGCGAGAACAACGGCCGCTCTATGGCAGGATGATACCTTGCATGACACGACTGCCATGTATGCGGCCGGAAAAAATGTAAACGGCCGCAAAAACGTGACCATAAACTGTTCATAAGACAGTTTATAACACCTGAAGCCCCCTAAAACGTAACCGGGCTCATTTCATAACGACGTTTACAGGGCATAAAAGTCATCAAAACGTAACCATGGGGGCTGCACTGTACCTTTCTGTGTTTTCTACTGGGTAATAAAAGAGCTGCGTACCAATAACGCAGCTCTTTCGTCATTCTTTATTTCAAATGTTGTTCGTAATAAGCGGCGGCGCCCTGGACTTCGTCGATGGTCAGCTGGTGGCCGTTGTGTTCCCACTGAATGTGGACGTGCGCGCCGGCCTGCTCGAGCAGGCGTGAGAGTTCTTCGGTTTCCTGGGCCGGGCAGATCGGGTCGTTGGCCCCTGCGCCGATGAAGACATGCTGCTCATTCAGGGAAGGCAGTTCCACTCCTTTACGCGGCACCATCGGGTGATGAAGGAGGGCACCTTTCAGCGCCCCTTCATAATGGAACATGAGGCTGGCGGCGATGTTGGCACCGTTTGAGTAGCCGACAGCGATGACATTGCTTCGGTCAAAGCCGTACTGCTCCGCACTTTCGTCGATGAAATCATACAACTCTCTGGTGCGGTGAATCAGGTCTTCTTCGTCAAACACCCCTTCGGCAAGCCGGCGGAAAAAGCGGGACATGCCGTTTTCAGAGACATTGCCGCGCACGCTGAGCACCGATGCGTCGTCATCAATCAATTTGGCAACCTCAAGCAGGTCTTCTTCTGTGCCGCCGGTGCCGTGCAGAAGCAGCAGCACCGGGGCGCCCGGTTTTCCTTCCCGGAAAATATGCTTCATGACAAAATCCTCCTTAGACGCCCGGTTTATAATCGAGCGGGTTTAATTTGGCTTCGATTTCATCGCGCTGTGGTTCGAGATACGGCGGCAGCGCGAGAGATTCGCCGAGGTGCTCCAGGTCTTCATCGCCGTCAAAACCGGGGCCGTCGGTGGCGATCTCAAACAGGATGCCGTTTGGTTCGCGGAAATACAGGGAGCGGAAATAGTACCGTTCCACAAACCCGGAGTTCGGCAGGCCGACGCTGCTGATATGCTCAATCCATTGATTCAGTTCGTCCATGTCGGCGGCGCGGAAGGCGACGTGGTGGACGCCGCCGCGGCCCTGCCGTTCAAACGGGAGATCGGGACGTTCTTCGATATGGATTTCGGCACCGCTTCCGCCCTCGCCGGTTTCGTAAACGACAATATCCGGATTTCCTGATTCCGTGGAAGGATAGCTGCTTTTGCGGCGGAAGCCCATCACGTCGGTCAATACGTGGGAGGTGGGTTCGGCTTTGCGGACGGTCAATTTAATCGGGCCGAGTCCGGTGATGCCGTGCTCCTGCGGAATCGGTGCGCGTTCCCACGGAGTTCCGCCGGACACGCCGTCGTTGTGTTCATCTGATGCGAAGATGAGACGCTGTCCTTCAAAATCATGAAAGGCCATCGTATTCCGCCCGCCGCGTTCCTTGATTTCTTCATGAGACACGCCTTTTTCATCCAGACGCTGTTTCCAGAACTGCAGGGATTCATCGTTTGGAACACGCAGGGAAGTAGCGGAAATACTGCTCGCCCCTGGTTTGTTTGGTGCGGCCATCGGGATCTCGAAAAACGTTAATTCCGTGCCAGGGTTGCCGCGCTCATCCCCGTAAAATAAATGATAAACGGACGTATCATCCTGATTGACGGTTTTTTTCACAAGGCGCATGCCGAGAACATTTGTGTAAAAATCAAGATTGCTTTTGGCATCGGCGGTAATGGCCGACAAATGGTGAATACCTTTGAGATTCATACGTTATCCCTCCATATGTTCATTGTACTGCTGAAGCTTGCGTAGAAGATCAAGCAGCTGTTTTTGTTCTTCTTTGTTCAATCCCTGAAACTGGGACGCCTGAAACTGCTCCTGACGCGGGACGACGAGGTGGAACAGTTCCCATCCCGAACTTGTCAACGTCAGTACTTTTTTTCTCCATTCCTGGTCCCGGTGTATCCAGCCGAGTTCTTCCATCCGCCCGAGAACCTGGGTCATGTTCCCTTTTGTGACGAAAAGTTTTTCGGCGAGCTCATTCTGGGTTAACGGCTCATGCGTGCCGATTTGGACGAGCACGTCGAACTGCGTTATCGTCACACCCCATTCTTTCAGGTGGGCGTTGGAGCGGCGGAGACTTTGGTTATAAAACCGGGACAGCCGGAACCACAGCAAAAGACCCAGTCGTTCTTCATGCCGTGAAGGCAGAGAAGATGTTTCTTTATCGTTCATCATCATTCCCTCCTTCTGACTATCTGATTCCCTTATCAGTTTATACCTAAACTGATAAAAAAACAAATCATATGCCTGGGCGCGGGGCATATGATGAAAAAGATATTTACACGTTGGTGAAACGCTGTGTGGATTCTTTCAAATGACTGGAAGCCGAAGCAGCTTCACTCGATGCTTCGTCAATATCTTTCACGGAAGCTGTTAATTTCTCTAGCTCTTTTTCTATATTATCGTTTTGATCTTTCGTTTGATGCATGGCCTGCTGAATTTCATTGAAATGCTCGTCTGTTGTGGAGAGACTGTCCACACCTCTGTCCACAAGTTCCACGATACTATCCACGGCACTTGTGACTTTTGCACTTTGTTCTTTCGTATTTTCAATTAATTCCGCGATTCGTGAGGTCGATGACTTGGTCTGGGATGAAAGTTTACGTATTTCACCGGCCACAACAGAGAATCCTTTTCCGTGTTCCCCGGCGCGTGTAGCTTCAATGGAAGCGTTCAGGGCGAGGAGATTCGTCTGTTCGGATACTTTATCAACGAGTTCAATCACTTCATTCATCTGGCTGGAAATGCCGTTTAATTTTTCTACGTGCCCGGATATGTTGGTGACACTGCTGCTCACATCATTCATGTCTGCATGCAGCGACTGCAGCTGTTCCTTCCCGGTGTCGGAACGCTGCTGGGACTCATCAGCCAGCCTTCTTCCTTCCTGCGCCATTCCCATCGCATCTGAGGCCTGCTCGTTCAGCTTTTTAACGGCATCACTGGTACGTCCGGACAGCCCGGCCAGTTCGTCGGCCGTAGAACGTACATGCCTTGAGAGTTCCCGCTCTGTTTCGGCGTGCTTTTCGCTCATCCGCCAAAATTCTTTCTCATACTCATCGAGCACAATCTGTTGTTCCATGCTGACGAGTTTACTTACGGCTTTGACAGCCTCGAACAGATCGGTGCGGTTTTCGATTTGTTGTTCAAACGCATCGAGGAGAGAAACATATAATGTTTCAAAAGCTCCCATATACCACTTTGTCTGCAGTCCGACCTGTACGTGTGCGTAAGCGATCCGGCGGCGTTTGTCCAGGAAATCATCATCGATGCGTCCGGAGAACATTTCTTTAATATGCTGGTTGAATGTTCTCTTAAGCCGTTCGACACTGCTGTGTTCCTTTATAATGGAAAGAAGACCTGGCTGGGCGGTCACTGCCGCGTAGAATTCATCCGTGATTTCTGAGATGTGATCGTTCACGATGGGCTCCAGTGATTTAATGATGCGAAGGTCCTTTTCGGTCAGCGATATTAAGTGAGCCTGTTGCTGCAGATCTTCATGACCGCTTAGGTTCAGCTGGTAACCCTGAATGTCCGGTGCATCTGTGGCGGCCTGTTCTTTTTTTGCAAATGGCAGTCCGAATTTCATCGTTTATCCGTCCCCTTATGTAAGCAATTAACACAAACTTGTTACTATTTATTTCGGCATAAAGTTCTAAACATTTACCGATAGACTTACGAAAGAGGGAAAAAATCCAGTATAATAAAAGAGATTTGATTGCAGGAAAGGTGTCCTCATTTATTTATGAAAGCATATCTTTTATTACTCCTTACAGCGATAATTTTTTCCGGCAATATCATTGTAGGGAAAGTAATCAATGAGTTGCCGCCGTACACGATTGCATTTTTTCGGACAGCGATTGCGTTTCTTGTGATTCTACCTCTTGGATGGAAGGAAGTGAGACGGTATAAACGTACATTTGTGCAGGAGTGGAAGGCTGTACTTGGACTGGCCTTAACAGGAGTGGCTTTCTTTAACTCCTTTATTTATGCTTCCCTTCAGTTCACGACTACGACGAATGTGGCCATTATGGAAGCGTCGATTCCCGTTGTTACAATCATTTGCAGCATGCTGTTTCTACACGAAAGGCTGAATAAAAAACAGTGGCTGGGAGTGGTGCTTTCTCTCGGAGGAGCGGTGTGGGTGATTACGGAAGGATCGTGGGGAGTGATACGCAGCCTGGACTTTAATACGGGAGATATGATTATGATCGCGGCGGTGGCAGCGTGGACGATCTATTCCATTCTCGTCAAAATTCATATGATGAAGTTTCCGGTGTACGGCAGTCTTGTTGTCATGCTTGCGATTGCTAATATCGTACTGCTCCCGATTGCTTTTCTGGAATGGAATGCGGGCGGATTTCCGGATATCTTTCAACCAGGCCGCATCGCGGGGCTGTTATACCTTGGTATCTTTCCTTCTCTCATTGCTCTTGTTTTATGGAATAAAGGGGTGGAGGAGGTGGGCCCGTCCCAGGCCTCTGTATTTTTAAACCTCCTGCCGGTTTTTGTCATGGCGGGATCACTTTTGTTCCTGGAAGAAACGGTAACACTGGTGCAGTTTCTCGGTGCCCTGGTGGTGATCGGTGGTGTTTTTCTAACCACAAAGGTTTCCTCTGCTGCTGAAAACGTCACGAGGAAATAAATTCACCGCCGTTAATATGAACGGCCTGCCCGGTCATGTAGGAAGACTCCTCGGAAGCGAGAAAAACATATATGCCCGCGTGCTCCGACGGTTGTCCGGGACGTCCCATCGGGCTGTTCGTCCCGAACTGCGCGACCTGATCGGCCGGGAAGGTCGACGGAATGAGAGGCGTCCAAACCGGTCCGGGCGCGACCATGTTGATACGAATCCCGAGCTGGGATAACGGTTCGGCAAGACTTCTCGTGAAAGAAACAATCGCTCCTTTTGCAGCGGAATAATCAATGAGCTGCGGATGGCCGCGGTAGGCGTTAATAGACGTTGTATTGATGATGGAACTGCCTTCTTTCATAAAAGGAACCGCCGCTTTCGTAACGTGGAAATAGGAAAAAAAGTTGGTCTGAAACGTTTCTTCCAGCTGTTCTGTTGAGATCTCGGAGATATCCTGGCGCACGTACTGCACGGCTGCATTGTTTACGACGATATCAAGTGTCCCGAACGTGTCCACGGTCTGCTGAATGATGTCTTTGCAGAACGCTTCGTCTTTGATATCTCCTGCAATCAAGAGACACTGTACGCCTTCTGCTTCCACAAGCTGTTTCGTTTCTTTGGCGTCGCCGTGTTCATTGTAATAGACGATGGACACGTTGGCGCCTTCTTTGGCGTAAACCATAGCCACCGCCCGTCCGATACCGCTGTCGCCTCCAGTGATAAGAGCGGTTCTGCCGGAGAGTTTGCCACTCCCGGTATATTCTTTCGGCTGGATAGGAAGTGGATTCATCTGTGATTCAATACCGGGCTGGGAGGGCTGCGTCTGCGCCGGCTGCCCGTTTATCTGTTGATATCTCAGGTTTGTCATCGATGAGCCTCCTTGCTTCGTGAAATCAGTGCTGCTGTTATCTTTCCACAAATACGGCTGAACAAATCCATTATTTTTCTGTAAAATGAAAGAAGGAAGAGGAAATAAACGTTAAAATAAGCAAATCGATGGGAGGGGCATAACATGTACACGTTTGCTGCGGTGGCAGCTGTGATATTTGTGTGCGGATTTCTAATCGCGCGTGTGGTGAATGTTTTCTGGAACGCATCTTCCATCGCAAGAGATGTTATTGTCACTTTTTTTCAGGGGTTGGCTCTGGCCGGGGTGATTATGATTTGGAAGCTTTTATAATAAAGAGGAAACCCGTTTGAAGTCAGGTTTCCTCTTTATTAATGAGTTCGGAGGCAAGCTGCATAATGGTCATATCGTCCATCGGAGGATTGTGAAGGCCGGCGCGGACATCGCGGTAGTACCGCTGCAGTGGGTTCTGCTGCGAAAGACTCCGGGCACCCGCAATCCGCATGGCGGTATCGACGATGTTTACCGCTTGATTCACGACGCTGTATTTCACGGCGCCAAGCTCTGGTTTCATCAGCTGCCGCTCGGCGTAAGAGGATTCATCCCATGTGGATGCTACGCTATAGAGAAAGTGTTTGTTCTGTTTAGAGAGCAGTTCCATTTCCCCGATTTTCTGGCGCACGTTCGGCAGGTCCGAAATCGTACCGTCGATACTGTTTGGCGAGTATTCTTTGGCAAAGGACACGGCGTAGTCTTTCGCTGCTTCGGCAATACCTGCGTAGCATGCCGGAATGTGCAGGAGCCAGCCGGCCGCCGGTTTATCTCCGGGCGTTAAATAGGTGACAAGATGATTGTCAGGTACCCGCACCTGGTCAAGCACGAGGTCGTGGCTGCCGGTGCCGCGCATGGCAATGGAGTCCCACGTTTCCTCCACGGCCAGACCGGAGCTGTTTCCTGGAATCAGAAAGTTTGCGACGCTTTCATCCTTTTCGAGGGTGGCGCTGACGACAAAGTAATCAAGCACCGGTGCCATCGTCGCAAAGGTTTTCCGGCCGCTGATCTTCCACTGCCCGTTCTCGTGTACGGCAGTGGTTTCCGGCTTTCCGCCTCTGGTTGGACTGCCGGTGGCGGGTTCGGTAGCGGTATTGTTCAGGAGCGCGCCGTCTTCCAGCACTTCCCGGCAGAAGGAAGCATATACGTCTTCCGGCCAGCTCTTCTGTTCGCCAAGGTTCTGGACGATTCCCATATGCCAGCCGATGGAGAGCGCCGTCGATCCATCGGATTTTCCGATGATTTCCTGCGCTTTCACCAGTTCCAGGAGAGAAATTTCTTTTCCTCCGTACCGGGCGGGGACGGTAAGAGCCGTATATCCGATGTTTTTCAGGGTTTCTATATTTTCCACGGGGAAAGAGGCCTCTTCGTCATGCTGTGCCGCTCTCTCCTTAAAAGGCTGGACGTGCCTTTTAAGCACATTCAGCCGCTCCGTCATGGTAGATTGCTTGAATAATTCCATGGTAGTATCACTCCTTCTGACAGCCATATCTTATTCTGGAACAATGCAGAAGAACACGTCATATATCCGTGTTCTCTTCCTCAACAAGCTCTTTGACTGTATGCCACTGCTGATTAATTTCTGTATACTGATAAATGGCAAGAACGGAGAATGTGACAAAAACAGCAAAGGCTGTAATACCCTTCAAAAGTTCCGTATTCCGGTCTATGACAGCCCGCTTGCACTTATATTTCATCGTAGACCATAAAGCTTTCCACGTTAGATACAGCATCAATCCTGCTATTACTATATAAGTTTTATAACGAGACATACTGCCATCCATTGCAAAAGCTTTACGGTCCGTCTCAGCTGCAGCATTCTCTGGTATATACAGCGTACGGGAATCGAACCACTCTCTCTGGAAGGTGACTCCTTTGTCTTTCTCTATTTCCTTAATGAATCCGCCGGGATACCAGCCTTTTTCCAGCATTTGATAGAAAAGATAACCCGCTGCGGCATATAATGCAATGATCGCACATGTATGTAAGATGGATTTTACATGTTTAAGCATTACGATCTTATGTGCCTTTCGTTTCCAGTTTATGGACCGCTGCCAAAAAAGTATCCCGGTCCACGGTCTGCAGGACGTTATCTCTGGATTTAATGACGTATTCAGGACCGCCAGCGCTATGCTGGACGAAAGCCTGTAATATGTCAGCATCGTCCTGCTTGTCGACATTTTGGCAGACCGCTACACCGAGCGGGTAATGCAGTCCTTCACGCTTCGGTTCAATTGTGACGCCCCGCTGATAGTAAAATGAAGTAGCGGGATAATCCTGAAACAGGTCACGAAACTCCTCTTCGGTGATCTGGTGGTAGTGAAAAGGTGAACGACTCGGCTTCCCGCGTCCCTGTCCGAACGGGGTGGAAAGCACAAGGGTACCGCCGGGACGGAGCAGGTTTAGAATGTTTTGCAGAAAAACTTGATCGTCCGGGACATGTTCGATTGTTTCAAAGGACAGAATGGTATCAAATGTGCCAAGCTCTTCTTCCATGTCTGGATCCAGGGCATCCGCGGTCTGAAAGGTAAGCAGCGGATGGTAATAGTGCTGCTTGGCGTAACGGATTGTTTCTGGATCGACATCCACCCCGACGATCTCACTGATTTCTTTTTTCTTCTTTTTTGCTGTCATCTGCGCGCCGTACCCGGTCCCGGCTGCAATGTCCAGGACACGGCCTTTTACATAGGGAAGGGCGAATGTATACCGCGCCAAATGTTCGAGCAGCAATCCGTTTTCCGGCTTCATTTCTTTAGGGATAATACGTTCTCCTGTATCTTCAAGCATGATTCTCACCACTTTACCATTTCTTACGCATCCCATTATATCAGAAAAAAAGTGGCAGGTGATGGCAGAGTCGAAATCAACGGAATTTGAAAAAAGCATCTGGAGGAAACGAAACAGTACCTGGAGCAGGTGCTTGATAAAGCATCGAAAGACCAGGACACCTTTCAGGGCAGTATAAAACACGCGACGGAAGAACTGGATCAGATATTTCAGCGGGGTTGTGTCAGCAGCTGTTCATCCGGCGGTGGACACTGTCATCGAAAAATAAGGATGTAGTGTCCACGGATCATTGTGTTGTGGACACTGCGCCGCTGAAATCAGAAATTAGTGGGTGCCGGCCGGAATCAATGGACACTAAGGGTCAGCGCGGGGAACCCTAATGTCCCCAAACACTACCTCCGTGTACACTATGTATGCTGCCAGGCGGTTTAGTGTCCACGGAACCGCTGCGGCCTGGAACAACGACAGTCTGATTTCAGATGCCGGCTCTTTTTTGTTCGTACCCTTTTGCCCCTCTTACTTAAAAAAGTTAAAAATATTTTAAACGATAATAACGAGGGATGAAGCGCTATCATTTCTATTGGCTGTAAGGTATGACTATTTGCTTATTTTTTGTTTTCATATAGAATAGCATCTGAATGAAATAAGACTTATGTATCAATGAAAAATGGGGGATTGTTATGAAGGGGCACATGACGCTGCGGAAAAAGATGCTTGCGATTTTTATCCCGCTGGTTTTGATATCGGGGGCTGCTGTTTCAGCGGTATCCTATTTTACCGCTAAAGGTGACCTTGAAAATGCACTGGAGGATAACATGACTGCCACCAGTGCGGAATTGACGGAAGCAACCGAGAAAGGGTTCGTCGCGCACCAACGGATTGGTGACAATTTATCGGCTCTGTTGAGCAGTCAGGGAACGTCACTGGAAAAAGAAGAGATAGCAGGTATTCTTGAAAATATGATCTGGAATAACGAGCAGACGCTTGGGGCCGGCGTTTGGTTTGAACCATATGCTTATAATGAAGATACAGAGTATTTCGGGCCATATGTGTATAAAGAAGACGGCGAAGCAGTGTATACCGAAATGTACGAAGAACCTGATTATGATTATCCAAGTTATGAATGGTATAAAGCAGGAATGAACTCCGACGGTGCAGCGGTGTGGACGGCTCCGTACACGGACGGGGAAACAGGCATTACGATGTTGACGACGTCGGTTCCTTTTCAGAATAATGCCGGGGAAACAGTAGGTGTCGTCACGTCAGACATCGATTTGAGCACGTTGCAGGATCAAATTGGTTCGGCGGATATGAATGGTTCCGGCTTTGCCTTTCTAACCGATGAAAACGGGCAGTATATCGCACATCCGAACCGGGACAAAGTGATGTCGGCAGGAGTGAGTGACGAGGAAGAATTCGGCGGGGCATTCTCCACCGAAACAAAAGAGATTCAAAGGCTCGATTACAACGGCGAAGAACATCTTGTTTATCAGCAGAACCTGCCTACGACGGGGTGGACGTTATCTCTTGCGGTACCGGAAACGGAATTGTATGCACCGTTGAATAAGCTTTTAACCCAGTTGATCCTCTATACTGTCGTCGTAGCAGCACTTGGATCCATTGTGATTTTCCTGTTTTCCGGACGCTTGACCCGTCACTTGAATACATTGAAAGAAAAGATGGGGCGTGTCAGTGAAGGAGATCTTACGGTGAACACATCGATTGCTTCCAATGACGAAATCGGGGTACTGGGACGTCAATTCAATAAGATGACCGAAGATATGAATGATCTTCTTACCTCGATGCAGCAGACGGTGTACCAGCTGCGGGAGTCGTCTGAACAGATGAGTGCGACATCCGAAGAAACGACCGCTTCGAGTCAGGACATTAACAAAGCGATTCAGGATGTGGCAGCAACGGCAACGTCCATGTCGGAACAGACCGAGGAAACCAATCAGGCGTCCGGGGAACTTGCAGCATCGATCGAAAATATTACACATCGGGTGGAATCGGTCAGGGAATTAAGCAAAAAGCAGGAAACTGACCACAAAGACGGTCTTGAAAAGATGGAGACCCTGCAGCAAGCTTCAGAGTCCGCCGCTGCACAGACGGATAAAGCCGGCTCCACCGTACAGGAATTGTCCGAACACGTGCAGAGTATTGAATCTGTGATTGGAAGCATTGAAGAGATTTCTGAACAGACCAACCTCCTTGCTTTAAATGCGAGCATTGAGGCAGCCAGAGCCGGGGAGCACGGCAAAGGGTTTGCGGTGGTTGCCGGAGAAGTCCGGAAATTATCCGAACAGACAAACGATATGACAGGTCGGATTAAAGAACGGATTACTTCCGTTAAACAAGAATCCCAGGAAGCTGTCACATCGATGAGCGATGTGAAAAGCTCAAACGATCATCAACGGGAAGCTGTATCCCAGACAAAAGAGATATTTGAACGGCTTACAAGTGTTGCAAGAGAAATGTCCGAGGCAATGAACGCTATTTCCAGTGATGCAGTGAACATGAACGAGAAAAAAGACAACATCACGGAGAAACTGGACAACATCAATGCCAGCATTCAACAGACAGCATCGGCGAGCGAAGAAATCAGTGCATCGACCGATGAACAAGTGCAGGCGCTACAGGGAGTGGCAGAAACCGCCGAGCAGCTCCAGGAAATGAGTGAAGAAGCCGATCAGAAAGTACGGGCCTTCCATATTCAGGAGCAGACGCAGGAAAAAGCAGACGGCGATGTTCATTAATCACCGATTTAAAGAACGACAGCGGCATCATCATATGCTGCTGCCGTTCTTTTTTTACGGCACGTTTGCGATTGAAATTCACGGTCGTGATGATAAGATGGAAATGATAAATTGTCATAAGAATTGGTGGAGAAAATAATGAAAATAGTAGAAGTGGAAGCAGCGGAAGCGGAAACGGTGAGAATTGTCATGCAGCAGGCGTTTGCTGAATACGATAAGGATATTATACCATCAGGGGCTATGCAGGAAACGACGGAGTCTATCGAGTCATCCATAGCAGACGGGGAGGAAACAGCTGCTGTGTGCTATATCGAAAACAGGCCGGTCGGTGTTGTCAGAGTACGGGAAGAAGAGGACGCGCTTTATTTTTTCCGATTATCCGTTCCGCCGGAAGAACGGGGGAGCGGGATAGGATCGGCATTGATCCGCTGGGTCGAAAGCAAAGCCCTGCAGCTCGAAAAAGAAACCGTGTATTGTAAAGTGCGGGCGGCCGCGCCTCATAATGTAAGGCGTTATGAACGGCTGGGGTACCATATTTATGATACGTTCACTGTGGAAAGACCGGAATGGCCGGCCTTTGATGTTATCGCCATGAAAAAAAAGATACCGGTGGAGCAGTCGACCCATGAATAAATGGAGCACGCTGCTTCCTGGTGCGTTCAGCTTACTGTTCTGGTCCATTATTGTACAGCCGGATCTGATCGAAGCAGCCTTGGCAGCAGCTTTCTTTCTGGTTGTACCTGCTGTGTTGTATGTTTCAGCTGTGTCCCTCCCCGGACGGACACGTCTGTGCTGGTTTGGTGCTGCCTGGAGCGGTGCACTTTCGATGATGATGGAAACCGGAATAACGGCGATGGTGTTTTCTGTGGTGTGGTTTCTGTTTACTGCGTACATTGCCTGGAAAGGCTTATCCAGGCTGATGACAAGAGGGACAGCTCCTTTAGAAGAGACGGTGGTCGATGCGGGGTTGGTGTATGTCGCTGTCGGAGGCGCCTGGTTCGTGCTGTCCCGCGCAGGCACCGCTCCATTGCTTCCCTATACGGAAGTAATTGTGGATCTAACAGCGGTTCACTTTCACTATGCCGCATGTTTGCTGCCGGTATTAACAGGCCTGCTGGGCCGTCGCCGCTATTATAGAGAAGTGTCCGGCAGACCTTTATTATACAGGATACTGGCAGCCGGCATAACAGCAGGCCCCGTTTTGACAGCTGTTGCCGTCGATCAAGGACCGCCGCTTGAAGCGGTGCTTGTCGGCATATATGTCGTATTTCTGTACTGGTTTGCAGGATGGAGCATAAAGGAAGCCTTCTCGATGCCGCTGTTTTCAAAAATAACAATAACTATTTCCTCGTTTATATTGATAGGGACGATGACACTTTCGATTCTTTACAGCACAGGACGTGCCGCTGGTTACCAAGTAATCGGCATAGCAGGAATGATTCCGTGGCACGGCGCCTGGAATGCATTCGCTTTTTCCATTCTTGCGTTGATCGGGTGGGCTCTCGTATCTCCCGGACCAAGAGCGGCTTATCATTCATTTCCCGTCAGCAGACTGCGGGGAAAAGAGAATATTGCAGAACGCATAGAACAGAATCAGCGGCTTCACGCCACAGATGGTTTGTTTGCTTCGTGGGATACATATAAAAAAAAAGATTTTGATCCAGAGATGCTTTCTCCGCTTGTAAGCGCGTTTTATACACACACGGACCGGTTCCGTATGAAAGCGGACGTTCAGTGGCGTTTTTCTCTTCTATATCATGCTTCCTCTTATTTCAGTAAGAAAATGAAACAGATTAATGTTCCGCCAACAGGAAAAGGGGACATGGATGGAAAAATGTATAGTGTAGGGGAGCAGCAGGACGGGCGCCCGGACCCACGTGTCTGGCTGCGCAGCCATGCAGGTACAGGCAGTCCGGTGTTCACAGCGGTGTATTCCCATCACACGAAAGAGGATGTCACGTATCTCAATGTAGGGCTTCCTCTTCCGGTTGGTGTGATGACAGGCATTCTCCGGCCCGATAACGGCAAAGACGGTGCGCTTGTTCTTACGAGCCGCAAACGATCTGATGTCTGTGGGGATGAGGGTATTTATGTTACGGTCGGCCGCTGGACATGGAAAACACCGCTCCAGGAAACATTTAACATGAAGCAGACGAAAGAAGATATACTGGAAGCCGAGCATACCATGGCGATAGGTCGTTTTCGTTTCCTTAGGATTACGTACTGCCTGCCTTTGATGACAAGTCAAGGGAGTCGGCATGACGGCGCTGGACGATTCGCAGGCGAATGAAAAAACCGACGGCAGCTGAGGTTAATCCGACCGTAATACCGAGCCACCATCCGAAAGGGCCGAGTGCGGTGTAAGCGGCAAGCATATAACCGGCGGGCAGGCCGAACAGCCAGTAAGATACAAACGACGTGAAAAAAGGAACCGTTACATCCTTGTATCCCTGCAGCACTCCCTGCAGGGTCGACTGGGCGGCGTCGGAAAATTGATAGAAAATCGCAAACACGAGGAACTGCCCCGCAAGCGCCGCCACTTCCGGATCATTTGTGTAAATCCAGCCGATATCCTGCCGGAACACGTAAATCAAACAGGAAGAAATAGAAATAATACACACCGCCGATGCCACCCCGATCCGGGTGTACTGCTTTGCGTGGTCCAGCCGCTGGGCGCCGATTTCAAACGCTGTGACAATCGTTAAAGCAAGAGAGATGCTTAATGGAATCATAAAAATGATGGATGTGAAACTGAACGCCGCCTGATGGGCGGCAATCGTCACCGTATCAAACATCGCTCCCATGAAAAGCGTGACCGCGGAAAAAATACTGGCCTCAAAAAACAGAGATAAACCAAGCGGTATCCCGATACGAAGCTGCTTTTTCCAGGCGTTCCATGAAGGAGCGCTCCATTGTTTAAAAAGACGGAACGGCCTCATGATTTCCACCCGGAACGTCATGACAGCACTAAACAGCAGTACAACTCCGTATGATAAAGCAGTAGCATATCCCGCACCGATCCCTCCCATTTCCGGCATGCCGAATTTCCCGAATATCAGACAGTAATTAAACAAAAAATTGAGCGGAAGAACGCCCAGCATAATCGTCATTGTAATGCGGGGATACCCTTGCGCATCAAAAAAGTTGCGTACCACCATTGACAGAAAAAACGGAATGATACCAAAGGATAAACCAATCAGATAATGTTTGGCAATGTGGTGTACGGATGGATCAAGCGACATGACCGACAGCACGGGATCCAGGAAAATCCATCCCGCTCCGAGGATAACAAGGCCGAAAAGAGTTGCAATATAAAAGCCCTGTGTCACGATGTCTGTGATGCTGCGCCGGTCATTTCTGCCGAGCAGCTGTCCGATCACCGGTGTGATGGAAAGAAGGATTCCATTTACCCCGGTAAAGACGGGGAGCCATAAACTGGATCCAATGGAAACTCCGGCGAGGTCGTTTGTGCCGGCCTGACCTGACATGATGGTATCGATGAGATTCATGCCGAAATAACTTAATTCCGTAACGAGAATCGGCCATAGAATGACCGCGAAAAGCTTGATTTTTTCTAGTATAGTGATGGCGTGGTACATAAATAAAGCCTCCGGACGTCATGGTTCGAACCATGCTTAACATAGCAATTTCTACTGTTTTTAGCAAGATATAAAGGGTGGAGATGATTGTACGTCAAAGAACGTCAAAACTATTTTAATATAATAGCTTGTTCCTGTCGTATTTACAGGCTGAAGGTGAGAAGATGGAATTGTTCCTGAGGAGCCGAATCTTTATATTATGTTAAAGCAAAGAAGGTGAGACGATGAGATCTGTTGCTGCCTATGGTATAACAATGCTGGGAGCTTCTTTCTGGGGGCTGACCGGACTGTTTGTTCAGCGCCTCTATATGTTTGGGTTTTCCCCGATTCATGTCGTAACGATACGAATGGTGCTGTCGATGGTTATCCTGTTCAGTATCGTGGGTATCATCCGGCCTTATCTTCTGAAGATCCACCTCCGGGACCTGCCTTATTTCATCGGCCTGGGGGTTGTGAGCATCGCATTATTTAACTGGTTCTATTTCACGGTTATGGAACAGGCTTCCCTGTCGGTGGCGGTCGTTCTGTTGTATACGAGTCCTGTTTTTGTGGCGCTGATATCCCGGTTTGTATTCCAGGAGGCGTTCACCGTGAATAAAATCGGAGCCGTCGTGCTGACTACGGCCGGATGCAGCCTTGTTGCCGGCTTTTTTCCGTTTGGTTCCATGAACCTAACCGTATCTGTTGTGTTTTTCGGGCTGGCTTCCGGATTTTTCTGCGGATTGTACAGTATTATTGGAAAATCCGTCAGCCGCAAATACCATTCTGTTACCATTACGGCTTATTCGATGATGTGCGGGGGAGCGTTTCTTCTGCCGGTCAGCGGCATCGAAAAAAACCTTATGCCGTTTCTGGAGCCGATAGTATGGATACACGTTTTAGGCAGTGTCCTCGTATCTACCATATTGGCTTATGTATTATATACGGCTGGATTGAAATATATTGAATCCAGCCATGCCGCGGTCCTTGCAACCATTGAACCGATTGTCGGTATAATAGTCGGGGTTCTTGTTTTCGGGGACGAATTAACGGGATGGCAGAGCGCAGGAATCGTTCTCGTTTTTTCTTCCATTATTCTATCTGTCTTTTCCAATGGAAATAAATTCAGATCTAAAAGACAGAGACGTTATTTTTCCGACAACGGGAATGCCATGTAAGGTTTTGTATGTGATAAAATCAGGGTAAAGATAGGTAAACGAGGAGGGATCAGGGATGAAGGTTTTGGTGGCCGGTGCCCACGGGGATACCGGACAGATTCTCGTACGTATTCTTGCCGAACAGCCCGGGTATGAAGTGCACGCCATGGTACGCGATTATGATCAAGCCGCAATAATGAGGGAATGGGGAGCAGATTACATCGTGACAGCGGATCTTGAGAACAATGTGTCAAAAGCCCCGAAAGAAATGGATGCTGTTCTCTTTGCTGCTGGCTCCGGACCCGAAGCCGACCTTGAAAAGATCCTCGCAGTGGAGCAGGTAGGTGCGAAAAAACTGATGGATGCTTCCAGGGCTCAGGGGGTTCACCAATTTATTATGCTGAGCAGCATCGGGGCGGACCAGCCGTCCGGACCGGATAAATATTATCTGGAAGCCAAAGGAACGGCAGATGCGCACCTGCAAAGCAGCGGACTGAGCCACACCATTATCCGGACAGGTTCTCTTACTCCCGGAGAAGGAACCGGGTTAGTGGAAATAAAAGAACGATTCACAGATGCGTATGAACGAAGTATCTCAAGGGAAGACGCCGCTGCGGTAATGGTCGCTTCGTTAACACACAACAAAGCACGTGATAAAACGTTTGAGCTTTCCTCAGGAGACCACCCGGTAAACGAAGCATTGAATAAGCTGTAGGCTGCCTTGTTATGTTTTATATTTCCCGGGAAATGATGTCGAAAAAGGGGAAAGAAAAGAGTGCTGCCAATTCGTGCGGTGCTCTTATTTATTTTAAATATTTAAGGGTTTGGAAGGAATTATCCGAACGGTGTCGAAATCTATCTTAAAGGTGCAAAGGAAGGGTGGAATGGATCATGGGATTTTCCATCGAAGTAAACGGAGAAATCGTTACGCACAATCAGGCAGAGCGGCTTGGAGATAGATCGTTTCGTCTTGTGAAGGACGGGTACCATCTGTATCCGCTTGATTCGAAAGTTGATATTCAGATCGAAGAGCAAAAACCGCCGTTTGGAACGGCGGTCATTACAAAGGTGGAATGGAGTTCCGGGTGGACGACCCTTTTCTATGAACTCGTTTCCCTGTCTTCGGTGAATTAATGCAGGACCCGTTCCCCGCAGGCACCTTCTTCTATACGTAAATCATGAAATCCGTATTACCCCGTGTGCTTCTAATCTGATCAGGGTCGGCAATCACCGTCGGCTGATAATCAATCAGGATGGCGGACCGTTCCCCCGGACCGTCTGTTTCCCCTTTTTCAACATCCCCGACATAATGCGTGACAAGTGGATCATATACACTGTAGGACTCAAGAGGCTTATCCAGGTAAAAGGACTGCTTAATATCATCCTGCGGGATATCGGCCGGCATTTTGCCGCGGTGCCGGGGTACAGAAATTGCATTTAACCCGCCGCTTATGTTGTTTCGCCGGATGAGGTGGGCAAACGTAAACGGTTCCCCGTCCTGATGGAGGGTGTTCGGTGAAGATACTGCCACATCGCCCGGATTTTCCACCTTCAGTTTTACAAAATGCACGCCTGCGTGAAAAGGCATCAGCGCATCTTCTCTCGTCCAAAATGTTTCCCTGAAGTCCTGACGTATCATTTCCCGGAGCAGCCTGTTTTCCATTGAACACTGCCAAAGAGCCGGGAACCGCCGGTATTCCCCCACATATTCCGGATTAAAGCTTCCCTGAAAATATTCATAATAGGCATGACCGTCGACCCATGTTTCCGGAAGCCACGTCACCTCATGCGTGCCCGGCATCACAAGCGCCCGCCCGTAACGGCGGTACCGGTTCAGGTGCGGAGCGTATTCATCGGCTGGGAGGTTGTCAAAGGCATGCTGAAGCGCAGCCAGATCATCGTCGATACCCGGATAATCTATTTTATCTTTGAAATGGTAATATTCGTATCCTGCTTCTTTTAACTGACTCACAGCTATGACCTCCATCTATGATAATTCCTTTAAAAGTTTATCATTTTTTCCTCCCGCCGATAAGAGAAAGCATTTCGAAAAGAAGTGACATCCTATATACTGAAAAGAACATACATTCGATATCATCCAGGAAGGAGCATGTATGATGCCGGTTATTCTCGCAGAAAAACCAAGTCAGGCGAAAGCGTATGCCGCTGCATTCCCAAAAGGTCAGAAAAAGGAAGGATACATGACAATTCCCGCCTGTTCTGTTTTCCCGGAAGGGGCTGTACTGACATGGGGAGTCGGCCATCTCATCGAACTAAAAAGCCCGGCCGAATATGAAGCATCGTGGAAACGGTGGGATCTCCAGCAGCTGCCGATGCTGCCGGGCACGTATGAATTCCGTCCGGCCCAGAAGACGAAAAAACAGTTTCAGATTGTGCGCCGTCTGCTCAAACAGGCCGATTCTATCATCGTCGCCACCGACTGCGACCGCGAAGGAGAAAACATCGCCCAAAGCATTATTCACGAAGCCGGCGTCTCAAGCAAGCCGCAGCGTCGGCTCTGGATCAACAGTCTCGAGAAAGAAGAAGTGCGAAAGGGGTTTGAACGGCTGCAGGACGGAGGAGCTTTTCATCCATTGTACCAGGAAGCCCAGGCCCGTCAGATTTCGGACTGGGTTGTTGGAATGAACGCAAGCCGGCTCTACACCCTGCTCCTGCAGAAGAAAGGACTGCAGCATGTGTTTAGTGTCGGAAGAGTGCAGACACCGACGCTCAAACTGATTTATGACCGCCAGAAAGAGATTGAACAGTTCGTACCGGAACCTTATTTTGAGATCAAGGCGACGTTTCAGACGCAGACGGGGGAGTACGCAGGGAAGCTTAAAGAGACCTTTTCAACAAGAGAAGCCGCGGCAGATCTAATCAGCAGGCATGGTATTCAGGAAAAGGAAACCGGACGAATCCGCTCTGTCGACGTCAAAGAAAAACGGGAGAAACCCCCGATGCTTCATTCCCTGTCAAGCCTGCAGACGCTGGCGAACAAAAAATATAAATACAGCCCGTCCCGCACGCTTGAAATCGTACAGAGCTTGTATGATGAACCACTGAAACTCGTGACGTACCCAAGAACCGATACCCGTCATATTACAAACAGTGAATACAGCTATGTTAAACAAAATATCACCGGATGGCAGCGGGTGACCGGAGACAATGTTGAAACGCAGGAACCCCGCGCGCTAAAGCGGTATGTCGACGACACCAAAGTGAAAGAGCACCATGCCATTATTCCGACCAGGAAAGTTCCTTCAGAAGCTGTATTGCAGAAGCTGACCCGTGAACAGAAGAACCTGTATGAGGAGATCATAAAAAGCGTGCTCGCTGTTTTTCATCAGGATTATGTTTATGAAGAAACGACAGTTACTACCGATGTGAAGGGACTCGCGTTTTTAAGTAAAGGGAAAGTCGAGAATCAGAGAGGATGGAAAACGTTGTTCGACCTCTCGGGAAGCCCCTCCAAACAACAACTTCCGGAGCTTCCACCTCTGAACCAGGGAATGGAAGCAGGCGCACGTGTGCAGATTCATGAAGAGATGACAAAACCACCGAAACCCTACACAGAAGGTAATCTCATCAATATGATGAAAACGTGCGGGAAACTGGTGGAAGAAGACGAGGAAGCCAAAGCCGCACTGCAGGAAGTGGAAGGCCTCGGCACCGAAGCGACGAGAAGCGGAATCATTAAGACGTTAATACGCCAGGAGTACATCCAGGTGGAGAAGAACATTGTCCATGTGACGAAAAAAGGGGAGGTGCTCTGCGAAGCGGTACAGGGATCCCTTCTGTCCAAGCCTGAAATGACGGCAAAATGGGAGCTGTTTCTGCGCAGAATCGGGGAAGGAGAGGCTGACAGGCAGACTTTTATTGATAACACGGCATCCTTCACGACGAAACTGGTAAGTACGGCGGCGCAGGAAGTAGAAAACATGGAAATTCCAAAAGAAGGGCTTCCGGCACCCAAGAAAGGAAGAAGCGGCGCAAAACGCAAGCAGAATGCCCCGATCGCGGCGTGTCCTTCCTGCGGGAAAGGAAGTATTGTACTTCGGAAAACGTTCTACGGGTGCACGGAGTACAGCAATGGCTGCCGGCAGACGTTCAACCGGACGATTCTCGGAAAAACCATCACGAAAGCACACATCCGTGCGTTGTGTGAAAAAGGGAAAACTCCGGTTATTGAAGGGTTTGAAGGGAAGCGGTCCTTTGACGCAGCGCTCGTGTGGAATAACGGCAAAACGGAATTTTCTTTTCGCTCGTCCTGATCTGTTCCTGAAATCCCGGATTTTGGACAAAAAATGATTGGGTCTATACAATGTTAGAAAGAGGAAGCGTTAATGTATCCGCCGCAATTATCCACGTGAGGATGCCGGCTTTTTCAGGAGGGGAAGCATGATGAGGTGGCTGTTAGTGATTGTTGCAGCTGTTTTTGAAATCGGCTGGGTGATTGGACTCAAGCATGCGGAGACGGCCGGGCAGTGGTTGATGACAGCAGTATGTATCCTTGTGAGCTTTTATCTTTTGATTGTCTCGGGGAGGAAGCTTCCGATTGGGACTGCGTACGCTGTTTTTGCGGGACTCGGTACGGCCGGAACCGTCGTCAGCGGCATGCTGTTTTTTCAGGAGCCCGTGAATGGGTTGCAACTGTTATTTATAAGTATCCTGCTTTTTGGGGTTATGGGGCTGAAACTGGCGGAAGACCGCGCGGAAAAGGAGAATAGCTGATGGCGTGGATATATCTTACAGCGGCAGGTCTTTTTGAAATGACCGGTGTCACGATGATCAATAAGCTCCACCGGGACAAAAACATCAAGGCTCTTCTTTATCTGATGGGGAGCTTTGGAATGAGTTTTGTACTGCTTTCCATGGCCATGGAGACGCTGGCGATGGGAACGGCCTACGCGGTGTGGACGGGAATCGGAACAGCCGGCGGGGCTGTTCTTGGTATGCTGTTGTATCAGGAACCAAAAGACACTTTTCGCATCAGCTGCATAGCTGTGGTCACAGCCGCCGCCGCAGGACTCAAATTGATCTCATAACAGTCGGTACCCAGCCCCGCAGGCTTGCGGTATTGGACTGTGTCCTATATATTAGGGGGAGAGTTATTACATACAAAGGAGACAGAACGAATATGATGAATATGTTACAAGGAATGCATGAGGGATCATGGTTCCTGCTCGTCATTTTCTTTTTCATCAGTTATTTTGCGCCGAAGCAGAAAATTACGCTGATGATTATGCGTTTATTTGCCGTTCTTATGCTGATTTCAGGTATCGGGATGCTCGCATCCTTGGGCTTTCCGCTTCTCTATATCTTCAAAGGGGTGCTGGCTTTGATTGCGATTGCCCTCATGGAGATTACAATAGCCGGAAAAAAACGCGGAGAAGCCCGCGCCGGTTTGACAGGCTTACTCGTTATAGTGCTCATTATTATTGTACTGCTTGGCTACGGTGTTATTTAATCGCCCAAAAAAGCCGGCGGAACAGATTGAAACCTGTTCCGCCGGCTTTTTGTATAGACCGGAATTCATGATTCCCGGTGATAATTTCCGCTTTTGCCGCCTGTCTTATCGAGCAGGTACGTCGGACCGATTGTCATGTCTTTCCCGGCGGACTTACACATGTCATAAACTGTGAGGGCCGCCGCGGTTGCTGCGGTGAGCGCCTCCATTTCCACCCCTGTATTTCCTTTGACTTTTACTTCACTGGTGATGGACAGATGATAAGTGTCTTGTTCCTGCTGCTCCCATTCAAAATGAATATCAGCACCGCTCAGCATGAGGGGATGACACATCGGAATCCAGTCGGACGTTTTTTTTGCCCCTGCTATACCAGCCACCTGGGCCACAGCGAGTACGCTGCCTTTTGTATTCGTTCCTTCTTCAATCTGTGTATAGGCTTCCTCGGAGACGGTAATTCCCGAACGGGCGCGGGCAGTTCTGACAGTGTCTGTTTTATCGGATATATCGACCATTCTGGCACGTTCCTGTTCGTTCAGGTGGGTGAAGTCAGCCATTGGTACAACTCCTTTCTAGTGAGACGCTTGGAACAGATATGATAATATTATAGTAACACGTTTGTGCGCTGGAGAGGAGATCACGTATGTTTGTCGGGGGTTTTGATATAGATTCGTTTGTACTGCTGGCCGCTCTTCTATTAATTGTGGGAGTGACGGTGACGAAATTTTCCGCACGTCTTGGGATGCCTTCGTTGATTTTGTTTATTCTTGTCGGCATGATTATCGGCAGTGACGGTCTTGGTATCATTTATTTTGATGACGCGCACCAGGCCCAACTGGTAGGTGTCATTGCCCTTGTTATCATTTTGTTTGAAGGGGGCAGTCAGACGAAATGGTCCGTCATCAAACCGGTCATCTGGCCTTCCTTAAGTCTGGCGACATTCGGAGTTATCATTACGTCCTTGATTGTCGGTGTAGCGGCGAAATATGTCGTGGATCTGACCTGGCTGGAATCGCTTCTGCTGGGAGCAGTCGTTGGCTCCACAGATGCCGCTGCGGTGTTTGCCTCGTTGAAAGAAAGAAATATAAAAACAAAAATAGCAGCTACCATGGAAGCCGAATCCGGTACCAACGATCCCATGGCTGTTTTTTTGACACTCAGTTTTATTGAGCTGATTATGCTGGATCAGCCCAACTACTGGCTTTTAATTGGATCTTTTTTCTGGCAGATGGGAATCGGACTGTTAATCGGTATTATTCTTGGAAAAGTAGCATCGGCTTCGATTAACCGGATTAACCTGGATTCCAGCGGTCTTTATCCTATATTTGCGCTTTCGTTTGCGCTGCTGACCTACAGCGTAGCTTCTCTGTCACAGGCGAGCGGTTTTCTCGCTGTTTATGTTGCAGCCCTTATTATCGGTAATTCCGAACTCACTTACCGGCATTCCATTTTCCGGTTCAATGAAGGATTTGCATGGATGGCGCAGATTCTTATGTTTATCATTCTCGGTCTGCTCGCGTTTCCTGAACAGATTCTCTCCCCCGAAATCATGGGAGGCGGCCTGCTTCTGTCCGCCGTCCTTATTTTCGCAGCAAGACCGGCGGCATCGTTTCTATCATTGGCGGGGATGAAATACACATGGAAAGAAAAAGTATTTCTTTCATGGGCCGGACTCCGCGGGGCGGTCCCCATCGTCCTTGCTACATTCGCCATTGTAGCCGAAATCGAGAATGGGTCTGTGATTTTTAATATAGTATTCTTTATTGTGCTGACTTCCGCTTTGATTCAAGGCTCGACATTGTCCTACTTAGCGAAAAAGCTGCATCTTTCCGGTCCGAAAAAAGAAACGCCGACCCATTCTCTTGAACTAATATCGATTGGCCGCGCGAATGCTGAAATCATTGAATTTCAGACCGATGATAAAACACCGGTTGTTGGAAAAACACTGCTTGATATTCAATTTCCCGACTCTGTCCTGGTAAGCGCCATTGTACGCGACGACGAGCTGATCACCCCTGACGGAGACACGGTGATACAAAAGGGTGATTTCTTATATATCCTTGTTGCCAGAAAAGAAAAAAAGAAACTCCGGCAGATGCTGAAAGCCTGAACCAAGCGGCAGTTCCCGGAGGGAAAAGGTGGTCTTTGTCATGTCTGTGTTTCTGAATGTGCTGGTACCGATTATTCTAATCTTTGCGGCCGGTTTTCTGCTTCAGAAGAAACAGATTCTCGAAGTGGGAGCCGTCTCGGCTGTGGCTCTCTACATACTCAATCCGGCTCTTGTTTTTCGAACATTTTATACAACGGAACCGGATGCGGATCTTTTCCGCATCATTTTGTTCGCGATTTTATTTCTGCTTCTCATGCTGGTCATCAATAAAGTGACTGGTCTGCTTTTGAAATGGGATACGGACAAAACAAGCGGAATGACTCTCGCAACGACGTTCATGAATGCGGGGAACTACGGTGCTCCGTTGATTCTTTTTGCTTTCGGTGATACGGCCTTTTCCTACTCGATTATTTTTATGGTGATTCAATCCCTTTTCATGAGTACTATAGGGGTCTACATAGCCAACCGGAGCAGTCTTTCGGCAGGGGATGCGTTCCGGGTCGTGTTGAAAATGCCGGTTTTTCATGCGCTGATTGCAGGAGTGCTCTGTCAGGCTGTACAATTAGAGATAACAGCCTCGTATATGGATGCGGTGAATATGCTTGCAGATGCTGCCATCCCGGTTGTCATGATTGTGCTGGGTATGCAGCTGGCGAAAATTACTGTATCCTCGCTGGACTGGAAAGTTATCGGAATCGGTACCATGCTGCGGCTGGTTATCTCTCCGGCCGCAGCGTATCTTCTCACACTCGTTCTTCAGACCGGTCCGACGCTTAGTGCGGTGCTTATCGTTTCGGCTGCCATGCCGAGCGCTGCAACTATTGCGATGATAGCTGTGCAGTTTAATTCCAGTCCGAATATGGTTTCAAGTATTACGCTCGTGACGACACTGGGAAGCGTTCCCTCGTTATGGATTCTGCTTTCTATTTTCGGAGTTTGAACGAATAATAGAGATGGTTCATGAGAATGTATGTCCTTTATTGTATAATGAGAAAAAGGAGGAGATGAGATGAAAGGTTTTTATACTGCTTTTTCCGTTGTTGCAGCTGTTGCGGTGCTTGCTGCCTGCGGACAGGGCCCGCAGGAGGAAAACAGCTCCGGCGGAGAGGACATGGAAGTCCAGTCCATTGAAGTGAAGCCTGATATGCCGCAGAATCCAGAACCGGGAACAGAGGTGGAACTCGCTGCTTCTGTTACGCAGGGGGAAGAAGCGGTAACAGACGCGGATGAAGTTCGTTTTGAAATCTGGAAAGACGGTGAAAAAGAGAACAGTGAAGAGATTCTTTCGGAAAACAGGGAGGAGAATCGTTATTCCATTCCTTACACGTTTGAAGAGGAAGGTCTCTACCACGTGACCTCCCACGTCACCGCCCGTGATATGCACAATATGCCGACAACAGAAGTGACCGTCGGCGGTGCAGAAACAGAAAGCGGGGATTCCGGCGGGAACGCTGATACAGGTGATCAGCAGCTTGAGATCACCGTAAAGTCTCAGGATATCACGGTAGGACAGCCTTCTGATGTAAGCGTGAAAGTTCAGCACGAAGGAGAAGCGCTGACAGGAGCGGATGTAACGTTTGACCTGCAGGCGCCGCAGGGAGGATCCACCATCCAGCTTGAAACCGAAGAAAGCGGAACCGGCGTCTACACCGGCACGCACATTTTTGAAGCAGCAGGAGAGTATACACTGACTGTCCACGCACAAAACGAAGACGGTCTGCATGAACATGCAGAAACAACCATCACCGCCGTGCAGTGATGTTTCATTACCTGGATTGACAGAGTATGGCATGTATTTTACGATTGATATACATTCTTTCGTATAGTGAACAAAACATGGAATATAGATAAATAACCACTAGGGGTGCCCTTTAGAGGGGCTGAGATTAAAGTAAGCCTTTAAAACTCTTGGAACCTGACCTGGATGATTCCAGCGGAGGAAAGTGGGATGTCGGGGTACTAAGACCCAACACCGCTTTCCTCCTGACGGGAAGCGGTTTTTTTTAGGTTTTTACGATAAAAGAAAGGGGCTGGCAGAGGGCATGCTCCACGTTATTTCAACAGGCCGGCAGTCTTTTTGGGATTGGCTCGATATTACGGTGCGGATTCATGAAGAGGCAGATTATATTCATATCCGTGAAAAAACATGGAATGCTGACAGAATCCAGGAAGCCGTGCACCATCTTGAAGAACGGAAGGTGCCGCGGTCAAAGATTATCATTAACAATCACCCGGAATTGGCAGCTCATATGGATCTTGCGGGTGTGCATCTCCCGGAAACAAGTCCGTTTCCGCAAGTCCCTTCCTTTTCTGCAAGGAAAGGCTGCTCAGTCCACAGCAGAGAAGCAGCCGTCCGGAAAGAACAGGAGGGCGCGGATTACCTTTTTTTCGGCCATATTTTTGAAACAGACAGTAAAGCGGGAAAACCTGCAAGAGGGCTTCATGACCTTCGAGAGCTGACAGCGGCCGTTTCGATTCCGGTGACAGCCATCGGTGGAATTACGCCGGATAATGCCGCCCGCTGCCTGGAACAAGGTGCTTCCGGTGTGGCAGTTATGTCCGGGATATATGAAGCTCTTGATCCGAAAACGGCAGTACAGGCTTACCGGGGCGCTTTACCAAAAGGAGGCAGAACATGATAAAGATGTACGATGTACTCGTAATCGGCGGAGGCATTAACGGCTGCTCGATTGCATACCAGACCGCTTCCCGGAACCGGCGGACGGCAGTGCTTGAAAAAAATACAGTCGGTTCGGAAGCATCAAGTGCTGCAGCCGGTATGCTCGGTGCACAGTCGGAATTGGAAGAGTACAGTCCATTTTTTGAGTTTGCCAGACGCAGCCGGGACATGTTTCCGGAATTAGTGCCGGAACTGGAAGAGAAATCCGGAACCGCCGTTTCGTACATTCAAAACGGTATGGTCAAAATAGCCGACACCCCTGCGGAACAACAACGTCTGGAACGGATGTACTATTTTCAGAAGCAGGCAGGGGAGCACGTGGAATGGCTGCAGCCGGAAGTGGTGAAAACCATCGACAGCAGTATCACCGGGGATCACTATGGAGCCCTTTATATTCAGGGGGACGGCCAGGTAAAAGCTCCGGAACTGACGAAAGCATACGCAGGAGCAGCTGTCCGGGAAGGAGCCGATTTTTATGAATACACTCCCGCTCTGGAATTCATTTATGAAAACGGCCGCGTCACCGGAGTGGAAACACCTCAGGGGCGGTTTTATGCCGATCAGATTGTACTGGCGGGGGGAGCCTGGTCACGCTTTATTCCGCCTTTTGGTGGAGAACTTCCTCCGCTCATCCCTGTTAAAGGAGAATGCGTAGGGCTTCATTCGGCCGTGCCGATTCTGGAGAAAACCGTGCATGCATCCGATTTTTATATCGTTCCCAAGCCCGGTGGTTCTATTGTCATCGGAGCGACCGAAAGGGAAGGGGAAATGGGAAAAGAAGTAAGTGCTGAAGCCGTGCAGCACCTGCTTCATAAAGCATGCCGGCTTGTTCCGGGTCTCAGCCGCGCATCGTGGCAGTGTGCCTGGAGCGGGGTCCGGCCGCAGTCTGCGGACCATAAACCGTATCTCGGCCAAACGGCTTTTGACGGATTGTGGATGGCAGCTGGTCATTACAGGAATGGCATTCTGCTGTCTGCGCTCACCGGAACGTGGATGGCTGATTTACTGGAAGGAAAGACAGAAGAGCAGGAGTGGGTGGAAGCCTTCTCGCCGCGGCGCCGTATTAATCGAAAGGAGGAAGAAATCATTGGAGCTGATTATTAACGGAACAGCCCGTGACATTCCTGAAGATAGAAAAACCGTAGGAAGTCTCGTAGAACATCTGCAGCTTGGCGGAAAAAAAGCCGTCGTAGAACGAAACGGAACCATTATCAAAAAAGATAAACATGACGAGGAACCGGTCGAAGAAGGAGATAAGCTGGAAATTGTCCATTTTGTTGGGGGAGGATGACAAAGTATGTTGAGAATAGGAGATTATTCGTTTAAGTCCCGGCTTTTTCTCGGGACCGGAAAATATAAGGATGCCCGGACGCAGAAAGAGGCGGTTCAGGCTTCAGAAACGGAAGTGCTGACATTTGCGGTACGGAGAATGAATTTATTTGATGAAAGCCAGCCTGATCCGTTTGAAAGCATGGATCTTTCAGGATTCCGTCTGCTTCCGAATACAGCCGGAGCCAAAACAGCGGAAGAAGCGGTGCGGGTAGCTCATATTGCCGCGGCGGCTGACATGTGCGATATGATCAAAGTGGAAGTGATCGGCTGTGACAAAACACTGCTTCCCGATCCCGTGGAAACAATCAAAGCATCCGAAACGCTGCTTGAAGAAGGATACACGGTGCTTGCTTACACGTCGGATGATGTTGTTTTGGCCAGACGACTGCAGGATCTCGGTGTACACGCGGTCATGCCGGGCGCTGCACCTATCGGAACCGGACTTGGTATTATTAATCCGTATAACTTGTCCCATATCGTGGAGCAGGCGGATGTGCCGGTTATTGTGGATGCCGGCATCGGCAGTCCGAAAGACGCGGCTCAGGCGATGGAACTTGGCGCAGATGGTATTTTGCTTAATACTGCTGTATCCGGCGCAGAGGATCCGGTGAAAATGGCAGAAGCCATGAAATACGGTTTGGAAGCAGGAAAACTTGGATATGAAGCCGGACGTATCGAGAAGAAGTATTACGCGCAGGCAACGAGCCCTACGGAAGGATTGAGCCGGCTGTGATGGAAAACCGTTATTCCCGTCAGACAATGTTCTCCGGAATAGGCAGGGATGGCCAGAAGCTTCTTCTCGACAAACACGTTCTTATCGTGGGTGCCGGCGCTCTCGGCAGTGCAGCCGCTGAAACACTGGCACGCGCCGGGGTCGGTTATATCACAATCATTGATCGGGATTATGTGGAATACAGCAATCTGAACCGACAGCAGCTCTATACAGAAAACGATGCCGCGCGTCCGATGCCCAAAGCCCGTGCCGCTAAAGAGAGACTGGAAGCGGTGAACTCGGAAATAACCATTGAAGCGGTTATCGGGGAAGCGGATCCGGCGTTTCTGGAGAATCTTGGCTCAGTCGATGTTATGATCGATGCGCTTGATAATTTTGATACCCGCATGCTTCTCAATGATTTTTCGCAGAAGCACGGCATTCCCTGGGTATACGGTGCATGTGTTGGAAGTTACGGGCTGACGTATACCATCCTTCCGGGAGAGTCGGCGTGTCTGCACTGTCTGATGGAAGATATCCCGCTTGACGGCGAAACCTGTGATACGGTGGGCATTATCGCCCCGGCGGTGCAGATGGTCAGCTCTCATCAGACGACTGAAGCGATGAAGATTTTGACGAAGCAGCCGGACAAATCAAGAAAAACATTATTGTCTTTTGATCTATGGTCGAATGAAAGATCTGAAGTACAGGTGGAGGCGCTGAAAAAAGCAGACTGCCCGTCGTGTGGAGAACAGGCGCATTACCCTTTTCTGCAGTATGAAAACCGTGCGAAGTCAGAAGTGCTCTGCGGAAGGGACGCCGTTCAGGTCCGGCCTGGATCACGGCAGTATATCTCACTTCCTGATCTGAAAAACCGGTACGAAAATCAGATTCAAAAGGAGAATCCGTATCTTTTGGTGCTGCAGCTTGAAGATAAACGCTTCGTTATCTTCGAGGACGGCCGCACCATCATTCACGGTGAGAATGATAAGGCAAAGGCCCGGACCCTGTACCAGAAGTATATCGGCGGATAAATCAGAAAGAAAGAAGGAGTCTGGGACAAAACCTATATAAGATAGAAAAATGCCGAACGATTTTTTAAAATCGTTCGGCATTTTTCGTTGCTGAGACAAACCGCTGCGCCAAAATGCTTCGCTTTCCGCGGGCACGGCTCAAGCCTCCTCGGAAGAAAACCGCTTCCTGCGGGGTCTTGAGACTCGTGCTGTTCCCGCAGGAGTCGAAGCATTTTGGCTCCGCTGCAATTAGACTGTTGAGCAACGATGCAAGACATTCGTGTTGTCCTCCACCTATTTTACTTTTGTCCCAGACTCTTTCATTAGGAAGTGGAACCCCCTGCTGGAGGTAACGCACCATACCTTTCTTAAGAGACAGACGGAAAACAGATGGACAAGATGCGCGCGTCGAAGCTGCAGACACGAAAATACTTAACAAAAACAGAGAAATATATAGTTTTTGTTAAAGTTGGTTTTCATTAAATATTCAATTGAATTTGACACATACATTGATATAGAAAATGTTATAATGTCAAAGAAAGTTTAAGATGACCCAGTAGTGTTTGCCGATAACATTTGCGAAAAGGACTGGAACATGATACCTTTTCTTTGGTATCATCAGCAGGTATAAGAATCTGCCATTATAGATGGCGTTTCATATATCCATTGAATATTAAGAAGAGAGTGGAGGTTATGACGTGAATATTATCATAGCTGGAGGAGACGGTTTTTGCGGGTGGCCGACGGCCCTTTATTTATCCAAACAGGGACATGATGTTTCCATTATCGATAACATGGCCCGCAGAAAGTGGGACGATGAGCTTCATTCCAATTCGATCACGCCGATCGCCGACCTGACTGAACGCGTCGAGAAATGGAAGGAACTGACCGGCAGAGAAATTCGTACATACGAAGGGGACCTGAATCACTACGATTTTCTGAAACAGGTGCTGATGACAGAAAAGCCGGAGGCATTCGTGCATTTTGCCGAACAGCGTTCCGCTCCTTACTCAATGATTGACCGTGAGCATGCCGTGTATACTCAGGTGAACAACGTTGTCGGCAATTTGAACGTGCTTTTTGGCATTAAAGAGGTTGTACCGGACTGCCACCTTATCAAACTGGGTACAATGGGTGAATACGGAACACCAAATATTCCGATTGAAGAAGGATATCTTGAGGTGGAACATAAAGGACGCAAAGATGTGCTTCCATATCCGAAGCAGCCAGGTTCGTTCTATCACTTGTCGAAAGTACACGACAGCCACAATATTATGTTCACCTGCAAAATTTGGGGAATCCGTGCGACCGATCTGAACCAGGGGGTTGTGTACGGACATGAAACAGACGAAACAAAGATGGATCCGGTCCTGTCCAACCGTCTCGATTATGACGGAGTATTCGGAACAGCGCTGAACCGTTTCATCATTCAGTCCACCATCGGACATGACCTGACTGTATATGGAAAAGGTGGACAAACCCGCGGATTTTTGAACCTCGAAGATACCGTGCGCTGCATTGAAATCGCAGCCGAAAATCCGGCGGACCGTGGAGAGTTCCGGGTCTTTAACCAGTTCACAGAAGAGTTCTCCGTTCTGGACCTTGCCGCCAAAGTACAGAAAGTGGCGCAGGAAGAAGGTTTCGACACAAATATCGCACACCTTGAAAACCCGAGGGTGGAACTCGAAGAACACTACTTCCATGCGGTGAACACGAAGCTCAAAGATCTCGGACTTGAACCGCATCTGTTAACGGACGAAGTCATCCGCGACATTCTCAAAGCCGTGATGAATCATAAAGACCGCGTCATCGAAGAGAATGTACTGCCGGGTGTATCCTGGAAATAAAGAAACTGGGAGTGACCTCCTTGAAGATCGCGATTGTAACGGAAACATTTTTACCCTCCACAGACGGGATTGTTACCAGACTGACCGCTTGTATTAAATGGCTTCACCGCGCGGGTCACAACGTTTTGATCATTGCTCCGGATCTCGGGGTGGATGAATTTGACGGCGCCCCCGTCAAAGGCGTTGCGGCGCGGACCCTGCCTTTTTACAGATCGAAGCAGTTTGCGCTTCCGAACCGGGTCGTAAAAGAGTATCTGGAAGACTATAATCCTGATGTGGTTCATGTCGTGAATCCTGCGATTCTCGGATATTCAGGCGTGAAATATGCGCGCCGGCTCGAGTACCCGCTCGTTGCCTCCTACCATACAAATGTTGCGCAGTATCTGGATTATTACCATCTTTCCCCTTTTAAAGGAGTAACATGGTGGTATTTCCGCAAGCTTCATAACCAAGCTGACCTGAATATCTGTACGTCGCAGACCGTTCAGGAAGAGTTGGTTTCCCGGAATTTTTGGAATGTGCATGTATGGAAACGAGGCGTGGATACCGAAAATTTTCATCCTGGTAATTACAGTACTGACATGAGAGAAAAGCTGAGCGACGGCAGAACCGGAGATAAACTGCTTTTGTATGTCGGCAGGCTGGCTCCGGAAAAAGAGATCGAGAAAATCCGTTCGGTGCTCGAAGCATCGGATGAATTTTCCCTTGCTATTGTCGGCGACGGCCCGCACCGACAGCCTCTTGAAAGGCATTTTGAAGGTACAAAAACGGTATTTACCGGTTTCATGCATGGAGAGGAATTGGCGCAGGCCTATGCTTCTTCGGATGTGTTTGTGTTTCCATCCACAACGGAAACACTTGGTCTTGTCATACTGGAGGCGATGGCTTCCGGTCTGCCTCTTGTGGCAGCGCGGAGCGGTCCGACATGTGAACAGATAGAGGATGAACGGACCGGACTGCTTTATGATGCAGAGAAAGATGGTCATTTTGTCGATACGGTGCGCCGTTTTGAAGATGAAACGCTGCGTCGACGACTGGCAGCCAATGCCCGTAAAGATATAGGTGAATTCGGCTGGTCGGAAGCGGCAAGCCAGCTGCTGGAATTATATAATGAAGCGGTTGGATTGGATGAGGCTGCCCGGAAAAAAGAAGAACTAACGTAGCGCACGCCCTCTGATCCAGTCATTGGAATAGAAGGGGTATCATGGCGAAGAAAGAACAGAAAAAAGGTCCATTTCAGTTCATGCAGTTCAGTGTTATCGGCCTCACCAATGCAGGAGTCGATATCGGAACGCTGAACCTGCTTCTGCTCTTGTTTCCGACCGATGAACGGGGGCTGCTGGCTCTTTTTAATACCATCGCCTATTCCCTTGCAGTGGCGAACAGTTATTTCTGGAATGTGATGATCACATTCCGCAACTCCGCCGAGGGAAGCCGGCGGCAGAGGTTGATGTTCATTCTGCAGGGCATCGTCAGTCTTGGAGTGAACAACATCGTGTTTCTGGGAGCCAATCAGCTGCTGGAATGGGCAGGTATACCGAGATGGCTGCGTTATAATGCGGCCAAGGGATGCGCAATGTTTTTATCCTTCACGGCCAGTTTTTTTATGATCAAGTTTTTTGTATTCCAGGACACCGACCGGAAATTTTTCCGTAAATAGCAGAAAAAAAGGGGGTGCCAAAAAGGCAGTCCCTTTCTTTGTACGGAACAGGGTGTAACGATTCCAGCTGTTTGTAATAAAATAAAAAGGGATCACGAAAAATTTATCGAAGAATGTAGTACTGCCTTACTTACTTAAGGTGCAATGTATAAAAGGGGGATGACATGACAGATCGAGAGCCGGTTCATTTATATCTTTCAAGGTATCAGGAACATATTGCGTATTTACAGGAAACCGGACAGGAATCGCCGGGGTGGCGTGAACTCCGGGAAGAAGAACTGCCCGGTTTTCTGCAGGTGAAAGATTCCAGCATTCAGGTGGAGACAGAGTCGATTGTCCGGGATTTTGCCGAAGAGGGCACCTGGAAACAGGGCAGTATGCTTCATATCCGGCTTGAACTGACTGATGGCACGAAACTGGCGATGCACGGGTACTATGTTCCTTCCAGAGAGGACTGGTATCCGGATGAGAATCCTATGATTCATAAAAGCAGCCGGTGCGGCTACTGCCAGTCCATTATCGGGCTCGTCCGGCAGAAAGATTTGAATGATGAACTATGCATGCTCCCTCTGCCGGAGAAAAAGTATCTTTTTGAAACGGTTCTCAAGCGGCATCAAGAGGAGCTTTACGAATAACATGATTATTCGAGAACAGGAGCGAAGCGTATGAAAGTAGTGATTGCACCAGATTCGTTTAAAGAAAGCATGTCAGCGATGCAGGCAGCCCAAGCGGTGGAAAGAGGTTTCAGACAGGTATACGGGGATGCTCTGAAAACAGAACGAATCCCGATGGCTGATGGGGGAGAAGGTACAACCCGGGCTATGGCCGATGCACTGCAGGGAACGATGATAAAAAAAGAAGTCACCGGCCCGGACGGCACTCCGGTGCAGGCAGAGTTCGCAGTACTTGGAGACGGCCGGACCGCGGTAATGGAAATGGCGGAGGCCTCCGGCATTGCGCTTGTTTCCGAAGGAAGCAGAAATCCTCTAACGGCCACATCCTACGGCACCGGAGAACTGATAAAAGCAGCGCTTGATGAAGGAGTCGTAAAAATTATTCTCGGAATCGGAGGCAGTGCCACCAATGACGGGGGCGCCGGCATGTTTCAGGCGCTGGGCGGCAGACTGCTGGATGCGTCCGGAAACGACCTTCCCTCCGGGGGCGGTTCTTTAGCGGAACTGGCTGCTGTTGATGCTTCCGGACTGGATTCACGGCTCCAGCGAACCGACATCCGCACGGCCTGTGATGTGACGAATCCACTGACAGGGGAAAATGGAGCAAGTGCGGTATATGGTCCGCAGAAAGGGGCGGACAAAGAAATGGTCAATCTGTTGGATCAGGCACTTTCCCGCTATGGTGCTGTGATTGAAAAACAGCTGGGTATTCATGTGGACACGCTGCCCGGAGCCGGAGCAGCCGGAGGGATGGGAGCTGGCCTAAAAGCATTTTTGCATGCGGCACTTGAACCCGGCATCGACATCGTACTGGAAGAAACCCGTTTTGCCGGGAGAATGCAAGGGGCTGACCTGGTGATTACCGGTGAAGGAAAAATGGATCACCAGACCGTTTTCGGGAAGACGCCGGTAGGTGTAGCCAAAGCGGCTCAGGCAGTGAAGACAGTGCCGGTACTGGCATTCTGCGGCCAGCTCGGAGAGGGATATGAAGCCGTGTTTACCCACGGTATTACAGCGGCATTCAGTCTTATGCCGGGACCGGGCACAGTGGAGTCCGCCATGATGAACGGAGAAGCTTACATAGAAACCCTGTCCAGAAATACTGCCGCGCTCTGGAAAGCCGGAACCATGAAGTAACGCATTGGAGGCAGGACATGCGACGTCAGGCAGCCGGTATAACTCCACGCCTGCACGCTTTAGGTTACGTTTGGCTCCCGACTTTGTGTATAAAACGTATCTTGAGAGGGTTCATAACGACGTTTGCATTTAATAAAAAACACTTTCGATTACCATAAACGATAATCGAAAGTGTTTTTTACTTCATTGTTTACAGAATGGGGGACAGGAGATGGGATATCGATTCTTTAAACCGAATCCAAAGCGACCGCTCTCTGTAGTCTTTCAGCGTGAGTTCGCGGCAGTGCTTCATGTCTGTCTCGAATGTGAGGGCCATACGTTCTGCCGTTGGCCGGTGATACAGGAAAGCATTGACTTCGAAATTCAGACGGAAGCTTCTTACATCGATATTGGCAGTACCTATTGATGACACTTTTCCGTCGACGACAATCGTTTTGGCATGGATGAAGCCATTTTCGTAGACGTAGACTCTCGCGCCGGTCTTTAAAAGTTCACCAATGTGAGAATACGTTGCCCAGTATACAAACGGATGATCCGGTTTATTGGGAATCATGATCCTCACATCTTTGCCGGAGAGCGCAGCGATGCGGAGTGTGTCCATCAGACTCTGGTCCGGAATAAAATACGGGGTCTGAATGTAAATCGAATCTTTCGCAGCCATTATCATTTTGATGTACCCGTTTTTAATCTGCTCCCACTCTGAATCCGGACCGCTTGAAATAATCTGGGCAGCGGTGTCCCCCGTTGCTTCGTGTACAGGGAACAACCGATCTTCGTAGTGAATATAGTGACGGTGGGTAGCCTGGTTCCAGTCCAGTATAAAGCGGGTCTGGAGAGCTTTGACGACCTGCCCGGTCATGCGCAGATGAGTATCCCTCCAGTACCCGAATTTGGGATCGAGCCCAAGATATTCGTCCCCAACATTAAACCCGCCGAGATACCCCGTGACGCCGTCAATGACGACAACTTTACGGTGGTTCCGGTAGTTCAAGCGCAGGTTAATGAGTGGAATCCGGCGCGGGAAAAAGATTTCGACCTCGCCGCCTGCCTTTTTCAATGTATGAAAGGCGCGTTTCGGAAGCTTCCTGGAGCCCATTTCATCGTACAGAATCCGTACCCGGACCCCCTCCCGCGCTTTTTTCGTCAATGCCTCAAGCAGCCTGGTTCCAAGTTCATCGTTACGGAAAATATAATACTGCAGATGAATATGGTCTGTGGCCTGGTTAATGTCTTCAATAAGCTGATCAAATTTTTCCCTGCCGTCGGTATAAATACTGACCTGATTGTTTTCAGTCAACAGGGCGTCATTGTTCACAAGATGCATGTAAATAAGATCCCTGTAGTCTCTTGCGTCCGGGTCGGAAAAATGGAAGCGGTGCTCCCGGAGGGAATGAATCTGTTCCTTGATTAAGTCCTCAATCCCGATTTTTTTAATATCCTCCCAGTCAAACAACCGTTTCCGGCTCAGATTCTGGCCGAATATCAAATACAGGATAAACCCAAGAAACGGAACGAACAGCAGAACCATCAGCCAGGCCCACGTCGAGGTAGCGTCTTTTCGTTCAAGGAAGATAATAATAACAGCAAAAATTAAATTCAGAAAAATAACAAGACTGATTAAAATGGAGTAAATACCCATATGATTCCCTGCCTAACTGTGTTCGGTGATTATCAAAGTATAACAAAAAAAGCGTGGTTCGTCTGTGGGAGAACTCATTCCCTTATAAAATATTCTATCATTGTATGTACGTTTTAGTATAAAATATACGAAGGCACGATGATGTTAAAGTGGCCGCACAAAGAAAAGGGGTGAACGCAGCCGATGGACAAGCAGTATATCGGTATTGATGCCGGCGGGACACTGGTAAAAATAGTGTATAACCATGAAGGACACCTGCATTTTGAAAAAATGGCAGCGCACCGGATAGATGAAATCATAGAATGGATCAACAACCACTTCACAAATCCTGAAATACATATAACCGGCGGAAAAGCCGGTGTTTTCGCAGAAGCATGCCCGGACAGGGTGCTCAGGGTAAATGAATTCGAGGCCACATGCGAAGGGGTGAGCCGGCTTCTTGAAAAGGCTTCCCCTTCCCCTGAAATCAGCAGCCGGTTTCTGGTTACCAATGTTGGAACCGGGACTTCGATCCATTATGTTTCCGAGGATGCCTATGAACGTATAGGAGGAAGCGGAATGGGAGGCGGCACTCTTTTGGGTCTCTCGTATCTTCTGACCGGCAGGAGTGATTTTGAAACCATCCTGGAAATGGGACGAAACGGAAACGGACAAGCGCTGAATATTACGGTTGGGGACATATACTCCCACGAAACGCCGCCGATTTCCGGTGCATTAACCGCGAGTAATTTCGGGAACACGGCCAATATGAAAGAAACCGGATTTTCAAGCGAGGACTACATATCAGCGGTAGTAAGAATGATAGGGGAAACTATCACCACGATGAGTGTGCAGGCTGCGGACCGTCTTGGTACAGATGCAATTGTCTACATTGGCTCCACCTTTGCCGGCCATGATACACTGAAGGAAATTATTAAAGGATATACGGAGTTAAGAGGAAAGAAACCTTACTTCCTGCCCCGGGGGGAATATAGTGGTGCCGTGGGAGCATTGCTGCACTACGGCTGGTCGGATGCTTTATTGTAAAGGGGAAAGAGAAAAGGGGTTATCATGAATACGGAGGAATATAAGAAAGTATATCTGCAATCACTCGATGCTTTGGAGAATATAGCGACGTACCTGCAGCCGAAACTGCCGATTTTAAGTAAACTTCAGCTGACCTCCCGGCAGGAGTCCATCATGATTTTATTTATCCGTCATGAGGACATGTCTCTTAAAGACATGGCACAGAGACTCGGCATTTCCAAAAGTGCGGTGACTCAATCGGTCAATAAACTGGAAAACGAAGATTTGCTCATCCGCTCCATCAATGAACAGAATCGGCGGGAAGTGACGATGAGTCTTGGGGACACAGGGAAGCAGCTGAAAAAAGAATTTGAAACGTTCGAGGCCTCCATTGTCCAGGATTATTTAACACAGATTAATCTGGAGGATTTGCAGCAGGTGCTGGCTACGTTTAAACAGTTTGAGCGTATAATCAAAGAAGGCGAAAAGAACAGCGGCAGGTAGAGGATGAGCTTTCCATTTGTGCAGATTGACAGGGCTGAGCCCCGTCCGGTACGATAGAATAAAAGATGAATTGTCACAGTTATCCACTAGGGGCGCTGAAAACAGCTGAGATGATGCCTGCCCGGCATCGGTCCCTCAGAACCTGATATGGCTAGTACCATCGGAGGAAAGTGGAGTGGGCGCACAGAAGTATAGTAATAGACGTGCAGCCGCTCTTCCTGATGAAGAGCGGTTTTTTTAGCGGCAGGAACGTATAAAAACGGACGTTTTTATCGTCCAGTTTCGGGCACCGCCGGCTGGTCTTCAGAATGCCTCAATACGAGGGATCCCAGCCTTAATGAAGGAGGAAATAGATAATGAATAATATTCCAAGTGTTTTATCCATTGCCGGTACTGATCCCAGTGGGGGAGCGGGGATTCATGCGGACCTGAAAACATTTCAGGAATGCAGAGCTTACGGCATGGCTGTCGTCACATCAGTTGTAGCCCAGAATACAGAAGGGGTCCGTAATGTCTGGCACCTTCCCATTGAAGCGCTCGAAGAACAGATAACAGCTGTTTTGGAAGATATCGAACCTCAAGCTGTAAAAACAGGAATGGTTGCAACGCCGGCTATGATTGAGAAAACGGCGGAACTGCTGGAAGGCAGAAATATCCCCCTGGTCATTGATCCTGTTATGGTAGCAACAAGCGGTGATTCGCTGATGGAGGACGAAGCAACCTCGATGATGAAGACGAAGTTGTTTCCTCTCGCTGAAGTAGTGACGCCGAATATGGCAGAAGCAGAGTTACTAACCGGCATGAATATCCATACCCGGGAAGATGCTGAAAAAGCGGCACAAATGATTGTGGAAGATATGGGAGTAACAGCTGCTGTCGTGAAGGGAGGTCACGCAAAAGGCGATGCAGAAGATATTATCTATTACAATGGAGCTGTGGATGTTGTAAGTGCCCCGAGGACCTCAACAAAGCATACCCATGGTACCGGGTGCACATTTTCTGCGGCTATAGCCGCTCACCTTTCCCGGGGAGAAGAAGTGAAAGAAGCTGTTAAAAAGAGCAAAGACTTTATTACGTATGCGATTTCGCAGCCACTGGGTCTCGGGAAGGGAAACGGTCCAGTCAACCACTGGGGATCACGGCTTACCGTAGAAGAACTGCTCAAAAAATAAGGAGGGCATGGCAATGAAAGCAAAAGAAGCTGCATCTTATTTAGAACAGGTTCGAACGCGGAATCCTTTAATCTATAATATCACTAACACCGTCGTAGCCAATTTTAACGCAAATGGCCTGCTGGCAGCCGGGGCTTCTCCAGTGATGGCAGACGCTCCAGAAGAAGCAGCGGACATGGCAGCGGCGGCGGATGCTCTCGTACTGAATATCGGCACTCTTCATCCGGAACAGGTGGAGAGTATGTTTGCAGCAGGCAGAGCAGCGTCCCAAAAAGGAATCCCGATTGTGCTGGATCCGGTAGGAGCCGGTGCAACACCGTACCGCACCAATACGGCACGTGAACTTCTGAAAGAACTGGATGTTACTCTTCTTCGTGGAAACGCAGGAGAAGTCTCTGCCATTACCGGACTTGAAAGTGATATGAAAGGCGTGGACGTCTCCGGTGACCAGAAAGACACAGCTGTCATTGCCGAGCACGCAGCGGATTCTTTAGGTACCCCGGTTGCTGTCACCGGTCCGGTGGATGCGGTGTCTGACGGACAGGAAACGTATCAAGTGCATAATGGACACTCGATGATGGCAAAAATCACCGGAACCGGCTGTCTTGCCAGTGCAGTGGCAGCTTCCTTTTTGACGGTCTCGGATCATGTGGTTCAGGGAGCGGCAGCAGCACTTGGGTTTTACGGCACTGCAGCAGAACGGGCGGAAGGTTTCGCGGCAAACCAGGGTCCGGGGACGTTCCAGGTCGAACTCCTGAATGCTTTATATCATGTCGGAGATCTTGATCTCCGTCAGAGCCTCAACATGAAACGAGTGGAAAAAAATGATGAATAAACAGCAGTATCTTCTTTATTTTATAATGGGAAGCAACAACACAGATAAAAATCCGGAAGATGCTCTGCGCGAGGCGGTGCAGGGAGGGATTACCTCCTTCCAGTTCCGGGAAAAAGGACAGTATGCCGAAGAAGGCCCGGCCAAAAAAGAGCTGGCCGGGCGGCTTCAGAAGATCTGCCGGGAAGCAGGTATTCCATTTATTGTAAATGATGACGTAGATCTTGCACTCGAACTTGGAGCGGATGGTATCCATGCGGGGCAGGAAGATACTCCGCTCGTGGATATAAAAAAGCGGTGCCCATCGTCGATGACGATCGGGGTTTCTGCTAAAACCTTGGAGGAAGCGGAGCAGGCCGTGCAGGATGGTGCAGATTATCTTGGTGTGGGGCCGATGTTTGCGACTTCCACGAAAGAAGATGCCGAAAATCCGGTGGGACCGGGAGCCATCCGTCTGCTCCGTGAATCAGGCCTTTCTGTTCCAATTGTCGGTATCGGCGGCATTGATGCTGAAAACGCTGCATTCGTGATGGAAGCAGGGGCTGATGGTGTATCCGTGATTTCAGCAGTAAGCCGGGCAGATGATATCCGGCAGGAAGCAGAGAGACTGCGGGAAGTGCTCCGCTGATGATTGCATTGTTTTATAGACAAGCTTCGGGGGGAACTGGCCATTATTTTTGTATATGAGCAATGGTTCCCGATCGAATGGCAAATGGTGGAGAACCATCGATACGGGACAATACAGCGCAGTAAAAAAATGCCGGACGATTCCATGATGAATCGTCCGGCATTTTTCGTTCGTAATGGTTTTACCCAGTCTCTTTTGGATGTTGCTGTTTATTGTGTCCTGCGTTACGATTTTATTGATATATAAGGTAGACTGCTCCGTCTTCTACGGAAGTTTCAAATGTTTTGACGCAGCCTTCATCTGCACCTTGTACGACACCGTCCGTCACATCAATTTTCCAGTCGTGTAGCGGGCAGAAGACGTACCTGCCGCTGACCAGACCCTGGGAAAGGGGACCACCGCGGTGGGGACAGCTGTTTTCCACCGCGTGAACCTCTCCGTCCGTGAGAAAGACGGCAACGGATTGTTCTCCCACGATTACTTCTTTGGCTAGATGCGGTCTCAGTTCCGCGTAGTCCAGAATATATATTTTCTTTCCCTGCAGCGTATCCATATTCTCCTCTCCTCTCCTTTTACACAAGTTCTACAGCTTTGCGTTCAAACAGTTCTTTGCGTTTGTTTTCATTATGGGTCAAGCTGGCCCAAGGATCTTCCGGTTTGTGCTCAAGGGCGTGGTCCATGCGCTCTTTATAAAACTGCCGGGTCTCTTTGTCATCAATAATGGTGCTGCGGATGTGATCCAGTCCGACGCGGTCCACCCAGTGGGATGTACGCTCCAGGTAACGGGCATCTTCGCGGTAGTACTGCATAAAGGCACTCATAATTTCAAGCAGTTCGTCGCCGGACTCCACTTTAACAAGCTTATCACCGGCTCTCAGCTCGACACCCCCGTTTCCGCCGACATACATTTCCCATGCTCCTTCCACACCGACGATGCCGATGTCTTTAATGCCCGATTCAGCGCAGTTCCGCGGGCAGGCGGACACAGCCATTTTTATTTTGTGCGGCGTATTGAGCCGTTCGAATTTTTTCTCAATGGCGATTCCCATGCCGATGGAATCCTGGGTGCCAAAGCGGCAGAAATCTTCACCGACGCATGTTTTGACGGTACGGATAGCTTTTCCATAAGCGTGTCCGGACGGCATATCGAGGTCCGACCAAATCTCGGGGAGGTCTTCTTTGTTGACGCCGAGCATATCAATACGCTGACCACCGGTTAATTTCAGCATCGGTACTTCGTATTTATCAGCGACATTTGCGATCTTGCGGAGCTGATCGGAATTGGTTACTCCGCCGTACATTCTTGGCACGACCGAATAGGTGCCGTCATTCTGGATATTGGCGTGCATCCTTTCGTTGACGAAGCGGGAGCGGTCGTCGTCTTCGTACGTTTCGGGATGAACAACGCCAAGATAGTAGTTGATGGCCGGACGGCATTTGGTGCAGCCTTCTTCATGCTCCCAGCCGAGCACATTCATCACTTCGCGTGTATGGGTGAGCTGCCGGCTGCGGATGGCTTCCTGCACCTGTTCGTGGGACATGGTCGTGCATCCACACATCGGTTCTATCTGAGATTGCGTCCCTTCATCGCCAAGTACGGCCTGCAGCAGATCGGAAACGAGTGGTTTACAGCCGCCGCAGGAGCGCGAGGCATTGGTGTGCTGTTTGATCTCTTCGACCGATGTCAGACCGTCCTGCTCAATAGACTGGACAATCGCTTCCTTTGATACTCCATTACATCCGCAGATGGTTTCTTCCGGAGCCATCGACAGGACAGGGCTTTCTGTCTGGCCTGTGCCTTCTGAAGGCAGCAGCACCGCTTTGCTCATACCGCCGATGTCTTCCTGCTTTTTCATCATATCCAGAAGCCGCGGAGAGTCGGATGTGTCGCCGAACAGGACGGACCCGACTACTTTTTCGTCCTGAACCATGACTTTTTTATAGACGCCTTCGAATTCATCGTGGACGCGTACGGCTTTTTTCCCTTCCCCGTCCATGAAATCACCGGCAGAAAAGACGTCTACTCCGGATACTTTCAGCTGTGTATACATGAGTGATCCGTTATAAGCAGCTGTGGACGTGTCGTCACAAAGACGATCGGCGAGAACCTTGGCCTGTTCATACAACGGAGCGACAAGGCCGTAGGCAATTCCGTTGTGTTCGGCACATTCACCTACCGCGTATACATTAGGAACGTCCGCTTCCATATAATTATTGACGACGACAGCGCGGTTGGTTTCAATTCCTGCTTTTTGGGCGAGTGCTATATTTGGTTTGATGCCGACTGCCATGACAATGAGATCGGCATACAATTTCGTTCCGTCCTTGAAGTAAAGCCCCTCGACCCGGTCTCCACCGACAATCTGTTCTGTCTGTTTTTCCATATGGAACCGCATGCCCTGCTGTTCAAGTTCTTCTTTCAGCATAGTTCCGGCGGTGCTGTCGAGCTGACGTTCCATGAGGGAATCGGCGAGATGAATGACTTCTGTTTCCATATTAAGATTCAACAGCCCGCGGGCGGCTTCGAGTCCGAGAAGGCCTCCGCCGATAACGGCAGCACGTTGATAATGAGATGAAGCGTTGATCATCGTTTCACAGTCTTCAATGTCGCGGAAGGCAATCACGCCTTCCTTGTCGGCTCCCGGAAGCGGAAGCATAAATGGGTTGGAGCCGGTAGCCAGAATCAGCCGGTCATAGGCAAGAGTGACGTTGTTTTCACTGGTGATGGTCTGTTTCTTTGTATCAATATCAACGACCGGGTCTCCCGTGTACAGTGTAATGTTATTTTGTTCGTACCACTCGTACGTATTTAAAATAATATCATCGAGTTCGGTGTCGCCCTGGAGCACAGAGGATAATGAAATACGGTTATAGTTAGGATGGGGTTCTTTACCAAAGATGATAATCTTATAGCGTTCCGGGTCTTTTTTCAATATTTCTTCCACGGTTCTTACCCCGGCCATTCCGTTCCCAATGACAACTAACTGTTCTTTGTGTTCTGCCATATCTATTCCTCCTTACAAGAAATAAAGGTTTTACATGGTTGCTTTTCTTTCCAAAGTTCCGGACGTTTTGTGTTCATCTGCCAGAAAAATACCGGGCCAGTTCTGCGGCGACTCCAGGGGCAGCAAAGGAAGCATGGGCGTGAACGTGCTGGATATTGTCCCGGTGGCGGTCATCCAACAGGTAAGTGGCTGCGCTTTTGCTGTCCTGTTTTTCAGACAGTCTTCATATAACTGCTGCCCTTCCTTTGTAGAAGGAAAGACCATGTGGCGGATAAATCCTTCTTCCAAAAGACGGTTCATAATGATCTTTGTATTTTCTGATTCATGAAAATCTTCTGATATTACGGAATGGATATATACATCCATTCCTTCTGTTTTCAGCTGTTCATATACGGCCCTTTCGGCATTGGACTGGGGGAAGGCCAGGATTCCTCCGGCAGCTGATGGATGGAACCATTTACAGTCCTGGTGATATCCTACAGCGTTTCCGACAAAGATAACCGATGGATTAGTGATGTTCTGTTCTGCGGCCATGGCGGAAATAGCATGAAGTGGCCCACTGACTGTCCGCTGCCGGTGGTGGGAAGCCCACTCTACAATTAATACTTCCGTGTCCCTGTCTTTCCCGTACTCCATCAAGCGGGTGGTGATGAAGTCGAGGCGTTTCACCCCCATATACCAAATGAGCGTATCACTGGTTGCGGCAAGGTTTTCCCAATCTGCTGATGTTTCTCCGGAGGGCCCCTGACCGTGGCCGGTAAGCACCCGGAAACCGTGGGCATAACGCCGATCGGTCAAGGCAGCTCCAGCATAAGAACTGGCCGCACTTGCGGCAGTAATACCGGGGACAATTTCATAGGGAATGCCGCGCTTTTTCAGATCTTCCATTTCCTCTGTCACCCTTCCGAAAATGGCAGGGTCCCCTCCTTTCAGCCGGACCACTTTTTTTCCGCGGCGGGCGTGAACGATCATTTCCTGCTGGATGGTTTCCTGTCCCAGCGTATGAGCACAGGGCTTTTTGCCGCAGTAAATCAGTTTTGCGTCCCTCGGGGCGTGCAGCAGCAGGGCGGGATGTGCCAGTCGGTCATACAGAACCACATCGGCCTGCTGGAGGCACTCTGCCCCGCGGAGAGTAAGGAGGCCGGGGGAGCCGGGCCCCGCGCCGACAATATGAATGGTGCCCTGCGATTGTTCCATGGATCGGATATCCCCCTTTATCTAACTTTAATATGTATTTTGAGTGTATATTATATAGAGAGTACGTTGTACAAAAACGATAGGTAATCTGACACACTTTCTCATGAAAGTCAGAGGGGAAGGGGACAGCCTTATAAGAACGGGTTTATCCGGAAGGCATCCGGGGAATGCAGGGGTTGGCATACAACGATTAAAGGAGAATATTCATGGCCGTTGACACAATATTACTTGGGGCACTATATTTGGTTGTCCAATTGTTTGCGAATAAAATCATTTCCACCAGTACTATCGGACGCTTCAAGTGGCTCTCCTTTTCCGGCGGGGTGGCAGTATCTTATGTGTTTGTGTATGTACTGCCGTCGCTTCATAAGCAGCAGGATAATCTATCGAAGGATTCCGGCCTGACGATGGAATCGGAGTTATACATATTGGGGCTTGTAGGGCTTTTGGTGTTTTACGGCGTTCACAAAGCGGCCGAACGGGCTTCCCGCAAACACGCAAAGGGAGAAGGAAGCTTCTTTTGGATTCAGATTGCATTTTTTGTCGTGTATAACATGCTGATCTCCTATCATATATTTGCTTCTGATATTAAGGGAATAGAAGCTGTATTTTACGGCATTGCGGTCGGTCTGCACTTCATGGCGGTGTCCCATGACTTGTGGAGGGAGGACGCGGCGCGTTACGAAAAACTCGGCCGCTATCTGCTGGCTGCAGGCATTCTGGCCGGCTGGGCTGTCGGAGTGTTCGCCCCGATGCCGTCTTATATGCTTGGTATCGTGTTCGCCTTCATCTCAGGCGCGATGATCATGAACGTACTGCAAAAAGAACTGCCTTCTGAAGAAAATGCCCATTTCCGCACCTTTCTTGGCGGCGCCGTCGGTTACACAGCGTTAACCATCGCACTCAAACTGTTTTTCAATTGGTAGGATTTCGGGACTGACAAAACATTCGCGCCTGTCATGAAAGGCAGGCGCGGATGTTTTTTAATTGAATGTAAGTGTATAGGACTTATGTAATAATTTTCAATAAACTATCGAGCGGGAATTCGTTTTTTCTTATAATGAATGTGTACTTGAGGAGTTACATATTTTTCGTTTGTTTTGAAATCGCTGACAATAAAGGAGAAAAAGGAGGAAGTGTAAGATGCCGGCTATTGTGTTGGCTGTATTGGGGCTGCTCATCTTCGCTTTGGGCTATCGTTATTATTCCAAATTCATCGCCGAGCGGATTTACCGTCTGGACCCGGATTTTCAGACTCCGGCTCATCAGTTTAGGGACGGGGTAGACTTTGTACCGACGAATAAATGGGTTGTCTGGGGTCACCACTTCACATCTGTTGCAGGAGCCGCTCCGATCGTAGGTCCTGCGGTGGCTGTATACTGGGGATGGCTTCCTGCGTTTTTGTGGGTGGTGCTTGGTACTGTATTCGCAGCTGGTGTGCATGATTTCGGGACGCTTGTATTGTCCGTCCGTAATAAGGGAAAGTCCATAGGAACACTGGCTGAAAATATTATAGGACGTCGGGCGAAACTATTATTTCTGTTTATTATCTTAATTCTATTATTAATGGTTAACGCTGTCTTTGCCTGGGTGATTTCCAACTTGTTTATATCGTTTCCGGCAAGTGTGCCGGCTGTTTTTATCCAGATTCCACTTGCACTCTGGATTGGGTATACTATTAACAAAAAACGAAAAAAGATGCTCGTTCCGTCATTGATTGCGCTGGCAGTAATGTATGTGACCGCGGTTGCGGCAAGCAACATACCGGCCTTGCAGATTGATCTTGTTTCCTATTTCGGAGGGGAAGGTTCTGATGGATTGTTTGGTTTGGGAGCGGTTTCTACAGCCTTCCTGATCTGGATTGCCATTTTGATGGTGTATGTGTATATCGCATCTATTGTTCCTGTATGGAAACTTCTACAGCCGCGGGATTATATAAATTCCCATCAATTAGTGGTGGGACTTGCAATATTGTATCTCGGTCTGTTGTTCAGCTGGCCGCCGGCAGAAGTAACGGCGCCTGCTGTGCGGGAAACAGCGGATGTATCATGGTTCCCTCTGCTATTTATCACCATTGCCTGCGGAGCTATTTCGGGATTTCACGGTCTTGTGGCTTCCGGCACTTCTTCGAAACAGTTGAACAAAGAGACGGACGCACGATTGGTCGGTTATTTTGGGGCAGTCGGAGAAGGCACCCTTGCTTTAATTACTATTTTGGCAGTGACGACATTCTTCGCGACTCAGGGCGATTTTCTGTCCAATTACGGAAGCTTTGATGCTGCTAACGCGGAAGGATTGAATTTCTTTGTAAGCGGCGCCGGCCAGCTCGGAACCGCTCTCGGTCTGCCGGAAGGAACGGCCCGAACGATTGTGGCAGTAATAGTGGTCAGCTTCGCAGCGACTACCCTGGATACATCGGTACGACTGATGCGTTATATCATTTCCGAGCTGGGACAGGAGTACCAAGCGCGCCTTTTGACGAAAAAGCACGTCGCAACCAGTGCTGCCGTCGGAGGGAGTGCTCTTCTGGTGCTGCTTCCAGGGGACCGGGGTTTTGGTTCCGGCGGTTATCTGCTGTGGCCGTTATTTGGCACAACCAACCAGCTTCTGGCTGCGATTAGTTTAATGCTTGTCTCTATCTGGCTGCGCTGGAAAGGGCGGAATTTCCTTTATACGTTAATTCCTATGATTTTCCTGTTGTTTATGACAATCTGGGCCATGGTCAGCCAGGTCGTATTCGAATGGTCCTGGCTCGGACAGGGTGATGCGCAGCTCGTACTGTTTGGTTTTGGAGCATTGATACTGGGATTTGCTGTCTGGATTCTATGTGAAGCAGTGACACTCTTTCAAAAAGACAGATCCCGCAGTCAATCGGACCAAAAATGATGCAGGAAGGAGTGTGGCACATTGACAGATAAGAAAAAAGGACTGAAAGAATTGTTGTCGTTTTATGAAGAGGTGCTCAGTCTTCCGCACCGCTCGGAAATAAAGCGGGAAATCCGGGATGAAGATGACCTGTTTCTACTGCTTTGTTTTTCCGAACTGCTCGGCATTCCCAACCCCGTTTCCTATTATACGATGGAGCTTTACCCGGAAATGATCGAGCGTTTTCATGACTGGCATCTGCGGATGGGAATGGAAAAATCGCCGTTAAATGGAGTCCGCTGCTGTTAAGGAGATGAAAAAGATGGATAAGCTTTACCAGAATGAGATTGTGTTTTTCGGAGGGAAAGGAGGTGTCGGAAAATCAACTTCTGCCTCTGCTTTTGCCCTTTCAGCTGCGGAAAAAGGGAAGGACACCCTGCTCGTTTCGACGGATCCAGCCCATAACCTGGGAGATATTTTTGATACATCAGTTGGTGATGAAGCCCAGTGGCTTTCCGATCGCTTATGGGGAGTGGAAATCAGTCCTGAACAGGAAGCGAAACGATATATTAACGGAGTGAAGGGCAATCTGAAAGGGCTTGTGAAATCACATATGGCTGATGAAGTGAACCGGCAGATTGATATGGCGGCTGTTTCTCCCGGAACGGAGGAGGCGGCTTTGTTTGACCGAATGGTAAACATCGTACTGGAAGAAACCAAAACGTACGATCTGATTATTTTTGATACTGCTCCTACCGGGCATACCATTCGTCTTCTTTCCCTGCCGGAACTGATGGAATCCTGGATTGAGGGGATGCTTGAGCGGCGGCAGGCTGTAAATGAAAACTATTCCCAGTGGCTTCACGACGGGGAGCCGGTGGATGATCCTATTTACCGGACACTCATGGAGCGCAAAGACCGTTTTTCAAGGGCAAGGCAAATATTGCTCAATAGAAAAAAGACCGGTTACGTATATGTGCTGACTCCGGAAAAACTCCCTATCGCAGAAACAAAAAGGGCGCTGCAGCTTTTGGATGAGGCGCAGATGAAGGTAGATACGCTCATCGTGAATAAATGCATGCCCAAAGCAGAAGAAGCCGGCTCCTTTTTCGCGCAGAGGCGCAAGCAGGAAGAAGTGTACAGAAAGCAGATTGAAGAACAGTTCCCGAGACAACGTAAATTGTATCTGCCGCTTCTCGGAGAAGACGTATCTTCAAGAACAGCCTTGGAGACGGTAACAGAGAATTTTCGCGGTGCCTTGTAAATAAGAACTTGATTTCGTGTACTATCTGCCTTATGATATTTCAATAATCATCTGCGAATGGGGAATGGATTGTGGAATTTATACCGTTTAGCAAAGAGCATTATGAACAGCTGAAAAGCTGGATTCCGGATGGCAGCTTTCTCATGCAGTGGGGAGGACCTGAGTTTTGCTTTCCATTAAATAATAAGCAGTTGGATCGTTATGTAAATGGAGACGATCAGCCCGGACTGGAACGCATTGTGTACAGCGTTATGGAAGAACAAGCTGTCATCGGCCATATTTCCCTTGGTGCTGTCGACCGTCAAAACCGGTCGGCAAGAATAGGCAAAGTTCTGGTTGGAGACAGGCATTCGAGAGGTCGGGGAATTGGTCTTCAAATGATGGAGAAACTCTGCAGCATCGCATTTGACGAGATGAAGCTGCACCGAGTCAGTCTGGGAGTGTGGGACTTTAACGAAGCTGCTGTACGCTGTTATGAAAGGGCAGGCTTTGTCCATGAAGGACGGAAAAGAGATATTCGCATCGTGCGTGGAGAATACTGGTCTATTTACGAAATGAGTATGCTGGAATCAGAATGGGAAGAGAAAAAGAAAGCCTTCTTACGTTGAAGGGCTTTCTTTTTTTGCGGCTTCGATCGATTTAATCTGCCGCCCCATCAGTTCCCTGGGGATAAAGGTCCAGTCACGGTGGGTGACGCTTTCGTCTTTTTGAATATCGGGTTTCACAGAAAGAAGCCATCCTCCAAGGGTATCGACCGGCTTTTCTTCAATGTCGAGTTCCAGTTTCTTGTTCATTTCCTCAAGAAGCACTTTCCCGTCCAGTAAATACCTGGATTTTTGTTCGTTCATCGGTTGAATCAGCGCCTCTTCATGAATGTCCAGTTCGTCCCGCATCTCACCGACGATTTCTTCCAGAACATCCTCCACCGTAATAATACCGGCGGTGCCGCCGTATTCATCAAGCAGCACGGCCATATGGGTTTCTTCCTGCCGCATCGTAACGAGCAGCTCTGTGAGGGAGGTGGATTGAATGACCTGGACCACCGGACGCACGCAGGCAGAGAGAGAGAGCGGTTCACCCGGGGAGGAAGCGCGTGCACCAAGAACTTCTTTGGCATGAATCAAACCGATGATGTCGTCTTTATCTTCCCGGATAACAGGGTACCGTGTGTAAGGTTGTTCCGACAGCAGCCGGACGGTCTCCTCGATCGAATCCTCTATAGATACCGTGATCATCTCGGTGCGTGGAATCATGATTTCTCCGGCAGATCGGTTGTCAAAGGCGAAAATCCGATTCACAAAGTCGTATTCGGCTTTGTTGATTTTGCCTTTTTCCAAACTCTGCGACAAGATGATACGCAGTTCTTCTTCTGAATGCGCGGTCTGGTGTTCAGAGGCCGGCCGGATGCCGAAAAGCCGGGTGAGCATGCGGGCGGAGCCGTTCAGCAGCCAAATAAAAGGGTACATCAGTCTGTAAAACCAGATAATAGGTTTGGCAAACGTTAAGGTCAGTGCTTCCGCCTTTTGAATGGCAAAGGTTTTTGGAGCCAGTTCCCCGATAACAACATGCAGGTAAGTGACAAGGATGAAGGCCAGGACGAAGCTGATGATGGACGAGGCTGCTTCTGGAAGCGGAAGGGAGGCAAGAACCGGATGGAGGATCCGCTCCACGGTCGGTTCCCCGAGCCACCCCAGCCCCAAAGCGGTGATAGTGATACCAAGCTGGCAGGCGGACAGGTATTCATCGAGACCATCCATCACTTTGATGGCTGCGTCGGCTTTTTTGTTTCCATCAGCTTTCATCTGCTCGATTTTTGAGCTGCGGGCTTTGACGATAGCGAATTCGGTCGCGACAAAGAAAGCGGTCAAAAGAATGAGAAAAATGAGTAGTATGATATTAACGTAAAGCATGGGCCACCCTCCGTTTTCTATGTTTTGTCCCTGCGGGTATTTTCATTTTTATAGTGTGGCTCATTTTCGCGATTTTACCCGTAAAAAAGAGAGCCGCTTAAAGATTAAGCAGCTCTCGTACGTCTTCTTCGGATAAAGAGGACAAGTTTGTTTCGCCGGACTGAATGACCTGATCAAACAATGCCTTTTTTCTGTCCTGCAGCTGTTGTATTTTTTCTTCAATAGTACCCTGGGAAATCAACTTAATGACCTGAACGGCCTTCTCCTGCCCAATCCGGTGCGCGCGGTCGGCAGCCTGCGTTTCCACCGCCGGGTTCCACCATAGATCAAACAAAATGACGGTGTCCGCACCGGTGAGATTCAGTCCGGTACCGCCTGCTTTGAGCGAAATAAGAAATGCCTCTTTCCCGCCGCTGTTAAACTCATCAGTCATCTGCACCCGCTGCTTTCCGGGTGTGCTGCCATCCAGGTAAAAATAGGAATAGCCCTTTTCATCAAACGCGCTTTTAATAAAGGTGAGCATCGACGTAAACTGCGAAAATATGAGTACACGGTTTCCGTTTTCCCGCGCGTTCTCCATGACACTCATCAATTCTTCGAGTTTACCGGAGCCGCCGTGATATTCCTCGAGAAACATGCCGGGATGACAGCAGAGCTGACGCAGCCTCGTCAGGTTGGCGAGAATATTCATCCGATTCTGCTGAAAATTCCCCTGCCTCAACTGGCCGGCTGTTTCTTCCTTGATCCGGTTCAGGTAGGCAACGTATGTTTCCCGCTGTGTTTTCGTGAGTTCACAGTGCATGGTGGTTTCTATTTTGTCCGGAAGCTCGGTGAGCACATCGGATTTCGTTCGTCTCAGGATGAAAGGAGAAACCCGGTGCCGCACATTCTCTATTTCCATGTTTTTAAACGACTGAATATCCGGAAAAAGGCCGGGCATCAGAATGGCGAACAACGACCATAATTCATCGATTTTATTTTCAATCGGCGTGCCGCTCAGTGCAAATGTCTTTTCTGTCCGCAGCCGCCGGACGGATCGGAATGTCTTGGATGTGTTGTTTTTCAGAGCCTGCGCTTCATCTAGAATTAATCCGTGCCACGTCTTTTCTTCATACAGGTCCACGTCGCGGCGCAGCAGCGGATAGGACGTGATAAGGATGTCAGCCTGGTCCGCTGTTTCAAGCCGGTTCCGCCGCGCGGTTTTACTCCCTTCCACGAGACACACGGTCAGCTCCGGCGTGAACGTATCGGCTTCGTTTTTCCAGTTGTAGACAAGAGACGACGGCGCGGCTACAAGAAACGGCGGCGCGTCCGGGCGTTCCCGCCGCTCCGACAGAATATAGCTGAGGGTCTGCAGCGTTTTTCCGAGCCCCATATCATCGGCAAGAATACCGCCGAATCCGTAAGTCGATAAGGCTTTCAGCCACTGAAACCCGTTCTCCTGGTACTCACGGATCTCAGCCGGGATGCCTTCGGGAAATGGATATTTAAACTGTTCCGGTGTCTGAATGTCCTGAAGCAGTTTTTCCACACTGCTGCTTTTCTGCCAGTGCATGCCGGTGTTGAAGTGTTTTTCCGCCTGAAAGGCCCGGTAGGCGGGGAGACGGAGTGTACCCTCTTTCAAATCTTCCGCAGAAGAACCGGTGTCGTCGAGAAACTCCTGCATGCCCTGCAGCATGTCATTGTCCAGCGGCACGAACCGGCCGTCGGAGGTTTTATGATACGTGCGTTTTTCTTTGAGACTCTGCATCAGTTCATACAGTTGTTCATCGTTTAGATCGTCGGTCTGAAACGAGATATCGAGCCATCCGAACGATTCATCGAGCTCCGAATCCACCGAAAAACGTTCCGGGGAAATAAGCATGCCCTCGATGTCCCGGCTCATGAAAATAGCTGCTTTCTCTTTGAGAGACGGGAGAAAGCTGGTCAAAAAGTGATAAATGGACGTATCGCCGCTTAAGGATAACGTCCGGCCGTTCCAGTGAAATCCCGCGGATTCAATGTCGTGCAGAATCTCCTCTTCTTTTTGGGAATCGCGGATTAAAAGGGATGATTCTGCCGCAGCGTCCCGTTTTTCGGTGACTGCGTGAAGCGAATGCGGACCGTAGCAGAACAGCGGATCCGCCTGGATGGCACTGACGTCTCCGTCCAGGTAGATTTTTGCTTCGAGTGGATGGGATTCCACTGTATCTTCGACCTCCGGCTCCACTGTTAACCGGTTCTCTTCCTGAAGTGACGAAGCGACAGCCGCATACACCTGCTCCAGATCATGGTGATCCAATGGAAGCCTTCCATTGGGGGTGTCCATCAGCATGTGAAACAGCAGTTCCGTGTGGCGGTCATTCCCGCCATTCATTTCATACAGACGGTCGTTCCAGATATAGTAGGAAGTCTGGCTCACTTTTCCGGGAGGATGGTCGAAGGACGAATACGACAAATAATACTGCCCATTTTCCTGATTCAGCTGAAAGGTTCCGGGCCACTGCTCTTTGACGGTCAGCGGAACCATAGACCCAATGGACGGGCGGACGAGTACATTACTGCATGCAAGCAGTGCTTGGAGCACATCCGAGGCGGCAACGGGCGGGATGGTGATTTCGGAACGTCCTGAACGCTCGCCGAACATCAAACTCGTCTGCCGGTCGGTCCATTTCTGGTTATGGATAATCTGTTCCAGTTTTTGAATGACGTGAAGATCAGCTTCTTCAAAATAATGATAGGTCGGATCAAACGTGAACTTCTTCGTGAATGGCAGCAGAGAACGATCCCTCATGGCCGACAGCAGCGATTCGATATCTTTGACGACGTACAGCTTGTCGGTGCCGATCTTCATCTGAACGGAGAAATGCTGTTCCTGCGGCTGCATTCTATCTTTGTGAAAAGAGAGAATGAATTCGGTATGAAGAGCTTCGCCGACAGACTCCACCGACTGCATGCGCCCTGCAAAATAATCAACGAACAGTTTTTTCAGCGAAGCTGTTGCTTCCTGCTCTGTTTGTTTCGGCCGTACATTGGTGCGCTGCTCTCTCTTTTCCTTTGCCGCGGGAGCGGGTTCTTCCGGAACGGCTTTGGAGAGAAGTGCTGCGGCTATATGTTTACAGATGTCCATGCCCCCCTCAAAAGCCGGGCAGTTACAATCTGCTTCCTGCACCTCTCCGTCTTCATGAAACACAACGTCCACCGCATAGTCTTTTGTGCCGGCAACCATTACTTTCATCTTTGTGAAAGAACCGGCTGTATTTTCGCTGACAGGGGTGACCCGGTTCTCTCTCCAATAGGCCAGTCCCCTGTTATATATAATCGATCCGCCAAGTTCCTGGATGTATGACTTGGTCAAAAAACGCACCCTGATCCCTCCTTCTCGTAAAAAAACCGTACCAATCATTATAACATAATCATGACTTACAGAGGGGGAGGGAAAACGAAGGAAAAAAGAATGCTTTACAAGCTGGTGTCATCTGGTGAAAAATAGAAGAAAACAGGCGGAGGTGGTGCCATGAATACATCGTGGATACTCGAAGAGGCACAGAAAGAAGCTGCATCCTTTTTTGAACAGGCGGGTCCTTCGCATGACTACTGGCACACAGAGCGTGTCGTGTCCCGGGCGGTACATCTGGCTGAAGAGGAAAACGCCGACGCGTTTATATGTGAACTCACGGCCTGGCTGCATGACGTGGCCGACAAGAAATTGAACGAAACGGAAGAAAAAGGCCGCAGACATGTGCAGGAGTGGCTGCAAAAACACGTAGATGAACAGGAAACAGAGAACCATGTGATGGATATTATAAATACAATGTCCTTCCGAAATGGGAAAGACGCCGTGATGCATACGCTTGAGGGACAGGTGGTACAGGACGCGGACCGGTTGGACGCGGTTGGAGCAGTAGGTATTGCAAGAACCTTTGCCTACGCTGGAGAAATCGGGGAAACGCTGCACCGGCCGGACCTTCCGGGCGCGGAAAAACATAACACCGCCATCGGTCATTTCTACAATAAACTGCTGAGGGTGAAGTCCCTGATGAACACCCGCACCGCCGCCGATATTGCGGCTGGGCGGCAGAAGTTTATGATCGGTTATCTGGAACAGTTTTACAGCGAATGGGAGAACAAAGCCTGAAATGACACTCTTCCCCAAGGTGGAGTATTATTTTTGATAGATTAGACGAAAAGGCAAGAAACTAAGAGAAAATCGCATCTGCGACAGAGAAAATGACAAATGATGAACGCTTACATGGACATTGGGTCTTGTCTCTTTTTGTGATACAATCCGTTTGTTCACAACGGTCGCTTTTGTTCAGGACAAAAGCGGAAACATCGGGCGCTGCCCAATTTAACAAAAAAGGAGACAGGAGCTATTGAACGTAACAAAATTGAAACAGGAGTGGCTTGGGAATGTCCGCGGTGACATTCTTTCCGGTATGGTCGTCGCCCTGGCCTTGATTCCGGAAGCCATCGCATTTTCGCTTGTGGCAGGTCTTGATCCGATGATCGGGCTGTATGCTTCGTTTTGCATCGCGGTAGTTATTGCGGTTGTCGGCGGCCGCCCGGGAATGATTTCCGCTGCAACGGGAGCCATGGCGCTTATTATGGTAGGTCTTGTGGCTGACTATGGTCTGGAATATCTGCTGGCTGCCACGATCCTGACAGGCATCCTTCAGGTGATTTTTGGATGGACCGGGTTGTCACGGCTGATGAAATTTGTGCCCCGGTCAGTCATGGTCGGATTTGTAAACGCGCTCGCCATTTTGATTTTCTTATCCCAGGTCGAACATTTTCAGGGAGCCGGCTGGTTCATGTACGCCATGGTTGGTGCGACGCTCTTTATTATTTATTTATTTCCGAAAGTATCCAAGGCAGTCCCCTCCCCGCTGATCGCTATTATCGCGGTAACGGTGCTGGTTGTATCCATCGGAGCGGACGTGAAGACAGTGGGGGATATGGGAGCACTGCCTGACACCCTGCCGGTCTTTTTGATCCCGGATATTCCGTTTACGTTTGAAACCCTGCAGATCATATTCCCTTACGCGCTTGCGCTCTCGGCTGTCGGTCTGCTGGAATCGATGCTGACGGCGTCGATTGTGGATGATATGACTGATACCGAAAGCGATAAGGATAAGGAATCACGCGGTCAGGGATATGCCAACGTCGTGACTGGATTTTTCGGCGGTATGGCCGGCTGTGCCATGATCGGACAGTCCATGATAAACATGAAATCAGGAGGAAGAGGACGCCTATCTTCCTTAACAGCCGGCGTGTTTTTAATGTTTTTGATTCTCGTGCTCGGCGATCTTGTCGTACAGATTCCGATTGCCGCTTTGGCCGGAGTAATGATCATGGTCTCTATCAGCACATTTGACTGGAGTTCACTGAAATTGATCCCCAAAATGCCGGTAAGTGACTCGACTGTTATGGTTGTAACGGTTGCGACCGTTGTCGTCACACACGATTTGTCTAAAGGAGTTCTTGTCGGTGTTGTATTGAGTGCCATCTTCTTCGCCGCAAAGATTTCGCGGGTCAAAGTAACAGAGGCACTGGAAAGCTCGGCATCCTATAAGATCTTTCATGTAGATGGCCAGTTATTCTTCGCTTCTGTCACGGACTTCACAAAAAGTTTCGATTATGACGGGCAGGCTGATACGGTGGAAATCGACTTATCCCATGCACACATATGGGATGATTCCGCGGTTGAAGCTCTGGAGAAGGTGAAAGCCAAATTCAGGCAGAAAGGAACCGAGGTGGTTCTAAGCGGAATAAATCAGGAAAGCTCGAGGCTGTTACAACGACTTGACGGCCTGTCCTCTGGACATTAAGAAAGGTGCGCTGAAAAAGCGCACCTTTTTTTCACTTATAAAAAACGGTATGATGTAAGAAAACGCTGAAAAAGGGGAGAACCACCATGTACCAAAACATTCTGCTGGCAGCGGACGGGTCCGACCATTCACTCCGAGCTGTCCGGCACGCAATAGGTCTTGTCAGGGGGGAAGAAACGCCGCACATTGACGTTCTTTACGTAGTGGACGGTGACAAATCAAAGACCGATGTGCTCCATTACGGAAATACAGATGTCATTCAAACGAAACGAAAAGAACAACTGGTACCGGTGGAAGACGTGTTAAAGGAAGAAGAAATTCCTTATGAGATTCATCTGAAACACGGGGAACCAGGCCCGTCTATCGTGAAATTCGCTAATGAAGGGACGTATGACTGCGTCGTTCTTGGAAGCCGGGGATTGAACCAGCTGCAGACGATGGTGCTTGGCAGTGTCAGCCATAAAGTCGCCAAACGGGTGGAATGCCCCGTCCTGATTATCAAATAAATAAGAGAGAGCTTCCACACAGGGGATGCTCTCTCTTACGTCATGTTTCGTCTTCTTGTTCGGGGTCGATCGGAATCAAATCAAAGATTTCACCGGTTTCGATTTTTTCCACTAATTTATTCAGCCATTTGTAGTACGCTTTGGAATTCTCCATGATATGCCAGACTTCCTGTGCCTCCTCTTTCAGTTCCGGGGAGACGTTATCATCCTGTATGATACGTAAGAGTATATCCTGTGCTTCTTTAATAGAGTGGAGGTTGACTTTCGCCTCTCTTTCCCATTTCTGGGTGAAAAAGTTGGAGAAGAACTGGAAAAAGTCATGCTCCGCGACATAGGTCTGCTTTCTTTTACCTTTACGGAATGTTTTCTTGACGACGTTGAATTCCTGCAGTTTTTTAACCCCGGTGCTCATACTCGGCTTGCTCATGCCAAGTTTTTCGCGCATCTCATCCAGTGTCATATCACCTTCAAGATACATCGTTCCATACAGTGTCCCGGCACTCCGGGTAACCCCGTACAAATCCATCGTTTCAGCAATGGAATCCACAACGATTTCTTTGGCATGATCGAGGGACTCCCGGGCTTTTTCATCTGATGAGTAACCCAATCCCATCCTCCTTCATCTTTTTATTAAATTTGTTAAATATATTATTTGCTTTCATATCATAACGCAAAACGAGTGGATATCAAAGAAAAAATCCACCAAAATATATCCTCCCCTCCGTTTGACAATAAAAATACTGGGTGATAAATTAAACACATTCCAAACGTTAAAAAATTTCTTAACATATTAAATGTTTCGGTTACGGAGGAGGGGACGATTGGATGCTGAAAAAAATGTATATTGACGGTGCCTGGGTAGAGGCAGCGTCACAGGAAACCAGAACGATCATTAACCCGTACAATGGTGAAAAGGTGGCTGAGGCCGCAGAAGGAAATCGTGAAGACGCAAAAGCGGCCATTCAGGCCGCGCGCAGAGCATTTGACCACGGAAGCTGGGCAGGGCTTCCTGCAGGAGAGCGGGGAGACGTTGTACAGAAAATCGCGGATTTTATCCGGCGGGACAAAGAGGAGCTGGCTGAACTCGAAACGCTCGACACCGGAAAAACATTTGAAGAAAGCCGCGAGGATATGGACGATATCGCCGGTGTATTTCAGTATTTTGCCGGTCTTGCAGATAAAGATGGCGGAGAAGTGATTGCTTCGCCGATTCCGGATTCGGACAGTAAAGTTGTTCATGAACCGGTCGGTGTATGCGGTCAGATTACACCGTGGAACTATCCGCTTCTTCAGGCCGCATGGAAGATTGCACCGGCTCTTGCGGCAGGAAACACGATTGTTGTGAAGCCAAGTGAAATCACGCCGCTTACGACGGTGAAAGTTTTTGAACTGATGGAGGAAGCAGGCACCCCAAAAGGTGCGGCCAACCTGATCCTTGGTAAAGGTATTGACGCGGGGGCTGAATTATCCGAAAACACCGATGTTGATTTGATCTCCTTTACAGGAGGGATTGAAACGGGTAAGAAAATCATGCAGTCTGCGAGCGTCAATGTGAAAAAGATTGCGCTGGAGCTCGGAGGCAAAAATCCGAACATCGTGTTCGCCGATGCCGATTTTGAACTGGCTGTCGATCAAGCGCTGAATGCCGCCTTTTTCCACGCGGGACAGGTATGTTCTGCCGGTGCGCGTCTGCTTGTGGAAGACAGCATTCATGATGAGTTTGTCGAAGAGCTTGTAAAACGCGCCGGCCGTATCAAACTCGGTGATGGATTTAACGAAAACACCCAGTCCGGTCCGGTGATTTCGGCTGAGCACCGGGATAAAGTGGAGAAGTATGTGGAAATCGGAAAGAAAGAAGGCGCGAAACTCGAAGTCGGCGGCAGCCGTCCGGAAGACCCGGAGCTGCAGAATGGCTTTTTCTATCTGCCGACGGTATTTTCCAACTGCACGTCTGATATGACAATCGTTCAGGAAGAAGTGTTCGGTCCTGTTCTTACAGTAGAGAAGTTCAGCAGCCGGAAAGAAGCTGTGACACAAGCGAATAACACGATTTACGGTCTGGCCGGTGCTGTATTCACCACCGATATCGGCAAGGCAGAAGAAGTTGCAGCAGGACTGCGTCTTGGCACCGTCTGGATTAACGATTTTCATCCGTATTTTGCACAGGCGCCCTGGGGTGGATTCAAGCAGTCCGGCATCGGCCGTGAACTCGGCAAACCAGGCCTGGAAGAGTATACGGAAACAAAACACATTTTCCGCAACAAAAAACCTGAACCCCTCCATTGGTTTACATCATAGTTCCAATCGAAAAGCATGTTATCATGTTGTTGAATGATTGGGAGGTATGATGATGAGTCTGAATATGAAAGTCGAGCATATGCTTGGGTATCATTCTTTTGATATCCCGACGGCGATTAAGCATGGTATCGGAGCTGCCCGGCACATCGGTGGGGAAGTACAAAACCTCGGCGCCGGTAAAGTACTATTAGTTACAGGACCCGGTCTTTATAAAGCGGGATCAGTCCGCCCTGTTACAGATAAGTTGAAGGAAGCCGGCGTGGACGTTGTGATTTTCAGCGATATAGAGCCGAACCCACCGGTCCGTTTAATCGAAAAAGGAGCCAACCTGTATAAGCAGGAAGAATGTGACGGTTTGGTTGCTGTCGGAGGCGGCAGTCCGATGGATACAGCGAAAGCTATCGGAGTTGAAGTGACTCATGAAGGCAGTGTGCTGGACTATGAAGACGCGGAAGGGAAAAAGTCGCTTGAACACCGGATCCCGCCGCTTGTCACTGTCCCGACAACGGCCGGAACCGGTTCGGAAGTCACGCAGTGGGCAGTGATTACGGATGAAGACCGCCGGATTAAATTTAACACCGGAGGCCCGTTGATTGCACCGCACCTGACAATCATTGATCCGGAGCTTCATATCTCCATGCCCCCGCATGTGACAGCGATGACAGGGATTGATGTCATCTCTCATGCGGTGGAATGCTATACGATGAAGTTCGCCCAGCCGGTTACAGATGCTGTCGCTTTACTGGCCATGGAATATGCTGCGAAATACATCCGCCGCGCGTACGCCGATGGTACGGACCTTGAAGCCCGCTACGGCATGTCCCAGGCCGCTATGCTTGCCGGTCTTGCCTACGGCAGTGAATCCGCCGGCGCTGCTCATGCGATGAGCCAGACACTTGGCGGCCTGGTGCCGGTCGCACACGGTCAGTGTGTTGCGGCTATGATGGGACCGGTCATGGAATACAACTGGAAAGCTGTGCCGGAACGCTTCGCCCGCATCGCTCAGGCATTTGGTATCGATACGGTTTCCATGTCCACAGAAGATGCAGCCAAAGCCGCTGTAAACTGGATGTATGATCTGACAGCGGACCTCGACATTCCATCTCTTGAAGAGCAGGGGGTTGATCCGGAGCTGACAGAACAGCTTGCCAAAGCAGCGATGGAAGACCCGCAGACCGAGGGTAACCCGCGCGATCTAAACATCCCGGATTACGAATGGATTTACAAGCGCTGCTTTGACCGGACTCCTAAGACAGTATAACACTCGGCTGAAAAAACGGCCCGTCTCCTTAATCGGAGGCGGGCCGTTTTTCTCTACAGCACAAGAGCGCCATCAAACCGACAGCGGCTCTGTGAACACTAGAATGCCCAGCTGCATACTTAGTGTCCACGGAGGTAGTGTTTGGGGACGCTGTGCCTGCCTGCACCAGCAGATAGTGTCCATTGATTTCCACCGGCGTCCACTAATTCCTGGTTTGAGAGGCGTAGTGTCCATAAACGAGTGGTTCGTGGACTCTATCCTCTTATTTTTCGGCGGCAGTGTACCCCGCAGGATGTGCGGTCAGGACGGCGCCTGCACGCGGCGTACTTCCATAGGATAATGACGTTTACGGGGGCACAGAACCCTCTAAAGTGCTTTAGGAATCATTCCTGGTGACGTTTAGGGGCGTACCTGGTTCTCTAAAGTGCCTCAGGCGGCATGCCCAACGACGTTTAAGAGGCGGCATGATACCCTGAACTGCCTTGGGACCCATTCCAAGTGAACGTCCGTCCACCCACCCAATCTGAACGCAGCAAACAAACGCATAGCATTTTCTGCATCCATACGGCCGCGAGCCGTGGCGGCTTCTACTCCCGGCACAGGACGTGCACAGCTTTAGGAAAAGATCCTCTTTTCTCAGCCGGCCTTCCTCGTTTGCAAGCCGCGCCCACGGCAAAGAAGACACGATGAGCCCCGCGAATCGATGTCGCTCTTGTACTCCGGAGTGCAAAGAAGACACGATGAGCCCCGCGAATCGATGTCGCTCTTGTACTCCGGAGTACAAGCGGAGCATTTTGGCGCAGCGGTTTGTCTCAGCAACGAAAAGTGCCGAATGATGTTTTAAAATCATTCGGCATTTTTCTATCTTATAGAGGTTTTGTCCCAGATTGTTTTCGTTGTGCAGCTGTTCCCTGTTCATGTCACAATTCTAATATTTCTGCGTGCTGCGGAGCTGAAAATCGACAAAGCTGCCTGCGATCATACCAAGAAACAGACTTTGAATATCCGCTTGTCCTTCAGCCAGTCCGTAAAGCAGCCCGATTCCTCCGAAAATAATCGTATAGCGGATCCGCATCAACGAATTAAAATAGGGGAACGACGCCTGCAGGTTTTCCAGAAAAAACGGCGAGAAATAGACGGCAGCGATGATAATGGCAATAATAACTATTAATACTTCCATACAAACACCCTTCCCTTTTTCCATGACGAACGTCTTATATTATTCTTTTTTCCTTTTCTGTTCCTCTTTAAACAAAGATTTCTCTGCGGGAAGGGTGATTTTTCATGTTTATTCCGGTTTGGATACGACTTCTTTTCCGTCATGAAGTGTTTCAATCGTGTTTTTCAGGTAAAGGGCTGTCAGCAGAAGCAGCACAAGCGATACAGCCAGACCGGCTGTGGTACTTCCGGTAAAGCCGAGCACAAGAAATCCGATGAAGGAGACAACGGCTGCGATCATTGCATAAGGCAGCTGTGTGATCACATGGTCGATGTGATGGCTTCCGGCTCCGGTGGAGGATAATATGGTCGTGTCCGATATTGGAGAAATATGATCCCCCAGAATGGCGCCTGCAATGACGGCAGCCAGAAATGGCAGCAGCATCGTAATATCAATAACAGAAGCTGTCTCTGCCGCAATGGGAAGCAAAATCGTAAAGGTTCCCCAGGACGTTCCGGTCGAAAAGGCAATCAATCCCGCTGTTAAGAAAAGCAGAGCCGGCAGAAACGAGGCGGGAATGGACCCATCCAGCAGTCCGGCGAGGTATTCGCCTGTCTTCAGTTCGCTGATGAAAGATACAATCATCCAGGCAAGGATTAAAATGTAGATTGCCGGCATCATGGACCTGGCTCCGTTCCAGACAGCCAGCATGAATGCACGGGGAGCCGGACGCTTTCCAAATGTGAACAGCATGGAAACAATAAGGCCGATACATCCTCCAAGAACGAGAGACAGAGCAACATCGGTCTCTGCAAAGATGGTAATCGGGGTGACGGTTTCAGCGGCACGGGCGCCGGTGTATACCATGAATATCACGGTGCTGATAATGAGGGAAGCAATTGGAAGGACGAGATCACGCACACGCCCTTGATGCTCGTCCAGGTTGGAAACCTGCTCTCCCGGAATCGAAGCACGCGATGGATCGAGCAGTTCATGATGAAGCAGGGCCCGTTCTTCATGTTTTCGCATCGGTCCGATATCAATATTCCATGCAATGACAAGAAACAAAAGCGTGATGGCCGACAGGGCGTAGAAATTCATGGGCAGTACAGCGAGAAATGTCTGAAATCCGCTCATGGAAACTTCGCTGTAGCTCTCTGTGATGTCATCCAGCAGGGTGATAATATAAGCACCCCAGCTCGAGAGCGGTGCCAGCACACAGATCGGTGCGGCTGCAGAGTCGACAATATAGGCCAGTTTGGCCCTTGAAATCCGGTGCCGGTCGGTAACCGGCCGGCTCACCTGTCCTACGGTTAAACTGTTAAAGTAGTCATCAATAAAGATAAGAATGCCGAAAACAAACGTGGCAAGCTGCGCACCGGTTCTCGTTTTGATACGGTGGAGTGCCCAGTTTCCAAACGCCCGGCTTCCTCCGGAAAAGCTGATCAGAGATGCTGTGGTGCCAAGCAGCAGCAGGAATAAAATAATAAATAACTCCCAGTTGTTCAACGCTCCGTCTGTAACGAAAATGACGGCGAATGATTCCCATATATCGGCAAGCGCAGCAGGAATACCCCAGTCATTCAAGAGCAAAGCCCCGATTATAATGCCTGCTCCAAGGGACGGGAGCACTCTGCGGGTGGCGATGATCATGGCAAGCGCCAGCGCAGGCGGGAGCAATGATAACGCAGTTACTCCTTCCATGATGTTTACTCCTTCCATGATGTTTACTCCTTTCTTATGTGGTTGAACATAGAAAAACCTGGCCGGCAGAACACCAGTCAGGCAGTTTTCATGTCTATGATGGTATTACAGTAAGCAAAGAAATTATACCAGTGTCACGTTTGGCAGGCAATACGAGACTCAATGCTGTGAAACAGAAGAATCTAGAATATGGGTTTGGACAGCCAGTGCAACCCCGTCATCATCGTGTGGTACTGTTATAAAATCGGCTTCCTGCTTGACGCCGTCTTCTGCATTTTCCATCGCGATGGCAGTAGAGGCGGCACGGAACATGGAGAGATCATTAAAGTTGTCTCCGATAGCAAACGTTTCGATGCCGTCGAGCCCCGCATAAGAAAGGAGATCGATCAGTCCTTTTCCTTTCTCCGTCTCCGGGTGAAGTATTTCCAGATTATCACGGCCTGAAGATGTAATGGCAATCCCCGGAATGCCGCTCCAGTGGTCAACGCAGCGCTGGAGTTTAGGTTCCAGCATGGAAAGGATAAGAAATTTGTAAACGTTATGCTGCTGTTTTTTCATCATGTCAGGAGAGGACAGCTCTTTTATGTCATACATATTGTGGTGTTTATCAGCACGCCGCCGGATCGCTTCTTTGATTTCTTCTCCTTTTTCTTTATCTTCTGCATATACGTCCAGGTCATGCAGAAAAAACTCGCGGGAACGGGGAGGGCTGTAGATGCCGTCATCGGTGTTGATGTGATAATAATACTGATGTTCATCCAGCCACTTTGCCAGCTCGATGACGTCGTCCGGGTCCATGACGGACGTTTTGACGTGTTCATCCTGCCAGGTGACCAGCCCGCCGTTTAGTGATACAATGCCATCCGGAATGACATTCACTTCATGTAGAAGGCGTTTGACGTCGGATGCGTCCCGTCCTGTGGAGATGACTACTTTATGTCCTTCCTCCTGCAGCTGCCGCAGTGCGCCGGCGTTTTTTGGGGAAACATATCCGTCGCTGTGGAGAAGCGTTCCGTCCATATCGATTGCGGTAAGTTTCATGATTTGTCACCTATTTCTTTTTACGTATTATTGTCGACTTATATTTTATCATATCTTCCCCTGTTCAGCCCGTATTTTCTATGTGTGCTGCTTTTTTATGTTGTTGACGTAAAGAAAAAGAAGGGCTATAATCTTCTTTGGAAAACAGAACGTTCACTCGTATATCCCGGTCGACAGGGGCCGGGGTTTCTACAGGAAACCGATAAATTTCCGGCTACGAGTCTCTTCCGCCTGGAGGAGACTTGTAGCTTTTTTTTTTGCTTTTGTAAAGGAGAGAAGATAGATATGTTTTCGTTGAACGCGCAGGATACAACATGGAAAAAAGAAATAACGGCGGGGCTGACTTCGTTTTTTACGATTGCCTATATTCTTGTCGTGAATCCTGCTATTTTGTCGGACACCGGTATGCCTTATTCCTATGCACTGCTTGGTACCGTATTTGTTACGGTACTGGGATGCATGCTGATCGGGTTCTGGGCGGATGCGCCGATTGTATTGACACCGGGGATGGGGATTAACGCCTTTTTTACCTATACCATTGTACAGGGACTCGGCTTGACCTGGCAGCAGGGGCTGGCCGCGGCGGTCATGGCCGGGTGCTTGTTCGTGGTTGCAGCGGTGACTCCACTGGCAGGAAAACTGACAACGGCTGTGCCGTCATCTCTAAAACTTGGTATTACGGTGGGGATCGGAATCTTTTTATCATTTATCGGGCTGCAGAAAGGCGGGTTGATTGCATCAGATGAGGATCGTTTTGTCACGCTGGGATCCCTTTCTTCCCCTGCAGCTCTGCTGACGATTCTGGGACTGCTGTTGACGCTGGGACTCCTGGTCCGCGGGGTGAAAGGCAGCTTTTTGATCGGTATGGCTGTAACGAGTGGCACAGGGTGGCTTGTTGGTCTGGAAGGAGAGCAGTCCGGGACGTCTCTTTCGTTTTCAGGTTATGAATCGATGTGGCGTTCGCTTGATTTCAGCGCAGTGCTGGAGCTTCCTTTTCTGCTATCGGTTTTTTCGTTAACGATTATTATAATGTTTGAAAGCATGGGACTGCTGCAGGGCATGCTTCCCGACAAAAATAAATTTTCAAGGTCTTATCAGGCATCTGCCGTTTCTGCATTGTCCTCGGGGTTTCTTGGAACGTCTCCGACCATTCCAACGGTGGAGAGTGCCTCTGGTATTTCAGAAGGAGGACGGACCGGCGTGACAGCGATTGTGACAGGGGTATTATTTGCGTTGTCGCTGTTTTTCACGCCGCTGTTCACAAGTATTCCGGAAGCGGCCATCGCGCCGGTACTCATTATTGTCGGTGGATTGATGGTGCAGGAGATCCGCCACATCACGTTTAATGATATGTCCGAATGGTTTCCGGCTTATCTGGTTATCGGCTTGATTCCCCTGACGTCCTCCATTGCCGATGGAATTGCTTTTGGTTTTATCGCCTATCCGCTGCTTAAACTTGCACTAGGCCGCCCGAAAGCTGTATCACCGATCATGTACGTGATATCCGGTTTGTTTTTGTTGAATTATATATTGCTCGCGGGAATGTAAGCTTAACGCAAGGACAATACAGCACTTATAACAGCTTTTCAGGTAAGGCACAACAGCTCTTAATAAACGTAAAAAAACAGCGGAGGGGTTTATTCCTCCGCTGTTTTTATCCAGTAAATGAGTTTTCGTGAAAGACGAGATTCGGATACTTGTCTTTGGCCATATTCATTTGGAATTCGTTTTCGAACAGGGCGACCAGCTTATTATCCCGGTCTATGGCGAGATTCCGCTGTTTTTTACGGAACGTGTCGAGTTCCTTTTCGTCTCCGGTTACCCAGCGGGCAATGGTAAGGGGGAGATGTTCGAGATGAATATCGGAGTTGTATTCGTTTTTCAGCCGGTGTTCCAGCACTTCAAACTGAAGCCCGCCGACGACTCCGATAATCTGTTGTTCCGGATAGCGGTTGTACGTCTGGAACAACTGCATTAATCCCTCTTCGGTCAACTGCTGAATACCCTTTTCAAACGACTTATGCTTCATGGCATCCTTCACGCTGACAGCAGCGAACTGCTCCGGCGAGAAATGGGGCATTTCAGCAAACTGGAAATTCCCTTTGCCTGCGAGCGTATCTCCGATCCGGAATGTGCCTGGATCGAACAATCCGATAATGTCTCCGGCATAAGCCTCTTCGACAATGCTCCGGTCCTGTGCCAGAAACTGTGTCGGCTGGGCGAGCCGCATTGTTTTGTTCAGCCGGGAATGATTGACGGTCATGCCCTGGGTGTACTTTCCGGAAGTAATCCTCATAAAAGCGATGCGGTCCCGGTGTTTTGGATTCATGTTCGCCTGGATTTTGAAGATAAAGCCTGAGAACAGATCCTGCACCGGTTCTACAAATCCCTGATCACTTTCCCGGCCGACGGGAGAAGGCGCGAAGTATAGGAAATGTTCGAGAAAATTCTGCACGCCGAAGTTGGAGACAGCACTGCCAAAAAACACCGGTGTCAGTTCACCGCGGAAGATTTTATCTTCATCATAGGGATCTCCTGCCACATCAAGCAGTTCCATTTCTTCACGGAACTGGGAAAGGAACGAAGGTTCAACGAGTTCGTCGAGCAATGGATCTTCCGGACCGGATATCTGTCTCACTTCTACATCCGATGGATTGTCGGGATTAAACAGCTCCACTTTCCTGGCATGACGGTCATAGATGCCGAAGAAATTCTGGCCCATGCCGATCGGCCAGTTCATCGGATAGGAGCGGATGCCGAGAACGTTTTCCATTTCTTCCATCACTTCAAATGGTTCACGGACTTCACGGTCCATTTTGTTGATAAACGTGAAAATAGGAATGCCGCGCATGCTGCATACCTTGAAAAGCTTTTCGGTTTGGGCTTCCACCCCTTTGGCGGCATCAATCAGCATCGTCGCCGAGTCAGCTGCGGTCAGCGTACGGTACGTGTCTTCGCTGAAATCTTCGTGGCCCGGTGTGTCAAGGATATTGATGTGATGGCCGTTATAGTCGAATTCCAACACAGAGCTGGTGACAGAAATTCCGCGCTGTCTTTCGATTTCCATCCAGTCGCTCGTCGCCTGTTTCGTATTTTTCTTCCCTTTTACGGAACCGGCTTCCCGGATGGCACCACCGAAATACAGGAGTTTTTCGGTTAATGTGGTTTTTCCGGCGTCCGGATGGGAAATGATCGCAAACGTTTTGCGGGAGGTAATTTCCTCGTGTAGTGTACTCATGAATTGTTCCTTTCTACGTAAATCATTCAACCCCTTTATCATAAAGGATTTCCTGAATCGAAACAATAGATGAGGGGAGAGAAAAAGCAGAGCTTGCATAATGTCAGGTAAAGGAAAAACGGAAGAAGATAGAATGAAGCAGTCTATGTCAACAGATGAATCACAGATGGCACCTGACCCTTCATGATGGATCACCGGTATCGAGCACAGCCGCATGTTAAAGGCCTTTCCCCGGTAAAAAATCCGAACGATGCTGAATGAATACGTGAGAGAACATTCCAGAGCATTGTTCGGATTATTATCTGATTTATATCTGTCTGTTCCAGCGTCTTTTCCGCCCGTTTTACAAGCTGAAGTGGGCAGTATGCTGCTGCAGGGCCTGTTCAAGTGTTAAATACTTCGCCACGTGTTTGAAATTGATACCCAGGTGTACAATCGTCTGGGAAAGTTCCGGGCGCATTCCGGAAATACCGGTATCAATACCGAGGAGCTGGAGTGCTTCGATGAGCTGATTAAGGTGCTGGGCAAACCAGGTGTTGATAGTATTGATACCGGATAAATCAATAATTAGATAGGACAGCTCCAGTTCCGTGGCATGCTCCAGCGTCCGCTCCTGCAGAAACTCGGAGCGTTCATCATCCATATCTCCGATAAGAGGGAGGACGGCGGTCCCCTGTGTAATAGGCACAACGGGGACGGAGATCTCCTGCATCTCCTGCTTGGCCCGTTCAAGTGCTGTGATATGATGGTTGACAAAGGTATGGCTGAAGGCGTGCGCTGCGTTATCAAGCAGCGTTTCAAAGGTGCTGTAGATAACAAAAGAGTCATGCAGAGACAATTCAAACTCCAGGCATCCGCGTTCGATAGTGCTCGTGAGAACTTCCCGTATCTGCGGAATAATTGTCAGTGCTGTTCCGAGGGTAATTTCTTTTTTCAGGCAGTAGTCGGCTGCCTTTTCCCCCCAGGAGCGGATGTTTCCTTTTAGAACGGAAGACTCGGGGTGGTCTTCTGTTATGCCTTTTCCCATCGTCTGAAACAATTCATCAATCAAAGTCAGAAAATATTCATCATGGCGCGAGAAATCAAATCGATTAACCGGCTGCTTGACTGCCTGTATCTGCTGTTTCAGTTCCTGGGCATGTTCTGCGATATCTAAACCGATTTTATTGAATGTTATATTACGGTTCTCCATACTATCTAGCTCCTGTTCTGAAAAGTTATGTATACAAAACGACACGCAGGTTTTACCCTCTTTTCTCCTCATTAAAACATTGTTTTTTCCCTTTAAGATATTACTTTTCATTTTTATTACGTTTGTTTACGATTCTATTAGAATTTGTAGGTAGTAAAACGGACAATGGTGCTGGTGAAGTCAGAGTCTTTCGTATGTGATTGGAGAGAAAAGAGGACAAAGTTTGATGAATAAAACCAATTTATAGAAAAAAAGAAGGCAGAAAGATTGTCGGAAACGCAGTGCAGTGATTGCCATAAAATTCCGACCCCCTTTCATAGATAAAGAGATATGCTCATAATAACAGCTGGAGGTGTTCAGCATGAAAAAAATCATCATTGCTTCGGCTGTCGTACTTATGTTTCCGGCAGCTGCGCAGGCACAGGACTGCATAACCGTGGAAAAGGGAGATACATTTTCAGAAGAAGGCAGCAACCTTAATGTGTCTCTGGAAAAGTTCTTTGCGGAAAACGGCGGTCAGTACCAAGTGGAAATGCCGCAGCAGGAAAAAGACAGTGGCCAAGAGCAGCAGCAGGAATCTGAGGCCGGACAGCAGGAAAGTAAAACAGATGAAAGCAGTAACGTTCCAGAAGACAAGGCATTGGAGTCAACTCCTGAACAGGAAGCTGCCGAAGAAAATGCTTCAAAAAAACAAGCAGAAAAGCAGCAGAACACAGCGGACGTGGAAAACGAAAGTGAATTCGAACAGCAGGTTATTGAACTGACCAACCAGGAGAGAGAAAAAGCCGGCCTTGCCCCCCTTAAGTCATACAGTGAATTGTCGGATGTTGCCCGGGATAAGTCAAAGGATATGCGTGATGCAGGGTATTTCTCCCATAACAGCCCGAATTACGGCAGCCCGTTTGACATGATGGATTCCTACAATATTGATTACCGCGGCGCCGGCGAAAACATCGCAGCCGGCCAGCGTTCACCGGAGCAGGTCGTGGAAGGCTGGATGAATTCAGAAGGCCATCGTGAAAACATCATGAACGAAGACTTCACCCACATCGGTGTCGGCCATGCCCAAGGCGGCAGCTACGGTGATTACTGGACGCAGATGTTTGTAACAAAATAAATATAAAAGGATGTCCCAAAAATGACGGGGCATCCTTTTTTTACGTTTGAGCAGTTCGTTTAAGAAAGGGGAAGGACGTAGAGGAGCACGGCGAAAAAATGCAGTACCGTACCTCCGAGGACAAACACGTGCCAGACGGCATGATGATAAGGGAAGTGTCTCCACACATAGAAAATGGTTCCGACTGTATATAGGAGGCCTCCTCCGACCAGAAATGCCGTACCTCCGGCGGCAAGGGAATCGGTGAGCGGCTGCCATGCCACAACAATAATCCAGCCCATTGCTACATAAAACAGCGTGGAAATCACTACAAATTTTTTCACAAAAAAGGCTTTGAAACAGGCGCCGAAAAGGGCGATTCCCCACACAACTCCAAAAAGTGTCCAGCTTAATACGCCGTCCAGCGCATGAAATAGAAATGGAGTATAAGTGCCGGCGATAAACAGATAAATGGAAGCATGATCAAATATCTCGAAGAGGTCTTTCGTTTTTCCATCGCGGAAACTGTGCAAAAGGGTGGAGGAGACGTATAGCAAAAGCATCGTCCCTCCGTAAATCGAGACGCTGACAATGTGAAAAGCGGTAGCCTGCATGGCGGCAAAGATAATAAGGAGTGTCGTGGCAGCGATACTTAAGGCGATTCCAACAGCGTGCGTGGCCGCGTTTGCAATTTCTTCCCTGCGCGAAAAGGTATGGACATCTGTCATTGTGTCGTATCATCCCCTTTTATCCGTAGTGTATGGTTTCTTCAGTTTACCACATTCAGCGTGTTTACTCGAATGAAGGGTGATGCACCGTTCATCATACAAAAAACCCGCCGGATACCCGGCGGGACCATGTGGGATATAAGTGTTTATTCAACCGGACTGTATTCATCACCGTTCTCAGCTGAAAATGGCTGCGCAGCATCCATGTGTCCGAAAAGCGAGGCTTCTTCTTCTCCGTCAACCAGAATTTTTGTCTGGTCATATCCGAATTCCTGCATGATAAGGGCGATCTGTTCAGTAATCGCCATTTCTGCGCTTGATCCGGCATTGATATCAAGGAAAGAACTGGAGAATGATACTTCTGCTGTGCCGTCCACACCTTCTACAGATTGAACTTCAACACTGCTGTCTTCAGGGAAGTGGGATGCAAGCTGGTCGGAGTTGGGTCCGTCAATCCAGGCCTGTAGTGCTGCAGCCGGCAGAGCTTCTTCAGAGGAAGCTTCCACTTCTTGTTCTTCCGTATATTTTTCGAGCAGCTGATTATCGGAAAAATACAACGTAACTGTTTCAGTAACTGTATCTTCGGATTCCCCGGTATCCACCGTATCTTCCTGCTCTACTTCTGTATTTTCTTCATTTGAGCTCTCGTCTGTCTGACCGTCACTGTTTTCTCCATCGGTTTGATTGTCGGTATCTTCTGAGGCCGAACCTTCATCGGAAGCAGGCTCTTCCTGCATATTTTCTTCCGTTTGTGTGTTATCTCCTGAACTGCTCTGTCCATTTTGATCCCCTTGGCCGCAGGCGGCAAGAATACCCAATGTGAGCGCAGCAGTAACAAATAATAATAATCCTCGGTTCATGTCTATACCATTCCTTTCTTTCTTCTTTGTATGTCTGTCTACTTCATAGTCGTTATGTACAAAGAAACAGTTACAGAAAGTGTAGAAAAAGTAAAAAGGAATGTCAAAGGCCTTTTCTCCTGTTCCGTTTCCCATATTTTTTCACTCTTTTAGAATCTACCATCACACAAAAACGTGATATAATAGGGTCCGTTAAGTCCAAACGGCAGGTGGTATTATGCGTAAAAAAACGAACAAACAAGTAGCAGGAGCACTTCTTGCTTTTATTGTGTTATATGCAGCCATTTACTGGATATGGGTTTTTATCTAATAAAGAGACGGCTGTCTTTCTTTTTTTGTAACTTTAAAAACGTAATGAACGACTAAAGATACGGGAGTGTTACACGTGAAAGAGGAATTTGAACGGTTATATGAAACCTATCACCACGCTCTCTTTCAATATTTATTCTATATGGTACGGGACAAGGAAACGGCGGAAGAACTGGTGCAGGAAGTATACATTAAAGTGTTCCATTCCTTTGATTCGTTTGAAGGAAAAAGCACAGAAAAAACATGGCTCTATTCCATCGCCCGGCATGTAGGAATTGACTGGATACGAAAGCAGAACCGCAAAAAACGCAAGTGGCTCGGAATGCTTGGACCACTTACCAAGGAGGAAGTGCGGGATCCAGCCCCTCTCCCTGAAGAGGTGGTATCCGCCCGGGAAGACGCGCGGGAAGTATTTGACGGTATGGAACATATCACGCCTGATCAGCGTCAGGTGCTGGTACTGCGCTATATGGACTCGCTTTCTATCAAAGAAACGGCGGAAGTGCTCGGCTGGTCGGAAAGTAAAGTGAAAACGACCCAGCACCGGGCAGTAAAAAAACTCCAGGATGTGCTCGGCCGCACAGACCGGATGTCAGAAAGGAGGGCGGGACAGTGAAGAAAGATGACCACGTTTCAGAAGAAAGGATCGAGCAGTCGCTTGAACAACTGCCGCAGGTAAAAGACAAACGGCCGAAAGAAGACATTTATCAAAATATTGTACAGCGCTCACGGACTTCAAAACAAAAACCGGCGGGGAAATGGGTGATGCCTGCTTTTTCCGCAGCTGCGGCCTTGATTCTCCTGCTCGTATTGATACCTAATATGATGACGTTGAATAACCAGTCCGGATCTTCCACAGAGAATAGTTCTCCCCCTGAAGAAAGTGCGGAAACAAACATCCAGGAAGAGTCGTCGGAGAGTTCAGATGCTCCGCGTGCTTCGGACTCAAGCTCAGATCATAACACGGGGAGAGAAGAGGGGCCGGCGGACTCCAACGAGCAGCCGCAGCAGCCGGAAGTAGAAAAAGAACCTGCCGTGAATACCGGAGAATCAAACCTGACGTATGATCAGTATACAGGAGCACTGACAGAAGCACAGATTGAGGGGGCGCAGACGGTTGCTACAATAGCAGTACCGGATCCTGAAGCTGAGCTTGTCGTGCCGGTAACCTTCACAGCCTCAGCCGATAACAAAGCTGCGCTGATGGAGGAGAAAAATGAGGCATGGAATCCAGGCCGGGTCGGTCTGGCTGCCTCGTCATTTGAAAATGTGGACTGGATTGACGGTGGGGATAACAGTCTGCTGGAAGCTGATTTCTCAGATGCTGAAACGCCTGCAGGAAGCACGCAAAGTGAAATGATTGTGAAAAGTTTGGATGAAACTCTGCGCTACACCGAGGAAAACCAGGTCCTCTTGACTGATGACGGCCGGGCCGGGGTGGATCTTGGTAATTACGGCATCGTGGAAAACTACCGGCAGAAAGAAAATAACCGTGGTTATTATATATACACTAGTGAAACAAACGATCAATTTCTCGTCAGCCAGCAGGCGGCCGGCATGGCCAACAGTCATGAAAACGGAGAATTGTTCACCCTGAAGGAAACGCTCGAACAGATGAAAAGCGTACCGGAAAACAGTCCGGTCGGGCCTTCCATCCCGGAAGAGGCTTCAATTGAATCGGCTGGAGGAGAAAGCGGGACAGCCGAAGTCGTTTTCTCTGAAGAGAGCAGTATCGGGGAGGCTGCGAACCTCCGCTGGATGATTGAATCGATTCTGTTTACAGCTGCAGACTTTGGTTACGAGCAGGTACGGTTTCAAGGCATTACTCCGGAAAACAGCGGCGGCTATCCTGTGGAGGAACCGGTTGCTATTCCGGAAGCTCCCAACTTTATTGAATAAACCCGGGACACCACGGCTGTTGATTATGCAAATATAGGAAGTGTTTCGTTGGACTCCACCTTTCCTGCCCGCTTTCCGCAGGCGTCGCCTCAGCTATATCGTGGTAAAGGAGGATCGGCTAAGTTCGGCACGTCCTGTGCCAACGCCGATCTGACTCCCATCGTGTGAGCCCCCGGTGATCTTCGGCTGACGCTTCTCCTGCTGGAGTCGGGCAGACGGCTCCGTCCAACGAAAAAGAAAGGGAGATACATGCTTTGATCACAGATGCACCCTCCTCATAGACCCCTCCCCATTCCTTTATATGGTACATCAACAGGCATGCCGGGACACAAAAAAACAGGAGCTTCCCTGATGAAAAGAGAAGCTCCTGTTTTTAATTCTGTTAGAAAAGAGTTGAAAGGATACCGATGATGACGAGAGCGGCAAAAATCCATCCCAAAATGCGTGATGCTTTGCGGCCGTTCAGGATACGCCGTTTCTTCCAGCGGTCGGGGTTGAAGCCGACCTCATTATCACCGGGAACTCTGCGCCGCACCTGCATCACGTTGAACGGCCTTGCTTTTATTAAGAACGGCGGGGCAAGGGCGGCTCCGGCAATCAAACCGAATAGGTGGCCGAGAACATTAATGTTCGGGCTTAAAAAGGTCATCACAACGCCGAGTACCGTAATGACCATGATAATCCGGGCGTTCATGGCATCAATTAAATCTTTGCGGTACAATACCATATAGAGATAAATGCCGAACAGACCGAAAATTGCCCCCGATGCTCCGATATGGGAATACGAGAAACCGGTCAAAAGAGTCGTGGCAATATTGGCGATGATGCCGGTCGAAAGATAGACGCTGATGAATTTCACTTTGCCGAGCATTCTCTCCAGCGCCGGACCAAACAGAATCAGGGAAATCGAATTAAACAGAACGTGCTCGATACCCCGGTGCAGGAAAATAGGAGTAAAGAGCCGCCAGTATTCGCCGTTAAATCTTATGGCACCGGTGGAACCTGCGCCGTTCTGCAGTATCCAGCCGCCAAATGGAATCAGGCCGCCGGTTATGATAGAAAGATTGATCCATAGAAACAAAATGAGATGTATAGCAGTCAGGCATGTAATGACGGGATAGTTTTTACGGAAAGAATAAAAAGTTTCATTCCGGATGAACATACAGCCACTCCTTTTCAGCCAAAATGGCGGTGCGTTTTTTATTTTAGCACAGGAGGAAGGGGCGGGGCGAATAAAGAACAGCGGCGATGGAGGATCAACAATGATAAAAGGAATCGGTATGGACATTGTGGAAATGGAGCGGATCAAGCGTCTTATGGATAAATCAGAACGCTTTGAAGTCCGCATTCTGACACCTGCCGAACGGGAGCGGATGAACAGCTGCGAAGGCTGGCGCAGAATCGAATTCGCAGCCGGACGTTTCGCTGCCAAAGAGGCATTTGTCAAAGCGGCGGGAACCGGCATTTCAGGATGTTTTGGTTTTCAGGATATAGAGGTCCTTCCGGACGGTCGGGGGAAACCCTGTATTCATGCGGGAATGGAAGACTATGCTCATGTGTCTATTACGCACAGCAGAGATTATGCCGCCGCCCAGGTGGTTCTCGAAGGAAGAGACGGCTTGTTTGCATAACCCGTGAGGTTGTCTCATAGAAATAAAGTGCGGTTGGGAGGGACCTGACATGCAGGTGGTCACAGGTGAAGAAATGAGAGAAATGGATCGTCATGCCATGGATGACTTAGGGATGAAAGAAGAGCTGTTGATGGAAAACGCCGGACGGCAAGCGGCGCATGCTCTCGAAAAAAAGAGTGCGCCTGCCGCCGGCATGAAAACGGCGGTTCTCATCGGCAAGGGCAATAATGGCGGAGACGGTTTTGTGCTGGCAAGAGTGCTGCAGGAAAAGGGATGGAACGTGGATACCCTGCTCTTATCCGATGCTGATGCTTTTCAGGGAGCGGCATTGTACCACAAAGATCTGTACGAACGATGTGGTTTTACATGGGAGTACTGGTCCGAAAAGAAATCAGAGCGGATCCGGAAGGAGTATACCCTTATTGTCGATGCTATGCTCGGCACCGGCGTAAAGGGTGAACTGCGGCAGCCATTCAAGGAAGCTGCTGACGTATTGAAGAAAGCAGAGGGGACAGTCGCTGCGGTGGATATTCCAAGCGGTGTTCCTTCCGGAGAAGATCCTGTACCGGAAACAGCCGTACAGGCTGATGTCACCATCACCCTGCAGTGCCCGAAAATCAGTGCCTATCTGCAGCCGGCCTCGCGCTTTTACGGGGAGGTTGAGGCAGTTGATATTGGACTGCCGGGCAAAGCTCTTAGGAAAGAGAGAGAAAAAAAGCAGCTTTGGACGGGGCAGGATGCAGCTGGGACGCTTGAAAGACGGTCGGGGGATGCTCATAAAGGGGATCACGGAAGAGGCCTGCTTATTGGTGGGTCAGCGGCAATGCCGGGAGCCATTCAGATGGCATCGAAGGCCTGCCTCTATAGTGGTGCCGGACTTTTGACAGCGGCTTTCCCTTCTTCGGCCGCTGCTGTGCCGGCAGGAGCTCCGCCGGAAGTGATGATGCTCCCGCTCCAGGAAGAGAATGGATATTTCTCTCGCGAGGTCCAGACGGACGACTTATCTGCAGATGCTTATGATGCAGTGGCGGCCGGCCCCGGGATGGGCCGGGGAAAAGGGGCTGAAGTGCTTGTGAAACAATTGGTGGAACAAGCAGAGGGAACGCTTTTGCTTGACGCGGACGCGTTGTATTTTCTGCCGGAACACATCGAAGCATTGCAGCAGCGCCGCCAGCCGGTTGTCTTGACACCCCATCCGGGAGAAATGGCGCGGCTTGCCGGCGTTTCTGTCGGGGAGGTAACCCAAAGACGCTTCAGCCTCTCCAGAGAGACCGCTGTCCGTTACAACTGCTGTATTGTCCTGAAGGGCCCTCATACGCTCGTTACCATGCCAGACGGCACGCAGACTATTAATACGACGGGCAATGAGGCGCTTGCAAGAGGCGGTACAGGCGACATCCTGACGGGCATGATTCTTGGGATGATCCTCAAAGCGCAGGAGATACAGCCGGCCGTGAGTAATGCTGTGTACCTCCACGGCCTGGCAGCAGATCTCGCTGTTCAACATGAATTTGACTCCTATGCCATGGCATCAACCGATATCATTTCTTACCTGCCGCCGGCATTTCGTTCTATTATTTCCTCTTTGTAAGGAAGGTTCCCTCCTTTGTCGTTATTTTGCAGACAAAGGAGACATGCTATTGTGCGAAGATTAACGTATGCAGGCTTTTTCCTGCTGCTTCTGACAATGCTGCTTGCAGCCTGCGGCGAAAAATCACAGGAAGAAGTCATGCAGGATCTGGACCGGAAGCTGCAGGACATGAGTGGTTATAAGACAGAGGCGTCCATGACACTTGAAACAGGTGATGAGCCGAGAACGTATGACGTCGGCGTTTCGTACATGCAGAATGAGCAGAACAAATATTATAAAGTGGATCTCCAGAATGAAAACGAAGAGCAGAATCAGATGATTATTCGTAATGATGACGGGGTATTTGTGCTTACACCGTCGCTTAATAAAAGCTTCCGTTTCCAAAGTGACTGGCCGAACAACAACAGCCAGGTGTATTTGTACGAGTCTCTGATCTCCGATATTTTAATGGATGCAGAGCGGACATTTTCCATCCACGAAGACACCTATGTTTTCGAAACGAAGACGAATTATCAGAATAAAAACCTGCACCATCAGGAGATTGTGCTGGATACGAAGACACTTGCCCCGCGATCGGTTAAAATTTATGATGCAGATTACAAAGAACTGGTAGCAGTGGACTTCTCAGATTTTGAAGAAAACGCGGAGTTTGAACAAAGTGATTTCGAGACGGAGCGGAACATGACGGCTGCGAATATGGAAGTACCGGCTGCGGCTGAAGAAAAAGAAAAAGAGGATCAAAAAGAGCAGAGCAGCCGGGAGTCGTTTGAGGTCGTTTATCCGACATTTGAGCCGCAGGGTGCAGTGTTGGAAGACAAGGAAGAATCCGTAACAGACAGCGGTAAAAGAATTGTTTTGACGTATGGAGGCGACAAACCTTTCACCATTGTGGAGACAGCTGCCGCTGCCGAAGCGGTAACGACAGATATTAATATGGGTGAGGGAGAACCAGTGAACCTGAATACAGCTGTCGGAGCAAGAACGGAAGATTCACTGGTCTGGAACAGCGATGGCGTGGAGTTTCTGATTGCTTCCAATCATTTGACAGGAGAAGAAATGGCAGCCGTGGCCCGTTCCATGACAGAACCCGCGCAGGCTGTTAAATAACAGGGAAATACAGTATATCCGCTTGGAACAATACAGTTTCGGATTTTGTGCAGAACCCTCACAATAGTGGGGGCCTTCTTCATTTACAGATTTTGTTCCAGCCCCTTTGATATAACGCGTGACCGCGAATTGACAGATTTAATGCTCGCTATAATAATCATAGTAGGTGTATCCGGTAAAACATATAACAGGGGACGATTTCAGCATGACTTTTAAAAAAACTTCCTACCGCGACACGTGGGCGGAAATAAATCTTGAAAATATAAAATACAATGTAGACGAAGTGACGAAATTGTTTAACCAGCCGATGAATGTCATGGCTGTCGTGAAAGCAGATGGATACGGTCACGGCGCGGTGGAAAGCGCGGAAGCAGCGATTGAAGCCGGGGCGCGTTTTTTAGGAACAGCTCTCTTGGAAGAAGCACTGGAACTACGGGAAGCAGGAATCGAGACTCCCATTCTGGTGCTTGGCCGTATCAACCCCGAAGATGCGGGCACAGCCCAGCAGCACGGCATCCGTATCACGGTGTTTCAAAACGAGTGGCTTCAGGCAGCTGAAACTTATTTATCAAAAGATCAGCCCCCGCTTTTGATGCATATAAAAGTGGATACGGGAATGGGGCGCATCGGCATGAAAGACGAGGAAGAAATTCTGTCTTTCATTCATGTTCTGGACGGGACCGCCTCAATTCAGGCAGAAGGAGTATTCACCCATTTCGCGACGGCTGATGAATTGGACACAACGTACTGGGAAGCACAGTACAGGCGTTTTCTTCAAGTGCTTGGACTGTTGAATGCAGGCATCGGTCCGCTTCCATATGTGCACTGCGGAAACAGTGCCACTGCTCTTCGTTTTCCAGATCATTGTTTTAATATGGTGCGGTTTGGCATATCTATGTATGGTTTGACCCCTTCTCAAGAGATCATGGAAGAACTTCCTTTTCCGCTGAAAGAGGCTTTTTCCCTGCACAGCCGTATTGTGCATGTAAAACAGACGGCGCCGGGGGAGAGTATCAGCTACGGCGCTGCCTACACCACAAGCACAGAAGAATGGATAGCCACAGTGCCGATTGGATATGCAGACGGCTGGTACCGGTATCACTCTTCAGAAGGCGGAGAGGTTCTCGTTAATGGAGAACGGGTACCTATTGTCGGCCGGATCTGCATGGATCAAATGATGATCCGCCTTCCGGCCTGGATGCCGGTTGGTACGAAGGTGACGTTGATAGGAAGTCAGCATTCCGAACATATCAGCGTGCTGGAGGCAGCCCGGAGGATTGGAACCATCACCTATGAAATCCCGTGTATGATCAGCAGCCGGGTTCCACGCTGTTATACAGGGTAGTGGATAAATAGCTGAGAAGATAAAGCTCGAAGCCCAAAAGACCTTTGCAAACGGCAGGGTGAAATGCTATTATAAATTTAGCTGAAAAGAGAAGTAAGGCGTAAGCTGGAGGTGTATGTGGCGTGCATCAAAGTAGCACCAAGCAAATCAAAGTCAGTCTCCCTGAGTATCTGCTGAACGAACTGGATAGAATCGTGGAGGAGGACGATACTGACCGTCACGATTTTATCTATCAGGCTGCGGAATTTTATCTCAGAGAGCGCCGGAAACGCAGAAATCGGGAATCGATGCAGCAGGGGTACCTTGAAATGGCCAACATCAATCTGCATATCGCCTCGGAATCCTTTCTTGCCGAAGAAGAAGCGGAAAATTCTGTAGACGACAGGCTCGTGAGCGGAGTGTGAGCAGGATGCCCGGCGGGACATCCATCTGCCCCGGCATTATTTCTTTTTTCTAAATTGATAAAGAAACCCATAAAAACTGTTGTGCCCTAAAGAGGCACGCAGTTTTTTTTGTTTTCCTCCCTGCATAAAATATTTCGTCGAAAAAAGAAGGATTTATTTGCGCACGGAACTAAGTCATGAAATAATAGAAGTACAAGTATATGACGATAAAAAAATGCGATGTCCCGTGTGGTAAAAACAGCGGAATAGGATAGTGGAGGAGTTTATCTATGCAGTCATCTGTCATTGAAATGATCTACACCCACCGTTTTGAAGTGATAGAACAGTGGAAAAATGAAATGATCACCATCCAGGAGAATGAATTCACAAAAAGCTCCCCTCAGAGAGTACTCACACATATAAATCAGGAGTTTGCTGATTTAATTATCGGTACGCTTGAAATGGACGAAGAAGAAGGCCGGCAGCACCTCCGCTCTTTTTCGGAACGTCTGATACACTCCGGATGGCCGCTGAGTTATTTCACAAAGGGACTTCAGCAATTCCGGCGTGTGCTTCTCTCGTTGATGACGACTGATAATACTATACCTTCCAGCAAAGTTTTTGAAACGTTTCAGGAAACAGAGAATTGGATTGACAGCATTGTGAATCAGATGGTGGATGAATATACCGGTTCCTGGGAACATACACTCGAGATTCAGAAACTGGCGCTCCAGGAATTGTCCGCCCCGTTAATACCGGTTTTTGAACATATCAGTGTTATGCCGCTGATTGGAACAATCGATACGGAACGGGCAAAGCTGATCATGGAGAATCTGCTGGAAGGTATCATTGAACACCGGTCACAGGTGGTGTTAATAGATATCACCGGAGTTCCGGTGGTGGATACAATGGTGGCGCACCATATTATTCAGGCAGCCGAAGCCGTACGGCTCGTCGGGGCAGAGTGCATTCTTGTAGGGATACGTCCGGAAATTGCCCAGACGATCGTCAATCTTGGTATTGATCTTGGAAAATTCCCGACGAAAAGCACTCTGCGCAAGGGGATTGAATCCGGTCTCGAGCGGACAAACCGGCAGATTGTTAACCTATAATATACAGAAAATACTAACGATGCAGATCGGGGGGTTGAAGTCGTGCGCATACCCATTTTAAAACTGAAACGATACTTACTGATTTCTGTCCAGGTGGACCTGGACGATCAGACCGCTCTTCAATTCCAGGAAGATCTACTAAATAAAATCCACCAGGAAGGATCAGCGGGTGTGGTTATTGATTTGACATCGGTTGATATGATTGATTCTTTCATTGCCAAAGTACTTGGTGATGTCGTGGAAATGTCCAATTTAATGGGGGCAAAAGTTGTACTTACCGGTATTCAACCCGGGGTTGCCATTACATTGATTGATATGGGCATCATGCTTGAAGAAGTGCCGACAGCACTTGATCTTGAGCAGGGTCTGGACAAACTTCAACAGGAATTGGAGGCATGAATATGAGTGTTCAATCCAACGTTGAAGTACACAGTGAATGGGGTATCGTTTCGGCGAGACAGGCGGGACGGAATCTGGCAAAAGAACTGGGTTTTGCAGGCGTGGACCAGGCAAGGATCACTACAGCTATCTCAGAACTTGCCCGAAACATTTACCTGTATGCCGAAAAAGGAGAAATTGTGCTCGAAGGGATTGAAGGAAAAGAAGCCGGAGGAGCCAAACGCGGGCTGAAAATAGTCGCAAAAGACCAGGGTCCCGGTATTAAAAGCATCCGGGAAGTTATGGAAGACGGATACACCACCTCAGGCGGACTGGGTGCCGGACTTCCGGGAGTCAAGCGGCTGATGGATGAATTTGATATTGATTCGGTCGCCGGGGAAGGAACAGAAATCACTACGATTAAATGGCTTCGTTAATGTTGGGGGGATTAGGTTTTGGCTGATGCTTACCGTTTGATGCAGGAACAGTATATCAATATACTGCAGTCTTATCTGCAGGAAAAGAACGAAACAGGATTATACCAGGCACAACAATTCAGCAAAAAAGTACTGGAAAACCAGATTTCCCCGGAAGAAGTAGTCAGTCTCCACATTGAAGCCCTGGAGCAGTTTTATCCGGATCTTCCGCAGGGAGCACGTGATTCCTTTGATTTTTTAATTGAAATCATGATGGGATACGGAATGGCATACCGGGAACACCAAATATTAAGAGATAAGCAGAAAGAACTGGAATCCGAGATTAATGTGGCAGCGAACATGCAGCAGACATTCCTCCCGGATGAGATACCTGAGGCAGATGATCTTGATATCGGTGTGATCAGCGTTCCTGCTTCAAAGATGAGTGGCGACTATTATCACTTTGTTAAAGATGACAATGGCTGCATCGGGGTGGCGATTGCCGACATTATCGGAAAAGGAGTGCCGGCTGCACTTTGTATGTCGATGATTAAGTACGGCATGGACAGTCTTCCGGAGCAGAGACTGCAGCCGGGGGCTCTACTGGAAAATCTTAACAGAGTGGTGGAGCGCAATGTTGCTTCCAATATGTTTATTACAATGATGTATGGGTCTTATGATCCGCGTGTACATCATTTTTATTATTCAGGTGCCGGCCACGAGCCGGGGCTGTTTTACAATCATGCGGAGGACCGGTTTGAAGATCTTTATGCCAAAGGACTGGTACTTGGTCTGGATAGAGATACGCGGTTTCGGGAATATCATAAAAGAGTGGAAGCAGGCGACTTCATCGTCCTTCTTTCCGATGGAGTCACCGAATGCCGGACGGATGAAGGTTTTATTGAAAGAGAAGAATTGACCCGTATGATCCGGGAATACAGCCATCTTTCCGCGCAGGAGATTGTCAATAATGTGTTTTACCAGCTGGAAAGGTTACAGGGGTTCCGCCTGCGCGATGATTTTTCCCTGGTTATTTTGAGAAGAGAGGTTTAAATAAGAAAACACACGGGAAACAAAACAGCTAGAGTACTACAGGCGTGTTTGTATTTTTACGTCTTAAGCAAACGTTCAAATATATAAATATCATCTTGTTGCTTGATTATAGGAGGTACCTTTATGAACCTTGATATCCGAACAGAAGAGCTGGATGGGGAGACAGTGCTGTTTGTTGGTGGAGAAATAGATGCCTACACGGCCGCACAGCTCCGTGAATCTCTTCTTCCGCTCACGGAAAACGAAGGCGCCGTTATAGTTGTGGATTTAACGGGGGTTGATTACATCGACAGCACCGGACTCGGAATTTTCATCGGTGCGCTTAAATCAGCCAATAGCAACGGCAGTTCACTCCGTCTGACGGGATTAAATGAACGCGTGAAACGATTGTTTTCTATTACTGGTTTAGATGAAGTGATGGACATCGAAGAAGAGGAGGAAGCCCAGTGATGGATAAGAACGTATTGGACCACATCGAAATGAAACTCCCGGCACGGGCCGAATATGTAGGTGTGGCAAGGCTCACGGTTTCCGGGATAGCAAGTCGTGCCGGCTATTCCTATGATGACATTGAAGATTTAAAAGTGGCAGTGGCTGAAGCCTGCACGAACGTTGTCGACCATGCTTATGAAGAAGACGGTTTTATCCGAATGATTTTTGATATATACCGGGATAAAATCGAAATCGTCATTGCAGACCGGGGGCAGAGTTTTGATCAGGAGGATATGAAAAAAGGACTTGGTCCGGTTGATGCAGCCAAGCCGATTGAAGATATGAGGGAAGGGGGTTTGGGGCTCTTTCTGATAGACTCCTTAATGGATGAAGTGGAAATTAACGGAGAAAAAGGAGTCGCCATTGTAATGACGAAGTTCCTGCAAGGAGATGGGAGGGAACAGAATGTCAACGGAATCCCAGAAACAAATGCACAAAAGCAGCAATGATCAAGATAATGAAGAAGTTTACGAATGGATACGCCAGTTTCAGGAGAACCCAACGGAGGAAGTTCAGACCAAGCTGGTGAAGCACTTTGAGCAGCTGGTTCAGTCACTGGCGCGTAAATTTTCACGCGGGCAGGATCATGACGATGATTTATACCAGGTTGGGATGATTGGTCTTCTGGCAGCGCTTCGTCGTTTTGATGACTCTTACAACCGCAGTTTTGAATCATTTGCTGTCCCAACCATAGTCGGTGAGATTAAACGCTTTATCCGTGACAAAACGTGGAGTGTCCATGTTCCAAGGAGAATCAAGGAGCTTGGACCTCGGATTAAGAAGGCCGTAGAAGATCTGACCAGTGATCTGCAGCGCTCTCCGCAGGTGGAAGAAATCGCCTCCTATCTTGATGTAAGTGAGGAAGAGGTACTGGAAACGATGGAGATGGGCAAAAGCTATCAGGCTCTGTCGGTGGACCGCTCCATTGAAGCGGATCAGGAAGGCAGTGCCGTCACTTTGCTTGACCTTGTCGGTTCAACAGAGGAAGGGTATGAAAAAACCGATCAACACCTCCTGCTCGAAAAAGCATTCACGGTACTTACAGACCGGGAAAAAGAAATACTTCAATGCACTTACTTTGACAACCTGAGTCAAAAAGAGACGGGAGAGCAGCTTGGTATTTCGCAGATGCACGTATCCCGTCTGCAGCGCAGAGCTTTGCAGAAATTACGAGATTCTATCAGAGTGGAACCGTCGGAGTGCCTATGATGATTGAAAATCCAACACATACAAAGGTTGAAATTGCAGCATTCCAGCAAAAAAAAGAGGGAGCTGGGTGCTGCGGGGATGCTTATGTGACGATAGAAACCGCATCGTATTTTCTCTGCGCTTTAGCTGACGGACTAGGCAGCGGCGCACCGGCGCACCGGTCCGCGTTGATTGCAATGGAGGTTGTGCGCGAATACCACGGCCACCGTATTGAAACGATACTGGAGCAGTGCAACCGGGCTCTCTTTCAAGAGCGCGGGGTGGTTATGACAATATTAAAAGCCGATTTTGACGCTGGTGAGATTATTTATGGAAACATCGGGAACGTGGAAACATATCTGTTTTCCGAAGACAGAGGATTAAAACGCCCGATGCCGGCCCCGGGATACCTTTCCGGCCGTTCATGTAATTACCGGATACAAAAGTACCCGATTGAGCAGGGGAGTCATTTTGTCATGCATTCTGACGGCATCACTATGTCAAAGTCCGAACGGGAAACTATGAAACACTCCACCTCCCCCTGGGAATCCATTCAGTATTTCTCGGAAAAGGCACAGCAGCAAAACGATGATACTACCGTTGTCATAGGACATATTATATGAGGAGAGCCCGCCCTGGTGCGGCTCTTTTTTTATGAAGAGTTAACGTAAATCATTCATGTTATGATATAAAAGAGAGAAATGGCAGGGAAAGAAAGGGGCAGCAAATACATGACCATGTCGGAAGAAACCCAGAATGTTCTACTGGAACATATCACAAATGATGTGAAACTTCGCAGAGATGCGGTGCAAAACATTATCGAGCTTCTTGAAGAAGGCAATACGGTGCCGTTTATTGCCCGCTACCGGAAAGAACAGAGTGGCGGTGCCGATGAAATACAGATTCGCGACGTCCAGGGAGCGTGGCAGTACGGCAGACAGCTGAGTGACCGTAAACAGGAAGTGCTCCGTCTGATTGATGAACAAGGCAAATTAACAGAAGATCTGCAAAATGCCATTGAAGCATCAGCAAAACTGCAGGAGGTGGAAGATCTCTACAGACCGTACCGCCAAAAACGGAGAACAAGAGCGGTAAAAGCAAAAGAAAAAGGGCTGGAGCCTCTTGCTGAATACATATTTTCGCAGCCGCGGGAAGGGGATATTACTGTTGAAGCTGCGGCGTTTATCTCGCCGGAACAGGAAGTGCCCTCTGCCGAAGAAGCATTGCAGGGAGCCCGTGATATCATTGCGGAATGGATATCCGATGACGCAGAAGTCCGGAAGAAAATACGGGAGCTTACCTCCCGGCAGGGCCGTATCGCCGCAGTAAAAAAAGCAAAAGCCGAAGATGAGCAGGGTACTTATGAAATGTATTACGAGTATGAAGAACCAATACGCAAGGTTCCATCGCACCGCGTACTTGCCATGAACCGCGGAGAGAAGGAAGATATTCTGAAAGTATCACTTCAGATGACAGAAGATCCGGTTTTTTCATTCCTGGAAAAGCATGTGATTCAGCGTTTTGGGTCACCTGCCGTGCCTTATCTTAAAGATGCCTATGAAGATGCGTATAAACGTTTGATTGCGCCTGCCATCGAACGTGAACTCCGCAAGGAATTAACAGATGAAGCAGAGGAACAGGCCATTCATATTTTTTCAGAAAACCTGAAAAATCTCCTGCTCCAGCCGCCTTTAAAAGGGAAAGTCGTTCTCGGTGTCGACCCGGCTTACCGGACCGGCTGTAAACTGGCGGTGGTCAATGAAACAGGCAGGATGATGGAGGTGGGCGTTATTTATCCGGTTCCACCAAAAAACGAAGTGCAGAAAGCGAAAGCCAAAGTACAGGAACTTGTAAAACGTTACGGGATAGAAATCATTGTAGTAGGCAACGGTACGGCTTCGCGCGAAACAGAACAATTTATTGCCGATGTCATTCCGGATCTTGAGGCGGATGTGTCCTATCTCATCGTCAATGAAGCCGGAGCCAGTGTTTATTCGGCATCACCGCTTGCACGTGAGGAGTTTCCGGAACTTGAAGTGGAAGAGCGCAGTGCGGTGTCGATTGCAAGACGGGTGCAGGATCCGCTGGCGGAGCTTGTGAAGATTGACCCACAGTCTGTTGGAGTCGGTCAGTACCAGCATGATGTCTCCCAAAGCAGGCTGCAGGAATCTTTGAAATTCGTGGTGGAAACAGCCGTCAACCAGGTCGGAGTCGATGTGAACAGTGCGTCGTCCAGCCTTTTGCAGTATGTATCCGGCTTGTCCAAAGCGGTGGCGGATAATATCATTCTGGCAAGAGATGAGAAAGGTTCGTTTACAAACCGTAGAGAGCTGCAAAAGGTGCCGCGGCTGGGAGCGAAGACATTTGAACAGGCTGCCGGTTTTCTACGGATTCAAGGTGGTGCGGAACCTCTCGACCGGACAGCTATCCATCCGGAGAGTTACAGTACAGCCTGGCAGCTGCTCGAACAGATAGATGCAGATGCCAAAGATGCTGGATCAGCTGATATGAAGGAAAAGCTGGATCACCTGGATGTGCGGGAAGCAGCGGAAAAATTGAATGCGGGGCTGCCGACTCTTCAGGATATTATAGAAGATCTGAAACGCCCGAACCGTGATCCGCGTGACCAATTAGCGGCACCAATTTTGAAGAAAAGCGTTATGACCATGGATGACCTTGCCAGGGGAATGGAGCTGCAGGGAACAGTGCGGAACGTAGTGGATTTTGGTGCTTTTGTGGATATAGGGGTGAAACAGGACGGTCTCGTCCACATTTCAAAACTGGCCTCCCGTTTCATCAAACACCCGATGGAAGAAGTCTCGGTTGGGGACGTCGTAACGGTTTGGGTGGAAGAGATCGACCAGAAAAAAGGCCGGATTGCTCTCACAATGATCCAGCCCGATAAACAGACCGAAGCGTAAAAGGAGAACACAGCGGGAGCAATCAGTAATTTCTATTGTCTCCCGCTGTGCTTTTTTGTTTCCATAGATAATCAAACCAACACTGATTCAGGATGCGGACTTCGCGCCTGTTTTTTTCAAGAAAAGCCTTTTTCATCTGTTTCATAAACCACGCAGGCATTGCAGAACCCCTCCCAGGCACGTAAAATAAGAAAAGTATTACTGGTCTTATATATATGAGCGAGGGTTTGTCAACATTGACAGGAAAGAGAGGCAGGATATGAATCAGTCGGAATTACAGCAGCTGACAGAAGAACTATCGATTGCATTCTTCCAGCGTCCTTTCAGGCATCAAGCCGTTTTTAACAACAGACTTCGAACGACCGGCGGACGCTACATGCTCGGCACCCACCATATAGAATTAAATCCGAAACACTATGAACGGTTTGGAGAACAGGAACTAAAAGCCATCATTAAGCATGAACTGTGTCATTATCATCTTCATATAGAAGGAAAAGGATACCGGCATAAGGACAAAGACTTTAAAATAATGCTTGAAAAAGTCGGCGGAGCAAGACACTGCACTTCGATGCCGGATCAGAAAAATCAGTCCCGCACTATTCACTATTATGAGTGTTCCTCCTGTGGTGCAGCCTTTGAGCGGAGGCGCAGAGTGAATACGGAAAAGTTCGTATGCGGCCGCTGTGGAGGTATGTTAAAAAAAATAAATGAATCCCTTGACCAATTTTAAAACCCCGTGTTATATTATAAAAGTCGCTTCACACAGGAGCGCATCAGTCAATGAATTTGGCAGAAAATCGATTAAAAAACGATTAAAAACAACTCATTGACATTACATAATGGATTCGATACAATGAATCTTGTCGCTGAACACAGCGCATTTAAAACATTCCACAGTAGCTCAGTGGTAGAGCTATCGGCTGTTAACCGATCGGTCGCAGGTTCGAATCCTGCCTGTGGAGCCACGGAGAAGTACCCAAGTGGCTGAAGGGACACCCCTGCTAAGGGTGCAGGTCGCGAAAGCGGCGCGAGGGTTCAAATCCCTCCTTCTCCGCCATCTACAACGGCCCGTTGGTCAAGTGGTTAAGACACTGCCCTTTCACGGCAGTAACACGGGTTCGAATCCCGTACGGGTCACCACGGAGGGTTAGCTCAGCTGGGAGAGCATCTGCCTTACAAGCAGGAGGTCGGCGGTTCGATCCCGTCACCCTCCACCATTTTAAAATAAATGGTCTTCAAATAAATAAACAACAAAGCGTTTAACTTCCCTGCCTTTGGAAAGAAGAAGCAGGAAAGTCGAGGAAACAAGAGAGTGGAGGAGGGAATGTACCTCAGTACATGACCTGACGACACGAACGCAGTTGACGAAGAGATTCGCAGCTTATTCTTTTCAAAAAGGGCCTGTGGTGTAGCGGTTAACATGCCTGCCTGTCACGCAGGAGATCGCGGGTTCGATTCCCGTCAGGCCCGCCATTTTAAAAATCCAAATAAAATTGGGCTATAGCCAAGCGGTAAGGCATCGGATTTTGATTCCGTGATGCGCTGGTTCGAATCCAGCTAGCCCAGCCATCTATGCGGGTGTGGCGGAATCGGCAGACGCGCTAGATTTAGGATCTAGTGTCTATGACGTGAGGGTTCAAGTCCCTCCGCCCGCACCATTTTATTCATAATATCCGCGGTCGTGGCGGAATCGGCAGACGCGCTAGGTTGAGGGCCTAGTGGGAGTTTATCCCGTGGAGGTTCAAGTCCTCTCGACCGCACCATAAGCGCCCGTAGCTCAATTGGACAGAGCGTCTGACTACGGATCAGAAGGTTAGGGGTTCGACTCCTCTCGGGCGCACCATTTTATCCATCATACATAGACTGTATGAAAAACTGGTGATAAGAATACAGCGGATGGAAAGATTCACAGCTTATTCTTTCAAAGAACGGGAAGTAGCTCAGCTTGGCAGAGCACTTGGTTTGGGACCAAGGGGTCGCAGGTTCGAATCCTGTCTTCCCGACCATTTTCTGCGGGTGTAGTTTAGTGGTAAAACCTCAGCCTTCCAAGCTGATGTCGTGGGTTCGATTCCCATCACCCGCTCCATGTTATTCTTCAACTGAATAAATCGGGATTATCTTTTTTTATGCCCGGAAACAGAAACCGGGGCCTGTAGCTCAGTCGGTCAGAGCGCACGCCTGATAAGCGTGAGGTCGGTGGTTCAAGTCCACTCAGGCCCACCATTTAAAAAGTTTCTCATTCAAGTATTGACTCTGCTTAAATGAGTTGATATGCTTGTGTATGTCGCTATGAAAGACGGCATACAAACTGCCCTTTGAAAATTGAATGAAAGTCAAGCGTCTGTCAATTCAAATGGTCT
>NZ_FOTY01000008.1 GCF_900114715.1 Salibacterium qingdaonense
AAAGAAAATCTTCAATCCAGGGATCCGTCATATCTTCATCCAATGGACACTTCAACCCCCGTTTTTCCGCAAGTCGTATGACTTCCGTCACCTTTTGCCGGGAGTGACGAGTTATAGCGGATATGCTTCGTAAACTCCTTTCTTCTTCGCCATGTAATTCCAGTATTCGACGATAAGGGAACATAAAAAACCTCCTGTATTCCTAATGTCATGCCGTAAGGCATGCCCACTAAGTATACAGGAGGCAGTGGAATGGTAAAGACAAATGCAGAGAGTGGTAAAATACGCTGCATTCGTTGGTAAAAAAGATTGCATTGGTGGTACAAATCAAATGCCGTACTCATTTTCTGTACAGCGTAAGTGTTCTCGAGCAGCCACGAGTGGTTCTGCGAGGGACAGAAAGTCTCAGCACCGCCGTCCGTTCTCCGGAGAAAAATAAAGGAAACCCCGATGCACACAGATGACGTTCGCGGCATCGGGGTTTTTCTCGATCGATTCTCCGGATTTCCTGATCGATTCTATTATTTCTCCATCGATTCCGGGGCGATTTCTGTTTTTCTCGATTGATTCTCTCGATTTCTCGATCGATTCTCAGAATTTCCCGATCGATTCTGATTGTTTTTGCATCACTCCCCTCTTTTTACCTGTGTTTCCTTATATAAAAGAAAAAGGGGGATGCACCGATGGAACGGATTCAATCCGACGCTCACATGGAAACCGCTGTCCGCTATTCTTATTTTTCCTCGATCGATCAGATGGACCGGCACGTCAAGCAGCACCGCCGCACGCTCACCTGGCAGTCGACGGAGGACGCGGTGCTCTGCCTGCTCGCCCGGCGCTCACTCTCCTACCCCGGCACAAGCTGGATGAAAGTGAAAACGATCGCCGCCGCGGTCGGCAAAAGCCCGCGCACCGTGAACTACGCCCTGGCCGCCCTGGAGGAAAAAAAGATCATCCGCCGCATCCCGGTCATGCGCGAAACAAACGGCGGAAGCAGCAGCAACGTCATCGCGATCCTGCCTTATGCCGCAGATTGCAGCCCGTCTCCTGCAGACCGCCAAAACGCCGGAACCCCTTGCCGCGCAGGCGCTGAAGCGTCGGAGGCGTCCGGGGAATCAGTTTCTTTAGAATCACTTAAACAAGAAAAATATAAATATATGAGCTATTTGAATTTTTCCTGGTTAATTCATCACAAATGGAAAGACAACTGCGTGAAGCACGGCTCGGCTTATATGGAAAAAGTCGTCGAGTCGTTGATGCGGGAATATGAATACCGGCAGATGAAAGAACGCCTCCGGAAGCCCCGCCCGCGCCGCGTGCCGCGGCCTGCGTTTCTCGACTATAACTGGCTTGAGCATTAATCGCTTTTCCGTAAAAAAAGCACCATCGTTACGTTTGTCGTTTTATTTTCACGACAAACGTTACCATGGCGCTGTCATGATGACGTTTTTTCATCAAAAGCCGTCTCTAAACGTAAGGATGGCACGTTCATGGTGACGTTTAGACGTCTTCGGACAGGTATAAACGTCACTTAAGAAGATGTCCGCTGGACCGGGATCCAGATTTCACTGCGGAAGTCGGGGGATGTCGTGTCGCTGCTTTCATTCCAGAGAATCTCCGGCCCTTCCGCCGCTTCATAGCCGGAACCGGGAAACCATTCGGAGTAAATCCGGCCCCAGACGTCCTGCAGCGCATCCGGAAACGTGCCGGCGGCTTCAAATACCGCCCACTCCGACGCTGGAACAATCAGGGCCTCCCATTTCGCAGGCACCTCGTGTGTCGTCGCCGCGCCGATGTAGTGATCAAACGTCCCGTTTTCCTCCATCCGTCCTTCGGAAAAATGAGTGGACGCACTGATCAAGCCGGAAGGTTCGGTGTTGGACAAGGCTTTCAGCTCCTGGATGTTCGCTGAATCAAGCGACTGCCACATCTCCTCAATCTCCGGACTCACCCCGTGGAACTGCACGGCCACTCTTTTCTTCAATCCGGCGATGGAAAACGATTCTTTTTGTACGATACGATACTTCATGCTTTCTCCTCCTTGGATTGTCAGCTGGAAGGTCATCGGAGGATAGGCCTGCAGCGGTGTCCCATCCTTTTTCGCGCGGGAGGGGGAAACTCCGTGCTGCGCCTGGAACGCCCTCGTGAAAGCATCCGGCGAATGGTATCCGTATTTCACCGCGATATCCACGACTTTCGCACCGCCCTGCTGCAGCTCGACAGCCGCCAGCGTCAAGCGGCGCCGGCGGATATATTCGCCCAGTGTCATGCCGGCGAGAAACGAAAACATCCGTTGAAAATGGTAAGCCGAACTATAAGCGGTCCGCGCCGCTTCTTCCATATCAATCGTGTCAGCCAGATGCTCCTCCACATAGCGGAGCGCATCGTTCATCCGTTGCAGCGAATCCACGCGATGACCTCCTTTCTCCTGTATCGTATCAACAACAGCACCCGGCTTCCCGACTTTTTCTGCCCGATGCCGCAGGATTATCCCATGTTGAAAAAACCGTACAGTACTGCGCCGGTTAAAAACAGAACCGCGGAAATAACGCTCAGGAGATACGTCCGCCGTCCTCCCGGGATGCGGGTGCGGTGCCACATGACGGCGAGGTACGCATAGTGAAGCACCGGCAGGAGAAAAATCAGGATGCGGTAAGAAGGAAACATAGTGAGGGTTAAAACTATAACGATGTGCACCATAACATACAGTGATTTATCTATGTATTTGTGCCGCTTATTAACATAATCGGGATCAGACGCCGGAAGTTCTACAATGCCGCCCCGGCGCAGTATGTATGACAGGAATTCACTTAACACAGCAATGCCGGCTATAAGGGCAACTGGCAGCAGCATCGTTTCGATTCTCTCCTTTGCTCTATCGATACTCAAAAGGCCGGTATCGCTTGTTATTCGAAATACGGCACACTCCGCGCCCGGCACCACTGCCGCATAAATTCGAGATACCCTTCAAGCCGGTACGCGTTCCAGTCTTCCTGCAGACCAAGTTCCACGACGCGGTCCTGAAAACGACGCATCCGCCCTGTCCCGGTCAACTCCCGCGCAAGCATCGTCCGCATCATCGGGTTGGAAAGCTCCCGGACAAACGCCTCCATCAGCGCGGACTCATCCACCTCGAGCCGGTTCGGCAGCGGCAGGTAGTCATCCTCTGTCGCCGCCACTACCCGAGCGGCCGCGCGGAATTCCTCGTCATCACGCGCATCCGGCGCTTGCAGCTGCGCCCGCCGCAGTACATCATCGCTGATCCGCAGGACCTCTCCCGTCTTTCGGTGCAGAAACATCGTCACCCCGTCCGGCGCATTCCGGACCGCTTCGAGCAGAGAGGGTAGATTCACAGACTGTTCCACCTGCATCTCCTCCTTTCCATTATGGTTCGCTGTACTATTTTAATCGTCACGTATCAAAAAACGCGGAACGACACGTATATAAACGAGTTCGCTGACAAGCTCTATCATCGTCTGGGTAATAACAACAGCAGCCACGATAGTTCCGATTTCCGGTATAGTTAGGGCAATAGGCAGCACAACGAGCGAATTCCGTGTGGAACAGCTGAAAATAAGAGCCCTTCCTTCGCCCGGCGCTAATCCAAACCACCGCGCCGCGTACTTCGCCACAAACGGCATCACCATCATAAACACGATATATAACGGAATGACTTTTACAACCTGATCCGCATAATCCGGCAGTTTTGTCATTTGAGAAGCTGTCACGACAAACAACGTCAACGCCATAAACGGAACCGGCAGCCACGCCGATCCTCGCAGCACCTTTTCACCAAATGCCCTGTTTTTCCCGAAAAACTGTAACAACAGTGCTGCCGCGAGCGGAAGGACGATCAACCCAAAAAACGCTTCAAAGAAAGGAGCAGGCTTCACCATCGCGGCAGCATCCGCCCCCATAAACAGCCACAAATACACGGGCAGCAGAACCATCTGCACAACGAATAATATCGGGGTCGACGTTAACACCAGGTTCTCATCTCCTTTTCCTAAGGAGGTAAACGCGATGACATAATCAATACAAGGCGTTAACAGCACCAGATAAAATCCAAGCAGCAGCGCAGGTTGATCAGGAAGCAGCTGCGATAACAGCCAGACTACGACCGGCACCAGGATAAAATTAACCAGAAGAAGCGCCTGGATATACGTTCTGTTCCGGAAAGCCTGTCTTAACGCAGCAAACGGAATCTGGGAAAACATGCTGTACATCAACAGTGCAATGACGACAGAAATCACAGCACCCAGGCGCTCCGCGTAGGACGGCAGCAGAAATCCGAATCCCGCCGCCATGATGAAACTTATGATATAAATCCCCACCTGCTTCGTTTCCAGCTGCTCCTTCGTGACCAATATCCTTCCCTCCTCTACCGGGAATCAAAAGCCGTACATCAACCAGGCAAAAGACACCGCGTTCAAACGTTTCTCTTTATATCAATCATACAGAAAAACATTTCGTTTATCAGCAGACAATCAAACAGCGCTGCTCCCCCATTCTAACCTAACGTACTGTTTTACTGGAAAGAGGCAACCATAGCCTGATCATCAACCACTATGACAACATTTCCGTTTCCGCACAAAGCTTTCCATTAATCTATGGTATAATAGTAAAAAATCCCGCCAAGCAGGAGGATCAGTCATGGACCAGAATATGGAACAAAAATTGGACACTGTGATGGAGACACTGACCGAATTCAAAAAAGAGTTCACTGCCTTACAGGAAGACATTCACACCCACCGTCTTGAGTTCTCCAGATTGCAGAATGACTTGAATGCCCACCACTTGGAGTTTTCCAGCCTGAAAAGCGAACTCGCCTATCACCCCGGAAAGTTACAGAAGAAAACAGTCGAACGACTGGAACGCATCGAAACATCGATACTGCGTCTGGAAACCGAAGCCCTTGAAGATCTGACCAACGTAAGACAGGAATTCAGCGGCCGCTTGACCTCACGGGACTATGAAACGCAGGCGTTAAACAAACGGGTCCTTCAGCTGGAAGGCAGGCTGGAGAGCCTGGAACAGCAATAAAAACAAAGCGCCGCCTCCACGTATTCTTTCTCTTCCCCTTACAAAAATGCGATTACGAACACACAACAGCCATGTTATACTAATAGCGCAGTAAAATCAGGATAAGGGTGAAAGAAATGGAAAAACAACAGGAGTGCAGCAAATGTGACGTGTCCGGTGTGATGCTCACAACGTGTGACAAATGCGGAGGAGAAACCACCATCAATAACAGCATCTGTATGACATGCTTCGGTAACGGCTTCATCGAACTCGACTGTGACGCCTGTGATGATTCAGGGGTTATTGAACCATAGCAGGTGCATAAAAAGAGGGGACAATCTATATCCCCTCTTTTACTATGAATCTTTCAGCAGATTTTCATAGGAACAGCCTTTTAAATCTATATCATAAGATACTTTTCCTACATTGGGATCATTCAGGTTCTGTAGAAAGTCACTCAGCTCTTTCCCCGGGAAATCCTCATCCACCGGGTACTGCCGCATATCCAATAATTTATATTTTTCTCCTCTGGCTTCTGAACCTTCCGGAAATCCAACAGCATCCAATTCCACATTTAAGAAAGAACGATCTAAACCGAGTGCTGCAAGTTCTGCCACCATATCTTCCAGAGATGCCCCCGTATTTGATTTTTCAAACCTGCACATTACAAGAAAATCCGGATCTCTCAGCTGAAATTGACTGCTTATAGTCAACGTATCTTGATATTTTGAAGTGGTCGACTTAACTTCAAATGCTTGGTTTCCTGATTCAACATCGTAAGTTGCATAGTCCGTCGGTTTCCACTTTACATTTTTTTGCTGCTTTAAAAGATACTGTACTACATACATTTCGCCCAAAATACTATGTACTTGTTTATGCTTCACAGCATTCCCAAGCAGTTCTCTCCATTTTTTCCACCATTCCAAGGGTTCTTCTTGAATTTCGCGCCGGTTTTGATGGTTTTCACCCGGATCTGCAAAGTCCGCACAGAATAAAGCAAATTCATTACGAAGATGCAGCAGAGTTGAAGCCAGAATTAGAAAGTTCTGCTCATCTTCGCCGAACACTGCATTGGTGGAATAAAATTTAACATTGGCAAATTGTTCATTTACCTTACTCCCGTCATATGGCACAGCAGTACCATACGTTCCATCCTCAAACATGAATACCCATGCATCATAGCCCTGCAGTTTATAAGCTTTACTTTTTTGAAGGTTGGCGAACTTATCTTTTATTTCCTGCACGAGATTCATATAAAAACTCCCCTGTCTATAAAGTCGAAGCTTTTTCTTTTTGAAGCCATTCCGCAATGCTCGAGGCAAGTGCTTTCGATAAGAGAGGCGGCACTGCGTTTCCAATCTGTTTAAACGCATTGCTCATTGTACATTGAAACATAAAATCATCGGGAAATGATTGAATTCTAGCCGCTTCGCGTACAGAAATGCCGCGGGGTTCCCACGGATGAATATGGCTGTATGTGTCTGTTGATAAATGAGCCACCAGTGTGTGGGATGTAATTTCCGGGTCCAATCTTTTCCATTTTTCCTGAAACTTATCCCGGCTGTATGGTGGAACAATCTTTTTTTTCATTTCTTTATATGAATCTTCATGCTTCATAGGATCAATACCTAAGAACCGGCATTGCTCTTCCAATAAGTCATCCGCAATCTTTGAAGCTTCATTGTAATTATCTCCGGAATTCATCCTCTCAAAAATAGGAAAATCCCTGGTAGTTTTTCTATAAGCATGCCCGCTCACCTTCAAGGCGTTCGTCTTTCTCATTTCCTGCTGAAATGCATTGACCGGATCTTTTTCATAAGGAAAAGAAAGATTAAGCGGGTAAAATTGATATTTATCCCTGGAGCTCTTATACAGTGTCGGAAGGTCCGATAAAGCATCTCCGACATTTACCCATTCTGGAAGATGCGCCTCCGGATAATTCGGTTCCATAAAATGCCGGGATTCATGAAAACCTTTCATTCTTTTCACAGCAGGCGTTATTTTATTCCTAATGGGTTTATGGTTAGGAATAGGAAGCACTTCGGGAGTAATTTCTTTATGTTTGGATGCTATCACAAACACTCGCTCTCTGATCTGCGGAACACCGTAATCCGCTGCGTTTAAGACCGTCCATCCCGTGTAGTATCCGTTTTCCTGCAGAATTTCACAGACAAGATCCGGGATGTTTAATCCGCCGTAGTTCACCGACTCGAGAACATTTTCCATCACTGCCATATCAGCATTAAGATCGACCACACCCTGAATAAAATCTTCGAAAAGCATTCCACGCTGATCTTTCGTATGGATGCGTTCATCCCCCAGAGATCTCAACTTGGCCCGGCCGATTTGGGAATAGGCCTGGCACGGCGGTCCTCCCAGCACCAGAAGAGGCTCGTCATCCGGAAGTTCTGATGAAAGCTTATCTAAATCAAAATCCCTGACATCACTGCGGAAATGATCCCGGTCTATTCCGTCTTTCCAATGTAGATTATAGGAAGCCGTGTTCACCGCACTCTCATCATTGTCCAGACCGCCGGTGACATCGTATCCGGCCATCTTAAATCCATAAGAGAACCCCCCGCATCCGGAGAATAAATCTACAATCTTAGGAAGTTTCCGACTGTAGTTGTTTCTGCTGGAAGTATTCGAAAAGTTCTCTGGCATAAGCTTCTTCTCCCTTTGGATGTAATTCTGGTTCGATTGATCTGACTTTAACGGTATTCAGTTTCATTATACTGCGGAACATTGAATTGCTACGGGTTTTTTGCGTATCATCCAATGAGCCGTACATTTTCATTAACTCCCGCGTTAGCTTCACACGATAACCGTTCGGACCGGACCGTTCAACCAGCTGTACGATTTCATCCGTAGAGTTGTTCCACAGTGTGTCCCTGGTTGTCTCCAAATCACCCTGCCATGATAAATGCACATACCACCAAATTTTCCGTAACCATATTCTCCGGGTGGTTCTGTAAAAGTAATCAGATTTTAACCCTGATCTTATGTATACTATATCAGGTATCACTTTGATGGATAAATATCTCCAAAAATCATTACTGGAGGCTGTTCTCAAAGTGAAATCAGAAGAGGAGTTTAAGTAGTCATATAACTGCAGACCGAACTCCATATCTACTTTGTACGTTTGTTTATTCCAGGAGCCCTGCTCCTCCAGCCCCAAATTCTCCAAAACGTCATTAAATATCTTTACCAAATCTTCTCTAATAGATTGGTATTCCCCGCTGCATGAAGCAGAAGGCTTCTCATCATTCCAGGATTGGAAAGCTTTTTCGGCTTCATGCTGTTTTAATGTTTTCCAAGTAATCTCAGACACCCCCGGTTCATAAATTATTTTCAAGATACTGGCGGATATGAAGACTTAAATTCTCCGGTGAAGAAAAATCCCAGTTAAAAGTTGATTTAAAATAATATAATGCTTCTCCAATACTTCCCGGCAAATTATTATAGTTTGCTATAATGTCAAACCAATAATCCGATTCCTTAACTTTACGGATGATGATTTCTAAAGCGGACGCCATGATCTCAATAAATAAATCCGGATCTTTAATGACATTCCCTTCATACAATCTCTTGTAATTTTTATGTCCTCTGTTAATACACAGTTTAACGTGTTCTTCATCAAATGGATCTTCCTGTGGATCAGTCCATAAACATTCCACCCACCAAAGCGGCATGGATGGTTCATAAACTTCCACAACAGGAAATTCCGAACCGCTTCCCTCCAGTATAATTTCCGTGTGATTAATTGTCCCGAGAAGCAGACCGGATTCATTACCCAGCATTTTCTCATCCTCTTCAGGAATTCCGGACTTCTTAATATAGACTACTGTTTCGAGTACAATTTCACTTTTCAATGTACTTTTGGGAAAATTTAATTGAACATTGCAATTCAACGGGGCTGGAGAATCCGAGCGTATAACCTGTATTTCTTCCGCTCCTCTGACACCTGCAGCTTTGCAGGACCATATGACGCCAACACCCAGCTCAGCACTGCGCGGAGCTACACCATTTGATCCGAACAAAAAGCGCGGATTATTAATCTGCACTTCTTTTTCTATTTTTAAATTGTGCTGATCCACATCCCATTCGCTGCCGGGATCTTCAATAAAGACAATATCCCTCATGCGGTTTTCATCCGGATATTGGGTGTTCAAATAGACATCTCTATTTTTCATGTATGAAAAGTGATACTCACCGTTTTGAACACCAAGCTTTTCAAACAATTTATCATTTATTTCTGGATAAAAACTAATTGAAATACTCACTCTTTACCACCCGCTTCATCCACAGTGGATATAGATCCCTGAATATCCCCCTGGATTGTTTCAAAAGTTACACGGCCCTTAATCGTACAGCTGTTTTCTGCTGTATTCTTAATCAGTTTAACACCATTCGTGACGTTATAACGGTTTGACTTCATTTCATACAAATCTACATGATCCATCTCTAAATAACCTGTATCTTTATGAAAAACAACATTAACCTTAGCATCATACTCATTAACTGAAATATTATCTATCTCCAATTGGTTTAACACTATAGGAAAAGGAGAACCTATTTCTTTTTCATCTTCCCAGCTGTCAGCTCTTATATTCCCTGATTCCGACATAACCCGCAGTTCCACTGCTGTTTTGTTCACATTTTTACCAATCGTTAATGTGAACGGAATGTGAATCTGAGCCTGCTCAAATTCGGGATTGTCCTCAAAAGTAATGACGGATTTTGAAGTGTGATCGCTCACCCCGCCGGAAGTATCTTCTCTCCTTTTCCCTGTAGGTTTTCTACCGAAATTGTCGGGAGGAAGAACTGCTTTCGCAATCGCTTTTCCGATACCGGCTTTTCTGCTTTTTTTGTCTTCTTTATTTTGTTCCACTAAATTTTGATTAATTTTACTGGAAACATGGTCTTTTGTCTTGGAAACGATTAGAGGATTGCGGTCATTAACTGTCCAATCATTCCAGGAAGTGTGATCAGCTTTTTCACCGCGTCTTATGTATTCTTCTAAAGACAAGCCTCCGAGCGAATCATTTAGACTATTTTGTGAGTTAGGGACGAACAAACCGATAATATACTCATTTGCAGAAGGCGGTTGAATATTTTTCATCCAGCTTCCATCTGCATCATAATTAACGATCATACCGGGTTTTCTCAGATAACTGATTAAAGGTGGATTATATTCCTCATCATTAAACCGGGTGTCAGCCTGCTCATAAGGAGACCGCTGATTGTCAGGCGGCTCCATCTGCAGTTCGTCACTGGTTACTTTAGCAAATACGATCCTGCCGGCTTCACCGGTGTTTTTAAAAATATTACGAAGTGATATTTTCTCGCTGTAAATCTTTTGACTATCCAGTAAAATATTATTACCGGGATTATGAGCATAACCTGAATTGTTATACAGATCCTGTACCGCCTGAAATGTGGACAACATATGCTCCGGCCGGATCATGCTGCCGTTAACAGATGCAACAATCGGTTTGTTTAATGCATATGCTCTATTATTTATGCGCGGCGCATACCAGCGCTGCACAGCAGCATAAACATAATCTTCCATGGAATACAGCCACCATCTCTGCCGCTGGTCATTCTCAGTGTGTGAAGCACGGGCACTTTTCATTAATGTATTTTCATCAATAAAGGGAATAATGATAGAGGTCCCGGTTTCATCATTTTCAAATGGAGTTATATTTAACCCCTGCAGAACATTCTCAATTTCCTGTTCATCCGTTAAAGGAATGGTTTGTCTGCTGTCTTTAGCGACTCCCCACCAGGCAATGCCACGTTTAGGACCATCTCCCTCTGAAGGAAGAAGCGCGTTGTCACTTCTTTCATCTTCGACCAGGCATGCTGCAAGCCGGGATTCAAAGCTTCCATCTTCTTTTTGAATCCTGCTGTAATAAACAACCAAACCAATGCCCACCCGGAAATAAATAGTTTTACCGAGCCCCCAGGAACCGCCGGCACCTTCACGCTGCTGGGGGCGGCTTATTTCATAGACCAAATGAATTAGATTCCCGAGAGAATGATCTTCGGCTTCACTATGATGAAGGGGGCCGGTCAACCCTGTTGTATTAGTATCACGAATTTCAAGATTTTTTGCTTCATCAGTATACGCTGCATTAAGTTTTTCTGTAATTCCCTCAAAATGAAGGGTTAAATTTGCTGGATCAAATGTATTGATATTAAAAGAAATATTCACTGTATCAGCATCATCAAGAACAGCATCAGAACTGTTTTGAATAGACTCACGTACCAGCAGATCGACTGTTGGAAGCTCATTATTTTGAATAAGCCTCATCAGCGAACTTCCTGTTTCTGACATTCTTTCGTGTGGTGCTATCTCAATCTTCATCTTCAATCTCCCCAATATCCTGTTTGTCTTGTGGAATTTCTATCTGCAGAGCTCCGTATGACTTTCCGGTACTTGTGTTAGTTCCAGGGATACGGAGACATAAGCCTATAATATCTTCTTCTGCATCTAGATTTGGACGATTTTTAAATTTTGATGTTGACGCTGATGTTGAATTTTTGTAAATTCTATAGATAATCAGCTGCGGTGTATCCTGAAGTCCGGCCGATTTCCGAATTTCGCCCACTTTTGTGACACTCGGACTGCTTTTGGTTAATTCATCAGCTTCACTTTGAGACAATTTGCTGGTATCAACATCAGCATATAAATCTGATGGAGCCCTTAACACACCAATATTTATAGTACTACTTCCTTCTGAAGATTCTTTTCTATTACGTGTTACCTTTCCTATTTGTCCGGCATTTGGTACCTCCCAGATTTTTTGGGGATCAGAGTCTTTTACAACAGTCCCCGATACGATTACGTTCCAGTTGTTCAGCAGTTTTTTTTCTGATTTTTCCTCTACCCACTCAATAAATGGGTCTAAATCTTTTGGACTAAATACATGAGTATTTGGATGAAAAGTCATTGCTTTAAGAAGTTGATTTTTTATTGTATTGAAATCTACATCACGCCAGACAACCCGGTTGTTTTTAATTTCAGGACTTTCCAATGAAGATAAAAACGCCTCCGCCGCATGAATATTATCAACCTGCTCTTTTTTATCGTTGTTAAAAAGTATCGTCTGTGCACTGGAACCTGTGAAGTCCATATCAACATAAGAGGCAGCCTGCTGCCGATTCGCAGCTGTAACTCTTAACCCTGATGCTCTAGGAGTATTCTTAACTCTCGGGCCATACTCTTTTGGACTTGCGCCGCCCTCAGAAAATTGTTTCAAAGTCTCTCTCAATTCATATTCCAGTGTAGACAGGAATTCAAATTTTTGTTTGGTATTACTAGGCATCCAAACTCGTGGATAAATTTCATAATTTGGACGATATCCAAACCAACGACCCATCTGCATTAACGTATCTGCTTGTTTCACAGATCGCTTAAAATACGTACTAACAAGGCCTTCCATTGTTAATCCACGGGAAAGTGTAGTTCCTCCTACCACTATAAACGCAGTAGCATGATTCAACTGTTCATTTTGTATTTTATCTGGATAAGCAAGTCTAACAAACATTCCGTCTTCATTTATGCCGTTGTTGGAACAATTATCAACGCATAGGTGTATGTGCTCCGAATAGGAAAAGTCACCTTCTTCATCCATTTGAATATGCGTTATATCTTGGATTAAAGTATAGATTTCCTCTTTAATTTCCTCAAACTGCTGAAAATCATACATTTTATCTCGAAAATCGTCGAAATGCGGAATCATTTCTATTAACTTGTTTTTTGTAAAACGATTGGTTTCTTTGTTCCATACATCTCTGCATGTATCAATAATCTCTTCAAATGTTTTGTTATTAAGCCACAGTTTTATAGAATGCGAAATATTGGAATGATGCTCTTGTTTCGGACTTGTATGGATCATCATAGTTAACGGCTTTTTATAGCCTTGAACCTTTAAGGAGGATACAGCACATAGAAACCATCCGATAGATTCCTCTAAGCTTTTCGGAATATTAAAATCATGACCTTTATGTATATTTTCTATCTGCTCCATATCGGGATCACCGATACGTCGGATAATGTCCAAACCTTGAAAGTCTTCATGCCCTTCAACCCCGAAAATTTCTTTCGGTCCGAAATAATCATTTGATGTACTTAAAGACTTTATAAAATGTCTAGGGTATAAAGATTCTAATGAATATTCATTTAAGAAGTTTGCATATGGAGTTGCTGTGTAACAGACGTAATTCATAGCTTTAGGTTTTTTATATAAATATGTGCCATTTTTATCGTAACCCTCTACCAAATTGACAATTAAACGGTTGATTGTGTTTCTGTCACTGGTGGATATATCTGCTGTATTTATGCTCCCTTGATCGGCTTCATCATCTATCACAAGTACTTTCATTTGTTCATATTTATTTAAATCTTTCTGCATCCAATCGAGCAATCCCTGCAGCCTGGTCTTATTCTTAAGACATACATATAAGTGTGCATCATTACTGTCGATAAAATAATAGTTTTGTACATCAGAACCCGTGGGAGCATTACGCTTGACATTGGATAAAGGCATCCAATTTATATTACCATTCTTCCTTAGATCTTGAATTAATCTTTCCTGCGTTTGTTTCCGTAAATTTTCGACCATACCAGATAGTACAATGAACATATTCCATCCATGATCAGCAGCCATCGCCATCAAACCTGCCATGTTTGCCGTTTTACCGGACTGAACGTTTCCTACAACCATACCTTTCACCGGATCCATATTTGTTGTATCACTGCTTAACTGCGATAAAATGGATTGACTTGCTGATTCAATTTGTGCAATTGCAGACTCTTTGAAATTCTTATCTATTAGATTGTTTTTATAGAGCTGCCAGGACGATTTTCGGTCTTCAGGAACTTTTGAACTATTGATTTCCGCGTTTTCAGTTATCATTGCTTCTTGATTTTTAACTTGGGCAGCCACTGCCTCGTCTTCTACCCTTTTCACCCCTTCAACCAGCACATACCATTCATGAGGTGAAATTTGAGGCCACCGGTCTTCATCTTCCTTTCGCTCCAAAAAATCTTTTAACCCCTGTTCGTTTTGTTTTTTTGCATATGCAATACTGTGCCAGTTTTCATCGTGATCTCTTTCCGTCTTGATCCATTCCCTGACCTTATCATACTTTACGTCTGAAACGTCATTCATGAAATACTCCACCTTTATGCACCTTTATTACTATAGAACTATTGCTTTGATTTTACCATTTAAACTGGTAGAAATTAATACATTTTGTCATTTTCTGCTGTGGTTTTTATATCGTTCATTTCAGGTTGATCATTCTACTTCATTCATTGTAATCAGCTTTTTACTTTTTAAATAATCTAATTGTAGCTTTGGGTCCGGTTGAACATTTTCGTATTCAATTCCTGCTAGTGAACGTAATAAAGCTTCAAATACATGACATCCTCCATCAGGGGGCACGGCCATTCCTATCTGCCTGCGAACTGACTGTTTACCTCCAGAAAAAATGAAATCATCCGGAAATGTTTGAAGTCTTGCTCTTTCTCTGTTGGTTAAGGCCCGATCTTCATCCCAATGATACATATGAGTACCACCACCTCCACTTCCAGTCACAGTATATGCAGGTTTATCAGGACGAAGTTTTCTGTAGATTGAGCTCATTCTAGCTTTACTTACATTCAACTGGTATTCTTCAGGAATCTCAGAGTTCCAAGCATTTCCTCCAGCTGGAATATGTTTCAGCATACCTTTTACTCTATCAGAGTGCACAGGTATTTCGTGATTCGGTGTATACTCCATTATGGGAGGGTCTGTTAATGCTTTGTACGATGTTATCTGGTTTTTTGGATATGGAGTGGTAGGAGCCGGAACTTTAAATTGAAAGCCTTGATTATGTAAATCATCACGAATACCCACTATTATAATTCTATGTCTGGCTTGTGGCACTCCATATTCTTCAAATTTATATAGATGTGGAGTTAATTGATAACCGCACTCTTCCAATTCAGATAGTATTTTCACAAACGCTCGACCTTCATTAGAACTCCGGAGTCCACTTACATTCTCAGCAACAAAACATTTTGGCTTATAGTGGTGAAGTACACTAACTCCATAGGTATACAAAGGACCAAATTCACCGTTCAACCCTAGTCTTTCTCCTACTTGACTGTGATCATTACATGGAAATCCGAAAGCAAAACAGTCAATATCTTCTAAAATACTGCGATCTCCTATTGGTAGATCTTCTACAGGAGAGTTAATAACAGTCGGATCTTTATAATCACCACTTATATTACGTTTATATGAATCACAGGAATCTTTATCGTAATCATTGGCCCATACATGTTCAAAAGACCATTCCTCACCATTATCATCAATTACAGGACCTGCTTTTTTTGCGGCAAGCCCTAATCCACCGGGGCCGCAGAATAATTCACCTTTTTTCAATTTCATTTGTTTACGCTCCTCTTACATCACTTGACAATTAAATTCTAATTAATGATATACACTTTTTTAAAATATATATGTTAACATTCTTAACAAATTGAATTTTTAGTTCATAACTCACTGATATACAAAACACTTAAATCTACTTAGGAGCAGATTAATTATGGCTGACAACTTAACTTCAGAACAGCGGAAGAAAAATATGAAGGCCATTCGTTCCCAATCCGAATTGGAGAATGTGGTATCCAGAGAACTTTGGAAACGGGGGTGGCGGTTCCGCAAAAATAATAAAACATTGTTTGGAAAACCGGATATCGCCATAAAAAAGTACAAGGTTGTGATTTTTATTGATTCGTGTTTTTGGCATTGCTGTCCCGACCACGGAAACTTCCCAAAAAGCAATCAGGAATTCTGGGAACAAAAGCTGCAACGCAATGTGCAGAGAGATCAAGAAGTGAATGATTATTACAATTCTATCAGTTGGAATATAAAAAGGGTATGGGAACACGAGGTGAAACAAGATTTAGACCAAGTAATTGATGAACTCAGCGGATTTATCGAGTCCTGTAAAAGTCATTGATTATACGGAATCTTATTACGCCGTTTTGTGCACCATCTACAGTCGCGCATCCCATCCCTCGGTTTTTTAGTACGACATCCCTCGCTGATTCAATAACTTCTCCAGCATTTCTTATTTTAATTACACTTATATGTTTTATGTATACTAAGTACCAATCTGTAACTTGCCGCTCCTCCCAGGTAGGCAGCGAGATCAATCGGATCGCTGATACTTCCGGGGACGTAAAACGGAGCCGCGTATTCCCAGAACAGGCCGGCACCAGCTGTGACGGCGATCTGGAACGCTCCGTTGTAGATAAGCTGGTCCGGGCGGTAACGGCTGATACGAGCGAGAATCTGCAGAACCGCAATCATGAACCAGCCGGCGAGCACGTCGTTGGCATAGAACTGGTACCACGACGGAAGATGGGTGTCCCCCATCCATTCATGACAAATATAAAGTACAGCTATCAGCAGCAGCGACACGCCGTTTATAGAAAAGATGCTATGATAATGGCAACCACAACGGCTCCTACAATACCCCAAAACCCCAGGCCCTGTCCTTCCCGTTCCGGTGGCGGTGGCGGCGCCTGGTTTCTCAACGGATGGCCGCAGTTCGGGCAGGTCCTTGCCTGCAGTGATACGTCGTGATCACATGCCGGGCATTTTGTTAATTGGTTCTGACTCATTTGGTTCACCCACTATGTAAAAATCGATATCATACACATCTTACCAGATCACTTGATTGATGACGATTCTTTTAAAAAAGATGTTTTAACAATGATAAAAGAGGGTATAGTGTTTATATCGCATTTTGCTTAATACAGAATCTATTATCCTTATGTTGGAGTGACCGAGATGGATGTTGTTTATAAACAAGGGCAGACGATAAAGGATTTTTTTGAGGAAAACCGGGATGTATTTGAAGAACAGCTGCTGCAGGAAGCGGTGACAGTCCGGGAAAGGATTAAAGAAATCCATCGGATTGGTAATATTAATCTGATTTCGAACGCCCATACCCTTGTAAGCTATATTATCAACCAGCAGGAAGAAGAACTGATCACGTTTTCCGAACAGGAAGGCGAGGCGTGGGCGAAGTATTCGTTGACGCTGACGTTGAAACTGGAATGGGTGCAGGCGATCCGCCGCACGTTGTGGCGTTTTATGGAGCGGTATGAGGAAGTCTCCACGGAGACGCGGGAAGCAGCAGATTTTTTTGCGCTCGAAAAACAGATCAATGATTGTGTGGACAAGTTTTTAAATTCGTTTTTTCTGCGTTATTCGAGTTACAAAGATGAACTGCTGGAATCACAGCAGCAACTCGTCGAAAATCTGTCGGTGCCGTTCATTCCGGTCAGCGACTCCATGTTTGTGCTGCCGCTTATCGGTACGCTTGATCTGGACCGGATGAATGTGATTGAAGAGAAGGTGCTGATGCAGATCAGCGATCAGGCCATCAAGACGCTGATTGTGGATCTTTCCGGCATTGCCGATATGGAGGCGGATGTGGCGCAGCGACTGCTCCGGTTGATCGACGGCATTCACATTATGGGAAGCCGGCCGGTCATCACCGGCGTCCGTCCAGAAGCGGCACGGAAGATGGTCGAGATGGGGATTGACCTGGAATCCAAAGTGGAGACAAAAGGAGACCTGCAGCAGGCGCTGGCACCCTACTTCGCCGCTGCCTCTTTCGAAGAATAAATAGAAACCAACCGGGAGGAACAGCCGCTTCCCGGTTTTTTTCTCCATCACAAAACGAATAACGCGATACATACCAGTCCCAATGCCAGCGTCAACAGGGTCGTCACGGGGTATCTTGCATCCCGGAGAAAAACCTGCTCCATCGCAGCCTGGTAAAGAAGCAGCACGGTTATAAATCCTGTCCAGAATCCAGGGGTTTCCCGGCCTGGCTCCGATGGCAGGACCGTAAAAACAATCCCAACTCCCGCCGCTGCCAACATCCCGGTTCCTGTCTGATAAATCATTTTCCCTGACGTCTCTTTTATTTTTCTACGTTCTTTTCCTATCATCATTCGGCCAAGTATTTCATACACGACGGCCATGACAATGAGAACCACCATGATTCCCATAGATAGATTTCTCCCCTCTCCTGCGTTTCCGCGGACTTTCCTGCTGTTATGTATTCCCGGAATCTGTTGTTGTATCGTTCTCCGCCTGTGTATCGCTGTCGAATACGTCATCATAATGGTCCCGGGGCCTCTCCGGAATGCCAAGTTCTTTTTTGATAATACCAATCTCTTCAATAATAATTCTTGTGTTGATCCAGGCGGCAATGGATCCGGTAATGGCAAGAATGACAACCATCGTAATGATCACTTGAAACATAATTTCCCCCTCTATCCTTCTAAACAATTACAGAACGAAAAACAGAACGTACACCAGCGTAGCAGCCAGGGTCAAAAGCGTGACGATATAATACCTCGGGTCCGGAAGATACAATCGCTCCATCAGTGCCTGATACAGCATAACGCTGATCATAAGAAGCGTCCAGAATGCTATATCTACTTTCGCTTCCATAGCAGCAAAGACAACTAAGCCCGTAATCACCAGTACGATGATGCCCGTATAATAGATGGTTTTTCCGTCTGTGTTACTGACATCTTCTCTATCTTTTCCCATTACGGCCCGGGCCAGTGTCTGATGGATAACCGGAACTATCGTGATAAGCAGGGTCCAGGTCATACCAATCCTTCCTTTTCCATACGGATTACACATTTCATTATTTCAGCAGATGGCTGGAAATTCAATATCTATGTGGAAAAGGAAAAATTCGTGGAAGAACGACACATGTGCCATTCATTCCCAATACATTTCGTTTGAAATTTTGTTGTGGGGTGGTAAAATAGCTTGGTCCTCAGTAAATAATTTACTGAAAATTACCAATCAACAGCAAGAGGTGTTTCTCATGACGGGTAACGATGCAGCATTAATACAGGATCCTATGGCTATTTTTGCTTATTTAACCGCGATTGTCGGAATTTTATTCATGTTATCTACGATAGATAATAAATTTCTGAATAAGCTTTTCCGATATGCTCCCCCTTTAATCTGGATGTATTTTTTACCGATGATTTCTACGACGTTTGGTATCATTCCGCAAAGTTCGGATTTATATAGTTTTCTAGGTACGTATATCCTTCCGGCGGGTTTATTATTATTAATGATTGGTGCGAACGTTCCGGCCACATTGAAGCTCGGCGGGAAAGCTATTGTTTTGTTCCTCGCAGGGACGGTGGGTGTTGTTATCGGCGGTCCTATCGCCTTTGCGCTGTTCCAGGGGATCCTGCCGGAAGACGCCTGGCGCGGTGTCGGCGCCCTTGCCGGCAGCTGGATTGGCGGAACAGGTAATATGGGTGCCATGATCGAAACCTTCCGTACACCTGAGGATATATTAAGTCCGGTTATTTTAACAGACACATTGGTCGGAATCAGCTGGATGGGTGTCATGATTGCATTAGCCAATTTCCAAAATAAGTTCAATACGTGGAATGGTGCGGATAATTCTACTATTAAACGGGTGAATGAAGATATTGCGACAGATATGCAGCGAAATGTTAAACCACTCCAGCTGCCGCAGCTGTTTGGCATTTTAGGAATTGGGATGGCAGGTTCTTATATCATCCGCGTATTCGCCGGCATGGACTTCCTTCCAAAAAGCGATATCATGAGCACGTCCACCTGGTCGTTTATTATCATTACGGCTGTTGGAATCGCTCTTTCCTTCACAAAAGTAAGAAACCTCGAATACTACGGGGCCAGTAAGATTGGTTATTTAGGAATATTTTTATACTTAACCGGTATTGGCGCGCAGGCGAATTTAGCAGATATTGTGCAGTCCCCGCAATTCCTGTTGATGGGCGTAGTTTGGTTGTCCATCCATATCCTTTGCATCTTTGGTGCTGCCAGATTATTAAAAGCCCCGCTCTTCTTCGTAGCTGTCGGATCCCAGGGCAATATCGGCGGAACCAGTTCTGCCCCGATTGTGGCTTCGGTCTTCCAGCCGGCGCTGGCGCCTATTGGACTACTCATGGGTATTTTAGGTAACGTTGTCGGAATCTATGCCGCCTTACTATGTGGACAGCTCGCAAAGATGATCGCAGGAGGCTAGGCAGAAAGCCGCCAGCTTATCGAGTGATTCAGCCGATCACTAACAAAATGATCCCGTGATCATGGAGACGGCCATGATTACGGGATCGTTTTTTTACGGTTTGGTCACGATGACATAAAACACGGCTTATCCCACCTTATCCGTTTATCACTTCTTCACCTCGTACGCAGTCATTCGATATGCTGCAGCACAAAAAACTGAATGCACAACAGACCGATGATTTGTGCAGGTGTTGTTGCACATACGAAGGGATAAATATATAATTAAGACAGTTGAATACGCAGGGAGGAGTGTAATTATGAAAGAGCTTACAATGGATTCTAAAGAGTTTAAACGGATTCAACAAAACTTACATTTAGAAAATTTAACTCTTCATCCATCCCTTCAAAAAAAGGTAATTGAGTTAATCAACTCAAATGTTACAATTACCCAGCATATGATTAAGGAAATATTGAGCGGCAATTGATCTATTAATGGAGGAAAATACCATGATGACATGAAACACATGTCACCCTCCCCTACTTCACCTTCTCCAAAGGAAAACTCCTGTCTGCAAAGAAGGAGACGGCCTTATCGAAGAGCGTCATCTATACCAAACAGCAGTCCCATGACAATAGGTACTAGTAAATAATAGAGACCAAGGAGGAAAGGAGACCCGATTCCTATATATTTTTTCTTCTCCGGCTCCCCTCGGAAAAGGGCTGTAAGTCCACTTATAAATCCCAAAACCATCAAAAATAAACCTAACTTAAACAACCATTCTATTAGAAAGGCGGTTAAACCTTGTGGTACATCCGGCGCTGCGTAGCTGAGCATATAAAAAAAGAAACCCGTTATGCTTGTTAAAGCAGCCCAGAAGCTGTACGTTTTACTGCCTATCATCCCATTATTCCTTCTCCAATCCGCAGAATGTACACCAGACCGGTGGCATGTATCAGCAGGCTGAAAGTATTCCCCGCCGTCTGCTTTTCTTTCCCTGCCAATACACGGCCTATACCCTTTTGCACCGCCGTCCTAACCATAAACATCCTTGTCAGGTTCATGCGTCTTATTCTTTTTCATATAGTGGTTTTTTCCAATTGTTTCAACCCTTCCGGTAACAGTCAATGACTATTCTAAGGTTCCATGACTGCTGTCGGGAAAGGGCACGAGGGGCCTGCGGTTATACCTTTATATCGTATTCCATTCTCTTCGCTGTTTGTTTCGCAACTGATTTGTCGTGCAGTCGGGAAAGGACATGAAAAGACATATTTATTCCTGCTGAAATACCGCCGGACGTAATAACAGATCCTTCATCCACGTACTTCACGTCACGCACGACCGATACGGCAGGAAACTCTTTTTCCAACCTGGCTGCGTCCATCCAGTGTGTGGCAGCCCTTTTCCCATCCAGAATTCCCGCTTTGGCAAGAAGAAACGCTCCTGTGCAGACCGATATCATGATTTCTGTCTTGAATTGCTGCCGTTGGATCCATTGGATAACGTTTGGGTTATCGATTTCAACGGCTTCCGCCCCGTATCCTCCGGGTATAATGACAATATCGAAGGCGGGGTGATGGTCAAAACTGTAATCCGGCGTCACCTTCAATCCGTTTCTGGCGGAAACTGTGCCGCCGTCTTCCGAAACAGTTTTCACGTCAAATAATGGGCGATCGGAATCAGGCAGAGCCCCCAGCGAAAAAACCTCATACGGCCCCGCAACATCCAGAACTTCCACTTCGTTAAACAGGAAAATTCCTACCGTGCGTACCTGCATCCCCGTCCTCCTTCGGCTGCCTTCATCACACATTTTTTCTACAACGTCGTAATAATGGGACCTTCTTTTGTCAGAATGATCGTATGTTCGTACTGCGCCACAAAGCTTCCCTCCGTTAACAGCGTCCACCCGTCGTCTGATTGATATACTTCTTCTTCATCGGTGGAGATAAAGGGCTCAAACGCAAGAACCATGCCGTCTGTCAGCAGTTCGTCATCCCAGCGCGAAAAGAAATTAAAAATATGCTCCGGTTCTTCGTGAATCGAGCGTCCAATCCCGTGTCCCGTCAGATTTTTAATAACGCTGAAGCCCTGCTGCCGTGCTGTTTTGTTCACCATTCTTCCGAGCCCGCTTTTTTTTGACCCTGGTTTGGCCTTCTCCAGTCCGGCGTCAAAAGCTTCCCGGGCCGTGTCACATAATCTCTGCAGCATCTCTTCTCCGTCCCCGACGACAAACGAAACGCCGGTGTCCGCGAAATACCCGTCTTTTGAGCCTGAAATGTCGACATTCACGAGATCACCTTCCTGAATCACGCGTTTCCCCGGGATGCCGTGCGCCACTTCTTCGTTCACGCTGATGCACCCGTACCCGGGGAAATCGTATTCGTCTTTCGGCGCCGACAACGCTCCTTCTTTCTCAAACATCATTCCGGCTGTATCATCCAGTTCTTTCGTCGTCACTCCGGGCTTGGTCCGCGAAACCAATTCATCCCGGATTTTTCCGCAGATGCGGCCGATTTCTTTCAAACCGTTAACATCTTCTTCTGTCTTCGCAATCATTTGTTAACCCCGCTTTTCCTGTATCTTCAAAGTCGTACTCTCTTTCATCTCCCTTATTTTTTTCAAAAACATTTTTGAAATGTGGTTGATGATCGTACCAGGGAGATCTCTTTATACAGTATAACGCACCACTGCCTCACAAGCATGCTATGCCGCTTCTTTCTATACGTTCTCCCCGCCGCTGTCTCCTCTTGATATCCACAAGTCTGTGCCGTCGTTCTTTTTTTGCCTGCGGGAATGGTTGAGCACCGGCCAAAGGTATTTACCAGCCAAACATCGACAGTTACGAGCCGAATTCCTCCATTTACATGCCAAATGAACAGCAATACGATCCGAGTCATACGTTACAGGCTGAACGCGGCCTGTTACATGCCAAGCAGAGCGATTTACATGTCAAACAAGCAGGTTTACATGCGGAGTAACATTGTCTCCCTATTTATTTAACTTCTATTTCGATAGGATCCACCCGCAATTCGCTTTGGGCGGCGTTTTTAGGTATCTCTCCCATATCATCTGTGACAGCCTCTTCATTCCCTTTTCCTTCTATATATTCACCATTTACCTTGAGAGAAGTCGTGGAGGCCGATACGTGCTGCGTTCCCGATTTTTGGACGTCAAAGGTTTTTTCCGCTTTCATCTTACCGCCGGGCTGCAGGGTGGATTGTATTCCTATATCGTTATATTCATTCGCTCCCTCTTCCCCGGAATAAGACATCCTTACAATAGGTTCACCGTGATAAAGGTCGATATCCTCGTTGCCGCGATACGTTAACACAGCTTGCACCTGCATCGATTCTCCTGCTTCCACGGTGGCGGGAGCACTTACTTCCAGTGAAAAATCGGAAGCTTCCACGCTGCTTGTTTTCCTTTCTTGAATGTTTTCTGTTTCATTGCTGCATCCGGCAATAAGAAGCCCCATGCATAGGGACATGATATACGTTTTACTCTTCATGTTTTCTCTTTTTTCTATAATAGAATGCGGTGCCTGCGGCAAGAAGCAGCATCGGCACGAGCACCGGCGACAGGCCGACGAAAAAAACCGCGATGCCGGATGCGGCGGAGACGATACCATTGAGGGTCCGCGTGAAGAGCTGCGTGGATCTTTCCCACGTGTTCAGGTCTTCCCCGCTCTGCAGCGATGAGGACCCGCGTTCCTGCAGGGTAATGTCGACGGTGGCGTTAGCGCTATGGTTTTCCAGGTAATTCATCCGCCCTTTCAGCTTCTCGATTTCCTCCTGCACCGCGGACAGGTCTTCCGAGATCTGCAGGAGCGCGTCGGTGTTCCCGGCTTCTTCCATAAATGCTGTCAACCGCTCTTCCTGGGTTTCTTTGGAACGCAGACGTGATTCGAGATCAACGTATTCTTCGGTAACGTCTTCCCCTTGGGTGGAACGATCCAGCACCGTGGTTCCGACTCCTTCCATATCCGTCATAAACGTAGAGAACTGTTCCTGCGGAATCCGTACCGACAGCGATCCTTCCCGTGCTTCATCTCCGGAACGCTGCACGCTGGATTCGACGATATAGCCTCCCATCTCGTTCACCCGCGTCTCAATATCCGACCGGGCCGCGTCGTATTCTTCCACTTCAAGCGTCAAACTTCCGCTGTGAATCACCATCCGCTCCGACGCGGCGTCTTCCTGCGTCGTGTCTTCCTGTGCACTATTGGACGCTTGATCCGACGCCTGATCGGCCGTGGACTGCTCCGTGTCCGCCGTTCCTCCCGCCGAACCTTCCGACGAGCGCTGCGCCTGACTGTCAGAAGATTCTTCATTGCTGCAGGCAGACGCCAAAAGCAGAACAACGCCAAGCAGGACCAGACCTATCTTTTTTACCATGTCTTCTCCCCCTCTTTTCGTCCATTTTTCGTTCTACCCCTTTGGACGGGAGAAACCACGCCTGTTGATTTACCATATAAAGGAATGGGAAAGGATTCTATGAGGAGGGGGCATCTGTGATCAAAGCATGTATCCCCTTTCTTTTTCGTTGGACGAAGCCGTCTGCCCAACGCCCGCGGAAAGCGGGAAGGAAAGGTGGAGTCCGACGAAACGATTCCTATATTTGGATAATCAACAGCCGTAGCAGTATCCAGTTCTTGAATGGAAAAGAGCATTTTAGAATGGAACCGACATCCTTAGAAAAGATGGTCGGTTCCATGATGTTAGACATATATTTGTTTCAAATGGGACATTCCAAAGCAGTCCGGGTTATGGTTTTCCGCGTTCATATATATCACGCCGATGGCCAACTTCTAAAATTAGAATAGTGATCGCCTCATCATCGATATGGGCAATGATTCTATATTCGCCTACGCGATATCGCCATTCCCCGGATCTGTTCGCTGTTAATCCTTTGCCGTGTACTCTAGGCTCGGCGGTGCCTTCTAAATTCTTCTTAATCCAGGCCATAATGATGCCAGCCTGATACTTATCCATTTTTTTTAACGCTTTTTGCGCTCTTTTTTCAAATCTTACCTGGTATGCTGTCATTGGGGTAAGTCCAGTTCCTTCATCATCTCATCAAAGGAAATATCGTTTGGATCATTGTGATGGTCTTTCATTGCTTGATGATAGAGTTTCAAGTCAATGTCATTTTCAATTTTTTCTAAAACAGAAGAACGGAGTAACTCGGATATGCTAAGGTTATTTATTTTGGCATATTCTTTAATTAATTTTTCTTCTTCTTCATTCATGCGCAAGGAAATAGTAGACATAATCTCCCCTCCTTTGTATTACATTGTAATACAAAAATCTAAAAAATAAAAGGTGCTATCGCCTTTATTATGGGTACGTTTTGAGTATTTACTGGGCGTATTGTTGTATGGTACCCAAAACGTCAAAAAAAGAAACGACAGCCTTTTAAAAAGACGGTCAGTTCAGGGTGTTAGACAGTCACTGCTGTTGTTGCTTTGATTCTTCGGCGGACACCAGAACGGTCTCTGTACCTTTGTGAAAAGATTCGTACTCGATGCCCTCTCTGGGTTTTTCTGTTTCCTTACCGTACCCGGCAATAAGAAGCCCCATGCATAGGGACATGATATACGTTTTACTCTTCATGTTTTCTCTTTTTTCTATAATAGAATGCGGTGCCTGCGGCAAGAAGCAGCATCGGCACGAGCACCGGCGACAGGCCGACGAAAAAAACCGCGATGCCGGATGCGGCGGAGACGATACCATTGAGGGTCCGCGTGAAGAGCTGCGTGGATCTTTCCCACGTGTTCAGGTCTTCCCCGCTCTGCAGCGATGAGGACCCGCGTTCCTGCAGGGTAATGTCGACGGTGGCGTTGGCGCTGTGGTTTTCCAGGTAATTCATCCGCCCTTTCAGCTTCTCGATTTCCTCCTGCACGGCGGACAGGTCTTCCGATATCTGCAGGAGCGCGTCGGTGTTCGCGGCTTCTTCCATAAATGCTGTCAACCGCTCTTCCTGGGTTTCTTTGGAACGCAGACGTGATTCGAGATCGACGTATTCTTCGGTAACATCTTCCCCCTTGGTGGAACGATCCAGCACCGTGGTTCCGACCCCTTCCATATCTGTCATAAACGTAGAGAACTGTTCCTGTGGAATCCGTACCGACAGCGATCCTTCCCGTGCTCCGTCTCCGGAACGCTGCACGCTGGATTCGACGATATAGCCTCCCATCTCGTTCACCCGCGTCTCAATATCCGACCGGGCCGCGTCGTATTCTTCCACTTCAAGCGTCATACTTCCGCTGTGAATCACCATCCGCTCCGACGCGGCGTCTTCCTGTGCACTATTGGACGCTTGATCCGATGCCTGATCGGCCGTAGACTGCTCCGTGTCCGCCGTTCCTCCCGCCGAACCTTCCGACGAGCGCTGCGCCTGACTGTCAGAAGATTCTTCATTGCTGCAGGCGGACATCAAAAGCAGGACAACGCCAAGCAGGACCAGACCTGTCTTTTTTACCATGTCTTCTCCCCCTCTTTTCGTCCTTTTTTCGTTCTACCCCTTTCGACGGGAGAAACGTGATTTTGTTTCTTTTAGAAAGGGGTTCTACAATAAATGTTGGGGTTTTAAAACCATTTCGTGCTAAAAAAACACGCAAACTCCCTTATCCTTTATACTTGAATTGTCCAGAAACAAGAAAGGATAGGAGTTGCGTGTCTAAGCATTTTACCATGAATGTGCCCGGTTTTTGTTTGAACGGACATCGTGTCTATTTTACCGAAAGCGTCGTTATGTCTGTTCCTGTGGTAAGAAGTTTCCGGAAAAAACCGTGTGGTGGAGAGTTATCAATGTCACACGGGGAATGGAATCAAGCGTTAGGTCTTCGGACCATTCAAGGTAAGAAATTTAAAGATACCGCAGGTCCGTTTTTACGTCTCCTTCAACAGCTATGCGGCGGTTTGACCGTCTGGCGGCACCTATGATCCAGGAAGTGAAAGAACTACCCGGGATCATTGCTGAGTATAAAGGTGATACAGACCATGGGAAGTATCAAGTCCTTATCGATCGTACAGCTGTCACCATCAAACCGTATTTACGGGAAAAAGGGGCGAAGGTGGAGATCGTGGTGGTGGAATAGGAGCCCTTCCTTTAAATCCGCTGTCCAGCAGGCATTAGGATCTCCGATCATCATCGCGGACCGTTTTCATTTCTGCCAGTATATTTACTGGGCCCTGGATCTGGTTCTCCGGAACGTTGAGAAAGACTTTCATGAATACGACCGCAAGAAGTGCAAACGTATGAAACATGTTTTTCACAAATCCCTCGAAAGCCTGAGTGAGAAGCAGTACTGGTATTTAGAACGGTATCTGAATTTATCCCATGCCTTTGGGTTTCAACGATATGATCAGCTGCGGAGTAAAATTTTATTACACCATCAGATGAAAGATCAGGATGTTCAACTAGGATAAAGGGGCAGAGGCCGACAGCCTCCACCCCAAAAATTGACTTAGAACCGGCTGTGTCAAGCTGACAATCCGGTGGTCTATTTGTGTTGTTCGGTTAGCCATCATTTGTTTCTGCTGCCGGTATACCTCCTGTATGACCAACAGATCCCGGTACTGAGGTCTTGAAAGAAGAAACAGTCCGGATCGCGATGCCCCTTCGGCGATATGTCGGAAATCCCGACGCACACACTGCAGCTGTTTTTGTTTGGTGATCTTCAAGTATTCCTTCCGGGTATTGCTGCGATAGGTTCTCGGTTTGGCTGCCAAACCATGCTGTGGTTCATGCAATGTATCAATGATGGCCTCCAGTTTTTTCTTTCCTGATTGAGAAGATTTACATCGGTTGGAAAAGCTATATCCGCCGAATTACATGTAGCATCCAGCAATAGATACCCTTTATGGGGAGGCTTTGTATCATGCGTCTTGTTGGGGATGCAGGATCTGATAATCCTGCATCCGACCCGGAATCCGGAAGATCATCGTCATCGGATGTCCGGTCTTCCTGTTGCGACACTGTGATCCACTCATTAACCTGCTGAATCATGTCGGGAGAGATACGCTTCTGAAAATGGGTCGTCGAGGAGGCATGAAACGGAGGCTCCTCCTGGTAAGCAGACAGCCCAAGAAAGTACTGAAGGTACGGATTCTCACAGACCTGTTCCACCAATTCCCGGTCACTGATCCCTAGCCGGTCTTGATAATAAGCGCGCCAAAAGCCATACGCACAGCGTAGGCCCGGCCTCCTTTATCAAAGCTTCGGAAGAAATAAGTTGGATGCAGTTGATGAAAGAGTTGTCATTAAACTGGGCTATCAATTAATTTAACGGCTATTTTCATTTAGCTTCTTTATAAGATTATTTATATAAATTAAAGCTAAAAGTATTGGCAACATAGGATAAAAAGTTATAGAAGGTACTTCATATTGATAGGGGTGAATCATCCCTAAAACTGAATAGATACCATTAATTACGACTGTAACAAGCAATAACACCCTCAAAATATTTCTTATTACCATTAGACTATTCATAACATTTTATTCTCCTGTTATTGAGAATGTATCCAATATAAGTCTCCTGAATTCGAAGTCCTTATTCTAATTCCAGTATTCCCATTATTTGCTGAAGAGACAGCTATTTCGCCAACGCTTAAAAAACCCGCAGCGATTGATCCTGGTATAGTCATGTGAGGTAAAATCGCTGATAGAGTTGAAGCAGTAGCACCTGCTTGCAAAGCATTTTCTAAAGTTTGGGCTTTGCATGAGTCTAAATAAATTACATTGTCAAACCAATTATCATTGACTTTAGTTACACCACGACAATTAGGAGTAACTGATCTCATTATCTTGTTTTGGTTATCTCTTATCTCTTGATTAATTTTTTTTATATCATCCGCGGTTTTTTCAGCAAGATTCTTATTTACACCGTTTTTAATCGCTTCTTCTTTATTAAATTCTACGAAAGTGCCCTTAGAATTTATATAAGGTTTAATTTGTTCTGCTTCTTTATTAATTTGTTCTGCTTCTTTTTTACTTGAATTTGCTACTTTTGATTGATTTGTCTCTGCAATAGCCGATTGCGACGATACAGACACAGCTATAATGATAGCAACGAAAAATAAACTAAATAATTTTTTCGTTCCAAAAAACTCCTTTTATGTATTGAATCTACCAATAAATTAACATTTAAATTTATTAGTGTAAATAGTTAGTTATAATAGTGAAGACTACTGGAAATATTTTAGTGCAGTAGAGGCTATGGGCATCGTTCTAACATCTGGTGAACCGACAGGCGCTATTAGTATAAATAATGCAATCAGACAATTAACAGGAGATCAAGACGCGATACAGGATTCAGAAGGAATTCCGGTTTGTCAGACAGGATTCGCAAGTGAATCAGCTCAATGCGGTACTTTGTCTAGTACTGATGTAAGTTATGAAATTTCTGGTTCGCAATTCTATGGTTTAAGAGGTACTACCATGTCTACAGTGGGTGCGACAGTGGAGGAAGAGTGTATAGTAGTCAAACTCTTTATGGCATAACTAAAGGATCTAGGGGAGGATATTCTCACGTGTATACTCATCAAGGACACATTGAGAGTGATCTTAACATGTTGTACTAAGCTATACAGTTGCAAGGTATCTAGCATTCATGGGGTCTATAACCTTCCAATAAACCCTATGGATGCCTTTTTGGATTCACATGTGGCTTTACAATAAATGTTTGAATTTTTAAACATTTTTGAGCGTAAAAAAACACGCAAGCTCCTTTTATCCTTGAATTGCCTAGAAACAAGAAAGGTTAGGAGTTTCGTGTATATGCATCTTACCATGCATATGCACGTTTAGAAGTATTCAAAGGATGAAAACTGAGATGTGTAACTGCTAGATTAAAGTTTTTTGGTTGATAAGATTGAACACTTTTTCGTTACGAATCTCACTTGGATACGGGATCAGGTCCAGATTCTTGAAAGAGTGTAAACGAAGTCTGTTAGCTGGAATTAAAGAATTAGGATGTGGGATTAGCAATCATTCTCTTCCCTCACGAACGTACGACTCCGTATCGGTGGTTTGGTGAAAAACAGATTGCGACACAGTATTTCTCCATTCTAACCCAGGGAAATCGATACGGTTCTAGACCACGCCGGAAAGGGGCTGCCCTCTTAACCCTGACCGAACGGCAGACACGCCAGGAAACTTATCATGAAAATCGCGGCCAAAACAGCGGAAGCTGTGAACCAAGCTGTCCAGCGGCTCAAAACCAGGTTTGGGGACGCTTTTTCATCCATTTTTCCATCTATCACATCCGACAACGGTTCCGAATTCAGTGAGCTGACCGAGGCCGTTGATTGTGACCAGATAAGCGTCTATTATACGCACCCCTATACCTCCATCGAGAGAGTCACGAACACCATAATGGACTGATCCGGCGGTTTATACCCAAAGGACAATCCATCGATGACCTGGACGATGCCGTCATTTCCTATGGGCAGAATTGGTGCAACACCCTCCCAAGCAAAATACTGGGATACCAGTCTCCTAATGACCGATTCGAACAGGGGTTGGCACCCATTTTACAATTACCAATAATGGAATTATGTGGTTGTTTCATTTATTATTGCAATTTAAGTTTTAAAAATAATATATAGATGGGAAATGCGTTTTCGATGTGCAGTTGTTCGGAGTCTCACAAGATGTGCGCGACGTAGAAGTTCCACTTTTCATCCGAACTTCTATGATTCACGGCGCTTTCGATTTCCTTATAAAAAAGGTTGTGACATTTCCTATCGAAAAGATGGATGGCTGGTGCATTTTTCGTAAAAATGGAGACAGAGAGGAGGAAGAGCATGAGACAGCGTTTGATTGTGATTGGAACCGGGATGAGCAGCCTGCGTTTGATGGAGACCGTGGTGTCCGAGGCGCCGGGTGCGTTTGAGATTCACGCGTTCGGAGAGGAGCCGTTTCTGCCGTACAATCGGATCAAGCTGTCGAGCTACCTCCAGCAGGAGCACGAAGAGACGGCGCTGTACCCTTATACACGCACGTGGTACAACGAAAACGGGATTACCCTTCACACCGGAGCGCCCGTCACGCGTATTGATCCAAAGCAGAAGCTTATTTTCACAGAAAACGGGGATTCCTGTTGTTATGATAAAGCAGTGCTTGCCACCGGGGCATCCCCGGTTCGTTTGAACATTCCAGGGGATGAAAAGGAAAACGTTCATACGTTCCGGACGCTTGCGGATGCGCGGCGGCTGAAAACGACCGCCTCCCGCGGCGGACGGGCGGTCGTTGTCGGGGGCGGTTTCCTCGGACTGGAAGCGGCGTACGGCATGGCAAAAGCGGGGACGGCGGTCGACGTCGTGCAGCGCGGTGCCACCTTGTTGAATCCGCAGCTCGACGAGACCGCTTCTTTGTATCTCCAGCGGGAACTGGAGACACACGGCATCCGGTTTCATTTCAACACCTCGGTGCAGGAAGTGACCGGAGACAGCGCCGCGGATGGCGTCATTCTGGAAAACGGCGGGACTTTGGCTGCGGATGATGTGTTGTTTGCGGCGGGAATCCGGCCGAACACGGGGTTGGCGGAAGAAAGCGGCATCCACGCCGGCCGTGGGATTACAGTCGATGATGTGATGCAGACGAGTGCACCGGATGTGTACGCGGTCGGTGAATGCGCGGAGCACCGGGGCAAAACGTACGGACTCGTGCCGCCGGTGTATGATCAGGCGCGCACCGCCGCCCTCCACCTGGCCGGAAAGTCCCCCTCCCCCTACCGCGGGTCGACGTCGTACAGCCATCTGAAAATCGCCGGCATCGATCTGTTTACCGCCGGCTCGATGGCAGAACCCGAGGGCAGCCACGTTCTCGTGCAGGCGGACAGCACCCGGCCGCTGTATCAAAAAGTCGTCATGACGCGCGATATGGTGCAGGGAGCGGTCCTTTTCGGTGACACCGCGGTCTCCGACGATATCGCGGCGCGGCTCCGGAACCAAAAACCGCTTTCGGCGTCGGAGAAGAAACAGCTTTTTTCCGGCGAAGGCAAACAGGAGACACTCATCCAGTGCGCGCCGGAGACAACGATCTGCAAGTGCAATCAAGTGAACAAACAGACGATCCTGCGTCACATCGCAGCAACAGAGGATGCCGATACCTCCACCATTCAAAAAGATACCCGGGCCTCCACCTCCTGCGGCGGATGCGCCAAAGACGTAAAAGGCCTTCTGCAGGTATTCGACCGCTGCCGGGATCAGGCGGCGCCGGCTGTGTTTTGTTCCTGTACGGACCTTGAGGAAGAAGAAGTCCAGCGCCGTATTTTCACCGGAACGTGGCAGCGATGGGACGACGTTTTTGCCTCAAGAGACTGGCATGGAAACGGCTGTGATGCGTGCCGGCCCGCACTTCGGTATTATTTTGCCGTAACCGGCCAGGCGGAGCTTACGCAGGCGCCGTGGATCACACGCGGGAGCGGCGGGTCGTATGCCGTCACCTCCCTGCCGCTCCGGGGACCGGATAACGCGGAGGGGATGCAGGTGTGGCTCGAACTTAAGCACACCCTCCCCGGCGCTGAACTGACCTTCGAACCGGGGTCCCGGCTGCGCCTTTCCGGTGTACCGGATGAAGAGGTGGACACCGTCTGCCGCCGCACCGGCACGCCGCGCTTCGTGCAGCCGTCCGCGAACCTGTATCCGTTCCTGCTGGAAACAACACAGCAGCAGGAGATTTTCATGACACTGGAAAGCCACCTGTTTCCGCTGTCGCTGCCGGGTCCGTTTACGATCCGCAGTACAGAAGCTTTTCCAGCGGAGCTTTCCCGGCAGGAACTGGCTGTCGTCTGGAAAGATGGGCTGTGGGAAATGCACGCAGAAAGCGCCGGCGGACGGATGATTATTTTTGCTGCGGATGCAGACGAACTGGAAGACATGATGAAAGGAATCGTGCAGTATTACCGGGAGACGGCTTTTTTCAACGAAACGTTTGCCGATTGGGTCGTCCGGCTGTCTCCAGCATCCATCCGGGAAACACTGCTCGACGTGGACATGACGGTTCTTGCCGACATGCTGGACGCCCATATCAACGCCGCCGCAGCGGAAGAAACCGCGCTGCAGCCGTAACACGCCGGAAGGAGGAAACATAATGAGCAATCAGATGCTCGCGACGTTCCGCTCGCGCCAGCAGAGCGTGGGAACAGAAAGGGTGTACCATACACAGTGCCCGTTTTGCAGCATGCAGTGCAAAAAGAAGGTGCTGGAGGAGAAGCAGGGCAGCCGCCTGCGTTACCGGACGATCGGGGTGGACAATCCAACGACAAAAGGACGGCTCTGCGTCAAAGGCAAAAACGCCTATCAGCATGCGGTGCACCCCGAACGCATCACCACACCACTCATCAAAGTGGATGGAGAATTTCAGAAAGCCGGCTGGGACGAAGCGCTTGATCTTATCGGGAAAAACTTCCGCGAAGTGCAGGAGGCTCGCGACAAGGACGCGGTGTCACTGTACGGCGGCGGCTCGCTCACGAATGAAGAAGCATACCTGCTCGGTAAACTCGCCCGCGTCGGCCTCGGGACGAAATACGTCGACTACAACGGCCGCTTCTGCATGTCATCGGCCGCTTCTGCCAGTACGAAAACATTCGGACTCGACCGTGGTTTCACGAACCATATCGATCAGATACCTGACGCCAAATGCATCATCCTTGCAGGCACGAATATCGCCGAATGCCAGCCGACGTTTGTCCCGTATCTTGAGGAAGCGCGCCAGAACGGTTCGTTTCTGATCGTGATGGATCCACGGGAAACGGATACCGCCGCGATGGCGGATCTTCATCTGAAAGTGAAACCCGGTCAGGACAAACAGCTCGCGCTTTTGATGGAACACTATATCGTGCAGCACGGCCTGCAGGATGACGCGTTCTGCCGGGAGCAGACAGCCGGTTATGATGATCTTCTGGCACGGCTTGCGGAGGTGAATCCGGTAAAGGATGCGGCGGAAACAGGCCTCAGGCTCGAGGATATCGAAGAAGCGGCCTACCGTTTCGCCTCCGCCCCTACCGGCATGATCCTGACCGCACGCGGCATCGAGCAGCAGGTCGACGGCCACGACACCGTGCGGCACTTTCTGCATCTGCTTTTACTGACCGGCAAGATTGGAAAATACGCGTGCGGCTACGGAGCGGTGACCGGCCAGGCGAACGGTCAGGGCGGCCGTGAACACGGCCAGAAAGCCGACCAGCTTCCCGGGTACCGCTCGATTGAAAATTCCGAGCACCGCCGCTGGATCGCAGAGGTGTGGGGTGTTCAGGAACCGGACCTGCCGGGAAAAGGGGTGTCCGCCTACGAGATGATGGAACGGATGGAGGAAGGAGAGATTCAGGCGCTGCTGTTAATCGGCTCCAATCCGGTCGTTTCCAACCCGAATGCCAACCTTGTGCACCGCGCCTTTTCGTCGGTATCGTTTATGGTGGTTGCGGAGATGTTTATGACCGAATCGGCAGCGTATGCGGATGTCATTTTTCCAACCAGTTCGTATCTCGAAGATGAAGGGACGCTTACGAATCTGGAAGGCCGCGTTACCCTGCGCGAAGCATCTAAGGAGCTGCCCGGGCAGTGCCGCCACGACTGGCAGATCATGATGGCTGTGGCAGAGGTGATGGGAAAAGGAGACTATTTTTCCTACGAAAAGGCCGAGGATATTTTCAACGAACTCCGGCTTGCGTCCCGCGGCGGCAAAGCCGATTACTACGGGATTTCGTATGACCGGATCCGGCGGCAATCCGGCGTGTTCTGGCCCTGTCCATCCGAAGACGCGGACGAGGCGGAAACACTCTTCACCAACTCCTTCGCGACGGAAGACGGACGCGCGCACTTTCTCACGGAACCGACGGCAGAGGAAGGAGCGAAAGAAACCGTCGACGCGGCGTATCCGCTCTATCTCACGACCGGACGCACGATGAGTCACTATTTAACCGGCGAACAGACGCGGCGGAGCTCCCGGCTCGCCGCCCGGGAATTTGAATCGTACGTTGAGGTCCATCCGGACACCGCCCGCGACCACGGCGTGCGCTCCGGCGAACTCGTCACGCTCGCCTCCCGCCGCGGCACCGCCGTTCTGCGCTGCGTCGTATCCGGTGATGTACGGCGCGACACACTGTTTGCCCCGATGCACTGGGGAGGGCGCCAGAACATCAACCGCCTCATCGACCGCACCCTCGACCCTGCCTGCCGCATGCCCGGCTTCAAACGCACCGCCGTCTCTCTGCATCCGGCAGCCGGGGGTTAGGCAGGGGTCAGACGGGGGGGGGTGGGAGTCACAATCCAGTTCCGGAATGGCTGAAGGGCATTTTAGAGTCGAGCTGGAGGATACATGCTGCTTTCCGGGCGGAGGGTGTGTCGGTTAGAGACATTTTGAGCGGCGGAATGTCTCTAAAATGGGGGTTACGGACACTTTTCCCGGTTTTTCTATCGAAAGTGTCCAGTAAAATGATTTACTGGACATATCAGGCATGAAAATGTCTGTAAAACTCCGGTTAGAGCCATTTTGGCATCCAAAGTGTCCGTAACCGCCGGAGCATATCAGCTGATGTCTAAGGGGCATATTTATTGGAGACCCTCTTCTTTTAAACCGCTGGACGATTCGTCGATTAATAGAGAGTCCAGTTCTGATAGGGATTTTTCAAAGGTTTGAAGGAGACGTCCTTTGTCAATTTCATTGGGATTAATCATCTCGTTTCTTTTATAATGAAAGGATTCATCAAAGGAACTCAATGCCTTCTGGAGCACCTCGAGCTTTTCAGCATCCATGTTATCCACAGATTGCTGTATCAAATTTCTCCCATTAGCCCACATGTTAGTTATCGTATGATAAGCGTTCTTCTGATCTTGATTTAGGTGAGCTATCTGTTTTTCCGGGAGCCAAAACCATCCTGTCGTTTCCGTAGATGTTGTGTATTGCAAAGAGAGCACAAAATGCCCCGCCCATTCGGTCCATGCTACATAATCCGCATGGACCATGTTGACGGTTGATTCCTGTACATTTTCATTTTGTATTTGTGTTATCAGCTCTTCTATAGATTGGGTGGTTTGTTGTGTCTCATGTTTACGCAGCAAATAATTTGTCATGACCTCGCTATTGTCCTGAAAATGATTCATACGGTTCGTCTGATGGTTTATGTGTACCTGCTGCACCACATTAAACACGATAGAAATAATACATATAATAAGCAAAATAATCGTCAGCGGGGAGTATTTTTTTATGAAGGTTTTCATATTGGTTTCCTTTCTGAACATGTCCTCCAGCGAACTTACTGGAGGATGAACATAAACTATCAACCATGATAACAAGCAGGAATTGATTTATTCTACGGCTCATGATGTAAAAATTATGTAAAGACATAGAAATTTCCCTATCTAAACATAAACGCCCGACTGCGGCGCCACTTTTTCCACTTCTTTGCCTTACGTTTTCGGTGTACGGAATGATGGATGTCAGCCGGGGGTTAAGTGACACCATGTGGTATCGTAGTCGAAAAAGCGTCGGTTAGAGGGAAGGTAAAAGACACAATCCAGTTCCGGAATGGCTGAAGGGCATTTTAGAGTCGAGCTGGAGGATACATGCTGCTTTCCGGGCGGAGAGTGTGTCGGTTAGAGACATTTTGCGCGGTGAAATGTCTCTAACATGGGGGTTACGGACACTTTTCCCGGTTTTTCTATGGAAAATGTCCGGTAAAAATTTTTACCGGACATTTCGATTAGCAATATGTCTGTAAAACCCGGGTTAGAGCCATGTTGACATCCAAAGTGTCCGTAACCGCTGGAGGCTGCATAGAAAACAGCCGTATGTCACACCGAAATCAAGCAGAACAGCAGCCTGCGGGTCACAATTCCTCCCGGTGGATGAGATTGTGATTGTTAGCCGGCGTCTAAGGGACACAATCCAGTGCCGGATTGCTTAAAGTGCATCTTAGAGTCGCGCTTAAATACACTTTTCACCTTCCGGGCGGCCATTGTGCCGGGTAGAAACTTTTCTGCCTATGGATTCTACCGGATCGTATCGGCCGGCGGCTGGGATTGTTCGACTTCTTTGCGGATTCTTGCCGATGTCTTCACTACGTACGTTCCGGCGATGAAGTCGTGGATCGCTTTGCGGTCTTCGCGGAGACCGATCATAAACGCGCTCACGATGACTCCGATCCCAAGCGTCCCTACGTAAACAAGGCCTGCCACGAGCACCCGCATCAGCATGGTACCAAGCGTGACATCCTCCCCGGATTCCTTCACGATGCGGATCCCGACAATCCGTTTGCCGATTACATAACCGTGCCAGAACACCGGCAGTAAAATAAGATAAGACAAGCTGATAAAATCGGTGATATTCCATTCCTCCCGGTAAATTTCCCCATATATCAGCCATGTCATCATACTGAACACAGTCCCTGTAATGAAGAAATCTAAAATAGATGCACCCAATCTGAGCCCGAATCCTGCCCGTTCTTCCATCACGGTCTCCTCCTTCTTCCATCATCTTGTTATTTTCCTGCTGTCATCCCTGTTATAATAACAATGGACAGCAGAACCACCCCAACGCCGAGAAGCAGTGAAATCATGCTCAGCCCCCTCCCTTCTCCTTTTCATTACGAAGCAACTCTTCTCATTGTTTCAATATTCTGGTTTTCCTTCAAGTTATATTACACAAAAACCATGAAGAAAAGCCATGGAAATTATTCTTCCATGGCTTTTCTTCTTACGATGAATTTGTCATATCATATGCTTCACGATCTATTATCACACTTAAAGAAGAATGATAACGAAGAATGCTGGCCGGATGAGCGGGTGATACTTCACCGTACAGCATGTCACGCACAGCGGATCGTTTCTTTATTCCATTTGCAATGACAATTACTTTAGAAGCATCAAGGAGCTGTTTCATACCAAGAGTTACCCCTTTTTGCGGAGGATTCATAGAAGAATGAAAATACTTTCGGCCTACTTCCTGTGTTTTTTCATCTAAAGATATGACATGGGCTTCCCCGTCGAGGGATGTACCAGGCTCATTAAACCCAACATGACCATTCACTCCAATTCCCAGTACGGCAACATCCAAGCCGCCTATCGAAGACAAATGGTCATTCATTTTACGGCACTCCATATCAAGATCTTCAGCTTTGGCATCAAAAACATGAATATTATCCTGTTTGATCCCAAGCGGTTGGAACAAATGATGACGCAGGAAATGCTGACAGCTTCCCGCATCACTTTCTCCCAGTCCTTCCCACTCGTCCAATCCTATAAATTGGCATGATGTGAAATCCACGCTGCCGTTTTCCTGGGATTGAACCAAATAGTCTATCATACCAGCCGGAGTGTCTCCAGCGGCTATACAAACCACAGCTTCCGGCTTATGCTGCACCGTTTGAATAACGCTTTCCGCGGCAATCCAGGATAATTCATCATACCCATCAGCTATGTTCACTTTTGTTTTGTGCGTTTTCATCGAAAGCCTCCTTTTACTTTGTTCAGGTTTTATAGATTGGATTTGGGGCGGTTTCCTTTATCCACAGACTGCAGCAGCATTGTACCTATCCAGCATAATGCCAATAATGTTCCTCCCATTCCCCCAAGCATTGCCAAAGCAGGAACGAGGTACATGAGTAATAGACAGACAATAATAGTCATCCCAAAAGCTGCGGTATGGAAAGGATAGGAAAGTGCTGTGAAAAACGCTCTCAAAAAGGTTTGCCGGTTGGAATGGTTATAGTCTGTTATCGTACAAATAATAATAGGAAACATAGATAAAAAGAAGAAACAAAACATGATATTAAACGCTGTGAACATCGTGCCGTACCATTCATTCCAATGAAGCGAAATGCGTAGATCCACAATGAAAAAAGCTAAAATGGCTGTAGATAGATAACCCAGAACATTGGCTTTGATGAACACTTGTTTATACGTCTTCCAGTACCTGAAAAATAACTTATCTGTCCCCTGTTTTTGAAAAATGCATCGGCGGACACTATCAAATAAAGCACAGCAAGAAGGAAAGAAACCAAGAATAAACAAACCCAGCAAAGTCCCTGCTAACCACAACACGTGGATTTTCAAAAATTGATAGAATGCGTTGGAAAGCGTATAGATAGCTGAGTTAAAATGACGTTCCATGGTTTTTCCTCCCCTCTCTTGTCATAGATACAGCGCTCCTTCAATACTTGGCAGCTGATTATTCACCTTCGAGCCATCAACAAATAACTCTCCCGTTTCATTTAAATGAATATTTCCATACCCGGGATCATTCACGGTGATATGTTTCACCTGTTCCTTGGCATATACGACATCTATTTTCGTTGAAAGTATTCTTTCCCTGAATGTCTGAAAATCATAGAATTCTTTCTCTTCTCCCATTCTAATCAACCAGAGATTACTTCGCCCTGGTGAAACAACTTCCCTGTGCTGGTCCATTCCTTCCGTGGTTAACGTATATCCATTTTGCGCAAACAGAGCGGTATAACTATTATTTTTTCTTAGGAATAACCAGTTTTCGTCGAAAACACATTCATCGAAGACTTCCAAAGGAACATAGGCATGCGTGAAATCCACTTCATGATGTTCTTCTATTTTAAAATAGCTGAGCAGGATGCCACGGTGTTGTTGAACGAGAGGGAGATTCCCATTTCCTGCCCAGTATCCCGGGCGTCCATCTCCTTTTTTGGCATGTTCCCCTGGATGATTGACCCAGATATTCTCTTCCGGACCAAAACTCGCCTGCCATACATGCTCCTGATATCCTTTTTCAAATGGGCGGTAGCAAAGTGCGGACGATAGCATATAACCTCTCGACTTAAATGTATACAACGGAACCTCTCCATCTAACCCCTGGGTATGATAATATACGAAAGTATTATTCGAAGCAGAAAGTAGATGGCTGTATTCAAACGGAGGAATATAGGTAGACAGAGCCAGTGCAACAGATGCAAAGGAAGAGTAGTTGATATTCGCTGCTCCCCAGGCCAGCCAGGATAAATTTGTCGTCTGTGTATTATAATGACCTTTCAACTCTTTTTCATATACTCTTCCCTGAGAGCAAGTAAGGTATCCATTATAGCTATTGGCGGCCAGCCAATAGAATATATAATCGAGTGCTTTCAAAGCCCGTTGACTAATCTCATGGTCTGTGGAAAAATCGTATAATTGGATCAATCCTATGACATTGATAGGAATATAAGGACTGGAATTCCATTCAGCCAGTCCATCTTTGAAAAATCGCTCAAACCATGAAAGCAGAAGCTGCCTTGCTTTTTCATAATGCTCTTTGCCGTACATGGAAGCGTTTGGGAAAAATGTATCCGGATAACGCTGCCCGGCAAGCAGTTCGCTCGTGTGAAAAATCAAGGCGTGATTTTCGCTGAAGAACCACATCACATCGTTGCCGGGTTCATCCATCCAATAGCGGTAGTCGATAACAGCTTGTTCGATACGATTTCGTAAGGCTGGAGTTAACACATGCTCTCTATCATCCATATCCAGTAATCGAAAGTACATGACAATACTGAAATCGCTGCAATCCAATCTATCTTCCACCCAGCTGACATCTTCACGCAGTATTTCTTCCCAATCGGCGGATGATTTTGTGGTTGCTTTAAACATAGCCAGCACTCTGTGAACATTGGGTTCTCCGTGCACAGAAACAAGATCAAGCAGCAATTTTTTCCGGTCATTTAATGTATCCGCATGAAAATGTTGAAAAGGTTCCGGATAAATCTGTATACCGAAGTTTTTACGAAGATGCACGTTTCCATTACTTAGAATAACGGTAACAGCGTGATATCCCATCTGAAAGGTTTCAGCGGCACCAAAAGTTATTACGTTATCTTCTGATTTCAGTTCCCGATGCAGCGTCTGGGCGTTACATCGCTCCACCTTGAATACTCCAGTGACACGGAACGGATGTTCAGCTTTTTTTCCAAGATGGAAGATTACTTTTTCATTTTGATACGTATCCTGACTGAAACACCCCTTCTCCAATAACTCTTTCATCCGACCGATTTCTACAGGATCCTCTCCGGCGATCGGAAGCATTCCTTTTAATGATGTATTTCCGGAGATATAATCCATTCGGAACAAAAACTTCGTATCTCTCTCCGCCAGATCATCGTAATACACATAGATAGAATTATTTCCTTTGTTTAATGGAATGGTTAGATTTTCTGTTTGTGCTTTATTCCGTGTGAAAGGCGCCATGGTATGCTGCAGCACTTCATTCACCCAAAGAGACATTCCTCCGCACACAGAGATGGAAAATGTCACCCACTGGTTTTCAGAACTCTCTATTTCCGTATAAGCCCATGATTCAATATGCGCGGGTTCTGACCAGAACCCCTTTGTTTCCACCGCTGTTTCTTCAAATGGAAGATGAAGCTCCCAGGTTTTCTGTTGTCCCTGATAACGTACTTTTTGCTGCAAATCGGGTGCTTTTATATCTTCAGGAATAGTTCTGTATGGTTCTCTCGAGCTGATAAACTCGGAACGCCCGGGAAATTCATGCGAAGCCGCCCCTGTTTTTAACCAGGCATTCACTTCTCCATCCATCGTGCTTGCTTCAAACGTTTTACGGTTTTCAAAGGTTCCGAGAATAAGCCAATGATTTAATGAATCTCCGGGATCGAGAGTGAAAGGTAATTTGTTCATCTTTTATCATCCATTCTGTCATGGGTTAATCTTTCATGCCTGTCATCATAATCCCCCGTATGAAAAATCGTTGAAAAATCAAGAATATGATGATTAGTGGAACCATCGTCAATACTGCCATAGCAAGCAGTGGTCCCCAGTCCACCGAATACTGACCAACAAAATTGGCCAGTGCAAGTTCGAGTGTATACAAGTTGGAATCCGAAATGGCAATGAGCGGCCAGATGTAATCCTGCCAACGCCACATGATAGAAAATATCGTCAATGTAGCAAGAATCGGTTTCGCCAATGGAAGGATCAACCGAATGAATATTTTCCAGTCACTTGCTCCATCGATTTTTGCCGCCTCAATCATTTCGTCCGGCACCGACATCAAATACTGTCTGACCAGAAATACACCGGTTGGAGTTGCAGCTGGAGGAATGATAATCCCCCAAAGCGTGTTATATAACCCCAAATTCTTTAAGACGATAAACATCGGAATCATCAATGCCTCTAAAGGAATCATCAAAGTTGAAAGAAAAAAGACAAGGATAACCGCACTGCCCCGAAACCTATATTTTGCCAGAGCATAACCGGCCATGGTGTTAATTACCAATGTTAATACAGTAGCCGCGACTGTCACAAAAACAGTGTTAAATAAGTAACGTGTAAAATTAGATTCCTGAAAAGCACTTATATAGTTGTTCAGCGTGAAATTCTGAGGAATAATGGAAGGCGGCCAGCTGAAGAGTTCCCCGGATGGTTTCAGTGAAGAACTTACAACCCATAACACCGGGAAAAGCATGAAAATGGCAATGAGGATTAAAGGAATGTACAGGATCCAGTTTTGTTGTTTCGTATGTTTCATGCTATACCCTCCCTCCGTTGCTGACTTTCCATTGAATCAAGGTGACAATTCCCATAATGACAAACAAAATAAGCGACAAGGCACTCCCGAGACCGAATTCACCCATTCCAAACGCCGTGTCATAAGTGTATTGCACGTAGTATCTGGTAGCGTTGATAGGACCACCGCCTGTTAATGAAACAACCAGGGCGAATGTTTTGAAAAACTCAATAAAACATAAGATGATAACAAGCAGTGTAATCGGCCTTAGCATGGGAATGGTGATGTTGCGGAACTTCTTCCACGTACCTGCTCCGTCTATTTCGGCGGCTTCATACAATGTAGGAGAGATATTCAGAAGACCGGCAATAAAAATAAGCATGAAGAAGCCGACTCTGTTCCACACCGTCACCAAGATGACAGAAATGTTGGCAAACACTGGATTGGAAAGCCATCCAACCGGCTCAATATCCACCAAGGACAAAATATAGTTAATGAGACCCGTATCCGTCTGAAGTATCCAGTTCCAAATTAACCCTGCGACAATAAAAGAAATCATGACAGGTAGAAAAAAGATGGCCCTGAATACATTACTTCCTTTTAATCCTCTGGTTAGTAACCATGCCAGTCCTAAAGCACAGACAACTGTTAATGGAACGACGGCAATGACATATATTAATGTGCGAAAAAGCATTGTCCAAAATTCACTATCAGTTAGAATAGTCTTGAAGTTCTCAAGACCTATAAAGGTTGCGCTGGAAATACCGTTCCATTCCGTAAAAGAATACACGATTCCATAGACGGCCGGTAACCCGACGAATATGCCGAATATAAGAGCATTTGGCAGCAGAAAAGCATAAGGAATCCAAGGTTTTTCGCTTTTCATATTTATTCTCCTCACCTGAAAACTCGATAAATTGTTAGAAGAAAGATGGGGGAAACCCTCATCTATACGCCCTTATGAATGGTTCCCCCACGTTGCTTTTACTCTGAACCGACGTCAGAACTTTCTACGATGCTGTCCATTGCCTCCTGCGGAGTCATAGCTCCATCCAATGTCCGCTGCACATTCTCTGTGATCTTCTGTTCAACGTCCGGCATATATTCAAAGTTACTCCAGTCTTCTGCAGTCGCTTCTGGAGTGACCGACAGTTCATTGTTAAAAATGTTCATGGCTTCCGTTTCTGCTGCGTATTCTATATTTTCAATATCTGATCTCGGACTTATAAATAATGATTCTGATACATATTTTTTATTCTGTTCTTTGGAAATGAAATATTTCATGAACTTCACGGCTTCTTCTTTGTGCTCAGAATCTTTAAACGTTACCATTTGTTTCCCACCTGCAACGGAAGAACGCTGTGCCTTTTGCGGCATATACGTCACTCCCCATTCAAAGTCCGCGTTATCCGAGTAATTCTGCAGATTCCAGTTTCCGGATAAGTGAGCTGCTGCCTGTCCTGAACGGAATAACGAGTTGGGATTCTCTCCTCCAAGCCATATGGACTGAGGAATAATTTCACGTTCATGCAGTTCGTTAAAGTACTCCAGTGCCTCTACGGATTCACTTTCATTAATTTTTAGTGACTGTCCATCTTCCGAAAAGATTCTGCCGCCGTTTTGATAAATGAGGGTGGAATACCTGGAAGGTGACATATCATAGGCGAGACCCATGCGGGCGTCACTATTCTCCTTCACTTTTTCAATCGCATCGGCAAATTCCGACCAGTTCCATATATCCTCGGTAGAATCCGGAACTTCGACACCGGCTTGTTCAAAATACTCCTTGTTATAATAAAGGCCATGTGCTGTAAGATCTGTCGGTACGGCTACAAATTCACCATTCACTTCTGCCCAGGGACGAGCAGACGGCTTCAATTGATTGTAAAATTCTTCTTTGTTTCCAAATTCTCCATCAAGTCTTAACAGAGCATCAGAAACTGCTCCAGGATTGGATATCCGAGCGAGATCCGGAGCGTCTCCACCTGACACTCTGGTGCGAATACGGTTATAGATATCATCATAAGGCGTCTCTATAATATTAAATTCGACATTCGGATTTTCACTTTTGTAATCTTCTGTAATTTCTTTAAATACTTCTCCTTCATTACCATCACTAAACCAAATGACGTCCAGTGTTACAGTATCACCGCTGGAACTATCCTGACCCGTTTCCTCTCCGCCGGAACAACCGGCTGCCACCAGACCACTCAATACTCCCATGGCAATCATTGCTGCTGGTTTTTTCATAATCAAAACCCTCCTAATTAGAATAATGACAAGCTGATTATTGAATTCGCTTTCAAATTTTTTAAGAAATAGGTTAAAATACGTAAAGCATTTCAACCCTATAATTCTTCCGCTTCTTCCAGTTCCGTGTATGCGTGATAGATGGCTCCATATGCACCAGCAGCTCCTCCCAGACTGGCTAGTTTAATGTTGGTTTTAATCGGTGTTAAAGAAGCAACTCGTTCATTCAATTCTTCTATCATTGAATGCATGGACTCTGAGACACCTCCTCCAATCACCACTAATTCCGGGTTCAGCAGATTGACACTATTGGTAATGACAAGACTCAACTCTGTGAAGAAATTCTTGACGACGGGCGAGGATCCATTTGTATGCCCGGAGTATTCAGCAAACACATCTTTTGCAGTACGATCTCCGTTTCGAAAAGCTTCCCCGGAAATTTTCTTTTCAAATTCTCCAAATTCACCCTCCGTGTTTAAATCTTTTCGTTGGAGATCTTCCTTAGACAACTGATAACCAATTTCCCCACTTTGATAATTGTGACCATACACGAGTTCACCACCAGATATAATGGCACTGCCAACTCCTGTTCCAATCGCAATAAAATAAAGGTTATCTGACTCTTCACCTGATCCCAGCCATTTTTCACCTAGTGCAGCGCAGTTTACATCATTGTTAATAAACACCGGATAGTCAAAATGGGGCTCCATTTCTTCTTTTAAATTACGTTTGTTCCACTTTAATGCAGGCGCTTCTATCACAATGCCAGTATCAACCTGTACCCATCCGGGAACACCGATTCCAAGTGCGATAATATGACTGCTGTCCAATTCTGACTCTTCAATAGAATAATGGATTAGCTGAATCAACTCCTTCACGTCATTTTGAGATGAGAATTTCTTTTCATAAAGAATTTCTCCATCTAAATCTGTCATAGCAATCTGGATCTTGGTTCCTCCAACATCCACTCCTACCGCGAGGGAAGATTTGGGATTAAACTGCAGCAGCTTTCTACGGCGGCCGCCTTTATTGGTGGACGAACCTTTTCCCGATTCCTCGATCAACTTACGTCCAAGCAGTTCTTCAACAATGGCTGATACCGTGGATTTGCTAAGTCCCAGTTCTTGAGCTATCTCCGTCCTGCTGATGCCATCACTGGTTTTCACTTGATCCAATACCATTTTTCTATTCATTTTTTTTATGGTCTCGATTGCGTTCGATTTGTTATTCATTGAGTACTCCTAGGAAATGTAGTATTAATTTAAGTTAGTTTGTTCATTTGAATTAACTAACTTAAAAGTATCAGTGATTCATCAAGTTGTCAATCTGATTTTTCTGAAACGATATAAGTGCGTCTTTCGTATATTTTTATTAAATGGGTAGAAGGAGGCAGGGCTATGATTTCTTCCAAAATCGAGCAGTACACCGATTATTATGAAACGTTGAAAAAGGAGCTTCGCTGGAAAGCGTTTGATAACCTGGTGATCATGAATACGGCGTCGATCTATGTGATGAACGGGCGTACGCTTGATACGGCGCGGTTTCTGGAGCTTGCGGAGCAGCTTAAAAAGAGGTCGGGGATGTTTTCGGCGATGAGTTCGCATCCGCGGTTCACGATGGCGGGGATGTTGGATGCGTCGTTGGAGGATCCGGAGGCGGCGGTGCCGGAGCTTTTCCGCGTGTATCAGATGCTGAAGGATCATAACTTCCGCAGCGGCGCTTCGACGTACATGGCGGCGTTCACGGTGATGAAAAACGCCGCGCCGCCGGAGGAGACGGCGCGGCGGACGATGGATCTTTTTCAGAAAATGAAAAAAGAGCATCCGATGCTGACGGATGCCAACGATTATCCGCTGGCGGTGCTGCTTGCGATGGAAAAAGAAAGCGACATGGCAGCGCGGATCGAGACGTGTTATGACGCGTTGAAGCGGGAGGGGCTGACGTCCGGGAATTCCCTGCAGTTTCTCAGCCACATTCTGACGCTTGGCAGCGGCGGGCAGCCGCAGCAGGCCGCGGGGCGTGCGGCAGAGGTGCTTGATAAGTGGAAACGGACGGGGTTAAAGGCGAAACCGATGTATTATCCGGTTCTCGGGATGATGGCGCTGCTGCCGGAGGAAAGCCTCGATCTCGAAGCGGTACGTGATACAGCAGCACAGCTGAACCGGACGAAAGCGTTCAAGTGGAGCAAAGATATGAATGTACTGGCCGCTGCTTCGTTCTTTGTGAGTGATAACATGGAAGAAGGCAGCCTTGCAGAAACGGGCCTGTACACCTCGGTGGAAGCGATCATCCAGGCGCAGCAGACCGCGATGATTGCCGCGGTATCAGCCGGCGCCGCCGCATCCGCCGCTGCCAACTCCGCGAATTGATTTTTGCGGCGGGGCAGGCTGCCGGTGGCGGACATTTTTCACCCGGAAATGTCTCTAATCCCGCGTTTACAGACATTTTAATGGATGACTTGTCCAGTAAATATATTTACTGGACATATTTTATAGAAAAACCGATAAAAATGTCCGTAACCCCCATGTTAGAGACATTCTGCCGACGCAGCTGTCTCTAACCGGCACACTTCCTGCCCAGCCGGCAAATGGTTCCCTCCATCCCCACTCTATGATGCACTTCAGGCATTCCGGAACTGGTTTGTGTTCTCTAGACATCGCCTGACATCCACGCCGGGAAGCATGGTGACCCGCTGCCCTCACTGTTTTCTGGAAAAATACAGACTGCCGTCCTGCTCCATCTCGGCATAAAAGACGTCGGATACCTGATGCAGCCCGGCGTTCTCCATCTCACGGAGCACCTCTTCGCGGGAGAGATTGAGTTTGTTCATGTTCGCCCTGTGCCAATGTCCGTCGGAAATAATTTCAGTCGGGAGCATGGGGGAAACGTTTGGAGCTGCAGGATTTAGATCGCTCTTGACCGCGGGCTGATTGGCTGTTTTCTTCATGACGGACAGGTTGCCGTCCGTCTCGAGCACCGCATAGGCGACCTTTGACACAGCAAACGCGTTTTTCTGCCGGAGCATAGCTTTCAATGCATTAACATCCAAACGGGTGCGGCGCAGCGCCTTCTCCAGGATTTCCCCCTGGTGAATAAGAATGATAGGCTCCCCCTCCATAAGATGGCGGGCTTTACGGGAATGCAGATCGACCAGTCCGAACAGAACCGTCAAGGCGGACCACACAACGAGTGCTGTCATCCCGTTAAGAAGACTGAATGTGTCACTGGCGATGAGGTCGGCGGCAATCGAACCGATGGCAATGCCGGAGATAAAATTGAAAAACGTGAGCTGCCGCAGCTCCTTGCGTCCCATGATCCGCGTAAGAACAAGCAGCGCAAGGAAGGCACACACCAGCCGCAGCAGAAGTTCTGGCATCGACACTATAACCGCTCCTTTTTCTGCTTAGTCTGGCTGAAAGCAAGGCAAACCATACACCCAAACCGTTTGGATGCCAACATGGCTCTACCCCGGCGTTTACAGACATTTTAATGGCTGATATGTCCAGTAAACATTTTTACTGGACATATTTTATAGAAAAACCGATGAAAATGTCCGTAATCCCCATGTTAGAAACATTCTGCCGCGTGAAATGTCTCTAACCAACACAACCTCCGCCCCGCCGGCAAAGTGTGTCCTCCAACCCCGCTCTAAAATGCCCTTCAGCCATTCCGGAACTGGATGGTGTCTTTTAGACCCCGGCTAACATCCACAATCCCGGCCGCCCGAAGAGATTGTGACTCCTACAACGCCCCCCTCCCCAGCAGCCCCAAAACCTCATAAAAAGGCTGCTCCGTCCGCCGGAACAGCCCTGTTGTGTGCGCCTAATCACCCATTATTCTACAATCAGATGGTCCATTCATCATTCACAAGAGCCACAAGCTTCCATTCCCCGCTGTCGTCCTGTTTCATGACAACATTCAGAGCCGACCAGTTCATGTCCGCGCTCTCGCCGGACCCTTCGACGTAGAATTCGACTACCGTCGCCTCGGGGAACACGTCCTGAATATTATTCTGCACATTACCGCGCTGCGATGTTTCTCCGACATTGATTTCATCGGGGTCGCTCAGTCCGGGGTCGTAGATATACTCTTCGTAATACGAACTCGGGGTCATCTCAATCGGACGGCCGCTTCCGTCCTGTGTGCCCCACACGTACTGCTGTTCATTCTGAAAGAACGTTTCAATGTCCTCTGCCTGAAACACCTGGGCTTCATCCTGCTGAATATACACATACGGGGAAAAGAGCACCCCTTCTTCCGGATGGACGAGCTCGGAAAGCCGGGTCAGATCCTGGCTGATCAAATAATCCACGACGGACTGCGCGGCAGACGCCGCAGCCTCATCACCGCTCCCGGCATTTTCCCCGGCGGTATTGCCCTCATCAAGCTGCGTCGAAACGATCTCATCGAGAATCCAGCGGTCTCCGTTGTACACCGCGTGATATACCATCTCCACATGACCGAGCATCTCATTGTTACGCTCCTGAACGATGCGGACGTGGTCCCGGGCTTCCTGCTCCAGCGTAAACGACTGATCCTCCTGCAGCCACGTCGGCGCATCCATTGCCACCACGTAAATACCATCGCTTTCTTCCCGGAAATAGGAATCCGTCATCCACTGAGCCAGGTCCTCCGACATCACCTCCTCAAAATGCTGCCGGACGCCATCAAGCGACTCATACGACTCCACGCGCTGACTATCCGTCTCATTCACGAGCGTCTCAAACGACTCACGGTAGGCCGTCATCACCTCCACTGCGCGTTCCTCCGTCAACTCAGGCGGCGTCTCATCCTCCGGTTCCGCAGGCGCTTCCTGCACCCCGCCGTCCGGAGTCTCCTGCTCCTCATCACCCGGAGCCGTACCTAAGCCTTCCGTTCCTGGAGCGGTGCCCTGCTGACTCATGACAAGAAGGGCCGCAATGCCGGCTGCAGCAAGTGTTCCGCCAAACGTATAGATCCGCTTCCAGGACGTCTTTTTCTTCGATTTCTTTTCCACACCCTGAATAATCTCGTCCGGCGAAACCGAGGGCGGCATATTGTCATAACCTTCCTCCAGCTCCTTCATGCGCTCTTCAAACGACTTACTCATCAGACTCCCCCTCCTTTTCCATCGCGGCTTTGAGTTTCTTTCTCGCCCGCATCACCTGGGATTTCACGCCGGACTCGGACGTACCGGTTACTTCGCTGATTTCAGCGTACGTCTGATGGTGAAAATAATGAAGCACCAGCGGCACCCTGTACTTCTCATCCAGCCCCTGAATCAAATCATGAAGCTCCATCGCCTCCTCACTCACCTGCAGCGTCTCATACGCATGATCCGGCGTCGTCTCCTTCACTCTCTCTACCTTGCGCCGCTGCCGTTTCTGCTTACGCATCATGTCCCTTGCGGTGTTCAACGTAATCGAATACAACCACGTCGTAAACGTCCCACCCGAAAAACTCCCAAGCGACCGATACACCTTCAAAAACACTTCCTGCGTCACATCATCTATTTCATCCGGCTGCACCCCAATCTGGTAAGCAAACCGCTGCACCGTCTGATAATACGCGTGCACCACGTCATGAAACGCTTCCTTACTTCCGCTTCGGGCAAGTTCCAACGACTCCTCAACCGTCATGACTCTCCCCCCTTTGTTGATCCTTCTACCTATGTAACGACACCAACCCCGAAACGGTCCCACATTTATGAGAAAAAAAATCTACCGAAGACAGCGCTCCAGGCACAAAAACCTGCTCCGCAGCCAACCATCACACCGCAACGCGCAGTACCCTGCAAAAAAAAGAGGCCCCGATTCCTCCCGGGACCTCTTGCTGTACATTGTGCCGCCTGTGTTACGACTGCTTTGTGAAAAAAGGAAGATCTTCCACCCCGGCGGTGCGGGCATACGTGAAAAGCTGTCCTTTATGATGGATTTCATGGTCAATGGCGTTCGTTAAAAAGAAATGGCCGGGCTCGTTCATGCCCATCATATCAAAGGTCTGCTCCAGATCGTCGTCGGAAAGCGCCTGGAGCTTTGCATCGGTTTTTGCCGTATAGTCTTTCACATGTTCGAGTACGTCATGCATGGTCTCGAATGAAGGGGTATCCGCCATTTCCGGAGAACCGCCGCTGACGAGTTCTGCGAACATGTGCGTGGAGGCTGCTGTATGGGCGGCGAGCTGTCCAAACGGCATCGCGCCGTCCCACGGAGCAAAATGAACATGGTCATCGGCTGATGCTTCCACCAGTTCCTCCAGTACCCTGCGGTGCCGCATCCACCTTGCTCTGATTGCTTCTGCCTGGCTCATCGGTCATCCTCTCCTTTATTTTTGCGCGGTTTGATGTTTGTTTCCCCTATTTATGTTCCACTTTCTATGAGCAGAAAAACGTCCTGTCTGCATTTTTTCTTACAGGTTTTCTTTCTCGTTTGAATAAAATCATGCTTAGAATCCGCTGAAGTGAAGGAGGTATCCGCCGGCGGTGCCGAGGAGGACGATCATCCAGGCCGGTACTTTCCAGACGTTCAAGAGTGCAAACAGGACGAGGCCGAGCGCGAAATCGGCGGTGTCAAAGATGGAACGCTGCACGACGGGGTCGTAAAACGCAGCGAGCAGGATGCCGACCACGGCGGCATTGACGCCCATGAGAACAGCCTGAAATGATGCGCGCCGGCGCAGTTCATTTAAAAACGGCAGGGCGGCCGTTATAAGCAGAAACGACGGAAGAAAAATCGCGATTGTAGCGGTAACGGCGCCGCCGATGCCCTGCATCATTGTGCCGAGGTAGCTTGAAAAGGTGAACAGTGGTCCCGGCACCGCCTGCGCCATGCCGTAGCCGGCGAGAAACTGGTCGGCCGACAGCAGTCCCTGCGGCACGAGTTCGCGTTCGATCATCGGCAGGACGACGTGACCGCCGCCGAACACGAGCGCCCCGACGCGGAAGAAGATGTCAAAGAGGCGCACGAGCGGGTTGTCCGTGGCACCGGCAAGTACCGGCAGCATGACGAGAAGAGCCGCCAGAATGCCGAGTGATGTCACACCTGCTTTTTTGGACAGTCCGGTCTCAAACGTTTCCAGGTTGGAGTCGGCTTTGTTTTGAAACAGCGTCCAGCCTGCGATTCCGGCCGCGGCGATGACGAGAAGCTGGACCCAGGCGGATGGAAAGAGCAGCATCACGACTGCGGCCGCCACCGCCATAGCGCGCCGCATCCCATCTGGGGCAAGCTTTGCGCCCATGCCGAGGAGCGCATGCAGCACGACAGCCGCTGCCACAACTTTCAGGCTTTGGATGAAGACCGCGTCTTCAAGAGAAAACGTCTGGTACAAGAGCGCAAACACAACCAGCACGATCACCGACGGCAGCGTAAACCCAAGCCACGAGACAACTCCTCCAAAGAAGCCGCCCCGGAGCATGCCGATCGAGATGCCGACCTGGCTGCTCGCCGGCCCGGGCAGAAACTGACAGACCGCGATCAAATCGGCGTACGTTCTGTCGTTCAGCCAATTTTTGCGGTCGATGTATTCATCCTTGAAATACGCCAGATGCGCAACCGGCCCGCCAAACGACGTGAGGCCCAGTTTCAGCGATGTCCACAAAATCTCCAGCAGTGTCATGATACGATGTTTTTCTTTCACGGTTTCCATCTCCCATCACTTGATTTCTTTGAATAGTTCATAGGCTTTCGCGCGGGCTTCCTTCATGACTTCGACCCCATGGTCCGTAGCACCGTAGTATTTGCGGATATGGCCTTCCACCTTGACCTCTTCTTTGTAAAGCAGGCCGTCCTTTTCCATCTGGTGCAGCATCGGATACAGCGTGCCCGCGCTGATATCATAGCCGTGTTCCTTTAGTTCCTCAAGCATCCACGAGCCATATATCCCTTCTTTATCGGCGTGATAAAGAATATGGATGTGAATGAAACCGAGAAACAGTTTCCGTAGAATTTTATTATCCAATCCGTCATCCCCTTTTGATATCGACATTCGATATCGCATATCGATATCAGTGTATAACTTTCTTTCTTTATTGTAAAGATGTTATAATACGTTCATTTCTGCGGGACATAAGAAGCAGCTCCGGGATCCTTATATTGGCGTCCTGAGACTGAGTCTGTTATGGTTATAAGCAGAAAAAACAGGGAAACTTTGTGGAAGGGGTGAAGACGCGTGGCAGACGAACAGAAAAATGAAAACCAGGAATTCGAAAACCTGGGAGAAGAAGAAGATCAGGATAAACTGCTGCAGGAAGACGAAGAGGAAGAGGAACAGGACGAAGAGCCGGAGGAATCCGACGAAGAGAAGGATGAGGACGAGGAGGAAGAAGAAAAATCGTCGGGACCGGATGTCGGCAAATCCCTGTTCACCATCGGACAGCAGGTCTCCTATAAAAACAAGGCTTGCACCGTCATCAACGAATACGAGCGCAGCCTTTGTATCGAATATAACTACTTTCCTTTTCAGGATGAAAACGAAGAAGACTTCCCGTACCGCCGGGAAATCATCCGTAAAGGCGAAGCGGAAGCACCAGTGGAATAACTCTTTCGGGTTAAAACGAAACAGGCCGGGCGATTTTCATTCATCGCCCGGCCTGTTTTCTTTTTTATACAGGGAAAAACGCCGCGTGCAACGGTTCATGATGACGTTTGGCATGCCTGCGGGCGGCTTAAACGTAACCGTGACATCTTCATGGCTGCGTTTACCTCCCTTTTTCACCCGTGAACGTCACTCGGACGTGCGCCCAACGACGTTTACACAACAAATCGATATCTAAACGTCGTTATAATCCCCCTCAAGCTCTCCGCTTTTTTCTCCATAAGGAAAATTCCAGGACGAGCAGGCAGACCGTGAGCCAGCAGAGGCCGAGGGAGAATCCGCCGATGACGTCGGTAATGTAGTGCACATTCAAGTACACCCGGCTGAAGCCGATCAGCAGGGTAAGAAGCACGAGAGCAGTGTTCACCAGCCACTTCGCCGCGCGCGGCAGCGAACTCCGGAGCACGAGATAAACGATGAACCCGTAGAACACGACCGGACCGGTGGAGTGGCCGCTTGGAAAGCTGAAGCCTGTCCCGTCGTGCTGCTGCAGCACATCGGGGCGCTGCCGTTCAAAGGTGAGCTTCAGGGATTTGGTCAGTATGCTGATGCCGATCATCGCCACGGCAAAATAAAGAAGGCGCCACCATTTCCGCCGGTACGCGAAAAATATGAACGCCGCGAGCAGAATCGACCCCGTCGTCAGCCACGCTACCGATCCGATTTCCGTGATGACTGCCATGGCCGTATCCAGCCAGCCGGTCTGAATCGATGCCACGGCATCCGCTGTCATCCGGTCCAGCGCAAACTTCTCCTGCTCGGCCACCTCATCAGCCAGTTCCACAAAAATATAAAAGGAGCCGCCGATGGCAATCAGCGCTGCCACACTATACAAAAACGCCTGAACCACCGGCTTCAAAAGTTGATGGGACGTAAAGGACGGCATGATTATGTTCCTTTCTCTCGGTGATAAACCCTTGGGTATACAGACCTTTATCCGCTTCCTGCAGGTGTTAAACGGAAAAAATAATGCCCGGTCCGTCTACCTTCCTCTCGAATTCCCATTTCCAGGGTCTACATCATCCGCCGGAAGCAGGTCAAAAATCTCGCCGGACTCCATGGCGCCGACCAGCTTCTGCAGCCAGTAACAGTATTTTTCGTATTCCTGAAGCTGCTCGAGATCTTTATCTGCTCTTTCCAGCAGATGCGTCTCCGTCTCCTCATCTTCGAGCACATCCCGCAGCTCATCCTGCGCCTCATGGATCGCATAAAGATTCAGCTCCGCTTCCCTTTTCCATTTATTCCCGAAAAAACGGGTGAAATAATTAAAGAAATCTTTCTCCGCTGTAAAATGGTCTTTACGCGACCCTTTCTGCCAGGTCTTACGGACAATCTGAATATCCTGCAGATTGCGCACCGCGGTACTCATACTCGGTTTGGTCATTCCGAGTTCGTCTTTCATTTCATCCAGTGTCATCGAATCGTGTTTAAAGTACATCGTCGCATAAAGACGGCCGATGGAAGGGGTGATGCCGTACAGATCCATCGTTTCGGCGATCGCGCTGATCACTTCATTTTCGGCGTCTTGTATTTTTGATTCCGCGGATTGTTGTCTCATCGAATCCCCCCATCCTTTATTGTATCATTACGATTGTTTGAGTGCTCTCCTCCGCTCGGTTTCTGCGTCCCACTCTTCATCGGTCGGCGGGGTCGTACGCTTGAGCTTGAGCGACAGCAAAAGCGCACCAGCGGTCAGAACAAAAAGGACACCAAACGCCACTTTTGCTCCGAAAATATCAGTGTGTTCAATCGCCGGCCAGCTTCCCGCCGACTGCTGCGCGGTCGTCATCGTCGTCACAAGAAGCGCCGTTCCGATGGAAGCCGCGAGCTGGCGGGTCGTGTTTGTCACCGCCGCCCCGTGTGGAATCAGTTTAGACGGGATTTCATTCAAACCTTCCGTGTTGACCGGCATCATAACCATCGAAAAGCCGAGCATCCGCACCGCATACAGCACAGCAAGCAAAACCATCGGCGTTGTCGTCCCGATAAACATGAATCCGGCCGTCGACACCGCCATGAGAACAAATCCGGGAATGGCAAGCGCCTTCGCTCCGACTTTGTCAAAAATACGTCCTGTAATCGGCGACATGAGTCCCGCGATTAACGCTCCGGGAAACAGCACAAGCCCCGATTCAACCGCGGTAAAATCACGCATGTTCTGCATGTACAGCGGAATCAGTGTCTCCAGGCCGATCAGCCCGACAAAGCCGACCATACAGATAATCGTGGAATACGTAAATATACGCTGCCGGAACACCCGGAACTCGAGCATCGGATGCGGGACGCGGAGCTGCCGGCGGATGAAAAAGTAAATCAGCACGAGGCCGGCAAACAGGGCAATCAGCGTCAACGGATTGGCCCAACCGTTATTCCCCGCACTCGTAAACCCGTACAGCACCCCGCCGAAACCAAGTGTAGACAGCGTGATGGAAATCGGGTCGACTTTTGGATTTTTCAGCTCTGTCACGTTCCGCATCACAAAATAGGCCACGACAATCATAATCAGCGCAAGCGGCACAATGCCCCAGAATAGAAGACGCCAGTCATAGTTTGTTGTCACCCAGCCGGACAATGTCGGTCCTATCGCCGGAGCGAATGAAATGACAAGGCCGATATAGCCCATCGCCGCCCCGCGTTTTTCCACCGGGAAAATAAGCAGAAAAATCGTCTGCATGAGCGGCAGCATAACGCCCGCCCCGGCCGACTGAATCACCCGGCCCGTAATCAGAAACGGAAAATTGGTGGCCAGGCCCCCGACCACGGTTCCTGCGGCAAATACACTCATCGCCGTCAGAAACAGCTGGCGGGTCGTGAATTTTTCCATCAGAAATGCTGAAACCGGTATCATAATCCCATTAATCAACATGAACACCGTCGTCAGCCACTGGGCGGTGTTTTCACTTATGTTCATTTCCTGCATGATCGGCGGAATTGCCGTGATCATGAGCGTCTGGTTCAATATAGCCACGAAAGACCCTGCGATTAACAGCGCAGCAATGACCACGCGGTTGTAGCTTACTTCCTCACTCATTCTACCAGTAACTCCTCTTAATCGTTCTTTTTACGTGAATAGTTCATTATACGCTTGTTGGATAAGAGTAGCAAATAAAGGTGCTTCTTTTCCACCAACTCAATTTTATGTCATATCTCCCACCCCCTCTTTCCCTTTTATTCCTTATATATAACGTGAAAGGAGGTGAGAGCCGATGGCTGAAATGATCAACTCCCGTCTCACACTTGAATTCAACGCCGGAATGGATGAATCCGGAGAGACGGTGTTCAAGCAGAAAAATTTCAACAACGTCAACCTGGAAGCGGCGGATCCTTCGCTTTTGACCGTCGCGACTGCCCTCGGACAGCTGCAGGAATTCCCTGTCACCGCTGTCACACGCACGAACGAGTACGACATCACCGAATAATTTTTCATAAAAAATAAGGAAAGGAGGCTTCGCGCATGACGAAGCGTATTGAACTGCGTTTTTCCAATGAAGATGGCCGGAATGTCACGGTTGCTGTGGATTCTCCGGTGGATCCGGTAGATCCGCAGGCGGTGGAAGCGGCGATGGATGCGGTCCTGAACGAAGATGTTTTCTACTCTTCCGGTGGAAGCATCACCGCCAAACGGGACGCCCGTATCGTGGAACGTACCGTCGACACGGTGTTTGAAGCATAAGCTAAAGAAGACCGGCTGATGGGGCCGGTCTTTCTTTTTGGAAAGGAGGTGCCGGTATGGATGTGTGGCTCAATGCTGTCGGGGAATACGGTATCAGCACGGTGATCGCGTTCTACCTCCTGCACCGGATGGAGAAGAAACTCGACACCCTGATCTATGTCGTCCAGGCCCGGGAGCAGACAGACACGGCAGCCGTCCGCCCCGTTACTCTTGAATCCCATGAAAAAACAACGCCGCTTCAATGATAAGCGCTCCCGGCCGGTTGGTCCACCGTCCGGGAGTGCTTTGTTTTGTTCTACGGGTCACAAAGAGGCGGGCTGCTGCACATTGTGACGTTTAGACCGAGGCAAACATCCACAATCGTGAGCTTGGGGCAAAAAGTAACGCTTAGGCTCCATCTAAGCGTCACAATGCCAAGAGATTTTTTCCAAAGTGCACTTTAGAAGAAACCCTTTTACGAACATTTTCCGCCGCAAAGTGTCCACTATGTTGGTTTACCGGACACGCTGCCAGGCAAAATGTCCGGTATTTTTACATTACAGACATTTTTACGCCCGAATTCCGTAAAAATGTCTCTAATCCTGATTTTACGGACATTTCACCTCTTCCCGCAATGTTTCTCATTCCGACGGATTAAGAATTCTACTCGGTAAGTTCAATGGAGGAAACTACTCACGAACGCTTCCCTTTTTTGTTATTATATCAGCCGTGATTACAGCTAATGAGAAGAATACAGAGGCTATTATCCCAGCTCTGGCATAATAGAGTGAATTTGATACAAGTACCCTCCAGCTTTCGAGATCAAAAAATAAATGCGCTATTAATAAGCTGAAAATGATACATAGTACGGTATAGCAACAATACTGCCCCCACCTATTCTTCACCACTTTTTCTATGAGCACATTCACAGGCAGCCCTACAAGAATAAATATTGGTATAAAATAATACAAATTGAATAGTAAATATCCTCTTAAATACAAGCTGAATAAAAATGCCGCTATAATAAGAGTTATGATTTTGAGAAAAATGTTCACTTTATCTCACACCTTACCGATGGAAGAATACATATTTTTGCACCTCATTCATATTTCAACGCTTATTTAAGTCAGATATTATACGCAGAAATCCCCTTTTTCCGGTATTTTCTTATTCTCATTATACTCCATTTTAGAATGGACAAAAAAGCTGAACTGGATGTAAAAGCTTTTCAGTTCGTTATGAATGCAATTTGTCCTAATATAGCGAAAAGAATAAAGATACCTGCAATAATGCAAATTGCAATGAGAATTTTTCTAACCATACAATATAACCACCTTTATTTCATCTCCATTTATCTATTCCGAAACCACTTCACATACGCTTGTTCCAGCGGGGAAGGACAGGAACCACTGCTGGGACACAAGCAGTGGCTGCGGTCGAAAGGACCTTTCTATTGCCTTCTCTTTCGTACAACGTTGATCCATAACACTTCACTCATCCATGCGAATGCATTAATACTATTCTACACGCCTGTTCTTTTCTTTCCGTTCATACCTACCGTGTAAGCAGCCTGACCCCTGCCACCCATTTGTTTTATTCTTCGGTTGTAATCTTCTGCACGAATCCTTCGCCCTGCACGTCCAGTTCTTGGGGTACTTTCAGAAGCAGTACACTGTAGCCGAGGTTCATACGGTCCCCGTGTCCCAATCCATCAGACTCATCGAACGGCACCATAGGAAACGCTTTTTTAAAACCGGCGTAGGTTCGTTCATTATCTTCTCCTGAATTCGTACGGACAGATAGAATGTCTTTCTGCTGTTCGAGGACCGGCGCGTATCCGGCCTTCGCCTGCTCGCCGTTTACCGTAGACGGTGACTGGTAATAAGCGGCTGTCGGATGATCGTAGGTTCCTTTTACATAATAAATAGGCAGATCGCTTATTGCCGCATTGACAATCAGTTCCTCCTCGACCGATTCCAGCTCCCACTCTCTCTGCAGGTAATCGTCATCGATGGCGTCCAGATTGCCGGTCTTGAACTGGTTCCGCAATGTCTCTGCCTCACTCTGCACATAGGACGGGGTCAGGGTTTCTTCGGGTGACGCCGCCCCGGTTAAAAAGATACTGTAATGCGCGGTACTGATAAGGAGTACGAGTACGTAAGCGCCGAACACCCAGAACACTTTCCGCCCGGTTACCCATTCTTCCGACAGAATCCGCCTGCTCGTGAAAAAGGTCATCAGGATAAATATCAACAAAACGATGATTGCCAGTGTCATTGTCTCACCTCCAGACGTTTCGCAAACAGAAGACCGGCGCCGAAGACGAGCACCAGCATGCCAAATACTTTTACCGCAAACATCGGAAAAAATGACTCAAGGTACAAAAAGGATCTGAATTGTTCTGCAATGTCTGCTCCCCGAAGGGACATTAAGCCGATCACAACAGCTGGAATCAGGAGCTTAAACGCACGGTGCCACTGGATGATGATACCGGCCAGATATCCTGCTGCCGTGGACAAAAGAACGTAACCTGCCGCGGCAGCCGCTCCCGTAAGAAAAAGCCCCGGGCCGAACGCCGTGCTCAAAATCACGTTGTCATGAATGTAATAAGCAAGCACACGGATAAGAAATCCGGATAAAGCCGCCGTGATACCGCCTGCTGCACTGACCGCACATAAAAACAAAATGGTCGAAAGATGGCTCGTGAGCCTATTCGTCACAAACAGAAAATCGTCTTCCCGGTACGCTTTCGTTGTAATATTAAGCGAACACAAAAATCCCCACAGCATCGTAAATACAATGACAAAATCCGACGAATAGGTGTCCATCGTGACATCGAATCCCTCTTGAAACGTAGACGTCGTCACCGTACTGAAAATGGTGGACGACAGCAGCACAGCAAACAGCTGCAGCAGAAGCAGCGAACTTAGTATCTCCGTGAAAGCACGGCATTTGAACGTAAAAAGACGGCCGATCGCCGTCGTCCTGTTAACGACGTTCGAGGACATCATCAATGCTCCTTTCTTTTTTCGCTGTTAGATAAACGGCGGCCTGCACGGGAGGCACGGTGGAGAGCGTGATACCGTTTTGACTCATCTCCCGGCGTTCCGCTTCGGAAAAGTCATTCTCCACGATCACGTATTCCTCTCCGGCTGCGGCCGATGCCGAATGCAGCACCTGATGCCGCTTCGTCCACTGGGTCAGAAGCGTCTGCTCCCCTGTCAGCCCGATCAGTTTCTCCCGCATGTCATCCATGGAAACGTGCAGCTGAATGCGTCCCTCATCGATCAGGATGACATCCTCGAGCAGTTCTTCCACTTCCTCTACATGATGGCTCGAAAGAATGATCGTGCGCGGATGAGCGATATATTCTTTCAGCATCACGCGGAACATATCCGAACGTACCGCGGCGTCCATCCCTGTCATCGGTTCATCGAGCAGCGTAACCGGACAGCGCGCCGCCAGCCCGAAGATCATGTTGAACGTGCTCTTCTTTCCTTTGGATAGTTTTTTATGTATATCTTTTTTGTTCAGCCCAAAGTAATCAAACAGCGTTTCCGGCAGCGTCTCATCCCAGTTTTCATAGAACCGTTTCCCTTCCTGCAGCAGTTCGCCGAGCGACAGCGCCGCCGGCCAGTTCATCGACTCATCGATGAAAATACTATTCGCCGACACCTGCAGATTATCAAATGATGGCTCTCCATCAACGTGGAGGCTCCCTGCACTCGGTCTTATAAATCCGGCCGCCGTTTTCAGAAGCGTTGTCTTACCGGCACCGTTGCGGCCGATCAACCCGGTAATCGTGTGTTCCGGTATCGAAAACGACACGTCATCGAGCGCTGTCTTTCTGCGGTAGGTTTTGGTCAGCTGCTCTGCCTGTATGACACTCATTGTTTCTTCCTCTCCTCTCTTACCATCTGCATCATTTCCTCCTCCGGCACATCCAGCCGGTCCGCTTCCTGCACGAGGTCCGAAATCATCTTTTTCAGCGTATGCGACCGGCGCTTCTCGATGACTTTCTCGCGCGCCTCTTCGGCGACAAATTTGCCCATGCCGCGCCTGTCGTACAGTATGCCATCCTCCGCCAGCTTCGTCAGCCCCTTCGCCGCCGTCGCTGGATTGATTGTGAAGCGCTCCGCCAGTTTGTACTGCGAATACACGTGATCATGCGGCCGCAGCTGTTCTTTCAAGATCTCCGCTTCAATCCACTGGGCAATCTGTAGATAAATCGGCCTCGAATCGTCTGATGAAAAAATCACAGCCTCCCCTACTTTCTAAGTCAGTGCATTAGTCATGTAATGCAGTATATAATAAATGGAAAGAAACGTCAATACTGTGTCTCTAAAGGAAACAATGAGGAGCGTTTTTGAAAAAAGTGACGCTTAACGTCTTTCTAACCCTCACCATTCGGGGATTTGGACAAAAAAGTAACGCTTAGATGCCGTCTAAGCGTTACAATACCGAAATGTTTTTTCCAAAGTGCACTTTAGAAAAAAAAAAGAATTCTTTTATGGACACTTCCCGCAGCAAAATGTCCCCTAATTTGGTTTACCGGACAGTCTGCCAGGGAAAATGACCAGTATTTTTACGTTACAGACATTCTGCCACCTGGATCCCGTGAAAATGTCTTTAATCCACATGTACCGGACATTTTACAAACCAAAGTGTCCATTACTTCTGCCGGGCCGTCAGCTGTCCCTGATAGAAAAATATGTAATTCTGTGTTACCCTGCGGATATCGATATTGTTTGCTTTGTCAAACAAAGGAGAAGGAGTGCATGTAACATGAATTTATGGCTGGAACTTACTCTGGTGATTGGAGGATTTTTTACTCTGTTCGGTGTCCTTCCCGCTCTTGTACGCCGGTGGATGAACGCGGACAGGCAGAAGATATCTTCTGATGATCACGTGAACGAGTTTCATAAGAAGGGAAATTGGGCAATACGCATTGTGATGCTCGTTTCTATACTTGCCAACTTTACTTTTTTCCAAAATACCCCTTTCTTCCCTTTGGTCGTGTTAGCCGGTTGTATAATGCTTAGTTACGTATTTCAGGCTTACATAGAATGGAAACATACCGATAATCCTGCCAACTACAAAGCCAGTCTCATGCAGCTTACGCTTATCGGCGCCGCCTTTTTTTACGCCTTTTACTGGATTGAAATATCACCGATTATCGGTTGAACCAACTATTTCTAAATAAGAATCAAAAGTCCGGACGATGCCTGACACCAGTTGCCCGGGTGCCGGTCATTCCCTTTTTTCCAGCATGGACCGGGTGAGATACCGGAACATCAGAACCCCGCCGATAAAAATAGAAGCGGTGACCGCTACTGTGACATCACGGCCGAACGGTTTAAACCAAGAAGCGTCGTCTGCGATCAGAATGTTCCCGAGAAAAAGCGACAATCCCGCGCTCAGCACGAGAACGGGAACAATCGCGCGGATATCGGCATACGACACGGCCGCTCCGGTGAGGAGCAGATAGATAAAAACGCCCGGCATCAAAAACGAGGCCTCCTCCCCGGCGAGGTGCTGCGTGTATTCGTAAAAATGAAACAAAAACCCAGCCGGCACGCACGCCAACACGAACCCGGCGGCTGTAATAAACGTTTTCATGATGTAGAATTCTCCTCTCTTATAGCAGCAAAACCACCCACGGACTGAGAAGAAGTGCCAAACTGACAATCCCCAGTTTCCAGCTGAGCAGCAACGCGGCTGCAATCATGGAAAATACGCCGCTGATCAGCGTCAGCAGGATGGTTATGGCAAACCCGTAATCCTGCGGCCAGAACCACCATGATATCAAACCGACCGCGAAAATCAACCAGCATACAACATACGGAAGCCACCGCATCCATCTCACTCCTCTCCACTCTTGTTCATTCATTTTAACATAATGATCTTATCATTTATTTACAGCATGATGAAAGATTGGTAGGATATTGATGAAAGGTGGAAGGAAAGATCGAGATGAAAAACATGATAAGATTCGTTATTGGGCTTAGTTTTATATTTTACCTGTGTGTCATCATCCTGCTTTTGTTTATAGAAGCCAGGGGATATATGACCGCATCGGGTATGAGTGTTCTGGAGTATGCCGCAATCTCCTCCAACATTATTCCCTTTAAGACAATAGGTACATATATACAAGCTATGTTTACCGGCAGCATGAACATAGATATTCCGGTTAAAAACCTTATCGGTAACGTGTTGGTGCTGCTGCCGCTCGGCTTGTACCTGCCGTTTTTCATAAAATCATTAAGAAAAATCGGTGCGTTCACCATAACGCTGCTCGCCGTTTCTTTTTTGATTGAAATCCTGCAGCTGGTAATGAGGAGAGGAACGTTTGATATCGATGATGTGATTCTTTATATGCTTGGCGCGTGGCTGGGATTTGCACTTTGGAAAACGAAACCGGTGAAGATAATCGTCCGGTATCTCGAAAAAAATGAACGGTAGATGGCGCTAAGGGTCACAATGAGACGTGTAACGGAGAAATGTGCATCTTAGCGCGCTGCTACCCATCACAATCCGGTCAGCGCGGCAGAAAAGTGACTCTTAGAATCTGCCTAAGCGTCACAACCCCTCTTTGTTTGCTTCAAAGTGCATTTTAGAAACGACATCCGAGCTGAGACTGGACACTTTCCACTGCGAAATGTCCAGTATTTTTATGTTACAGACATTTTTTCTGCAAATCCTGTAAAAGTGTCTCTAATCCTTATTTACCGGACATGATCCGCGCCAACATGTCCACAACCTGAATGTTACGGACATTTTCCACCCCAAAGTGTCCACAAAAAAGCCCCCGGCACTGCGTGCGCCGGGAGCCTTCCTTCCGATTACATCATGTTCAACATCCACTGCGGATACGGGGTGCGTGGTTCGCTGATTTCGGTAAGACGGTCGTATTCATCCTGGGTCAGCTCGATTTCAGCTGCTTTCAGGTTGGATTTCAGCTGTTCGGTTTTTCTCGAGCCAATCAACACAGAGGACACGGCCGGGCGTTCCATGAGCCAGGCGAGCGCCACTTCCGCCGGCCCGACGCCATGGTTGCTGCCGATTTCGGTCAGGTTGTCGACAATCTCATTGGCCACTTTTTTATCCGGTACCGGCGGGAAGTCTTCCAGATCCGACGTGGCAAAACGGCTGTCGGTTTCTTTATCATTTCTATATTTGCCGGTCAGATAGCCGCCGTTTAACGGACTCCATACAAGAATACCCATGCCTTCTTCTTCGGCAAGCGGTACGACTTCATGCTCAATGTCGCGGTTGATCAGGCTGTAATGCATCTGCGCGGACGCGTAACGCGGCCAGCCGTTGCGGTCGGAGATGCCAAGCCCTTTGGCGATCTGCCAGGCGGCATGGTTGGACATACCGATGTAGCGGACTTTGCCCTGATTCACCAGATCCTCCAGCGTCCGCAGCGTTTCTTCAAGCGGCGTATTCTCGTCAAACGCGTGCAGCTGATACAAATCGATGTAGTCGGTACCAAGCCGGCGGAGGCTGTTTTCCACCGAATTCATGATGTGAAAACGACTCAGGCCGCGGTCGTTCACGTCATCACTCATTGCCCCCATCACTTTTGTGGCGATGACGAGATCCTGGCGCCGGTTTTTCACCGCTTTGCCGAGCATCTCCTCCGACACGCCGTAGCTGTACACGTCGGCAGTATCAAACAGGTTAATGCCGGCATCAATGGACATGTCGACCATCTCGTCCGCCCGCTTCTGATCTTCAAATCCTATGCTCCAATCGTCGCCGAACGTCATTGTTCCAAAGGACAGTGCACTCACTTTCAAGCCGGTATTTCCAAGTTTGTTATACTTCACAACACGACCTCCTTCTATTTTGGAAGCTGCCTGATGATTCTTCCCCAAAATTATCAGAAAAAAACACCCACCCCAAACATCCTGCTCACTATCTTGTAAAAAGGAACTCACTGACGCCATAGATAATCCAGCAGCACTGTGATACGGTGACATTGTGGAAATATTTATGTAATAATCAGATGAACAGACCAAGGAACGGATGGATGTTAACAAACCTGCTGTGAAGCCGTGAAGCGGCCTCCTCTGGATGCATCGCTCCTATTTCTTTCTCATACCAATCGACGAGTGCCTGAATGGCTTCCGGGACATGGAAAGGAGGCGTTGTCCGAATCAATTTCTCCTAAAATGATATGACAAACGTTTTGGATTACGTTTTCCGTCAAAGTGGTGTCCAAAAGCGACTTGACACAAAGAAATGACGTTTACATAAACTATACATATTCTAACTCGATGTTTTGAAATAATCTCCATACATGATACAGTTACCACATAAAAAAGGGCAGAAGCGGCTGTGAACTATCCCTGCCTATCGGACGACGCGGACGACCTTTTTTAATGAGGAGCGATATAAATGCCTTCTGCTTTCAACTATCTTTTTAAGGCCTTTTTTATTCTATCCGGTTTATCTATGTTAATCTTCATTATTATTTTAGATAAAAATCTCACTGGATACATTTTGTTTTTCATGTTTTTTATAGTGGCAATCATTTTATTTGTAATCGGATCTAAAAAATATAAAGAAGAAAAAGAGCCTCCTGAGAGCTAACATATTCAGGAGGTTCTTTTTATCATTCTTTTCTTGTTTATATCAGACTCTCTATCCAAACAATCATCCTGTCTTTTATGCCTCTGTTATATCCATGTCCCTTCCGCTGTCACAAACACATGACCACCTACTTGAATGGAAAAGGAGCTTTCTTTTTCAGCGGCGACGTGCAGCAGGGAGGGACGTCCGACAGGTAGCCCCTGCTCCACCTTATAGTGCAAATTAGTGTTTTTAAAATAACTATGTTGGAGCAGCCAGGCGGCGAGATTGCCGTTGGCGCTGCCGGTGGCGGGGTCCTCGAGATGGCCGGAAGTGAACATAAATACCCGCACGTACAGATCGTTATCCGCGTGTACCGGCTCCGGGGCGAACACGAGAAGGTTCGCGTCCCCGATCTCATCAAGAATCTCGTCATACAAACGGTGCTCCACGCGGCAGCGGTCCACAGCTTCCCGTGTGGCGAGCGGTACAATGATGCTCGGCAGTCCCGTTGATACCGACTGCACCGGATACGCTGCCTCGATATCCGCTTGACTGATCTGCAGGGTATCGGCGAGGCGGGCGGCATCCAGCACGTCATGAAACGCCGGCTCGTTCTGCGTCATCCAGCCTCGTTCCCCTTCAAAAACAACCGGCACCTGCCCGACGTTGAGATTCAGCAGCACCTGATCCGTAGAATGGTCTTCCATAAACCGGCGGATCACATATGCCGTGCCAAGCGATGGATGGCCGGCAAACGGAATTTCTGCATCCGGGGTGAAAATTTTCACATCATAGCCGCCATTCCCTCGGCGTCCCGACATGATAAAGGTCGTTTCGGAGAAGTTCATTTCTTTAGCAATCTGCTGCATCTCTTCCTGACTTATATCGGCATCCGGCTGAAACACCGCCAATTGATTGCCCTGGTACTTGTCTTCGGCAAACACATCCACGATATGAAAATGCATCAACAACTCTCCTTTCCCCGCCCCCTTTATACGGAGGCGGTACGGCATAATGATAGAGATTCCTTAACAGAAGAAAGCATGGACGAAGGTTAAGCAGTGAAAGTAGACGACCTGCAGCACCTAGCGGAAGAACAGGAAGGATGTCAGGATAAACGCTGCCGGGATAACAATCAAGCCTGCTTTGTCTGCTCTCGAATACCGCTTGGACCCTTTTCCGGTGATAAAAGGCAGAACCATCGATCCTGTGATTCCCGCGAAAAGAAAGCCGGCCGCCAGAAAGACATACCCCATGGCTTCAAATCCCCGCGCTACCAGCAAGGCATACAAAATAATGATAACAGCCGCCGCCACGGTCACAAGAGATGCGGTATAAAAACGACCGCTTTTCCTGGCGAGAATCAAGACAAAGCTGAAGAGCAGCAACCCAAGAAATAGTCCAACAGCGAAAACAGCGTACACAGCATCTTCCTCCTTCGTTTTTTTACCCGGAATAAACGATCCGGGTGTTGACTTTTTTCCATAAATACCAGACCGTATAGGCGACAAATAAAAGCCAGATGCCGTGGTGGGCGGCAAAGGTCCAGAAACTCCAGAACAGGCTTTCCACAAAGCCGGTTCCCGACATCACAGCGGTAATCAACAGAAAGAGGAAGGTGAACATGGAAAAGACGTAATGCACCACGAGCGAAGTCGAGCGGTTTAACACCGATGTTACCCAAAGCAGCGCGGCGAACACGGCCGCCGCTGCCACAAGGTTGACCGCGAGTACAAAACCGGGGGACAACCCGATCACCGCACCGGCAGCCGGATCATATCCTTCCAGTTCGGTGCCCAGGTATTCCTTGAATCGGTCATGGGCCATCCGCCGCCTCGCACCGACAAAGCCAAGCACCATCCAGACGAGAAGAAGTACCGCCGCGGTCATCCGAAAACCCGCGCTTGAAGACAGCGTATCACGCATCCTTCATTCATCCCTTCGTCGTATGTATCGGATAGATTCCGTGCTTCCAGCTATATGCGCCCGGATCCCGATAATTGACCACTCACGTCTTCTATTTTTCCACGCTTTTCACCCACCGTACCAGCCAGTACAAAACAATCCACGGCAAAACAAATTTCGTCGACCATTCCACTATAATGATCACCCACAGACGTACATCAACGCCTGCTATCTGCAAAAGGACGAAGAATGCTGCAATCAAGGCAGCATCTATGATGATCCATTTTTTCTCCATCGTTATCCCTCTCATTCCCGTTCCACTTTTTCTATGATAGGATAACCTTATCAAAATTTTACATGAAGAAAAAACCCGTATCTTTCAAAATCTACGGGCAGGAAAGAGATGGTACACCTTTGGAAGTCATCACAGGAAATGAATCGCTGCTTACCCTGCTGACAATAGGAAGTTTCCTTATTCTAAACAAACTCATTACTTCTACCATTCTAGGGAAGATGAAAGCAGACAAAACGAAATGGTTTTCCAGTACTTATTTCAATGATTTTCACCGTCAAGCCGGTATCATTCTCAACTTTTTACTGGCCTTCGCTTTTTTCTGGATTTTCGCCTTTGGTGAAGTGTATCCTGTACTGGGGTCAGCTCCGCTTGTGGTAGTTATTCTTTTGACCGTTTGTCTGACCGCTTATATGAAGTGGCGTCACGCCAAAAACCGCGCCAATTACAAAGCGTACCTCCTAAACGTTGCTTTCACCGCTGTTTTTGCGAGTGTTTTTGTGCTTTTCGTCATACAAATCATACCTTGATGCATGCTTCAAAACAACATAAAGATTTTTCAAATGGGGGTGGTGGGGCATCGCCTTCACGTTTCTCATGGCATAGCTGCAGGCATCACCAACGTTTGAATGGCAGAAACCGGAGCTTTTTTTAAAGGAGGCAGATAAGGAATGAAATTTCTGTTACCACTGCTTGCCTGCATTGTTATCATGCTGAGCAGTTGCTCCATCGAACCTGAGCGTAACGGCGAAAATGGAACAACATCCGTATCCTATCAAGCATGGGTTAGAGTGAACGGCATAGTATATCAATCCCAGGGATCCCAAAATAATGGAAAATATACACGGGATGAAAAGATAGGGGAAGTGAAGTATAACCTGCCGCCGGATAAAAGCATAAAAGAAAATTTCGCCTCCAATTACGCAGAAGAAGGCGCAGCCATTTATGCTGTCCAGGACAGGAGAAACATACTTTTGGTCGAAGGAGAGAGTGGATCATATGAGGTTTTTTCCCATAGAGAGGATTAGCTGTGATGAACATTGCTTCCTGCTTGTGTTACTGAAGAGCGCAGGATAACGGACAGCGCCGTATGTAAAGTGTCCATTATCCCAATATAGTAGACACAAAAAACTTCGTCTGCTGCTTTTCTGTCCACTATTTTTATATACGGGACACATTGCCGCTGCAAGCCTAATAAAATGTCCTTTAATTGAGTTTTATAGATGCTTTTTCAAGATAAATGATTCCAGCCGTCCATCATGTACGGCTTACTCAAATAAGGCTGCGCTCCGGGTAACACCCCCAAAACGCAGCTGTATTTCGTGTACTTCCTTTTTAGTTTCTCACCGTAGAAAATTGTTCGAATACGGAGGTTTCCTGATTCCACAACGATTCATGCGTATACGTGATACCAGGATCGTTGATCACCGCTGATATTGTAACGGTCGTTTTCCTGCTGCCGGCCGGATTCACCTGTACGCTCTTTTCATCAGCTTTCTCCGGAATCATTGGCACACTGCCCTCTTGAAACACATATACCGCTCCTTCCCGCTCATAAAACTGGTCGAAGTACGGTTGGATGACATTGTCCGAAAACCGGGAGCCAAGATGGGAGAACATCGCCTGTTTTTCTTCTTCAGAGATCGTCCAGATCTGACCTGAAACCGGAAGACTCCATACATCCATCATCCATGTTTGTGTCTCCTTCACGAAAGAAACGGTTTCCTTTTCACTGGCTTCCCCAATCTCCAGGCTTTCCGGCGCAGGCATATCACGCAGCTGGTTTTCAACAGAACCGGGCTCCTCCAACCGTTCTTCCGGCATCACAGCACGAGTGAGAAATACGGAAAATTGAGCCCTTGTGGTGGCTTCATTCGGATGAAAGCTTTTCCGGTCTTCTTTCCCACCTGCTATTCCATTACCGGTTACAGCAGAAATGTCCGCAAACGCCCAGTGGTTCGGAGCGACGTCCACAAAATACGCCTGCTCTGCTGATTCCACATCAAAAGCCCGCTTCAATACAGCGGCCATTTGGGCCCGCGTCACCTTCTCCCCCGGCCGAAACATTCCATCGCTTCCCTGGAAAATACCATCCTCTGCCACAGCTGCTATGGCCCCTGCATGAGGGGTATCTTCCTTCACATCTGAAAAACGGCCCGCCGCATTATTCTCCGTGTTCAAATCCAACACTTCCGCCAACATACCTGCAGCCTGATGCCGGGTAACTTCCCGGTTCGGAGCAAACGTTCCACCCGGATAGCCGCTGACCACTCCTTCTTCCTGTAAATACTCTATCTCTTCGGACGCCCAGAAATCAGCACCAACATCACCAAAAGAGGCTTTTGCTTCACCGGAAACCGCTCCCCACACTAGAGCAGGGACTGTAAGAAACAGCATCCATCCGATTATTTTTCTCATTGTATTCCTCCTAATCGTACACTTCTACAGACTCAGCTCCCTCCTCCAGACGATATTCATAGATACATCCGTCATTCCCTGGATAAAACAAGGAATAGCGAGCTGCCTGATGATTCTCATTCCAAAATATAAATAACTGATACTCCAGTTTTCCCTCATCGAGTGCATCCGTGCTTACGGTAGGAAGAGAAGATGCCTCCGAATGACTGTAATTGCCTGTTCCTCCCATATCAAAGCGCCATCCTTCTCTTGTTTTCCCTCCCCCCACTTCTTCCACTGCTTCATCGTGCTGTCCGAATAATTCTGTCACTTCTTCTTTGGAATAGCCGTTTACGGCATGATCCATGACATATTCCGGCATCTCCCTGATTTTCTGTTCCAACTTTTCTATATCTTTTTCTTTTACTGCCGTCTGTTGCATACTTTTTAATTCATCGATCGATTCCATAGCAGAACGGGTGTTGCCTGATTTTCTCTCGGCATTTGCCAGATAATACCTATACTTTCCATGTTCCGGTGCTCCCTGCACAAGGTCTTCGTAATAATTCACAATTCGTGGAAAGTAATTGTCATACGTTTGTTCAGCGGCCGCTAATGTAGAATTCTCCACATTATAGATTTCTACATCGTACGCTTGATCTACATCTTTTCTCCAGACGATAAGCTCCTTTTCCGGAGAATAATCCTGCTCTTCTCTAACATCTTCTATCTTTACCTTATCGTACTCGATAGTCTCCATTTGCCGAAATCCATCTTCTCGCTTTTGATACAGGTGTAATTCCTTTTTACCGGACTCTTTTTGAAGGCCCAGCATTATTTCATAGCGGCCGTTTCCGCTTATATCCGCTACATACTGGTCTTTCAACCCTGTTACATTTTCATGCTTCGTCTGCCAATGCTTTTCCCAATCCCCATTGGTTTTTCCCAGAATCCATGTGTGAAGCGTATCTTCTTCCGAAGGAGTGTTGAAACTCACCATCCCTTCCTTTCGACCTTTATTATTAAGATTATGAAACGACACAGCGCTTTTTTTATCCGTACCGGCAGGCATTACTTCTTCACCGTTCTCCGTTAAGCCCTCTAAGACGTCAGCTGTCTGTTCGTTTTTCTCTTCCTGCGTGAATTCAGAAGAAGTCGGATGCTGCAATGATTCCTCCGGCGATGCAATCGAACTGCATCCCGTTAAAAACAAGAATGCAGCGGCAAGCATGAAACCTGGAATTGTATAGCTCACCATATTCCATTCCCCTCTAACACCTGCTGTTTCATTGTACGTCACCCTTTGTCATAAATCGTTACGAAATCATTAAAAATGGTTACAAAACGGTTAAGATGGAAAGCTCAAAGTGACGGTTGTACCTATTCCCCATTCACTTGTGATATCCATCCTCCCGTGATGCCGGTTTATAATTTCTGTACTGATCGCAAGACCGAGGCCGCTTCCCGATTTATGGTTAAAACCCTGATACGCCCTTTCCTGTATGTGAGGTAAATCTTTTTCGGCAATACCTTCGCCGTCATCTGTAATAACCATGAGTACTTCTTTTTCCCTGCGTTCCGACCGAACTGTAACAGTCCCGTTCTGCGGAGAATACTTGATGGCATTGTCTACGATATTAAGAAGTACCTGTTTGACTCTATTTCGATCTGCGTGAAGGTCCATTACATCTGACTTAAACTGGATATCTATATTCATTCGATTCCCTCTTGCCATTAGTTGTCGTTCTAATTCAGCGAACAGCTCCTTCACATCAAACCATTCCTGCTGCAGGACAAGGTCTCCGGCTTCCATTTTAGAAAAATCCAGCAGCTCTTCCACCATGACGGACAGTCTTTCTGTTTCTTCGTCTATCAGTTGGAGTCCTTCCTGTACGTTTTCCTGGTCCATTTCCGATGTATTTCTCAGCAACACCGCCCATCCCTGGATAGAAGTCAGCGGGGTGCGAAGTTCATGGGAGACCGAGGAGATGAAACGGCTTTTCAGAGTTTCCTGTCTTTGTAGTTCTGATGCCATAAAGTTTAATGACCCGGCCAGCTGTCCAATTTCATCTTTATTCTTCGTGGATACCCGTTCTGATAGATACCCCTCTGCCATTTTTTCAGTGGAAGTCGTCAGTTTCCGGATCGGTTGGACGATAGAATGAGAAAGAAGAATACTGACAAGGACAGATAATCCTGTTACGGCGACCCCGGAACCCAGAAGAATCCCGGATATAATGAAAAGAGAATCGTTGGCTTTGTCCAGTGACGTCGTATAGCGAACAGCTCCGGCTGTTTCATTGCCCGCCTTCAAGGGCACAGAGGCCGCTATTATGGATTCTTCCCTTCCAGAGCGTTTTCCCATCCAGCTGGAACTTCTACCTGATAAAGCTGAATCTACGTCAGGATAGTCTGATAGATTGGCTGTTCTGTCTTTTTCAACACTATCTTTAAGGAGCACCCCGTTCTCATTGACGACCTGTAATTGAAGTGAGGAGTTATTCTGAACTCCAGAAATAAATTCATGTACTTGATTTTCTATGGCTGCTGTTGAAAACTGAGAAGAATAAATAGCTGCAGCTTCTTCAGCCTCTTCTTTTACATTCTGTTCCAAGTTATTGAAGTAATACTGTCTCGTAATAAAAAGAAGAATTAAAATAAGAGCGAACACGGATAATCCAATAACGATAAAATGGCTGATTATTAATCTATTTTTTATACTCATTATAATTTTTCATTCCATCGGTATCCCATTCCCCACACGGTTTCAATCCATTGCGGTTCGGCAGGGATTTCTTCTATTTTCTCCCGCAACCTGCGTATATGAACATCTACGGATTTAGGGACGCCATAATAATCTTCTCCCCAGATTTCATTTAAAAGCTGATCCCGGCTGAAGGTCTGCCCGGGATGATGAAGAAACCAAGACACCAGATAATACTCAGTGGGTGTGAGGTCAAGCGCTATGCCATTATAAAGCACTTGTTTCGATTGTTCGTTCAATTGGAAAGGACCCTGAGAGGTGTGGTGCGGTTCTCCTTTATGCAAGCGACGCAGAATTGCTCGAACCCGAGCGGCTAGTTCCAGCGGATTGAAGGGTTTCACCATGTAATCATCAGCCCCAAGCTCCAGCCCCGTTAATTTATCCATATCCTGGCCAAGCGCCGTTAGAATTAATATAGCCGAATCCGGATACTCCCGGTACAACAGCTCACAAACCTGAAAACCGTCCATGTCGGGCAGCCTAATATCCAGAACAACCAAATCCGGGGTCTTATCCTTCATCAGTTCCATTGCGTGAGTTCCGGTCTCCGCTTCCTTCACTTCGAAACCACTTCTTTGCAGTTGAATCGTAATCATCCGGCGTATTGGATGTTCATCTTCAATAACGAGTACATATGCCTCCATCCTGCACCTCCCTCAACGATCACACTATTTATTTACATCCTACCACTTCTATCTTCCAACTCCTATATCTACATTGTAAAAGAACCACTATTTTGAATGAATTGGAATTCAAAGAAGCGGAGCACGTAATACCTTATTTTCTAAAATACTGGTTAGTCACAATCGGCGAAGTTATCTTGCTTGACGTTTTGGGTGAATACATAGCGAGGGCTTAGTGGATATATGTAACTTCTGTTAATTATTTATAGGGTGCATTTATCAATGAATACCTTGTGTCATTAGGTATTATTTTTTACAATGCTCTTAAGGAGGAGTGCAATTTGGTTCAGATTTCAAAAGAATTAATGAAGGGGAATATTGATACGATTATTCTCGCACTGTTGAACGATCAGGATATGTACGGATACGAGCTGGCTAAGTACATTCGAATAAAGACGATGGATCAGTTTGAATTGAAAGAAGGCACGCTCTATGTCTCTCTCAAGCGTCTCGAAAATAATAAATCAGTACGTTCGTATTGGGGCGATGAGCAGGGAGCAGGCGGACGAAGGAAGTATTACACATTAACCAAAGCAGGGCAGAAAACCCTTCGTGAAAAGAAAAAAGAATGGAATTTGATGAGCGAGATTATGAATGGATGTTTGCGGGAGGTGACTGACCTGTGAGACAAGTCGATACGTATGTGGAACAAGTCTTTCAAGAACGGAACAAAGATAAGCAGGAAATTAAGGAACTGCAAAACGAAATGAAAAATCATTTATATGAATCCGCGGCTGATATCAAGCGAAAAGGCTTTTCTCAGGAAGAAGCGGAAGAAATTGCGATTCAGCGATTTGGAGGAGAAACGATTATTCCCCGCATTTTGGATCAAGTGTCAAAGCAGCAGAAATCCTTTGCGGATACATTGTTATACGCTGGCATTATACTGCTTTGTTTGTCACTCGCAGCTGGACTGGGTTTACACTATTTCAGTGTACATATGGTCACGGAACAATCGAAGATAGCAGACAGCGTGTTGGATACTTTAGGAGAACAGGAGGAAATATCCGGTAGGATGGAACAGCAAATTCAATTGGAGATAAACAATCCATATCTTGAAAAACTATCCGTGTACCGCATCAATGAAGAATCGATTGACAATGCTGTCTCTAAAAAAGTAGTAGAAACAGACCCGCGTTTCACTTTTAGTCAGAGTCCTTCAATAATAGGAAGCTTCCTTCTTAATGGATGGGGAACAGAGATCCGAACTCCTGACTGGAAAATAGAAAGTCATTTTAACAGCTTCTACACTCTTTCCACATCCATTCTTTATACGGGAATCCTGTTGTACTGGTTGTTATTCTCCATTTGGGGAACCATTCGTGCACATCATAAAAATGTGTCAGCCTGGCGGTGGGGAATTGTCTTTCTTGTCTCTAATGTTGTAGGTTTATTGATCATGCAATGGTTTCAACGAAGCGGGAGGAAGAAGAGCGGCTAGAATGAAAGACGGCAGCAAATAAAGAATATAAACATCAATCTGGAGGGAGGCTATAGTATTTGAGGTTCCGGTTCTGTCTCAAACGACAGTTTATTCTGCGCCGCCCCTCCCGTTTTTCCGCTGCCGGCCTTATTCACCTGTACGCCCGCTTCATCAGCATTCTCGGAAATAACCGGCATGCCACCCTGGAAAGTTAACGAGGATATTCTTCGGTATTATCTTTCAACCAATCGGCAATGTCCGCAAACGTGACTTCTCCTTGAGCAGCAGAAACCGTGAAATTCTCATTCTCCGTGTCATTTTTGTTGATTTTACAGCCATTTTTCTTTAAAAACACATCAACGGCTGCGAAAGCGGTTCGTTTGTTGCCGTTATGAAAGCAGTGATTCCTTGCCAGCGACTCGAATAATGCCGAAGCTTTTTCAAATAATCCGGGGTATGCGCCTTCTCCAAAATCGGATTGTTTCGGGCGGTGGACAGCTGATTCAAGGAGTCCCTGATCTTTTATTCCTGCCTGCTCTTCGTCTTTGAACTTTTTCATCATCATAAAATGTATCAATGCGACGTCTTTGGTTCTCAAATATAGAATCGCCATCTATCTATCCTTCAAGTTTTCGAAGACATCATAGTGATCTTCAAAGGTTTCAGCAAGCATATCCAACATCTCTGCATCCACTTCCTCTTCCCACTTCCGCTTTTTCGTTAATACCAGCTGGTTGTCATGAACCTCGAATTCGATTTCATCGCCGCGTTTAATGTTTAAAGAATCGGTGATGGATTTTGGCAGGCCGACACTAAGACTGTTGCCTGTCTGACTTACTTTACGACTTTCCTTTCCACTCATAGAATCACATCCGCTTCCTGTCTATTTTTACTCACTATGGGATTTCTTTCGAAAAATATATACATACCAATTTTCAATGTAATTACATCATAACTCATCATGAAGAAGAAAACAAGCAAAAGGACTATAGCAGAAATACTATAAAAGCGGGGGTTGAAAATTTTCAAGATGTTATTCAATATTGTAATTACAGTTCAAACACGGAGGCCGCTGCGATGTTAAGTTATTTTAAATTCTTCTTATTCATGATTGCTGGTCTTTCTTTATTTCAGGTGCTGTTTTCATGGTTTAACCAGACAATCATATACATCATCGGCGTCTCGTTGATTACCACGTTTTTCAAATGGTTATTCGAACGGGTAATAGAAAGAAAATCGGATGGCTCAGAATCACCTTGAAATCTTTTCTTCCTAAGACTTCGAACAAATGATAATCTTCTGGAGGGTTCTACCCGCCATACACCACATTGAATCGTTCACAAACGACGAGCATGTCTTTTCGGAAAGCGGAGCCGTAGCTTTCCAGGAGCTCCGTGAAAAAGGTTTCATGTGCGTTCCACCAGTCCTGGTAGTCTCCTTCCCCTTCTGCGAGCGCAAAGGCCTCCGGGACTTCATTCATCGGCATAATCACAACGTCCGTCACCTCGATGACAGCCGCCGGCTCGTTTGATGCATCGAGCACGATGCTGCGCTCTCCTTTTTCCGGCAGAGGTTCTTCTTCCCACTCGTATTCCACGTAAGCCGAGCATGTCGCCGTCTTCTTCCCCTCTTTCACAAGATCCGCCAGTTCATCCGCCGCCGTGCCGAACGAAAAAACGTCCACCGCCTCACTCGGGTCAACACCATGCTTTTCACAATATTCGTTCCAGAATTTCTCTGTCTGATTGTTCAAGAAGCTTCCTCTCCCATTCTTCATATTTTTTATTTTCATGCTAGCATCTCCGGTTTGGGAAAGAAATATATAGATGGATCGGGACTTTCATGATAGAATAGAAGGAAGAAAAAATTTCCAAATAACCGTAATAATCAATATGTACTCAGCAGACACCCCAAGCCCCACCTACAAAGAAGTGCACTGCCAATTTTTTGATGAAGGACGCACGATCTTAACTATTCGTCAATGTTATGGGACTCCATTTTATAGCGCAAATCAATGAACTATTTTAGATTCAGGAGAGAAAAAATGGAAAAAGAGAATTTCATTAAAAGATTATCCGATGCTGTCTATAGTAACAAAAATGAAATATATTTTGTTGGTATGATCCTAACTATTATATCCTCAGTTATTGGATTCTGGATAACTTATCATCATTTTTCAGCCAATTACGAGGGGCAGAATGAATTAGCTAATGTTCTTATGAGTCCTTTTATCATTGCGGTGGTTTATTCTTTAATTATCTTTTTCATTGGTTCTTTAGTTATTACTACTCTCACCATGACACATGCAAGACGTATGAAGGCTTTTAATGTAGAAGTAGAATTTGAGGCGTGGCAGCACAACATCATGAAAATAGGACAAGTCCACTATTTATCTGATATTTTAAGTTATCACAAACAAATTGTTGGACAATTTAATAATGTTGAATCCGTCTCATTTCGTTCGGTTTTAATTGAATTGTGTCAAAGATATCAAGAGTATTTCACCCGGGCTTTTGATATTCAATTAAGTTACAGCATAAAAACCGAAGAAGAACTTACTCATCAAGAGCGTCAATTACTAAGTTTTATGGAAAATAAAGAAACTACTGTGGGATTTCAAAACCGGATGATTGGAAACAGAACCTTATTAATTGCTGCTGCTCATTCTAGTTTTGAACAAAACCTACCAATGTATCTAAGCTTTCTCTCTGATTCAGACTATGAATTTGATGATTATGATGTCGAAGCTATTCGTGCGTTAATAGAATATGCCGATATAGTACTGGATAATGTACATCTAGTCTTAGCCTTTGAAGATACTTTTTAAAGTTATAATTTGATGGTATAATTTCTATAGGAGGCGATATGATGCCTGAACCCAAACAATCTAAACAAAATGAGACAGAAATAGAAGCTAGAAAAAAACGAATAAATTTGGCTAGAAAAGTTATTGCACAATATAAAGAGGCGGCCGATGAAGAAATCGTCATTAAACCACCAAAAATAACGAACGCCGCCAGGATTAATCGAAAACAACGTAAACGAACCATGCAAAGGTAAAACCACGGTTGGCAGCCGTGGTTTTACTTATTTATTTATGACAATATACCTTGAACCGCAGTGGTCTTTTATGAGTTTACGTTTGATGCCGGGCCGGCCTATTCGTGGAGGAGATATAGGGGGGATTGTTTTACCCCTTTGTTCTCTATAGAGTTCAATAAGACGTATTAAGTTTTCCGGGTCGTGCACAAAACCCCCCTTTTTTTATGCAAATCTATATGTGTTACTCTGACATACAGCTGATTCCATACAATGTGCTGATGCATGATTCATTGGTATGAAAGCTCCTGCTTATTATATGTTAAATTATATGAAATAATAACGGTTTCAAACATAATCACAACATTTCAAGTCGATTTTGAACGAACCGTTTATCCGGTGCTGCGGTCCCCTTTTTCCAGCAGGGGTCAACAACATGATACAGCTTACTCCCGAAGCGACAGGTGGTTTCCATTAATCGTCACATGACCGTCTTCCTGCCACTGCACTTCAGCCTGCCGGGCATCGGTTTTGGAATATACCGGCTTTGTGAACCACAGCGGCCCGTTTTGCTGCGCGCGGATGCCGGACGATCCGGCGGCTCCGGCATCCCAGCTGTAAATATCCAGCGCGTAGGTGCCGTCAGGGGACTCAACCGTCTTCATGTGCGTTTCTTCCCGTAAGGAAAACATACTGGTGAAAAGCATTTCAGCTGTAAGTGCGAAACACAGCAGCAGAGAGATGCTCAGCGTAACCAGCGCGCGTGCTTTGCTCCAGCCCCGGCCTTTTCGGATGGTATCCATCACCCCGAGCACCAGCAGACCCATGCTGACTGACAACAGGATGAAATCAGCAGGAGCCACCTGCCAGGTACGGCTGACATACGAATACCAGGAATACGACGTTAACGCCGCCCAGCACAGAGTGAAGAAAAAGGAAATGATGTAAACGTAACGCATTCTCCAGCTCCCTTGTAGTGGTCTAATCTTTTGCTATGACAATTTTACATGAAAAAGGAAACCCTGGGTAGAGATTCCTTGTTATGAAGGCGGCAGACCGGGGGCTAAGGTGCACCATTCCTATTCTACCTGCCAAAAGTGATGGTTAGACCTGATCTACTAGTTACTTTTCCACGCGCAGCACCGAATTGTGACGGGTAGACACCGGCTAACCGTCACATTTTCCCTGCGCGCGGATAAAAGTGGGCCTTTGACCGCTGATTAATTGCTTGTTTTTCCATATCTTTTCGTTTAAAAGGGTGACCTATCATCTGGTTTTGGTGACAGTGTGAAGAGAAACAAGTGTTCTGTGTAGCATGTTTTCTTATCAGCCGAAAAAGAATAATACATAACATACTTATCAACGATTACTTTGTAGCTGCCTTCCCACATCAAATGATCTGCCGGGATACTTGTGCCCAGCAGACCAATTTTTTCTTTTATCCTCTTCACTATATATTTTTTATATTCTTTCGTTTCCCCAGGGGTGAAATGACTGCTGTGAATATCATTAAATCCACGGAACGCCTGTTTTGCCCACTTAATTTCCATTTAAAGTTCCCCTTGTTCAATCATCTCCAAAACGTTTTCGGTAGTGTAGACTCTTCCTTCATTTATGTCTTTCTTTGCTTGGCTCAGATTTTCCTTTAATACCGGATCCGCTTCAACGTCTTGTTTCACTGACGTTTCTGGTTCTTCCGTGACAGTAAGGTGATATCTCTTCCCATCTATTTCGAAAACAGACTCATGATCATGAATAATATTTTTCAAGACCTTAGCAGCATGACCTTCTATTTTTTTCATTTCAATCCCTCCGTTTCGAGCCTTTCTTTTTATTATACAGTATTTACAGTACCACCTAAATGTCCCCCTTGTTTAAGATATTAAAATAACACGGGGCAGTGAGGGTTCGAGTCCCTTTCGATCACATGCCCCAGGCGCCCAGATATGCTTGTAATGCTTCGGTATTCTGCCGGGCATCGGCGAGAGCAACATACCCATCCGGCCGGATGAGAAACATAGCATGTTCGGGGATGCCGGCTTCTTTGCCGGCTGACGTCCATGCCGGTTCATGAAGCGGCAGTCCGAGGTCTTCGGCTGTGCGGCGCAGGTCGGGCGAGGCACTACCGTACACGTGCAGCTGCCAGTCCGCGCTCTGAAGCAGCCCGAAGTTGTCTCCCCACTCGCCGGGAAGCCACGGCAGACGGTCTCCGCCCTGGATACGTCCCGCTTTCCCTGAGCTGATCCGGCTGTTCCGGTAGTGAATGCGGATCTGGGAGACCGTTTTGAACAGCTGCTGTTTCACCGGCAGATTCTTCGTCATCCACGGAATAACGCGGGGAATCATGACCTTTCGGACGAAATCCGACGTCATCCCGTCCCCGGCTATCCTTTGAAAAGCCTGATCCGTCGTGGCGACCAGTCGTTTCGCAAACGCCCTGCGTTCGGTCTCATACGTATCGAGCACCGAGGCGTCCATCGTCCCCTGTATCACAGCTGCCAGCTTCCAGGCGAGATTCACAGCATCGCCGATTCCTGTATTCATGCCCTGCGCTCCTGCCGGACTGTGGATATGAGCCGCATCCCCGGCCAGGAACACGCGGTCTTTCCGGAAGTGGCTGCTGACGCGGTGATGGACCGTGTAGGTCGAAAACCAATGCAAACGCTCGATATCCACCCCGGTCTGTTTTTCCAGAAACGGAAGCAGTCTGTCCTTGTCGACGTCATTTTGTTCATCCAGAAAACGTTCCGGAATAAGGCCGATCAGGCGGGTCAATCCGGACGTGCGGATCGGAAATACAAGACCGAACGTGTCTTCAAAAAGATGCACCTGCGCGCCTTCTGCCTCCGACGAGCTTTTCACATCCATCACATAGAATACGTGGTTATCCGTTTTCCCGGCAAACGGAAGATCGAGCGCTTTCCGCACCGAACTGTGGGCGCCGTCACACCCGCACACATACGTGAACGAGGACGTCTCTCTTCCGTTCTCTTTTTCCATCACGACCTCGACGTGATCCTCGTGCTGCCAAAATGAAGAAAGCTCGGTGTTCCACTCCACTTCGATTCCTTTTTTCTTCAGTCTGTTGATCAAAAGACGTTCGTGTTCGTCCTGTGGCAGAATCAAGACATACGGATACGGACTGAATCCTCTCCCCATATCTTGAAAATCCAGGACGGAACGCCGCTTCTGGTTCCGGTAGATTTCAAGCTGCGGGAGAGGATAGCCGTGTTGAATCAACAGGCCGGCAGCACCGAGCTGATCGTACCACTCAAGTGTCCGGGCATGAACAGCCATAGCCCGGGACTCCTCCCCGGGACCGCTCTCTTGGTCCATGATGCGAAAGGAAATGCCGTGCTTTTCCAGAGCCAGCGCCAACGCAAGCCCCGTCGGCCCGGCACCGGCGATTAATACCTGTGGTGTCATAAACGTTCTCCTTTATGCATGTTTTTAACCGAATTCCCGCTCCCCGTTTTTATTAATCCTGCCGCGTGCCAGGGCTGTATCAAAAGGTACAGCTCTCTTTTTTATGAAAGAGAATGCAGCCACAGGTAAAAAAGGAAGGTGGTGGCTTTTAATGTATCCCTTATGCTCTGAGCGGGGCACTTCCCCCCCCCCCTCGTTCCTCCGGCCGTGGAAACTATTATTGAAAAATAAAGGCTTAGTGTCCAAGGATCATCATTTTGTGGACACTACGCCGCTGAAATCAGGAATTAGTGGGTGCCGGTGGAAATCGATGGACACTATTTGCAGGCAGGGAACTCCTAGTATCCCCGGACACTACCTCCGTGGATACTATGTGTGCTGCCTTGCAATTTAGTGTCCACAGATACGCCCCGGCCCGTAGTGCTGCCCAGTGACAAAGAAGACACGGTGAGCCCCAGCAAACCGATGCCGCCCTTGTACTCCGGAGTACAAGCGTCCACCTGAAGCGGATGCCTTAACCCTTAACGGCCTTTGATACAGCTCCCGGTCCGGATGGTTTGTATGTAAAAAGGGATGAGGGATACCGCATGATAAGAAAAGAAAGACAGATTCCTTTTCGTTGATTACAATCAACCGATATAAGGGTACAATACAGCATAGGCCAATAAAAGAAAGGAGAAGATGGATGTGGATCCTCTTACGCTGATTATACTTATTGTCATGATTATCTTCTTATTTCCGCTCATTATGCGCGGTGTCGGCTGCGTGCTGCGGATCATCGCAGGCGTCGTTCTCGTCATCGGTGCGATTATTTTAATCGGGGCGTTGTTATAACTGCACGCATAGATTGTCGATGCAGGGGATATCATCTTTTACGAGCGGAATGATGTCGAATACGAGCGAAGTTTTGTCGATTGCGGGCGAAACAATGTCAGATACGAGCGGAAACATCTTGATTACGGGCGAAACCAAATAGTATATAAAAAAAGCCGGAGAGCGCATCTCCGGCTTTTGTTGAACCGATTCACAACCCAGTTTCCCGGTTGTGTGAATTGGCCCGCAACGACGGCGGACAACGTGAATTGTCTTACCAGTTCCCATTGTACCACCGCGCGCGGCTACATATCAAACATCCACTTCATTCTGGATTTGATCCGCTCCAGGTCCTTTTCTCCGACTTCACCGAGGTGCCTGCCGAGCCGGTTTTTACTGACGGTGCAGATGCTTTCGGCTTTGACGGCTGAGGTTTTATCAAGAAATGGATACTCGTTTTCGTGCAGTACGTAATGGGTGCGGATTTCCGGTGTCTGGACGGTGCGCCCGCGGCGGTTTGTTTTTGTCACGGTTTTCACCTGTCCGGTGAGCGGCAGCACCTGCACCGTTCCGCTCGTTGCATTGATGCGGTTATTAGAAATAATGAGCGCCGGACGTTCCTTGTTCAATTCGTTACCTATGTTTTCACCGAGATCGCAGACGTGAACAGCCCCCTGCACGAAGCGGCGTTCCATCTGTTCGTGAAGGTTATCGATCCAGTGCAGGGCAAGCCGTTCTTTTTCCGGATGCCATTCCCGGAGCCGGCGTAGTTTTTCGTCTTTATTTTCTGAAGCCATCGTATGTCCCACCAATTTCTTTTTCTATCCTCTGCTGTATTCCCATTTTCCGGCTTGTTGACACATGTTTCTTTCCTGCAGGAGGTATGATTGCCTCCAGGAAGGCACAGACTGGTTTCCAGACCTTGAAAACCGGGAATGACGGATATTGAAATGAGGGATTCATGATGATAACAAATCAGGCAAGATCTGTGTTGAAAAACGGGATGGTGCTGATGCGCTGGATTGCTGTTGTCTCATCCAGTGTGGCAGCCATTATCTCCACGATGCTCCCATTGTACGGCGTTATAGACGGTGGACAGTGGAGCGCACTCTTTTTGCTTCTCCTTTTCAGCGCCTTTTTGATTCACGGGGTACTGACGCATCTGTTGAATGATTACACCGATCATCTGTCAGGGACGGATGCACGCAGCCCGGCCATTCTCTCCGGTGGAAGCCGTCTCATCCAGACCGGCGCGGTTCCGGCGGAAACCATCGGCCGGGTAGGAAAAGGCCTTGCCGCCGGGCTCGCTCTGCTAGCGGCGGCGCTTCTCGTCACCGGCTTTGTCCGCCTCGGCGTGCTGCTCGCTGTCGGTGTGTGGGCCGCCGTCTCTTATTCGCTGCGGCCGCTGCGCACGAGTTATTACCCGGTGGCCGGCGAATGGATCAGCACGTTTCCGTCCCTGTTTTTCCTGGGTCTGGCCGGGCCATGGCTTGCGCTCGAAACAGTGCCTGAGTGGGCGTTTCAGAATGCGCTCGTGAACGCGCTCATCTGTATCGCCTGGGTGATGGTGCACCATATCCCGGATCTTCGCGCCGATGCCCGCGCCGTTCCGAAGAAGCAGACATCTGTCGTGTGGGCCGCGGAACGGTTCGGTCTTGTTTTTTCCCGACTTCCGGCTGTCATTTACTACGTGCTCGCCGGTGCCTGTGCGTTCTGGCTCGGCTTGGAGCGCCTCCCCGCTGCGCTCGGCCTCGCCGTTTCGACCGCTGCCGCCATTTTTCTTATTATGAAAATGGACGTCGAGGACCCGGAAGAAGTATCTTCAGTGGAAAAATGGCTGCTTCTGCTTGCGATGAGCACCGCTGTCTGGCTTGGTATCTTCGTTTAGATACCGGCCGGGCGTGTTTTTCTATCGATCCTGAAAGTTTATCTATTGATTCTCCTGTTTTCCGCTTCGATTTTCTTCCTCAAAACGGAATGCGGCGATGCTTTCCTGCATCGATTCCGCGACATGGCTCAAGTTATCGGCGGAGGCGCTGATTTCTTCCATGGAGGCGTTCTGTTCTTCGATACCGCTTGCCACCTGCTCCACATTTTCCGCGTTCTGGCGGCTGATTTCCTGCATGTCCCCAATCTGGCTGCCGGAGGCTTCTGTTTTTTCTTCAATCGCGCCAAGAGCATGGTTGATCGCGTCCACATCGGAAGCAATCGAGGTGACAGCTTCTTCAATCTCATCAAAGGTAGCATCCGTCTCCTGTGCGCGTTCATTACAGTTCGCTGCTTTGTCATGGTTTTCGTTCATTGCCGCGGCGGAACGTTTCACCGTCTCCTGAATCTCTTGAATCAGCCGGTTGATATCCGACGCGGAGGCACTGGAGCGCTCTGCCAGTTTCCGGACTTCTTCGGCAACAACGGCGAAACCTTTCCCGCTTTCGCCGGCCCTGGCTGCTTCAATGGCGGCGTTCAGGGCGAGCAGGTTCGTCTGCTCCGAAATGTCTGTAATGAGCGACACGATATCGGTAATCTGCCCGGATTTTTGTTCAAGCTCCTGAATCTCACTGTTCGTGCGGGTGGTAAGCTGCTGGAGTTCTCCCACTTCTGTCGTAAGCGTAGAAATTTTCTCCTTCCCTGTTTCGGTTTTTCCCTTCGCGGTTGCGGTGGAGCGCTTCGTCTGGTCGACCCGGCCGCGCATGTCCGACACGGTCGTATTAATTTCTTCCATCGCCTGATTGGATTCCTCTGCTGCGGCTGTCTGACGGTACGACTGATCGTTCACTTCCTGTACCGACTGCGACATCATTTCCGCCGCTTTTGCGTTCTCGTCCGTGGTGGCGTTCAATTCTTCTGACATCGCCGACACCTGCTGCGCTGAATCGTTAACCGATCCAATAATCGAACGAAGCGACGTTTTCATATGGTCGACCTGGGCGGCGAGAGATCCGATTTCGTCTTTTCTGTGGATAGACAGATCCCGGTCGCTTAAATCTCCGGAAGCCACCCGCTGCACCTCCTCATTCAGCTTCTCCACCGGCCGGGATATCCGTCGTGCGAAGAAATAGACAATGACCGCTCCAATAACAAGTGCTCCGGCAAGGGTGAACAGCATGATACTGAGCACATTGGAAGCGCCCTCATTGTAATCCATCATATAGGAGCCGGCAGCAATCACCCAGTCCCATTCTTCATCATATTCGGCATAAATGATCTTAGGTTTACTGACATCTTCATTGCTTGGAAGAGGCCATTCATAGTTGACAAAACCACCGCCGTTTTGGGCTTTTTCAACTGTTTCCTGAATGAAGTATGTACCGTCATCCGACTGCGAATCCCAGATATTGTCCCCTTCCTGGTTCGGGTGCGCGAGCAGTGTCCCTTCACTGTCCATAATATAAAAATAACCATTAGGCCCCAGATCAATATCTCCGGACACTGTGCGCTCCCCGCCGCCCTGAGACGGTCCGAGCAGGCTTTCTTTCACCTGTTCACGTGCTTGTTCTTCCGACATGGATCCATCCGCTGCTGCCTGCTGCATCCGGTCCGTCATCTCCGCCGCCATACCGACGTAGTTCTCGAGACTTACTTCACTGGCCGCATTCAGCTCCGATTTCGCCGTGTCATAACTGATCCACCCCAGCACAGCTACAGGAATCACAAGCAGACTGAGACAATAGACAAGCAATTTAGCCTTAAGACTCATTATTTCCACCCCTTCAACGATAAAAAAGTATATGGTCTTAGTATAATAGATTTATAATAACGAGGAAACAATATTTTCATAAATTGCTGAATAATGCGACTTTTTTATGGATTAACATGCTGACGTTCCTCAACATGTTAAAACATAAACCAGCTGTTTCTCTACGTATGTTCCGGTTCCTCTTTCGGATTCGGACCGTATTCATTGGTGCCTTCCTGGCTGTCCAGGCACATAAATACCAACAGAACAATGGAGCCTATGAACGGAATTAATTGGATCAAAAACCACCATCCCGTGCGGCCGGTATCATGCAGACGTCGGATTAAGACTCCCAGTGAAGGCAAAAGCACAGCAAGACCATAGATGGAGGTCAACACAGCAGGAATCGCCATCATTGCTTCAATACCAGTTAGAATTAAGGCAATAAGAAAGTTAATAAGCGTAAACATCCAGTATTCCGTCCGTCTCGCTCTTCCGCGGAAGACGGCATAATTCGACAATACTTTCGCGTACCAATGCATCGTTTCTCCCCCCTTTTTCAACTTTTTCAGTGTATCATAATGTTCCCCTTCTGTACGTCACATCGTTTATTCCCGTTTCACTGCCGGTACAATCAAATCAAATAGAACAAAGCAAGAAAAGCAAGGACGACCCATACCGAATACGTGGCCGCGAGTTCCGCCGCTTTCGTGACGGTATCGTTCTGTTTCAGCCGCTTGAAAAAAAGCGAGAACACCCATAAAAACAATACGAGCAGAAAATACTGATACAACAGTATAACGATCCATGGATCAGGGAATATACTGGATACTACCCGCCACACAACGAAAGCAGCGAACGACAGTATTCCCGTCAATCCAATGAAAAAAGATCCCCGCTTCCATATATTTCGATAAAAAATATGATTTTCTTTATGCAGCTCGAATAAAGTCAAAAAGTAAAACGCAGTAAGAGGAACAGCAACCGCCAGAAGAACATCAAAGATGGAGGGGACGGGTCCGGTGCTTGCCGGGCCGAACGTCGAAGAAGTATCCATCCACCACGCTCCCAAAGAAGTGCAGACGCCGAGAATAACGAGCGTGAGCGCCTGAAATATTGTCCATATCACGTTTGATCCCTGCTTCCTTTTCCTATGAGTCTTGTAACACAAAAAAACCTTGTGCTAAAATCATATCAGAAGTGAAGAGGAAAAATCAGTATGGAAATCAATTTCATAGAAAAATTATGCATGCAGTTGAAGAGAAGGAGAGTCTGTGATGCACGTCTCAAATCCCGCTGGTATCTTCCCCCGCATCACGGCGGCCCTGATTGATACTGGTATTATCTTCGTGCTGACGAGAGTACTGGCCTACGTGTTGTACGGTGGTTTTTTTGTATCCAATTCCACGTTTCTCACCATTCTTGTTACGCTGTACTGGATCATGATTCCTTCCATCTGGCGGGGACGGACAATCGGGAAATGGATATGCGGCTTGACCATCGCGAGTGTGTACCGCGAAGGCGCAGGCTTTGGCACGATGCTGCTGCGGTATACCGGCCTCAGTGTCATCTATCTGTTGACGCTCGGTGTCGGGCTTATCGTGAGCGCGGTGATGATGATCTGGCGGGACGACCGCCGCGCCCTGCATGATTTTGCCGCCGGGACGTACGTCACCACAGACGCACCGGAACCGCTTCAGGCCCGCACGATTTTCAACAACCGCAAAGTCCTTGCCGCTGCCACTATCGCGCTGATTGCGGGCATGTTTGCTCTCGACCGCTGGGAGCATACGACATACCAGGACGCAGCGTCGGCGATGCTTGAAGATGTTGACGAACCCGTGGATTCCTTTTCCATCCAAAGCGGAAGCCACACGCCGCAGGGACACGCCGTGTATTCGCCGTCATCGACGGAAGGCGTCGTTCAAACGTTGACCAACGCGCCGGAAGAAACAATCCATCTACGCAGAACCGGTGATACGATGTACGATCAGTATTACATAGAAGTGGGCGGTCGTTCGCTTATTCTCGGGGAACGCGGAATATCCTTCAACGGGCAGGCATATGAATTCATCGGGAAAAACCCTGCCCGTGAAATCGTCAACCGTTTCAACCCGGCGTGGGAAGAGCGCTGAACCTTGAGTTATGTTCCGGCGATAATCGAGATTTCTTTTTCGCTGATCTCATGGCCGGTGCTTGCTTCCAGGCTCCCGCCCCATTTTTCCACGGACAACTGTTTTTCCTGCGTATCGTTATCGACCAGGTCCCAGTACTCCACCGTCTGCCCCGTAGAGGCCCCGACGCGCCCCTCTGCTTCCTTGATGGAGGCGGATCCGTGTTCTTTCACCTGATACGTCGTTCCTTCGTATTCAAACGTACCGCTCCCGGGCTCTTCAGGCGGTACACTCGTTTTATCATACATGCCGATCACCCATTCATCATCTTCCTCAAACGACAGCCAGCGGTTCGCCGTTTCCCCCGCCAAATGATACACGGTCCATTCAAAGCCGCCGTCTTCATATACCAGTTTTCCTTTTACTATGTAATCTTCCAGATCATACGACACAATATCCTCAAGCTGCATTGTCTGGATCGTACGGGTTACGGTTCCTTTTTCCTCGTCAACATTCCGGGCGCGGAACATTTCTTTCACTCTATTAAAAATCCCCATCAAAAGTCCTCCTTTATTTTCCATCAGTATAGCATATTCAGGGTTTTGGTTGAAATGAATAGATAAGAGATCCGTATAATGATAAAATAAAAAACAGACAGAATGGACGATTTATGGAAAGCGGAGGGAATACCATGGAGTATACAACCGAAGGAACACATGACATAGCCGATTTCTGGGGATGTTCGTTTTCCCTTCTGAATGATGAACACCAGTTAACGACTTACATAAAAGAAGCCGCGGCAAAGGCCGGGGCCGACGTTCTTTCCGTCCAGTCGCACCACTTTGATCCACAGGGTGTAACCGTGCTTGCAATGCTCTCCGAATCCCACATGAGCATTCACACGTACCCGGAAAAAGGATTCTGCGGCATCGACTGCTACACGTGCGGCGCATCGATTGACTCCGGCGCAGCGGTGGCCCACCTGAAAGCCTGCCTCGCCCCGTCCGGGATTCAGCGCCGCCTTTTGAACCGCGGAACCGGTGACATCGTCGAGTCCGAAGGGGTGTCGTAATGCACATCCTGAAACAGATATATGAAAAAGTGATCAACATCGGCAATGTGTCGCTCTTTTTATTCACCCTGCTCTTCATCGCGGTGTCGGTGCTCGGCATTCTCGCGATTGAACCGGAAACATTCACGGTTATGAGCGCGCTCTGGTGGGTGATGACGACCTCCACCACCGTCGGGTACGGTGATATTTCCCCGGTCACAGCAGGCGGCCAGTGGTTTACCATGCTGTTTGTCTTTCCGCTGGGCATCGGTGTCATCGGGGTTGTTATCTCCAAAATACTCGATTCCGCGCTGCACTATAAACAGGCAAAGGAGGAAGGTCGATTGGCTTTTAAAGATTCGAATCACGCGGTGTTCATCGGCTGGGCCGACGGCAAAACCGAAAGTGCGGTCGAAGAAATGCTCACCAATGAAAAGAAACAGGTCGTCCTCATCGACCGGAATCTCGAAAAATCTCCGTATCAGCATGAACGGTTCCACTTTATCCGAGGCAGCGCCACCGACGAAAGCACCCTCGAAAAAGCAAATATTTTGGGAGCCAGAACGGTCGGTATTTTTGCCCCGCAGGATATTAACGACCTGGACCTTGCCGACGGCAGAACGTATCTGATCGCCTCAACCATTGAGGCCTACGGCGAAAAGAACAGTACTGCCATTTACACTATCGCCGAACTGCTGTCGGACAAACACGAAGCGCTGTTCACCCGCGCCGGCGTGAATGAATGCATTCCGTCCTATCAATCCGTGTCCAACCTGATTGCCAAATCCATGGAGTACCACGGATCCAGCACGTTCTTCATGCAGCTCTTAAGCAAGCAGTACGGCGACGACCTGCATCTGATACTGCCGAAGAGCAGCTGGACCACCTACCGCGAAGCCCGTGACGCACTGGAGCAGCAAGGCGCGATTCTCATCGCAAACGATACCGCGTTTATCACAGACGGCTGGGACGATACCATCCCACCCGGCACCCAGCTCGCCGTCATCTGCAGCCGCGATACGTATCAACATATTAAATAAAGCGCACTTCCGATTATCATGTGGATAGTCGGAAGTTTTTTTGTGGAACAAGCATCCGTCGAAGCGTTCCGACAGAGTGTGGACACTACCCGATGCACTTAAGCAATTAGTGTCCCTTCCCTGCCCGTGCGTGGATACTAAGCCGCCGGATTTCACAGATAGTGTCCCCCGGCAAAAATCCGTGGACACTAACTCACCGGAATAGAATCATAGTGTCTACGGACGCAGCTTCCATGGACTCTAAAGCCACCCGCCGGCAGTTTAGTGTCCATACCTTCCGAAGCACTGCTCCATCCCCTGAATAAAATCTAATAAAAACAATAAATATTTATTGCAAAACGATAAATTATGTATTATTATACCAGTATCAAAACATAAGTGAGGTGCTTTGGATGGGTCGGGGAACGACACTCTTTTTAAGGACAGCTGTTTTTCTTCTCGGGTTGACAGTCCTTGTTTTGTGCATATTCTGGCTGCCATGGATGGCAGATACAACGGCAGAAGGGTATCCAGCGTTTGCTTATCTGAAATATCCCGTCTTAATCGGATTGTATGCTACAACAATCCCCTTTTATTTTGCTTTATATCAGGCTTTAAAACTTCTACACTACGTCGGCCGCAGCCAGGCTTTCTCGGTGTTGTCTGTAGAGTCTTTGAAATGGATAAAATATTGTGCAGTTACCATCAGTCTGCTGTACGCCGCCGGCAGCATCTACCTTTTTTCACAAAACGCTCTGCATCCGGGAATAGCACTGACCGGCTTTGCTGTTATTTTTACTTCTATTGTCATTGCGGTGTTCACGGCGGTTCTTCAAAAATTATTAAAAAGTGCGTTGGATATCAAATGGGAGAATGATTTAACAGTCTGAGGTGAGAGCATGGCGGTGATCGTCCATATTGATGTAATGCTGGCAAAACGAAAAATGAGTGTGACCGAACTATCCGAAAGCGTTGGAATCACAATGGCTAACCTCTCCATTTTGAAAAATGGAAAGGCAAAAGCGATACGACTATCCACGCTGGATGCTATTTGTAAGGCTTTGGACTGCCAGCCCGGGGATATTCTTGAATATCAGGAGGACCATGACACGGATGAATAAGCTGTATGGGAAAGGATGTGTGGGAAGCGTATGAAAAGATTGCTGATTTTATTTACTTTTACGTTGTTTGCTGTCGTTTTGACAGCCTGTCAGGATAAGCCCGCAGGACCGAAGGAAAATACGATGATGCTGAGTTTCAAAAATAATGCTGATTTTACGTTTCACTCCATAGGAATCAGTACCAGGGATATCTCAGGTGGAATACTAAACGCCGATGGTTCCCCTATCGAAAAAGGGCAAATACTGCGGAAAGAATATATAGATCAGACAGATATTGACCTGGAGGGGGAAGCAGCATTCAATATTGCATTAATAGATAAAGAAGAAAACCGTATTCCATTGAAAACCAAGATCCTGAAATTGGAGGAGAACAAAGAATACTTCTTTGAAATTACCGGGAGCTCTGAGAGCGATGCAGCTTTGAAAAGAATAGACAAGGCTGGTGGATAATAAGCATTCCACGCTTCTATCACCCGATTCAAGTATAACTCTCCATGGACACTACCCGATGCACTTAAGCAATTAGTGTCCCTTCCCTGCTTGTGCGTGGACACTACGCAGCCGGATTTCACAGATAGTGGTCCCCGGCAAAAATCCGTGGACACTAACTCACCGGAATAGAATCATAGTGTCTACGGACGCAGCTTCCATGGACACTAAAGCCGGCCGCCGGCAGTTTAGTGTCCCCCTCTTCCTCTCCAATCCCACAAAAAAAGCACGGAGATCAGTAATATCTCCATGCGTCATTGTACAGTTTCGTCAAAACAGGGTGGTTAATGGTGTTTTCCTGGTAATTGAACCCTTCAATATCGGCGTTTTCATCCTTGGCGAACTGGAACAGCCCGGTCAGCATTCCTTCCTGCAGGTACTGCGTGTGTGCGGCACCGGGAAGCGACACGTCGGCGGGATCAAACGGCTGCTTGGCGGCCATGGTGAATCCCCAGTTGCCAAATGACGGCACATTGATGTGCAGGTTGTCGACGAAGAAACCGGCGCCTTCGATTGTATCGGAAATGGTCCAGTATGCTTTTCTTGAAAAAACAGGACTCGTCGACTGCACGACCGCGACGCCGTCCTGGGCGAGCCGTTCATACATCAAGCCGTACATTTCTCTTGTGTAGAGCTTGTTCAGCTCGAGCGTATTCGGGTCCGGAAGGTCGGACAAAATATAATCATAGGTTGTGTTGTCTTCTTTTAAGTAGTTGAAAGCATCCCCGTGCTCAATCGAGACGCGTTCGTCTTCAAGCGAATGCTTATTGATATCGGTCAGGTGGGGATTGCTGCGGGCGAGCTCGGTCACTTTCGGATCGAGATCCACCAGCTTGATGGACTCCACTGTATCATAGGTCAAAAGCTCCCGCACCGCAAGCCCGTCTCCTCCTCCAAGAATAAGAACATCCAGTCCGCCGCTTTCTTCTTTTTTCTGCTGCAAAAGCCCCATTCCGGGATGGACAAGTGTTTCATGGTACCGGTATTCATCAGATTCTGCGAACTGCAGGTTGCCGTTCAGATACAGGCGGAAATCGCCGGGCGCCTGCGTACCGATGATCCGCTGGTGGCGCGTCTCTTCATTGATGACGACCGGGCTCTGGTACAAGTGCTGCTCCAGAATTTGTGCGTAACTGTTGCCGAATATAAAGCCGAACCCAAGCAGCACGAGCAGCACCGCTCCGACAATCTGGGCCCGTTTTGGCTTATGAATGTCATGCTTAAACGCAAAAGTAAGCCAGAATGCAACCGCCACGTTAATAATCCCGACGAAAAACGCCGTTTGAATAAAACCGAGCCACGGGCTTAATAGAAGCGCGAACCCAAGCGTTCCGATCAGCGAACCGGCGTAATCGCTGAACAATGTGCGGGCGGCGCTTTTTTTCAGTTCATCACCGCGTTTCTCCGCCTCCCGCATTAAAATCGGGAGTTCCATTCCTGTCAGACAGCCGAGGAAAAAGATGAACAGGCAGAAAAACACCGATGCCGTATCGCTTCCGACTGTGGAAAACATCATATAGATGAACAAGGTGGAACACGCACCGACCGGGCCGATCATGTATTCAATGCCGATGATGCGGTTCACAAGGTGACGGCGCAGGTACTCCGACAACATCGATCCGACTCCCATACCGGACAGGCTCCCCCCGACCGCTATAGCATAAGAAAGAACCGAGCTTCCCATTAAATAGGAACCGGCCGCCCCGAGCATCATCTGATAGATAATACCGCACACCGACACGATAAAAGATGAAATATACAAAAGATTGGTTGGTTTTTTCCACTGCTGCAGCAAGGTCTGATCCCTCTTTTCCCAAAGAAAAAGGACGCATCGAGCGCCCCCTTAGATAATCGCAATCGCTACGGCATGGGCAATCACAATAGAAATAGCAAGTGATATAATCCCTACCGCTTTGTTGTCTTTTGCCAGCTCATCATCCACTTTAAACGACGGTGTCAAAAATTCGAACAGGAAATATCCGACAATTAAAAGGACAAATCCGATGAGACCCCAGGCCAGCGCTTCCCCAAGGTTGTACGCATTTTCTGCGGATATTTTCATAATGTAGCCGAGGGCGTAAATTTTACCCGCCAGGGAAAGGGCCACCGACACGTTCCCCGCCTTGATTTCTTCTCTGTCTTTAAACTTTGTCACCTTTTCGAAAATAAAGGCTGCAATAAAAATGACGGCCATCACAATGACAAACCAGAGTATAGATTCCCAAAATACCGACATATCCACTTTTTTTCCTCCTTATCGTATGTAATAGTATTATTTCCCAAAGCCGAATCCGCCGCCGCGGGTTCCTGTTGAATTGACAGACCCTGAACGGTTGGACCCACGCGTGGACGGGTCGCGGTGATAGTTTCCATTTGTGCCTACATATCCCTCATACTGCTTGTCACGGGTCCGGGCTCCCATGTTATACAGATCTGACATGATCCGGAACATCGCATAGGTTTCCAGCATGGAAGGACTGTAGTTATTTTCTACAAATTCCTGTTCAGACACTTCTACCAGCGTATCACCGGGGTTCTGTGAATCCTCCATCACCTGAATGGTACGGTCGTCATAGACGAGAAACATCCGTTCTTCATCTTCTGCCGATACCTCTTCCGGGCTGCTGTCTTCCTGGATGGTTGCTGCTGCCTGAGGAACCGTTGTATCCGGCGCTGTATAGACATGGGATTCGTTTCCTGCCTCGTCTTCCATCACATTTTCCAATTCATAGTGCTGAGAGACAACACCGCCCCCGGATAAACAGCCCGTGAGCAGAAACACCAGAGCAATCATAATGATGAATACTTTCTTGTGCAACACCTTACCTCCTTTCCTCCACCGGTTGGCATCAATCCTACACCACTGTACGGCTGCGGCACAGTGTTCGTTTCATTTCCATTTTTAATCAGGTGAACATCTTTCATTGTACGAGAGTCTTTCCAAAATGAAAAGACGAACGCGTTTTTTTCACAAATAGGAATTTGTTTTAAAAAATGCCCGTCTCCAGTATAATAGAAATAGAAGTGAAAGATGTCTTGAACTTAAAGTTATCAGGAGGGTTCCTATGAGTATTTTTAAACGGTTGAAAGACGTCACCCTATCGAACATGAACGCACTGCTGGACCGGGCGGAAGATCCGGAAAAGCTTCTCGATCAATATTTACTTGACATGGAAAAAGATATGAAAGAAGCTGAAACCAACGTAGCCCAGCAGATCAGCATCGAAAAGAAATTCAAGAAACAGCTCGATGATGCGGTTGAAATGCGGGACAAACGGCAGGAACAGGCGGAAAAAGCGCTCGAAAAAGAAGATGAAGATCTGGCCCGGCGCGCGCTTGAGGACAAGAACAAGCACCAGGAGAAAGTCGATGAACTCACCCCTACCCACGAAAACGCCAAGCAATCCAGCCAGCAGCTCCGTGATCAGCTGCAGGACATGAAAGATGAATATGAAAAGATGAAAGCGAAGAAAGAAACGCTGAAAGCCCGGGCAAGCTCCGCCAAAGCGCAGCAGAAGATCAACGAATCCATGTCGAGCTTCGGTTCGGAGAATGCCTCCGCCGGCTTCGACCGGATGTCGGAAAAAGTGGATGAACTCGAAGCCCGCGCTGAAACAAGCAAAGAAATGCGCGATTCCGGCAATTCGCTCGACGATGAACTCGATGCACTCGACAAAGATGACGTTGACGACGAGCTCGCCCAGATGAAAGCGAAGATGAAAGAAAAGAATAACGGGTAAAAGAAAAGAGGCGGCCGATCCGGGCCGCCTCTTTTCTTTATGTAGAGGGGCCCGCTTGCACTGCTTAGTCAGGCACCCGTTCGATCAGGTTCAACGTCCCATTTCACCGATATATCAAAACACAGCAACCCCACTCCCACTCTCACCTCAGATTGTCCGCATTGGAGACCCGGTGGCGGTCCTTGCGTACTTCCTCAAACACATCCGGCGGCCCGCTGCTTTCGCGCGGCAGCTCAATGCGTCCTGCCATCATTTCCTTGAACTGGCCCACGGTCAGCGGCTTAGCATCTTCAATCAGTTCATATCCAAGCTGGCCGTTTGGCTCGAGTGTTGCTGTCTTGACGTCGGCGATACTCGATATTCCCTGCTGGCGAAGCCGCATCTCGAGCGTATCCACCGTGAAGCGCATCTTCCGCAGCGTCTCATACTGCGGCACTCCATTTTCGATGATCACTTTCGCTTTGCCGGTTACGAATCGTTCGACGCGGTTGAACTTCAACTGCAGGTATTCAATAAACACGAGCATCAGTACAAACACCAGTGTGGCCACGGTCGTATTCCATAAGCTGTCCTCAATGATCGGCTGGATAATGATCGACCCGATGGAAATCATCACGACCGTCTGCGCAAGCGACATCTGCGAAATCGACTTGCGCCCGGCAATCCGCAGTATAAGAATTCCGGCCGCCACAAGCAGCACTGATTCCCAGATTACATCAACATTCATAACTCCGTATCCTTTCTGAATTTTTACTTAGTATGAGAAAGAATACCCGGGGTTATGCGGCCCCTGGTTCCATCAGCGCAGGAAAAGAGCGTAAACGGCGTAAAGCACAAACAGCACGACAATCAGTACAAGGAATCCTTTCCATCCGAGCCCGCGCAGGAGATCAGACGCACCGCCGACCTGGGAACGGTGGTATCCATCTCTCGCCGTCCCACCCGGGTGATGGCGCTGTTCCTGTTCCTTCATCGTTTCCTGTTTCCTATCAGGCCGCTTGCCTTCCGACATGAACCGTCCCTCCTTCTTTATCTTCCTCCCATTCTATCGTAACTGGAAGAAATCATCCAGAACTGGCTCCGACATTATACTGTGATGTTTCCTTACAAATATGTAGATGGCGCGCATGTTTCATGCGACACTACACTTAATCACATATTAGGAGGGAACAACGTGAACAGATACAGAAATCCCGGCATGCTGGCGATGATGAAACTGACATATGTTGTACTCTTCCGGTAAACGGCGCGGCAACAAAGAAAGAACCAATGATACAATGATACCCGGACGCTTTCTTCACAGAAATCGTCCGGGCTTTTTTTGTGCCGCGGATGCCGGTGCGATAAAGTACTCTGCTGCGGCCTTTGGCATGTAAATGTGTCTGTTTGGCATGTAAATCACCAGATCCGGCATGTAACGGGCCGTATTCGGCAGGTACCATGCGGCTTGGACTGTATTTCCTGTTCGTTGGCATGTAAATCAGAAACTTCCGCATGTAAACAGACACATTCCGCTTGTAAGTCCCTGCCTTACCCTCGTTCCCGCACCGGGCAGAATGTGTACCGAAACATATAGCCAACCCCCGCAGCACACCGTTTTCCTTTTCTGTTTGGAAATGAATGATTTTTCACACATATCGGACGACCCCCAAATTCAAAGAAAAAAGGAGGAAAAAAGAGATAAAGCGCTTTTTCACGCGCTTTCATAGGAAATGTTGTCGTTTTCATGGGATTTTCACGACATTGTCTGTTTGCATGGCTGGGAGTATGATGCAGATAGAACTTAAGCGATAGGGGGAACGCAAGATGAAGCGCGTATTTAAAAGTGTCCTCAATTCCATTTATGAATCCCAGGAACGCAAAGCAAAAAAAATGCTCGAAAGCCGTATGTTCATCGACTAATACAGCGGAACCGGTGACAGGGTAAGATATAAATGCTTGTAAAAAGGTCCGGAAGCACCGCGCTTCCGGACCTTTTTTTTACCCTTTAATACCGGTGAAACTGACCCCTTTGACAATTTGTTTCTCAAAAATGAGAAACGCGATAATAACCGGGAGCGAGGCAATCGCATTGACCGTCATAGGCAGCATATAGGTCGTGGAATACGTGGAGTTAAAGGACGGAATACCGATTGGAAGCGTATACAATTCTTCGGATACAATCGCCAGAAACGGCCACAGAAAGTTGTTCCACGAACCGATAAACGTGAAGATCGCGATAGCGGCCATGGCCGGTTTGGCAAGCGGAAGTACAATATTCCAGTACAGGCGCCAGTGCGAGCAGCCATCGATTTTCGCGCTTTCCATCAGCTCATCCGGCACCCCGTCAAAGAAACTCTTAAGAATAATCACCCCGATCGGGGACGCGGTCATCGGCAGAATAAGGGCCGTATAGGAATCAAGCAGGTTCATGCTTTTTACGATTTCAAACAGTGGAATAATCGTCGCTTCCCCCGGTACCATCATCCCCGCAAGAAAAAACAGAAAAATGGCCCGCCGGTAGCGGAACTTAATTTTGGAAATCGCAAATGCCGCAAGAGACGTCACAATTAAAGTAATGACCGTCGTCGCAAAACCGACAAAGGCACTGTTGAACAACCAGAGCAGCACGTCACTTTCTCCCATCACTGAAGCGTAGTTGGATAACGTATACGGCGGCGTAAACCAGTTAAGCGGAGCGGTGATCGACATGTCCTGCGGCTTCACCGAGACAAACAGCATCCAGATAATTGGAAAAAGGAAAACGCCCGCCAGAATCACCCCGATGAGAATCTTAATGCGCAGGTAAGGATCACGATTCCGTTGCAGCAGCGTGTTTTTCGTTTGGCTCATTTTGATGTACCTCCCTTTTAGATCATACGGCCCTGTCCGCCGCTGCGGATCTGGATAACCGAAAAGATAAGCAGAATAAAGAACAGCACGTAAGACATAGCTGCCGCGTAACCAAGATCATATTGTTCAAAGCCCATCTCGTAAATATACTGGATCAGTGGACGTGTCGCGGTCCCCGGACCCCCGTCGGTGATCAGTAGAATTTGTGCGAATACCTTGAATGAAGCAAGCACCTGTAATAGAAAAATAACCCGTGAAATCGGAATGAGCTGCGGCAGGGTCACATCTTTAAACATCTGCCAGCGCGTGGCTCCATCAATTTCCGCCGCTTCATAGTACGAATCCGGAATATCCTGAAGCGAAGTCAAAAATAAAATGAAGTTGAATCCGACCGTCCACCATAAGGTAACCCCGACAATGCTTACCCAGGCGAGCACCGGGTTGGCCAGCCAGTACACCTGCCCTTCAAGTCCAAAGGAATTCAACAGATTATTCACGATACCGCTGTACGGCTGAAGCATAAATATCGCAATATAGGAAATAACCGATACCGACAGGATACTCGGAATAAAATAGGACCCTCTTAAAAACGTCCGCAGTTTCGAACCAACATTAATATTGGCAAGCAGCGCCAGTACCAGCGCAAGCAAAATCATCCCCGGCGTGGACAAAATCACAAACAGTGTCGTATTCCAAAGCGACTGCCAGAAATCCGGGTCCGTAAACAGCGCCGTGTACTGCGAAAACCCGGCAAACTCCCCCTTCTCAATCAGCGACCAGTCAAAAAAGCTCATCTGCAGCCCTTTGAATATCGGAAAAATCGTAAACACTACGTAAATCAGAAAAAAGGGAAGTAAAAACATGCCGGCCAGGATATCATTTCGCAAAGCCTGATTTTTCATTCGTCTGCCCCTCCTGTTCTCTATTTATTTGACCAGTTCGTCGAGTTCCTGCTCCAGGTTTTCAATGCCTTCCTGCGGTGTCACCCGGCCGGCCCAGATCTCATCAAGGTTTCTCATCATGACGTCGATGGACATGTTCGAGTAAATCGTACCCGATGGCTGCTCCACGTTTTCTACAACGCCGGCATAATCGGAGCGGTACGGCATCTCATTAAATTCTTCGGAATCCGTTACTTCATCGTTGGCCGGAATATGCCCTGCCTGCGCCCACTGTGCCTGATTTTCATGAAGGTAGTTCATAAATGCCGCGGCGCCGGCCGTTTTTTCATCGGTGGTGCTTTCCTGTTCCGGAATGAAAAGTGTATGGGAGTCACCGTACGTTGCCGGTTCATCAAACAAAGTTGGAATTGGCTGCGCGATAAACTCAAACGATTCATCTGTCTCCCATATTCCCGTTCCCCAGACTCCGGTCATCAAGCTCAGTGCCCGGTCGGTTTGAAACTGCTCATAAGGATCGGAAATATTCGGAGGAATGAACCCCTCTTTTCCAAACATGCTTTTCAGGTATTCTGCTGCTTCCACCGCTGTTTCGTTATCCATCGTAACTTCGGGCTCCTGCAGATCATCGGAGTACATGTCAGTTCCGCCCATCTGATGGTAGAACGCCCACCACACCGTGAAAGCATCATAACCGACCGTCGGAATCGCAAGTGGTATCGTGTCCGGAAGCGCTTCTTCTGCACGTTTGTAAAAATCGACGAATCCCTCCGGCGTCTCTTCCATATCCACTTCTCCCGACTCTGTTAACAACCCCGCTTCCTCGAGAAGGGTTTTATTGAAAAACATCACAGTCGGGTGGGTATCGATAGGATACGAATGAATCTTGTTGTCTTCCATCTTCAGCGTTTGGAGAATGTTTTCGTTCACTTCCGTCAAATCAAGACCCGCGTTTTCTGCCGGATTATCAATCGGTTTCGTCAATCCAAGGTTGTAAAATTCTGGTATAATCGATGCATGAGCCACCGCCATATCAGGACCGCGGTTAGCAGCCACACTTGTCACCACTTTGGTATAATGATCAGCCGCTTCCGATGGAGCCGGCATGACCACTTCATACTCCTCCTGACTCTCGTTAAAACCGTCTATTAAAGACTGCATATACGCTTGGTCTCCACCACTGAACAAGGACCACATTTCCACTTCCACCGGACCCGTTTCCGTACTGGTTCCCGCGTCCTGAGACTGACATCCAACAGCCGTAAGCAGCAGTATCATTCCTGCATAAGCGGTTTTTTTCATGTTTCCTCCCCTTCCCTTAATTAAAGCGCTTTCAAAACATCTTGTTCGTACATATCGATGAAAATTTGAAAAGCACTACTTACTTATACGTATAAGTTACAATTATTATAAGCATGAAGAGAAGAAAAGGCAATACAATTTTTACATTTTTGGTAATTTCAAAGAAAAAATCCCCTGCACATGCAGCAGAGGATTCCAGCAGCTTATCAAGAGACAGCAAGGACAACAACTGACATGGGAGGCAGCCGTAGTTCCGCCGCTGCACCGCCGGCCTTGAAATCCTGGAACGCTTGCGGACGGACACGTTCCGGATCTTCAAACGTATTATGGTCATGTTTATGTTCTGCGCTTAAAATGGTACCTTCCCAATTCACTTTATCCGACAACCCCCGCAGATCAAGTGTTACGTCCGCGTCTTCTTCCATATCAAGATTACAAAGACTGACATGCACCACCCCGTCAGCCTGCTTTGAAGCCGATCCATGAATCTGAGGGTATGCTCTGTTTTCCCCGCTTATGCCGGTGTCCATGTGAATCGGAAGCAGCGCCGCATCCTGATGCACCTGGTACATATGAAACACGTGATACGTCGGCGTGAGAAACATCTTTTCCTCGTCGGTGTGCACCATCGCCTGCAGGACATTCACCATCTGCGCGATGTTGGCCATATGGACCCGCCCGGCATGACGGTTAAAAATGTTCAGGGTGACGCCTGCCACCACCGCATCCCGGATTGTATTCTGCTGATAGAGAAAACCGGGGTTGGTCCCGGGTTCCACGTCAAACCACGTTCCCCATTCATCGACAATCAGTCCGACCTTTTCCTCCGGATCATAGCTGTCCATAATAGCACGGTGCCGAGAAATGAGCGTATCCATGTGAAGCGCGCGCTCCATCGTGATATCCCATTCCGCCTTGTTAAAATCAAGCGCCGATCCTTTTCCTTTAAAGAAATCACCCGGAATCGTGTAGTAATGCAGACTGAGTCCGTCCATAAACGGCGCCGCTTCGCGCATGAGCACCTCCGTCCAGCGGTAATCGTCGACGTTGGCCCCGCCTGCGATTTTATATAACTGGTTATCATTGTATTCCCTTACGTACGTCTGATACTGACGGTACAGATCGGCATAAAACTCCGGACGCATGTGGCCGCCGCAGCCCCAGCTCTCATTGCCGACACCGAAATACGTCACATTCCACGGCTCCTGCCGGCCGTTGTCACGACGCCAATCCGCCATCGGAGACTCCCCGTCAAACGTCATGTATTCCACCCACTCCGACATCTCCTGTACGGAACCGCTTCCAACATTGCCGCAGATGTACGGTTCTGTCCCCAGCATCTCACATAACATAAGAAATTCGTGGGTGCCGAAATGGTTGTTTTCCACCACGCCGCCCCAATGCGTGTTCACCATCCGCTTCCGCTCTTCCCGCGGCCCGATGCCGTCCTTCCAGTGGTATTCATCGGCAAAGCAGCCCCCCGGCCAGCGCAGTACCGGTATGTTGATGTTTTGAAGCGCTTTCAAAACATCAGTGCGAATGCCGTTGGTGTTGGGAATCGATGAATCTTCCCCTACCCACAATCCTTCATAAATGCACCGCCCGAGATGTTCCGCGAAATGCCCGTAAATATGGCGGCTGATCACCGCTTCCTGCTGATCGGTAGTTACTGTCACGTTATGTTTCATATCTCCGCCTCCCTTTTTTCAATAAACTTATACGTACAAGTAGTGTAAAGGAAGGGGAAAAATCTGTCAACTACTAAAAATGCTGGGGGTTTTGTGGACTCTTTCTATTGTATTCTGTCCGTTATCTCACTTTACCGGACACTTTTTCCCCATTTCCCTCTTATTTTGTCCCCTATCCAAAAATAATGGACACTTCCGCGCTGTTTTTGCGCAAAAGTGTCCATTATCCTCAAGTCTACGTCTGCGGCGGCGCAGTAATAACACCGGATTCGAGCAGCGGATTCACTTCTTCGGTCGAAAGCGGACGGCTGAAGTAGCAGCCCTGAATCTCATCCACTCCAAGTGACCGCAGCGCCCGGCATTCTTTTTCATATTCGACCCCCTCAGCCACCATGCTCATCCCAAGTGAGTGTCCGAGGTACACTACCGTATCTGCCATTGGTTGATACCCATCTTCTTCCGAGACACCCTGGACCAGCGAACGATCCAGCTTTATTGTATCCACCGGGAACTTTTGCAGGTACGACAGCGCCGAATACCCGGTGCCAAAATCATCCAGAGCGATGCGGACGCCGTGTTCCTGCAGGCTTTCCAGAATATCTTGGGCCGTCGATTCATTTTCAATCAGCATGCTCTCCGTGATTTCGAGTTCGAGCCATCCCGGCTCCACATTGTATTCCTGAAAAATAGACAGAAAATGGGAAGCGACGTTCGTCTGCAGCAGCTGATTCGCCGATAGATTGATCGATACGGGAACAGGCTCCAGCCCTTTCTGCTGCCACTGCCGAATCTGACAGCTTACGGCACGCATGACCCAGTCGCCGATGTCGTTGATCCATGTCGTTTTCTCGGCGAGCGGTAGAAACTCTCCAGGGGAAATGCTGCCGTGTTCCGGATGATCCCAGCGGAGCAGAGCCTCCATGCTCTGAATCGTACCGTTACCGGGATTAACTCTCGGCTGGTACACCATATGAAACTGATCTTCCTCAAGCGCCTGGTTGAGGTCATTCTGCAGGGAAAACAGATGCTCCGTCTTTTCATCGGCTTCCGCACTGTACAGACGATATTCGTTCTTTTGCTCCCCTTTCACGCGGTACATGGCAAGATCGGCGTGACGCGTCATGGTTACGGCATCCCGGCCTGATTCCGGATACACCGAAGCGCCGATACTGCCGGTCACATTCAGCTCATACTCATCCACGAGATACGCCTCCTGAAAACCGGCCAGAATAGCTTCAGCTAGTTCTTTTAGTTCATCAACGTTCTCCATCTCCTTTAGAATCACCGCAAATTCATCTCCCCCGATTCTGGCGGTGAATCCGCGGCTCCCTGCGATGCGGTCCAGCCGCCGTGCCACTTCCACAAGGAGCTTGTCTCCAACGAGGTGACCGAGAGTGTCATTGATGTATTTGAAGCCATCCAGATCAATGAGCATCATCCCGAACATCTCCTCGTCCGCTTCAGCCGTTTCCACTTTGGAGTGGAGGGTTTCATCAAACAAGCGGCGGTTGGCAAGCCCTGTTAAATGGTCATAATACGCCATATGCCGGATGGTTTCTTCATTTTTTTTATTGTCGGTAATGTCGTTACGGATGGCAAGATACTGATACGGTTTCCCGGTTTCATCCTTTACTGGAACAATCGTCGTTTCCACCCAGTAATACGACCCTTCTTTCGTCTGATTCCGAAGCTCCCCCTTCCATACGTTTCCAGAACCGATCGTGCGCCACATCTCCTTGAAAAATTCCCGGTCATGCCCTCCCGAGTTCACAACGCGGTGAGTATTTCCGATTAATTCTTCCCTTGTGTATCCCGAAATCTCACAGAACTTGTCATTCACGTACGTAATACGGCCCTTTTGATCAGTAATTGCGACAATAGAAGATTGATCCAGCGCATACTTCATATCCGCCAGATCTTTCAGAGTATCCTGGAGTTTCGACTCGATAACCTGCTTTTCCGTCACATCCACCATAAATCCCATGATCTTTCTGCTGCTTACATCTTCCACCAGCTGCGCGTACAGCTCCATATTAATCGGCACGCGGCTGCCGGTGTGGGCTTCGGTGTAGAAATGAATCCGGCGGCGCCTGCCTTCCATCAGCTTCTGAAACTCCTCTGCCTTGTCATTCTCGACACGCTGCCGGATGACTGCGAGAAACGATGCGTACTCCAGTGCTGATGGCTCCGCTCCAAGCATGGCTGCCACATCTTCGCTGCAATACGTTATGTATCCGTCTTCGACTATGTAGATACCCTGCCGCGGGGAACCGTTTCCCTCCGCTTCCTGCATGATATCCTGTATCATTCGTACCTCCTCCTTCCATAGATCCATACTGGTTACCATTGTACTATGAATGAAGGGGCAAAAGACACATGTCAACCTGTAGAGAAATAAATGGGTGAAACTACGGCTGTTGATTATCCAAATATAGGAACCGTTTCGTTGGACTCCGCCTTTCCTGCCCGCTTTCCGCGGGTGTCGGGCAGACGGCTTCGTCCAACGAAAAAGAAAGGGGAGACATGCTTTGATCACAGGTGCACCCTCCTCATAGAATCCTTTCCCATTCCTTTATATGGTAAATCAACAGGCGTGGATTATTGCAGACCTATCCGTGCTTTTGATTCTCGTTTTCCGCCCCGTTGTTTTTCTTTTTCTTATAGAGCACGTAAATCGCATTTCCAACCACGACTAATGCAACAACAGCCAAGTACCATATTACGAATGTTAAGTTCAGGTCACGTTGGACGACAAAGATTCCAATAAAAGTCCCAAGCATTGCCGTTAGAGCCAATACACTTAGTCGCCACTCGGAGTATTCGGATTTCTTCACTTCATACTCCCTCCCTTCATTCTTCAATTTTTTATTTATGCTTCGTTCCTTCAATTATTGCACCCTTTAATTTAAGTACATCAATTCACAAAGCAGGAATCATTTATTTTGGATTTATTCGTGTTTAACTTCTTCTATTTTTTCCTTAGTCCCATCTTCTCGTTTATAAAAAACTTCATTATCTTGTATTGGGCTGATGGCATACCAAAATCTTTTATCTTCTTCAACCTCCAAAATTCTTGCTTTTTCTTTGCCTACAAATACCTCTGATATGGAATTGTCACTAATTGGACCAGAGTAAATATAAGGTGATTGATTCATAGCAGACCATTTATCAGGAGAATTCCACTCGCCTCCTCTTGTATGTTTCCATTCCCATTGTTTATCTTGTTTTTTGACCTGAATCCGTGATAAAGAGGGTTATTGTTTGAGTGAGGTTCCGTTCTATATCTATAACTCGTTTCTACTTTAGGAATACGCTGGGGGCAAAGAAGCATCCGCTGCAGGCGGACGTTTTCCGCGGGCAGCGCCTCAGCTATATCAAACGGAAAAACCGCCGTTTGATAGGATCTTCGGCTGCTGCTCTTCCCGCTGGAAGCGCCGCCTTCCGCTCCTGCCTTCGTTTTCTTTTCTTTAGAAAAGGGTGCTCTTGCAGCAACACAAAGAAACCTACAGGGTTTCTATAGGTTCGCTCATCGATAGAACAGGTTGAAGCAAAAGAGGACGCGCTGTCTTTTTAGG
>NZ_FOTY01000031.1 GCF_900114715.1 Salibacterium qingdaonense
TTTCCGTCCGCTTCCCGCGCTCGACTTGCATGTATTAGGCACGCCGCCAGCGTTCGTCCTGAGCCAGGATCAAACTCTCCATTAAAAAAGTTTGATGCTGTGCTTGTGTTTCTTATCTGTATGGTCCGTAGACCATTTGAATTGACAGACGCTTGACTTTCATTCAATTTTCAAAGGGCAATGTCAGTGCCGTCTAAATGACGACTTTTTTATACTAACACCGTGCATACGGTATGTCAATATATTTTTTTGCGATTTGTGTGTGCGCTGTGTTTTTCAGCGACAAATAATAATATATCACCTGCGAAATTATTACACAACCCATACATTAAATTTTTTATATTGATTTTTTACAAAAGGTACAAAAAACAGCAGACAGGGCCGCAGTTCGAACTGCAGCCCCCCCTGTTTTTATCAGTCCTGGGATTGGCTGCGCATCAGCGGGAACAATAAAACATCACGGATTGAAGCAGAATTGGTTAAAAGCATAACAAGCCGGTCGATTCCAATTCCAAGGCCGCCGGTCGGCGGCAGTCCGTATTCCATCGCTTCCAGGTAATCGGTATCCATCCGGTGCGCTTCGTCATCTCCGCCTTCCCGTTCCTGAACCTGCGCTTCAAAACGCCGGCGCTGATCGACAGGATCGTTTAATTCTGTGAAGGCGTTACCGTGCTCCCGTCCCAATATAAACAGTTCAAAGCGGTCCGTAAAGCGGGGATCCTCTTCGTTCTTCTTGGCAAGAGGGGAGATTGCAAGCGGATGACCGTAAACAAAGACCGGCTGGATAAGTTTTTCTTCAACAAAGTGCTCGAAAAATTCATTAACAATATGGCCGAATGTCATCGTCTTTGTAACCTGCACGCCGTGTTCTTCTGCCAGAGCGTGTGCTTTCTCATCGCTCATATCCTCCCAGAAGTCGATGCCCGTCTCTTCCTTAATGGCATCCACCATATGAATCCGGCGCCAGGAAGGGGAAAGGTCAATCTCATGACTGTCATATACAATAGTTGTAGCTCCAATTACTTCTTCTGCAATATGGGCGATCAGATTCTCCGTCAGTGTCATGATATCGGTATAGTCGGCATAGGCTTCATACAGTTCTATCATCGTAAATTCCGGATTATGGCGGGTTGAAATCCCTTCATTACGGAACACACGGCCAATCTCATATACTTTTTCCATTCCGCCGACAATCAAGCGTTTCAGATGAAGTTCAATGGCAATACGAATATAAAGCTCCATATCAAGGGCATTGTGGTGCGTAATAAATGGCCGCGCCGACGCACCACCGGGAATGGAATGAAGCATCGGAGTTTCCACTTCAAGATACCCCTGGTCATCGAGATAACGCCGCATCGACTGCAGAATTTTGCTGCGTACTACAAACGTATCCCGGACTTCCGGATTTACAATCAAATCCAGATAACGCTGGCGGTAACGCTGCTCAACGTCTTTCAATCCATGAAATTTATCCGGAAGGGGCCGCAGGGATTTAGATAAAAGATTAAACTCCGACGCTTTCACGGATAATTCGCCGACCTTGGTTTTGAACGCTGTGCCGGTTACACCGACAAAATCACCGATATCGGTATTCTGAAATAATTCATACGTTTCTTCCCCGACCTGATCTTTACGTACATAAATCTGAATCTGACCGGAGATATCCTGTATATGGGCAAAGCCTGCTTTCCCTTTACCACGCTTGGTCATGACACGACCTGCCAGAGAAACCGGTGTTTCCTGTTCTTCGAGTTCTTCTTTCGAAAATTCATCAAACTGCTCCGCCATGGAAGCTGCCGTATGGGTCCGGTCAAAACGTTTTCCGAAAGGGTCCCGCCCCTGTTCCTGCATGGATTCCATCTTTTCCCGGCGCACCGCCATTTGATCATTTTGTTCCTGTTTCTGACTCAACAACAACAACTCCTCATATCTTAAAGTTTAAAACCATGTTCTGCTCATATAAATAGGACTGACCCTGGTTCCCAGAGGCAGCCCCGTTTTTTGAGGACCACATTTATTCCGGTGCAGGCCTCTGTCTATGTTCCGCCGCAGTGAGCGGAAAATGACGGCTGCTGACGCCCCGCCGCAAAAGGGACTGCAGGAAGCAGGTCCGTTCGGAGCCGCCACGGGACGTGGCGGCTCCGCCTTTGATCGCCCGGCCATCAACAGAAATCCACCTGCCTGCGCTGATGGAGCCGCCTTTTTTATACTGCCGCTGTTTTTTGTTCCAGCTGCTCGACGAAATCGTACAAGGCTTCTGCAACATCATCCCTGTAATCCAGGTGATTGATTGTATCACGGACTTTGTTGTTGCCACGCATACCTTTCAGGTACCAGGCCGCATGTTTTCTCATTTCTTTCACAGCTACCGTTTCTCCTTTAAGAGCGATGAGACGGTCCATGTGTATCATACATACATCTATTTTCTCTCTTGATGACGGTTCGTCAGTAAATTCTCCTGTTTCCAGGTACTGAATCGTGCGGTACAGCATCCATGGGTCCCCCAGAGCTGCACGTCCTACCATGACACCGTCCACTCCGGTCTGGTCAAGCATGGACTTAGCGTCCTGCGGGGTCTTGACGTCTCCGTTTCCGATGACCGGGACGTTTACCGCATTTTTTACATCTTTGAGAATATCCCAGTCGGCCACGCCTTCATACATCTGCACGCGGGTGCGGCCGTGCAGAGATACAGCTTTGCCCCCGGCTTCCTCAATAGCACGGGCGTTTTCCACTGCTAAAATATGTTCATCATCCCAGCCCATTCTCATTTTTACCGTAACAGGCTTATCTACGGCATCCACCGCTGCTTTAACCATTTCATAGATTTTATCAGGGTCAAGAAGCCACTTGGCTCCCGCATCACATTTGGTGATTTTAGGAACCGGGCACCCCATATTAATATCAATGATGTCCGCATTTGTCTGCTGATCGACTATTCGGGCCGCTTCTGCCATTGTTTCTTTTTCGCCCCCGAAGATTTGAAGGCTGAGCGGCTTTTCTCTTTCATCAACATACAGCATTTTCATCGATTTTTCGTTTTGATTGACAATGGCCTTATCACTAACCATTTCCGCGCAGACAAGGCCGGTGCCGAATTCCTTGGCAATCAAACGGAAAGCGGGATTGCAGACTCCTGCCATCGGCGCCAGTACCACCGGATTTTTCAGTTCAATGTTATCTATTTTCAGCAACGCTTGCGCACCTCCTGCATTTAATGAGATTGAAGTTCCTCCATTGACACACCCAGAGCGTCTGCTGTCTTCTGTAAAAATGCCTCATCCGGGACCCGGCTTCCACGTTCCACCTGTCCGAGGATCGAAACAGCGATTCCCATATTCCCGGCAAGGCTGATCTGTGTAAATCCTTTCAGTTTTCGAAAAGCCCGAATCCTCCTTGCCCAAAGCAGTTCTTCCATACATGCACACCTTCTTTTTCCCGGCTGGATAATGGAGCCGCAAGCTCCTGTATCGTCTGCCGATAATGCGATACGTAATGAGATGCAGCAATTTCACACAGGGGTATCAGCACAAAAGCTCTTTCATGCATTCTAGGATGAGGGATATTTAATTCATTCATCTTAATATTTTCATCATTGAAGAGTAAAATGTCAAGGTCTATGGTGCGGGGGCCCCAATGTTTGTCACGAACCCGGTCGAGCCTGTGTTCGATGGACTGTGTGATTTCCAGCAGCTCAAGAGGTGTCATGTCCGTACGAAGAGAAAGAACCATGTTCAAAAAAGAAGGCTGATCTGTCACTCCCACCGGGGCAGTTTCATAAATGGAAGACAGCTCTGTTACGTGAAGGCGCGGATGCTCCCCGAGCTCCCGGACACCTTCGCGAAGATAATACTCCCGGTCCCCGATGTTTGATCCCAAGGCGATATAACTGTGATTCATCATTCCCGTGACCTCGTCAATTCAATGGCGACGTATTCATAATGGCCGTCTATCGGCGGGTTCGGTTTTTTCACCTTTACGGTTGCCGTCTTCACGATGGAAAAGGCATGTAAAACTTCATCGGTAATCTCTTCAGCAATGGTTTCCACCAGATTGTAACATTTCTCTTCTACGACTGTTTTCACCGCTTGGTGTGCTTCAGCATAATTGACGCTCTTTTCGAGGTTGTCTTCAGCGGCCGCTTCCTTTAAATCTGCTTCCAGAACAAGATCCACCCAAAAAGGCTGTCCCAACTTATTTTCTTCCGGAAACACTCCGTGATACGCGTAAAATTCCATGCCTTTCAGAAAAATTTTATCCAACGGTTGTCACCTTTCCTTTTCCGAGCATCGCATCCATCATTTTAACCGTCCGGCTCATTTCCAGTACATCATGAACCCGCACAATATCAGCTCCCCGTTCAATACCGAGACTGATGGTGGCACCGGTGCCTTCCACCCGGTCCGAAGCAGGAAGATCCAGGGTTTTTGATACGAGGGATTTGCGTGACGTGCCGAGAAGAACGGGATAATCGAGCGCCGTAAATTCCTCGAGCCTCCGCATGACTTCCAAGTTCTGATCATACGTTTTGGCAAAACCGATTCCGGGATCCAGAATGATACGGTCTTTTCGGACCCCGGCACTACGGCAGATTTCAATACTTTCTTCGATATCTGCTATCATATCTTTCATCACGTCGTTATAATCCGTGTTTTCGCGGTTATGCATTAAAATAATAGGGGCGTCATAACAGGCAGCTACACCGGCCATTTCAGGATCCGCTTTGGCACCCCGGACATCATTGATGATGTCGGCTCCTGCCTCAAGCGCCGCCCGGGCGGTTTCAGCCTTATACGTATCAATGGATAGCGGGACCGTCAAATGAGCACTCAGTTCCTTCAGTACAGGAATAACCCGGCGCCTTTCCTCTTCCCCTTCCACCTTGGTGGAACCTGGACGAGTGGACTCACCGCCGACGTCAATCATATCTGCTCCCTGTTCAATCATATCCCGGGCACGCTGCAACGCATTTTCTTTTTGGTTATACAGCCCTCCATCTGAAAAGGAGTCCGGTGTTACATTCAAAATCCCCATCACATAGGTTTTATCTTTAAAATGAAAATCCTTGTTGTTCATTTCGGCCTCTCTCCTTCTCCCTCTCCGGCTCTTTCATGTCCACTGCTTTCCACAGGAAGCAGCGGTACGTGGTGTAACTCTTTCGCAGGAGACGGGCTGCTGTGCGCTGCTCTTCTTTGTACCTGCAGGTTCCGACTGCTTTAAGCGGTACAATTTCCTGAATGGAGTTGGTCAAAAACGCTTCTTCCGCCCGGTATATATGGTCAGCCGAAAAGCGGCCTTCCCTTACATAGTATCCGTGCGCTTCTGCCAATTTCATTACAAACGAGCGGGTCACTCCCTGCAAAATACCTGTTTCAGGCGAAGGGGTGTACAGGGTATCAGCGCGTCTCCAGAAAATATTGGAGACGATCCCTTCTGCAACAGCTCCCTGTTCCGTCAAAAACAAGCCTTCCACCCCGGGATCGGCCCCCGTCTCACGTTTTCCGGCGATATTGTTCAGGTAATGATGAGACTTGAGACGTTCCGGCGTTTCCGGTGTGTTACGAAAAATTCGTAAGAACTCTGCCGTTTTCGATGGTTCTTCTATGTCTTCCGGAGCCGGAAGGGGTTTCATATATATAATGACAACCGGGTTGTCATATACCTGTGTAGAAATACCGGAATCGGCAGGACCGGCGGAAATGTTATACCGAACATAGGCATTATTCCACCCGTTTGCTTCCATAAGCATCTGCAGCTGGGATAGAACCTCCTGCCTGTCATATGTCCAGGCTATATTCAACCACCGCAGTCCATTTTCCATTCTCCGGAAATGATCATCCAGAAGGAAAGGATGACCGTTGTAAATCCGGAAAGTTTCAAATAAACCCAATCCGTACATAAAACCATGTTCAAAAACAGAAAGACGAGCAGCGCCCGCCTCCTGTACCTCTCCATTTATATACACATACATCGATTCAAACTCCCTGCGGGCTTTTATGGGCTTCGATGAAATTACGGAGCAGCTGTCTTCCTTCACCAGTCATAATGGATTCCGGGTGAAACTGGACACCTTCCACCGCTGCGGTTTTATGGCGGATCCCCATAATTTCACCCATGCTGGTCTCCGATGTAATCTCAAAGCAGTCCGGAAGCGTCTCTCTCTCTACGATCAAGGAATGATAACGGGTGGCCGTAAAGGGATCGGGCAGTCCTTTATAAACCGACCGGCCGTCATGATAAATCTCAGACGTTTTGCCGTGCATCAATCTGTCGGCGCGTATTACAACACCCCCAAAAACCTGAGCGATGGACTGGTGACCAAGACACACTCCAAATACCGGAATGCGCCCCGCAAAACGCTTGACCGCTTCCATACTGATACCCGCTTCATCCGGACTGCATGGTCCGGGGGACACCATAAGAAAATCCGGAGCCATTTCTTCTATTTCTTCAAGCGTTATTTTATCATTGCGGCGGACAACCAACTCTTCTCCCATCTCTCCAAGGTACTGTACCAGGTTGTACGTAAAAGAGTCGTAATTATCAATCATTAAAATCATAAACCTGCTCCTCCTCTGCTCTTCTCATATTTTCGTGCCTCTCTGCTTCGCTCTGCTCTTTGGCCTGCCACAGTGCCTGTGCTTTCCGCAGCGATTCCTCGTATTCCTCTTCCGGATCTGAATCAATCACAATCCCTGCACCGGCCTGGACGTAGGTTTTTCCGCCTGTTACCACCATCGTACGGATGGAAATATTGAGCTCCATATCATTATTAAACCCAATCCATCCGAGCGAACCAGTATACATGCCGCGCCTTACCGGTTCCATCTCCTCAATAATCTCCATGGTCCGGATTTTCGGGGCTCCGGTAATCGTACCTCCGGGAAAAGCTGCTTTTATCATATCATAAACATCCACCTGTTCGGCAAGTTTTCCTTTCACATTGGAAACAATGTGCATCACATGAGAATACCGCTCCACGACCATCAGCTCATCCACTTCCACACTTCCCGGGGTGCAGACTTTTCCGAGGTCATTGCGCTCAAGGTCAACGAGCATCACATGCTCCGCTCGTTCTTTATCCGTATCCATCAACTCTTTTTCATAACCCCTGTCCGTTTCGGATGAATGTCCACGGGGCCTTGTACCGGCAATCGGACGTGTGGAGGCTTCTGTTCCCCTTTTTTTGATGAGAAGCTCCGGTGATCCCCCGACCAGCTGCAGATCCGGGGTGTGAAAATAGCCCATGTAAGGAGAGGGGTTCAATTCCCTCAGTTTTTCATAAATGTGAAGAGGCGGCGTGAGCAGATCCTCCGACTGACGTACCGATAAGTTGACCTGAAATACATCGCCGCGGCGGATGTATTCTTTCACCTGCTCCACCGACTCCGCGAAGGCCTCCCTCGAAAAAGATGCTTCTTTTCCGGACTCCGCAGCAGAGGGTGTACCGCCTTCATTCCGGCTGGAAACAGGAGGTGTCTGCCATAGCTGTCTCCACTCCTGCCACTTCCGGGATGCAGCGACTTCTCGTCCTTTTTCATGGTGCAGAACAATCCATAATTCCTTCGTCACGTGGTCATAAATAAACACGTGCTGGAAAGCTAAAAAGGATAGATCCGGAGTTTGAAGATCATCCGCTGCCTCCACAGGTATCTCTTCGATAAAGCGGACGTAGTCGTAACTGATTGAACCGACCACCCCTGTTTGAAAATCGGGAGCATCCGGGATGGTTTCCACCTGAAAAGGATCAAGCCACTTTTTCATCTCATCAAGCGGATCTCCCTTTCGGTACAGAGTGTCCTGTTCAGTATCCACCTGCAGCGTACCATTTTTTGCGGTGAACACCGCGAACGGCTCAAGAGCTGCTATACTGTAACGGCCTTTCTGCCCGCTTTCCAAAAAAGCATGGTACGGTTTTCCTTCACTTAAAGCATAGTACGCTTTATAAAACCGCGCTTCCGGATATGCAAAAGAAGACGCCATCACTTTGTAGGAAGCAGCAGAATCAGGAACCGGTGACATTCCGGCATTCATCATCATCACCTTCCATACAGGAAAAGCAGAGCCGCCAGGCCCTGCTTTCCCAACATGCGTTTTGTTTTACTCTTCTTCGAACTGGTAAAGAGGAGTACTGAGATAACGTTCACCATTACTTGGAATAACAGCTACTACCTTTTTGCCTTTGCCGAGTTTTTTCGCTTCCTGAAGCGCTGCATAAATCGCAGACCCTGAAGAAATGCCACCGAGCACTCCTTCTTCTTTTGCAGCGCGTCTGGCGTAATCAAAAGACTGTTCGGTAGTGACCGTCATCACTTCATCATAAATATCTGTATCGAGAATTCCCGGAACAAAGCCGGCACCGATACCCTGAATTTTATGAGGACCTTTATTCCCACCGCTTAGAACAGGGGAATCCGCTGGTTCAAGCGCGATAATACGGAGATCCGGATAATGCTCTTTCAAGAGTTTTCCTGCCCCGGTTATCGTGCCGCCTGTTCCGATACCCGAAACAAACGAATCAATCTGACCGTCCACCTGCTCCAGAAGCTCCCGGCCCGTCGTTTCGCGATGAATCTTTGGATTCGCTTCGTTTTCAAACTGCTGCGGCATGAAATATCCTTTTTCTTCCGCCAGCTCATTTGCTTTGCTGATGGCACCGCCCATACCTTCAGGTCCGGGTGTCAAAACAAGTTCTGCTCCGAATGCCTGAAGCAGATTACGACGCTCCATACTCATGGTATCAGGCATAACAAGAACGGATCTGTAGCCTTTCGCGGCTGCTACCATAGCAAGACCGATTCCCGTGTTGCCGCTTGTCGGTTCAATTATGGTGTCGCCTTCTTTCAGATTTCCGTCCCGTTCCGCGGCTTCAATCATGGCAAGTGCAATACGGTCTTTTACGCTGCTTCCGGGGTTCATAAACTCCAGCTTCAAATATACATCCGCATCGTTTTCGCCGGTCAAGCGGTTCAACTTGACTAAAGGTGTTTCTCCAATGAGTTCGGTAATGTTATTTGCTACTTTCATTTCCATCCGTTCCCCCTCATAATACCAAGTAAATTTATTGGTTTTGTTGTCTAAATAGTACCAGCCTTCACGCAGCGTGTCAAATGAAACCGCCTTATTGCGTGTTATTCTCTATATTCCACGCTTCATCTTTCAGTTCCTGCAGATCCTCCGCGGAAAATTGATAAATTTCATTACAGAAATGGCACTGTGTTTCCGCCCCGCCATCTTTTTCGATCATATCCTGAAGTTCTTCTGTACCGAGAGACGTTAATGCATTCGCAACCCGCTCGGAAGAACAGTGGCAGGAAAAAGTAACAGGTGACGTCTCAAGCACGTTTACTTCATCGCCAAAAATGAGATGCAGAATCTCTTCTGGTGTTTTCCCTTTTTCGATAAGTTTGGAAACCGGAGGCATTGCCTCCAGCTGCTTTTCAATACTATCGGCAAGATCTTCTTCGGCATCGGGCATAACCTGAATAATGAAACCGCCGGCAGCCATGATTGAGTGGTCCGGATTAACAAGAACACCCAGCCCTACCGAGGAGGGGATCTGCTCTGAAGAAGCAAAGTAATACGTGAAATCATCACCGACTTCTCCGGATACAATCGGGACACTGCCGGTGAAGTGTTCTTTCATGCCCAAATCCTTGACTACAGATAAAACTCCTTGTGTTCCGACAGCCTGAGCGACATCGAGTTTCCCTTTATCATTCAGGTCAAAATGCACCTGCATATTATGAGCATATCCTCTGGTATCACCGTCGGAGTTGCTGTCCACGATGATCGGCCCCATCGGCCCGTCGCCTTCCAGTTTAATGGTCAGCTTATCATCGCCTTTGAGCATAGCACCCATCATGGATCCCGCACTCATCGCTCTCCCGAGGGCGGCCGACGCAGTAGGCCAGGCCTGGTGGCGCCTTGCTGCCTCATTCACCATATTCGTCGTCTGTACCGCATATGCCCGGATTTTTCCGTTATATGCTGTGGATTTCACCAAATAGTCTTCCATAGAGGAAAACCTCCTCTCTTTCATTTTGTTTTAGTATTTATAGATACGGATAAGCTTAGAACTTGTTTGCCGGGGAAGATATCGGCCGGTCGACCTGTGACCTACAGGATTATATCTCATAAATGATAGGATTTCCAAGCAATCTGCTCTGATACCCGTTTTTATTCCAGTTAATACCGACCGGACCCCGTATCTTAAGAGACAGCTGCAGCCGTCCTTTGGTTCCACATTCCCGCAGGAAACATAACAGATTCTTTTTAAAAAGGGATGCCTCGTTTAAGGCATCCCTTTTCTGGACAGCTGCTTATCTTCGATCATCTTCATCGGAAGAAGGCGGGCTGTTAGTTCCCAGGCTTTCCGAGTCTGTTTTGTCTTCCGCCTTTTTCTCATTTGAAGTGCTCTTTCCCTGCTCTTCATCGGCGGAATCGGTGTTATCTGTTTCGGATTCCTGTTTGGACTGGATATTTACTTTTACATCGCTTTCGTCCGAATCGGACGCGTTCTTTGCGCCGACTTCCTCATCATCTTTATTGGAATGATGATCTTCCGGAAGTTTTCCATACTGTACAAGAGATTCAATCTGTTCTGCGTCGAGGGTTTCCAGCTCCAACAGGGAAGCAGCAACCGCTTCGAGCTTATCTTTGTTTTCTGTAAGAATCTGCTTGCATCGTTCATAACATTCGTTAACGATGTTTTGTACTTCTTTGTCAATTTCGTGAGCGATGGCATCACTGTAGTTCTGTTCATTCTGAATATCCCGGCCCAGAAATACCTGACCGCCGCTTGAACCGAATTGAACCGGACCAAGCTTTTCACTCATACCGTATTCGGTCACCATTTTACGGGCGATTTCCGTTGTACGCTGGAAGTCGTTATGAGCCCCGGTACTGACTTCATTGAACATTACTTCCTCAGCGACACGGCCGCCGAGAAGTCCGGTGATTTTATCAACCAGTTCCGGTCTGGTCATAAAGAAACGGTCTTCCTTCGGGAGCATGACGGCGTAACCGCCTGCCTGTCCGCGCGGTACGATGGTTACCTTGTGCACCATATCGGCGTTTTCGAGTTTGACGCCGACTACAGTATGTCCAGCCTCGTGATGGGCAACAATATTCTTTTCTTTTTCGGAAATAACCCGGCTCTTCTTGGCAGGACCGGCAATCACGCGGTCAATCGCTTCTTCGATGTGACTCATACGGATTTTTTCCACATCCGACCGGGCTGCCACAAGTGCAGCTTCGTTCAACAGGTTCTCAAGGTCCGCTCCTGTGAAACCAGGCGTACGCTGTGCGATGGCTTTCAGGTTCACGTCATCAGCAAGCGGTTTGTTGCGGGCGTGTACGCCGAGCACTTCTTCCCGGCCTTTGACGTCAGGACGGCCGACCATAATCTGACGGTCGAAACGACCCGGACGAAGCAGGGCAGGGTCGAGAACGTCAGAACGGTTGGTAGCGGCAATGATAATGATTCCTTCATTGGCACTGAAACCGTCCATTTCAACAAGCAGCTGGTTCAGCGTCTGCTCACGTTCGTCATGACCGCCGCCTACACCGGCGCCGCGCTGCCGGCCGACCGCATCAATTTCATCGATGAAAATGATACACGGTGCGTTTTTCTTTGCGTTTTCAAACAAATCGCGGACACGGGATGCCCCGACACCAACGAACATTTCCACAAAGTCCGAACCGCTGATAGAGAAAAACGGCACGCCTGCCTCACCGGCTACGGCGCGGGCAATCAGGGTCTTACCTGTTCCAGGCGGCCCTACCAGAAGTACGCCTTTTGGAATACGGGCGCCGATACTCGCAAATTTGCGCGGATCTTTCAGGAAGTCAACCACTTCGATGAGTTCCTGTTTCTCTTCTTCGGCACCGGCAACATCTTTGAAGCGTTCTTTCTTCTTATCATCCTGCTGGGAAAGCTTGGCCTTGCTTTTGCCGAAGTTCATCATCTTGCTTCCGCCGCCCTGCGCCTGGCTGAGCAGGAAGAAAAAGAGAATAAAGATAATCACAAATGGAATGATGGAAGTGAAGAAGGTTACCCATGCGCTCGGCTCTTCGGCAGGCTCTGTATTCAGTTCAAGCGGACCGCCTCCGGCTCCTTCTGCTGTCATCAGCATCTGTGTGTTCTCTTCGGAAATCGGAAGGTGCGTCTGGAAGGTTTCGCCTTCAGATTGATCGGCTGTCTGACCTTCAACCAGATATACTTCCCCTTCCGGCTGTAATGTGACATTCGCTATTTGATTATCCTGCAGCTGCGTGACAAACTCCTGCGTTGTAAGTTCTGTCGTATCGGTCTGGTCATTACTGAGAAAACTGATGATTCCTATAATGACCAGGAACAATAACAAGTAAAAAACAGTGTTTCGAAAAATTCGGTTCATTCCTGACCTCCTCCCGCGGGCATTGACAACTTAGGTAATAGTACCATATTTGTTTTCTTTCTCACAATCATGACCCCTTGTAAATCTCCGGCTTTAAAATTCCAATGTAAGGGAGGTTTCGGTACTTTTCTGCATAGTCCAGCCCGTATCCGACAACAAACTCATCGGGAACGGTAAATCCAGCAGTATCCGGCACCAGCTCCACCTGCCTGCCTTCCGGCTTATCCAGAAGAGTGACAATCTTAAGAGAAGCGGCGCCTCTGTGTTGAATCATGCTGATGAGATAATTGAGCGTTACGCCGCTGTCTATGATATCTTCGAGAATAATGACATCCCGGCCCTTCACCGATGTATCAAGATCCTTGATAATTTTCACTTCACCGCTTGAGACAGTACCACTGCCATAACTCGAGACGTCCATTACATCCATTTCAAGATGATCATCGAACCGCTTGGCTATATCCGACATAAAAGGAAGTGCTCCTTTCAGCACTCCAATAACAAGCGGAAAGCGTCCTTTATACTCTTCCGTTAAATCACGGCCGATTTCACGGATTTTATTCTGCAGCTGTTCTTCATCAATTAGTACCTGCTGAATATCATTATGCATTTGTTTTTATTTTACCCTCCCGAGTGCTGTATACGCTCTGCTTTTTCCTCACAAAAATGTGCGCATTCCATCATATCATGAATCCAGGGGCAATTTCATCCCAAACGAATGCAGGGCCCGGTTTCTATCCGGACATCGGCCGGCACATGAGAAAAACCGGCCGCTGCCGCGTGGAATAACCAGAACGCAGATGGTACGATGATTTTTTTACGAAAGGGAGCCATAAAACGGTTCCCTCCGCGTCGGTAACAACCGGCTGAAACGGGCGCTGCCGAAGGGGGATCTTTGCATCGATCAGGATGCGGTTCAGTTTTTTACTCCCTGTCATGCCTATTGGACTCAGCCGGTCCCCTTCCCGGCGCGGACGGATATGAAGGGGTAAAGATATTTCTTCCTTCTCTAAAATAAGGAGATCCTCATTATGTTTCACTTTTTCCGGAGGGTCATACGCGGCTTCCACCACATAACCGCCATAGAAAACAGTCCCCGGCACATGCAGGCGGACCGGATCCGGCTGATTTTCTTCCTGTACAACATGGTGCGCAAATGTAACCTGGTCATAATTGCGGCGCACAACCAGACTGCCGGGCCAGTCAAGAACCGCGGATGGTTGATTCCCATGCAGCAGTGCCAGAAACTGCTCGATATGTACAACGGACAATTCTAAAGTATTATATGTGTATAGATACTTTAATATTAGAGGAATCCCTCTTCTTTGTAAAGGAAGCGGCAGCGCTTCCATTCCTTTTATGGAAATCGTCACGGAATGTTCATCGCGGGATATAATACGCCGCGTCCATTCTTCTTCCGCCAGGCTTTCCACGTAGCTTCGTTCTTCTTCCATCCAGTCTGCAAAGCGCTGAAAATGACGGTGCACAAATGGCTCCTCTTCCTTTAAGGCCGGCAAAACACGCTGCCTGATCCGGTTTCTTGTGTATTTATCCGATTGGTTGCTCTCATCTTCCTGAAAAGGAACATGATACAGCCGGCAGTACTCATAAATCTCCTCTTTCGTCACGCCAAGAAGCGGACGGATCAGCACTCCGCCGGCAAACGCGCGTTTCGCCTTAACAGAAATGTCTCCCAGTAATGCCCGGCCGGCCGACTGTTTCATGAGCATGGTTTCGAGTTGATCATCAGCATGATGACCCGCAGCCAGAACAGATACCGATTGCTCCTTCATCAGATCAGCCAGATATTCATAACGCAGGATTCGCGCCTGTTCCTGAACGCCTCCACCCTCTGCTGCTATTTTCTCTTCTACAGAAACCCGGGTGCAGAAAAAAGGAATATTCTGTTCTTCACACCACTCTTTCACAAACTGTTCATCCCTGTCTGCCGTTTCCTCCCTGAGACCGTGATGAACATGTGCTGCCATGACGGTGAGATTCCATGCTGGTTCCATTTCTTTTAGAAAGTGCAGAAGCGCCATCGAGTCAGGCCCTCCGGAAACGGCGGTGAGAACCTTCGCCCCCGGGGAAAGCAGACGGCAGTCCCTTATCCATTGTTCAACGGTCTGTTTCATAACGTTGTCCGGCTCCTTTCCCGATTGAAAAGAGCGAAAGGGCGAATCCAACCCCGCCGGCGATCGCGCCTGCCTGCAGCAGTGTCTCCACACTCAGTCCGAGACCGTTCACATAGTTCTCTTCCACAAACGCAAGCATGCTTTCATACGCACGTCCTCCTGGAACAAGCGGGATAATGCCCGGAATCATAAAAGTGGTCACCGGAACTTTTTTAAACTTCGCCAGGCGGTGGGAAGTAAAAGCGGCAGTGAATGCAGCCACAGCAGCTGCATTCACCTGGGTAAAACCAATCTCAGGAAGAGTTCCGTAAATAAACCAGGTTAACATGCCGATTCCTCCCCCCCACCAGACTAAACGGAGCGGGATATTGAAAATAATTCCGAAAGCAACAGTCGACATAAAACAAAATATCAGTTCAAGCCACATCGATACTCACTCTCCCCCTGAAATCAGCCGTTAAAAATAGAGAACGGACAAAGAAACAACGGTACCAGCGGCGATAGACAAAGAAGTAACCGCCGCTTCCGCCCCGCGGGCCACCCCGGCCATCAAATCCCCGGACATAAGGTCCCGTACGGAGTTTGTAAGTTGAACACCCGGAACGAGCGGGATAAGGGTGCCGATAACGACCTGATCCATATTCTGCACCATGCCGCCTGTTTCAAGACCCACCGCTGCAAGAACCCCCGTAGCGGCAGCAAGAAACTCAGCGAAAAACTTCACGTTCAGGAATTTCTGATAAAGAACCAGCGTGAGAGTTGTAATTAGTCCGCCGATAAAAGCTGGAATAATATCGATAAAACTGTCGCCAATTAAATAGGAGAAAGCAGCCCCGCCGATTCCGGAAGCCAGATTAATGAGCCAGACCGGATAATTCATCGGCGCCTTTTTAATCTCCCTGAGCTTTTCCGCCGCTTCTTCAATGGAAAGAATGCTGTGCGTAAATTCCCGGGATACCTGGTTCACCGCGGTTACTTTACTTAAGTCCTGATACCTCTCCCGGACCCGGATCATCTGAAGGAAATCATCTTCATCATCCGTACGGAACGAAAGAAAAATCCCCGTCAATGTGACGAACGTGTTAATATTGTGCATCCCAGCGGCTTTTGCCATCCGGTACATCGTCTCTTCAACGCGGTAGGTTTCAGCTCCGTAACGCAGCAGCAATTTACCACTTGTAAGACAGAGCGACATCGTCTTCTCCGCTTTTCCCATGCAGGGTCCTCTCCCTCTCTTTTTCCTTTTACATCCATTGTCCCATAAAGTATAGAACAGATGACAGGAAGAGAAAAGAGGTTGTAAGAATTATTTCCGGACGGTAGGAGGCTTTTTCTTTTGACGAACCGGCAGATCCTCGCCGGCCCTGGGTGCTTTTACGTGGATTCCCTGTCCGCTGCTGGTTCCGCGGGGGTTTTCGGCTTGTCTTTTTTTCGATGGTTTGGATCAAATCTTTTTTCATAAGCTGAGCGTTGGGATATTCTCCTTTCAGCGCACGGAGCAGTACGTTTTGATATGCCGCAAGCGGCGGGGAATGTTGAATATAACGACGCAGCAGCGAAAGCGTTTTTTCCGAAGATGCACCGACGGGTTTGTCAAAACGCCGAGGGTACGCTGTTTCTATAAGTATCATGGCTGCAGCGAATAAATCATAAGATGGTTCTGCCTTCCGGTCGCCAAGCCCCCAGTACCCCCGGTCGTAAAACTCCGTATATTCTTTGACAGCCCGGCCCTGCTTCGTCGTTCCACCGACATCAAACCACCGCACCCGGGAAGGAGGTCCTGTAATAATTAGATTGTCCGGCTTCAGATCCCCAAAGATCCATCCTTCCTGATGGAGCCGGTCCAAATCCCCAAGCAGCTGCACCATAAAAACCGGAATCCACTCCGTCCCCCGTTTTTTCGCAAAATCCAGAAGGGTTTCCCCTTCGAGGTATTCCATACAGAAAAAGGGGTACACCTCCCCCTTCCATATCAAATCATCCACGTCCAGAAGGGAGGGGCCAAGAACATTTCCCTGCACCTTCGAAAAGGCCCTGAGCACATTCACCTCGGACGTCAAAGACATCTTATCCTCCCCGATTTTCACCGCTTTCTGCCCTGTCCGTGTATGAGCCAGATAAACGACACCGTTTGCCCCTTTACCTAATGTTTTTATTATTTTGTACGGATTCTGGTTCCACTTGCCGGTCCAGGCTGTGCCCGGCACAAGGTCAAAAGCCTGATTCTTCGATTGGGAATTCATCTTCTCCATAACGTTTCAGACTCCTTTTTGATAAGCGCTTGTCAAAGTGCTGAAGCGCAGCCTGCAGGGCAGGCCCGGTCGGGGTAATACCTCCGGTTGTCATTCGCTGAAAAACACCCGTCAGTGAATTCATTTCAGGGGTCCAGTCCAGTACCTTTTCTGTTTCTTTTCGTTTACCCGGAAAGACAAACAAGGCAAAATGGTTTTCTCCCGTTCTCGAATGGAGACTGATAGATAAATCGGTCAACGCATCCTGTACCATCGGAAGTTTTGGTTTCATGCTCGCACTCATATCAACGAGTATCAGCACGTCCAAATTCACTGTTTCTCCCAATTCATCAACAACGTCGATGACTTCTCCTCTTTTATCAGGCGGAAGATCGTCCACTTCCTGACCGCTGCCGAGTATTTGACTGAGTTCGTTCTGCACAACACCGTGAAGGGTGTGCGTCATCGACTGTTTTGTGACCATTTGGACGGTCCGGGCCAGTTGATTCACATTTACAATCTGACTCACTCCCCCTCCGGAAGCCGCGATACTTTCCACTTCCTGCAGCCCGTGATCGCGCGCAGACCCGTGATCCAGTACCCCGACCACATTTACGGTGATCCCTTTTTCCTTGGCAAAAGCTGCGACAGCAGCGGGGTCCTCTCCTTGATTGGAGCAGCCGTCGGTTAAAAGTAAAATCTGTTTGATTTTTCCGTGGTTCATTTCTTTTCCCCTCCGTTTCTGGTATTATTTACATCTTTGACGGAGGAGAAAAAATATATACCCACTGGCTCCCTCATGCTTTCTTCCGTTTCAGTGGGATGGTTCGTCCTGCAGGGATAGCCGCCCATTCCGGGATGTTGCGCTGAATAGATGCTGCCATGACCGTCATATCATCCGGGATATTTCCCCGCGAGGCCTTAATCACCTGCTCAAGCAGATAATCAGCCATATACTGCGGATTGTCTGTATTCTTTTGGGCGATCATTCGTTTCATCCATATTTCCTTATTTTCGATTTCAATGGCTGCATCGAAGAGACCGTCGCTCATCATAATGACCATATCGCCCTCTCTCATCTGCTCTGTGACCACATCAAGCTCGGCGTGTTCCACCATGCCAATCGGCAGATTTCCAGCTTCAATCTGCTTTACTCTTTCGCCCCGTTTTATAAAACCAGGAAGGGAACCGATTTTAATAAACCGTCCCCGGGCTGTCTGCAGATCCATTAAAAAGAGATCAAGCGTTGAAAACATTTCTTCATGCGAACGCAGGCTTAACACTGAATTAATGGAACGAACCGCCGTTGTTTCATCCATCCCGGACGCAAGAATGGTTTCTAAGATTTCAAGCGCGGAACTGCTCTCCCGGTTAGCTTTGCCGCCGCTCCCCATACCGTCACTTATAGCCATAACGTATTTCTTCGTACCGATATCCATAGCAGCATGACTGTCCCCGGATACCCATCTCCCTTCTTTAGCGACGACAGCCGCTCCGGTTTCGACGACAAATGTTTGGGCAGAGGTGAATGTAACATTCATATAATCGGTTATTTCTTCATATGGCTCTTCGCGATCCACCACAATATGTTCATGTAAAATATCCGAGAGCATTGGAGCGATGATTTTTTCGGCCTTTTCTTTTCCGGAAGGTTTTGAGACACTCATTTCCACTTCCACATTTCCTTCATCCAGCCTGTATATATCCACATGTCCAATATCCAGCCCAGCTTCCTGCAGCGCTTCATGGATCTCTTCTTCCTGAAGGTGGTGGGCTTCTTTTTCCTTTTGGATTTCTCTTGCAAAGTTGTTCATCACATGCGACACGCCCTGCAGTTGTTCAGCCACCAGCCGGCGGCTTTCATTCATTTGCCGGGCGAGTACTCTTTTTGTCTCTTCCCGCTGCGTTTCTTCGGCCATGACTTCTATCATCCGCTTGTCATAGTGACAGTAGTTTTTCCAGTAATTTGCCGTGCGTGGCGTGACGCGGCCGTTTTCCTCCAGTTCCTCCGCCAGTTGTGTCATACCATCATAGGTCTGCTGGAACTGTCTGACCCAGCACCGTTCTTTCAAAAAACACTGCTGGCATGTTTTTTCGGTCACCCTGCTAAACATATCATCATTCTCCCGGCTGTTTGTCTGCTCCCGGTTGTCTGTATCCGCTCCCGACTCAAAGCTCGTGGATAACGTCTGAAATAATTGGGAAAACTGTTCCACTTTCATTGCCGTGACATCCCGGATTTTTTTCGTATGTTTCTGCTGTTCACGGGCATATTCAGGGGTGCCCGGAATATACTTTTCAATAAACGCTGTCACAACCCGCGGCGTCAACAGAAATACACCGACAGCGGCAGCTGATTCTGCCAGGGTGAGCGAAACACCGCTCAGACCATCCCCGTACAGAGCAATCAAAGCCGTTCCAAGCAGCATACCAATACTGACACCTATCTTTCCCCCTTCTTTCAGAAGTCCGCCCAGAAGTCCTGCGAATGCAAGCAGGCTCATTTGATATAAATTGGCAATAGAAGCAAGACTCAAAACAAGTCCGGCTATCACACCGACAGACGCCCCTATCGCCGCACCTCCGGTAAAAGCAAACAACATAACCAGATAACGGGCCAGCATATGTTCTGCCGCCATCCCGTATACTACCCAGCCGATAGCGCCGGTCATCACTGAGGCCAGAAGAATAATGAAGCAGATAATCTCCTCGTGTTTCAACGGCTGCCTTCTCTTTTTCGTTATAAGCAGAGGAAGGCTCTGTAAGAATATCATGGTCAGCATAAAGCTTAGACCGGCTTCCACACCGGCCATGACGACCGCATACGGAGTGACAGCTCCTTCCGCGAGCCAAACGACTACAGTACGCGCGCCTGCTGTAGCGGTGAATACGGTCATTGGCAGCGTCCACGCCGTCTTCCATCCGTATCTGCTCATCCATTCATACAGCGCGATAAACAGCGGAACTGCGGCAACCGCAAAAGCAGCATGCAGCACAGGACCACTAAGTATTCCGACCATTAATCCGGCAGCTCCAATCACCGCTTTTTCCCGGCGCCACGCATATACCACGGCAAAAAACGGCACGGCAAACGGAAATAACTCAGCCAGCAGTACGGCCCGTCCAAGCAGTACACCTGTAATAAACACGAGAGCTCCCCACTGGATAAACAATCGTTCCATTCCGGCTGCCATCTTTTTTTTCCAGCGGTTTCGAACGGTCAGCATTTTCTTTCCAGCCGCTTCCAGAAGCGGCTGGACTTCTTCAGCACGACGAACCAAGTCTTTTCCGGACATGACATGCACCACCTGCTTTTTGAATGATAGGACTCATTATAAGGGCAGGGAGATTCAATGTTTGTCAAAATAAGCAGTCCCGTCCGAAAAATCCTTCGACGATTTCCTGTTCCACGTGAAACACGGCACAGTGGTAGTTCGTAAAGGATCGACAACAACAAGAGGCCAAATTGAAACAATATCTTACAGCGGACAAACAGGAATAATGGAGGAGAATGAAAAGAATCATAGAAGGAGGGAGAAATTAAAAAAAGCCTGCTTTTTGCACGTGTTGGGATGCGAAAAGCAGGCTGTGATATTATGTATGGTAGCGGCGGAGGGGATCGAACCCCCGACCTTACGGGTATGAACCGTACGCTCTAGCCAGCTGAGCTACGCCGCCTCATGCCGGACAACAAGAATGATTATATAATGATAAAAGGGGGAACGTCAACCTCCTTATAAAAAAAACTGCCGGACGTTTCGCTCCGGCAGCAGGAAGAAGGATAGATCTTCGTGTATCCACGATTTCTTTTCCCTATTTATCACTCCTGGAGACAGTAGGTTTATTTTTTGGAACCACCGCCGCGTTTAGAGTCTGTCTGTTTCCGCAGGGAAGAAAGGCGCTCTTCACTGTCTTTCATGAACCGGCTCATCTTTTCTTCAAAGGATAACGGACGCTGCTGGCCTTTGTTCCCACTTCCGTTTCCGCCGCGTCCACCTTTGGGACGGTCATCTTTCGGACGGTCCACCGCTTTACGGATAGAGAGACTTATTTTCCCATTGTCTTCCACCTTCATCACCTTTACCGTCACTTCATCGCCGACACTTACGTACTCATTAATGTTCTCTACATACTTGTCCGCTACTTCACTGATATGGACCAGTCCCGTTTTACCTCCCGGCAGCTCAACAAATGCTCCAAAGTTGGTGATTCCCGTGACCTTCCCCTGTACCTTGCTGCCTTCTTCAATTGACATTTAAAAAATGCTCCTCCTTATTTTCGCGCTTGATCTTAACTGCGTTAAAATCACTATTATTATACCCGTCCGCTGAAAATAGTGTCAATCTGCGCTTTCCGCCGTTTTTTCCGGAAGTTTATACAGGGTTTCCCCCGGCTTGGTTAAATAATAATCCCGTCTGGCAATTTCGGCTATGTAGTCCAGATCATTATAATTTTTCACTTCCTGCTTTAATTCCGCTTCTTCGGCCTTCAGGTTCTCCATCTTCTGCTCCAGCTGGGCCCGTTCTGTTTTTTTGGCCTCCAGCGTCGTCAGCTGCGATGTGAGCAGGACGGCAAATACAACGGCAAGTGCCGCTCCAAGCGCTCCTAAAGCTGTCAGACGGCGGGTCAGACCACGTTTATGCTTTCCGGCTTCCACCTGCTGTCTTTCCTGTTTCTTTTCTTCCTGCCGGACGTAGGAACGGTTCATTTCGGTAACTTTTTTTTCTTTTGATACCAAGCTCTATCCCTCCGGTCTAAAGTACTTGTAATTAATCTTTTTTGCGGAACATCAGGGCATCGACTGCTTTTTTTATAAAGGTTTGGACAGGGGCGGGGAGTACGCGTTCCGCTGCGGGGCGGAACACGTGGATGAACCCCTTCAGCGGCATGAGAAGAATCCGAAGACAAAGGAACAGAAAATTTCTAATTATCGTTAGTCCTATCATAACGGAGGAGACGGCCAGTTGCAATATGAAGTTCAGCGGATGCAGGATGAGTATCTTCACAACAGCACTGAATATTCGGTACATCTGGTTTACCGTCCGGCAGAAAAACTCAAGTATCCGAAGAAAAGAAGCCCGTCCCAAGTACCGGTATAACAAAAATCCCAACGCCAGCACAGGGAAAATATAAAAACGAAGATCCCCGCTGTTCACCCAAAAAAGAACATAAAACACGATTAGAGCCTGCAGGAACCAAAACAGTATATCGCCTCCGGCTCTTATCCAGGAGCTTGGGATCAACTGTACAAACAGGCGTTCATATATATCCAGAGAAATGCCGGTGCCGACTCCCATGACAAGCATGGCCGCCATTGTCTGAAACTGCACCGCCAGCGTCATTTAAACAACTTCCCCAGAAAACCTTTTGACTTCTCCTGCGCTGCATCTACATATACAAGGTCGTCCACTTTCCCTTCAATGGATATAACCCCTTCATGCACATCCAGGTTCTTTATATGAAGCTGATTTCCCCTGACAGACAAAAAACCCATCGACGTTTCCAGTAAAAACTCTTCATTATCAAAGCTTTCAACTTCTTTCACACCGGTTATTTCAAGGCTTTTCCGGCTTTTCATGACAACTTCATGTGTTGCTTCGGGCTGCCTGAATACCGGTTCTTCAGAAAAGGACATAGCAGATGCTCCCTTCACGGATATAGCTTGTATTTCATCTATATGTCCTTCCCGCCAAAGTTAGTCCTTGTTTTTTACGAAAGCGGCTCTTCTTTCAGCAGCGTATACATCGATTCCGAGGCTTCTTTTTTCGTTGAGTCCTGGATTTCATCCACACGCACCGTAATCACTTTGGTTCCAAACCGGATAGTGATTTCATCACCGGTAGTGACTTCCGTTCCTGCTTTTGCCTTATTGCCGTTCACTGATATTCTTCCCTGCGATGCTACTTCTTTGGCCAGGGTCCTTCTTTTAACTAAACGGGAAACTTTCAAAAATTTATCGATTCTCATGACGTTCCTCTCCTTTGCTCTCCTTTTTGGCCTCTTCCCAGAAGCTGTCCATCTCCTCAAGTGTTGCGTCTTCCGGACGGCGCCCCTGTTGTTTCAGCGTTTCTTCAATATAGACAAAGCGTTTCCTGAATTTACGATTAGTCATATGCAGCGCTTCTTCAGGGTACAGCTTATAAAACCGGCCGAGATTCACGATAACAAACAGTAAATCGCCGAATTCTTTTTTCATGGATTCCATAGAGCCGTATTTCACTTCATACAGCCATTCTGCGAGCTCTTCCTGGAGTTTTTTCCACATCGGCGCATCATCGTTCCAGTCAAAACCGGCTCTTCCTGCTTTTTTCTGCAATTCATACGCCTGCATCAATGCCGGCATGGAAGCCGGGATGTCCTCAAGCAGCGAAGCGGGAGGGGGCCCCGTTTTCTCCTTTTCCTTCACAGCTTCCCAGTTTTCATTCACCTGTTCCTCGGTTTCCGCCTGCTGCCCTCCGAACACATGAGGGTGCCGCCGGATCATTTTTTCTGTTAACGTCCCGATCACATCCCCTATTGTGAAGTACCCGTCTTCTTCACCGATGCGGGCATGAAGCAGCACCTGCAGCAGCACATCTCCGAGTTCTTCCTCAAGGTGCTCATCATCCTGCTCATCGATGGCATCCAGCACTTCATACGCTTCCTCAAGCATGTATTTTTTCAGGGATTCATGGGTCTGTTTTCTGTCCCACGGACACCCATCCGGTGCCCGCAAAGCGTCAATTACCCTGCGCAGCGTGGAGAATTCCCGGTACATCATTTCTTCCTCCCGAACCGGAGGTATGTAAAGAGCAGTCAGATTATCCACCTGCGCCACACGATCCAGTTCATACAGCGGCAGATCACGCAGGGTTTCTGAATCCATTCCGGCCGCAGTGACCAGGGTAACACCGTAGTCATCCGGATATTTTTCCATCAATGTCAGTTTCACTTCCGAGGCGCTCATTTGATCATAGACCTGGCTGATGATGATATGCTGGTTCATCTGGATATTATCAACGTGCAGCGCCGTGGCATCCAGCAGCTGAAACCCGTCATTTGGATCTATCTGCAGAGCGGTGAACATAGGGTCCAGAAAGCTCTGTCCTCCGCCTGCAATGACGTGGATATGTCCGTTTCTCTTCTCTTCCAGCAGTCTTTGCACGGTTTCTTCCGCCGTCATCGGATGGCCTGGAACGGCGTAATAAATATCGTTGTGCTCCGCCGCTGCCTGCAGCAGCTCGTCGGTAATAGAGGCATACACTGCTTCAAATGCATCATACTGCTCATACAGACCATCAAAACTGTGAAACGAAATCCCTTCCTGTTTCAGTTCTTTTGCGGCGGGATGCTCTTCTGTCCGGAGATACAGCCGTTCTGCTTTTGTCAATGTCTTATACGTGCCAAGCGGCAGACCGGATAAATCACCAGGACCGAGTCCGACTATATGTATCACAGGGACATTCGAATGCGTGTCTTGTTTTGTCATCGCTTTTCTTCTCCTTTCGATTTTGACGGGCTGTCCAGATGATGAAAAAGCGGCAGATGCATCCGTTCTTCTTCTGTGAACAACCCCCATTTTTTCACCAGGACAGCCTGAAGCACAACCCCTGCCGCCGTGGCAGTCAGTGCCTGGCCGGCAGCCGGAAGCCGGTTCGTCCCGGCAGAAAGCAGGTCATACCCGGCGTTCATCCCTGCTAAAAGCAGCACCATAAGTGCAAGAGACGCTGCAAGCTTCACTATCCACGTTCCAGACGGCAGCCGGACTGCCTGAATGCGGAACATAGAAATGCTGGTGCACCCTGCCGTCACCGCCATTCCAAGCACTGTAGCTGCCGCTGCTCCCCCAATACCAAAAACCGGGAGAAGCATCACATTTCCCGCCGCTTTCACCACCACGCCCAGTCCAAGAAACAGCACAGGAAGAATGAATTGATAGTGCCCCTGCATAACCGCAGACGTAATCATGATTATGCCGCTGAACAGGAGTGCCGCTGAGAGTATGCGGAGAGCCCCGGTTCCTGCCTGGTTTTCAAACAACATAATATTCACCGGTTCCGCTATCATAATCAAACCGGCTGCCGCTGCGCTGCCGGTAAAGAGAGTAAGCCGCAGCGCGAATCCAGCGTACGCTGCGGAACGATCGGCGCCCTCTGTCGTTTTTTCTTTTTGAATGAGCGGCACAACCGTCATTGCAAAGGACGTGGCGAGAACCGTTCCGAATTGCAGCAGCGGCTGTCCGCGGTCAAAAATACCTTTCAGAGCTTTCGCCTGTTCCGCATCAGCGGCCTGTCCTGTTAAGACACGCACGACGGTGAAGGCGTCCACCCATTGGTACAAAAGAAAAATCATGGCGCCGGACGCAGCCAAAAGTCCGCGGACCAGCAAGGCCCCGCCGATTTCTTTCACACGCTGGATGACTTCAGAAACAAAAACAGGACCAGGATTATCTCTGCGTCTCCAAATAACATAGAGATACCCGGCACTTGCGGCAGCACCAAGAACCGACGCAGCTGCAGCAGCCTCACCGGCAGCATAAGTACCAAAACCGTTAAACACCACCAGGGCGGTAAATCCTATAATCGCTCCAGACCGTATGACCTGTTCTGTAAGATGGGAAACGGCAGCAGGCTGCATATTCCCAAGGCCCTGGTAATAACCACGGACCATTGATATGAATGGCACCAATACGAGCACCAGCCCAGCCTGGCGCAGAATACCCGCAAGCTGCGGGTCTCCCATCCAGGAAGCGATAAACGGGGAAGTAAAAGCAAGCGACGTGAAAAGAAGTCCGTGAAGGAGAAACAGCAGGACAAACGCAGCGCGGGCTGTCACTTCAGCTTCTTTTGGATTTTGGTCTGCTCCCTGCTCCATGATCATACCGGAAAGAGCGACCGGAAATCCATACATCGCTGTAATCATTGCTGTCCCCAGCAGAGGATAGACCTGCTGGTAGACATACAGGCCCTGATCTCCTGCCATATTCTGATAAGGCACCCGGTACAAAGCACTCAATACTTTGCCTGTAAAAGCAGCCGCCGTCACAAACATGGCACCTTTCCACCATCTGCTGTTGTTGCTGTCTCCACCGGTCATCATCATCTCTTCCTTCCTCTAGTCCCCGAGTATACCATATGATAAACAAAAAGAAGGAACCCCGGCTGTTTCAGGTTCCTTCTTTATTCGGATGAGACGATGACTGGTCTTTTCTTTGTTACTGTTCCATCTGCCTGGCCAAAAACCCGGAAGCGGTTTCGAGCAGTTTGCCCGAAATGGCTTCATCCACCTTGTCATCCTTAGCTATCATGACAACAGCACCAATGGGATCGCCATTTGCAATAATCGGTGCCACCGCGTATCCTTTCATCGTTTCTTCGTGATCGCTGACCATATTATAGTCGCCTTTCATGGATGTCACTTTCGTTTTTCGTTCCGTAATGGCGTCTTCGACCACCCGGCCGATACTTTTGTTGGCGTAGTCCTTTTTGGCTCCACCCGATACCGCTATATAGGTGTCACGGTCTGCGACCAGGATAGGGTGATGAAGGGTGTCGTACAATGCTTCCGCGTACTCTTTTGCAAAGTCCCCCAGCTCAGAAATCGGGGAATACTTTTTCAGAATCACTTCACCGTCCCGGTCGACAAAAATCTCCAGCGGGTCCCCTTCCCGGATACGGAGGGTGCGGCGGATTTCCTTTGGAATGACCACCCTTCCCAGATCATCGATACGTCGTACAATACCAGTTGCTTTCATCACGTTGGGCTGCCTCCCTTTCTGCTGTTGGTTTTCCTAAGATGGATAAGAGACAAAATAAAGGCTTCTTTTCGAATTCTGTGCTCTGATCAGAGACAAAAAACGCTGTGCCTGATTCCTGTATTGTCTTTATTATCCACGAGCAGAAAAGAACTATTCATCCGTTTTCAAAAAAGGAGCATTCCTGTTAGGGGAAAATGTGGGTTTTGAACAAAAAAGAGCCCCCTTGGTATAGTACGGAGTGTCCGATGAAAAATCATCGGCCTCTAACCCAATAGAACCAAGGAGGACTCACCATGTATTATACGCAAAATGAAAAACTCACGCAAATCACCTCTAACACCCTCATTATTGGCGTAGATATCGCGAAAAACAAACAGGTGGCTCGTGCTTTCGATGACCGCGGCTTTGAATTTGGAAAACGAACCAGCTTCTCCAATGATAGAGAAGGCTTCGAAGCTTTTCTACGGTGGGCAGCCATGCATCAGGAAAATCATCACAAGACCGACATGATT
>NZ_FOTY01000021.1 GCF_900114715.1 Salibacterium qingdaonense
ACATCCGACAACGGTTCCGAATTCAGCGAACTTACCGAAGCCGTTGACTGTGATCAGGTTAGCGTCTATTATACGCACCCCTATACTTCCAGTGAGAGAGGCACGAACGAACGCCATAACGGATTGATCCGACGGTTTATACCCAAAGGACAATCCATCGATGACCTGGACGATACCGTCATTGCCTATGTGGAGAATTGGTGCAACACCCTCCCCCGTAAAATACTGGGATACCAGTCTCCTAACGACCGATTCGAACAGGGGTTGGCATCTGTTCTTTAGTTACAAATAATGGAATTGAGGTGGTTGTTGCATTTATTATTGCAATCTAAGGTTGAAAAATAGTTGAACATTATGTGAAAAAATGAATTGACTGACATACAGAATATTTGAAATAATTTGTACTATAACAACATAAAAAGTGAGGTTGAACAGCACGCCTGTTGATTTACCATATAAAGGAATGGGAAAGGGTTCTATGAGGAGGATGCATCTGTGATCAAAGCATGTATCCCCCCCTTCTTTTTCGTTGGACGGAGCCGTCTGCCCGACTCCAGCGGGAGAAGCGTCAGCCGAAGATCACCGGGTGATTTCCCCGGTAGCTGAGGCGACGCCCGCGGAAAGCGGGCAGGAAAGGCGGAGTCCAACGAAACGCTTCCTATATTTGGATAATCAACAGCCGTGGTTGAACAGGTCATATTACCCGCCTCACAGAGTATCCTGCAGGAAAGGAAGGAGGATGGCGATGGGGATTCTTATTGGATTCTGGATCCTTGCCATTGCGGCAATTATCGGTATGCTGAAATGGAAGAAACCGCTGCTTCTGGCTGTACCATTTGCTGCTATGGGCCTGTATGTAGCTGTTCAAATTATTATGGTACCGCTCCCGTTATGGGAAACGATTGAGATGATCATAGGGATGCGGTAAAAGGCAGAGAAATTTTGAAAGCGATTACATAACAAAGGGGGTGGCAGGGTTGTCTTCAGGAGTAACCATCCATTCAGCACGCGGGACATACTAAACGGAGGTGGATACGTTGCGGAAAGTAGATAAGAAGACAGCAGAGGCATATTTTCGGATGCGCACAAGATTAATTATTATCTTTTTGAGTATAGGTTTTGTCGTATCGTTTGGTGTAGCGGCATTTGCGGAATTCTTTTCCCAATTCAAGTTTCTAGGTGTGGAATTTCACTATTATATGGGGTCGCAGGGAGCAGTCATTGTCTTTATTCTATGCCTGTTTTTGAATGCCATATTCAGTGACCGGATTGACAAAAAGTATGGGATCGATGACACAGCAAACGCTGCTGTCAGTGACCAGAAACATACGCAGGAATAAAACGCGTCACGTTATAGAAGAGAGGGGAATGAATAGATGGATTCGCAGATGCTTGTGTCCCTTGGACTGATTTTAGTTACGTTCGCCCTTTATATCGGTATCTCTATATATAACAGGGCGAGAGCAACATCGGATTTTTATGTCGCGAGCCGTGGTATTCCGCCAATGTGGAACGGTATGGCGATCGGCGGCGACTGGATGAGTGCTGCCTCCTTTATCGGGATGGCCGGAACGGTTATGGCTCTTGGCTACGATGGGCTGCCTTATATTATGGGCTGGACGGGAGGATTTCTGCTTCTCACGTTTCTGCTTGCTCCGCAGCTGCGCAAATACGGGAGGTTCACGGTGCCGGAATTTATCGGGGACCGGTTTGAAAGCAATACCGCCCGGTTAATTGCTGCAATTGCAACCGTTATTATCAGTTTCACTTACATTATCGGACAACTATCCGGTTCCGGTGTCGTCATAGGCAGGCTGTTTAACATACCCGCGGCATATGGAACGATGATCGGTGTTGTCATCATTGCTATCTATGCGACGCTTGGCGGGATGAAAGGGGTAACCTGGACGCAGGTCGCGCAATATATGATTCTGATTGTGGCTTATATCATTCCGATTATTTTTATGTCTTTTCAGGTAACCGGAGGTAATCCACTACCGTGGCTCACCTATGGTGAAATTGTTGATAAGATAGGGCAGATAGACCGGGAGCTCGGGTTATCGGAATACTTTGCTCCATTTACGGAGAGTGATAAAAGCCAGTTTCTTGCTCTGATGTTCACGTTAATGGTAGGTACCTCGGCACTGCCGCACGTTATCGTCCGCTTTTTTACTGTCAGCACGATGAAAGCGGCGCGCTGGAGCGGAGCCTTTGCCCTGCTCTTTATCGGCATTCTTTATTTGTCAGCCCCAGCTTACGCGGCATTTTCCCGTTTCATTCTGATGACGCAGGTAGCCGGCAGTCCGATGGATGAGCTGCCCGCCTGGACCCAAAGCTGGATGGACACCGGTCTCCTAAAGACGGCCGATCAGAACGGAGACGGCATTCTGCAGTGGACCGAACTCTCTGTAGGGGAGGATATCGTTGTGATGGCGACGCCGGAGATCGCCCAGCTCGGATTGTTTGTCATCGGTCTCGTTGCCGCCGGCGCGATGGCGGCTGCGCTATCGACAGCAGGGGGGCTTTTGATTACCATTTCCTCTTCCTTTGCTCATGATATCTATTACCGCTTGATCAAGCCGGATGCATCGGATGCAAAAAGACTCTTGGCAGGACGGATTGCGATTGTCCTTTCGACTGTCATTGCCGGACTTGTGGCACTGGATCCGCCGGGTGTGATTACCCAGATTGTAGCGTGGGCCTTCGCGCTTGCGGGTGGAACATTCTTCCCGGTTCTGTTTCTCGGGATATGGTGGAAGCGGATGAACACTCAAGGGGCTATTGCAGGAATGCTGGCAGGACTGGGGTGTACCCTCGCTTACATTTTCCTTGCGATGAGCGGCATCACCCTTTTGGGGATTCAGGACACCGGTGCCGGTCTTATCGGGGTGCCGATTAACTTCCTCGTCTGTATTCTTGTATCTAAAAACACCCCTGCACCACCGCAGCACCTGCAGGACGATGTCATCGATCTGCGTTACCCCGAACAGATGACATACAAAGACGGGGAAGTATGGATCAATGATGGAACACAAAACTAAAACCTGAATCGTACAGCGTATGGAGGAAAGAGTCCGGGACAATAGAAGACCGATCTACTGATTATCCAGGAGATGGAACAAGCAGCTGCGCTCCGGCATGCTGTTCCATCTCCCGGATTTTTTTGATTGGAAATTTGTCCGTCAGGCAGCAACAGGTTCGTTTGTCTTTCGTCCATCAGCAGATCAGCACCTGAACCTTAACCTAGTGAGCCCTCTTTTCGTTCGTAACGGGTTTTGCCCCAGTCTGTTTTTTATTATTTCCCGGGAAATGATGTTTTTTATCATTGTTTGTCGGAGGGCTCGATGATTTTATGGACGAGCGCAGCACACGTGCCATGGATCTGTTTATGCAGCAGCCGGCATCCCTCCTCTTTTTTCGTGTTCTATCACACTGCATGCGTGTGATTTTCAAATATTCAGAATCGAATATCCGGTTGCAAACCCGCCGGATTCTAGTCCGTCCGCCGCATCTTCACCTCTCTTTAACCCTTGTCCTATCAGACTTTTTGGTATATCCGCCGCTCCTCTTTAATAAACTGTATTAATTCACCAAGATTGCAGTAGGAGGCGAGTGGTGTGCATGATTACATCAAAGAGCGAACGATCAGGATGGCACGGTATGTTGTCGAAACGCGCAAGACAGTGCGGGTGATAGCAAAAGAATTCGGTGTTTCCAAGAGTACGGTCCATAAAGATTTAACCGAAAGGCTGGAAACAATTAACCCGGAACTTGCCGAAGAAGTGAAGTTTGTCCTGGATTATCACAAATCCATTCGTCATCTGCGCGGCGGGGAAGCAACGCGCACGAAATATGAGAACGACCGGAAGAGTATCGAAACGGAACTCACCCTTTAGTCATTTGTTCAAAAGGCTGTCTGAAAAGAACAAGCTCCTCCATTTTTGGGCAGTCTTCGAAAAAACAAATCCCGAAGAAGGTCGAGGATATATTCCGCTTGCTGATAAAATATGATAAAATCATACAATAGAGACTAACGTTTGATATAAAAGAGCATGGATTATCTCTTTAAATGGTATACTAACGGATAAAGATGTCCATTTTTAAAGATCGGCTCAGAATCGACGAGGAGGAATATACGCCATGTTTGGCAGGGATATCGGCATCGACTTGGGAACAGCAAACGTATTGATACATATTAAAGGGCAGGGCATTGTGCTGGATGAGCCTTCGGTCGTAGCCATGGACCGCAGGAGCGGAGATGTGATGGCTGTCGGAGAGGAAGCCTTCCGTATGGTGGGCCGCACCCCGGGGAATATTATCGCAACAAGACCGATGAAAGACGGCGTGATTGCAGACTTTGATCAGACGGAAGCCATGTTAAATCACTTCCTGGTAAAAGTGAACGCTAAAAGCATGATGTCCAAGCCCAGAATATTAATCTGCTGCCCGACCAATATTACATCTGTTGAGCAGAAAGCAATCATTGAAGCTGCCGAAAAAAGCGGCAGTAAGAATGTATTCATTGAAGAAGAACCGAAAGTGGCAGCGGTCGGCGCCGGCATGGATATTTTCCAGCCGAGCGGGAATATGGTTGTCGATATCGGAGGCGGTACGACGGATGTCGCGGTCCTCTCGATGGGATCGGTGGTCACGGCGAATTCCATCAAAACAGCGGGAGATCAATTTGATCTGGATATATTGAATTATATCAAGAAGTCCTACAAGCTTCTGATCGGCGACCGCACCGCAGAAATGGTGAAAAAAGAGGTGGCAACAGTCGCCCCGAACGGAGCCAACCGTGAAATGGAGATCCGCGGACGGGATATGGTGAACGGCCTCCCGCGGACCATCACCATTAATTCACAGGAAATATACGAGGCGTTAACCGAATCGGTGAACCACATTGTTCACGCGGCAAAAAATGTACTCGAACAGACGCCGCCGGAACTGTCAGCGGATATCATTGACCGCGGAGTGATTCTCACCGGCGGAGGCGCCCTTCTGCATGGTATAGATGAACTGCTCGGCGATGAACTCGGAGTACCGGTTATCATCGCGGAAGAACCAATGAATTGTGTGGCGAATGGAACAGGCATTATTCTCGAAAACCTCGACAAGATGGCAAACAAAAAAGTCAAGATCTAGAAAGGAGTTCGAATGATGCTGAGAGGTTTTTACGGCGCAGCGTCCGGCATGCTCGCCCAGCAGCGGAATACACAAATGCTTTCTGAAAATTTGTCGAACCTTAATACTCCCGGATTTAAAGCAGATCAGGGGTCAAACCGCACATTTCCGGAAATGTTAGTCCAGGCTCAGAATGCAGGCAGTACGCCCGGCAGCCGTCCTGCTCCGATTGGGGAGCTTGCAACAGGTGTTTATATGCAGGAGCGGACTCCAAACTTCAGTCAGGGTGATCTCCGTGAGACCGGCAATACAACGGATGCTGCTATCTGGCAGGGCGAAATGCCTGAAGGGGAAGACGGGGAGCAGGGATCATTGTTTTTCACAGTATCCAATGCCGACGGGGAAGAACGTTACACCCGAAATGGTAATTGGACGGTAGACGGCGAAGGTTTTCTGACGACAAGTCAGGGTCATTATGTGCTGGGAGAAGACGGCGGTCCCATTGAAGTTGGTAATGAGAATTTCAACATCAATGAAAATGGGGTTATCACGGATGAAGACGGAGCAGAAGCCGGTCAGTTGGGTGTAGCCTACGCGGAGAATGCCAATGACATGGTGAAAGAAGACAGCGGTATTCTCCGTCTTGAAGCAGAGGACGGGGCAGAGGCGCTTCCAACCGCAATAGGAGCAGATGGAGTCGGCTATACGATAAGCCAGGGCTCTCTGGAACGTTCCAACGTGGATCCAGGGCAGACGATGACAGAACTTATGAATTCCTACCGTATATTCGAATCCAACCAACGCATGCTGCGGACCTATGACCAAAGCATGCAGCGCGCGGCAAATGAAATCGGAAGTCTGAGATAAACGGGTTGAAGGGAGAGAGGCACTATGTACGGATCGGTATTGTCCTCGGCCAATACGATGGGGCAGCTGCAGCAAAAGCTTAACGGTATTTCCAGCAATCTTTCAAACAGTAATACGACCGGTTATAAGCGGAGTGAAACCACGTTTTCAGATATGCTTTATCAACAGACGAACAACCTGCAGGATGAGCGTAATGAAGCCGGCCGTCTGACACCGGCCGGTCTGCGCACCGGGTCTGGAGCAGGAGTTGCCCAGACTGCTCTCCGGATGGAACAGGGCCCGATTGAGAACACCGATCGTGAACTGGACTTTGCGATTACGGAAAAAGATCAGTTTTTCCAGGTGGAATCAATGACAGGCGGAGATCCGGAAACGCAGTATACACGGGATGGTTCGTTTTACCTGTCGGAGAATCCGGAAGAGCCGGACGGATGGACACTTGTTAATAATCAGGGCGATTATCTTCTTGGAGCAGATGGGGAAAGAATGGATGTTCCGGCTGGAGCAGGAAGCTTTACCCTTCAGGAAGACGGAACCCTTGAGGCGGTAAATCAGGCAGGAGAAGAGATTGAAATCGGTGAGATGGAACTGGCCCGCATTACCAAGCCGCAGCTTCTCGACCGGGTGAATGGCAACAACTACGCCCTGCCGGACCTTGGGGAACTTGGACTGGAAGAGGCTGATGTGCTGGAGTTTATACCGGGAGCTGAAGAAGCGGTGAAACAGGGATCGCTTGAGCAGTCTAATGTTGACGTCGGCCAGGCCATGACGGATATGATGACCACGCAGCGTCAGTATTCTTTCAACGCACGTGCGATTTCGCAGGGAGACCAGATGATGGGTCTCATTAACAGCCTGCGCGGCTGATAGGAAGCCGCGCATGGAAGTATAATGTTACGGAGTTAAAATCATGAGTTATAATGAAGATACAACACAAAGTCAATCCAGGCAGGAACGAAGGCTGGAAAAGGAGCAGGAGGAAAAGAATGCTGCCAGTACCTCCAAGAAGGAGCGCCGAAAGGAACGCATCCGGATGGTTCCGATTTGGGCCAGACTTCTGATTGTTCTTGCTGTTCTCATTCTAAGCCTGCTTGGCGGACTTGTCACAGGGTATGCCATCGTAGGAGAAGGAAACGGCCTCGAAGTGCTTAGATGGAGCAGTTGGGAACGGATGTTTGAATTTATCCAGGGAGATTAATCTCCTGCCTTGGATTGTAAAATATTTCTAAGTACAGCCGGCAAGGAGGAAGACATGCTCTCCAGTGAAGAAATCAAAGAAATCATCCCGCACCGCTACCCGTTTCTTTTGGTAGACCGGATTACGGAGCTGCAGGAAGGGGAGCGGGCAGTCGGGTTCAAAAACGTATCAGCGAATGAAGAATTTTTCAACGGCCATTTTCCGGATTACCCTGTGATGCCGGGAGTGTTGATTATCGAAGCACTGGCACAGACCGGTGCGGTTGCTATTTTGAAAAAAGAAGAAAACCAGGGAAAGCTGGCTTTTTTTGCAGGTGTAGAGAACTGCCGCTTTAAATCCCAGGTCAAACCCGGAGACCAGCTCGTTCTTGAAACAGAAATCACCAGATTACGTGGAAAGATTGGAAAAGGAAAAGGCACGGCAAAAGTCGACGACACCGTTGTCTGTGAGTTGGATTTGATGTTTGCTATTCAGGATCCGGAAGAGTAAAGGAGGTCCTTATTGTGAAAGCAGTATGGATTGGAGCCGCCGTGCTGGTCGTCGTTACCCTCGCAGCCTCTATGATTGGAACAACGACAAAGCTTGGCAATATCATAGGACCGGTTGTGGGGAGCATCGTGACCAGTGCGATACTTATTGGACTCATTACATGGGAAAACAAAAAAGAGCTGTCCTGACGAGGACAGCTCTTTTTTTGGATAGCGTGTGGAGAAGAAAGAGCGGTGGGGAGGCCGGTTTCTTGATCGATGCGCAGGATTTCTCGATTGATCCGCCCGTTTCCCGGTTGAATCTCGGGCAAAATGGGAATTTCTCGATTGATACTCGAGATTTCTCGATCGAATCTCCGCCTTTCTCGATTGGTTCTCAGGATTTTCGCATCGATGGAGCGCGGGAAGCATCCCCCTCGCAGCGCAGGGTGGAGAGGCTGTTTTTTTGATCGATGCGCGGGATTTCTCGATTGATCCGCCCGTTTCCCGGTTGATTCTCGGGCGAAATGGAAATTTCTCGATTGGTTCTCAGGATTCCCGCATCGATGGATCGCGGGAAGCATCCCCCCTCGCAGGGCAGGGTGGGGAGGCCGGTTTCTTGATCGATGCGCGGGATTTCTCGATTGATCCGCCCGTTTCTCGGTTGAATCTCGGGCAAAATGGGAATTTCTCGATTGGTTCTCAGGATTCCCGCATCGATGGATCGCGGGAAGCATCCCCCCTCGCAGGGCAGGGTGGGGAGGCCGGTTTCTTGATCGATGCGCGGGATTTCTCGATTGATCGGCCCGTTTCCCGGTTGAATCTCGGGCGAAATGGAATGTTCTCGATTGATTGTCGAGATTTCTCGATCGAATCTCCGCCTTTCTCGATTGGCTCTCAGGATTTTCGCATCGATGGATCGCGGGAAGCATCCCCCGTCGCAGTGGGGGGAAGGGAGGCCGGTTTCTTGATCGATGCGCGGGATTTCTCGATTGATCCGCCCGTTTCCTGGTTGATTGTCGGGCGAAATGGGACTTTCTCGATTGATTGTCGAGATTTCTCGATCGAATCTCCGCCTTTCTCGATTGGTTCTCAGGATTTTCGCATCGATGGAGCGCGGGAAGCATCCCCCTCGCAGCGCAGGGTGGAGAGGCTGTTTTTTTGATCGATGCGCGGGATTTCTCGATTGATCCGCCCGTTTCCCGGTTGATTCTCGGGCGAAATGGAAATTTCTCGATTGATACTCAGCATTTCTCCATCGATTATCCCCATTTCTTGATTAATTCTCGAGATTTCTCAATCGATTCTCCAAATTTCCGCGTCATTCCGTCGCCGGATCCCGTCAAATTGGTCACTGCTACGATTTAAGCAGCCGCATGCTGTTAAGAATCACGAGCAGGGCGGCGCCGGTGTCGCTCAATACGGCCATCCACAGCGTCAAAAATCCTGGAAAGATGAGCACAAGCGCAGCGGCTTTGGTCAGCAGCGAAAACCAGATGTTCTGCTTAATGATAGACAACGCTTTGCGGCTTAGACGGATGGTGCGCGGCAGCTGCTCGAGGTTATCGGCCATCAGCACGATGTCGGCGGTTTCCATCGCGGTATCGGTGCCGGCGCCTCCCATGGCGATGCCAAGATCAGCTGACGCCAGAGCAGGAGCATCATTGATGCCGTCCCCGACCATCGCGACACGTTTTCCCTCCCGCTGCAAGGAGTGAACAGCGCTTACTTTGTCCGCCGGAAGCAGTTCATCAAAGGAGCGGTCGACCCCTGTTTTTTCGGCGATTCGTTTGGCTGTGCCTCGGTTATCCCCGGTCAGCATCGCCGTCTCTGATATCCCGGCTTTTTTCAGTGCCTGAATGGACTGAACCGTCATATCACGAATGGTGTCGCGGACGGCAATGATACCAAGAACGTGTGAACGCGTGCCGACTACAACGAGAGTGCTGCCTTCCTCCTGCATAGTTTGAATATGCTGTCCGGCATTCTCCTCTAGAGATACACCCATCTCCTGAAACCATGCAGGACTTCCTGCAAAATACTCGACATGATCGATAGACGCCTTGGCCCCTTTGCCTGCCACCGACTGAAAATGACTGCCCTGCTTTGCCGGGATTCCCCGTTTTGCCGCGTAGGCCGTCACAGCCTGGGCGATGGGGTGAGTGGAATGCTCTTCAATCGTGCGCGCCGCAGTGATAAGCTCCTCCTCACTGCCGTGAAGAGCCAGGACTTCGGCTACTTTCGGCTTTCCCTCGGTTAATGTTCCTGTTTTATCAAAAGCAATGCTCTCTATGACTCCGGCTTTTTCCAAAAAGGTACCGCCTTTGATTAAAACACCGCTCTTTGCGGCATTTCCGATAGCGGAAACGATTGCCACCGGGGTGGAAATAACGAGGGCGCACGGGCAGGCTACAACGAGCAGCGCCAATCCCTTATAAAGCCATCCCCCCCAGGCGCCCGGTCCGAGGAGTGGGGGAAAAATCATAACAGAGACAGCGAGCGCGAACACAATCGGTGTGTAAACAGCGGCGAATCGGTCGATAAATGCCTCGGTCGGTGCTTTTTTCTCCTGAGCCTCTTCCACAAGGTGAATGATGCCTGCAATGGTCGTATCCTGTACGAGTTTGGTGACTTTGATTTCGAGCGAGCCGCTTTCGTTGATGGTACCGGCGTACACTGTATGTCCCTCCCGTTTGTCCACGGGCAGGGATTCACCAGTGATGGGAGCCTGGTTAATACTGGAGGATCCCGTCACCACCTCGCCGTCGAGGGGAATTTTTTGTCCGGGTTTCACAACGAGAACGTCTCCGACTCCGACTTCTTCCACGGCTTTACGAACCTGCTGCCCGCCGGAGAGAACGACAGCTTCGTCCGGGGCAAGAGCCATCAGGTTGCGGATGGAGGTTCTCGTGCGTTCCATGGAACGGTTTTGCAGCGTATTCCCCAGTGCAAACAGCCACACCACCATTGCTCCTTCAAACCACTCCCCAATCAACGTAGCACCGATCGCAGCCGACGCCATCAGCACATTCATATCGAGGGAACCAGTTTTCACAGCGTAGAACGCACTTTTCGCCGGCTTGTATCCCCCTGCGGCAATGGCAGCGGCATATAAAGCCGTAATAAGAAAAGCAGGAAGGGCCGTAAACGACCCCGCAAAACCAAACATGAGAAAAATTCCGGACAATGTGGTGGTGGAGAGCGGTTTTTTCTGCGTGTTCTCCTTTTCAGCGTCTTTAGATCCATTGTCCAGGGAAGCATCGAAACCAGCTTTTTGTACTTCCTGCATAATATTCTCCGGGCTGGTGGAGTGGTGAATCTGCATCTTTCCGGTGGAGAAATTCACCTGTACGTCCTGTACGTCCGGCACACTGCTGATGTGCTTTTCGATAGTCTTTGCGCATGAGCCGCAGTCCATGCCTTCGACTTTGTACGTTTCCTTGTGTTTATCTTTCTCCAGCGGCTCTGTGTCAAAGCCCAGTTTCCGTACATGCTTTGGAATGTCATCGTAAACGGAATCATATTCGGCGCCGACGGTCATTTTTCCCGTCGCATAATGCACCTGAACGGATTGAACCCCCTCTTTCTTCTTTAAAGCTTTCTCGATGGTCGCCGCGCAGGACGGACAATCCATTCCGTCCACTTTATATTCCAGCATGCTGCTGCTTTCCTTCGTACCGCCGTCTACGCTCGAATCCGGCGTGCTTACGGGGATAATGGAGGACTGCTTATTACTGGAGCAGCAGGCTGTTTGTTTTTCGTTCTCCATCTGACTCATAGGCTCTCCTCCTGTATAGGATATCATTCAAATAATCGTTTGATTGTTATCCCTTAGTGTATGAGGTGAATGCAGAAAAGTCAATATTCAAATGTATATTTGAATGATAGGTATGGAAAAAATGGAGACAGGGCAGCAGAGGGGAAGAGATGCCTGCATAATGGCTGGTAACAAGCCGGCTGCCTGTATAATAAAAAAAGACAGAGCCTGGAATGTGCCGGACTCTGCCTTTTGCAGACAAACGTGAAACGGAAAACGCAAAAAAACCGGCCTCCACGTATGGAGGCCGGTTGAGGAGACCCGCATTATTGAACGGTTTCGAGGTCTCCCTGCTCAATTTCTTCAAAGTCCTGCATCTGTTCTTCCTGCCAGTTCATGAGCTCATCATACGTGATGATGTTCTCTTCGTTTTCCGGAAGACCATATTCAAACGTGACGTCTTCGTTGAAGTTGCTCGACGTCATGCCGTAGTCTACGCCGAAGGACATGTCGCCCTGCTGCTCGTCGGTGTAGCTGACTTCGATCTCGCCGGTGTCATATACGACCTGGTTGTTTTCATTGATGGCTTGATGCATTTTGAAGGTTTCAAGATTCAGGCTTTCGAGAATTTGGTTGATATCCTCTTCGTTCATGCCGCCTTCAGGCATGGTGCCTTCGTCATTCAACGCCTGGAAGCTGGAACCTGTGACGCTGGCAAGAGCCGAAGCGGCACCTGGATTTTCAAGAATCGGTTCAAGTTCCGGGATGACATCTTCTTCGAGAATGGTCATCACGTCGCTGAGGTCCTCATGTGTCAGTTCAAAAGTGAGTACCTGATCGTAGGTCACGTCGTCCGGAATGGAGGCATGGCTTTCTGTGAGCTCAAAGTATTCAGTGCCGAAGTTTTCGATGAATACGTCATAGATTTCCTGAGCCATTTCCTGCTGCTGTTCCATATCGAAAGGAATATCTGACGCTTGGCCGCCCAGAACATCTTCATAGTTCATTTCAATATATTTGTCCTGCCAGTCTTCTGGATATCCCATCATCGCAGCGTCATTGATATATTGATAGCTTGCCTCGTTGGTGGACAGAGAAACCTGCTCCATCGTTTCCTCGAACTGTGGAATGTTCTGCTCAATGACTACCTCTGTAATCATAGGGTCTTTCTGGAATGTACCGCTCATCTCCATGTTCATGTTCATGGATTCTTCCAGAGCCTGCTGCTCTTCTTCCGTAAGTTCCTGATCTCCCATCGGTACATCGATGTTGATACCGATATTGCCGTCAAATGTATAACTTTCAAGGTTCTGCTGGGTTTCCATGACATCTTCGAGCACGGTAGTAATTTCTTCATCCGTCTCTGGTGCTTCCGGAGTTTCTTCAGCGTCTCCGGTCGTGTTCCATAGGAACGTTGCGAACTGGGCTCTTGTGGTTGAAGCGCCCGGCTTAAAGGAACCGTCTTCATATCCGGAGGAAATACCGTTTGCAGCCAGTGCATCGATGTGGTCGTAAGCCCAGAAGTCCTCGCTCACATCAGAGAAATCAGCACTGTTGTCCCCGCTCAGGTCGTATGCTGCTGCCAGCACTTTTGCCATCTGCGCACGGGTCAGGTCTGCGTTAGGTTGAAATTCTTCCTCGTACCCTTCGATAATTCCTTCATCCGCGACAGCAGCTACCGCGTCGGCAAGCTCGGTACCGTCTTCAATATCCGAAAAGTCAGGATCCGGACGATCCGATGTATCAAGATTCAGTGCTGATGACAGCATCAACGCAGCCTGGCCGCGGGTTACTTCATCATTCGGCCCGAAGGAACCGTCTTCGTATCCTGAAATAATGCCTTCTTCCTCAAGATGGCTGATGGCATCCCCGGCCCAGAAATCTTCACCGATATCACTGAAAGAAGACTGTGCCCCAGCTGTGGCTGGTAACGTAAGCGACGCAGCGAGTGTCGCTGATAAAGCAATACTGTAGAACTTTTTCATATGGTACCCTCCTGAAAAATTTGAAATAATGTTGTGTCCCTTGTTAGTATACTATGAAACTCACGATGATTTCCATAAGCTACTAACAAATTCCACAAAAATCATTTACGGAACAGCCCCCGTTTTCGATTCAGCGATTTAAAAATTTTTTCTGTCTGATAGAATAAAAGAAAAAGAGTCATTCTACATAAAGGAGAGGACGATTATTTTTTCTAAACATATCATGGCGCTGACACTCACCGGATTGATGCTGCCGGCGGTGTTTGCCGGAGAGGCGGAAGCGGCGCAGGAGGCAGCAGCGGATTCAGAGGAATATTCGCATTACGTGGATGTGTCGGTTCTGTCCGTCTGGGCGTCCCCGGAAGCGCCGAGAAACATGGACGCACCGGCCCTTCAGAATCCGGTGCAGCCGTGGCAGTGGACCGAATCGATGACGGCCGCGGATAAACGCGGCCTGCTTGGCAACCTTGATACCCAGGCGTTGTACGGCATGGAAGTGGAAGTTCTGGAAGAGGAGGGGAACTGGGCGAAAATTGCAGTGGAAGAACAACAGACACCGCAGCATGAGACCGGTTACCCGGGCTGGGTGCCAAAAGAGCAGATCACCGAGAGTCCGAGATTTGAATTGCTGCAGCATGCCGACACAGCTCAGGTTACCGAGCCGACTGCTTTTCTGCATGAAGACCGGAGTCTGGAAACGAAAAGTCTCGAAATCAGTTTTAATACAAGACTCCCGGTCGTGTTTGAAACAGAAGACAAACTGCTCGTGGCCACGCCCTCGGACGGCAATAAGTGGATAAACGCCGGCGATGTCACTGTTTACGAGGACGAAAACGCCATCCCCGATCCGGAAGCTTCCGACTTGCAGGCCACCGCGGAACAGTTCATGAATCTTCCGTACTTGTGGGCGGGCACGTCCGGGTTCGGGTTTGACTGCTCCGGCTTCACCCATACCATCTATAAAGCCCACGGTATCACCATTCCGCGGGACTCAAAGGATCAGGCGCGAAGCGGGACAGCTGTGGAGCGCAGCAATCTCCAGAAAGGCGACCTTGTCTTTTTCGCCTATAACGGCGGGGCCGGAGAAATACATCACGTCGGCATGTACCTTGGAGACGGGCGCATGATTCACTCCCCGAATTCGGACAGCACGGTTGAAAAAGTGGCGATCTCCGAGTCAGAATACGCAGGAAGCTACCACAGCGCCAGACGCTATCTCAATTAAATCCCCCGTGCATCGCAGCTTTTGAAAGAAAAGCACTGCAGGGACCATGCAATGAAATGATAGGAAACAAAATTCCCGAACCATCATTATATGGTTCGGGAATTTTTATCGCTGCGCCGCTGGACCGGCTCCGTGGATACTAAATCACCGGGCAGCATACGTAGTGTCCATGGAAGTGGAATCAGGGGAAACTAAGACCTGCTGCACCGGCAGATAGTGTCCATTGATTTCAGTCGGGGGACACTAATTTATGATGGCAGCAGTGTAGTGTCCACCAAACAATGATCCATGGAAACTACGTCTTTATGTTTCGATGGCAGTGTCCGCTGGCCGTGCCAAATGCCGGTGTTCCACTCCACTCCCCGCCTGTTATTACAGCATCCTCTTTCATAAAAAAGGAACTGCACCTTTAGATACAGCCCCTTTCGATACAAAAAAGCATTTCTTACACCTGGTACACGTGGTCTTCTCCTTCAAGTTCCACTTCGAAGCGGCGGAGCCGTTCCTGCCAGTAATCATAGTCCCACTGGCTCAATGAATCTTCATCAATGGCTTCTTTCATGTATTCAAAAAACGAGCGCAGATCGTCGTGAACGGTGTCCCGGCCTGTCTGGGCGACGACGGTCAAGGCGTCAATGCATCCGCCGATGATGGATACATCATTTTTACCGTACATCCGGATCTGAAAGAAGTTCCCGTGCAGGTAACTGCGAAACGAGATCGGGTACAAAATGAAACGAAGTTCCCCGTTTTCATCGCTGAAATAAGTCAGGGATTCGTGACGGATGCTGATTTCAGCCAGCAGCGCCGCCAAACGGTTGATACAATTGATCGCGGTATGAGGGTCATTCACGGACGGGGAAATGGCCCGTACCGCAATATCAACCAGCTTCTGCATCGAGAACTCGATATCCTGGGCATTGCTCCGTTCATTGCCTACAAGCAGACACTCCCTCAGCTCCGTTACATCCGGTTCGGCGTCTCCGGGCCAGAAGCGAAATATCGGTTCTCCTTTATGCACGTAATGCCCGACCTGGATCAGGCTTTCCACCTGCACGTCATGACGCGAAGCCCAGTTCACGATGTTCTGGAGTTCTAGCAGCTGCGTGTAACCGGAGCGGTGCGCGTAAATGACGTTCGGCTCTCCCTCTGGAATAGGGTTTTCCCATTCGGAGTAAGCGTTCAGATGAGGAAGGTGATACGCCTCTTCAATCGCCTTGGATGCGTCATTTCGTATTTTTCCAATCAAATGGTTGACCTGGACGTACTTGGTTGAGTGATAAATAAACAGAATGAACGCACCAAGGCAGACAATCGATATCATTACCATGATCACCGGCATAAACAAGTGGTTCGAGTCTGTTGGTGAAAGAAGGATAAGATTCACCAGGGAGAAAATAAAACCAAAAGTAAACACACCGAGTACGTGCTGGGTGGTCCGGCTCTGCATGAAATCCTGCAGTGCACGCGGCGTGAACTGCGTCGAATAGGTGGTCAGAACGACCATTACGGATGAAAAGCTGACACTGGTCATCGTTAGCAGTGCCGTAATGAGAGAACTGTACAGGTAATTGGCAGTTGAGATCGTGATAGGCAGAAAGCCCGGCGCCTGAATATACCACCCAGGCGGTACGAGACTGATAAGGTAAGAGATTAAAGAAATCGCCAGCAGCGAAAAAACGGCATATACGGAAGGGATAAACCAGAATTTTTCCCGTAAATGCACGTACCATTTTGATTGTCTCATAAAAAATTCCTTTCAACGTTATTAGATTACGAACACAACAATACATGATACCTCTTTTTACAACATTTTAATCTTCAAATCACAAAAAGCATGGAAGAATACCAGAGAAGCATGTACAATAAAAAGTAGAAAAGTCTACCGGTATGTCAAGTTATGCAGAAGCAGGAGGGGATCATAGTGTTTGACACGTCAATGGACACGAAAAAGATCGCAGCGGCAACGGTTGCTGCTGCAGGGGCCGTTGCCGCTGTGCCGTCCGTGGCAGACGGCGAGGTCGGCGATACGATGCTGTCCTATGGAATGGAGAACGAGGATGTCCAGGAACTGCAGGAACGCTTAAAGGACCGGGGGCACTATACATATGAAACGGTAAGCGGCCGCTACGACACATCGACGGTCGAGGCAGTGAAATCTTTTCAGCGCGCCCATCAGCTGACGGTCGACGGCATCGCGGGTCCGGAAACGTTCGGCGCCTTGCTGCAGCGCAAAGCAGAACCAACCGCCGAAGCCTCCGGTGCAGTGGACCGGGAAAAAAATAAAGAAGAGCTCGGTTCCAACACAATCATGCGGACCGGAGAAGAAAGCTCCGCGGTTAAAGAACTGCAGCGCCGGCTGGAGAATCTCGGCCTTTTTAAAGGTGAGCAGCACGGATATTACGGACGCCGCACCGCAAGTGCTGTAAAGAGCTTTCAGAAAGACGCCGGCATTGTGGTGGACGGCATTGCCGGACCGCAGACTTTTGCGGCGATGCGGGGTGTTATCGGATCCGCTTCCGCATCTCTTCAGGCAGAGCCGGCACCGCGTCCGGAATCCGGGTCTACCTTCCGGATTCTTGAAAGCGGAGACAAAGGCAGTGAAGTGTCGCTCCTGCAGCGTCAGCTCAAAGACCTCGGTTTTTATAATAAGGATGTAACCGGGGTGTACGGGCCGATGACCGAAGAATCGGTCCGCCGTTTCCAGCAGAAACAGGGCCTTGAGACGGACGGGCTTGCCGGACCGAAGACGTTCAACGCTCTGAAAAACAATCCGGCATCCGCTTCTGACTCCGGAGAAGAAACAAAAACAGAAGCATCCGGCGCCGGATCATCAGAAATGCTTCGTTACGAGGACAGCGGAGAACAGGTGAGTGAACTTCAGGAACGTCTGCGCGGCCTTGATTATATGAAAATGGAGCCTAGCGGCGTATTCGGCGGTGTCACGGAAAAAGCGGTCAAATCTTTTCAAAGTGAACAGGGGCTTGCCGTAGACGGTATCGCCGGGCCAAAAACCCGGGAGAAGATGGACGAGATGCTCGAGTCCGGGGAAGACAGGGAGGAGGCAGACGTTTCGACAGTCTCTCCCGATACGGATTTCAATGCGGTGAATCTTGTCGCCGATGCTTCCGAACATATCGGAACCCCGTACGTATGGGGCGGCACATCGGAATCCGGCTTTGACTGCAGTGGGTTTCTCCAGTACGTCTTCCAGGAAAACGGCGTGGAGCTGCCGCGCACGGTCGCCGATATATACAATCAAGGAGACTCGGTCGAAAAGCCAAAGGTAGGCGACATTGTTTTCTTTAAAACATATAACGACGGCCCTTCCCATGCCGGCATCTACACAGGCAATGACCAGTTCATCCACGCCGGCACATCCACCGGCGTCACGGTCAGCGATAAAACAGATGACTACTGGGAGAAGCGTTATATCGGCGCGAAACACTACTAAAAGATATGATAAAGGAAGAAAGTTTTATAAGATAAAAAAATGCCGAACGATTTGCTGAAATCGTTCGGCATTTTTTGTTGCTGAGATCAACCACTGCGTGAAAGGAGAGATGAATAGTCCGAAGGCAGTTTAGGGAGTTCCGTGTCCCCGTAAACGTCGTTAGAGACGTCGTCTGAGGCACTTTGTAGTAATCGGTGCCCCCATAAACGTCATTAGGAATGATTCAAAAGGCACTTTAGAGGGTTCCGCATTCCCGTAAACGTCCTTTAGGTTTCCTTTTTGTTCGTTAATGTCCAAAGAAACGCTTCCGATTTATGATTTTTACTAATCGGAAGCTTTTTTTCATGCTCAAGAAAGAAAACGGGATAATGATTTCGTTTTTTTAGAAAAATCACTTATTTTTGTGTTTTTTTAGTGAACAATATTATATAATTATAAACAGAAATAAGACTTTCGACGCAGGAGGTAACGATATGACGCCGGATTCCCCGCTTGAACTGGAAGCGCTGGAAGTATATCTGCAGCCGGACTTCATCACGCAGATGGAATGGGCAAAGCTGTACCGGAACATCTGCCGGTACGTACAAACAGTGACGCACCATGATATGGTCCGTTATCCCGAAAAAGCAGAAATTATGCGGAAAATGGAGACTTCTCACTTCCATATTCAGATTAAACGCGCGTTCACAACAGATGTGATCCTGCTGTATCTGGAGTTAGCCTGTTACATAAACCAGGAGGAAGTACTGATTATGCTGGGGGTAAGCAACAATCACGGAAGGATATCCACGCCGCTCATCATCGATTTGATTGTCCTGATTCATACGCAGCAGCCCGGGTTAATACGGGTGAAGGGATATCTCCATCCTGAAGACTGGACTGTCTCTTTGTACCGTCTTCAGGAGAGAGGGTTGTTAATGAAATAATGTTACTGTGAATCAAACGCAGCATAAATGATAGCTATCAATCTATCTTTATCTGCTTCATCCAAAGGGATGTGATCAAGAACAAGTGGTTCGTTGTTCAGCAGATCTCTCAGATTTTTAGGGCGTGGGAAGGATGTCTCGAATGCATGTGGATCATCGGTGGATCCTGCGAGATAATCAGGGGTTACATTAAACAAGGCCGCCAGTTTATAGAGGCTGATGATATCAGGCAGACGGGACGAAGATGTTTGATAACTGCCGGGACGAAGCCACTGTTGCAGGTGATCTTTGTCAATACTGGTCCGAACCGCTAATCCCTCCACCTTCCAGTCACTGCTGCTCATAAGCTCCTCCAGCCTTGAAGCGAACAGATCCAGATGAAGGGTGTCAACCAGATCTTTCGGCCGATGGTCGGGGAGATACCCCCCGAGTCGCAGCATTTCATCCGGAAGAGCCCCTTTCAGCCCGTTGGCGAGAGCCGCCGCTATGTCGCGGGACGGCGTAACCCGGCCACTTTCGATAGCGTGAATATAGGAGTAGCTGATATCTGTTTCGTTGGCAAGATCGCGCAGGGAAAAATTGTTCCGCAGTCGGAGATCTCTAACGTAATTGCCCAATGTTCGCTTTTCCATTGCTGTATCACCTGTTGTTATTTTACATAGTAGAAAAGGATTAGAACAGACAAGGGCTTCATCTTGTTTACATAGAATGAACATTGTCCATTTTTGTTGAACGAAAACAGAAACTGCGATCTACTATTCTCTCTTTTTCGATAAAAAGAATGTATTGACGTTGTATAAACCATCCCGTAGAATACAGATAAACCGGTTTAGATAAAACGGTTTAGTGAAAAGCGGAGAAGGTTTTTCACTTAGGTAAAAGGTGAGTTCAACATGAAACATGACAAAAACGTAACCATTGCCGACGTAGCAAAGCATGCCGGCATTTCAAAAAGTACAGTTTCCCAGTATCTGAACAAACGGTTTGAATACATGGGCGAAGAGACGAAGCAGCGCATCCGGCAGAGTATTGCGGCGCTCGGATATTCCCCCAATGTTCTCGCGAGAAGCTTGAAACAGAAGAAAACATTTACGATAGGCATGATTGTCGCCAACATTCTTCACGGTTTTTCGACGCAGGTCATCCGTACCGTGGAAGACGCCTGCAATGAACAGGACATTCATGTCATTGTCTGTAACACGGATGAAGATCCACAGAAGGAACAGAAATACGTGCAGATGCTCGAGGCGAAGCAGGTAGACGGATTCATCATTTTTCCGGCGGGGGATAATGAAGAGTTATACCGCGAACTTCTTGATAAGAACATTCCCCTCGTGTTCGTCGACCGGATCGTTCCGGACCTGCCGGTGAATACGGTGTTAACAGATAATGAAAAGGCGGCCGCCATGGCAGTGGATTACTTCACTAACTGCGGCCACCGTCGTATCGGTCTTGCCGTCCCTCCACTGAAGCGGGTGATGACACCAAGATCGGAGCGGCTGTCCGGATTTCAGAAGGCAATGGAAAGCCACGAGCTGGAGAAGAGCGGTATGTTTATTTATGAACAGTCTCTCTCCGCTATGGCGGACTACCTGTCGGCGGAATTTCAGAAAGAAGACAAACCGACAGCCCTTCTTGCCAGCAATGATCTGACGTTAATCGAAGTACTGCAGTTCTGCAGGCAGCAGGAGATGGAAATCGGCAGGGATGTAAGCATTATAAGTATTGATGACATGCCGCTTGCCGGTGTCTACAACCCGGCGGTGACATCCATAGAGCAGCCGGCGGCCGCTATCGGCGAAAAAGCCGCGGAGTTGTTATTTGAAGAAATGAATGAAGGAAAAGAGCTGAGCCCGGCTGTGCACCGGTATTCCCCGGTATTTCTGGAGCGGGATTCGGTGGAGACGCGCTGAGCGGCGTTTCTCTGTCGTTTTTGAAACCGCTTACTAAAAAGGGAGAGGAAGGATACGCATGAAAGAACCGATTATTCATATTCATGAACTGGATAACGTGGCGGTGGCAATTGAAGAAGCACCCGGGGGAGAGGAGATCGAGTCCGGCGGCCTTCGGATCACACCGCTTGAACCGATACCGGCCGGCCATAAAGTGGCGCTCCATCCGATTGAAAAGGGAGAAGACATTATCAAATACGGCAACCCGATCGGGCATGCGGAACGGGATATCGAGAAGGGCGAATGGGTGCATTCCCATAACACGAAGACGAACCTAAGCGGCAAACTCGACTACACGTATGAACCGCGGGAAGAGCCTGCCGCCGAAGCACCGGCGGATGAGCTCACATTCCAGGGCTACCGCCGGCCGAACGGGGAAGTCGGCATCCGCAATGAAATCTGGATCATCAATACGGTCGGCTGTATTAACAAATCGGCGGAACTCCTCGCCGATATGGCCTCTAAGGAACTAAACGACAGCGATGAAGTGGATGGTGTGTTCCATTTTCCGCATCCGTTCGGCTGTTCGCAGCTCGGCGATGACCTGACCAACACCCAGCGCGTGCTCTCAAGCCTCGTGCTGCATCCGAATGCGGTCGGTGTCGTCGTCATGGGGCTGGGCTGCGAAAACAACACCATCAAATCATTCCAGGACATGATCGGCGGGAAGGCGAACGGCAAAGTGGTGTACCTCGGCGCGCAGGACGTGGATGATGAGATTGAAGAAGGAATGGAACTCATCGGAGAACTCACCGCTTACGCCAACAGCTTCAAGCGCGAACCAGTCCCGGTCTCCGAACTGAAAGTCGGCTTGAAATGCGGCGGCTCCGACGGCCTTTCCGGCATTACGGGGAATCCGCTCGTGGGCTCATTTTCGAACCGTTTGATTGCCCACGGCGGCACGACGATTCTTACCGAAGTGCCGGAAATGTTCGGTGCGGAGAAACTGCTGATGAGCCGGGCACAGAACGAGCAGGTGTTTGATAACACGGTGAAACTCGTCAATGACTTCAAGCAGTACTTCCTCGACCACGACCAGAACGTCTATGAAAATCCGTCGCCGGGAAACAAAGACGGCGGTATTACAACGCTCGAGGAGAAGTCGCTCGGCTGCGTGCAAAAAGGCGGCAGTGCCACGGTTGTGGATGTGCTTGAATACGCCGGCCGTGCAACAACAAAGGGGCTGAATCTGCTGCAGGGTCCGGGCAACGATCTCGTATCGGTAACCAATCTCGCAGCAGCGGGCGCCCACATTATTCTTTTCACAACAGGACGCGGCACCCCGTTCGGCGGTCCGGTGCCGACGGTGAAAATTTCAACCAACACCGCGCTAGCCGAGAAGAAGAAGCGCTGGATTGACTTTAACGCCGGAGAATTCGTCGAAGGCAAGCCGCTTGAGACGCTGACCGATGAATTCATGGAAGAGATGATTGCCTGGGCATCCGGGACGAAAGAGACGCAGAATGAGAAATACAATTTCAAAGAGATCGCGATTTTCAAAGACGGCGTTATTCTGTAAAGGAGGAAGAAAATGGAGAGATTATCCTATGACTATTTGAGAAAACACGACCCTCATCAAGTGCAGCATAACACCGGTCTCCCTGTGAAAGTGCTGCAGATCGGCGAAGGAAATTTCATGCGCGGTTTTTTGGACTGGATGATGGAGCACATGAACCGGCAGGGGCTGTTCAACGGCAGTGTGGCAGCTCTCCAGCCGACTCCGCACGGCCGCAAACTTCCGGATCTTCACGCCCAGGATAATGCCTACACCGTGCAGCTCCGGGGGCGTCTTGACGGCCAAACGATTGACCGCGCCGATGTCGTGACGTCGATTTCGGCCTCCATCAATCCGTATGAAGAATGGGACCGGGCCGTGGCGGCCGCATGTGAGCCGGCGCTTGAAATCCTGACCTCCAATACGACGGAAGCGGGTCTTGTGTATCAGGAAGAAGACTGGAACCGGGACGCTGCACCGCTTTCTTTTCCGGGAAAAACAACGCAGCTCCTGTATGAACGGTACCAGGCATTTAACGGTGATCCGGATAAAGGCCTTGTTCTTCTGCCGTGTGAACTCGTTGAGCAGAACGGTGACGTGCTGAAAGACATCATTCTCCGCAAAATCGACGACTGGTCACTCGGGGCGGACTTCCGGAAGTGGGTGACAGAACACAATGAGTTCTGTCAGACCCTTGTCGACCGGATTGTGACGGGGTATCCCGCGGATATCGAAGAATTTCAGGAAAAGCTCGGTTACGAGGACCGTCTTTTCACCGTGGCGGAACCGTATCATCTGTTTGTCATTGAAGGAGGGGAGCGGGTACGGCAGGTTCTGCCACTTCAGGATGCCGGCCTGAACGCTGTATACGGCCCCGTTCAGGATTACGCCGAGCTGAAAATCCGCCTCCTGAACGCGCCGCATACGATGATGTTCGCGCCTGCCTTTCTGTACGGCGTGGACACGGTTTATGAAGCGATGCAGAACCACGACATCCGCGCCTTTGTAGAGGGTGCGGTGGATCACGCCATCAAACCGGTCCTGCCGTATAATAAGGAACAAAAAGACCCGTTTGCCAGAGGCGTGCTCGAACGTTTTGAAAATCCGTATCAGCGCCATCTGCTCACCGATCTCGGCCAGAATGGGCTGCAGAAATTCGGCACCCGTGTGCAGCCGTTATGGGAGAAGTGGGGTAGCCGTGATCCGGAGAACCAGTATTTCGCCCTTGCGCTGGCAGCTTTGCTTGTGTATTACCAGCCTCAGGAAAAAGGGCAGGAGAAAGTACAAGGGCACGCACTCGGCCGGAACACGTTGCTGCGCGAATCCGAGGATGTTGTGAATCTGATGCACGACTTGTGGGATGGTTATAACAAGGGTGAACATTCCGCAGCCGGGTTGGTACAGTCCTTTTTAGGAGACGAGGCGGACCCGGTCCGCATTTCGCTTGTCAGCGGCTACGTGGACGCACTGCTGAAAAACGGTGCCGTGTCTGTACTGGAACAGTTTCATCAAGACGTGAAGGAGGAGATCCAATGATTCTTACAACAGAAAAAGGAATCCGTAACACAGTCGAAGAGGCCATTGAAAACCAGGAAATCACCGACATTCATACGCACCTTTTTTCCCCGAACTTCGGTGATATTCTGCTTTGGGATATCGACGAGCTGCTCACCTATCACTATCTCGTCGCTGAAGTCATGCGCTGGACCGACATGGATCCGGCCCTCTTCTGGCGGATGGAGAAAAAAGAACAGGCCGAGCTCATCTGGCAGAAGCTGTTCGTCGAACGCACCCCTGTCAGCGAAGCGGCCCGCGGGGTGCTGACGACGCTGAAAGAAATGGGCATTGACCCGAAAACGAAAAATCTCGATACGTACCGGGCTGAATTTGCCGGACGCACCGCGGAGGCCCAGGTCGGCGCCGTCATGAAGCAGGCGAACGTTTCCAACATTGTCATGACCAACGATCCGTTTGACGAGCAGGAACGCGCTATCTGGTTCGAGGGCACCAGACCGCAGGATGCCTTTCACGCCGTGCTCCGTATCGACCCGCTCTTAAATGATTTTCAAAACACGAAAGAGCAGCTGAAAAAATGGGGATATGATATTCAGGACGACTGGAACGGCCGCACGATCAAGGAAGTGAACCGTTTCCTGGAGGACTGGATTGAAATCATGAACCCGCTGTACATGGCGGTGTCGCTGCCGCCGAGCTTCGCCTATCCGGAAGAAAGCGACCGCGGCCGCGTCATCCGTGACTGCATCCTGCCCGTCACGAAAAAACATAACATTCCATTCGCCCTCATGATCGGCGTGAAAAAACGGGTCAATCCGGATCTGATCGACGCCGGCGACTTCGTCGGAAAAGCCGACATCCGGGCGCTTGAGAACCTGCTCGCCGAAAACCAGGAAAATAAATTTCTCGTCACGATACTCTCACGTGAGAACCAGCATGAACTCGCCGTGCTCGCACGTAAATTCCGGCATCTGATGATATTTGGCTGCTGGTGGTTCATGAACAACCCCGTCATCGTAAACGAAGTCACGAGGATGCGCCTTGAGCTCCTCAACACGAGCTTCATCCCGCAGCACTCCGACGCCCGCGTGCTCGAACAGGTCGTCTACAAATGGCGCCACACGAAAACCGTGCTCAAAGACGTCCTCACCGAAAAATACGAAGACGTCCGCAGCACCGGCTGGCCCGTCACCAAAGAAGATATCCAAAAAGACATCGCCGCCATGTTCCACGAAAATTTCTGGAACTTCCTCGATAAAGATTTCCGGAAATAAAGGGGTACCCCTGCTTCTACTGGAAGCAGGGGTTTTTTTGGGTGCAATGATGCGAGGAAACTGCAGGTTGTGATGCGGAAATGGGGAGAATCGATCGGGAAAATGCCAATGAGCGCGAGAATCGATCAAGAAACGCGCGGATCAATCGATAAATCCGGCGAATCGATCGAGAAACGTGAGCATCCCCGCACCGGCGCCGGCACCTGCCGCGTTGAAGCAGTCACCAGCCGAATCGAAGCAGAAAACCAGAGAATCAATGCAGAAATGGGGAGAATTAATCGAGAAACTCCGAGAATCGATCGAGAAAGGGGGAGAATCAATCGAGAAAATGCCAATGAGCGCGAGAATTGATCAAGAAATGCGCGGATCAATCGATAAATCCGGCGAATCGATCGAGAAACGTGCGCATCCCTGCACCGGCGCCGGCACCTGCCCTGTTGAAGCAGTCACCAGCCGAATCGAAGCAGAAAACCAGAGAATCAATGCAGAAATGGGGAGAATCAATCGAGAAATTCCGAGAATTGATCGAGAAATGGGGAGAATCAATCGAGAAAAACCCAAACAGCGCGAGAATCGATCAAGAAACGCGCGGATCAATCGATAAATCCGGCGAATCGATCGAGAAATGTGCGCATCCCCGCACCGGCGCCGGCACCTGCCCTGTTGAAGCAGTCACCAGCCGAACTAATCGAGAAATCCAGAGAATGAATGCAGAAATGGGGAGAACCAATCGAGAAAAGTTCAAAAATGGCTAAAATCAATCTAGAAAAAGAAGAATCGATTCCATTTTGCGCCGAATCAATCGATAAAACGCCACCCTGGTCAAAAAGGTTTTTTCTAAAATCGAACAATTGTTCTATTATTATGTTATAATGGAAGGGAGCAGTTCACTACAATAGAATAGAGGCGAAGCAGTATGTTGAAGCGGTTGCGTCCGGACGATCTCATGGATTTGAAGATTGATTATGCATTCAAGCAGCTTTTTGGAGTGGAGCGGAACAAAGATCTTACTATCGAATTTCTGAATGCTGTATTGAAGCGGGAGGGAAATGAGGCCATATATGACATTTCATTCGAAAACACCGAATTTGCCGGAGATCAGGAAGAAGACAAGAAATCGAGACTGGATATCATAGCGCTGACCGAAAAAGGGGAATATATTAATATTGAAATCCAGTTCACAAATGAGTATGATATGGTCAAACGCTCGTTATATTATTGGTCCCGTCTCTATCTTTCCCGCATAAAGCAGGGGGAGCCGTACCGGAAGCTCCAGCCCGTTATCATGATCAATATACTGAATTTCCCGCTCCCGGAAGAAAAAGCACCCGACTTTCACCATTCCTACGGCATACAAAACCGGCACCATTTCCATCAACTGACCAACCACCTCGAAATGCACTTTATTGAAATACCAACCCTGATCACTCATTGGAGACAAGGAAAACTGGACACCACCCATCACCTGCTTGCCAAATGGCTTCTGCTTCTCGGCATGGTGGACCGCCGCAATCAACAGATGTACGAAGACATTTATCATGAATTGGAGGAGATCGCAATGAGCGACAAATCACTGAAAGGCGCATTTGAACAGTGGGAACACCTCAGTGACAAGATCGAGAACAGAATGGCGTATGAAAGACGCTGGAAACAAATCAAAGACGACCTTGTCCGGGAAAAAGAAGCAGAGCTTCGTTTGCAGGAGGCTGAAGAAGAAGCTGAAAAGAAAGGTCACCAAAGGGGTCATCAACAAGGCCATGAAAAGGGCCATGCAGAGGGCCATGCAGAGGGCCATGCAGAGGGCCATGCAGAGGGCCGTGCAGAGGGGCGTGCAGAGGGGCGTGAACAGGGTCATCAGGATGTAGCAGAGATCATGCTGAAAAAGGGAATGGAAATCGAAGAAGTCTGCATAATGACCGGGTTAGACGAAGAAACCGTTCGATCAATAAAAGATAACTCATCTTCCTGATCAAACGGCAGAATTTTCTGCAATTTCGAATGCCCCTTGGAATCGATAGAGAAAACAGCTGCTGTCCGTGATAGTTTCCACTACATTCAAGCCATTCTTGTGACAATATTTTCGAAAGGTTCCAAACACGACAGTAATCGTGAAAGGAGGAGGTTGTATTTAGCAGAAAAACACTACAAAGAATTGCGTATGTCAGACGATGGATGCAGATCATGGACGATGCAGCCAAAGATAAAGAATACGAACTCCGTCTTCAGGACGCGGAAAAAAGAGGATTGGAAAAAAGCATGCAAAAAGATATAGAACAAGGCTTTGTTCAAGGAAGGCGAGAGGCTGAACAGGATGTCGCTGCATCGATGCTGGAAAGAGGTTACGATATAGAAACAATCGGCAAACCGGTTTGGATACGGAAACGGTCCACCGGATCAAAGAAAATCAACAATAACGCTGAAACTGCCGGTCATGCCGGCAGTTTTTTCATATCCATACCAGGAATCCATTCACAGCATGGGTCCGATGCTATTTCACGCAAAATCGATGAAACAATTCCGATATACAGCTCGCCGTATCATAAAATTTTCTGACATGTTTCGACATGGAGAAAAGGGGAATAGAAAGAAATATGCACGAAAAAAGACCTATTACACCTACGGCCAAAGAACGTTGAACCGAAATTCTAACGCAGGAAAAGATGCTCTCCCAGGCTTTGAAATAACGCGCGCCTCATCATCGCCGCGTCGTTTTCACTTTTTCCTGAACGGACGAGAAATCACGGTTCCGTAGAGGGTTCATTTTAAAAAAGAGGGAGAGAAGAAACATATGATAGCAGAAGAAAAGCATCACCAGGTTTTAGATCCGTCACAGCTGATCCAGTCGCTGGAGCAGTCACTTGCGATGATTGAATTTGATACAGAAGGCAATGTGCTGTGGGCGAACCATCTGTTTGCCGAAACAATGGGGTACAGGAAGGAAGAAATAACCGGACTGCATCACCGCGTGTTTTGTGACACAGCTTTTACAAACAGCCGGGAATACACCGATTTCTGGCAGTATCTGCGCTCCGGCCGCACCTTTCAAGATAAAGTTGAACGCTGGAACCGGAATGGGGACAAGGTCATGCTGGAAGCAACCTACACGCCGGTTCGGGATGACACCGGCCGGATCCAGGGAATCTTAAAAATCGCAACCGATATCACGAAGCGTGAAGAAAATATAGCGGGCATTTCTGAATCCGTCCAGCAGATGGCCGAAGACCTGCTCGAGCGTGCTGAGAGCGGCATGGAAAAAAGCCGCGGACTCACCGAAAACGCCGAACAGGTAATGGAAGATGCAACGGAAAATTTAAGCAACCTGGAATCGCTCGAAAAGCAGGCCGGCTCCATCCGCGGTATCGTGAAAACGGTGCGCGGCATTGCCGACCAAACGAACCTGCTGGCGATTAATGCCGCCATTGAAGCGGCCAGAGCCGGCGAGCACGGCAGAGGATTCAAAGTAGTTGCCGATGAGGTACGCAAGCTCTCCACCCGCGCCCACGAAGCGATGCAGGACGTAAGTGACCATGTAGAAGGAATTACCGGAGAAGTGAACAAAATCAGTGATCACACCGCCCGTTCCCAGCAGGATATGGAGAACAGCCGGCAGAACATCACAGACGCCGCGGCGGCCTTCGCCTCGATGGAATCCGCCGCCAAAGAACTCGAGCAGAAGGCCACGCAATTCCGCCACATCCTGTAACGAATCGATAGAGTCCAGGCGGGAATCGAAGCATAAACCCGGAGAATCAACAGATAAAAAAGCTGAAAGGGAGAAAATCAATCGAGAAAAAGAAGAACCAATTCAAATCTGCGCCGAATCAATCAGTACAAAAGTTTTTACCAAAATAAGAACAATTGTTCCTTTTGTGATATAATCAAAGGAGGCAATACATTTCAATAGAATAGAGGCGAAGCAGTATGTTGAAGCGGTTGCGTCCGGATCAGTTGATGGATCTGAAGATCGATTATGCATTCAAACAGCTTTTTGGAGTGGAACGGAACAAGGACTTGACGATTGTTTTCCTGAATGCTGTGCTGGACCGGAAAGGAAAGGAGAAAATCCAGCGCATCACATTCAAAAACACAGAATTCTCCGGGGAGCTGGAAGAAGATAAAAAATCCCGGCTACGACATTACGCATCATCTGCTCGCCAGATGGCTCCTGCTTCTTGGAATGGTCGACCGCCGCAATCATGAGATGTATGAAGACATTTACCATGCATTGGAGGAGATCGCTATGAGCGATAAATCATTAAAAGGCGCCTTCGAGCAATGGGAATACCTCAGTGCCAGCGCCGATGAGAAAATAGCCTATGAAAGACGGTTGAAACAGATTATGGATGCCGCCGCCAAAGATAAAGAATACGAACTCCGCGTCCAGGATGCAGAAAAAGAAGGAATGGAAAAGGGAAAGCACGAGAATAAACAGGCTGTCGCTGCATCGATGGTGGAAGAAGATTTCGATATAGAAACAATCGTCAGGCTAACCGGTTTGGATATGGAAACCGTCCAACAGATCAAAGAAAACCAAGAATAATGCTGAAGCTGCCGGTCATGCCGGCAGTTTTTTCATATCCATACCAGGAATCCAATCACAGCACAGGGGAATCGAAGCAGAAAACCAGAGAATCAATGCAGAAATGGGAAGAATCAATCGAGAAATCGGGAGAATCGATTGAGAAACTGCTGCCGTTGATGGACTAGCTGCACCGATTGAAATCTTCTCCAACAAATGCATGAATTCCGGCTTCTTTGGGCATCCCAATACACAGCACCATTCATCCCCGAAGGAGGCACGAATATTATGACATATGACGAGTGTATCCAAGCCTGTCTGGAGTGCATGGAGGCCTGCAACAACTGTTACAGCGCGTGCCTGCAGGAGCAGGACGTGAACATGATGGCCGAGTGCATCCGGCTGGACCGCGAATGTGCGGACATCTGTGGGTATGCCGCACAGTCCATGCAGCGCAGCAGCCGGTTTGCCAAGGAAATCTGCGGCGTCTGCGCAATCATCTGCCAAGCGTGCGGCGACGAATGCGCCAAACACGAACACGACCACTGCCAGCACTGTGCGAAAATATGCCAGCACTGCGCCAATGTATGCCGGGACATGGCATCTTAATCGTGCGGAATTGATTCCATCATCAGGATAAACAATCGAGAAAACCAGAGAATTAACCGAGAAATGAGGAGAAACAATCGAGAAAAACCCGATTCGCTCGAGAATCGATCAAGAAACGCACGGATCGATCGAGAAATCGGGAGAATTGATCGAGAACCTCGCTCTCCCTCTCCCCGGCGCTGGCCCCTGCCGTGTTGAAGCAGTCGCCAGGAGAATTAATCGAGAAATGCCGAGAATCGACCGAGAAATGGAGAGAAACAATCGAGAAAAACCCGATTCGCTCGAGAATCGATCAAGAAACGCGCGGATCGATCGAGAAATCAAAAGAAACAATCGAGAAACCCGCTCTCCTCTCCCTCTCCCCGGCGCTGCACCATGCAGAAATCGACCTGAATCCATACAAAAACGGCCCGGGCCGCCTGCCAGCCAGCAGTGCACCCGGGCCGTTTCATCTTCGCTCTAAGACTCTTTCAAATGCTCACCCAGCTTATACAAAATACTCGCAAACTGGGCGCGCGATAGGGTGGTTTCCGGGTGGAAGGTGCCGTCGTCGTATCCGGTCACGATATCCTGCTCCGCGAGCCAGGCAATCGCGCCGGCACCGGTTGTCGATGCGTCCACATCGCGGAACACAGGTCCGCCGTTTTCTCCGGAAAAATCAAATGCGCGTCCGAGCATCGCCGCCATCTGCCCGCGGGTCACTCCGGCATTGGGACGGAAGGTACCGTCGGAAAATCCGGAAATCACACCGGCATCCACAGCGTCTGCAATGTACCCGGAAGCGAAATAATCCCGGCTGACATCAGAAAACGAAGAGGAGGCCGGATCATCGCTCCATCCGATCACACGTCCGAGCATCGTTACCGCCTGACCGCGCCGTACCGTCTCACCAGGACGAAAATCACGGCCGCTGCCCTGAATCACGCCGCGTGCCTGCAGCTCCCGGACAGCCTCCGCCGCCCAGAACTCATCATGAATATCCTGAAAATCGGCCGGAGCGCTCCCTTCCTCAGGCCACGCAAAACGATCATCTTCAATGACGACCTCGACCGTGCTGCTGCGCCCGGACTCTTCTTCTCCCATCGAGACCGCCGTCACTTCATAGCTGTACGTACCAGGCGCCACATTCTCATCTTTGAAAAGTTTACCGTTGTCGGTCGTACCATAGCTCTCTCCGTCCCGGTAAACCCGGTGCTGCATGACCGGCATCTCCGAGCGGTCCCAAAAGACGTACACATCGCGGGTGCCATCGTCATTTTCAACAACTTCGGTCTCTACACCGGCCGGCGCTTCCGGCGGTTCCTCCGGTGTTTCAATCGGATCATCTTTTACCGGGTTCTCTTCGATGTCCTCTTCCACCGGCTTCTCACGGTTACCTTCACCGAAATCCTCTTTCTCCGGCACGCCGGCATCAGAAAGATCCGGAATCTGGAGCAGCCCGTAGCCGTAGCGCTCATCCCGTCCTTCCGCGCCGAGATCAACTGCCTCATTCTGCAGCATCTCCCGCAGCTCCGGCGCTTCTTTTTCCGGATACGCTTCTTTTAAAAGAGCAAAGGCCCCGGAGACGAACGGGGTCGCCATGGAAGTCCCGCTGAGCGGCCCGTACGAACGGTCTTTGTACGTGCTCACGATATCCTCCCCGGGAGCACTCAGTTCCACTGCTTCACCGGACGCAGAAAAATAGGCGCGTTCGTTCTTTTTATCCACCGCGCCGACAGCAATGACAGACTCATAGCGCGCCGGGAACTCCACGCGGTCCGTATCTTTTTCTTCGCCCTCGCCGCGGTTGCCGGATGCGGCCGTCACAATGATACCGTCCTCGTACGCTTCATCAAGCATCTCTTTCATCGAACTCGAATCCGTTAGCGTACCGAAGCTCATGTTAATCACATCCACATCCTGCTCAATCGCCCATTCCAAGCCGCTCAGCACCTGGGAAAGCGTGCCGCTGCCATTCTCATCAAGCACTTTCACCGCGGAAAGCTCCACGTCAGGCGCTACTCCCATGAGACCCATGCCCGGCTGGTAGGCGCCGATAATGCCGGCCGTATGACTGCCGTGACCGTTGTCATCATTATAGGAATCGGTATAGGACACCGCGGAATACCCGTCCGTGACATCCAGAGAAGGGTGGGACTTACTGATTCCCGTGTCCACCACAGCCACTTCCACATCCGCACCGGTAACGTTGTCATCCCAGGCCGATGGAGCTTGAGTGTTCTCAAGTCCCCAGTTCTCCAGGTCTCCTATTGCCTGAATTTCCACGTCCTGATCCGGCTCGACGTAGGCTATACCGTCTTCTGATGAAAGCCGGGCCGCTTCCCTGTCAGTGAGAATGGCCTCTCCGGCATCAATCCGTTCCCACATATCGCCTGTCTCACCGCCGACGTCCTCGATAAGAGAAGGAGCGGTGTTCTCCTCAAACCCTACCAGATATGTATGCTCCTCCTCTTCAGCCGACACTCCCGCCGGCCACGCTGCCAGCACCACGCAGACCGCTGCAGCCTTTACGATTCTATGTATCATGCTATCCCCACTTTCACTCCAAAAAAATAACTACCACTTTCTTCTATCTTAAAGCAAGAAACCATAGATTGGTAGATATATATAACGAAAACAAGTAAAAAATAGTTTCACCATCCTTCAGAAAAAATTAAAAAAGAATGTTTAACAAGCTGTTGCACCGGTAATACTTATACCAGAAAGATATAATAAAGCCCCCATTTTATGGAGTGCCTGCTTTTCCGACTCACAGAACAGCACTGGAACAAAAAAAGGGAGACGGCAGATAAAGCCCCCAATGGCCACCCCCACCATTGTTTTATTCCCCTGTCTTCCATAAAAAAAGACCCGCCATGCCCCGTGGCGGATCTAACAGATTATTTCATTGTGTGATATTACTGTTCCAGTGCGCTGTCGAGAAAAACGGAGAAGTGGGCACGTGTTGTTTCGCGGCTCGGTTCAAACTCGCCATCCGCGTTTCCAGTTGTAATGCCGGCTCCGGCAAGTGCCTGGATCTGCTTGTGATAACGGTGATTGTTCCCAACATCGACGAAAGAACCGTCATAGCTTGTCCCTTCCAAATCAAAAGCGCGGTAGAATACAACCGCCATCTGCTGGCGTGTCATCGGCTCGTCCGGCATAAATTCATTCTGCTGGTTTCCGTTGATGTAACCTGCTTCACTGACTGCTTTAATGGCCGCAGCGTGGGTACTCTCGGAAGAAACGTCGTTAAATCCGCTGTCGTTTCCGCTGCGTTCAAGATCAAGAGCTTTCGTCAGAATAGTGGCAGCCTGCTCTCTTGTGATGCTGTCCGAAGGTTCGAATGTGCTGTTCTGGTAGCCGCTGACGATGCCTTCTTTGCCAAGCTTCGTGATGCTGCCGTGCGCCCAGTAGTCCTCATTTACATCGTGATACTCCCCGTCAGGAAGTTTTTCAAGAGTCTCTGATTTGACGGCGGAGGCTGTCGCTTTCTCCTCGGATTGGTCGGAAAGAACGCGTTTCGCTCCGACATAACGGTCGCCCCAGTAGTACGGGTCATTGATACTTGAAATCATAATGCCATTGGAGCTGGATGCATGAATGAACTGGTTATTTCCAATGTAAATGCCGTTATGCTGAATGCCGGAACCGTGTGTGAAGAAAACAAGATCGCCTGTCTGCAGGTTTCCTTTGGATACCGATTGGCCGACATTATACTGCGCGGCGGCTGTTCTTGGAAGATCGATTCCGTTCTTACCGAATACATAGCCTGTAAAGCCGGAGCAGTCGAATCCGGCAGGTGTAGTTCCACCGTAACGGTACGGTGTTCCCAGATGATCTCTTGCTTCCGCTTCAATATCTTCCGGCGACGCTGCGTCAGCCGCCCCAGGCTGCACAGCAAAAGCTGATAGTAGCAGCACAGCACTAAGTACTGCTGCCATTGTTTTTCTGACCAAAATGGCCACCCCTCTCATTATGTAAAAATGTTATATGTATTTATGTGGTGTTTTGAGTTGAATGTCGTGGTCTGTCTTGAAAACACAATTCATAGTCTAGCATGTAATGGGGCTTCTTGAGTTTACAGTTCAATAACAACTAAAAGACACAATGATACAAAATAACCGTAAAAGCCCCATTCAAAGCTCCAGCTTTTTTTCTTCTCATTCATTCAATCAAACAAAACCCCTGGCATTAAAGGAAATATTCAGCAGAAACGCCGTTGTAACATTGTTGTAATAGAGATGTTTTTGTCACAACATTTTCACATGATTTTCTGCAACTTTTTAACACAACAAGGTCCAAAGTCCTACATCAGGAATGGGCTTTGCCTTTTGCACGCACCCGCTGTAAAATGAACAGGGAAGCATATCACTAACGAATAACAGGAGACATTACATATGAAAAAATGGAAAAAAGCCGCCGGAGTGGCAGCAGGGTCCGTTCTCCTTCTACTAGCTGCGTGTGGAGAGCGGGAACTGCCGGAAGAAGTGTACGGCGATGCGATGGAGACGATGCAGAATCTCGACAGTGTATATTTCACTGAATCCAACACGCTGAACGCGGAAGAAGAAGGAATCAGTACATTTACAAGAGGGGCGCTTCGTTACGGGGACCCGGTAAAGGGGTATATGGAATCCAACATGAACCTCGTGGAGCTTGAGACGCCGGTCGAACTGGACGTACGGATCGACGGGGAAAACATTCAGACACGCCAGAACGGCGAATGGGAGGAATCCGAGACGAACACCGCGCAGATTCAGTCCATGCTCCGTCCGAACGAAGATCTCACCTTCTTTCTTGAATTTGAAAACGAGTTTCTAATGAAAGAAGTTACAGATGTCGAGGACACACCGGATTATTATGAAGTGTCCTTTAAAGGAACCGAAGAACGGCATAAAGCACTCGCCGAAAAGAAACTAAGCTCCCTCGGTGTTATGCCGGAGGGCGGATTAAGTGAAGAGCAGCTGAACGGGATGACGCTTGACGGGATCGAAATGACCGCGTTCATTGATAAGGAAACGAGACGGTTGAATGGCTATGATACGAGCTTTACGTTTACGGTCGAACTTGGTGGTGAGCTGCGCTCCTTTAATGAACAAACGAACGTCCGGTATGAAGATCACAATAATGTAGAAGGCAATCTCGAAGAATTTATCCAGCAGAAAGTAAAAGAAATCGAACAGCAGCAGATGGAGGAACAGGAATCCGAAAGCGGGTCCGGTTCTTCTTCCGATCCTGCATAACAAAGGACCGGTCCGCGTACACATACGAGGGCCGGTTTTATTACGCTTTTTTTAACAAAAAGGAAATCTTTCCGTGACACGGTTGTAAAATTCATGGTGTATTATGGAAGAAAAACATCAGCAAGTGGTAAGTGAGTCTATAATAAATGCCCGAAACTCCCAGTTCTATTAAAATGAGATTACAAACAATGTTACAGGGTAGCCATTCGGAGGAAATTGTTGTAGAATTCTTGTAGATAGCGTCATAATATGAAGTAGATTAACAGACGCGGCACATTATACTTCCACGTGCAGGAAATGGTCACCCACGAATTGACAGCCTGCGAATTGGTACGTATAATAAATCTTGCAGTTTTTTAGCAGATTTATGAATTCCTAACGGACGGAGGCGCTTTCATCGATGATTCCGATGACCCGATGATAGATCGTCGAGGAACCAGATGACGTGCGATCGTCTCTGAAAGTTAGAAACAAGTATTCTATCAAAACTGAGATAGAGTGCTTCATACAAAAGGAGGAAATATTGCATATGGCTTATCAACCTAAGTCTTACCGCAGATTTCTAGCATCTTCCGTATCTGCAGCAGTCGTAGCGTCTGCAGCAGCAGCGGTACCTGCGGATGTACAGCAAGCGGATGCAGCGGAGTCTTTCACTGATGTATCCAACGATTACTGGGCCTCGGAGTCTATTCAGCGTCTAGCTGACGAAGGTATCATCAACGGGTACCCAGATGGTACATACGGCCCGGGAGAAGACATCAACCGCGGTCAGGTTGCTGAACTTCTTGTTAACGCGTTTGATCTCGAAGTAAATCAAAACGCTGAATCTTCCTTTGACGACCTGAACGATGACAGTTACTACACTCCATTTGCTGAAGCTGTAGAAGAAGCTGGCTACATCACAGGCCGCGAAGACGGCACTATGTTTGCTGCTGGCATGGATCTCAGCCGTGAGCAGATGGCAACTATCCTTGTGCGTGCGTTCAACCTTGAAGCTCAGGAAGACAGCGACGCAAACGTTGCTGACCTTGATGAAGCAAACGCAAGCCACCAGGAAAACATCCAGATTCTTGCGGACTACGACATCACGTCCACTGAGAACGATATGTTCCGTCCGAAAGAAACGGTTAACCGTGCTCAGTTTGCAACTTTCCTTGACCGTGCCCTTGAAGTACAGGAGCCGCAATCCATCTCTAACGTAAGTACTCTTACCGGTGACGGTCACGTACTTTCTGTTGAATTTACTAGACCGTACCGTGAAAATCTTTCCGCGTCAGACATCATGATTGCAGAAAGTGACAGTGGTGAGCGCAAAGGTGTTGAAAGTGTAAGTCTTGCTGCAGACGGCATGTCCGCTCAAATCACACTTTTTGATGACACCAGCGACAACGCTCCTGATGAAATTCAAGAAGGCGTACAGCACGACATTCAAGTTGGCGACCTTTCCACTACGTTCACTCGTGATCAATTCCTTAACGATGATGATAACGCCCGCGTTACATCCGTTAACGACGATGACCGCGAATTCACCGTTACGTATAATGAAGATAACGGAGACGGTGATGAAACAACTGTTACTCTCGATGTTCCGGAAGACAGCGACTTTAACTTCCAGCAGGCGCTTGGTCATGAAATCAGCGTTTGGTATGACGGTGATAACAACCTCACCAATTACGAGTTGATTCAACATGAAGATACGCTGAACACAGCTATCGAAGTGACGGAAAACAACGAAATCGAAACCGTTGAAGGCGGCAATGCTCACGACCTCGCTGAGGATGTAACATTCACCGTAAATGACGGCTCCGATGACGAAATTGTTGCTGAAGGCACTGATGAAGTAGAAGAAGAAGGTCTTGTCGATCAAGAGTATGACTACGCAAAAGTCATCTTCAACGACAACGGCGATGTGCAGCGCGTTTACGCGTACGACTTCAGCAACAACGAACCGATCCTTACTGAGTCTGTAGACGGCAGTGTTGTAATCGGCCGTGACTCTGATGAGTTGGATCTCGAAGATTACAGAATCGTAAAGAATGGTCAGCAAATTGCACCTGAAGATATCCAGGAAGGCGACGTTGTCTTCTATAACGAAGATGCATACGATGGCGATGGCTTTGCAGTAGTCGGCACAAACACCGAAAGCGGAGCTATCGAGAACGTCTACGACGATTCCTTTGACTTTGAGGGTACAACTTACGACTATAACGACGACAGTAACGATCTCGGCACTGTGCAGTATCTTGACGAAGACGGTGAATTCGCTGATCTTGGTGAAGATGAAGCGGAAGCACTCATGGATGCTGGCGATGTTACCCTTTACAAGAACTTCAAAGGTGACCTTGTTTATGTAACAGGTGCCACTGACGGTATTGAGCAAACTTACAATGCGTTCTATCTGCAAGGTATGGCATCTCCTTATGTCAGCAGCACAGGCGATGTAAGTGTAGAGCTTGAAGGTGTTAATTCCGAAGGCAATTCGTATCTCTATGACTTTGCACCTGATTCCCTAGACGAAATCACTGTTCAAACAAGTGACGGCGAAAAAGTATACGAGACAAATCAAACCATTCCAGATGGTGATGAAGAAGACTCAGCGGACGAAATTGACGAATTTGCTCTTGCCGAAGGCAGCAGTGATAATCTTTCACTGATTAGTGCGGACGAGACTGCTGGTCCAATTAGTGGAGATACATTCCTTGTTGCTCTTAACGATTCCGGCGATATTATCAATGACGAAGTTGTTGTTAACCTTTCCGAGTATGGTAGTGATCTTGGTGAAGATTACAGCAACAACGTTATCAATGTAGGCGAAGATTCCGATGGTAATGTTCAAGAACTCGAATTCTTCGATAATGTTTCATCTCTTAATAACAGCATTGATGAGGATTCGGATTATGCTAATGGAAGTCTTCTGGAAGACAGCACCCTCGTTTACGATGTATCTGACGCCGACATGCTTGATCCGGACGAAGAAGATGTAAACATCACAACATGGGGCGACCTTAAAGAAGGCGGCGTTGACATCAATGCTGGTGAGGCTGCCGTTTACTCTGATGAAGATGACCGCGTAACCCATCTTGTAACGTATGAAGATGTTATCAGCAGCGGTGAAGAACACACTGCAGTCATCAAAGATGTTCAAACTTCCGATGACGACATCGTGCGTGTAGACGTTCTTGTGAACGGTGAAGAAAGAACGTACGAAGTTAACGACCTGGACCCTGGTTTTGATGTTAGTGAAGGTAGCGTTGTTGAAATCGAAGTTAATGATGCGGATGATCTTATCACAGGATTTAATGATCTGAATAATGCTGGTGAAAACAATGATGAAGATCGTCTTGTATCAGGCACAGTGATTGAAGACGGTGTGAGCGTTGGAGACGATGAAGTTACGGTAAACATCGATGGTGAAGAGGAAACATTTGAGCTTGCCAATGACGGTGCCGTTTATGATGCATCCGACAACGATGCGGACGACTACTCCGTTGAAAACCTTCGTGATATTGAAGATGGTGACAACGTAACAATTGCTAAACCTTCTGAAGACAGTGGCTTTGCTGATGCCGTTGTTAAGACTGGCGAAGGCAATCAAGAAGATGACCAGCAATCTTCCATTAATGGTGAAACGTATGAAGGATATAGTTCCGCAGATAATGAAGTGATTCTTGATGGTGAAACTTATCCTGTTACGGACTCTGTTGGCTCTTTCTTTGGTAACAATGATTCTGCTCTGAATGGTAATGACATTAGTGTTGACACTTCTACCGATGGAACAGTCACTTCTGTTACTGGTTTAGAAATCAACAATGACAATACAGATATCTCAACAACATCGGACTTTACAATTAATGGCGACGTTGTTGTGAACGGTCAAGATGTATCACTAGATGGATTGACTATCACTGGTGATCTCATTGTTACACAAGATAGTGACTTTGATGCTTCTAATGTAGAGGTGCAAGGTGAAACTAACATTGAGAATGGTGATGGAAGCACTGCAAAATTCACTAATTCCACACTAGCAACTGTTAATGTAAATTATGATGAACATGTATCCCTTCAAGGAACGACTACAGCTGATACTGTTAACCTTGCTTCTGATGGAGCTGATCTTGAGTTGGCAGCTGAGGCTGAGGTTTCCACTACTAATGTAACTGCTGCTAACACTACGATTTCTGGTTCAGGGTCTATTTCGACTCTTAATGAAGAAGATGGCAATGAAACTTCTTTGGACGGTAATGTAACAGTAGATGATGAATCTAGTGAAGATACTCTTGCACCAGAGCCAGTTACCAACCTTTCTTTTGAAGACACAAATTATACTGATGGCGAAGTTAGTGGTGATATTACATTTACAGCTTCGACTTCAGATGAGGTTGATACTACAACAGTTTCTGTTAATGGATCTACAGAAAATGTAAGTGAATCAAGCACAAGCGGTGACGAAGTAACTTATACAGTCTCTGGTCAATCTGTAGAAGAAGGTAGTCAAATTGAAGTTGTAGTTGCAGATGCTGCTGACAATGAAGCATCACAAACACTTGATATCGAAGATCAAACGCCGATTGATGAGTTGAATGCATTCAGCATTGAAGATACTGAAAGTGCTCAAACGGATGCTGAAAATCTTCTTTCTAGTCATAGTGATGATATCGGTGTGGATGTAAGCACTGTAGATAGTGATCATAGCGCTTCGTTCTCTGGTCCTGTAGCAGAAGATGTATTTGAGACAAGACCTGAAGGTGGATTTTCTGACTTTGATGAGGTCCAATCTCACATTAATGCTTCTGCAAATGTAAGAACTGCATTTAAGGATGCAGTAGCAAATAGTGAAGATGTGAAAACAGTAAGTGAGGTTTCCAGCATTATTGAAAATGTTAGAACCACCGTTGAAAATAATAGCGAATATCTTAACGGCTTCCTTACAACATCAGACATGACTACTGATGAGTTCATCACTTATCTAGAGGACTTAGCTTCTGATGTAGAGAATGCACAAGATACTTCAGCTGTTATTTCTGCTGCTACTGAATACAGTGGCTCTAACTTCGGTCCACTACTTACAGAGATTGAAGCAGCTGTTTCTACAGATGATAGTACTGCTGAATAATCAAAACGAAACGTTCCTTTATAAACTAGCAATCTAGTGAAAAAAGGAAAGAAATCCCCGAGTGATAAGTGCCTGACACTCCTCGGGGTTTTTCTTTAACTGTTCTGTTGATGTGAAAGGTGAAAGTCCTTTTCCTGTGAAACAGCCTACATTCGCAGGTGCCTGATCCTCCTGCATCCGGTGATGCCCTGCCGTGGCAGAAAGGGTGAAGTCAGGTGAAGACGTACTCTCGAAAGAGAGGCGGGGCTCCTTCAAAGATGGCTATGGCTAATGACGTGAACCCATGATGATCCAAGTAGAGGTAGTGAATATCAGGTAAAACGCTAGTAGGTTGGTATTTATCCCTGTATCGGCAAGGATGCAGCGGCGATTGGAATAATTCAGGCTGTTACACCAGTCGTTCTCTATCTTGAATAGTGGGGACCTACGGTCATCAAACAAAGGGATAAACAGAACGGAACGTTTGAAGCTTTATAGGAAGAGATGAGGCAGCATCTACGATGCCTATGAAGTGGCAGCGGGTTTGTAGTAGTGATGATAGCTGGCCGATTGTATTGCCCTGGTAACAGGACAAGAGGAGAAAACCAGCAGTAGCGAAGGAACCCAGTCAGTGATTTTCTCACAAGGTTTATTTCCCTAAAAACTATTTTAGCCGTCTCCCATGTGGGAGGCGGCATTTTTTTGATACTAAATGATGAACAGGCAACATAATTTCCATATTTTCTGTTGTTCTGCCGTGACTGCTTGGGTTTGAGACATTTAATATAAATTAGATAGGTCAATCTATCATGATATACCTCAGTTCTTATTCGGAACTGGGGTTATTTTTATTTATCAAGGAGGAATAAGATGAAACGTTATGAAAAGCCAAAGCAGAACGAGCCGGAAGAATTAGAAACCAATTCGGAGCAGGTCCAGGGACAGCATGTAGCCATGCTTACACTTCAGATGGTGAAAACCGGATATTTATGGTACAGCGACACCGCTATTCGTTCGCCGGAAGATGCTTATCAGTTGCTCCGGGACTTTTTAGGCCAGCCGGACAGGGAAAATTTTGTTGTGATGACATTAGATACTAAAAATCAGCCTACATCCATCTATACGGCTCATATAGGTGATCTTAATGGCTCAGTCATTCACCCCAGAGAAATTTTTAAGACTTCGATTATGTCGAACTCGGCATCGATCATTCTTTGTCATAATCACCCCTCCGGTATTCTACAGCCGAGCTCGGAGGACCTTGAAGCGACTAGGCAAGTAATGGAATCTGGAAGCGTATTGAGGATAGATGTGCTGGATCACTTAATTTTGGGGAATCAGGATGATTTTCTATCTCTGAAAGAAAAAGGTTATATGTAACCAGGAAATAAAGAAAGCAACAGAAAACCAAAGGAGGCTCATACATGACGAAAGAACTGATTGGATATCACCGTGTTATGGAAGAAGGAAAAGTATTATACAGGCCGTATTATCATGACTTTACTTTTGGAACACCAATGTCCAGGCAGAAATTATTGATGGAACTACTAAAGGAAATGAAAGCAGAAGAGAAAACAGTTCTCCAGCAGAAAGAAACAGGATGAGAAAGGGGAGACAGGAATGGAGGAAGTAGAATGGTTTATAGATTCTTTAGAGACCACCTTTCAAATATCGGTGGACAGGAAGGAAGTAAGTTATGAGGGAACGGAACTCTATTTAGATGAAATTGACCCTGTTCTCGTGCCAACGGAAATATTGAATCACATGCCCATAGCATTATTATTTGAAACAATGATAGTGGTTGATAAAGAAGGAACAGAATGGCTGGGTGCGATTGCCCTGCATCCAACAACAATGGAGTGGTGCCTGCAGGTGATGTTCAGAGATGGACAGCCTGTCTATCGCCGTACCATGATGAAGGAGGACTAAAAATGATGGTTTACCATGTGATTAAGATAGAAGATGGCACGTATTACCGGGGCTTTGATGAAGCAACGGGATTTTATGATGAAGAACTGTTTACCGAAGATGAACTAAAGACCCTATTATTCGATCAGGTCGTCGATGAGAATGTCGTTATTGATGAACACGAGGCAGCGCGGGCGGTGCGGTGTATTCCCGACCCTGAAGCCCGTGAAAAAGTGAGTAATTATATTACCTATTTGGAAGGCATGGTGGAAAAATGATGCTAGACAAGCGTATAAAATTATTCCGCCCCTTCAGCGAGGATCCCTCCAATGTTGAACCTTCCAATGACTATGCCAATCAATAGAACCCCTCCACAAAGCTTGTCAAAATCCTAGAGAGCGAAAAATAACATGAAGCAGTCCAAATCATCTCCTGAAATAATGAAACCTCTTAAAAACGCTATAAGCTCCTTTAGCTGTTCCTTCTTCCACCTGCCGTTTCCATCAAAAAAAAAAATAAAAAAAAATATCTTCTTAATAAGTAACAAAATATTAAAGAGACGTTGCTGGAGACAGTTGGGTCTCGATATCCCAAGGAGGTGGACGAATTGACCAAATACGTAAAGAAGAAACAATCGAAAAAGCCGGAAAAGCCGGAAATTATGCCGCCCATACAGGTTTTTGATGTCGATGAAGAAGATCGTGGAGAAGCCAAGGAGGATCAGCATGAAACAGAGGAAGAAACGGAAACAGCTGCGCCGGAAGGTGAAACGACTCATCCGTCCGGGAAACAGGAGGAACAAACCACAAAGCCCCCTACCTTCGATGAAAGCCATATTCGGAAGACAATATATTTCACAAATGACAATTGGAGGAAACTACAAGAAGAGAAAACAAAAAATCGTCGAAGCGCTACCAGAATTGTTAACCAAGCATTAGAAAACTATTTTGGTTGAATCGAAAAGCCATCTATGCCTGTAGGTGTAGATGGCTTTTTACTGAACCATTATTTCGATGAATACTGGTTGTATCTACGCTGAAACTCCCTGCAAAACGATCGGCAATCTCCCGACAAAAGGAAAACGACCATTTGATTTTTAAAACAAAGACTGCAACATCAAGGCTTAGAGGGATACCGCCCCCTCTCGGTCTCCCGACAGAAATATAATTCTGCCGGGAGTTTCGATGCGGATGAAACGAAATGAAACAAAGGAGGAAATGCTAATGGATACCCTAACGGCATTTGAACTATGGTTACAGGAAGAAGGACGGGTACGAGGAACGATTGTCTCTTACATCGGCGATGTAAGGGACTATCAAACATTTCTGGAACATCATGCTGCTGAGCAGCCTGACCAGCTGTTGACCCGTTTTTTCGTTATGAGCTTCAAAGATCATTTAATGAATAGAGGATATGCCGTAACAACCATCAACAAGAAGCTAAACAGCCTAAAGGTCTTTAATGATTTTCTCATAGAAAGGGGCATCGTTACGACATCTTTCCTATCGTTGAAACGAGATCAGATTAAAGTGGCAGACGGTACAGGACAAGTTGATGTTTTGACACAGCAACAAGTGGACCAGCTGTTATTTTACCTTGAAACGTCTCCCAAGGTAAGCAAACGAAATAAGCTGGCCTGTTACCTGTTTTTATACACAGGGGTTCGTGCATCTGAGCTGGTGTCTCTCAAGGTATCCGACGTTGATCCAATACTGCGAAATATTACTGTTTATGGAAAGGGGAGCAAATTGAGGGAAATAAATTTGAAACAAGAATTACTGGATGTCCTCCAAGATTACTGCCGTACGGAGCGAAATATGTCGAATTATAGGGACAGTGATTACCTGCTTCTCAGTCAACGTGGCGGGAAACTGGCCAGAGACAGTATCCGGGAATGGATGGCTAATGTATCTAAGGAACTCGGTTTCCCCCTCTATCCGCATCGCCTGCGCCATACGTTTTGTACCAATCTCATTCAAAAAGGGGTAGATTTGGCAACCGTCAGTCAATTAGCAGGGCATAGCAATGTACAAATGACCATCCGGTACTATATTAATATTTCTCAAGAACAGAAGCAGCAGGCCGTAGACTTGTTATAAAAAGGAGCCAAAGGATGTATAAAGTCAGAAGATATAAGGATGTTAAGTATCTCCAACGGATACTGCCGAACGTGCTAGCTGAACCAATAGAAACCCTGTTTCTTCGTATCTATAAATCCCAAGGAGAACCATACTCCTTGGGATCTTTTTGGCTTCCTGCCGAAGAGGCCCTCTTTATTTTGGAAGCAGAGGATGATGTCAAAAATATACTGGATGATCCCTTTGATTTAGAGTACGTCTATAAAATACAGCATAATCCAGGAATATTTGAAGCCTCCCTTCAAAATCAAGCAAAGCATGAAAGGTTTCTTATTGTGGAAGCAACATTGGACCCAGAAGAGAAAGTTTGTATCCAGGATTTAGAGGATTGGACGAAAAGGTGGAAAGACAAGTATCGCCTTTATCATAAGCGAAAGGAGCAATAAACTATGAGCTACACTCATTTTGGATATACAGGGAATCTCTTATTCATTATCAGAATGGCCGCTGAGGTTTTGGTTGTTATTCAGCACCACTTAGAGAATAAATTTATAAAATAAGACAACCTTCGACCATATCACTTGAAATCAAGACGCCGCAGGGGATTTGGAAATATTCTTTTCGGCGTCTCTCTTTTTTTAATAAGAATTCAGTATGATAAAGTATACTAAGATTTACATAAGGGGGTCTTTTGTATTAATAAGATAACCGAGAACAAGATGTAGCAATTGATAGAGCCTGACGATGTGAAAGATGAGTGTCTACCAGGATGTATTTATAAACAATGGATTTCGGCATGATGGATAAAAAATAAGGGGCTTGGAGGGCATCGGTTTTGGTAAAAAAGAATGACAAAAAAGACTACGGTGTTAAAGAATTTTATGAAGGGTTGGGATGGACAAGATCCACATTTTATCGAAAAATATATGATATTTTTGATACATATAACCTTGATGACTGGAAGTTTAGGGAGGCAGGGGAGAGAATGGAGAGTCCCGGGAAGACTGATAAGAAATTTGTTTTTAAAGGAGAATGGAGAGAACTGTTTGAGCTGTTGTGTAACATACACGATGAGAATCCTTATTTTAGAAAAAACACCTCTAATAACAGTCTAACCTTTAAAGACCTCATGGAGTATAATCAAGAGACATTGGAAAAAATTGCGGGCATTTCGGATAAGAACCAACGCCATCAAATAATGGCTCACCCTGCGTATTTAGCATCTGTAGCTGAAAATGAATCTTTAAAGCAAGCGATAGATCGTATGACTATGTTGTTGCGCGCAGTTGAAGATGTTTCCATTGAAACAAGAAGTGCTGTTTGGTCAGATTTTGCGAGTCTACTGAATGATCTTATTATAAGAATGTACCTGTTTGAAAAAGAAACAAAAGAAAAAGTGGAGCAGGAAAAAGGTGCTTTTAAAGATGTACTGTTTGCCGAAATGGAAGTGAATAGTCTAGACTATCTTGTTGCAGAATTTTTGAAAAAGGAAATGGACGAAGATCACGCAGCAAACAAGGAAGATGTAGTAGAGAAATACCGTGAAGCTGAAAAAGAGTTGGATGACATTTCCGCCGCTTCTGATACTCCTGAAGAACAGGATATCATTAATAAAGCGTTTGAGGAAAAGATTGGTGGTGAAGCCTTAAACCAGCTGAACGAAAATGAAATGGAGGCTAAGATAAAAGAAGAATGCCGAGAAGCTGAAAGACAGGGAGCTAGAGTGGAAGAGATCGATAAGCAGATTGAAAACTATATCGCTCAGAGTGAAGAAAACCAAACCCAAGAGGTTACAGAGAAATTAACACAAATTAAGGAACAAGTTAAAAGGTTACAAGAACAAAATGAAAAATATCGTTCAACAGCGGAAACCCTTTTCCGGGACGTAAACGAATCCATTATAGATAGAAGGAAATAGAGAGCTTATCTCTATTTCTTTTTTTTTTGCCAAGATGTTTTTTGTGCTGTCTCACTTTTGATTAGTATGTGATACACCTACTGAATTCGATTTGTTTTCTCTTTAGAATGAAAACTGTATTAAAGAGAAAGGAGATGATTTCTATGGACGCGTTAGCCGTATTACAGGATTCCTTTGATATATCCTTGGATGGTAACGACCTCGTCCTCCACCCAAAAGCAGCATTACCGGAGGACCGTTCCACGATGTATGAGGCTATGGTACAAATCAAACAACACAAAGCCAATGCCGTGTATCGATTAAATGCGCCATCGAACGCATATGCCAACATTGTCGCCTTTGACCTGGAAACCTCGGATCTTGATCCTTTAAAAGGTGAAATCAAACTCATCAGCGTTTGGGGTGACGGGGTGGAAAAGGTGACGTCAGATGTGTATGAGGTAGAAGAGCTGTTAAGAGATCCATCTATTTTGAAGGTCTGCCATAATGCAAGCTTTGACGTTACGTTTCTTCGCACAAAAGGGATCACTATCACATCATACATGGATACCCTGGTGATGGCGCAAGTGTTCCATAACCGTGTGAAAACCGATAACAGCTTGAAAGGATTGGCTGAAAAATATCTAGGCCGAAACCTGAACAAAAACCTCCAGCATGCCGATCACTGGCAGGGGGATCTTACAGAAGACCATTATGCGTATGCACTTTTGGATGCCCAAGTAGCGTTGGAGCTGTATTACTTCTTACAGGAGCAAATCACCCACCTCCATTTAGATGTCGTATTAAAACGAGAAATGGCTGCCATCGATACCATCATTGAACTTAATAGGAATGGCATCGGTTTTGATTACGAGGGATGGGAGCAGGAATTAGAATACATGAACACAGAGAGTCTCCAGTTTCAAGAAACCGTCCGTAATCTTCTAGAAACGCCGACGTTAAATCTCCAATCGCCGGCCCAATTAATGGCTGCTCTGGGGGAACAGGGTATACATGTCGAGGGAACATCGGACGAGGTGCTTGCCAAGTACGAAGGTCAGTACGATGTGATCGATTCTCTCCGCAAGTATAAAAAACGGAGAAAACAAATAAACGCTTATGGCGAGAAATTAAAACAGGCTATTGGCAAAGATGGCAGACTTCGTGGTACATGGAGGTTGATGGGGACGGATACGTTTCGGATGACCTGCAAACAGCCTAATCTTCAGGGGATGCCAGGAAAAGCAAAGCCTTATTTTCGGCCGGAGGAAGGGAAGTCCTTCATTGTAGCCGATTATCGTACGATTGAACTTCGGATATTGGCGGAACTCTCAGGTGATCCTGAATTGAAACAAGCCTTTTACGATAACGAAGACCTTCATACCAAAACCACCGCTGCCATCTTGAATAAGCAAGAAGGTGAGATGGTGACTGCAGAGGAACGGAAAATTGGGAAGGTTGTGAATTTTGGTTTAGTTTATGGAATGACCAAATGGGGCCTTCAGAAAAAAATCCAGGGGGCAACGGGGGCAGCCATTTCTCTACAAGAGGCGGAAACGTTTCGGAATCGTTATTTTGAGCTTTACCCAGGGGTGCTGCGTTATCAAGACCGTATGCTCCAACGTTCCTTTATCCAAACTTTAGGGGGACGGTACTGGTCCGATACCCACCATATGTTGGAGAAGGGCTCTATCGCCAGATACAATTACCCGATCCAGGCAACAAGCACAGAAGGATTAAAGGAAGCCCTGGCTCTGTTTTTGGAAGGAAGACAAAAGACATGGAAATTGGCTGCTGTCGTCCATGATGAGATTATCCTGGAAGTCCCCGACACCAATATAGAAGAAGCTTCTGTGTTTTTAAACAACGTTATGGTAGAGGGTATGAAGACCTTAGTTAAGCAGATTCCTATCGAGGTCGAATTACAAAGCGCGAAGTATTGGTGCAAATAATGGGATGGGAATGGGGGGTGTCTCAACATTATGAAACATGCAGGACACCTGAGGAAATGATGGGGTATCCCTTGTAGGATTGGAACTGTAGCAAAAAGCATTTAAATATTCTTAGGAGGTCGATGAGAAATGAATAACATCTTTAACAGCCCAGAATTTAGGAAAGAGCTACGAGAAACAGAAGAAGCCAAAGCAAAAATGGAATCGAGTGAAATGGTTGGTGAGGCTAAACACCAACCCGATGTGGAGGCAGGGACTTTCCCTGCTGTCACAAAAACCGCTGTGTATTCGCGGAATGTGCAAAGCCCTTTAGGTATCAACGATAAAATTGACATCACTTATACGATCTTTGTCCCCACATCAGAAGGGACACTCCAAAAAATCGAAAAGGACAAATCTTACTGGAAGTCCCCTTCCGAAAAAGCCAAATACACCCGAACATTAAGCGGCCTGCTGAATGCTGACCCGCGGCAGGCATTTCGGTTGGAAGATCTTATGGGTATTCCATGTGAAGTAGAAATCACCCACAAAACAACAGACAAAGGCACCTTTGCTAACATTTCCAAAGTAACCAGGGTAGACATTGAGGCACTACCAGATCAATTCACTCTCTAAAGAGAAAGAGAGCCTGTGGCAAGAAGAATGCTTTTCCTCTTGCCACAGGTTCCACCCTAAAAACAGGAGGATATACGACAATATGGATGTAAAAAGATTTCAAGCTAATCAAAACCGAATGATGGATGTTGTAGAACCAGAACAAGAAGAAACGACTGCTTTTCAAATGACCCGGGACCCCTTTTTCCAATGGGCAGAAGCAGCTAATGCCAAGATGAGTGAGCCTCTCCTCCAAGCTTTAATTTCTAATACCGTTTCCTTGGGACAAGCTGGGGAAGAGTACCGTGAAAGAGTGATAAAGCCGAATCATTCAGAAGATTATCTGGCGGACCTGATGAGCCGCCAGCACGACATGGTACCGACCAGTTATCCTGTTTTAGAGCAATTGGGGTATGACGGTGAAAGAAAAGCAGGAACACCAGCTGGATGTGTCCTGGCTGATGTTAGAGAGGCACAGTTCCAAAAACGTGGTCTTGCTTATAACAAAAACGGGCACCTTGAGCTGAACGCCAACATTTTTGCCTCCTATATCCTGCGACGAATAAGGCTTGTTCAACTAAGCGGCGGACACCTTTTTGTCTATGGTTCATCTGGAGTGTACCAAGAAATAACACAGGATTGGCTGAAAAAGGTGTGCCGGGAGATATTGCATGAAGCAGAAAGCAATATATGGAAAGTAAGGTGGCAAAATGAGTATTATGAAGCATTAAAACGAGAAATCCCATTCGTCGTCCAAATGAACCCTGATACGCAGCGTATCAATATCAAAAACGGGATGTTGGATTTATATCATGAGAAACTCGTTCCCCATGATCCTGGCTATCTATCAACGGTTCAAATCCCGATCACGTACAATGCGGGAGCCTCCTGCCCTCAATTTCGAAAGTTCCTTTTTGATGTTTTTGAAAACGACCAAGAAAGAGTGGATCTGATTCAAGAATTGATGGGATACTGTTTCCTGCCGGAAGTAAAAATTCAAAAAGCCTTTTTCTTTGTGGGGTCCGGTTCCAATGGAAAAAGTGTTTTAGCCGAGATCATTCGTCATCTAATCGGCACAGCCAATGTGTCGAATGTTTCGTTGGACGAATTGAAAAGCCGTTTCGGCATGCAAAACCTACCTGGAAAATTTGTGAATATATCCTCGGAAAATGAGGTTACAAAGAAGTTTAACACCCAAACCTTTAAGATGGTGACAGGTGGAGATGCCGTTAATGTCGAGCGGAAATATCAGGACTCTTTTAACACCCATCTTCCTACCAAACTCCTTATTCTTTTGAACCATATGGTAGACACGGATGACATGACAGAAGGCTTTTATCGAAGACTCCAAATCATTCCTTTTCATAAAGAATACAAAGAGCTTAAAGCAGGCGAAGCTCCCGTAGAAGGTGTTTCCTATATGGACAAAGACTTGACGAACAAACTACTTCAGGAATTGCCTGGTATCCTAAACTTTGCTCTACAAGGCCTCTCACGACTTAGGGCTAATGATTTTAACTTGACGCAAAGCCAAGTAAGTGACGAGGCTTTACGAGACTATAAGGCGTCTCAGAATCCTTTGGTTGAATATTTCAACGAACGCGTTTACAGCAAACCTGAGGCTTCCGTATTACGGTCGGAATTCAAAAAGGATTTTGCTCAATGGGCCAGAGAGAATGGGCGAATAGCTGATGGAAAGATGGGGACAACGAAATTTTGGTCCTTGTTTGATAAAGTGTTGCAGGACCACCATATTACGACTCACACAAAAAAAATTCAGGGCCATTTTTATGTCGAAGGGATCCAATTACAGTTCCATCGGCGTGATGAGAATTATGTAGATCCCTGTTAAAACTTTAGATCTTGATTTAGTGGTGGTTTCGGTGGCGAAGGTGGCATCAAAAGAGGAAAAAAACATCAAGCAATAATCCGGAAATATATTATCTAACCCCTTTTTAAAAAACCCTTGCCACCTAAACCCCCGGGACGTTGTTCCTTTTACCAAATATTAAATGGACAAGAAGGGTACGAAGGGCATCGAGTAAGCAAAACCGCTTTTAATGATTGGTCAAAATTATATTATATATAGGAATAAAAAAGGAGGTGCTAATGTTCCCTGTATTGGGAGTGGCAGGATGATTCTTATAGGCGGAAAAGAAAGGTACTCGATCCACGTAAGCGTCAAATAATCCCCACCTTGATAAAAGGATGGGGATTTGTCGTTTATAAAACAGGGCTATGATTGGACAGGAATGCGGCAGCGTTCTGGAAGCTGCGTAGACCAGGGAAGCCATTCATCCAAGGAAGCATCTTCCTGCTGCTGGGGCAGCGTCTCAAATAAATAGGTTAGATAGGGAAACGGATGGAGATGATTTTCTTTCGCCGTTTCGATAATGCTGTAAATGATGGCGCTCGCTTGAGCGCCGCGGGGTGTTTGGGAAAAAAGCCAATTTTTGCGGCCGATCACAAAAGGTTTCATCGAACGTTCACTGCGATTAT
>NZ_FOTY01000060.1 GCF_900114715.1 Salibacterium qingdaonense
GCAACGACCTGCTTTTTTTCCATATTCAGCTGAATCAGATCGGCCACATCAGGACCGTCTTCCTCAAGCACATCGATGAGAGAAATTTCATTGCCCTTCTGTTGTTATATGTATATGTTCTCCTGGTTTCCTTCTTAAATAGATGTCTTTAAAAGAAAAGGATGCAGCATGACATACCGCCTGACATCTTCTTGATAAGGATACATACGGGCGTTAACATCTCATATTAAAAATAATTTTATCAGAATAAGTGTATTAAAGACTGTACAAGCTATAACTAAAGTATACACTTAAAAAGTAGGGATTCCATTGGCAAAACGTAACATTTCATTAACTTCCGTAGAAATCTCACAATTATGGGTGACATATATGAATGACTGTGCTGCGATTTGTCACCTGGTACACGAATTAAACACAGTCAAAGATGATGAAATAAAGGAAATATTACAATACGCCAAAAACGTGTCTGAATCTCATGTTAACAGCATTAGTCAGTTTTTTATGGAGGAAAATTATCCAGTTCCTTATGGGTTTAACCTGCAAAAAGACGTTGATATTTCAGCACCCCGTTTATTCACCGACATATATTATTTAAATACGCTTAATCAATTAGGAAAAATCGGATTAAACAATTACAGTATGGCTGTTAGTTTGGTTGTGAGGGAGGACATTTATCAATTTTTCAGTGCCTGCCTCAAAGAGTCAGACAAAATCATTAAGTGGACCAATGATGTATTATTGTCAAAAGGGTTATATAACAGGCCCCCTTATCTTCCTAAACCGGAAACGTTTGACTATGTTAAAGACCAAGGTTTTTTAACTGGATATTTGGGAGAAAGAAGACCGTTAACAGGAATAGAAATATCGAATCTTTATGCCAATTTCCTAAGAAATGCGTTGGGATCCGCTACGATGATGGGCTACAGCCAAGTGGCCCAGAACGACGAAGTGGCTCAATATTTTTTAAAGGGTAAAGAAATTGCTCAAAAACACTGTGCGGTATTTGAATCTTATTTGAAAAAAAATGATTTACCCAGCCCGATGATGTTAGACTCTGAAGTCACAGAGTCAACGACTTATATTTTTTCGGATAAAAAAATGATGTTTTATTCTTCGACCTTAACCGCCCTTAGTCTTGGATATTACGGTTCAAGCATGTCCATGAGTCCACGAAGGGATATCGGTGTTATGTATGGCAGACTGATGGCTGAAATCGCAAAATTCTCGAACAGCGGAGCTAAAATCATGATCAAACACGGATGGATGGAGGAGCCGCCAAGGGCAGCAGATAGGGATGAGTTAGCCGATAACCATTAATGTTGATTATGGGGTTAAGGAATATACCTACTTCCTAATATACTTGCTTTAAGATTAGCCGTTCCAAGAGGGGCGGCTTTTTTATTGTTCTTAACTGGTTACTTTCTCCGCATGATTGTCCACCACAGACAAATAATCCAAAGGAACACCTCTGCCCTGTCTCACTAAACTCTGCATAAATCTGAAAGTCATAGATAGAAATCGATTTACACCCTCCCTGCACCGCATTTTTCGTCGCCGGTGTAATGCGTGATAGTGGCGTAAAGAATACCCGAAACTCAATGAGACGGAACATAGTGGCTTCATGTTGCTTTGCATTCTTCAAATGCTGAATCTGGTGATCTTAGAAAGTAGATGTCGTAGAATCGTTTTCTTATCCATCCGCGCATGCTTAATAAGCCCGCTTCTTGTCGTATTCTGCATTGATAGCTTTTTGTTCTTCGATAGAAAGATCTTTCCATATCGACCACCCAACGCCGTGAAACTGTTCTAAAATGCGTTCCACTTTTTCAGGAGGAACCGGGCCTGGATCAACAATCTTGATCTTTGTGTTTCCATCGTAATACTCCATGGATTGATCTTGATATTTGTCAGTCATTGGTGCATCACCTCGTGACATTTTATGCGGCTGATCCATGTGGACTGCCCTTCTTATTTTAAGTAGATGTCTGCTTGTATTTATCGAGAAGAATGTTTGTCAGATCAACCGTCCCTTCACCTGTAAGTGATAACGTCCTCATCGTCGAACTCGTGCAATTCTGTACGCTTATTATGGAACAATCTGAGATGGTACACCCCCGCCATGCTGGATGAAACAGAATATTTTATCATGCTTTTTAAAGATGTAGAAGAATTATTAAACCCTGATATCACTTCAGTCTTCTATCGCTAATTCTAATCAATACAAATAAGATAGGAGTGATCATAACTATGCAAAGCGTCTGTATGTACTTACGTAAATCCCGTGCCGATCTCGAAGCAGAAGCCCGCGGCGATGGAGAAACCTTAGCCAAACATAAGAATGCCCTCTTCAAAATAGCCAAGAAACTAAACCTTAACGTCACCAAGATCCGCCAGGAAATCGTGTCCGGGGAAAGCCTGGTCCACCGCCCCGAAATGCTTGAACTGCTTAAAGAGGTTGAAAATCATAAATATGATGCCGTGCTCGTCATGGATATTGACCGCTTAGGCCGCGGCAACATGCAGGAACAAGGCTTGATACTGGACACCTTCCGCACTGCTAAAACAAAAATCATCACCACACGGAAAGCGTATGACCTTTCCGATGAATGGGATGAGGAATACACCGAGTTTGAAACCTTCATGTCCCGGAAAGAGCTTAAAATCATTAACCGCCGGCTGCAGGGTGGCCGCCTCCGCTCCATTGAAGAAGGCAATTACATCGCTACAAATGCACCCTACGGATATGAAATCTACAAAGATGGAAAGCACCGCACCCTTGTTCCCCACCCTGACCAAGCGCCGATTGTGAGAAAGATATTTGCCTGGTATACAGAGGATAACTCCAATCAACGCCTGGGCAGCGCTGAGATAGCAAACCGTCTCAATGAAATGAGCGCTCCTTCCTACACAGGGAAACTGTGGGAGCCAAGCGCTGTCCTCAACATCATTAAAAACGCTGTATACGCCGGACGGTTGCAGTGGAAGCGCAAGGATATTAAAAAGTCCACGACACCAGGGAAAACTAAAGACACGCGGACGCGTCCTCGTAATGAATGGGTGGACGTTGAAGGAAAGCACGAACCTCTTGTATCCATGGAATTATATGAAAAAGCCCAGGATATTTTGAAAGTGAGATACCATGTCCCCTACCAGTTAGGTGGGCGCGTAACCAATCCCCTTGCCGGTATTGTTAAATGTGGGTACTGTGAGAAAACCATGGTCCGTCGCCCTTACACAGATGGTAAAATATTCGTCATGTGTAATAACGCTAAAAATTGCGGCTGCCGCAGCTCCAAAATTGAATTCGTGGAGCAGAAAGTATTGAATGGTCTTCAGGACTGGCTGGATCGCTATAAAGCCGACTGGGACCATGGAAATGAGGATAACACGGCAAACGAAGATGCCAACGAGCTTGAGATCTTACAGAACTCCATTCAATCCATGGAGAAAGAATTAAAGGAACTGAACAAACAGAAGCTTAAACTGCACGACTTTCTGGAACGCGGAGTGTATGATGAGGAAACCTTTCTGGAAAGATCGCAAAATATCTCCGACCGTATGAATGACATCAACACAAACATCGCCAACGCTCAATCAGAGATGGAACTGCTGCAGGAAAGAGAAGCAGCCCAGGAAAACATTATTCCCCATGTCGAGCACGTCCTTGACTTATATCAGAAGACAGACGACATCAAAAAGAAAAACGCCCTTCTCAAGTCAGTAATCGAGAAAGCCGTTTACACCAAAAACAAACAGCAGCGTTTAGATGACTTCGAACTTGTGATTTATCCCCGCCTCCCTCATACCTTTGCTCCTAATTACGTATAACATATTAGGGGCAATTCATTGCCTTCTTTATCACTTCCTATCGGATCGTGCAGGGAGATGTCCTTTTTCACCTTTTTGAGCGCCCGCAGATGCATAAGTATTTCATTTT
>NZ_FOTY01000052.1 GCF_900114715.1 Salibacterium qingdaonense
ATGAAAAGCTGGGAGACGGCACCTTGGCAGAAGCCATTCTAGACCGTATTGTCCATGATTCGTATGACATTTTTCTTGATGGAAAAGTATCCATGCGGGAACGTTTTGGCGTTCAACAAGAAAAGGAACAGGAAGAGAGCAACGCTCTCTTGTAGAAACAATAATGAAAAACGGGTGAAACCACAAAAATACTGGTTTCACCCGTTTTTTGAAAGTGGTAAAAAGCACCACATAAAGTGGTACATTTATCCGCAAAAGGTGGTAAAAAAGATGGCATAAGTGGTAAAAGTCGTCCGCCGTACTCAGAACGAATACAGGATATGGGAAAAGGAAACTATAAAGAACGAAAGGAGGTTCCTTATGGAGCACGCGAAAGCGCTTTTGATAAAAGGAATAATGACTCTTATTGTGCTGTTTCTGATTCTTGGCATTATATACGGCGTTTCGTTCTTATCGGTCCTGCTTCTTACCGTCATTGTGGGGGCAGTTTCCTACCCTGGAGATATGTTTATTCTGCCGAAAATCCAGAATGTTCCTGCGGTGCTGGCGGATTTTGTGCTTGCGTTTATTCTGTTGTGGGGAGCGGGGGCCGTTATCCCTGGAGTAGAGGTCCCCGCAGCAGGAGCGGTGATCGCCGCTGCCGTTCTGGCTTTCTGCGAATATTATTTTCATATGTATCTTGCCACCCACGTTCTTCCTTCGAATAACAACCTCATGATGGATACGCAGTAAACCGTTCTCCGGCGCGGGCAGGCCTTCCCCCTTCTGCTCGTGCCATTATTTTATTTCTCCTGCTTTCAGCACCTACTCACTCTCTAATTCCACGAGCTTATTTGTAATGATATCGAGTTCCTTTTCGCCCGCTTCATTCGAAATGATGTCTTCTTTTACCAAGCGTTCCACGGCCTCATGCTGCGCATACAGGGAATGCCGCAGCAGGGTGGCCTGCTGCTTTTCTTTTAGGTGGGGATGGGTTTGGAAAAGATGTTCCATTTTTTCCTGCAGTGTCTCCAGTGTATTTTCGTATTCATCCAACATTTCTCTCGTTGCGGTGTCGGTCAGAAATAAGTTTTCCTTCACTCTGGTTATTTCGGCAACGGCATTTTTATACCGGTACACACGGGCGAGGAGTGCTTCAAATTCTTTGTTGCCTTCCTCTTTTTTATTCACTCCGATCCGGGATATCAGCGGTTTAATCGTCAGCCCCTGTCCGACAAGGGAAAATAAAACCACGCTGAACGCCATGATTAACAGCTCTTCCCGGCCTGTGAAGTCTCGTGGAAGGCTGAGCACGAGAGCGATGGAGAGTGACCCTTTTAAACCGCCCCAGTTCAGAATGTGCATCCACCGCGGCGGGGCTTCTTTTACAAATAATAAGCTGGAGTACACCGCCGCACTTCTGGCAAGAAGAACGATGACAATCGCGGCAAACATCAAGCCCCATTTGTCCGTGATGTCAATCCGGGTAATTTCGAGCCCCACCATTAAGAAGACAAGGGAGTTGGCAAGGAGGGCCGCTACGTCCCAAAAGCTGCTGATGTTTAATTTAGTGGCCGGGCTCATCCCGATTTCGGCCCCGTAATTCCCCAGAATCAACGCCGCCGTCACGACGGCAATGACTCCGGAGGCATGAATCGTTTCCGCGAGTATAAACGAACCGTAAAAAAGGAGGAGGCTGAATAGTATTTCAAGCGGATAATCATCAAAATATTTGGTGAGAAGGGAGACAACATATCCCAGGGCACCGCCGATGATGAAACCAAGAGATACCACTTTCACAAATTCCCACAACCCGTGTGCCGCTCCAACCATCCCCAGATCGGTATACGTGAGCAGGGAAAAAGCGGATATATTAAAAAGAACCACAGCCACCCCGTCATTGAATAAACTTTCCCCCTCAATCACCGTTGAAAGCCTCTCGTTTACCCCGACAGTTTTAAAGATCGAAAGCACACTGACCGGATCCGTGGCGCTCATCACAGCAGCAAATACAAATGCCGCGGGAATCGACAACTGCAACACCCACATGGACGAAAACCCAATAACGCCAAAGGACACCAGGATGCCGATGAGTACTAACGCGATAATCGGTTTTTTATTTTCATTTAACTGGGAAGAAGGCAGCTTCAGCGCCGCTTCACCGAGTAAGGCAGGCAGAAACAGCGTGATCACGATAAAGTGAAACACCTCCCCCTCGGTGATAAAGGTAATCAAAGGTTCCATGACCGGGATATCGATAAGACCGATGATCGTGCCGACGATAACGAGCACAATCGGGTACGGCTGGCTGCCTTTCTTCGCGATCGCCGTCGTTCCCGCAGCAATCATTACCAAAATCAGACCCAGCGAAAAAATATGGTGCAAATCCAGCTCCTCCATCACGTTCCTCCTGTGTTGTAAGACCGACATTCTTTCTTACCCTGTATTTTGACCAGATCTTCCAAAAGTACATATGAAATAAGAAAAAAGTGCCAACTTCCCGCATAGGTATCGGAAGATGTAGACCCCAGCGTTCAATATTCTGCAATAAAAATCACTCTATGGTTTCATATAAATGATGTAGTAAACTGTGCTAAAAAGTGAGGGAGGTGACAACAATATGAGAATGAAAACATCGATTTTCGTTGGCATATTTAGTTTTTGGTTTTGTTTTCGGGGTTAATGTTATTTTCGGGGGTTAGTGAGGTGTTTTACCAGCGTTGGTTTTACCATCCAACATCACCGTGGTATGTGCCTTTGCTGCTGATTCTGTCTCTGCTTACCGCGACTATGATTGGAGCCGTTTTTCATATTACAGCAAATCTCCATCAAATTACTTCTTTTATGCCATGGTTGCTTCTATTCTCGATTCCTGTATTTGTAGTTGTGATGGAAGGCATCAACTGGGAAAATAATCTAGTCCATCTGATATATGCATTTGCAGGAGAACGGACTGGTGTAGAAAATGGGCGGACACTCGGTATCGGTCTTTTTCTTTCTTACGTGTTCACTTATGCCATATTAAAGTTTGCCGCTAAATTACCAGTGAATTTTTTAATAACGTCAACAAACAAGGAATAACTTTATTTTGAAAGGGATAGAAATCTTAATGGTATCTATCCCTTCTGTACAAATCGGCAACTACATCTGTTAACCTACTTTCTAATGTAAAAGATAATTTTTTAAGTGCGTTACTCCAAGACAAAAGCGTTAAAATAATGAACTTTATCTCAGCAAATTTTTAGGCTTGTATTGTCTTCATGTCCACTGTTGACTAGTATATAGAAGTTATACACCTGTCAAATGCAAGACGCAGAAAAAGTGTCTTGTAAGGTTAATGAAGAGTGCAATGCTGGAATAAGAATCGCAAAAACTTATTAAAAGAACATTGACACACCACTACTTATTAATAGTTAGACAGAGTAGTTTCTATTATATTAAAAATTTGAGATTCCCCAATAGCTTCATCACCTGAACTTAGTTTGGATGGATGAAATTTCACGAATGAGATATCGTTAAATTCAACGTTGTCATTTTCACTTTCATCGCCTGCATACATACAAACAACTTTATCAACTACTGATCCTTTTCTATCCTTTTTTTCATTGTAAAAAAAGATGTAATAACTTAATAGTTGTTCGGTAGTTTTATTCATATAATTTTGATTGTAAATATCCCTAAGTCTGCTGAATTTAGAATCAAAAACAATTGTACCGAGTAAAACTACATCACCATTTCTTTCTTGAAAAAAATCCATTTTCATGTCAGGTTTTCTGTGTGAAGAGTTAGTATAAAAAAACTCATTACGTGATTTGGCGATATTTGACGTACCTGCATGATAATGATCATACCATATGTGTATAACTATGTCGTTTTTTCTAAAGATAAATTTTGTACCTTGTTGGATTTGATCATCGAAATACAAATTTATTATATCTTCATCTAAACCTTCAATTAAAATAAACCCCATTTTTTTTAAAATATTGATTGTCTTAAAAAGGCAGTAATACTCATAAATTTGCCACGTTGGTTTAAGGATTTGTGTTAATTGATGTTGTTCTCCTGTTTCTTCTTTAATTGATTTAAGTTCGTTAAAAATAGTGTCTATTCTGTGATAATGGTATTTCTTTAAGAACGGTTTACGCATTCCTCTATGTATTTCATAGAGAAAAGTTTTATTTAAAAAGTAAACTAACTTATTTTCCATTGTTTTAAGGAGTTCATGCCATTTTTGTAATTGCAATATTTGTCTTTTAGATTTATTGATTTCCGATTCAATCATAGATATTCGTGTACGGAAATCATTCATTTGAGCCTTTGCAATATCTCTTTTTTTATTATAGGTAGTTTGTTGATGTTTTAGTTCATCTAATTCTTTTTGTTGTTTGTTTTTCTTGTGTTGAATAAGAACAATGTCATTGTTTATATATCTGGATACTTCGAAGACATCTTTTTCCCACAATAAAAGAATATTCTTAACCCATTGGTTTTCTTTGGATTCATTGTAAGATGTTACCTTTGTTTTACTTAAAGTGTACTGCTGATTTATGGAACCGCTGTTCATAGTAGCACCCTTATTTGAATATGACCATCTTATACTTTTTTTATCTACTTTTCCATGTTTTAAAGAAGGTTTATATTGAGAGATAATTCGGTCAGTAGGGTTTTTAATAATAGTCGATATTGCATACATAAAATCGTGAAAATTAGCGGCCAACTTTCTAGCGTAATTATAGTACCAGTATTTAGGTAGATCATAGTCAAAGTTATCAGTTTTTTCTTTGTTACTATAAACAAAATCGTAAATTAGACCCTCAACCTCATTATTCAAGAAATTATGAACTTCTTCTACCTGTGATTTATCAAGGTGATGTGGAAGAACATTAATTCCCCCATAATATTTTTTTCCTTTGTATAATATTTCTAAAAAGTACACTCCCATTCTCCAGGGGAAGGGTTCATTATTGTTACTACTACCATCGTAGATGCTATGAAATTTTTCCTTTGTAGTACTCATATTAAATTGTTTCACTTCATCACTACTTAAATCATTGAAAAGACTAGTTTGGATTTTGCAAACTGCTTCTTCATCGAAATCACTTAGTCCATCTCCATAAAAACGAGCATTAATCATTGCATTTTCTTTTAAAATGGGAATATTATTTGCGTTGATTTTTTTATTATTATCCCAAATTTCATTGATATGATAGGATTTACCATTTCTATCTTCAAAATGAATACTAATGGGTAATATTTCATTGTTACAACGTATAGCCATTGCGCATCAACTCTTTCGCCTTTTGTTCAAGATAATCGATTGATTTGGTGCACCTTATATTTTCGTCTGATAAAATGCTTCCTATGCGACCATGTGTATATTTATTGTTTATGTCATATTCACCCACTAGGTCACCTATTTGCTCTTTGTGTCCACGTATTTTTGATAGGATTCGTTGTTTAATTTGATAGTCAAAACCAGTAGACCTTGATAAAAGTAAATTTCCGGTTTCATCTCTAGGAATGTTTTCTAAGTAATGACCAATCTGTTTGGCTATTCGAAAGGAAACTCCTGTTTGAGAATCATAACTGCTAATTTCTTCATGTAAGTTTTCCAAAATCATAAGTTCAATTTGTTCAAGCGATGAAAGCGTCTTTTGCCCCTTGATCCAAGAATTATAATTGATAGACTCAATTTTATGATCAAGGCTTTTTTATATTATTCTTTTCTTGGTGCTCATAGTCACTAAGACTCTTAATGTCATCAGTTTCATATTTTTGAGCTTCAATGAAAGATTGCTTTTCTAAAATGATGACATTACTTCTATCCAGCATACGATTGGAGAAATCTCTCGTGGTTTCATCGAAATTGGCAGTTCCGACAAACAAAACATTGTTTAGAATTGGGATGCCGTCTTGCAAGTGTTCCTGGACACATTGAGATTTCTTATTAAATAACCGCAACCTCTTAGCTTCTCCCTCTAATTCTAAGATTGAAATGAAGTCACTAAAATAATGCTCAACTTGTCCTAAATTCATTTCATCAAAAAGAACCATATGCATTTTATCTGTTTCCTTACTAGCTTTATGAAGAAAAGATACTAAGCCTATTTCACTTTCTAGAAACACGCCAGTTTGTGGATTTAAGAAACCTAATAAATCACTCGGTTCGGTATATGACGGTTGAACAGAGATATGAAGAAGGTTGTCTCCTTCTTCCATCTTGAGCGCTTCTGCATATAATCTAGCTAATTCTGTTTTACCTGTTCCCGACATCCCACCTAATATGGTGAAATTAGAAGTTTTAAGTGCAGTGTGAAAATTATAGAGGTCATCTAGTGAATAATGAAGTTTTTTCATACGAGCTAAGTAGTCTAATCGTAGTAAGAAGTCATTCTCCTGAACAAAGTTATTACCTTCTTCGTTGTTTAATTCTAACGTATCTGTATTTAATGAATCTTGCGTCTCCGTACTTTCATCTATGAAATCATTATCCTCAATTTTTTCTGTTATTACCATGCCGTTTTCTTCTACATCGTCAATCCAATCCATCACTTTTTCTTGAGGAAAGAATGCGACATCCTGATGAAATACTTTCATACTGGAATCATAATCTTTTGGCAGCTCAATACGCTTTATCTTATTAGGGTTTTCACATAAATAAACATTTTCATTAGTATATTTTTTTAGTGCTGATTCATCCTTAATTAAGTATAGATGATCATCACAAACAATAAATTGAGGGAGAGATAAAGCATGGTTATAGTTTTTTAACTGAATAGGTTTTTTTTCGATTAACTTTTTTTCAAAACGACCTGATGTAAAGGATGAAGTCATAATAGGTATTGGTGAGTACCAAGTATTAGTTAATTCTTCAGGGGATCTTGCTTCTTCATCTAATATGATGTGGAAATTGTAATGATATTGGTCTCTTTTTTTATCGTAATTTAAAACAGGTTTAAACAAAATAAGTTTATTCTTAAAATGTTCACGTAAAAAGCTCACACGATCGTCTTGTTTTTGGTAGTTATATCGGTCTAAATACCTAAGGTTATTGTTATCAAATGAAATATATACTTCTTTACTTTCTTTTCCTAATGTATTGAGTAACAATTCGGGGTCATCTGATAAAGGTTCAATAAAAAAAACGATACTGTCTGTGCGCTGTGCAAGCACTGATACAGATTTCTCAGGTTCTTTTCCTAATGAGAAAGGTATAGAAGAGCCATCTTCAGCTAATTTGCCAATCATAAAGCAATTTTCAATCTTATTTTTATTTTCTCTACTTAAGTGGCCTTGAATAATCGATTCCATAAAATTCGTATTCTCCTTTAAATAGACTTTCTATAATTTGAGGTATATAGTCTTCAAGCCCATAACCAGCTAATTCATAGAAAGGTAGATTATTTTGTTCAAAAAACTTTCTAGTTTTATTCCATTCCCTTGAAGTTGGAAAGGACATTCTAGTTATGAATATAGTTTTACTTTTATAAGGGGCTGTATTTTTTTTTCTTATATTTTTTGATAAATCATCTATGCCTATTGTACATTCGCTAAGTGGTGTGTTTTTAAATATTGAAGTTTCATTTGTCATGATTAATATATTCTTAGAAGTTGAAAGTTCTTTAAAATAATCATTAAAAGGATGCAGGGCGCTAATTTGATTTTCTAGCATGCCTTTTTCTTTTAATATATCATTGTAATTTTCTATAAGTGATTGGTGTTTTTTTAATAAATTGTCGTAATTATTTTGCAATTGACTCAACTCATTATTGAAGTATTTAGCATCATTTAGACTAGTTGCTAGATCATCTCTTTCCTCAGCTAATATTTTATTTCGTTCCAACTCTGCATCTAATGTTTTTTTATCAAACCAACTTAGTACAAAATGTAAAAAGGGTTGGAAATCAGTTTCTCTATAGCGCTCTTTTTCTATCAAAAAAGCTAAAATCACATCAACTTTATTTGATTCGTCCGTGTTGGATAATATCTGTATAAAAGATTGAATTCCATTTTTATTTACGTTCTCGCTCAAAGTTCCAAAAAGTTCTTCACCCTTTTCTTTTTTTACTGATTCCACATATTCTTTAAGTCGATTATAAGTATCTTTTTTAGAAATTAGCTTTTCAGATAGTATCTTTAATTTATCGTCTAATGATAAAGGGTCTACGATCCCATTTAATATAAACTGCTTGTTTTCTATGTTGTCTTTAATCTTGTTTAAATTCTCAAAATAAATGTCGTCAAACTTAGTGTAAAGTATGGCTAAAATTGTAGCTGATTCATTTTTCCACCCCATTTCAGCAATAATTCCTAGTTCCTCAAAATTTACATTTTTAAGATTAGGATTATTACTAATGGCACATTCACTTAAATATTTGTGAATATCATTCAATTTTACCTTGGGTTTCTTCTTTTTCTTCGAAAAATTCGTTAGCTCATTATAGATTGCTGTTTTTAATTTTGTAGAAGGCGCATTGTGAAAGCTTTTTTGGAAACCATCAACTCTGATATGAAAGTATTTAACTATACTAGCCATATCCTTTCTTTCAAGGGTTTTAATTAACAAATCTATTTCATTCATTGCAGTCGACCCTCGTTTCTTTTAATGTATATTGGTTAATTATAAAGTTCTAATAATATTCTCCAACTTAAGAACTCCTTTCTAACTATTTAGTACATACCTGAATCCGTGATAATATCTTTCGACATACCCTTCAAAACCTTGATAAAATAGGGGTTAAGATCCTATTCATCTTATTGGATGAATGCACCCGGAAGGTGAAAAAATGAAACGTCGATTTGATATCCAATTAACGGATAATTATATTATATCTGCCAGTGGACTTCTCTTGATAGGGGAACTTCTTCAATCCTTGACCTTACATAAACGTCTCCATTCCTTATCTATGCCCGGCTTAACATCGTCGGCCGCCATTTCCCACGGCGATGTCGTGTACAGCTATCTCGGTCTTCTCTCTCAGGGAAAAAATGATTTTGACTGGATAGAAGAATCCCGCGGTGATGTCTTTTTCCAAC
>NZ_FOTY01000003.1 GCF_900114715.1 Salibacterium qingdaonense
ATGAAGCCCACCTCAAGATGAGATTTCCCATCACATGAAGTGAGTAAGACCCCTGAGAGATGATCAGGTTGATAGGTCTGAGGTGGAAGCGTGGTGACACGTGCAGCTGACAGATACTAATCGGTCGAGGGCTTATCCTGAAGATGGTGGTTCGATTCAAGGCTCAAGCATTCGTTATGTCGTTTTGAGGGAACATCGTTCCCTGCCCAACAAAAAGCCCGCTAAAGGGCACCAGGTCTGGTGGCGACGGCGGAGAGGTCCCACCCGTTCCCATGCCGAACACGGAAGTTAAGCTCTCCAGCGCCGATGATAATGAAGGGGCAACCCTTTGTGAAAGTAGGACGCCGCCAGGCTGGACATTTTCTTTTTGAAATGTTAAGATGCTCAAGTATCACATTATAAAAGAAATATACTACATATTCCACAGTAGCTCAGTGGTAGAGCTATCGGCTGTTAACCGATCGGTCGCAGGTTCGAATCCTGCCTGTGGAGCCAACCTGGAGAGCTGTCCGAGTGGCCGAAGGAGCACGATTGGAAATCGTGTAGGCGGTGTTGAGCCGTCTCGAGGGTTCGAATCCCTCGCTCTCCGCCATTTCATTACATAAAGAAAGGCCCGTTGGTCAAGTGGTTAAGACACCGCCCTTTCACGGCGGTAACACGGGTTCGAATCCCGTACGGGTCACCATTTACATATGGAGGGTTAGCTCAGCTGGGAGAGCATCTGCCTTACAAGCAGGAGGTCGGCGGTTCGATCCCGTCACCCTCCACCATGATAAAACACATCGCGGGGTGGAGCAGTTCGGTAGCTCGTCGGGCTCATAACCCGGAGGTCGCAGGTTCGAATCCTGCCCCCGCAACCAATTTTCAATAAACATACTTCAAACGCAGCAAAAGCTGAAACAGTGTTTTTCCATCTTGCTTTTGGAAAGAAAAAGCAGGAAGGTCGAGGAAACAAGAGAGTGAAGGAGGGAACGTACTCCAGTACGTGACCTGACGACACGAACGAAGTTGACATCGACATTCGTCTGACCTTACCTTTTTGAAAGAAGAAACAAGAAGGTCAAGGAAGCAAGAGAGTAGAGGAGGGAACGTACTCCAGTACGTGACCTGACGATGCGAACGCAGCTGACGCTGAGATTTGCCTCCTTGCTTTTGGAAAGAAGAAGCAAGAAGGTCGAGGAAACAAGAGAGTGGAGGAGGGAACGTACCTCAGTACGTGACCTGACGACACGAACGCAGTTGACGAAGAGATTCGCAGCTTATTCTTTTCAAAAAGGGCCTGTGGTGTAGCGGTTAACATGCCTGCCTGTCACGCAGGAGATCGCGGGTTCGATTCCCGTCAGGCCCGCCATTTACTTACTATTCAGCCTTTAACCAAAAAGGCAGCATAAGATGGCTCGATAGCTCAGTCGGTAGAGCAGTGGACTGAAAATCCTCGTGTCGGCGGTTCGATTCCGTCTCGAGCCACCATTTTTGTGCCGGTCTAGCTCAATTGGCAGAGCAACTGACTTGTAATCAGTAGGTTGGGGGTTCAATTCCTCTGGCCGGCACCATTTTTGAAAAAATGGAGGGGTAGCGAAGTTGGCCAAACGCGGCGGACTGTAAATCCGCTCCTTCGGGTTCGGCGGTTCGAATCCGTCCCCCTCCACCATTTTAAAACAGGGGTATAGTTCAAAGGCAGAACAGCGGTCTCCAAAACCGTCAATGTGGGTTCGATTCCTACTACCCCTGCCATTTTTATTTCTTTTTTTAAAATGGCGGTTGTGGCGAAGTGGTTAACGCACCGGATTGTGGCTCCGGCATGCATGGGTTCGACTCCCATCAATCGCCCCATTCTACAATTTGGGCTATAGCCAAGCGGTAAGGCATCGGATTTTGATTCCGTGATGCGCTGGTTCGAATCCAGCTAGCCCAGCCACATGCGGAAGTAGTTCAGTGGTAGAACACCACCTTGCCAAGGTGGGGGTCGCGGGTTCGAATCCCGTCTTCCGCTCCAGTTATCACAATATGTGCATGGGTATCATATGGTACCACATGGCGGTATAGCCAAGTGGTAAGGCACGGGTCTGCAAAACCCTTATTCCCCGGTTCGAATCCGGGTACCGCCTCCACTTCACATCTACCTCTGCCGGGGTGGTGGAATGGGCAGACACACAGGACTTAAAATCCTGCGGTTGGTCTACCAACCGTGCCGGTTCAAGTCCGGCCCTCGGCACCAATTTTAATTTGGTACTTAACAGGATGGCGGTGTGGCGGAACTGGCAGACGCGCACGACTCAAAATCGTGTTCTTCGGAGTGTGGGTTCGAGTCCCACCACCGCTACCATGCTTATAGCTATGATTTATGCTTTAAAACCTTTCCCTTTAATGTGTGGATGGTTTTTTATTTTATGTTATTATAAAGCCAATATGAAAAACCCCCGTTTCACCGTAAATACGTGACGGGGGTTTTGTTTACACTTTACTCCTGTTTTTTATCAGAAGAGGAGGAGTTTTTAGATTTATGCTTTTGCTTCATCTCTTTTTCTTCGATCTTTAAATCTTCCAACGGTATGAGGTCTTCATGAATGGTAGGCGGTGGATCTGAGGTGGTACGGACTTTTTTGTTTTTATTCCGATATCCCGTTTCAGTCATGGAACAACCTCCTTTTTATCGTCTATATTTGTTTATACCCCGCATGGATAATGAAAAAACGTAAGAGTCGGAAGGTACGTTATCAGTCAGCTATGCCATGATAAGAAAAGGGTTTCAGAAAAAATGATGTAATGGAAGACTTCCGCTGCATGGGATAATCCCTTACGGCGGAAGCTTTTTTATCAATGAGGAGCATGTTGAAAGTTCGTTTTGTTTTGATCCAGAAGATAAATACTGTTGCTCCCGCTGTGAAGCTGAATAAACATATTGGAAGCAGCCTGGAGAAGCTGTTCTGCCTCATCCTGCGGAAGGGAAGGGGGAATATAAAAGATTTGGACAGCGTTTGTTGTATCTGTCGTCGTCATTGTTCGGGCGGCATCAACAATAGGACTGCCGAAGGGGCCTCTCTTATCAAAACCGGCTAATTTACCTTCCATGTTGTTCATCCGTCCATTCAGCCCTTCCATTGCCTCCTCTTCCTGTCCCAGTCTGATTTTGATATAATCATTCAAGGCATGTCCGTCATAAATACCGACCGGCATGTCATATTGAAGCGAAAAGAAGTTGTTCACATCTGCTGCTGAGTGAATAAACGGGAGATCTTTTCCATTGCTGATTCGTCTTAATAACGCTTCGTGGGAAGGACGGTACCGTTTAGGATCGATGCCGAGATCCCGGAAGATGCTGCGCCACTCTTTGACGCCTTCGTACTCATCGACGGGACGTTCATCCAGGTCGGTGCGCACGGTTTCCTGGAAGTATTCGAGACGACCTTTCAACATAGAGGGCGAATCACCCACGACAATATTTTCATATACAATAATACCGATCTTAAGATCAGGTACCCTTTTAAATAGGTTTTTATCAAGCGAAAAGAGCATATTCTCACCTCTGCTGCCAATTGTTGCGTAAAGTGTACCATATCCAATATTCGATATAAAAGATAAAAGAAGGGAGCGAAATGATGACAGGAGCAGAACTTAAAGAAAAGATTGCTGCCTACAGCAAAGAAATCGGGATTGACAAAATCGGTTTTGCTTCGACAGATCCTTTCCTCACGTTAAAGGACAGGCTGATTGAACAGCAGCGCCTTCAGTACCATTCCGGATTTGAAGAACCGGATATTGAGAAACGGACCGAACCGGAGCGTTTGCTGCCCGAAGCAAAGACGATTATTTCGATTGCTCTGGCATATCCTTCCAAAATGGAAAATGAACCGAAAAGCAGGAAAGGTGACCGGCGCGGCATGTTCTGTCGTGCTTCCTGGGGGGTGGATTATCATAATGTGCTGAAGGATCGTCTACAGAAGCTGGAGGATTATATCCAGGAAATTGCCCCAGAGGCACGGAACCAGTCGATGGTCGATACCGGGGAGCTCTCCGACCGGGCGGTTGCCGAACGGGCCGGCATCGGTTGGAGCGGCAAAAACTGTGCGATTATTACACCGGAATTTGGGTCGTATGTGTATCTTGGAGAGATGATCACCACACTTTCGCTGGAACCGGATAAAGAGATCACGGATCAATGCGGCACGTGCAACAAGTGTGTGGATGCCTGTCCGACTGGAGCTCTCGTTCAAGGGGGCCAGCTTGATGCAGGGAAGTGTATTGCCTATTTAACGTTGACTAAGGGATCCCTGCCGGAACGGTTCCGCAAAAAAATCGGCAACCGGCTCTACGGTTGTGACACGTGCCAGACGGTATGTCCGGAAAATAAAGGAATGGACCACCATCAGCATGAAGAATTCGAGCCGGATCCGGAAGTGGTCAAGCCCAGTCTGGAGCCGCTTCTTACGATCAGCAACCGTGAGTTTAAAAACACATTTGGTCCTATCGCCGGTTCGTGGCGGGGGAAGAAGCCGATACAGCGCAATGCCGTTCTCGCTCTGGGTACGTATAAAGCGGAAGAAGCATTGGATTCACTTGTTCACGTGCTCCACCGGGATCCGCGGCCGGTCATCCGGGGTTCAGCTGCCTGGTCGCTCGGCCAGATCGGAACCAAAGAAGCAGTAGAAGCTTTGTATGAGGCAGAGCAGCACGAATCGGAGGAGGATGTGCAGGAGGAAATTGCGAGCGCCAAAGCCCCGCACGCTGTTCCATAAGGAGATGATGGTATGAGCACACCGCAGCCTTTGTTGTACCAGGAAATGAAAAGCCCCGTCGGATGGATTACCACTGCAGCCACGTCGTCGGGACTGTGTGTGCTGCATTACGGGAGGGCTGAAGATGTCATAGAGCAGATCAAACCTTGGTTGAATCGTTACAGACTTTCCAGCCGGTGGGAAAAAGATAGTTCCGACACTCACGGCATCCTCATGCAGCTCCATGAATACTTTGACAGACGCCGTCATTCTTTTGATGTCCCGCTGGATTTATACGGCACCGCATTTCAAAAAGCAGTATGGAACGCCCTGTACGATATTCCATACGGGGAAACGAGGTCCTATAAAGATATCGCCGAAGCAGTACAGTCTCCGAAGGCAGTCCGGGCTGTGGGCATGGCCAACAACAAAAACCCTGTTTCTCTTGTCATTCCCTGCCACCGTGTGATTGGAAGCAATGGAAAAATGATAGGATATGGATCGGGTATAGATAAAAAAGAATACCTGCTACAGATGGAAGGAAGCGTTTCTGCTCCTTCCTGAACATAAAAAGGCATCGCGGCAGGCGGATGCCTTTCTATTTTTCTACACGCCAAAAGGAATGACCACTCTTTCTCCTTAATAGAATGAGTCAGTGGCAGAACAAGTAGGAGGAGGGGTGAAAATGAAGAGAAAGTGGTTGGAATCCTGGGAAAAGCACTTGCAGCAGTGGATGTCTTTTCAGCTCCAGCGCAGCCAGGCCCAGGCAAAACCGGCTAAAACCATCCCGCAGGAAACAGAGATGCTCCGGCGCTTCAAGAGAACCCTCGAGCGCAGGGGCGCAGAGCTTTTGAAAATCAAAATCAAGTGTCATCCCTACCGGCTGCAGCGGTTTGAAAAACAGGAACATATCTATTATAAGCTGCATCTCATACGGATTTTAAAAATCAACGAACAGTATCATATGGAAGAACAGTGGATACCAAGAATGATGAAAACACATGACGGGCATGTGATTATTGATCAGGAGCAGCCGCAGCCGGTACAAAGACAGTCTCGTACAGGGCAGCCGATTTATCCGGAGCAGCGTTTTTTTTCCTATGACCGTAGAAAAGCTGTACAGTATGCGGAAACTTGGTGGGATGATTACAATCCTGATTATCAGGCATTTTCGGATAACTGTACGAATTTTATATCGCAGTGCCTGCGGGCAGGGGACGCTCCGATGAGGGGGCAGCCGGACCGGGGAAGCGGTTGGTGGTATACCGGCGGGAACTGGAGTTACAGCTGGTCGGTAGCGCATTCGTTTCGTTGGTATTTAAGCAGCTCGGACAGCGGTTTAACAGCAGCGGAAACGGAGAAGCCGGAGAACCTGGGACTGGGGGATGTGATCTGCTACGATTTCAACGGAGATGACAACTGGCAGCATTCCACCATCGTTACCGGATTTGATGGAAATGGGGAACCTCTTGTGAATGCACAGACGTCAAACAGCAGAGCACGTTACTGGACATATGAAGATTCCACCGCGTGGACGCCTGCCATCCGCTATAAATTTTTTCAAATTGGACAAGGATGAAACAAGCGTTCCGGAAAAAGATATGATATAATATTTCAGGTTTTATCAAGATATCAGCTGACCATCTGTGAAAGTTACAATCTTCACAGATGAACGTTTTATTTTATATTAGTAGATGAGGAGCACGTTTCATGAGTAATCACATTGTTTTATACCATCCTGAAATACCAGCCAATACCGGGAATATAGCCCGCACATGTGCAGGAACAGGGACATTCCTGCATTTAATCCGGCCGCTCGGGTTTTCCACTGAGGATAAAATGCTGAAGCGGGCCGGCTGTGACTACTGGCCGGATGTGTTGATTTATTATCATGATTCACTGGAAGAACTGTTTGAAGAATGGCCGGAGGGTGAGTTCCATATGATCGAAACAAACGGAGGCCGTCTGCATACCGAGTTCTCCTACGGGGACCCGGCCAAAGACTATTTCTTTGTGTTCGGAAGTGAGTCGACAGGCCTTCCGGAAACCATAACCGACCGCTTTCAAGAGACGTGTTTGAGGATTCCGCAGAACGAAGCGGTTCGTTCCTTTAATTTGTCCAACTCAGCGGCCATCATTGTATTCGAAGCCCTCCGCCAGCAGCAGTTCCCTGGATTAACCTGAAAAACGCAGAAGCACAGGAAGAAAAAAGAGTCTGGGACAAAACCTGTATAAGATAGAAAGATGCCGAACGATTTTAAAAAATCGTTCGGCATCTTTCGTTGCTGAGACAAACCGCTGCGCCAAAATGCTTCGCTTTCACTCCAGAGTACAAGGGCGACATCGGTTCGCTGGGGCTCACCGTGTCTTCTTTGCCGCGGGCACGGCTCAAGCCTCCTCGGAAGAAAATCGCTTCCTGCGGGGTCCCCGAGACTCGTGCTGTTCTGAGCAGGAGTCGAAGCATTTTGGCTCCGCTGCCATTCGACTGTTGAGCAACGATGCAAGACATTCGTGTTGTCCTTCACCTATTTTACTTTTGTCCCAGACTCTTTTCCATTACGTATTAGTGTTTGTGAGGCTTGTCTTCAAATCCGGCAGAAAGAATGGAGACCATGAATGTGACGCACAAACCAATCAATAGTACCAGTTTCATGCATAAACCTCCTCGCTTGCGTTTACTGTTTCCCATTATACCTGAGAACATGTCGTATGTGAATGAAGGAAAAGACCGGTTACATGTTTTTGGTAAAAAACACAGCTGCCTGATATAATGAAAGCAGTATTCAGTTTTCTCCGGCTGGAGGAGTTTGATTCAGAAAGGATGATGGGGATGTACGTTGTGATGAACGAACTGCATGTTCCGGATGACGCAAAAGAAACGATGCAGGAAAGGTTCGCCAAAAGTGTAGAACATATGAAAAATACTCCCGGATGCATCGATTTTATGTTTCTCGAACAAAACGAAGAAAACGGCAGTCAGGTCGTTTTTACAAAGTGGGAGTCGAAACAGCATTACGAAGACTGGGTGAACAGTGATGCGTTTAAGAAAGCCCACCAGCATTCCAATGGGTCGGAAAAGAAAAGCGCCGCGACCGGAAGCACATTGAAAGCATTTGATGTCATCCACCATTTCTAGCGGCCCATGTTGAAGCTGCAGCCTCTTATTCTGCAGCTTTTTTTCATGAAATGATAAACGACGAGGATTGTGGTACGCAATGAGAAATACATATTTAACAAGTCATTTTCCGCTGTTTTCGATTTTACTATTCAGCCTTTCGTTTTCCCTGTATAGTGAACGGCAGATTTCAGGCTGGCTGAAAGATGTGGGCCTGTACGCCGGGATGCTGGAATTTTTCAGTGCCGGAGGAATACAGCTCACTCTTCTTTTCTTTTTGATTCTGTTCTTTTTTATGATCTTTTCTGCACTGAAATTAATTGCCGATACGTTAATGGAGCTGTCATTGCTGTTTTTCTCCAGGGATGTGGAAGGAATTGAACTTGCCAACCTTAGGAAGGGAACCTGGATTTATCTAGCCGGCAGTGCAGCTTCTCTTCTGTTTATATGGATGCCGCTTGGGATTGTGTGCTGTTTTCTGGCGGCGACTCTCGTATATTTTGTGTTTATCGTATACCATATTTCGGATTCCCTCAGCGGAGCGGGAATGTTCGGTCTTATTTTCTTTCATATAACGTTTTGGTGTGCGGCGGCAGCCGGCACTTCCTATGCAGGCTTTCGTCTGTATAACAGCTTGATGAAGAGCCTTCCGATTTAATAAAAAAACTATTCATCTGAAAGCCCCTCTGTTATGTCTTTCCAAAGATCCAGATGGGTACTGCGAAGTTTTGCACCCAGGGTGTCCGGGTTATCCTTTCCGATCCAGACCCCTGCTGTATAGCGGCTGTTAAAGCCCACGAACCAGAGGTCATGGTAGCTGTTGGTCGTGCCTGTTTTGCCTCTCCATTCCCCGCTGCCAGGGTCAGCCCTGCGGCCGGTCCCTTCTGTTATAACACTTCTCAGCATGTGGCGGAGCTCCTGGTTGGTCTCTTCACTCCAGACAGAGCGGCTTGTCTCTCCCCATTCATAAAGCACCTTTCCATCGCCGTCCGTGACTTTTTCAATGGCACGGCCGGGCCGGTACTCTCCTTTATTTGAAAAAGTGGTATAAGCTTTGGTCAGCTCAAGAAGAGATACGCCTCGGGACAAACCTCCAAGAGCTGCTGCATAATGATGATCATCTGCATTAACACGGGAAAAGTCGAAGGATTCCAGATAGGAAAAAGATTGCTGTATCCCGGTTGTCTCAAATAAACGCATGGCTGCTGTATTATACGAACGGGCCAGGGCCGTTTTCAGAGTTACCTGCCCGGGATAGCTGCCCCCTGCGTTGGCAGGGCAGTAATCATGAAGACAGTAACGTCCGGCATCGACAAAATTCTGTTTGTCTGCCCCGGTTTGATCCATGTACGGACCGTACACAAGCAGTGGCTTCATCGCCGATCCGGGCTGCCGGTAAGCCTGAAACGCTCTGTTGAACGTATAAGGTTCATAATTTTTTCCGCCGCTGAGCGCCTTAATACGGGATGTGCGGTGATCCAGCACAACGGCTGCTCCGTTCCCGTTCTTCCCTCGAAGCTGCCTGTTCACCGCAGCTGTTACCTCCTTCTGCAGGTCAGGATTTAAAGATGTTTCAATGTGAACCCCGGACGAAAGTACTTCCCGGACGCGGTTCTGCAGTTCTTCTTCAATGTCTTTCTTTTCTTCTTTGCCGGCTTTTTTCATACGTCGGGCAAAGCCTTCTTTTTTGCGGATCAACTCTTTTAATTCCTTCTCCACATAAAATGTATAATCCGGGTAGAGATTTTTCGTTTCACTGACATGAAGCTCAACCGGGGCTTTTTTTGCTTCAGCAGCCCGGGATGCTGAAACAGCGCCGGTCTCCTGCATCTTGGTCAAAATCCATTCCTGTCGTTTTTTTGTATTCTCTTTTTTGGTCAGTGGATCATAGTGGGACGGGTTGGCAGGAACAGCTGCGAGAAAAGCGGTTTCGGCAAGAGTGAGTCCGCTGCTTGATTGCCCGAAATAATAGTGGGCAGCCGTTTCAAATCCATATATGCCGTTTTGAAAGTAAATAGAATTAATATAAAATTCCAGAATCTTTTCTTTGGAATATTCCTGCTCCAGCTGATACGAATATAAAACTTCGGTTAATTTCCGGTTATATGACTGCTCGTGCGTCAAAAAGAGGTTCCGGACAGTCTGCTGGGTGATTGTGCTTCCCCCTTCTTCAATGCTTCCGGCCTGGGCGTTCACAGCAAGTGCCCGGGCGACGGCACTCATATCAACTCCTTCATGTTCAAAAAAATGCCTGTCTTCGGTCGACAGAAAAGCCTGTTTCACGGTACGGGGAATCTTTTCAATATCAAGATAACGACGGTTCAGCCCCTTAGACAGCTCTGAGACAACAGCACCTGTTTCATCATATATATAACTGTTTTGATCGATATCCGGTTTCTTGATGTCGGTATCCTCCAGCGTTTTTTCAAACGAGACGGCTTTCTTTTCTTCGCCCAGTGCACCGAGCAGAAGTACAGAAAACATAACCATAAACAATGTAATAAATAAGTACCCGGCTGACATTCTCATGTGGATTCCCTCTTTTTTCGGACAAATTTATCTTCTATCTTTATATCGGCAGAAGACCCGGTTATGTTCCACCTTTTTTCGCATAGGGATAGAAGTAATACACGGACAAAGCCGTCAGGTATATTTGCTGATCAGAACCATTTATTATGCACCGAAAGGGGAGGCTCGCACGGTGGAGATTATCAATAGAATACGGGAACACCGGGAAAAAGAAAAGCAGCTCGAGTGGAGAGGCACATTTAAGGAATATCTGGAACTGGTGAAGCAATACCCTCACATTGCCCAGTCCTCACACTCCCGAGTGTATAATATGATAAAGGACGCAGGGGTGCTTGAAAAAGATAATCATAAAATGTACCGTTTTTTCGGTGAAGATATTTTCGGACTCGAAGAACCTCTGGAAAAACTGGTGGAGGAATATTTTCATTCGGCGGCACGGAGACTGGATGTAAAAAAGAGAATATTAATGTTAATGGGACCGGTGAGCGGGGGTAAATCAACGATTGTAACGATGCTGAAGCGGGGGCTTGAAGAGTACTCCAGAACAGATGCCGGAGCGGTTTACGCGATAGAAGGCTGCCCGATGCAGGAAGATCCTCTTCATCTGATTCCTCCGCACCTTCGGGATGAATTTTATGACGAATACGGCATTCATGTGGAAGGCCGGCTTTCGCCTTTAAACATGATGCGCCTGGAGAAAGAATATGGGGGAAATATTGAAGACGTGATGGTGGAGCGTATTTTTTTTTCTGAAGACAAACGGGTCGGCATTGGAACATTCAGTCCATCTGATCCGAAATCGCAGGATATCGCAGATCTCACCGGCAGTATCGATTTTTCAACTATTGCCGAATATGGTTCAGAGTCCGACCCCAGGGCATACCGTTTTGATGGAGAATTAAACAAAGCCAACCGCGGTATCATGGAGTTTCAGGAGATGCTGAAGTGTGATGAAAAATTTCTCTGGCATCTGCTTTCTTTAAGTGAAGAAGGCAACTTTAAAGCCGGACGTTTTGCACTTATCAGTGCGGATGAACTGATTGTTGCCCATACGAATGAGGCGGAATACAAAGCATTTATAAACAATAAAAAGAATGAAGCGCTGCATTCGAGAATTATCGTGATGAACATTCCTTATAATGTAAAGGTGAGTGAAGAGGAGCGCATCTACGAGAAAATGATTGCGGGCAGTGATATGGCAGATGTTCATATAGCGCCTCATGCCCTTAGGACCGCTGCGATTTTTTCGATTTTAACGAGGTTGAAAGAGCCGAAAAATCAAACGGTGGATCTTGTGAAGAAGATGAAACTGTATGACGGGGAAGAACTCGAAGGATACAAGGACCAGGACGTGGAGGAACTGAAAAAAGAATACCAGGATGAGGGAATGGATGGCATTGATCCTCGTTACGTGATCAACAGGATCTCCTCGGCGATCATTCGTAAAGAAGTGGAATCGATCAACGCCCTGGATGTCCTTCGTTCTCTGAAAGAAGGCCTCGATCAGCATGCCTCCATTTCGGATGAAGATAAAGAAAGGTATCTTGATTTTATCGCAGCTGCCCGCAGAGAATACGATGAATCGGCCAAAAAAGAAGTGCAGAAAGCATTCGTGTATTCCTACGAAGAATCGGCCAAGACATTAATGGACAATTATCTGGATAACGTAGAAGCTTACTGCAACAAAAATAAATTAAAAGATCCACTCACAGGGGAGGAAATGAGTCCTGATGAGAAACTGATGCGCTCGATTGAAGAACAGATCGGTATATCGGAAAATGCCAAACGAGCGTTCCGGGAAGAAATTCTGATCCGCATCTCCGCGTATGCGCGAAAAGGAAAAAAATTCGACTATAATTCCCACGAGCATCTCCGGGAAGCTATCCAGCAGAAACTGTTTGCGGACTTGAAAGATGTCGTTAAAATCACGACATCCACGAAGACACCGGATGAGTCCCAGCTGAAAAAAATCAATGAAGTGACAGCCCGGCTGATTGATGAACACGGCTACAATTCTGTTTCCGCAAATGAACTGCTGCGGTACGTCGGAAGCCTGCTGAACAGATAAACAAAGAAGGCCCTGCTTTCCCCTGTGACCGGTACAGGTCATGGGGGATTCATGTGTCCACTTTTCTATCAATTGCTCATAACGTTGAAGCATGATACATTATGAAAAGAGATAGGATGGTGGACAGAACATGAATACGATAGCCAGAGAAGTATGGGACTGGATTAAAACATTCGCCGTGGTAGTCATCATTGTTTTAATTATACGGACATTTTTCTTTGCCAATTATATGGTACACGGCGAATCGATGATGCCGACCATTGAAAATGGAGAGCGGCTCATTATAAATAAAATCGGGTACGAATTTTCCGAGCCGGATCGTTTTGATTTAGTAGTATTTCATGCCAATGAAGAAAGTGATTATATCAAGCGGGTGATCGGACTGCCGGGGGATCAAATCCGGTACGAAGATGACACCTTGTATGTAAATGGAGAAGCGGTACAGGAAGACTATCTGGCTCCTTATCGAAGCGAGGCAGAGCGTGGACCGTTCACCTCTGATTTTACACTTGAAGAAGTAACAGGCAAAGAAACGGTACCCCAGGGTAAAATCTTTGTGCTGGGGGATAATAGACGAAACAGCATGGACAGCCGCCGGATCGGTTTTGTGGATATGAGCGAAGTCGTTGGTGAAGCCAATCTCCGGTACTGGCCGGTCGATGAATTCAGAGTGATGAGATAGGGAAGGGACTGCCTCAGGGCGGTCCTTTTTTGCAGGCAGGAAACCCTCGAATGTTTGTACCGGTAAGGAAGCTGCCGGGAAGAAGTTTCGTTTTATTCAGAATAATGTTGCAAATGCGTCCCGTTTCCCGCATACGATAGTAGTAGTCCAACTTTTGAAATAGAAAACTACAGGGGAAAGGGGACCCTACTATGTCAGAGAAAGCAAACCGCAGTTTTGTCATTTCAAAGGAAAACTGGTCCCTGCACCGCAAAGGACATCAGGATCAGCGCCGGCATCAGGAAAAAGTCCAGGAAGCTGTACGGAATAACCTCCCTGATTTAATTACGGAAGAAGACATTGTGATGTCAAGCGGCCGTGATGTTGTGCGGATACCGATACGTTCGATGGATGAATACAAGATCCGTTATAATACTGAAAATAATAAATACACCGGGCAGGGAGACGGCAGCAGTGAAGAAGGAGATGTCATAGCTCGTGAACCGGGGGGAGAGAAATCAGAAAAAGGATCACGCCCCGGGGATCAGGCAGGATCGGATTACTATGAAGCCGAAGTGTCGATGGCCGAACTCGAAAAACTGCTGTTCCATGAAATGGAACTTCCCAATCTCCGGCAGAAACAGCAGGATGATCTGATTATAGAAGATATTGAATTTGATGATATCCGCAAAAAAGGGTTAATGGGAAACATTGATAAGCGCAAAACTATCCTGTCCGCCATAAAACGAAACGCGATGGAAGGAAAAGCAAAGATCAACCCGATTTCTGAAGACGACCTCCGTTTTAAAACATGGAACGAAAAAATAAAACCGGAATCCAAAGCGGTTATTCTTGCTATGATGGACACGTCCGGATCGATGGGGCGCTGGGAAAAATTTATGGCACGCAGTTTTTTCTTCTGGATGATCAGGTTCCTGCGGACGAAATATGAGACGGTGGATATCGAATTCATCGCCCACCATACAGAAGCGAAACGGGTCAGTGAAGAACAGTTTTTTTCCAAAGGTGAAAGCGGCGGCACCATCTGCTCATCCGCCTATGAAAAAGCAATCGAAACGATTGAAAAGGATTATCCCCCGGAACGTTACAACATCTATCCATTTCATTTCTCCGACGGAGATAATTTAACGTCTGATAATGCAAAATGCCTTCGTCTTCTGCGTGAACTGATGGAAGTATCGAGCATGGTCGGCTATGCCGAAGTTAATCAGTTCCGGAAACATTCCACCCTGCTGCAGTCTTACCGCAACATGGAAGACGAACGTTTTCGTTACTATATTCTGCAAAACAAAACGGACGTATTTGAAGCGCTGCTCTGGTTTTTTTCGAACCAGAACGTGGAGACGGCATGAAATGATGAAACCTCTGCCGGATGGAAACCGTATATACAGCAGGACTCAGCATAGCAAAGGAGAATGAACATGATTATCGTTTCGACAGAGCATGTACCGGGATATGAGGTAGTGGAAGCACTCGGTATTGTAAAAGGAAATACTGTCCGTGCCAAACATGTCGGCAAAGACGTCATCGGGAATTTACGGTCGATGGTCGGCGGCAAAATGAAAGAATATGAGGAAATGTTTCTCGAAGCCCGGGACGACGCAGAAAAAGAAATGGAAGCAAAAGCCGGGGAATGGGGAGCGGATGCTGTAGTCGGTATCCGCTACTCCTCCTCTTCCATTATGAGCGGCACCTCCGAAGTGATGGTGTTCGGCACCGCGGTGAAGCTGCAGAAGAAAGAATAGCAGCACAGAAAGATCCCAGGGAACGAACAATTGATAAGAACCCGGACGAATGTCTTCCGTACTGCTGCAGGAAGTCGGTATCGTCCGGGTTCTTTTTGTTGCTTCCAGAAGGGTTCAGCTTACATCGTTTCCGCGCGGACATAAAAAAAGCCGGCCTCAGAGCGGTACTCCTCGAGCGGCTTCGGAAGTTACATTATATCGTTAAAGTCAATGATAAAAAAACTGGTCGGGATGACAGGAGTTGAACCTGCGACCCCAGGCACCCCATGCCTGTGCTCTACCAAGCTGAGCTACATCCCGTATCGCATTGGACACTATACATTGTATTATAATCATACATGTATTTCAATCCCTTTGTTTATACGTCTTTTCCGGCGGTGGAAAACACCGGCGCGTTCCCTTAACGCCAGTGTTTCTCAATGAACTCATCCCGGCCGGATTTTCTACGGTCTTCGAGGTAGGCTTTTTCCTGTTTTTTGTAAAAGTCCTGGTGATACGTCTCTGCCGGGTAAAACGTTGATGCCGGCAGTATTTCAGTTACAATCGGTTCTTTAAAACGGCCGCTGTCTGCAACCTGCTGTCTCGTCTGTTCAGCCAGCTGCCGCTGCGTATCGTTGTGGTAAAAGACAGCCGTCCGGTACTGCGGTCCCCGGTCGTGAAACTGTCCCCCGTCATCCGTTGGATCAACTTGGGGCCAGTACAGCGAAAGCAGTTTTTCGTATGGAAACACCTCCGGGTCAAATAGAATCTGAACGGCTTCGCGGTGGCCGGTTTCCCCGGTTTTGACGTCTTCATACGTTGGGTTTTCTGTATGCCCTCCGGTGTAGCCGGACGTGATGCCGTGAATGCCTTCCATCTGATCGAAAGGTTTAACCATGCACCAGAAACAGCCTCCGGCAAACGTTGCTTTTTCGATTGTGTTTCGTTCGCTCAATTTTTCTCCCTCCCCGTGTATACGGTACTGAAAAATTATAGCAGAGAGAAAAGATAAAAAACAAACCAAGGAAAATTTCGTTCAAAGTGGAAAAGTGATCTCATTTTTTTTATGATGGAATTAGACATTGTTCACAGAAAGGAACCAGCCCATGTTTCAGGAAGAAAAAATTATTCCCGCTGCCCGGACGGAAAAAGAATTTGAAAAATTACTGGAAAGCTCGCCAACTTACGTCGTTTTGTTGAATTCAAGACTGGCACAGTTGAAAAGCATGACACAAATGGCCGCACGGGCCGGAAAAAGACTGATTGTTCACGCTGATCTGATTCAGGGGCTCGGCCATGATGAATCAGCGGCTCAGTTTCTCTGTCAGCAGGTGCGGCCTCATGGACTCATATCGACGAGAAAGCAGGTGCTGACTACTGCTAAAAAACACGGGCTGCTGACAGTGCAGCGAATGTTTCTGATTGATTCCAGCGCGCTTGAAACGAGTTACAAAATTGTAGAAGAAGTGGAACCGGATGTGATTGAAGTGCTTCCCGGAAGAATGCCCGGGATTATCCGGGAAGTAGCAGAAAAGACCGGAGTCCCGTTGATTGCCGGCGGTTTTCTCCGCAGCAGACAAGACGCGGAGGAGGCATTTGAAGCAGGAGCGGAGGCTGTTACGACGACCCGGAGAGAGTTGTGGACGGCGCGCTTTGACAAACCGTAAGCAGTAGAAACATAGATTCGAATAGCAACTATCCGAAAAAGGATGTGACAGCAATGGACTGGAAAGAGAACTGGAAGCGCTGGAGTGAAGCATCAGGCTTGGATAAAGACCTGAAAGAACAGCTGGAATTGTTGGAAGGAAACGAAGAAAAGCTCGAGGATCATTTCTACAAGTATCTTGAATTTGGAACGGGAGGCATGCGCGGTGAAATCGGTCCCGGGACGAACCGCATGAACCGGTATACGATCCGAAGGGCTGCTGAAGGACTGGCGCGTTACATAGAAGAACACGGCACAGAGGCCCAGGAAGCAGGTGTCGTCATCGCGTTTGATTCGAGGCACCGTTCCCCTGAGTTTGCACTGGAAGCTGCTCTTACCCTCGGTGCACATAATATTCAGGTCTATATATTTCAGGAACTGCGCCCGACACCGGAGTTATCCTACGCGGTACGCCACCTTGAAGCGTTTGCCGGTATTGTTGTGACCGCAAGCCATAACCCGCCTGAATACAACGGCTTCAAAGTGTACGGGGAAGACGGGGGACAGATGCCTCCGGGACCGGCCGAAGCCTTGATGGCAAAGGTGGAGTCCGTAGAGAATGAATTTACAGTCGAAACGGCCGATGAGAACAAAATGAAAGCGTCCCGTCTGTTGAAAGTCATTGGGGAAGACATGGACCATGCCTACAATGATGACCTTCAGACGATTATGCTGCATCCTGATATGGTACAAAAAGAGGGGGGACAGCTCTCGATTGTCTTCACTCCGCTGCACGGGACGGCGAATATTCCAGTGACCCGTCTGCTTGAAACGAGCGGATTCACAAACGTTCATGTAGTGCAGGAACAGGCGCTCCCGGACCCGGAATTCTCCACCGTGAAAAGCCCGAACCCCGAGGAAGAAGAAGCTTTTGATGCTGCAAGGGCAGCAGGGGAAAAAGAAGGAGCGGATATTCTGATTGCAACGGATCCGGATGCTGACCGGATCGGAATTGCAGCCCGCAGCGAAGACGGAAAGTATGAATTGTTAAGCGGTAACCAAACCGGGGCTCTTATGCTGGAATACCTGCTTTCTGAGCGTCAAAGACTCGGTCTGCTTCCGGATAACGGGATTGTTATGAAGACCATCGTTACATCGGAGCTCGGACGCGCTGTGGCAGAAGATTACGGCCAGACCGTACTGGATACGTTGACCGGCTTTAAATTTATCGGAGAAAAAATAAAACAGTTTGAAAAGGACGGTACCTATTCCTTTCAATTCGGTTATGAGGAGTCTTATGGTTATCTGATCAGCAGTGTCGTACGCGATAAAGATGCGGTACAGGCTGCACTCACCGTTTCGGAAATGGCGCTTTGGCATAAAAACGAGGGCAGAACGCTTCATGATGCGCTCCGGAATCTGTACGAAACATACGGTTACTATAAAGAAGATCTTGATTCCATGACCTTAAAAGGTGTAGAGGGCATCGAAAGAATTGAAGCTCTTCTTAAGAAATTCCGGGAGATGCCTCCAACATCCCTCGGCAGCAAAAAAATCACAGTCATCGAGGACTATGAGACACAGGAGCGCACAATGGTTCAAAACGGGCATAAAGAAAATATCGAACTTCCGGTATCCAACGTGTTAAAATATGTACTGGAAGATGGATCATGGTGCTGTATCCGCCCTTCCGGTACAGAACCAAAAGTAAAGTTTTATTTCGGGGTCTGCAAAGAGACCGAACACGAAGCAATAGAAGCACTGCACCACTTGAAAAACGACATGTCGAAGATGGTGCATGAACACGTTTAAAGGCAGACAATCATTGGAACCTGCAGCCCGGCAGTAACCGGACTGTTCCTGTGTGTATTGATGAATGCAGGAGCGGATATTACCACCTGCCGGCCGGTTTGAAATGGAGAACTCCGGGAATCTTCGTTTTCCGGAGTTTTTCGTGTCCATATACAGCGATAAAAACCTGTTACACAGTTGAAAAGGAGAACACCATGTCAAGTGACTGGCTTGAACGCTATTTAACAATTCTTCGATTAAAGCCGCAGCCGCCGTCCCGTAAATTTCTGAAACGAATTATTCGTGCCCACGTCCGTACCTTTCCGTTTGAAAACGTCAGCAAGCTTCTGATGGCACGCGATGCAGAAACGATAGATCATGTCACGGACGTGTATACCTTTCTCACAGCTCATGAGACGAATCAGAGTGGAGGGACATGCTTCACCCTCAATGCCTGTCTATTCCAGCTTCTAAAGGCTCTTGGTTTTGAAGGATGGTTGATCCGTCCGGGGGAGGAGCACATGGCGATAGTTGTGAAAGATCCAGGTTCAAAGAACAGGCTGCTTTATGTAGACGTCGGGACTACCGCTCCGCTGTTTGAACCGATCCCCTTCCATGGAAGAAAACTCGGCATTACACCTTTTGCCGGAGAACGGCTGTTTTTTCTTCCGGGGAACGAACCCGGGATTTATACCTATATTCGAACGAGAAACGGGCAGATCACCCACAAAAAATGGACATTCTCGATTTATTCGGCAATGAATGCTGCCGACTTTATACCGTGGATTGAGTCCACGTTTCAGCAGGGGGCATCGTTTATGAACATGCTTCGATGCCAATTGTGGGAACCGGATCAAAGGAGGGGGCTTTCCCTTGTAAACAGAACGTTCACCATCCGTCACGGCAATGGTTCCGTGATGACAAAAGATCTGCCCGATCAGGAAGCTGTCCGGGACGTACTCAGCAGGGAATTCAGAATGCCTGATCTTCCAGTCGACAGAGCCCTGAAGCAGTTGAAAGACCAGGGAGTTGACATCTTCAGCCGCACGTGACAGCCTTCACCGATTCTACTCTATACAATAAAGCTGAATCCTGCATCCGGGATTCAGCTTTTATTTTTATGAGCAGTATCAGTAAAGAACAGTGAAGGAGCCTTTGTGCTCGACGTTGTCCGCTGTAGATATATCGACATCTGTTACCGATGCAAAACGGTGACCGGCTCTGACGGCCTCTATAAATGCATTCACCTGCTCTTGGCTTCCTTCCGCTTTGATTTCAACGGTACCTTCCATTCGATTTCTCACCCAGCCGTTAACACCGGCTTTTTTGGCTTCTGTCACCGTAAACTGACGGAAACCGACTCCCTGTACGGTTCCATGGACAATCAAATGACGTTTCAGCATCGTGACACCTCCTCTAAAAGACTTATACCTTTTTAAAATACATATCAAACCAAGGGTCTTCTTCCACGTTTTCCGGCGTTTCAGAGATGACGTGGGCTTCTCCTTCTTCGTCGGCTGCAAGCCAGGTTCCGTATTGATCCTGAAATGCAGGATAAAAATAATCTGCTTTAAACAGAACTTTCGGTGGATCGATTTCCACAAAATCATGACCAAGCTTTTTGACAACATCTTTTTTGCATTGAACCAGTTCCACAATGATCACCCGGCTTTTTGTCATCCCCGAAAACATCGAGGTTTTTCCCTATTGTACCCCGATTTCTTTTCTTCCTTCAATCCATAGCGCACGGTATCAAGAGGCATGCTTTGCCGCTTGTTTCATATAGTGGAACTAACAGGGGAGGAGGGACTTGATGCAGACGCTTGAAGAAAAAGAGCTGCGAAAAGCCATTGACCGTATAACGGAGACCGCGGAACACTTCGGTCTTGATTTTTACCCAATGCGCTATGAAATCTGTCCGGCGGATATCATATACACGTTTGGTGCCTACGGGATGCCGACCCGCTTTTCGCATTGGACGTTTGGGAAAAATTTTCACAAAATGAAAGTCCATTATGATTTAGGTTTGAGCAAAATTTATGAACTCGTTATTAATTCCAATCCGTGCTATGCATTTTTGCTGGATAACAATTCGCTCGTGCAGAATAAATTAATTGTTGCTCATGTGCTTGCCCACAGTGATTTTTTTAAGAATAATATCCGATTTGCCGGCACGCGAAAGGATATGGTGGAAAGCATGGCCGCTGCGGCTGAACGTATTTCCCGTTATGAAGAACAATACGGCCGCCGCAGGGTGGAGGCCTTTCTGGATGCGGTGCTTGCGGTTCAGGAGCATATTGATCCGAGTTTGATGCGGCGGGAGGGAGAAGAAGAGGAGGAAACAGGCGAACGTGTAAATGAAAAGTCCGGTCCTTATGAAGATCTTCTGCAGATAGGGGAAAAACAGCCGACGGAGGAACCGTATGCCCGGAAGAAAAAGTTTCCGGCCCGGGAGGAAAAGGATCTGCTTCTTTTCATCGAAGAACACAGCCGTGAGCTCGAAGACTGGCAGCGTGACATACTGACGATGATACGGGAAGAAATGCTGTATTTCTGGCCGCAGCTGGAAACCAAAATCATGAATGAAGGCTGGGCATCGTTTTGGCATGCCCGGATCATGAGGGAACTTGAACTCACGTCGGAAGAAGGAATCGAATTCGCGAAACTGAACGCCGGGGTCATTCAGCCATCCCGCACGTCCGTTAATCCGTATCATCTGGGCTTGAGAATTTTTGAGACGATTGAACAGAGATGGGATAATCCTGACGAATCCCTGCAGCGGGCCGGTGTTAAGCCGGGAAGCGGAAGAGACAAATTATTTGAAGTGAGGGAGCTGGAGACAGATACATCCTTTATCCGCAACTATGTAACAAAAGAGTTGGTAGAGCAGGAAGACATGTATGTGTTTCAAAAGCAGGGACGCGATTACACCATTGTAGATAAAGAGTGGAAGCAGGTAAAAGACCAGCTGATCCGTTCCAGAGTGAATGGCGGTTTTCCTTATCTCGTCGTGACCGACGGGGATTATGAAAAAAGAGGAGAATTGTATATCACCCACCGCTATGAGGAAGAAGAACTGGATGTGACGTATCTTGAAAAAACGCTCCCTTATTTGTATCAACTATGGGGACGAAGCGTTCACGTGGAAACTGTTCTCGACAACAAACCGACGGTGTTTACCTACAACGGAACCAGGGTTTTCCGAAAAGGTATGTAAAAAAACCGGGAGGCTTCTCTTTAGGGTAAGAGAGCTTCCCGGTTTGGTTTATTCTACTGATCGGCCCATTCGCCGTTTTTCATAACAGGTTCGGATGTACCGTCCGGCAGAATACCGTCAATGTCCATTTCTGCGCTGCCGATCATAAAGTCAACGTGCGTGATACTTGAATTGAGCCCGTGTTTTTCTTTTTCCTCTTTGGTCATATCAGCGCCATTTTCAAGGCAGAACGCATAGGCGCTTCCGATAGCCAGGTGGTTCGAAGCATTTTCGTCAAACAGGGTGTTGTAAAACAAGTCGCCGGATTGCGAGATCGGTGAACTATGCGGAACGAGAGCGGCTTCGCCAAGGAAATGGGAGCCTTCATCGGTCTCGATCAGGTTTTTCAATGTTTCTTCGCCTTCGCCGGCGCTGTAATCGGTGATTCTCCCGTCTTTAAAATGAATGGTGAAATCATCAATAATATTACCGCCGTAGTTCAGAGGTTTCGTGTTCGTGACGTGGCCGTTTACGCCGGTTTTTTCCGGTACAGTGAACACTTCCTCGGTTGGCATGTTGGCGATGAAATGGACACCGTCTGTATTAGGTCCGCCGCCGCCGACCCAGATATGTCCTTCCGGCAGTTTGACGGTAAGGTCTGTGCCGGGGGCTTTATAGTGAAGTTCGCTGTAACGTCTTTCATTTAAGACGGCAGCTTTGTCACGGAGTTTTTTGTCGTGGGATTCCCACGCTTCCACCGGGTTCTCAAGATCTGCGCGTACGGCTTTAAAGATGGCGTTCCACAGTTTTTCTTCTGCTTTTTCTTCCTTGTCTTCAGGATACACTTTCTTGGCCCAGCCCGGAGACGGGGATGCAATCACAAGCCAGCTTACTTTGTCGGACTGGATGTAGGAGCGGAACGTTTCCATCGCTTCGCCGGCAGCCTTATTGGCATCAGCGATTTTTTTCTGGTCGACTCCTTTAAGTAGATCGGGATCAGTGGATTTAACCGTGATAAAGGCTGCACCGTTTTCGGCCAGTTCTTCGCGGCCTCTGGCAATCCACTGAGGGAATTCCTGAAAAGCTTCCTGCGGGGCTTTGTCATATTTGATTCTTGTGAGGGTTTCGTCCACCCAGTCGACGTGTACGTTTTTGGCGCCGGCATCATATGCTTTTTCAGCGATAAGCCGGACAAAGGATGCAGACGTGATGGGGGCGGAAATAAACAGCGTCTGGCCGTCCTGGAGATTTACTCCTTTGCGGACAGCCAGATCCGCATAGTTATTCAGTTTTTCATTGAATGTTGTCATCGTTATCCACCTTCTCTGACGGAAAATTTTGTTGAGATGTTATTGTAACATAATCTTTGCTCTGCCACTTAGGTATGGGGCTTTTTTAGGATGAGCAGAGAAAGAAGAAAAAATCACCGTTCTGTTAAAAGAATGGTGATTTTTCTAGGAAGACAACTTCACGTCTTTGGATGCTTCTCCCGGAATATCAAGCTTCTGCCGTTCCTCAAAGTTATGGATGTCAGCGACGAAATTGACCGGCATCGAATGAATTTTTGTATTATATTTTTGAACAGTATTATTATAAATAAGAACGAAGCGGTGGATTTTCTCCTCTGCATCCTTGAGCTCCTGCTCCAGGTGCAAAAACTCTTCATGCTGAAGGAGTTCCGGCTGATCATCCTTTACAGCGAACAGAAAATGAAGGTTTTTAGTAAGTTCTTCATTAATCTGCAGCTGTTCCACGCGGGAGGTATTGGGAGAAGTCAGCCTGCTTCGCAGTTCCACTATTTTTTCCAGGATATGTTGTTCTTGTTTGGCATATGGCTGTGCGATATCAATCAGGGATGGAACAGCTTGGACCCGGCGGTCTAATTGTGTTTCAATCTGAGCCCATGATTCTTCCACCCAGGAAAGAAATTTTATCAAAGCATTATAACCGACAATCCAGCATATCAAAGCAGCAATGATAATGATTCCAAGAACGCTGCCGAAGATGGACAAGAGGCTCCCTCCTTTCTCCCTTTTATACCCAGTCTGATACATTAAATAATGGGTGATACTGTAATACTATTCTTTACGTCAGTATATCATGATTGGATGATATTAGTAAGCCAGGCCTGCTCTTCTTCGGTGAAAGGATTCTTCCCCGGATACAAGCCGGTACAAAAAAAGAGCGGTGTCTCCGGTTGTAATGCTCTTTCCGTCTTCGGGCAGAAAGTCGGCGCCGGTTCGAAATATCCCGGAGGCCTCTCCTTCCGGCAGATACGTCGGGCAGGCAATGGTCCAGTTTAACGGAGACTGCTGCAGCAGCTTGCAAGCCTCGGCATGATCTCTGGCCGCTGTTGTACTGCGTCGTTTTGATTCGTTCGTTTCAAAACGGAAGATGGCAGGATCCCGGCGTGCGTTTAAAATCCCTGCTGTACCGGTGGAAAGAATGCGCTGTACATTTTCTTGTATCATGGCGTCGATGATAAGCGGGAACGCACGCTGCAACGTGTTTTGTTTGTCTGTTCCAAGCGTACTGATAACGATATCTGTACCGGAAATTGTCGTTTGTACGTCTTTATCTGTCAGTACATTGCCCTCAATAACCTGTAAAGAGGGGTGGCTTTTGAGCTTCTCCGGTGACCGTGCCAGTGCTCGGACGCTGTATCCGCTGCTTAGAAGCATGGGAAGGAGCCTGTTTCCCACTCTTCCTGTTGCTCCAAATATGGAAATGTTCATAGCTTGATCCGCCCCTTCCATTACTCAAACACCTTTTCTCTATAGAAACATACTTCTATTTCCGTTACAAATCATACCACGGCGCTGCGATGGTTTCTTTTTGCGTTATTGTGTTTATTACCTGAATTTACTATATCATTCACAGCATAGTGTTTGCGAATCGTAACAAACTATAGGTACAAAGAGGAGGTGAGACACATGGCCAACAACAACAGTTCAAACCAACTGGTCGTGCCCGGCGTACAGCAGGCAATGGACCAAATGAAGTATGAAATTGCACAGGAATTCGGGGTTCAGCTTAGTGCAGATGCGACTTCCCGTTCCAACGGTTCCGTTGGGGGAGAGATCACCAAGCGTCTTGTACAGATGGCTGAACAGCAAATGGGCGGCCAAGGCCCTCAGCAGTAATTAAATATCATGGCTGGAGGGGCTGTCTGAAGGTGCTGCATTGCAGCACCGGGGCAGCCCCCTTTTTTTACATAGCAAATAAAAAGCTTCCGAATTATTGTTGATAATAATCGGAAGCTTTTTTACTCTTCAGGAATGATGGTCGTTTGGGTTCTTGTTATTTACGGCGGCGGGGTGGTTCTTCTTTTGGGATATCCCGGGCTTCTTCAATTTGAGAATTGTCCTCTGAATGAAGGACGGTACCTCCAGCCAGTCCTTCATTTATCATTCGATCTTCATCGAACTGAAGGTTCTTGTTATTATCTTTTCGTTTCAATACATCGCCCTCCTTTCGTTATCAGCCTTCCCCTTCTTTTTTTGAATATGTAAGTCTTGAAAACCGGAAATCCTCCGTGCCGTTATTGCTTGCTCCGCCGGAGACAAATTGATAAAGTGATATTGGCTGAAAATGAAGAAAAAATCCTAAGCATCCGGCAGGGAAACTTTCCTCTGCAAACAGCGGATAACATAAAAAGGCGGATAAAGGAGCTTGAACATGGATACGTTGGTAATGATTGTGGTGATGACAGTGGTAGGATCTCTTATTGGCGGCGTGACAAATTCTCTTGCCATCAGGATGCTGTTCCGCCCGTTTCAACCGCTGTATATCGGAGGTGTGCGGATGCCGTTCACTCCGGGACTTATTCCAAAACGAAGACAAGAAATGGCAGAGCAGATGGGGACTATGGTTGTCACCCACCTTCTCACCCCGGAAAGCCTACGGCAGAAACTGAAAAAATCCGATTTTCATGACACCCTTCAGAACTGGCTTGCTGAAGAGATGTCCACGTTTCTTCATCAATCTTCTACATTGAGGGAGATAGCGGAAAAAACCGCCGGCAGAAAACTCCCTCTTGAGGAAAAGGGACGTGAATACGTGCAGCAGTCAATGGACCAGTGGCTCGAAAAAAATAAAGATAAGCCCCTGCAGGAAATGATTCCTGAAGCGGCGTTGAACAAAGCGGATAATCTGATCCCGGATTTTGCTTCCGAGGTGACCGAAAAAGGGGCGGATTATTTCCGCGGGGAGGAAGGAGCCCGGCAGCTCCAGCGACTTCTGGATAAATTTCTGCAGGGCAAAGGATCGATGATGAATTTTTTGGGGTCCATGTTCGGCAGTGACAGAATTATTGAGAAGCTCCAGCCTGAAATCGTACGTTTTTTTGAAGATGAAACCTCGGAGACGTTTGTGAAAAACATACTGGAACAAGAATGGGGAAAGTGGAAACAAAAGCCGCTGTCTTCGATTCAATCCTACATTCATACGGGCACAGTTTCCAATGAGCTGGTATCGTTTCTGGAAAAAGAACTGCCCGCACTCGAATACCTGGACCGCCCCTTGTCGGAATGGGCACCGTCTTATGCAGACGTTATCACAAACCGCCTGCTTCCCGGCGTAGTCAGCCGGATGCAGTCCTTTCTCATCGACCGCCTGCCCGGTCTTTTTGCAAGGCTTCAACTGGACGAGGTCGTTACAGAACAGGTGAACGCATTTTCGGTGGAGAGACTCGAAGATATGGTTCTTTCGATATCGAGACGGGAATTTAAAATGATCACTTATCTCGGGGCGCTGCTCGGTGGTGTGGTTGGATTATTTCAGGGAGTGATTGTGGTTCTTTTTTCCATTGGATAAAAAGAAGAGAGAATCAGGTAAAACGGATGATTTCTGCATTTCATTCATGTTATGCTCGGTTAAGATTGTAAAAAGGAGGACTATGCAATGTCCAATGTATACGACAAAGCACGCGAACTAGCTCAGGATTTGAGAGACAGTGATGAATTCCAAAATCTAAAAAACCTTCATGAAGAAGTGGAACAGGACGAAGTAGCCAAGCGTATGCTTGATAACTTCCGTTCCCTGCAGCTTGATCTGCAGCAAAAGCAGATGCAGGGCGAGCAGCCGACAGAAGAAGAAATCACGCAGGCGCAGAAACAATTTGAAATGGTGCAGCAGCATGAAGTTATTTCCAAGTTGATGGAAGTGGAACAACAGATGAGCACCACTATTCAGGATTTGAATAAAATCATTACCGAGCCTCTTGAAGATCTTTATGGTAACCCTGAAGATCAAATGGGAGAGCAGGAATAATCATATCAAAAGAGCCGGCAGCACACGCTGCCGGCTCTTTTTGGTCCGCACGTCTTGTTCTAAGGCGGGAAGGATCTGCATAGGATGACGGTAGATCAGGCCAGGCGCCAAGGAGGGACATGACGTGGGATATCGACTGCTAGCCATGAGCATTGATGGAGTCCTTTTGAAGTCCAATGACAGAATGAGCCGTGAGACGAAAGAAGCTGTAGATTTTGTTAGAAATAAAGGGGTGTACACCCTTCTTGTAACGAACCGCAGTTTTGGAGCCGCGAAAAAAGCGGCACGGCATTTAAAGATGGAGCATGAAATGATTTGTCATGGTGGTGCACTCACAGCCGGACAGTCCGGTACGACGATTCTTGAAGCTCGTATGTCTGCCGAAATGGTGTACGACGCCACAGCGTGCATGGAAATGTATCCATGCCGCATCCAGCTGGAAAGCCAGGATTATGAATGGGAAAACAAAGAGCCTGCAGCGAAAAATGTGCTGGGAAAAATTCAATTCAGCCTGGGAGAAGGACTTTTTCAGCCGAAAACGTATACAGACAGGGTGTCTGCTTCGGCGGCGGAGAAGCAATTGAGTGCGCTTCGTTTGTTCGGTCATTTCGAAAGCACACGGGATGCTGAACACTGCCGCGGACTGCTTGAGGAAAAAATACCAGGTATCAGTGTGGACCAGCAGGAAAACAGTATAACGATAAAAAAAGAGGAAGCGTCCAAGGAACATGCATTAACCTGGTTGATGTCCGAACTTGGCATTGAACCTGAAGAAATGATCTACATCGGTTCCGGGACAGCTGACATCTCTGTCCTTGATATGGCAGAAATCGGTGTGGCAATGGGACAGAGCCCGGACGAAGTAAAACAACATGCAGACTGGATTACAAGGTCCAACGATCAAAACGGTCTGGCTTACATGGTAAAAGAAGTATTTCGAAAGCAGATGAAAGTGGAAGTGTAAAAAGAAGGGAGCTGCTCATGTACCAAAGCAGCTCCCTTCTTGTATGCTCAAGAGCTGGATTCCTTTATTCGAGGTGATCGTTACCCCCCGATTCGTGAAAGCAGTGTTTTTCATACGGATAAAATGTTCCACGGCTGTTGATTATGCGAATATAGGAAGCGTTTCGTTGGACTCCGCCTTTCCTGCCCGCTTTCCGCGGGCGTCGCCTCAGCTACCGGGAAAATCACCCGGTGATCTTCGGCTGACGCTTCTCCCGCTGGAGTCGGGCAGACGGCTCCGCCCAACGAAAAAGAAGGGGGGATACATGCTTTGATCACAGATGCACCCTCCTCATAGAACCCTTTCCCCTTCCTTTATGTGGTAAATCAACAGGCGTGAAAATGTTCATCAAAATGCCGCTTGGATACCTGCCCCGTTGTTGTTTAAGATGAATGGGGGAGGTGTGAAACATGGCGGCATCCAGACGGCGGAAACGATTTTCTTCTGCACTCCTTTTGTTCATCATGATGTTTCTGGCGGCAGTTGTGATATGGAACGTCATTCCGGAAATGGAGTATTCTCCTTCTCCTTCCCGTGAAAGCAATGATTCGTCTTTTGCAGAAAATGAAGTACCTGAAGAGTACCTTTCTATCTACAGAGAAGCCGAAGACGAATATGATGTGTCGTGGGAAGTACTGGCAGCCGTTCACCGGGTGGAGACGGTGTTTTCCACGATGGACGAGCTGGAAAGCCCGGTTGGTGCTGTCGGCCATACCCAGTTCATGCCATGCTCGTTTATCGGCTGGAGTTATGAAGGGTGTCAGGGTAAAGGGGATATTGACATTTCCCGTGAAGCGTTGACAAATACAGCGGCCATAGAGGAACACGGTGGTTACGGTGTGGATGCGGATAACAGCGGAAAAGCAGATCCATATAATATAAAAGATGCTGTTTTTTCGACGGCCAACTATCTTGCCGCTAACGGAGCAGCTGATGGAGAACTGCGGGATGCTTTGTTTCAATACAACCAGGCGGACTGGTATGTGGAAAAAGTGCTTTCCTTTTCCGACGCATATGAGAATAACCACAAACCGGTTTCTCTGCCGGAAACAAATCCATAGGTCCCGGAATTCCTGCCACTGCACATTCGTCCTGCTTCCTGAATAATATGTCTATGAAAAAGGAGGCGGATGTCAAGATGAACCCGATGCAGATGCATGAAATATGCAGGCAGAATATCGGACACTATGTCCTGGTACAAATGAACAACAACGAACAGATAGAAGGCTATATGGAACATGTGGATAACAACCATGTGTACATGTTGGTGCCGGAAAACAATCCCGCACCCATGGCCAATCCGAACGCGCAGGGAATGCCCGGCGCCGGCAGTAATCAGCCGGTGAACCGGCAGTACCCAGGTGGCTACGGCGGCTACGGCGGTTACGGCGGATATGGGGGATATGGGGGACATGGAGGGTACGGTCAGGGAGCCCGCTTCCGCCGGCTTGTCCTGCCTTTGACTGCCCTTGTAGCGCTCTCCACATTGTTTTAAATCCCGGGGCTGCATATCGCGGGCTCTGAGAAGAAAAAAGCGTTTCCGATTATCAGTAATGATAGTCGGAAGCGCTTTGTTTGGTTTGAGGGATTTTCTAAAATGTACGACCGTATGTTCACGTTTTCATGATATAATAACACAATAAAGTATGCAGGAAAGGCTGAGATGTGCGATGAAACTGCGGTTTATTCATACTGCCGACCTCCATCTCGGGTCTACTGTCCCTGCGGGGGCAGGAGCGGAGCCGCGATTGAAGGAACAACTGGAAAACAGCATAGACCGTGCAGTGGAACATATGGTTCAGGATGCGGTGGAACTCCAGGTTGATTTTCTGATTATTGCCGGAGATTTGTTTGACCAGGAGAATCGAAGCCTGAGACATCAGATTTTTTTGAAGCAGCAGTTTGAAACACTGAACCAAAACGGAATATTTGTTTATCTGATTTATGGCAATCATGATCCGGTGGACCGCCGCTACGCGCCTTCCGGATGGCCGGAGAATGTGCACGTTTTCGATACGGAACCGGACATGAAAATATTCCATAAACACAATGCACCGGCTGCTCATCTTTACGGATGCAGCTACAAAGGGAAAACGCAGCAAAACGTGGCCGCGGAATTTATAAAACAACCGGGGGCCCCTTTTCATATCGGGCTTTTGCACGGCGAGGAAAAAAAGAAAGACAGTCATTCCTATGCTCCGTTTTACAAAGAAGAACTGGAGGAAAAACGTTTTGACTACTGGGCGCTCGGCCATATACATACAAGACAGTTTTTGTCGGAACGAATCGGTTATCCCGGCAATATTCAAGGGCGTCATCGAAAGGAAACAGGAGAGAAAGGTTACTTTTTGGTGGAGCTTAATGAAGAAGCCGTTGAGGTGACGTTCCGGCCGGCAGCGGAAGTTGTATTTGCGGCATTGGATATTTCGATTGAGGATTGTTCCGGTTTTGATGAACTGACAGACAAAGTACTCCGCCGCGTATCAGAGATGGAATACGCGGGTGCGGCCGGATTGTGGCTTGAGATAATATTGAGTGGACGCGGTATTCTAAGTGATTATGTGGAAGAGGAGAAAGAAGGCTGGCTGGATATCTTAAACAGAATCGGCGGAGCGGAACGTCCGTTCTTTTATGTGTACCGGCTTGAGGATGCTACGATTGCCGATTTGCAGCCGGAATCACTTGTGAAGGAAAACCATTTTCTTGGTGATGTTGCAAGAGCGGCTGAAAAGCTGAAACAGGAGCCAAAGCGGCTGGAAGAAACATGGAACACGTTACACCAATCGAAAGGGCCGGGCATGTATCTTTCCCGGGATCATGAAGAAGAAACACAGGATGTGCTGGATGACGCAGAACGGCTGCTTTGGCAGCTGTGGGGAAAGGAGACAGCCGATGAGGATTGAAGCACTCCACATTTACGGATTTGGAAAGTTTCAGGATGAAAAGATAGCTGTGGATTCCTCCTATCACGTTTTTCAGGGGAAGAATGAAACGGGAAAATCAACAATCCGCGCATTTATCCAGGCTGTGTTGTTTGGATTTCCAAGCAAAAAAGAACAAGCCCGCCGTTATGAGCCCAAAGAAGGGAACCGTCATGGCGGAAGTCTCACCATACGGCTTGAAGACGGGACGCAGGCTGTAGTGGAGCGGACCGCCGGAAGAAAATCAGCGGGGGATGTCCTCGTTTATACGGAGGACGGCAGACAGCACGGACCGGAGTGGCTGGAAGGACTGTTAGGAAGCCTCGACCGCGGCATGTTTCAGGGAATTTTTTGTTTCGGGCTTGAGGGGTTGGGCGAGATTCAGCAGCTGCAGGGGAGCGATTTAAATCAGTATATTTACGAAGCGGGGATGACGGGCACCAAACATATTGCTTCCATCGAAAAAAAGCTTCAGCACCATCTGGATCAGCTGTATAAACCAAAAGGACAGAAACCTGAAATGAATGTCCTTCTCCAGGAACTCCATGAAAATAAGAAAGAACTGCGGGAATGGGAAGCCAGGTTTGACACCTATGACCGTCTTGTCCGTCAAAGAGAAGACATAGGAAACAAAATGGCAGAACTCAAACATAAAAAGGCTGACCTGAAGATGGAAAAGGAGCAGCTGGAGCGTAGAAAGACGCTCCTTTCAGTGTATCGTGAATTACAGGAAGTCTATCATCACTTACAAAAACTGCAGCCATTTGAACACATACCGCTTGATTGGGAAGAACAAAACACCGCTTATCACGAGCAGCGAAAAGAAGCCGGCTCCGAGGAAGAAAACCAGGCGCTTGCCGAGCAGCAGATTGCCGGAAGAAATCAAGGGGCTGCAGTGAACCGGGAGATACGCCCGGTACAAGATAACATTTATGCCCTGAAAGAGAAGCTTCCTGTATATCGAAAATACAAGGATGACTATAACCGGCTCCAGCAGGAAGCCGCCCGGCATAAAACAAACCTGGAAGAAAAACAGCATCGTCTTGGGATCACGGAAGAATCCAGACTCGCCGGAGCAAAGACGACCATGAGCGCCGAGGAAGAGCTGCACGATATTACCGGAAAAGCAAAGGGGCTGCAGGAGCGCATCCGGCTTCTGGAGGAACAGGTGCAGCAGCATCTGGATCAGCTTGCGCTGCTTCAAAAAGACGTGGATACTCATGAACAGTATCGTCGTTCCGAAGAAGAGAAACAAAGTAGTACAGAAGCTCTCAAAAGGCAGCAAGCAGGAAAAAGCGGGTCTCGTCCGGCTTGGCAGCAGCCGGTGCTTTTGCTGCAGCTGGCGTCTGTTATTTTTTTCACCCTGGGAATGTCGGAGATGATCACCGGTCACTGGCTGATGGGCCTGATTATGTTCGGAGCCGGGCTGTCTTCTGCCGTTCTCTGGATTCTGCAGCACCAGCTCCGCGCTGTGAAGGACGGGGATGCGGAACCCGACAAAGATGCTGTGCAGCACACAGCGGAACTTCATGCGGATCAGCGTCTTGAGACAACGATCCGGGAGAAACAATGGGAGTACGACCGGGAATTGAATGCATACCAGTCCACACTTGATAAAAAGCGGGAAGCCCGGGAAAAGCAGCAGGAGCTGGAGGGTGTGATGGAGAAATGGACCGAGACGTATCATATTCCGCCCCCTGCATCCCTTCTACAGGCCACTGCCCTTTTTACCGCTGTCCAGGAATGGCAGAAAGAACACAGGCAGCTGCAGGTGGTGGAAAAGGAAATGGAGACGTTGGCACAGCTCCTTTCTGATATCGAACAGGAAACAGCAGAAGCGGCAGCTGCAGCCGGTCTCTCTCAAGGACCGGTGGAACAAACCATTCATGCAGCATTGAACATAGTGGAGAAAGAAGAAGCCAAGCAAAAGCAATACGAGCAGGACCTCAGGGACTGGGAAACGGTTCGGAGCCGGAAACACTACTACAAAGCAAGAAGAGAACAGGCAGAACGATCGATTCAGCATCTGTATCATTTAAGCGGAGTCCATTCCGGTGAAGAATTCCAGCAGGCCGTCGCGGAAAAAAAACGGTACAACGAATGGAAAGCTAAAGAGAACTGGCTGCTGGACACGATGCGTCGTTCTCTTGATGACCAGGAAACGACCGATGCATGGTTTGAAACATTTGAAAAAGACGAGAGTGATCCGGATGAGGCGATTGAAGACATCGAAGAAACAGAGCAGCAATTGGATAATGAAGAAGATGAGAACAGGAATCAACTGGCTGCAGTAAATCAGGAAATCCGGACCGTTGAAGAGGGTGGAACGTATGAACAGATGCTGCAGCAGTATGAAGAGAAAAAGTTGAAACTGCACCATCTCGCACGAAGCTGGAAAACATACAGGGCAGCCCGCGCGATACTGAATGAAGCAAAATCCATGTATGAGCAGGAAAGACAGCCGGAAGTCATTCGAAATGCTTCCTCTTACTTTTCCTATTTGACCTCATCCCATTATGAACGATTATTTGCTCCGCTTGGTGAAGAAACATTTATCGTTGAAGACACCCATGGATTTCGTTTCACACCGGAGGAGCTGAGCCGCGGCACAGCGGAACAATTATATTTGTCTCTTCGTCTCGCTTTGGCAGAAAGCTATCATCACAACCAGACCCTGCCGTTTATTTTGGATGATCCATTTGTTAACTTTGACAGGGAACGTCAAAGTATGGTTTTTTCTCTTTTGACCAACCTGTCGTCCCACAGACAGATTTTGTATTTCACATGTGAACATATTCCTGAATCACCGTCCGCGATCAGCAGCCGCCGTACTTCTTCTGAAGAGGGCGCAGCGGCCGCCGGCGATTCATTTACGCGCACTCTGCTCTAAGCAGAGGATGGATCTGAATCAGGGCAGACTGATGGACGACATTCTTGTCGGGAAAGGAATCAGATGAATGAATAACTACATCGTGTATTTAGTGGAAGATGAAGCGAATTTGTCGGAAGTACTGAAAGCTTATATGGAAAAAGAAGGATGGCAGGTCACCGTGTATGATAATGGTGCCGATGCACTGGAAGCTGTCCAGGAACCGCCTCATTTGTGGGTGCTTGATATCATGCTTCCCGGTACGGACGGCTTTCAGGTCCTTAAAGGGATCCGTGAAGAAGAAGGAGATGTACCGGTCATTTTTATTTCTGCGAGAGATCAGGATCTCGACCGCGTTCTCGGTCTTGAAATGGGAAGTGATGACTACCTGGCCAAGCCGTTTCTCCCGCAGGAACTTCTTATCCGGGCGAAAAAACTTCTTTCGCGTGTTTACGACTCCACCAGCCAGGAAAGCAGAAAAATCGAATTGAATGATTACCTGATTGATCCCGAAGCCCGCATTATTACGGATCAGGAAAACCCGGAAGAACCACTGGATTTAACAACGAAAGAAATGGACCTTGTGCTCCTTCTCACCGAAGACGTAGGCACGGCTCTTTCCAGAGAAGCAATTATTGAAAGCGTATGGGGCGAGAACTATGTAGGATCAGAGAGGGCAGTGGATGATGTCGTGCGGCGCGTCCGCAAAAAAATGCCCCGCATTCATCTTGAAACACTCTACGGTTACGGATACCGTATTTTATCCTCATGATGAGAGTAAACCTGACCCGCCGTATCTGGTTTTCCTTTATCGCTCTGGTGGTACTGATGGGACTAACTGTTGTCATCGTTTATCCGATTTCGATTAAAGGTACTCTGACAGAGGAAACCTACCGGATTATTGAACAGGAGCAGGCGCGGATGGCGAATCCATTCAGTGAACACTTTTCGCTGCCGCAGTCGGAAATGAATTTTATCGAACGGAGAGAAGCAGAACGCTCAGTCGGACATGTTTTTCTACTGGATGGCGAGCAGCGGGGGGAACCGGTTCCACCCGATGATGTCCTGAAAGAAATGGTTCAAAATGCGGGCAGTCAGGAGGAGCAGAGAGAAAGATATGAATTAACCTACAATGATGCTGCGTTATTTTACGTCATCACCCGCATTCAATCGAACGGGGAGGAAGCATACCAGATTTCATTCATGTGGGATACGTACCGGGATTTGATGGTGAACCGGTTATGGGAACGTCTGATTTATCTTCTTGTTATCGCCAGTCTATTGAGCCTGCTTCCGGCGATCTGGCTGAAACGATACCTGCGTCAGCCTTTCCGTGAATTGGGGAATCGTTTTGAACAGATAGCCCAGCGGAACTGGAAAGACCCGATCCGCTGGGAAGGGGATGAAGATTTTCAGAGACTGTCCGATCAATTCGAAAAGATGCGTCAGAACCTCATTCGTTATGACCGCTCTCAGAAAACATTCATCCAGCATGCCTCCCACGAACTGAAAACACCGATCATGGTCGTGAAAACGTATGCGCATTCCGTGAAAGATGGAGTGCTCCCCAAAGATAATCTTGAAGACACAATGAATGTTATTCTTGATGAAACGGACCGGATGGATAAGCGGGTCAAAGATATGCTGTACTTCACAAAACTCGACACACTCCAGAAAGAAACAATCAACCTGGAAGAGATGGTGTTTGGGTCTCTTGCTTACCGGATTGAAGAACGTTTCCGGATGCAGCGGGATGATCTGACGTTTATTATTCAGGGGCCTGATGTGAAACTGAAGGCGGATTTAGAACATCTTCAGGTCCTTATGGAAAACCTCGTGGAAAATGCAATGAGGTACGCCCGTGACACCGTCTGGATGTCAGCTGAAAACAGCGGGGACGGCTTTATTCTGATCCGTGTCCGCAATAACGGCGAACAGATCCAGGAAGAAGAAATGGCGTCTTTGTTTGCACCATTTCGAAAAGGTAACAAAGGCCAGTTTGGTCTTGGTCTTGCTATCGTGTATCGTATTGCAGAGCTGCATCAAGGAAAAGCCGATGTGGAGAATCTCGAAGACGGTGTGGAATTCCGAATTTCTCTGCCGGAAACGTGACATAAATAAAACAGACAAGCATATACATGGGAACACAACCGGACAAGAACAGGAGGTCATTATGGATCAACGACCGAAAAAAGTACTGCTCACTCTCATTGGTTTGTTCGTATTGCTTGTTGTATGGCAGCGTTTTGCGGGAATAACAGCCGCTCCTTCCTGGGTTCTGCTCAGCGGCCTCGGCATTGTTTTCAGCGGTTTTATGTGGTGGAAAACAAGCCGCAGTGAAAAAGAAGAGGATGACCGCTGGATTGAACAGGAAGGACGGGTATTTATCCGCAGAATGGAAGAGGAGCGGGAGAAAAAACGCGCATCCTCCTGACTTTGTTGTCAATCAAAAGACTAAAAACAGAACCCGCACCGCAGTTATTTCTGAGAAAAAAGAACCGGGAAAATTCCCGGCTCTTTTTTTATGTGTGCCTGCTTTTATATGGTTTTTCCTGTTCATGAGGCAGGGCTTTTCTGAGAATGTACCCAGTCTTCGTACAGCGCATCTTTGATTTCAATATTGCCTTCATCCATCAGTTGCTGCATCCATTCCTGCTCCGTAGGAATTTGATCCCTGCGTGCTGCTTCTTCCACATCTGTCTCGAGATCTTCATAAGTCGTTTTCCGGTCCAGCACTTCGATGATATGATAGCCGAATTCGGTTGACACGGGTTCGCTGATGTCACCTGGATTCATAGAAAACGCTGCTTTTTCAAATGGTTCAACCATTTGTCCGCGGGTAAAAGACCCCAGTTCCCCGCCGCTTGATGCTGATCCGTCTGTCGAGTATTCAGCGGCCAGTTCTTCAAAGGAAGCACCGTCTGCGAGCTCATCTTTTACTTTGGCAGCTGTCTTCTCATCGTCCACCAGGATATGACGGGCAGTAACGGACTCCAACTCTTCCTGATGTTCTTCATAATAAGAACGTTTGTCTTCTTCTGATAATTCAACGGCTTCGTTCATCTGCCGCCGCACAAGCTGTGGCTGCAGCACGTCTTTTTTCAGGGAGCTGATGGAATCCACCGGCAGCTGGAACTGTGACTGAAGCAATGTAAGCAGTTCATCATCTGTTTCCACTTCGTATTGCTGTTTAAGAGTCTGTAATTCCTGTTCCACCTGCTCGGATTGTATCTCCAGTTGTTCTGCTTTATCCTCGATGAGTTTAGTGTGCACCATATCCTGGAGCACCTGCTTTCCGTAACGTTCCCTTAATTCTGCTGTCAAAGCATCCTCTGTGATGGTCGTATCATTGACCTGCACGACGTCCCCCGAGGTATCACTCTGCCCCTCTCCCGTACAGGAAGCAAGACATACTACAGCTGTCAAAGCTGTTCCCGCTTTTAGAATTGATTGATACAAATTCCTCCAACCCCCTCATGATATGTCCAGCTTTTTAGACAATCTATATCATACCACAAACCATAAAAAAAGAAAAAAACGGGTGAAAAGCCTAAACAAACTTCCGGGCTTCGACATAACATATTCCAGAAAGCGTGTTAGGAGGTGGTGAAATGTCAAAAGGGTATTACGGCGGCTTCGCTTTAGTTGTCGTCCTTTTCATTCTGCTGATTATCGTAGGTGCAGCCTGGTACTAAATTTTAAGGAGAGGAGGATATATAATGGGATATGAGTATGGTTCGCAGTTTGCGTTGATTGTGGTGCTTTTCATTCTGCTTGTGATCGTAGGCGCTGCCTGGATCTACTAACATCCATTGAAAAAAGCTTTCCCGATTATTTCGGGAAAGCTTCTTATACATACAGGAACCATCTTCAGGGTTTAGGTGAACCACAATTCAACGAATGTGGATGTAAGAAGAATGGTAAGCAGAATATTAATGGTTCTGAAAATTTTCGGCTGTCGTTCTGCCGGTATCTCCTTCTGGACACAGAGGGCATTAGTCATTGAATTTATTACAAATAGATAGGTCAGCGAAAATAATCCGAACAATGCGATCAGCATCTTTTTACCCCCAATACCATGTATCTATTATACCTTAACAAAAGATGTTGTAAAAAGATAGTTTTTTTCTAGTACAATATAAGAGAAAATATGATAGGAAATGAGGTTATCAGGAAAGCAGGTGGAAAGATGCACAGCCGTAGTATAAATGGTTGGAAATGGGCGTTTCTCACTTTAATAGGTGTTCTGGTGCTTGGTTGTGTCCTGATTTTCTTCTTATTCAGCTCAGCGGCGGGAGACAGCGGAGATACCGGGTCTCAAGGCGGCAGCACGAACGGAGAATTTCAGGAATATTTCACGGTACAAGCTACAACCGGGCAGTTGAATCAATTGCTGCAGGAAGAAGCGGCATCCGAACAGGTCGATATTCAGTTCAGCGGATCAACAGCAGAGGTAACGGCGGGTATCGATTTTCTCGGGCGGACCATCGAAGCCGCGATGCAGTTCGAAACAGAAGCAGTTGAGGATGGAAATCTTCTGCTGACACTCGACCGGGTATCAGTAGGAGCGTTCAGTCTGCCCAATCAGCAGGCCATGTCGCTGCTGGCATCGCAGGCTGATTTTCCCGAAGCAGTGGAGGTCGATACACAAAATCAACAGATCCGTATCCGCATGAACCAGATTACGATTGGAGATGATTATTCCCTGCGGGTGGAACGGTTTCAACCCGAAAAGGATGATATTGTGTTCAATGTAGGCAAATAAAAAAAAGCAGCCGTTATACCGGCTGCTTTACTAATATATCCAGTCCATTCCTGTTTTGTTCAATATAGCAGTGACGCGGAGCGCCGAGAAGCTGTTTGATATAAATGAAGTCATATACCGCAAGACCGGAGTTGAAGGAAAACACCAGGATGAAGTAATGCATGAGCGAAGGAAAAATAAAAGCCCCCGCTGCGGCACTGATGTTAATGATGCATGCTGGAAAGAGCATGGCTCCGATGTAATAATTGCGGCTGACCGGTTTCGTAAATTTCAGAAACTGCACTGCTTTTCTTTTCTGTCTGAAGAATAACCGGCTCCAGTCGACGTGGACCCCCGCAAACCGAAGAGGTACAACATGAAGAAAGGTATGAACCGGAAACAATAAAATCAGAAACAAGAAGGTATGCAGCATGCTGAGGTCCGTGTATGCATCATTTCTGTGATACAGACTTAAGCCAAGGTAACCTAGAATAAACGTGACGATAATCATGCTGAAAGAAAAAATCATCAACCTTGAAGGATGATAGTCTCTCTTTACATTAATGGATTTCCAGCAGTTCACGGGGAATCCCCCCTTTCATATCTTACGTGAATAATATAGGGCTTGCATCCACAAAAATCAATAGGCACGGCAAAATCCATGAAAAGAAAAAGAATTTCGACAATTTAAGAGATGGAAAAAACGTATTCATATCCTTCACAGCGGGAGCTGAATGCCATTTTTATAGTCAAGCTGCAGTACGGCTCTATGCCACGGCTGTTGATTATCCAAATATAGGAAGCGTTTCGTTGGACTCCGCCTTTCCTGCCCGCTTTCCGCGGGCGTCGCCTCAGCTACCGGGAAAATCACCCGGTGATCTTCGGCTGACGCTTCTCCCGCTGGAGTCGGGCAGACGGCTCCGCCCAACGAAAAAGAAGGGGGGATACATGCTTTGATCACAGATGCACCCTCCTCATAGAACCCTTTCCCATTCCTTATATGGCAAACCAACAGGCGTGGTGCTATGCAGTTCTTCAGATCTTTACGGCAATAAAAAGGGGAATGGTACAAAAAATCATCCGCCTTCCGCAGGCGCCGCATGATTTTGGACCATTCCCTTGTTCCTGCTCACCGAAAAATGCGTTGTGCTCTTCAGAGTCCGTTATGCCCCGGTTTTTTATACAATACTCCCATGTATTTAGTGTTACATCGAAGGCCCTGAGGTTGTTTTTTCTTCAGGAACCAACGAACCGTTTTCCTCGGTGAATTCTTCATCGAACGTGTTGATCGTCTCTTCGAATATGCGCATAAAATCCTCTCCATACACATATCGTATGATCGTCAGGAGTTCGGTGAAATCAGGAAATTTTCCGTATAACTCTTTCATTGGAAGGGCTCCGTCATACACGTTGTACGTGTCGGGTTCATACGCCTCAACGGTTTGGAGAAACAGACGATCCCCCTCACCGGTCAGCTCAATATACGTATTTCTTTTATCATCTGCATTCTTGGAAAAAGATAAAAGACCCCTTTCCTCCAGCTTTTTTGAGAAATTAAATGCGGTGGACACATGCATGACACCGAATTTTGCAATATCAGAAATGGAGGCACCTTCCAGATGATAGGCAATCCATAATATTTGGTGTTCGTTAATATTAAGATTATAAGGTTTTATCCACTGCTTCCAGTCTTTTTCCACTGACTTCCATAGTGCTTTGGTTAACTGGGCAAATTTGTGGCAGAACAACATGGATTGTTTAGTAGAATCTGGAGAATGTTCCAATCGTCTGCCTCCTTCCAAGTATTATTGTAATAAAAAGATATTGTTTTTTGTTAAATAAAGATGAATAGACATTTATTGAGGGATTATTCAGACTCTTTACGAATTCGTTCATTCAGTTCCGTAATAGAGTCTGAAATTTCCTTGATTTGTTCCTGAATACTTTCCATTTCCGGTTCTACTTCCTGCTTGTAACGGCTGTAGGTTTTTTTCATTTCCTGTGTGAGGCCGTCTACCGCTTCGAGACCTTCTGTGGCGGCATAACGCCAATCATATACTGCTGCCTGTCCTTTTCGGGAAAGAAGACGGTTCACGTTTTTCCAATTGTACTGTTTCATGTATTGTCTCGTTTCATCTCCGGACGCCGGCGCCGAAAGCAGGGAAGCAATACTTCCTGCCATCAAACCTGCAAAAAGTCCGGAAATTAATGATTTCGAATCCACGATACCACCTGTCCTTTCTCTTGTTCACTCTCTCTGGTTATAAATATTATTCTCTGATAACAGTATAGAGAAAAATCAAAAAAATGAAAAGAACAATCTGCTTTTATTAATTAGAAAAATAGCCGTACGATAAAAGTAAGCGTTTTCTTTTTAATTTTTAGGAGGAAGCGCTTCGTGTAAACGTCATGAAGCGGCTTAAAGACGAAAAAAACGCCGGCAGCGAAGCCGGCGTTTACAGGAAGATATTTAAGGGTCACCCGTGGTTTTTGTGAAAGTCCAGCATAAATGTGCGGAGCGCTTCACACGATTCCAGAGATACGGCATTGTACAGCGAAGCCCGGCATCCACCGACAGAGCGGTGACCGTTCAAGCCGACAAATCCTGCTTCTTTGGCTTTTTCCAGAAAGGTTTTGTTCAGCTCTTCGCTCGGGAGGTTAAAGGTGATGTTCATGTTGGAACGACTGTCTTTCTCTGCATGTCCTTTATAAAATCCGCCGCTGTGGTCAATCGTGTCATACAATAAAGATGCTTTTTCGTTGTTTCGCTCCTGCATTCCTTCGGCCCCGCCCCGGTTTCGAATCCAGTTCAGAACGTGATTCAGCATATAAATGCCAAAGGTAGGAGGCGTATGATACAAAGAGTTTTTATCCGCATGCGTATCATAGCGCAGGAATGTCGGGATGGAATTTGGGATTTTTTCCATCATTTCTTTTTCTATGATAACAATGGTTACCCCGGAAGGACCGAGATTTTTCTGGGCGCCTGCATAAATAAGCGAGAACTGATCCACCGGCACCGGTCTGCTCAGGATGTCACTGGACATGTCGGCGATAAGCGGCGGATTCCAGTCGGGAAGGGTATGCCACTGGGTACCGAAAATCGTGTTATTGGATGTGATATGCACGTAGGTATCCGTTGGATCAACGTCCATACTATGGATATCCGGGATGTAGGTGTGATTATGTTCAGCCGAAGAAGCGCCGATCTTTGTCTCTCCGATCAGCTTTGCCTCTTTCAACGCTTTTTCAGACCAGGATCCGGTCAGAATATAGTTGGCTTTCTCCCCGTCAGGCAGAAAGTTCATGGGAATCATGGGAAACTGAAGACTCGCTCCTCCCTGCAGAAACAATACATCGTGTGTGTCAGGTACCTGCAGCAGTTCTTTTATACCGGCTTTTGCTTCATTGTGTACTTCTTCATACTCTTTACTGCGGTGGCTTAATTCCATGACCGACATCCCTGTGCCGTTAAAATCAAGCATTTCCTCTCCGGCCTGTTTCAGTACTTCCTCCGGAAGGGCAGCCGGACCTGCGTTAAAATTATGAGCTCTTGTCAATGTTTTTCCACTCCTTCAATGTATGTCGGACCCCCTTCTGAAACGTGCAGAAAGCGGCCGGCGTAATAAAAACAGAATGCTTTATAAATGGTTGTTGATGCTTTTTGCGATACCCTGTAGATCTTCCGACGTGTAATGGGAGCTGTTATCCTCAAATGAAGGCTGGAATCCATCACCGGCTCCGTACCGTGGAATGAAATGCAGATGATAATGGAAGACCGATTGGGAAGCAGCGGTGCCGTTGTTATTGATAATGTTCATTCCTGCAGGCTGGAATTCCTTTTTAATGGCGTTTGCGATTTTCGGCGCGGTCTTAAACAAATGGGCAGCCGTATCTTCTTCAAGTTCAAAAATGTTTTCCTGATGGTCCTTCGGGATTAACAGGGTATGACCTTTTGTGGCCTGTCCAAGATCAGCAAATGCCATGCAGGTATCGTCTTCATAAACGACCGCAGCAGGTATATCGCCGGATACAATCTTACAGAAAATGCAGTTGCTGTCAGATGTCATAAGCAGTACTCCTTTATCTTGAATGTATACCTTCATTCTATCAGTCCGCTCATGCAACGGCAAAAACAACTCTGAATTGTTACAAAAACAAAGTCGTAATGCTATAATCTGTTTAGTACAAATAAGGAAAAGGAGGACTTCCATGTTTGTCCCCCTGCTATTAACGGATTTTCTTGACCGCGCGGTGTCGTTGTACGGAAAAAGAACGGCAGTTATAGATGGGTCAAAAGAAGTAACATACGAAAAATTAAATTATAATATCAATCAACTTTCCCGTGCGTTAAACGATCTTGGTATCAAAAAAGGGGACAAAGCAGCTTATTTAACCCGGAACTGTAAGGAACTGGTGGAAGGATATTACGGTGTATTTCAGACCGGGGCGGTGATGACCCCGCTTGGTACAGGTCTGAGTGCCGAAGAATACGTATTTATTCTGAATCATAGTGAAAGCAGGGTGCTGATTGTGGAAGAGGCGTTATATTCACGCATATCTTCCATTAAAGAACGGCTTGAAACGATTGAACATATCATCGTCATCGGAAAGTCTCCGGTGTCGCAGGGATGCCTGCATTATGATTCATGGAAAGATCAGTTTCCGGGTTATGCATACGACCGGGTGGAACTTGAAGAACAGGATGTTGCGACGCTGCAGTACACACGGGGAACAACCGGCCGGCCAAAAGGAGTACTTACTGCCCATCGCAGCAACTACCTGCATGCCTTGTCAGCCATGCACCATCTCCGGGTCAGCGACAGGGACCGGCTCCTGCATGTGCTGCCCATGCATCACGCCAATGCCTGGGGAGCTCCGTTTATTTACACATCCAATGGGGCGGTCCAGATTATGCAGCAGGACATGGAAGCGCGGGTTACAGCACATAATATCGATGCTTACCATATCACGGTGGTGCACATGACCCCCCCTGTACTGCAGAGCCTGTTGGAGTACTACAAAGAAGAAGGCGCACCTCCAAAAAAACGTAACGTGCGTCTGGTCGTATCCGGAGAAATTCCTCCCCGTGATATCGTGCACCGGGTGGAAACAGAACTTGGCTGGGAATTTGTGCAGGTCTACGGTATGACTGAGACCTCTCCGCTGGTTGCTGTGTCAGAGGTAAGACCCCAGCATCAGTATCTGACAGATGGTCAAAAAGAAGAGATTAAGGCGAAAACCGGATTCCCCATGATCGGTGTCAATATGAAAGTAGTCGATGAAGAAGGTGTGGAAATTCCACGTGACGGGGTGACGATTGGCGAGATTATTATCCGCTCCAACCATGTGATGGAAGGCTACCTGAAAAATCCGGAAGAAACGTCACAGTCTATCAAGAACGGCTGGCTCCATACAGGCGACCATGCCGTCATTGATGTGGACGGATATATTGAAATCAAGGAACGGAAAAGAAAAACGGCGTATTCCTTTTCTTATGTGGATACAACGCCTTAGGAGGAAGATTTATGACCGAACTTCTTGAACTGAACCAGGTCAGCGGAGGCTATAATATTCATAAACCGGTTCTGCATGAACTTGACTTTCATGTACGTTCAGGCGAAATGGTGGGGCTCATTGGTCTGAACGGAGCAGGCAAGAGTACAACCATTAAACACATTCTCGGCCTGATGGAACCGACAAATGGCGACATCCGTATACACGGCGTGCAGTGCCGGGACCAACCTGAAGCGTACCGGCGTACATTCACCTATATCCCTGAAACGCCGATTCTCTATGAAGAACTGACGCTTTGGGAGCATTTAAGACTGACAGCATCCGCTTACAGCGTTAACAATAACCTATTTGAAGAACGCGCGGCCCGGCTGCTGAAAGAATACCGGATGGAAAAGATGAAGCACTGGTTTCCAAGTCATTTTTCCAAAGGCATGCGCCAGAAAGTCATGATTATGTGCGCGTTTCTTGTACAGCCCAGCTTGTATGTGGTGGACGAACCATTTGTCGGCCTTGATCCTGTCGCAATCAAGTCACTTCTGGATATGATGGAAGAGAAAAAACAGGAGGGTGCCGGGATTATGATGTCGACTCACATTCTTGCAACCGCCGAGCGGTACTGCGACCGGTTCATTCTTCTTCATGAAGGACGAATTAAACATCAGGGAACACTCGCTGAACTTCGTGAACAGACAGGCATGCCGGATGCGGATCTTGATGATTTATACATAGAAGTGACCAAAGGAGAAGTCTGATGAATATTGAATCGCTGTGGAAAGACCGTGTCCAGACGTTCTGGAACCAAGCTGTAAGATACCTGCGCCTTATCGGCAACAGCGGCTTTATGTTCAGTCTGTACGCCCTGTTTCTGGCGGGAGGATATTTTTACCCTTCCTTTATGGAATGGCTCCCTTCCTCGGTACCGGTGTCCCTTCTATTCACCCTGCTTTTTGCATATCTGTTAACGAGATGCCCGCTCCGCACGTTTTTAAAAGAGGGGGACCTTGTCTTTTTGCTGCCGCTTGAAAGCCGCCTGAAATCCTATTTCACCAAATCGGTGATTTACTCGTATGTGTTCCAATCGGCCGCGGTGGTTATCGTGTTTTTACTGCTTGGTCCATTATTTCGAGACCGTGTCGTGGATGACAATATGTATATGTACACGTCCCTTTTTCTTCTTCTTCTTATAAATGGGTGGAATTATGCTTCGTTCTGGGCGGAAACGCGGTTTCAGGAAGAAATGACCCGTTTTAAACATACGGCCGGACGTGCGGTGTTAAATGCTGCGGCTGCCTATCTTCTGTTTCAGGGAGCACCTCTTTGGTTTCCAGCCGCGGTCGTCCTTGTATGCGCATTTGTGTACATTTTTTATTATTACCCGCTTCTCCGCCGCCATCTGCTGAAATGGGAAGTGCTGCTGCAGCAGGAGGAAAAACGGGTGTCCGCGTTCTACCGGTTCGTACGCTCCTTCACTGATGTCGGGCACGTGAAAACCCGGGTGAAACGGCGTCGCTGGTTGAATGCGCCCTTGGACCGGTGGGTTTGGAATAAGGGTTCGGTATTCATGGTGTTGTTTGGAAAGTCGTTCATGCGCTCGGGCGAATATCTCGGCATGTACGTCCGGTTAATTCTCGCCGCGGGGCTTGTTATGTATGCTTTTCCAAATGACTGGTTCCGGATGGCGGCTGCGTTTTTGTTTCTTTATATGACAAGCGTGCAGCTCCGGGCGCTTTGGCATCATCTCGATGTTACGATTTGGCCGGATCTTTATCCTGTAGCGCATGTGTATAAGCAGAACGATTTTAAAGCACTTGTGAAAACTCTGCTGGCTGCTCAGACGATACTGCTGACCCTTGTCTATTTGCTGACATCAGGGTCACTTCTGCCTGGTGTGGTTCTAATTGGTGCCGGCCTGGCGCTGTGTTTCCTATACCCATTGTCCAAAAAAGATAGAGCGATGATTCAAAACGGCCGGGAGGCGTGATAATGAATAATTACGAGAAACAAGCGCTTGAAGAAGCCCAGGTGTGGCTGCGGCAGCTGAAAAAACCCCAAAGCATGACACGAACCGCAACCGCGAAAGTCCAGGGTCGTCTCAACCATTTGATGCCCGGTGCTTTCCACCGCTCAATGGGAAAGGCGGTCCAGCAGATGACTGCCGGCGTATTGACCGGCTCGGATTATCTGCCGAATAAAAACCTCTCTCCGGCACAGACGCTTGAGGAAGCGGATGAAAAACTGGAAGAGCTGATCCCGTTTTACCAGAGAGGGGCAGCTGTGGAAGGTGCCGGAACCGGAGCCGGCGGGATTCTTCTTGGAGCAGCGGACTTTCCGCTTCTGCTCGGTTTCAAAATGCGCTTTCTTTTTTCCGCTGCCATGATTTACGGTCTCGATATTCATGATTTCCGGAACAGGCTGTATCTGCTGCATCTCTTTCAGGCGGCTTTTTCCAGTCCGGAAAAACGAAAAGAAACCGCGGAGCACCTTGAAACATGGGACGAGTATGTAAAAGAAAAGCCGCGAAAACTAAAAATAGCGGAAGAATGGGATTGGACATCGTTTCAGCAGGAGTACAGAGATCATATCGATCTGGTGAAAATGCTGCAGTTGATGCCGGGACTGGGTGCTGTCGTCGGGGCAGCCGCCAATCACCAGCTCCTGGCACAGCTCGGAGAAGCCGCAAAGCAGGGATACCGCTGGAAGTGGCTGATGGATAGAGAAAAGTGAAAGAGGTCCGGGCAGGCTCTGAACAGAGCCTGCCCGGACTTCTTTGGCTGGGTTGGGAGTGAGGTGTCATGGACACTACATGTGCTGCCGGGCAATGTAGTGTCCATGAAAGTCGTGTTGGGGGACACCAGCACCTGCGTCCGGGCAGCTAGTGTCCATTGGTTTCTGCCAGCGGACACTAACCTTTGATTTGAACGGCTTAGTATCCACGAAACGGTGACCAGTGGACACTACCAGTTTATTTTTTAACGGCAGTGTCCACACCCCGCCCTTATCCAATAAAACGGATCAACAGCTGCTGACACCTGCCCTCTACTCCTGTCTGCAGTGACATACATTTGCCAAAAAAAGGGGCTGTATCATTTGATACAGTCCCTTTTTTAATAATCAGGCTGGTTCGTAATCGAGGACGGCTTTGCCGAGGATTTTGGCGGCAATAAGCATGGCGCGCTCATCGATGTCGAATTTCGGATGGTGGTGGGGGTATGTTTTTTCCCACTCCGGATGGCCGGCTCCGGTGAAGAAATAGGAACCTTTCACATGATGAAGATAGTAGGCGAAATCTTCTCCCGTCATCTGCGGTTTCATGTATTCCGTTTCGGTTACGCCCGGCACTTCGGCCGCGCAGGAGGCAAGAAAGTCCGCTTCCCTGGTGTGGTTCACAACCGCAGGATACCCGCGGAAGTAGCAAAAATCAGCTTCCGCCCCGGCGCTGTCACACACACCCTTTGTCATGCGGTTCAGTTCCTCTTCGATAGAATCCCGCACGTCATCGTTAAACGTCCGGACAGTTCCCACAAGGCGCGCCTGATCGGCAATCACGTTAAACGCGTTCGCCGCTTCAAACGAACCAACCGAGACGACAGCCGACTCCTGCGGATCGATCCGGCGGCTGACGAGCTGCTGTATGGTCGTGACAAGCTGCGAACCGATGACGATTGCATCTTTGGTCAGGTGGGGGGTGGCACCGTGCCCGCCCCGGCCGATAATATTGATATCAAAGCTGTCGGCTGCGGCCATCATAGCCTCGTCTTTATACTGCATCACTCCGTAGGGCACCGTCGCCCAAAGATGGGTGCCAAAAATTACATCGACACCGTCCAGGCAGCCATCTTCAATCATAGCCTGTGCACCGCCGGGAGCCAGTTCCTCCGCGTGCTGATGTATAAAAACAATAGTACCGGACAGCTCGTCCTGCAGCTGGTTCAGCGCTTTGGCAAGTACGAGCATTTCGGCAGTGTGTCCATCGTGGCCGCAGGCGTGCATGACGCCGTCGCGTTTTGAAGCAAACGGGAGGCCGGTTTCCTCCTGAATCGGAAGCGCATCGAAATCGGCGCGCAGTGCGATAACAGGACCGGGGTGTGCGCCTTCAAGCCGCGCGGTGACACCGCGGCCGCCGACGCCTGTATGTACCTCGTGCCCGAGACGGCGGTGGTAGTCCGCGATGTAGGCGGGTGTTTCTTCTTCTTCAAAAGAGAGTTCGGGATATTGATGAAGATACCGCCTGATCTCTACCATTTCATCATAGCCTTGATCGAGCCGTTCAAATAATTTCTGTTCCATACTGGACCTCCTCCGTATTAAATACTAAACGGATTGAATTGGGCGAAATACGCCGACAGAGTCTGGAAATAGCCGGTGAACAGCAGGATGCCGAGCGCGATCATGATGAGCCCGCTTCCTCTTTGGATGCGCGGGAGCCATTTATTGAGCCCTTTTAATTTATACAGGGATTTCGAATAAAGCAGACCGACAATCAGAAAAGGAATGCCGAGCCCCATGGAATAGATGAACAGCATGAGCAAACCTGTGTACATGGTTTCAGCCGAACCGGCAAGCGTTAAAATACCGCCGAGTACCAGGCCGATACAGGGGGTCCAGCCGGCGGCAAACACCACCCCGAAAAAAACAGAGCCGGCAAAACTGGATGACTTTTTCGGCGCCCGGTGCAGTTTCTTATCGCTCATTAATGCTTTAATGGATATGATTCCGGTCATCTGCAGACCAAACAGAATAATAACAATGCCGCCCACCTGCTGAATGACATCTTGAGTCCGACTGTTGTTAAGTAAAGAACCGATTGTGGTGGAAGTGAGGCCGAGCACCATAAATATTAACGTAAAGCCGAGGATAAACCCGAGACTGCGTGATAAGACGATCCTCCTTCCAACCTGTACCTCCCCGTCCGCGACTGTCGAGCCTGTAAGCTGGGCGAGATAGGCCGGGACAAGTGGAAAGATACAGGGGGATAAAAAAGAAACAACCCCCGCCCCGAAAGCGAGCCAGATGCTGACTTCATTCAACAGAACCCCTCCTGTTTTTCACTCTGTGGTGATCATTCTAAAACGTCTGACATCCGCATGAAATAATGCGGATGTATGATAGTGTACGAGCTGAAATGCCCGTACATGCCAAGCAATTCAGGTAATACACATTTTATCATATCATGACGGGGCTGTGCGGGGAAATGGAAATAAGGGAAGCTGTTGGACAAGGTTTGATAAAAGTTGTTAAAATCACGCAGAATAACAAAAGCTGTGAAAAAAGATGCCGAATCACGGCGGATACTTTATAATGGCAGTGGAACACCCCTATTACGCGGAATCACCGCGCACTATGAAGGAGCCGCTATATTAAATGAAAAATAAATGGATAAAATGGGGGCTGCTGCTCATCGGTTTTATGCTGGTCAGTGCCGGCATATATCTGTCGTCTGTCGTCATAGGGGCGGCTGCTATCGATGAGAAACAGCTCGTCATGAAAGAAACTTCTGTCCTCTATGATGAGGAAGGTACAAAACTGGCAGAACTGCATCAGGAAGATCGGAATGTCGTACAGATCGAATCGCTTCCCGACCACGTGAAGCAGGCGTTTGTCGCGATTGAAGATATGCGTTTTTATGAACATCAAGGTATAGACCCGCGGGGCATCGTACGGGCACTTTACCGCGATATTCTTGCGGGAAGTATCGTGGAAGGCGGCAGTACGATCACCCAGCAGCTTGCCAAGAATTCATTTTTAACCAATGATCAGACGCTGCTTCGCAAGACGAAGGAAGTATTGATTGCCATGGGGCTGGAACGAAAATTCAGCAAGGATCAGATTCTTGAATACTACTTGAACCAAATCTACTTCGGGCACGGGGCATACGGCGTGCAGTCGGCGGCACAACTGTACTTCAATAAAGATGCATCGGAGCTCTCAGTGGACGAGGCCGCCATGCTCGCAGGCATCCCGAAAGCACCGTCGAATTACTCACCGGTCGATGATGCCGAGGAAGCCCTGGACCGTCGCAACACGGTCATCTCTCTGATGGAAGAGCAGGGATATGTAGGGGCTGAGGAGGCCGTCGCTCTGCAGGGCAGGACGCTTCCCGATACGCTCCATGAAAGAGAGAACAGTCCAGCCTATTATACGTATATTGATATGGTCTTAAACGAAGCAAAAACGAAATACAATTTGTCAGCTGAAGAAATATACCGGGGAGGATACGATATTGTCGTGCCAATGAATAAGGAGATGCAGCAGGCATCGTATGATTTATTTCAGCAGGACTCTTACTTTCCGGAAGGATCAGAAAATGTTCAGGGCTCTTTTTTCATGATGGATCATCACAGCGGCGGGGTGGCATCGGTGCAGGGAGGAAGAGATTACGTACGCCAGGGTCTCAACCGTGTCACAGCCAAGCGCCAGCCCGGATCGGTCATGAAGCCGCTCGCCGTGTACGCTCCTGCGCTGGAATCGGGAAATTATCAGCCGTATTCCCTCCTCCAGGATGAAAAAACAAGGTATGGCGATTATACACCGAAAAACTATAACGATGAGTATTCAGGCGAGATAACGATGAACAGGGCACTGACAGAATCGACAAATGCCGCGGCGGTATGGCTTTATGATCAGATTGACCGAAGCACGACCTCTGAATGGCTGGAATCTGCTGGTCTTGATATCGAGGATAATGGTTTGGCCGCGGCGCTTGGCGGGTTGTCAGAAGGTTTGTCCCCGTACCAGATTGCCTCCTCTTATACAGCTTTTGCTAATAATGGAGAGACAACCGAACCTTATTTCATTTCAAAAATAGAGAATCGTGACGGTGAAGTTATTGCGGAGGCACAAACATCAACGAAGCAGATAATGAGCCCGCAGAATGCATGGTATATGACAAGAATGCTCCAGAATGTGGTAGAGGAAGGAACCGGAACGGAAGGTTCCACCACCTATCCGCTGGCTGGCAAGACCGGAACGACGTCTTTTGTGGAAGTGGAAGGAGCAACGAGGGACGCCTGGTTTGCAGGGTTCACTCCGCAGTGGACCGGCGCATTGTGGATGGGATACGACCAGACGACCGAAGAACAATACCTTCAGGCCGGCAGTTCTTTCCCGACCCGGTTGTTTAAAGATATTTTAAATGAAGTACCGGAAGAATCGGACGTCCGCACCGCTTTTGAACAGCCCGATGATGTACAGGATCTAGAATCTCCGGTGGAAATGGGAAGCGTGGATGACTTATCTGCCTCTCTGAGTCTTCGCGGAGGCGGTCTTTTCAATGTTCAGCTGGAGTGGACGGCCGCAGAAGACGAACGTGTCATCTATAGAATTTACGAAGTGACAGACGGGGCGAGTAAGAAAGTGACCGAAGTTCAGGGGACAGGAGAGCATACGATTGAAGGAGTTAACATTTTCAACATGAAAGAGTATATGGTAGTTCCCTATAATCCCCAGACCGAAAAAGAAGGGGAAGCTTCCAACGTGGCAGAAGCCTCGATGGGTTCCATATTCGGAGGCTGATAGCAGGAGGCTGTCCATCCAGGGGCAGCCTCTTTTAGTAGTTAGAAAAGCATATAAAAAGATAGCCAGAACCCAGCTGAAGCACGTGCCGCCCGGGGGTGCGCAGGATGTGGGTCAGTTCGGCGCTGCGTCGCGTCGCGGCGTTTTGAAGCCGAACTTCAGGTTGCATTAGCTTTTTATTATCCATTTTATGAACAATGGCGTGAAGTGCTGTACATGACAATGCTTGTGGAGTATGGTAAAAAGGGTATGAATCCTTAGACGAACGCAGGAAAGCCGCAGAATGGACAGGCTTACAGGAACAGGAGGAAATGGCTATGGCCGAACAGAAAAAAAACATGACGTTTCTACAGGCTGCAAGAAAAGAAGCAGTGGACCATGTCCCGGTCTGGTATATGCGCCAGGCAGGACGTTCACAGCCGGAGTACCGCAGACTGAAAGAAAAGTATTCGCTATTTGAGATAACAAGAGATCCGGAATTGTGCGCCTATGTAACGAAACTGCCGGTAGATCAGTACAATACCGATGCAGCCATTTTGTACAAAGATATCATGACACCACTTCCTTCCATGGGAGTAGAAGTTGATATTAAGCCGGGGGTTGGTCCGGTTATTCATAATCCAATCAAGCACCACGAAGATGTTGACAAGCTCGGCATGATTGACCCGGAAGAGGAAGTGCCGTTTGTTCTCGACACGATCAGTCTGCTCCGCGAACAGCTCCATGTACCACTTATTACGTTCAGTGGTGCTCCGTTTACGCTGGCAAGCTATATGATTGAAGGCGGACCATCCAAAAACTACTACCACACAAAAGCCTTCATGCACGCCCGGCCCGAAGCCTGGCAGGCACTCATGGACAAGCTCGGCGATATGACGATACGGTACGTGAAAGCTCAGATCCGGGCAGGAGCGGAAGCCATCCAGATTTTTGATTCATGGGTCGGGGCGTTAAATGCAGCCGACTACCGCCGCTATGTAAAGCCGGTGATGACAAAAATATTTGAAGAACTGAACCACGAGAACGTTCCCGTCATTATGTTCGGGGTAGGGGCCGGACATCTGATACAGGAATGGAATGACCTGCCGCTTGAGATTATCGGTCTCGACTGGCGCACGTCCGTGGCAGAAGCGAGAAACCAGGGAGTGAATAAAGCACTTCAGGGCAACCTCGACCCATCTCTGCTTCTTGCCCCGTGGGACGCTATTGAAGAACAGGTGAAACCAATTCTTGACCAGGGAATGCAGGAAAACGGGTTTATCTTTAACCTTGGGCACGGTGTATTTCCGGAAGTCAATCCGGACACGCTGAAACGGTTAACAGCTTTTGTTCATGAATATACACAGAAATAATAAAAGGGGGTCATCCCAAATGGCAGTGAAAATCGGACTGCTCGTGATGGCATACGGAACACCTCGCAGCCTGGATGAGGTGGAATCCTACTATACGCATATCCGCCGCGGCAGAAAACCATCGGAAGAAGCGCTTCAGGATTTAATTTCAAGATACGAAGCAATTGGTGGTGTTTCCCCTCTGGCCAAAATTACAAATAATCAGGGCCGGAGCCTGGAGCAGCGGTTGAATGAACGGACAGAGGACGTTGAATTTCATTGGTACCTCGGGTTGAAACACATCGATCCGTTTATTGAGGATGCCGTGGCTCAGATGAAGGAAGACGGTATAGAAACAGCATACAGTATCGTGCTGGCACCGCATTTTTCCACATTCAGCATTAAATCTTATAACGGCCGGGCGCAGGAAGAAGCCCAGCGCATTGACGGCCCGGAGATTTACTCGGTGGAGAACTGGCACGACGAACCGAAGTTTATCGAATACTGGGTTGACCAGGTGAAACGCACGATGGAACAGACACATCCGGAGGAGAAGACATGTGTGATTTTTTCAGCACACAGCCTCCCGGAAAAAATTATCCAGGCCGGCGATCCTTATCCTGAGCAGCTTGAAGAAACGGCGAAGTGGATTGCAGAAGGTGCCGGTGTGTCCGATTATGCCATCGGCTGGCAGAGCGAGGGCAATACACCGGATCCGTGGCTCGGTCCTGACGTCCAGGATTTAACGAAAGACCTTCACTCCAACTATGGATATAATGCTTTTATATACTGTCCGGTTGGGTTTGTGGCGGATCATCTTGAGGTTCTGTTTGACAATGATGTCGAGTGCCGGCAGGCCTGCGGGGAAGTTGGTGCGTCCTACTACCGTCCAGCTATGCCGAATGCGGAGCCTGAATTTATTGATGCACTGGCGGATGCCATTTTAAGAAAAAGGCAGACGGAGGCAGAAAGTAAGTGAGGAATGCATCATGAAAACAGCTATTATCGGCGGCGGAATCACGGGACTGGCCGCCGCCTACTATCTGCAGAAAGAAATTATGACCAATTCCCTGGATATGGAGTACCATCTTTTTGAAAAAGATTCTCGGCTTGGCGGGAAAATAAAAACAGACTACTACAATGGTTTTGTTATTGAGCAGGGTCCTGACTCTTTTCTCGCCCGGAAAGAGAGTGCTTCCACCCTGGCAAAAGAAGTCGGCCTGGAAGAAGAATTGATATCAAATAACGCCAGCGGTGCCTACATTCTGAAAGGAAGCTCCCTGCACCAGATTCCAGAAGGTTCTGTGATGGGAATTCCAACTAAGCTCGGTCCGTTTTTAACGACAGGATTGTTTTCCATCCGCGGCAAACTGCGGGCAGCAGCGGACTTTATCCTCCCTCGTTCCAAATCAAACACGGATCAGGGACTCGGTGTTTTTTTCCGGAGACGGCTTGGGAGTGAAGTCGTGGATCACCTGATTGAGCCGCTTTTGTCCGGTATTTACGCCGGGAACATGGACCGTTTAAGCCTTCAGGCTACGTTTCCGCGTTTTTTTGAAGTGGAACGGCAGTACCGTAGTCTGATACTCGGCATGCGGGAAGAACGTCCTTCTTCCGGAGGCGGACGGAAAAAAGCTGGTTTTTACAGTTTGACGAAGGGACTTCAATCGTTTGTGGAAGGTATTGAGAACCATCTGGATGAAGATGCGGTCCACAAAAATTCCGGGCTGCAGTCCATCCGCAAAAAGGAAGGACAGTATGAGCTTATCTTCAGTGACGGGAGCACGTCGCTGTTTGACCGGGTGATCATGACCACACCTCACGACGTTACGGCATCGCTCCTTGGTTCAGACGTTCTGAAAGAAGAACTTGCGTCCATTCCGGCTACGTCCGTAGCGACTGTCGCCATGGCTTTTGATGAAAATCAGCTCAGCGGCGAATTTGACGGCACCGGCTTTGTTGTTTCCAAAAAAAGCGGCTACACCATCACTGCCTGTACGTGGACGCACCGCAAATGGGCACATGCGGCCCCTCCGGGTAAAGCGCTTCTTCGATGTTATGTCGGAAAGCCCGGCGGCGAGGATATCGTAGAGAAATGGGACGAAGAGATTGTGGATATTGTTTTGAAAGACCTGAACCACGTCATGAAAGTGGAGGGGAACCCCGAGTATGTTAATGTTACGCGCTGGCGTCACGCCATGCCGCAATATGAAGTAGGACATTTCGAGAAAATGGAACGTATAGAAGATCACATGAAAACAGAATTCCCCGGCATCTACACGGCGGGAGCCGCATTTGAAGGTGTCGGCCTCCCGGACTGCATTAGCCAGGGAGAGCAGGCTGTTCGTCGTATGATGGGACAGCAGTAGATGTGGTGCTTTCAAAAGGAAATGTAAACGATAAAAATATCCATCCCGCTCCGACTGCGAAGAAGGCCTTCCCAATTGGGAAGGCCTTCTTCATGTACCGGATTACATCCCGGTTTCCTTTTTCCACTTCAAGTTCCGGACATCTCTCAGGCGCTTTTGTTTACTGCTGATTCTGCTGAACCTGCTGCAGGTCCTGCTGTGCTTGCTGCAAGTCCTGCTGAGCCTGTTGAAACTGCGGTTGAGCTGTCATGCTGGTCTGCTGCTGTCCAGCCTGCTGTAATTGCTGCTCAGCCTGCTGCAGCTGCTGCTGGCACTGCTGCAGTTTCTGTGGATCGTTTCCTGCATTCTGCATATTCTGTTTGGCCTGTTGGATGGCCTGCTGTGCCTGCTGCATCTGTTGATTCTGGTTTTGTTGTGTCATCTAAAATCCCTCCAAGATTGTGGATTTAGTGAAGCACTACGTAGTGTGACCGTACTCGCTCAAATTATGCATGATGATGCTGAAAGACAATCGGTATGATACAATATACTATACCTTCGACAACGGCAGAGCAGGAGTGTAAAACGATTGGATGAACATAGAGAGCTGGATATTCTAAGACATGCAAGGCATGACTGGATGAATATCATACAGATTATAAAAGGTAACCTTTCCCTGAACCGGACGGACCGGGTGGAGGAAATACTAAACGAAACGATACGCAGATCCGAGCATGCAAGCCGCCTCACGCGCCTTGAGGTGCCAAAGACGGCACTCTTTGTGTTGTCGTTTAACTGGGAACCGCACCGATTTTCGCTCGATGTGGAAGTGACCGGAGAACCCCGGGATTGTTCAAGACTGGATGAATGCTGGCATGAAATACTTTCCTCGTTTGCACGTGAACTCGATGCGGCTGCCTCTCCGGGAAAGGACAATCATCTGCTGATTACGATTCACAGCGAACAGGAGCCCTACGTTGAATTTGATTTTCAGGGAAGCCTTGAAAACCGTTCTGCCCTTCGGAATTGGATTGCTGTTTATTCGGACACCGGCAGATGCCGCATTGACCATGTTATCTGGAATGAAAAGGAATTAGTCTTTGTATTGACAAGTGAATGAGGTGAAATCATGTTTATAGATAAAGTAAAAATATACGTAAAGGCCGGTGACGGCGGCGATGGTATGGTCGCCTTCCGTCGTGAAGCGTATGTCCCGGACGGTGGACCTGCCGGCGGCGACGGCGGCAGAGGCGGCAACATTGTTTTTGAAGTGGATGAAGGTCTGCGGACGCTGATGGATTTCAGGTACCAAAAGCATTTTAAGGCAAAACGGGGCGAAGACGGCCGTTCCAAAAATCAACATGGAAAAAACGCAGAAGACCTGGTTATTTATGTGCCGCCGGGTACGACGCTGCGGGATAGTGATACAGGTGATGTTATCGCGGATTTAACAACCCATAAGGAACGTTTTACCGCTGCCCGCGGAGGAAGAGGCGGTAAAGGAAATACCCGTTTCACAACCCCGGCCAATCCCGCGCCGGAAATTAAAGAAAACGGGGAGCCGGCTCCGGAACGCAACATTGAACTGGAACTGAAACTGCTTGCTGATGCAGGTCTTGTAGGTTTTCCAAGTGTTGGTAAGTCTACACTGCTGTCGGTCGTTTCAGCGGCTAAACCTAAAATCGGCGATTACCACTTTACTACGATACAGCCGAACCTTGGTGTGGTGGAAAGTGAAAACGGGAACAGCTTTGTCATGGCTGACCTTCCCGGTTTGATTGAAGGAGCCCACGAAGGCACAGGGCTCGGTCAGCAGTTTCTCCGCCATATTGAACGTACTAGAGTTATCATTCACGTCGTTGATATGTCCGGGTTTGAAGGAAGAGATCCGTTTGAGGACTACGAGATGATAAATGAAGAGCTGAAACAATATAACATGCGCCTGCTGGAACGTCCCCAGATTATCGCGGCCAATAAGATGGACATGCCCGGGGCTGATGAGAATCTGGCTGTATTCCGGGAAAAGATCCCGGAAGAAGTGAGTGTGTATCCCATTTCCTCCCTCACAAAAGGGGGATTGACCAATATGCTGAGAGAAACAGCCGAACTTCTGGAACAGACACCTGAGTTTCCGCTGTATGAAGAGCAGGACGAATCAAAAGTGGTGTACCGTTATCAAAAATCTGAAGCGCCATTTACGATTACACGGGCGGATGACGGGGCATTCGAGATTTCCGGAGCAGAAATCGAAAAAATCTTTAAAATGACGGATATGACAAAAGATGATTCGATTAATCGTTTCTCCCGAAAAATGCGGCAGATGGGAATCGATGAAGCACTTCGGAAGAGAGGGGCCGAAGACGGCGACACGGTTCGTCTGCTTGAATTTGAATTTGAATTTATTGAATAATGACGTGGTCCCGGTTTGTTTTAAAAATGAATGCAGCGCGGTAAAGAACGCGGCCTTTCTACTGCGCTGATTTCAATCCGCCTGGTGGTGAACGGATGACAGAGAAAATCGACAACTTTTATTTGGTCAGGCAGGATATGCTGACGGAGGCGATGCAGAAAACACTGGAGGCGAAATCGCTGCTTGAAAGCGGAAAAAAGCAGAAAGTAGCAGATGCTGTTCATTCTGTTGACTTAAGCAGAAGTGCGTTTTACAAGTACAGGGACGCTATTTTTCCTTTTCACACTGTCATTAAGGAAGAAATCATTACGCTTTCGATTCAACTTACCGACATTTCCGGCTCGTTATCCACGCTGCTGCAGGAAGTGGCAAGGGCGGAATCAAATGTGCTGACCATCAACCAGACCATACCGCTGCAGGGGAGAGCAAATGTAACGCTCACCATTGATACATCGGCACTGCGGATGGAAATCCGGTCCCTTGTGCAGCGTCTTGAGCGGATGGATGCGGTGGAGAACGTGGAGATTGTCGGCTCAGGATCGTTATAGGAAGAAGAACAGTTCGCAGTAAGGAGTGGAGAGTTCGATATGACAATGAAAGTTGGGTATCTTGGTCCACAGGGATCATTTACGGAAGTGGCGGCAAAGGCGGTAATGCCGGATAGTGAGCGGAGCTCCTTTCCGACAATACCTTCCTGTATGGAAGCTGCGGCAAAACAGGAAGTGGACATAGCGGTGGTTCCGCTTGAAAATGCGATTGAAGGTTCTGTCAACATGACACTCGATTACTTAATTCACAAGCATGAACTGCCGATTACAGCGGAAGTGACCGTGCCAATTGAACAGCACCTGCTCGTTCATCCCGGCCGTGACAAGAATCTGGATCAGATCACTGATGTTTATTCCCATCCTCAGGCTATTGCACAGTGCCATGAATTTATTCAGCGGGAACTGCCGAATGCAAGTATTCATTACACGAATTCCACAAGTGCTGCTGCTCTTGAAATTCAGGAAAATCCAGATCGAAGTGCTGCCGCTGTGGCCAACCTCCTGGCCGCCCAAACCTACGGATTAACTCCGGCAAAACAAAATATTCATGACTACGGAAATAATCATACCCGTTTTGTTTTGGTTTCTGATTCAAAAAAGGAGCCGGTATTAAAAGAAGCAAAAACACATAAAACGACCATGGTCATTACATTGCCGTCTGATTATTCCGGAGCCCTTCATCAAGTGTTGTCGGCTTTTTCATGGAGAAAGCTGAATTTGACGAAAATCGAATCAAGACCGATGAAAACCGGCATCGGGAATTACTTTTTTGTGATTGATGTGGAAAAAGAGATGGATGAGGTGCTGCTTCCAGGTGTCATTGCTGAAGTCGAAGCCCTCGGCTGCGGAGTACGGGTGCTGGGAAGTTACCCCTGCCTTCTCTCTTCAGACATTGATAACACAAACAAAAAGGAGCTGTCCCCTAAATAGGGGCAGCTCCTTTTCTGTAATATAGAAAATTTACCCCAGGCAGAAGCGGAAGGCGGCGACGCCATTTCAGCAGTTCGCCGGCTAAAACCGGTCACGTCCTGTGACCAACGCCGGCACTAGAACATCCTGTTCGTCGAAGCAGCAGCCGAAGATCCCATCAAACGGCGGTTTTACCGTTTGATGTAGCTGAGGCGCTGCCCGCGGCAAAGAAGACACGGTGAGCCCCAGCGAACCGATGTCGCCCTTGTGCTCTGGAGTGCAAGCGTCCGCCTGCAGCGGATGCCTTAACGTTTAACGGCTTTTGATACAGCCCCCTTTTCATTCATGCAGCGCGGCAGGTTCAGGTCAGTAAAAAGCCATCTTCATAAAGAGCCTGTTTAATTTCTTCGATGACAGCGTCTGATCCTGCTTCCAGCGTGTGCATGTGTGTTCCATCAGTTAATTCGGAGAGCAGTGGTGCGTTGGTTTCCTGCAGACTTTCAGTGAACTTTTTGACGTCACGGCGGCTCGAGAGCATCAGCGGCGCAGAGATATCGCCGTAGAAAGGGTGTTCAATCGACACATCGATCACCCGTGCTCCGTGATCGACCATGATGTATAGTTCATTTTCTGTCCTGTGTAAATCCGATGAGTGAAAGCAGGCAATCTGGCGCCGGACCCGGTGCTGCTGCGGCTCCGAAAGCATGACATACCCCTGCGAAGTAGCAAGAATAGGGTGTTCTTTTGCTTTTAGCAGCGATATATCCTGAACGATCACCTGCCGGCTGACGTTGGTCCGCTCCGCCAGATCATTTCCTGTTATCGGATTTGACGTGTCCTGCAGCCACTCTAGAATCAACGACCTTCGCTGCTGCCCTGGTATTTTATCGGATTGATTTCCCATTGCCGTTTCCTCCATTACATAAATCTGACTGTTATTTTACAGCAAAGGTGCCGGTATGAACAGCCGCACCGAGTAATTGTGCATATCAGGTATATTTTGGGCATATGCTTGCTGTAGATAAGACGTTCGAATAAAGAACTGACAAACAAAACAGAAAAAGATTTTTGGATGATGGTGAAGGAGGAAAAACATGCAGATTCATATTGCACAAAAAGGTGATACCTTATGGAAGCTGGCGCAGCAGTACAATGTTTCATTTGAAGAAGTCAAACAGGCGAATCATCATTTGGCAGATCCGAATCAAATTATGCCGGGAATGAAAATAAAAATACCGGCGAAAAGTGTGCAGGTAAAAAAAGAAGAGCCAACGTCTGGTCAGCAAAAAGAAACCCAGCAAAAACAGGAGACAATGGAAGAGAATATGAAGCAGCCTTCCGGACAGCAGTCGAACGTCCCGCCCATGTACCAACCGGCCCCAATGCCTTCTCATCCTAACGCGCCGTCGTCAGAAGAAAATCATTATAATATGAATGTTCATTTTTATCAGCAGGCCGAAAATCAAAAGCAGAACGAACAACAGAAAAAAACCGAATCTCCATCATCACAGGGCGGTCCGAAAAAACCCGAAGATGTAATGCAGCCCCAGATGAAACCACCTAAAATGCAGCAGAATCCAGCGGCAGCCGGAGCTCAAATGGCAGAAGAGAACATGGCAGGTAAGTCAGGGCCGGGTCCGTGCATGTATATTCCAGTGGTGCCGGTTATGCCGCCTTGTCCTCCGTCCGGCGCCGGACACCCGCATTCATTCTCTCCTGTGATGCCGTCTCCGTGCTCTGGTCCGGATATGCAGCAGCAGATGATGCCTATGGCGCCTCCGCAGCAAATGCCGGGAATGCCGATGCCTCCTTCTCCAAACGGTATGGAAATGGGTTGGATGCCGCATTCCGGACAAACGGAGGGAATGATGCCTTCTGGTATGATGCAGTCTGGAAATGAAAACAGTGCCGGTAAAAAAGGGGAAACAGACGAAAGAAATCAATACACCGGAAATGGTTCAGGTTATGCTGAAACACCGGAACCATTCGGAAACGGCCCGTATTCGCCGTGGATGAATCCTTATCTGCCGCCGCAGTCATAAAGGGCTGAGGTAAAGTACTGCCGTTATTACCTCTAAATAACAGTGTAAAATCGCCTCCTTGAGCCAAACTAACAGGTGAAAGGAGGTTTTTTAATGAAGAAAACAGCGATCACATTGACAGCCTGCGCACTTATCGCAGGTGGTTTCACCGGCTGTGGCAATGCCGAAGAAAATCAAGGCGCCGCGCCGAACCGGTACAATACAAATACGAACTACGATCAGACCGGTTACAATGATCAAGCCAACCGACGCGGGGAAGGTCCAATGACGGATATGATGACTGAAGACGACCGGATGCAGGGCGGTGCCGGCAACTATGGACGAAATAATACTGATAATGGCTACCGTGGACAAATTGGTGACCGTCCCGGCATGGTAGGTGAGCGCGGTATGCTGAATTCGCGGAATGTCAATGACGGTGCTGCTGATAATACTGCCGAAAATCAGAACATGAATAACAATGGTGGTGCTGGAGGAAATAATGGGCAGGCATCGGACATTGAAAATCAGGTGGAAAACATGGAAGGAATCGATGACGCGCGCGCCATCGTCCATGGAAATGATGTCGTAGTCGGCATTGATACACCGGAAGAAGGCAAAAAGGCAGAGCAGCTTGCCGGCAAGGTGAAGAGCAACGTTTCATCTAAAATGAACAACAAAAATGTCCATGTAACCCATGATGCCCAGAAATTCGGCGACATTCAGGAACTTGGGGATAATATGGAAAACGGCAACGGTCTCAATGAAGCGGGCGATACCATCAATGATATGATCAACGATATCGGAGATGCAGCAAGCAGACCATTTGAAAACAGCTAACCAAAGGCAGAGCGTTCCACCCTCAGGAAGCGGTGGAACGCTTTTTTCATGAAACCGCCCACACATATCTTCATCAAGAAAAGAGTCCCGTTTTGTGATGCCTCCTTCCTTCAATGTTTCCGTTGAATATGCTATATTTTATAAATGGATAGAAAGAGGAGGAATGAACAATGGCAGGACATTCCAAATGGCATAACATAAAAAGAAGAAAAGAAAGCCAGGATGCAAAACGCGCAAAAGTATTTACGAAGTTGTCGAAGGAAATATTCGCCGCGGTTCGGGAAAGCGGAGATGATCCTGATACGAACCTTCGTCTGCGGATGGCCCTTACGAAAGCAAGAGCGGAAAACGTACCGTCGGACAATATTGAACGTACGATAAAAAAAGCTTCCGGGGAAGCCGGAGCCGTAGATTACGAAGCATTTACGTATGAAGGGTACGGCCCGGGTGGTGCAGCGGTACTCGTGCAGACGTTGACCGAAAACAAAAACAGAACCGTATCGGAAGTCCGGCATGCTTTCTCCAAGCATGGCGGCAATCTCGGGGAGAATGGCTGCGTTTCGTTTATGTTCAACCGCAAAGGACAGTTGATCATTGAACGGGACGAAGAAATGGATGAAGAGGAATTCACTCTTGAAGCCATTGAAGCCGGTGGCGAAGAAATTGATACCGATGAAAACTGGTTCTATATCCAGACAGAACCGGATGATTTCGAGGAAGTGAAAAAAGCACTTGAAGAAAAAGGTTATACCTTCTCCAAAGCGGAGATTATTTTGTTTCCGGATGTGAATACCACCTTAAACGATGAGCATGCGGAGAAAATGATGAAACTTATTGATGCGCTTGAAGATAACGATGACGTGCAGAATGTGTATCATAATTTTGAAGTGGAAGATGAGCAGTTAGCACGGCTTTCATAATTCAGGGAATAAACCCTCATAAGAGCGGGCAGGCTGTCCAGAAAAAAAGGGTTGATTTTCTTGAACAAAAAGACAATAGGTGCAGCTTTATGCTTTTTTCTACTGCTTGGCTCAGCCGCCGCATTTTTTCACGAGGAGTCCTTTACCTCGTCTGACAGTAAAGCAGAGCCTGCCCGTTATACACTGATTCTGCAACAGGAAATGCCGGATGGAGAAATGGTGACGGAGAAAAAAATCGAGACGGTGTGGTCAGTGGAAGATTTCTGGATGAAATATAGAGACTGGAATGTCGTGGACCAGAACCAGGAAGAAATTATACTGCGCCGGCCTGGACATAGGAAATGAACTGGTTTCTATCCGGCGGCAATTCTGCTATGATAGAAGGAAAGCATGTTCGGCAGGAGAAGAGGGAATGACAGTTGATTGAATTTTTGCGGGGAACGATTGTACACACAGAACGCGAAACGTTGACGCTTGAGGTAGGAAGCACCGGCTATCTGATCTACTGCGCCAATCCCTTCGTGTTTGACAGACAGGAAGAAGAGGTCACCATTTACACTTATCAATACGTAAAAGAAGATGTCCTGAGACTCTACGGTTTTCCAACACGTAAAGAACGGGGGCTCTTTGAACAGCTGCTGCAGGTATCGGGCATCGGCCCGAAAGGTGCACTGGCTGTTCTTGCTGCCGGCGCACCGGCTCAGGTCGTGCAGGCAGTGGAAGAAGAAAACGAAACCTTTCTTGTGAAATTCCCCGGCGTGGGAAGGAAGACAGCCAGGCAGATCATTCTCGATCTGAAAGGGAAACTGACGGACGTAATGGACGAAGATACATCAGGCACCCTCTTCCACGCGCAGGCGGAGGAAGAAGGGTCCAATGAGGCACTTGAGGAAGCCCTCGAAGCATTGAAAGCCCTCGGCTACGGTGAAAAGGAAATCGAAAAAGTAAAACCGGCGCTTAGGCACGAACAGTTAACGTCGGATGAGTATGTAAAAAAAGCATTGCAGTGGATGCTTTCCTAAACTGATAAGCAGCAGGTGGTGCTTCAATCATGGACGAACGAGTCGTATCCCAATCGGCATATGCCGAAGACGATGCCGCCGAAAACAGCATACGGCCGCTTGATTTCAGCCAATACATCGGTCAAAAAAAGGTAAAGGACAACCTGGAAGTATTTATTGAAGCGGCGAAAATGCGGGAGGAAAGCCTGGATCATGTCCTTCTTTACGGGCCTCCGGGTCTTGGAAAGACCACCCTGGCCATGATTATTGCACAGGAAATGGGGGTGCAGATCCGCACGACTTCCGGGCCGGCCATAGAAAAACCGGGCGATCTGGCTGCTGTATTGACCGCCCTCGAGCCGGGGGATGTTCTTTTTATCGATGAAATCCACCGGCTTCCGCGCTCGGTGGAAGAAGTACTGTACCCGGCGATGGAAGATTTCTGCATTGATATTATCATCGGAAAAGAGTCAACGGCGCGGTCTGTCCGGCTCGACCTTCCCCCTTTTACATTAATTGGTGCGACGACCAGAGCCGGGATGCTTTCTTCCCCGCTGCGTGATCGCTTCGGCGTGCACTCCAGACTTGAATATTATAATGAACAGGACTTATCACGCATTGTGACCCGAAGCGGTGATATGATGGGGGTTGCCGTAGAAGAACAGGCCGCCCTGGAAATGGCGAGACGGTCGCGCGGGACGCCGAGAGTGGCAAACCGTCTGCTGCGCCGCGTCCGCGACTTTGCACAGGTGAAAGGAGCAGACGCGATATCGCTTGAAGAAGCGGACTCGGCACTTGAGAACCTGCAGGTCGACAGACTCGGTCTCGATGACATCGACCATCAGCTTCTGCATACCATTATTGCAAAGTTCCGCGGCGGACCGGTCGGGGTGGAAGCTGTCGCCGCCTCCATCGGGGAAGAAGCGAGTACGCTCGAAGATGTATACGAGCCCTACTTAATGCAGATTGGTTTTCTCGTTCGCACGCCAAGAGGCCGGATGGTGACAAACCTGGTCTATGAACACCTCCAGCTGGAGGTGCCGGGCCGTGAATGACATTCCAAAACTCCTTATCGGCCTCGGGATCGTGCTCGTTCTTACAGGCCTGATCTGGCAGGTCGGCGGAAAATATATTCCGCTTGGCAGACTGCCGGGAGACATTATTATAAAAAACGAAAACACGAGCTTTTACTTCCCGATTGTCACATGTATCGTCGTGAGTATCGTCTTGTCTCTGGTGTTTTATATTATCGGGCGTTTCCGGTAAACCAGTGCTGTTCAAGCCGTGTATGGAGAGACAAAAGTGAGGTATGAAAGATAATGAATGTGGAGGATTTTAATTTTTCGCTGCCGGAAGAACTGATTGCCCAGACCCCCCTTGAAAAGCGGGATGCGTCCCGGATGATGGTACTGGATCCGGAAGCCGGGAAGACGCACCATGACTCGTTTCGAAGCATCCTGGATTATCTGGATGCAGGCGACTGTCTCGTGCTCAATGACACCCGGGTGCTGCCGGCGCGGTTGTTCGGGGAAAAAGAAACAGGCGGCCGGGTCGAAGTGCTGCTGTTGAAACAGGAAGAACAGGATGTCTGGGAAACGTTGATCAAGCCGGCCAAGCGGGTGAAACCAGGAACCGTTCTGTATTTTGGAGGAACGAAGCTGAAAGCCGAGTGCCTGGATACGCTGGACCATGGCGGACGGCTGCTCCGCTTCAGCTATGATGGCGTTTTTCTTGAAATTCTCGAAGAACTCGGGGAGATGCCGCTGCCGCCTTATATCAAAGAAAAGCTGGAAGATCAGGAACGGTATCAGACTGTGTTTGCAAGAGAAGAAGGCTCTGCCGCCGCTCCGACAGCCGGCCTCCATTTTACACAGGAGCTGCTTGGCGAAGCGAAGAACAAAGGGGTGCACGTGACAACCATTACGCTGCACGTCGGCCTTGGTACGTTTCGGCCGGTCGAGGCGGAAACGGTTGAGGACCATCACATGCACGCCGAATTTTATCAAATCAGCGAGGGAACAGCTCTGCTTTTGAATGAGACGAGGGAAAATGGTGGAAAGATTGTCGCAGCAGGTACCACATCCGCACGGACACTGGAGACGGCGGCCGATGAGAACGGCAGGTTTGAGAAAGTATCTGGTTGGACGGATATTTTTATTTACCCCGGTTACACGTTCCGCGGTATGGACGCGCTGCTTACTAATTTTCATCTGCCGAAGTCCACGCTCGTTATGATGGTGAGCGCATTGGCGGGAAGAGAATTTCTGATGGACGCTTATCAGGAAGCTGTCCGGCAGCGTTACCGCTTCTTCAGCTTCGGGGATGCGATGTTTATTATGAAGGGAAGTCAGCATAGATGGCAGCAGTAACATATGAACTAAAAAAGACATGTAAACAGAGCGGGGCGAGACTCGGTACCATCCATACGCCGCACGGATCTATTGAGACCCCGATGTTCATGCCGGTCGGCACTCTTGCCACGGTCAAGACATTGAGCCCGGAAGAACTGGAGGACATGAACGCTCAAATCATTTTGAGCAATACGTACCATTTGTGGCTCCGGCCGGGCGAGGATATTGTGCAGGAAGCAGGCGGACTGCATTCGTTCATGAACTGGGACCGTCCGATCTTAACTGATTCCGGAGGGTTTCAGGTATTCAGCCTCAGTGATTTCCGCAATATTAAAGAAGAGGGAGTTCATTTCCGGAATCACATCAGCGGGGAAAAACTGTTTTTGTCTCCGGAAAAAGCGATGCAGATTCAGAATGCGCTCGGCCCCGACATTATGATGGCACTTGATGAATGCCCGCCTTATCCGGCAGAAGAGTCCTACATGAAAGCTTCGGTGGAACGGACGTCGCGCTGGGCGGAACGCTGCCTTGAAGCCCATCAGAACAAGGACAGCCAGGGATTATTTGGCATTATTCAGGGCGGAGAATATGAACATTTGCGCAAACAATCGGCAGATGATTTGATTTCGCTTGATTTTCCGGGTTATGCTATAGGCGGACTTTCCGTTGGAGAACCAAAAGATGTGATGAACCGGGTGCTTGATTTTACGACCCCGCTGCTCCCGGACCACAAGCCGAGATACCTGATGGGCGTCGGTTCGGCGGACTCTCTTATCGATGGAGCCATCCGGGGAGTGGACATGTTTGACTGTGTGCTGCCGACCCGCATCGCACGTAATGGAGCCTGTATGACAAACCATGGCCGCCTCGTTGTACGTAATGCAGCTTATGCAAGGGATTTCAGCCCGATTGACAGGGATTGTAACTGTCATGTATGCCGGAATTATTCCCGCGCGTACATCAGGCACCTCATCAAATCCAATGAAACATTCGGTTTCCGTCTCACGTCCTATCATAATCTATACTTTCTGCTCGACTTAATGAAAAAGGTGCGGGAAGCGATTATGGAAGACAGACTTCTTGATTTCCGGGAAGAATTTTTCGAGCAGTACGGATTTAACCGGCCGGATGCAAAAAACTTTTAGCTTATCCTTCAGGTTCTGTGTTAGCCTGTACTATAGGGAAGTAATGGAAGGAGGGGAACGATGGCACCATTTATTATGCTCATATTGATGGCGGCGATTTTCTATTTCCTGCTGATCCGCCCGCAGCAAAAGCGGCAGAAGCAGATTAAGGAAATGCACGCGAACATGCAGAAAGGCGACCGTATTATTACGATCGGCGGGATGCACGGCACGATTGACGCCATTGATGAAAATAAAATTGTACTTGCCGTTGACGATGACAACAAACTGACATTTGACCGTAACTCTGTCAGAGAAGTCGTCAATGAAGACTAACGGCCGCTTACTTTACATAAGCGAACGCCCCTTTTGAACACGTGTATGTTGAAAACCAAGAAGACCGCCCGGCACACAGCCTGGCGGTCTTTTTTTGTTTGTTTCAACGTGATGTGGAATGAACCCCGATCACTCCTCCGAAAGCTGCGCATGCGGCGAATGCAGCGAAATACAGAAGCTGCCCGGCAGTGATGGTACTGTCAAACCCAAGGTATTCAAGCAGCGCGAAAACAAGAATCATACCTGCAGCTGCGGTGGCCCCGGTAATCATTCCTTTCTCCTTCGTTTTTCTTCCCGCAAAGAGACCTCCGGTAAAAAAGCTGATCATGGCGGTTATCAACAGCAGCCAGCGCAAAGAATCCTCGGACACGGACGTAAATCGCAAAACAGTTGCTGCAACTATGCCTGAGATGAGCAGCATACCGATAATGACAATCATACCGGTGCCGGCTCCACGGATTTTCCCTGTTCCTTCCATCTAACTCTCCTCCTTTGCTTTGTTTTATGCTTATGGACAACACCACCGAAATAGAAGAACAATATAACAAAATAAACAGATTCCCGATTTTATGTTCAGACTGAAAGAGATGTTTCATAAACTTGTACAAACCGTGAAAAAGGTGGTCGCTCCTGTGCAAGACGTTCTCCCTGCCCTAACAATCTTTATCATCAGTTATGCTCTGCTTATGGCAGAAAAAGGTAACCGTGTCCTGGTAGCTTGTTCAGGCGGTTTATTCATGGTCGTCTTCGGGATACTGGACTTGAATCTCGTTTTTTTTCGTTACATAGATTGGCATACAATTATTCTGCTTCTTTCGATGATGATCATCGTTTCCATTACAAGCCAGAGCGGCATGTTTGAGTATGCTGCTGTCAAAACAGCGCAGCTTGTAAAGGGCAAACCGGTGCCGCTGCTATTTTTGTTGTCTGTGCTGACAGCGGTTGGTTCGGCTTTTTTAAACAATGTAACAACGGTTCTTTTGGTGACGCCGGTTGTATTCACGCTCACGAATATGCTGCAGCTGAAGCCTGTTCCTTTTTTAATGGCGGTGATTATAACGTCTAATATCGGCGGAACCGCTACACTAATCGGCGATCCGCCGAACCTGATGATTGGGCAGGCCGCCGCAGGATTGACGTTCAATGATTTTTTAGTGCATCTTGGTCCCCCTGCTTTATTTATTTTTATATTGATCACTGTCGGACTCGTGTATTATTACCGCGGGGAGTGGAGAGGAAAAAGAGGAACAGAGGCCGGGCAGCAGTTACAGGATTTGAAAGCCTCTGACTACGTTACGGATAAAAACCTGCTGTTTAAATCCGGTGTTGTCCTCGTCCTTACAATTAGTGCTTTTATGATGCAGCCGCTGCTTCACATGGAGATCACGGCGATTGCGATGGCTGGAGCCCTTCTGCTTCTCTTTTTAACAAAGGATGAGGCGGATCCGGAAAAAGTGTTTCAGCGGATGGAATGGACAACGATCTTCTTTTTTGCGGGGCTTTTTATGCTCGTCGGCGGTCTGGAAGAAACGGGGCTTCTGGAAGAATTGGCGCGGGGCTTAATCTTTATGACAGAAGGGGAGATGACAGCGACTGCGCTGTCCATGTTGTGGATTTCAGGAATCGTGTCCGGATTCGTTGACAACATTCCGTTTGTGGCGGCAATGATTCCGGTCATTCTGGAAATGGAAGGGTACGGTATCGGAGACCTGCGTCCCGTTTGGTGGGCGCTCGCTCTTGGTGCGTGTCTCGGCGGAAATGCCACCCTGATCGGAGCAACGGCCAATGTTATTGTAGCGGGACTTGCCAACAAGGCCGGGCACGGTTTCAGTTATATGGACTTTTTTAAAATCGGTATGCCCACTGCGATCCTCTCTCTCTTTGTATCCACCATCTATATTTACTTCCGTTATCTTTTGTTTTATTAAGACACATGGAAAAAAAAGAGCAGGCCATACTAACAAAGGCAGAGTGAAGCAAAGGTGGATGGATAGTGTGGAAATATGGACGGTGGTGCTGCGGACAATCGTTGTTTATTTTTTTCTTTTGGTTGTCCTTCGATTGATGGGCAAGCGCGAGATTGGGGAACTTTCCGTACTCGATTTTGTCATTTCGATTATGATTGCGGAACTGGCCGTTGTGTCGGTGGAAGATACGGATGTTTCTTACGTAAGGGCGTTCACCCCGATTCTTGTACTCTCTCTCCTGCAGATCGTTCTTGCCTGGTGGTCTCTCAAAAGTGACCGGATGCGCCACATCCTGGACGGCCGGCCGACAGTACTCATCCGGCAGGGAAAAATCGATGAAAAGGCCATGAAAAAACAGCGCTATAATTTTGATGATCTGCTGATGCAGATCCGTCAGAAGGATATAAAAGATGTTTCCGACGTAGATTTTGCCATATTGGAGCCTTCGGGTGAATTATCCGTATTTGAAAAAAAAGAAGAAGCGGAGGCTCTTTCGTATCCGCTTCCTTTTATCATTGACGGTCATATTCAGTGGGACCATCTTGAAAGAGCCGGAAAAGATGAAATGTGGCTGCGGCGTGAATTGCATAAGGCAGGGATTGACTATGTGAAAAAGGTATCATACTGCGTTATGCAGGAAAACGGCGTGTTGTATATTGATGAGAAAAATGATTAGCGCATAGTGGAGATTTTGCGCCAGTGGGACCAATTGAAATAACCTGCTGCCCACAAGAGCGTAACAAAAACAAATCCTGCACCTGCGGAAGCCGTTATTAAGAGGAATAACTCTGACATCGCAGGTTCCCACCATTGGAGCAAAGCATTGGTTCCAAATACGGCGCATGCGGCGGAAGCTGGAATGAATAGTGCTGCTTTGCCTTCCAGGATCATGCCTGCCGCCTTGGTGACAACCTTAAAATGAAGCAGGGTCACAAGCACCATGTTGACAGCAACGGCAAGAGCAGACCCGGTGATGCCCAGTTCCGGCTGTGACGTAAAAAGAAACAGCAGACTCATTTTGATGACCGCACCGGAGAGTGTATTGAACATCGCTGTTCTGGCAAGATTCATTCCTTGCAGTACGGCCTGAAGGGGACCCTGCATATACAAAAAAAGGCTGAAAGGCGCCATGATCTGCAGCAGATAAGCACTTTCCGGTGAACCATACATAACATTCATCACCGGATGGGCAAAGACAAACAAAAAACAGGCACAGAAACTTCCTGCTATCAGCCCCGTCCGCAGCGTCTGCCGAAGCCTTCTTTGTATCATACCGTAATCCCGCGCGGCAGCAGCTTCACTGACGGCTGGAACGAGTGCCACTGAAAACGAGTGTGTAATGAATGTTGGAAGGAGGAGCAGTGGAATGACAAATCCACTCAATTCTCCGTACGCGGCTGTGGCCGCAGCCGTACCGAATCCAGCGAGAGCGAGGCTGTGGGCGATGATAATCGGCTCCATGAACAGAGATACAGAGCCAATAAGCCGGCTCCCGGTCGCAGGCAGGGCCACCGCCATCAAATCCTGAAAAACCTTGCTCCCGCCTTTCAACGATTGAAAAAACCGGTGACGCAGCGGCAGTGGGTTGTCGTGTTTGAAGCGCCACAGCATGTAAAGGAGGGAGGCTCCTTCCCCTGCGACAACAGAGATCATGGCCCCCGCTGCCGCAAATTCAAGCCCGTAAGGAAGAAGAGCATTCGTACATACCGCAACAAGGGAAATTCGGACAATCTGTTCGATTACCTGAGAGACCGCCGTCGGCTTCATATTCTGTTTTCCCTGGAAATAACCTCGAAGTACCGCCGAAACAGCCGTAACCGGAATGATCGGTGTAATGGCAAGAAGGGAATAAAGGGCTCTTTCATCCGTAACAAGATATTCCGCAAGAAAAGAGGCGCTCCATACCAGAAATATAGTAAAAATAATACTCAAAATCCCCGTAACTGTTAGAGAAACGGCAAGAATCTGTTTAATTTTCCGCTTATTATGGTCCGGGGAAGCTTCTGCTGTTAATTTAGAAATCGCCACAGGAAGCCCGAGCTGTGTTAAAGTTATAATTAAAAGCAGGGTTGGAAACGCCATGTTGTACAATCCAATTCCTTCTGCTCCGAGAATGTTCGCGGTGACGATTCGATTGACGAAACCGAGAATGCGGGTCGTTAATCCTGCAGCAATCAATATGATGGTTCCTTTAATAAAAGTACGTGTCCCCATAGGCCGCCCCGCCTTCTTCGTAATCATGAAGCATTAAAAAACTGAAACGTGTTTTCATGTATATGCCAAAAACAGGGACAAGCATGACAACTTTAAAAAATAGGAGGACAAAAAATGAAGACCAAACCGTTTGAAGTGTGGAAAGAGGATATAAAACCGGCTCTGGAAAGTAAAGTGGAAGAATTTCACCGGTTTGGGTACACGAGCATGAAGGAAGAGGATATATGGACGCTTACGATGAAAAAACTGCAGAAAGAGGAAGTCAGTCTCCGGATACACTCCCTCGTCCAGGCCGTGCTCCATTTATCTATCAGCGACTATATGAATGATGTAACTATTGCTTCTTACAAGGAAAGTGCTTCTCTGTATTCATCGGAAACGGCACTGGAGGAACTATTGGAGGATATTGATGCTGGTGGTTCATCGGACCGTCATTTGACATGACAGAAAATCCATCAGTATAATTAACCTGTTGCTGACGCGAGTAATGGTAAATTTGTACATAATCAGCCGTATTCCCTGGCAGCGCCCGGATGCTGAAGCTGCAGTGCCCGCCCGGCAGCTGCTTTTTTCCTGCGCTCCAGGCTGTCAGCACTGCCGGGAAAATGGGAGCAGTCCGTGTATCTGTAAAAGGGTGCCGGCTGAAGGAGGATGGAGCGTTCATGATAAAGAAATGGAGAATTGTCACGTTTTTTGTGATTATCCTGGCACTGGCAGGCGTTATTTCGCAGACCGTTATGGGAACCGCCAAAGGAATCAACCTCGGTCTTGATCTGCAGGGCGGTTTTGAAGTGCTGTACGAGGTCACACCTGCCGAAGATGGGGAAGAACTCACAGATGAAACAATGCAGGCCACCGTCAGTGCGTTAAACCAGCGCGTAAACGTTCTCGGGGTATCGCAGCCGAACATAACGATTGAGGGAGAGAACCGCATCCGCGTGCAGCTCGCCGGCGTGGATAACCAGCAGGAAGCAAGAGATCTTTTGTCCACGCAGGCGGAGCTGAGCTTCCGGGACGTGGATGACAACGTAAGACTGACCGGACAGGCTCTTCAGGAAAACGGAGCAAGCGTCGGGTTTGACCAGGCGAACAACCCGGTCGTCACGCTTTCGTTAAAAGACGCCAATAAATTCGGGCAGGTGACGGAAAACATACTTGAAGAGTACAATCAACCGAACAACCGTCTTGTCGTATGGCTGGATTACGAAGAAGGGGACTCTTTCAGCGAAGAAGTCCAAAAACAGGATCCGAAATATTTGTCGGCGCCGCAGGTTAACAGCCCGCTTTACCAGCAGGACATTCAGATCGAAGGGAATTTTGACGTGGAGGAAGCGGAATTTCTTGCGGAGGTGCTGAACTCCGGGTCGCTTCCGGTGGATATGGAAGAGATTTATTCAAACTCCGTCAGTGCTTCTCTTGGGGAGCAGGCGATGGATAATACTATTTTTGCCGGCTTCATCGGCATCGGGTTGATTCTGGCTTACATGATTGCCTATTACCGTTTTATGGGGATTATCGCAGCTGTCACGTTATCGGCCTATATTTACATCGTCCTGCTCATTTTCAACTGGATGCAGGGTGTGTTGACGCTTCCCGGAATTGCAGCCTTGATTCTCGGTGTCGGGATGGCGGTGGATGCCAATATCATCACCTATGAACGGGTGAAAGAAGAGATCAAATCCGGCAAAACCATCTTATCGGCATTTAAAGCAGGCAGCAGACGTTCCTTGTCTACGATACTGGACGCCAACATCACAACGATTCTTGCCGCCGGTGTACTCTTTTATTACGGAACGAGTTCGGTACAGGGCTTTGCTGTTATGCTGATTGTCAGCATTGTAACAAGCTTTCTTACGGCAGTGTTTGGCTCACGGCTGCTGCTCGGCCTTTGGGTGCAGAGCAGAATTTTCAACAAGAAACCGCGGGTATTCGGTGTAAAGGAGAATCAAATCCATGAATCCCAGTGAAAATAAACGATCCATTCCATTTGTCAAACACAGGAAAAAGTTCTTCACGTTTTCGGCGGTCTTCTTTTTAGCCGGCATTATTCTTCTTTTCACTGCCGGTCTGAATCTCGGTATCGATTTTCAAGCCGGATCGAAAGTGGAAGTTCTCGCCAATGATACGTTGACGGCAGAAGAAGTGGAGCAGCAGTTCGCTTCCATTGGGGACGGTTATGAACCAGATGAAATTACGCTTGCCGGGGACAATAATGAGTTGGCTTATGCCAGCTTTATCGGGACGCTGTCTCAGGATGAAATCGCGGAAATTCAGACGTATTTCGGCGACCAGTACGGACAGCAGCCGACGATAAGCACGGTTTCTCCGCAAGTTGGCAAGGAACTCGCGCAGAATGCGCTCATTTCGGTTCTCATCGCATCCATCGGCATCATACTGTATGTCACGATACGGTTTGAATTCTGGTATGGGCTCGCTTCGATCGCTGCCCTGATGCATGACGCGTTTTTCATTATCGTCGTGTTTTCGATTGTACAGTTTGAGGTCAATGTTCCGTTCATTGCTGCCGTGTTAACAATTGTTGGTTATTCCATTAACGATACGATTGTAACGTTTGACCGGATACGGGAGAATATGAGCTATGAGGAGGAAATAACGTCCTTCGACGACCTTGCCAGAGTGGTCGATCTCAGCTTAAACCAGACGATTGTCCGTTCCATCAACACAGTGCTGACTGTTGTGTTCGCCGCAGGAGCCATTTTCCTTTTCGGCGGCGAGGCGATCCGGTCGTTTTCGTTTGCCCTGGTTATTGGTCTTGTGGCAGGAACGTATTCTTCCCTGTTTCTTGCGTCCCAGCTTTGGTTATCCTGGAAATGGAAAAGCATTCAGCGCAACTGGAACAAACCGCAGAAAGAAGATCCGGAGGATATGGAACCGGAAGTCTAAGTCATGGTGTATTACCATGACTTTTTCCTTGGTATAATATATGTACACTCTTGTGAAAATGGGGGGCTTCAGGCCGGTGGATACAGAAGATAAGCGATATCGGATGGTACGATTTGGAGCAATGATCGGAATAGCCGGGAACGTATTTCTCGCTATCTTTAAAGGAATCACAGGGATAATGACAAACAGCCGTGCCTTGACGGCGGATGCTGTTCATTCGGCTTCAGATGTGGTTGGATCTGTTGCCGTATTAATCGGAGTGCGTGCTGCGAACCTGCCTCCTGATCATGATCACCCATACGGACACGGAAAAGCGGAATCCGTGACAGCGATTATTGTTGCGGTTCTGCTGTTTATCGTCGGGGTGGAAATCGGCCTTAACGCACTGCAGGGTCTTGGTGAACCGGTATCCATTCCGGGAACGGCCGCGCTGTATGCCATTGTGTTTTCCATTGTGGTGAAAGAAGGTATGTTTAGGTACAAACATTTCCTGGGAAATAAATTCAATAGCGAAGCACTTATCACAGACGCCTGGCACCATCGTTCCGATGTTTTCTCATCCGCGGCAGCGCTTGCCGGCGTGGGAGCTTCCATCGCAGGGAATCATCTGAATATCACCTGGATGCTGTACGGAGATCTGGCCGCCGGCCTCTTTGTCTCCATCTTAATTATGAAAATGGCCTGGACGCTTGGAAAGACGTCGATCCACAATGCTCTGGATCATGTTCTGCATGCGGAAGATACTCAGGAAATGCGTGAAGAAATCAACAGTGTGGAAGGTGTTCTGCATGTTGATGAGTTTTTTGCAAGAGAGCATGGTCATTATGTCATCATTGATATCAAGGTTGCTGTTGACCCTTCCATTACGGTACAGGAAGGTCATGACATCGGCAAAGAAGTGAAAGAACGCCTGCTTTTGGATGCTAAAGTAAAAGATGTATTCGTTCACATTAATCCTTACGAAAAAGAGTGAGAAGGAGGTTTTCATTATGAAAGGGCAGTCCGCGTTAATTCTTGGTGCTGCCGCAGCACTTATTATTGCTGTTTTTGCTGTTATTAATGTAGACGGAGTGGAAGTTAACTACATATTCGGGACGGCGGAATGGCCGCTTATTCTGGTTATCCTTGGTTCTGTCCTGATGGGTGCTGTAATCACCGGTTCCCTAGGTATTATTAAAGTATACCGGCTGCAGCAGGAAATTAAGCATCTGAAGCAGGGGAAAAGTGGTAATAAGGAGAAACAGAACTCCACATCCTCTGAAGCGGCAGCCGAAACCAAGAATAAAGACCGGAAAAATTCATCATCGCCGGAATAACGATATCCTCAATCCGGTCCGACTAATTGTAACCCCTGCCCTGCTTTAGTATAATGAGTAGGTCAGGGGTGGTTTTTGTCATGTTAAGACCGAAAACACGCTGGATGATGGAGGAGGCGGATTTTTCCGGAAAAGAACAACTGGAAAAGGAATTGAATGTCTCCTCGATGACCGCAGCGTTGTTGTCCAAAAGAGGTTATCGTACAATCGAAGAAGCTTCCTTCTTTCTGAAAAAATCCATGGAGAATCTTCACGATCCGTTCCAGCTGAACGGCATGAAAGAAGCTGTAGAACGCATACATCAGGCAGTAAACGATAATGAAAAAATACTTATATTCGGTGATTATGATGCAGACGGTGTTTCGAGCACGATGATCATGATCCATGTATTAAAAGAACTGCAAGCCGATTTCGGGTGGTATATCCCAAACCGGTTTACCGAAGGGTACGGACCGAATATTCCAGCACTGGAGCAGGCGGCAGAAGAGGGGGCGTCGCTTGTCATTACGGTGGATACCGGAATAGCTGCTGTTCCGGAAGTGAAAGCAGCAAATGAAATGGGGCTGGACGTCATTGTGACGGACCACCATGAGCCGCAGCCGGAACTTCCCGATGCTTACTGCATCATCAATCCGAAAAAACCAGGCTGCGCGTATCCGTTTAAAGAGCTGGCCGGAGCCGGAGTGGCGCTGAAAACCGCCGAAGCGCTGCTGGGCTCTTTCCCGTCTCATCTTTTAGATATTTTTACCATTGGAACGATCAGTGATCTTGTGCCCCTTCTTGACGAAAACAGAATCCTCGTCTCCCGTGGACTGCAGGCTCTTGCTGTATCCAAAAAACCGGGAATTCAGGCATTGAAACGTATTTGTGGGATAGAAGAAGGAGCAATGGAAGAAGACAACGTAGGCTTTGCGATCGGCCCGCGTATTAACGCGGCAGGACGGATGGAAGCAGCAGATCCCGCGGTTCATCTGCTTGCTTCCACTTCACAGGAAGAAGCTGATGAATGGGCCAAAATGATAGACGAACTGAATCGGGAACGCCAGAAAATCGTGAATGAAATGACAAAAGAAGCGGTGGAAGAAGTGGAAAACAGCTATCCACCTTCGGAAAACAGGGTGCTCGTTATCGCGCGTAAGGGATGGAGCCCCGGCGTTATCGGCATCGTCGCTTCCAGATTAATCGAGCAGTTCTACAGACCGGTAATCGTTCTCGGGATTGACGAAGAAACCGGTGAAGCGAAAGGTTCCGCCCGCAGTATTCAAGGATTTGACATGTTCGGCGAGCTTTCTCAAAGCAGAGATATCCTGCCTCACTTCGGCGGTCATACGATGGCAGCCGGATTGACGATGGATCCAGGTGATATTGATGAACTGAGAAGGCGGTTGGAAGAGCAGGCTGCAGCCTCCTTAAACGAAGAAGATTTTATTCCATCCACCATCGTTGATATGAAAGTCCCGATTACAGACGTTACGACGGCGGCACTTGAAGAACTGCAGAAGCTGGGACCTTTTGGTACAGGCAATCCCAAGCCGGTGTTTATGCTGGGAAATGCAACGCTTGCTTCCAAACGAAAAATCGGAAGCGGGAAAAATCATCTGAAATTTGAACTGGAGCAGGACGGGAAGCGTCTCGACGGTGTAGGCTTTCATCTAGGTAAACTGGATGACCATACAACAGAAAATGCTTCCGTCCGCGCTGTTGGTGAACTCTCTATTAACGAGTGGAACGGCTACCGGAAGCCGCAGCTGTTTCTTAAAGATCTTGCGGTGGACGAATGGCAGCTGTTTGATAAGCGGCAGCAGAAAAATATAGAAGAGACAGTAGAGCTTCTTCCTGATAAAAATGCGGTAATTGTAGCTTTTCACGAAGAGAACGCCCGCCGTCTTCTTGCCAGGTTTCCGGAAAAAACAATCCTTTCCGGCCGGGAGGTCTATTCTTCTCCTCCAAGACAGGCAGCCAACCTCGTCTTTGCCGATATGCCTGTGCATACGAGCGACCTTGAAGATTGCCTGGCACAATGTCGGGACGTGGAGAATGTGTATGTCTTTTTCCGGTCTGATGATGTTCTTTACTTTCAGTTGGATCCCGGCAGAGAGGATTTCAAGTGGTATTACGGCTTCCTGAAGAAGCGGGAAAGCTTCAATCTTGAAAAGCACGGGGAAGAACTGGCCCGCCGAAAAGGGTGGAAATACAGCACTATTTCTTTTATGAGTCATGTGTTTTTTGAGCTTGACTTTGTTACAATAGAAAACGGAATTGTCAGCATGAAGGAAGCGCCGGCAAAACGGGATCTGCATGATTCGGTTTCCTATCAGAAAAACAAAGATCAAAGGGAAGCAGAACAGGTACTGCTGTATTCTACATACACGGAACTGAAAGAAAGGCTGGCGCTTTTCATCCAGGCACCCGGCGGCAATAATGAGACAAAGGAGAAAGTAGGCCATGGATTTTAAAGATTATATAACTATCATTGAAGATTACCCTCAGGAAGGTATCCGCTTCAAAGATATTACGACGTTGATGCAGAATGGGCCGGTTTATAAGCAGGCGGTCGATGAAATGACTGCTTTTGCGGCTGACCGTCAGATAGATGTCGTTGTAGGACCGGAGGCCAGAGGGTTTGTTGTCGGCTGCCCGATTGCTTATTCGCTGGAAAAAGCATTTGTTCCGGTCCGCAAAAAAGGGAAACTCCCGCGCGAAACAGTGGATGCAGACTATGGTCTGGAATACGGGGACTCAAGTCTTTCCATCCATAAAGACGCGATTCTGCCCGGCCAGAATGTATTGATAACTGATGACCTGCTTGCAACCGGCGGAACGGTGAACGCTACCGTTCAGCTGGTGGAGGAGCTCGGTGGAAACGTGGCGGGCATGGCTTTCATGATTGAACTGTCGTATTTAAGCGGCAGAGACAATCTGGACGGCTATGATATCTTTTCTCTCGTCACATTCGAATAAATGATGTCAAAGGTGCTCTGTTACAGAGCACTTTTTACTATCCATCATTTTATGCTGCTGATGTTTTCTTCTTTTTTCGACAAATTTCTTTATCCTTTACAGAAATAGAAATTTTAAAGATAATATACTATACGAATCATTTTAGAAAGGCTTGCAGGGTGATTGAATGACCATCGATGAAGTGCTCGAGAAATCCAGAGAATTTTTGACGGAGGATGACGTTTCTTTTCTGCAGCGTGCTTATAAATATGCCGAAGAAGCTCATAAGGACCAGTACCGCAAGTCCGGCGAACCCTACATTCTGCATCCCATCCAGGTTGTTGGAATACTGGTCGAACTTCAGATGGATCCGGATACGTTGGCTGGAGCTTTTCTGCACGACGTCGTAGAAGATACGGAAGTAACAGTAGAGGATATCGAAGAAGCGTTCAATGAAGAAGTCGCTATGCTGGTGGATGGTGTCACCAAGCTGAAAAAAATAAAATATAAATCAAAAGAAGAACAGCAGGCGGAAAATCACCGCAAAATGGTTGTGGCGATGGCAAAAGATATCCGGGTTATTTTAATCAAGCTTGCCGATCGTCTGCATAATATGCGCACCCTGAAGCATCTTCCACCGGACAAGCAGCGGAGAATTTCCAACGAAACGCTGGAAATTTTTGCGCCGCTTGCCCACCGTCTCGGTATATCCACGATTAAATGGGAACTTGAAGATACTGCTCTGCGCTACCTGGATCCTCAGCAGTACTACCGTATTGTGAACCTGATGAAGCAAAAACGTGCGGAGCGGGAGCAGTATCTGGATGAAGTGATTAACGAAATAAAGAAAAACATGAATCAGACAAATCTCGAGGCATCTGAATTATACGGGCGCCCCAAGCATATCTACAGTATTTACCGGAAAATGGTGAAACAGAAGAAACAGTTTAATGAAATTTATGACCTGCTGGCCGTCCGGATTATCGTAAAAAGCATCAAAGATTGTTACGCTGTGCTTGGAATCATTCATACGTGCTGGAAACCGATGCCGGGTCGTTTCAAAGATTACATTGCCATGCCCAAAGCCAACATGTACCAGTCTCTGCACACAACGGTGATAGGGCCGAAAGGGGAACCGCTTGAGGTGCAGATCCGCTCGGAGGACATGCACAGTGTGGCAGAATTCGGGGTTGCCGCCCACTGGGCCTATAAAGAAGGAAAAACGGCGTCCGGCACGTCCCTTGAGGATAAGCTCACCTGGTTCCGGGAAATTATCGAATGGCAGAACGAAACAGCCGATGCCCAGGATTTTATGGAATCTCTGAAAATGGATCTGTTCTCCGACATGGTCTTTGTTTTTTCACCAAAAGGAGATGTTATCGAACTTCCGCGCGGGTCGGTGCCGATAGATTTTGCATACCGGATTCACACCGAGATCGGCAACCGCACGATTGGGGCAAAGGTCAACGGAAAAATGGTCCCGCTTGATTATCAGCTCAATACAGGAGATATCGTAGAAATGCTGACATCCAAGCATTCCTACGGCCCGAGTCAGGACTGGTTGAAACTGACCCAGAGTTCCCATGCCAAAAACAAAATCAAGCAGTTCTACAAAAAAGAACGGCGTGAAGAAAATGTATCAAAAGGCAGAGACATGGTAGAGAAGGAACTAAAAACCCAGGGCTTTGATACAAAACAGGTTATGACTGAAGAAACAAAACAGGACACAGCAGAAAAATTCAGCTTCTCAAGCGAAGAGGATATGTTCGCAGCGGTTGGATATAACGGTGTCAGTCCGAAACAGGTCGTAACAAGACTGACAGATAAAATCCGCCAGCAGCAGGAAGAGGAAGAAGAACAGAAACCGGTGGCCGAAGCAGTTAAAGAAGTGACGACCCAGACGGAGTCCCAAAACACAGGTGCCGGTGTGAAAGTGAAAGGTATGGACAACCTCCTTATCCGGCTCTCTAAATGCTGTAATCCTGTTCCCGGCGATGAAATCATTGGTTTCATCACAAAAGGACGCGGAGTATCGGTCCACCGCAAAGATTGTCCGAACGTGAAAAATGTAGAAGAGACCTCCCGTCTCCTGGAAGTGGAGTGGGAAGCAGCAAACGACAAACGAAAAAATTACAGCGTCGATCTTGAAATCACCGGATATGACCGGCGCGGTCTGTTAAATGAAGTACTGCAGGCGGTAACGGAAACAAAAACCAATATTACGGCTGTGAACGGTCGTTCCGATAAAAATAAAGTCGCCGTTATCGATGTAACAATCTCGATAGCTAATATCGATCACCTTCACCGGGTGGTGGAAAAAGTGAAAAAGCTGTCCGACATTTATTCGGTACGGCGCAGAGTTCAGTAAGGAACAATGGAAAGGACGACAACGATGAAAGTAATCATTCAGCGCTCAAGCGCCGGAAGCTGTGAGGTGGATGGAACCGTCACCGGCTCCATTGAAGATGGTATAGTGGCCCTTGTTGGATTCACTCACGAAGACACCGATGACGATATCAGCTGGATGGCGGAAAAAATCGTAAACCTCCGCATCTTCGAGGATGCCGGGGGAAAGATGAATGAATCCCTGCTGGACCAGGGCGGAAAAATTTTGTCCATTCCCCAGTTCACTCTTTACGGGGACGCGGGGAAAGGAAGACGGCCGAATTTCATGCAGGCCGCAGCACCGGAAAAAGCGGAATCCCTGTTCGAGCGGTTTAACGAACGGCTCGCTGAAAAAGGGGTGGACGTGGAGACCGGCCTGTTCGGTGCGGAAATGAACATTTCTCTAACGAACCACGGACCGGTAACCTTCGTGCTGGATTCACCTTCCTGAAACTCCCTTGACAATCCGGCTGGAGATTCGTATGATATATATCAGTTATGAAAAGATGAAGAAAGCTGACGACAGAGAAAGTAAACAGGAATAAGGCGTTTCAGAGAGGAACTGCTGCAGCTGAAATCAGTTCCACGTCTCCTTGTTGAAAGACACTCCCGAGGCTTCGTTTCGAAAGCTTGTGAAGCTGGTAGGGACGAACGTATTCAGGCGTTAACGTAAAAGAAGCGGAAATATGCTCAGCATGTTTCAAGCAGGGTGGCACCACGGGAAAAACTCGTCCCTCGTATTTTACTGCGAAGGGGGACGGGTTTTTTTATTGCTGCAATAAGTTGTAGAAAGGAGCCTTATGTATGAATATACGAATACCAAGAGGAACGCAGGATATTCTGCCGGGGCGTTCGGAAGAGTGGAAGTATGTGGAACGTATCTGGCATGACATCTGCCGTCGTTATAATTACGCGGAAATCCGCACACCTATTTTTGAACAGACGGAGCTCTTCCAGCGTGGTGTCGGTGATACGACTGACATTGTACAAAAAGAAATGTATACATTTGAAGACCGTTCGGGCCGAAGTCTGACGCTTAGACCCGAAGGTACTGCCTCGGTCGTACGATCTTATGTCGAAAACAAACGGTTTGGTCTCCCGGACCAGCCGGACAAACTCTATTACACTGGACCGATGTTTCGTTATGAGCGCCCGCAGTCCGGAAGAATGCGTCAGTTTGTACAGTTTGGCGTAGAAGCGATAGGCAGTGACGATCCAGCGGTTGATGCGGAAGTTATTTCGCTGGCGATGGAGTTTTACCGGGAAGCCGGGTTGAAGGGGCTGAAACTTGTTCTGAACAGTCTTGGGGACCACGAAAGCAGAAATGCCCACCGCGAGGCGTTGATCAGTCATTTCAGCCCGCGCATCGGCGAATTCTGCAGCGACTGTCAGAGCCGTCTGGAAACAAATCCGCTTCGCATTCTCGACTGCAAAGAGGACAAAGATCATCCGCTCATGAAGAATGCACCGTCTATCCTGGATTATTTGAATGACTATTCCACCCGGTATTTTGAAACAGTAAAAGAACTGCTGGATAAAATGGATATTCCTTATGTTGTGGATCCCAACCTTGTGCGCGGTCTTGATTACTATAATCACACCGCCTTTGAGATCATGATTGAAGGAGAAGGATTCGGCGCGATTTCCACCTTGATGGGTGGAGGACGTTATAACGGCCTGGTCGAAGAGCTCGGAGGCCCGGAATCCCCCGGTATAGGTTTTGCTCTGAGTGTGGAACGGCTGCTCATGGCGCTGGATGCCCAGAACGTGGAAGTTCCGATGCAGCAGGGCCTGGACTGTTATCTTGTGACACAAGGCGGGGAACCGGACAAAGAAGCGGCAGCGCTTTTGATGGAACTCCGCCGGGCAGGTATAACCGCAGATAAGGATTACATGAACAAAAAAATGAAAGGACAGTTTAAAGCCGCCGACCGAAAGCAGGCTCTGTTCACGGCAGTACTTGGAGAAGAAGAATGGAATGCCGGAATAATCAACTTGAAAAACATGCAGAGCGGCGGCCAGGAGGAAGTGGCAATCAAAGAACTTCCGGCCCGTTTGTCCGAGCAATTGAAGGAGGAAAAATAATGATAGGTAGAACGCATTATTGTACAGATATCACGGAATCAACGATTGGTTCCGTCGTTGAATTAAAGGGATGGGCCCAGACGAGGCGTGACCTGGGCCAGGTGATTTTTATAGACCTGCGTGACCGGAGCGGCATCGTGCAGATTGTTGCCAATCCGGAAATCTCTCCGGGGGCCCTTGAAACAATGGATAAAGTAAGAAGTGAGTACGTGCTGGACGTAAAAGGCACCGTCGTGAAGCGGGATGAGGAAACCTATAATGAAAAAATCCCAACCGGTACTGTCGAAGTCCAGGTGGACGAAGTGACGATTCTTAACGACGCGAAGCCACTGCCGTTTCAGATAGAAGACGACACGGATGTATCAGAAGATGTCCGTCTAAGGTACCGCTATCTTGACCTGCGCCGCGCGGGAATGCGTGAAACATTTAAAATGCGCCACCGCACGACGAAGCTGATCCGGGATTTTCTGGACGAACAGGATTTTCTCGAGATGGAAACACCAATGCTGACCAAGAGTACACCGGAAGGCGCACGCGATTATCTCGTGCCGAGCCGGGTGCATCACGGACAGTTTTATGCGCTTCCGCAGTCCCCGCAGTTGTTTAAACAGCTGTTGATGGTATCCGGCTTTGAAAAATACTATCAGATAGTGCGCTGCTTCCGGGATGAGGACCTTCGTGCCGACCGCCAGCCGGAGTTTACACAGGTCGACATTGAAGCATCTTTCATGAATACAGAAGATTTTCTGCCAATGATGGAAAACATGATGCGCCGGGTCATGAAAGACATTCACAACGTGGACATCGAGGCACCTTTTAAGCGTTTGACGTATGAAGAAGCGATGCACCGCTTTGGTTCGGATAAGCCGGATACCCGTTTTGGAATGGAACTCGTGGAGCTGAGCGATATTGTGAAAGACAGCGGCTTTAAAGTATTCAATGACGCTGTGAAAAACGGCGGTATTGTGAAGGGGCTGAATGTCAAAGGTGTTGCTGACTCCATGTCCCGAAAAGAAATTGACGACCTGGCAGAATTCGTGGCCATTTACGGCGCAAAAGGACTTGCCTGGCTGAAGGTCGAAGAAGAGAGCCTGAAAGGCCCGATTGCCAAGTTCTTTACCGAAGAAGAAACAACAGAGCTTCGAAAAGCAATGGATGCTGAAGCCGGCGACCTGTTGTTCTTTGGTGCCGATCAGAAACAGATTGTCTTTGATGCCCTCGGAGCGCTTCGTCTGAAGTTTGGAAAAGAACTCGGTCTTATTGACGAGAATGCCTTTCATTTTCTGTGGGTGACAGAGTTTCCGTTAATGGAGTATGACCCGGAGACAAAGAAATACTCCGCCATGCACCATCCATTCACCAGACCGATGCCTGAAGATATCGATAAACTGGAAGACCGCCCGGAGGAAGTGAAAGCAGAAGCTTACGATCTTGTGTTGAACGGCTATGAACTTGGCGGTGGTTCCCAGCGTATTTTTGAAAGAGAACTACAGGAGAAAATGTTTACCGCGCTTGGTTTCAGCCGGGAGGAGGCAGAAGAACAGTTCGGCTTTCTGCTGAATGCATTTGATTACGGCACTCCGCCGCATGGTGGAATTGCGCTCGGCCTGGACCGCCTGATTATGATTCTCGCCGGAAGCAATAATCTACGCGATACCATTGCCTTTCCTAAGACAGCCAGTGCCAGTGATCCGTTAACCGGAGCTCCCGGAGAAGTCAGTGACAGCCAGCTTGATGAACTGGATCTGAAAATAATCCCCCGGGAAAAAGAGTAAGTACGATTTAAATGTGATCGGTCTTTCGAAAAGCGGTGATAAAAGGGGAAGGATCCGTTTTGATCTGAAAGGTGCGTACGCCGCTGGTCGTATGCAGGTAGAGAAATCCGATTTGACCGGCTTCCCAGCGGAAGGATATGTCAAATACGTCCCGCAGCGGATAATGGTGAATATGGCTTTCGATTCTGTCTTCGTATAAATAAAGCCATCCGCTGTATTCCTTCTGTTTTTTCTCGAGCCATTCAATCGTCTGTTCCACGTGAATGACTTCCTGTCTGGCAAGCCAGTTGGCGTCTTTATATTCATTACTCATTTAGAAGCGGACGTCCTTTCTTTTGGTTTCATGACCTGAGTCCAACTTATACCCTTATCAGCCGTTTGTTAACCCCTCTTCTTTGAAAAAACAGGAGGTTTCCTTTGTTTTCAAAAATACCGGCAGAAGAAAGGACTCATTCTTGACCATCGCATGGATACGTGCTATGATATAATCAATCAAGTTGAAGAGTCCTGAGGTGTACGTGGGACACTAATCGTTTTGAGCCAACAGTTTTACATTGGGAGCCCGGACGTTTCAATTGGAATGACACGCCTCTTTATTGTGGAAGTCTGAACAATTGAACAGGGCACCCACCTGCCGATGCAGGCTTCAAAACCAGGTCAGTTTGACGGCACATCGGGACTCTTCTATTTTTGAAAGCAGTAACCCCAGGGGACTACTTCCTCTGGGGTTTTGTATGTTTTCAGGCAGAAGATAATCAGGATTTTCTTCATTCCAGGGAGCAATTGTGAGATAATGAAAAGCGTGATTTTCAGGCGTCCTCCATTTTTTCAAGATTTCCATTCCGGTCCATGCGAAAAAAGTTGGAAACCTGATTTGTCTCCTCGGTGACGGCCATTTCCCTGGCTCGATTCATCATATTTACTATGGTATCGTAATCCTGTTTTACCGCTAGATAGTCGCTCGTTATTCTGTTGATTTCCTGCTGCAGTTCCTCATGCCGGGACTCCAGCCGGGCAATGGTTTCTTCTGATGTTTCGGACAAGGCATACTCCAGCCGTTCCAAAGCTTTAATAATAAATTCCAATGTTACATACGAAGGTCGGCTGCTTTTATTTAGGCTGGAAACGGCCTGATGAGCTGACTTTTTTAATTTTTGTTTACGTTCACGTTTCGCTTTTTTCACTGCTTCCTGATACCTGGACCGGACGATGGCATTCCAGCGGAACCCGCATGCAGCTGAAGTTCTGTCCAGTGCATCTCCCGCTTCATCAAAGGCATGCAGCTGTGTACTTCCATCCCGGATGTGCTGCAAAATGGTATCAGCAAGATAACGATCATCCCGGTCGGACCAGGCATCTTGTCTTACATTCATTGTGTTATCTCTCCTTTCGGCTTCCTGTCCATAGATTGACAGTTTCTAGTGTAGCCTGTGATTGGAAGATATATACCTAAGACAAAAGCGGGCAAAAGGTAACGCGCAGCAAGAAGATGTGGACTCTAGGTAGGTGAGAAGAATGAAAACCCTCCGCTCCAAACTTTTACTTATATTTTTAGTGATCACCTGTGTGCCGCTTACGGTGGCAGGTATCATTTCCTATCAGACACAGAAAAATGATTTAACGAACCGCATCGAACAGACGCTGTTTATATACTCGGACAATCTGGCGGTGGCGGTGGAAGATATTGTGCGTGAGCGGCTTTTTGATCTTGAACAGTTATCTGACAATCCTGTGTTGATGGATGAAGAGGCGGGAAAAGAAGAAAAGCAGCAGGAATTCATGAAATTTATACATAATCATGAGCTGTATTACGGTCTTATCTTTGTCAATCCACAAGGGCAGGTCACCGTTGATACAGATGGCACCGTAGTTGGAAACAATGTCTCCCAAAGACAATGGTTTCAGGAAGCAGAAGACGGTGGTGTGTTTCTGTCAGACATATTTAACTCCCCCGTCGTAAACAGTCCTATCCTTGCGATGGCGGCGTCGGTGGAGAACGAAGAGGGAGAGGTTATCGGTGTTCTTTCTCCTTCCTTTGATCTGGAAAACCTGTGGTCGTTTTTGTGGGAGCGTACCAGTGAGTATTCCGCGCAGCAGAACAATTTTAACCCATCAGGAGACACCTTTATTCTGAATCAGACGGGGGATTATATTGCCCACCCCAACCAGAACTATATTCTGGAGAGAAACTTTCTGGACGAATCAAACAAGAACATGGAAACAATGGAAGGATTCAAAGACCAGCCCGGCCTTATTCACAATGAAGAGTCACAAAGTGTAAGTGCCATTGCTCCTGTAGGACATATGGAAGGATTTAACAACGAATGGTATGTCGGAGTATCGGTTCCTGAAGATGAAGTATACGCTCCGCTCCGGAGCCTGCTTTGGAAATACGTGGCCTTGTTCAGCGTCGTGCTGTTAATTACAGTGACGGCGGTGTTCAAGCTGTCACGCTACATCACAGCCCCGGTGGAGAATCTGGTTTCAGCTGCGAGTGCTTTTGCAGAAGGGAAAAAAGTAACACCGCTTCATTCCAACGCATATGAAGAAGTTAACAAATTGAACCGGACATTTAATGACATGACAGAACGGCTGGAAGAGCGGGAAAAAGCACACCGGAAATCCTCGCTGATTCTCGAGGCAACAGATAACGGCGTTATTTCCATCAATCGGGAAGATTTCACGATCACGACATTCAACCGGACGTGTGAAAATCTTTTCGGCTGCGGGAAAGAGAAATTGCTTGGCCGTCCCCTGCATGAAGTAAAGGAAATATGTCCGGAATTTGCTTCTTTCATGGAGCATGTTCAGCTGTCTGACGACAGGGACCACCGTTCAACCATCTTTGAATTTGACTGCACAATTCATGGGTGGACTCATTCTTTTTTCCTCAGTAATACACCTCTTCCATCTTTTGAAAATGATGACAGAGTGGAAGATTTTCTGTTGGTATTTAAAGAAATTACAGAAAAAAGGGAGATGGAACGAGAACTGCTCCGCAGTGAAAAGCTGAAAGTAATCGGCCGGCTTTCGGCAGGTTTTGCCCACGAAATCAGAAATCCGCTGACAACCATCCATGGTTTTATGCAGTTGTTCAAGGAATCACCGGATGCAGGCGGGGTGAGCAGCTATCACTATCAGATTATCATCTCGGAAATTGAGCGGGTGAACAGCATCGTGGAGGATCTTTTGACTATTGCCAGACCGGACAAAACAGAGGACAAAGATTATATCAATGTGAATGAAATCCTGGCCCATACTATCTATTTATTCCAGACACGTGCCGATCACAGCAGTATTTCGATGGAACAGGAACTGGATGCAGAACTTCCGCAAGTGTACGGGGAAGATAAGAAACTGAGGCAGGTATTTATGAATCTTATTAAAAATGCACTGGAAGCAGTGGAACAGAATGGGTACATTTACGTAGAGACAAAAAGCCGTTCTGATTTTTCCCGGCAGGGCGTTGCGATTCGTATCATCGATGATGGATGTGGGATGGATGCTGAAACATTGGATAAACTGGGCAGCCCATTTTATACAACGAAGGCCGACGGCACCGGTCTTGGACTGATGACCTGCTTTCAGATTATTGAAGAAGCAGGCGGAAGTATGGATGTCAGTAGTGAGGAAGGAAGCGGCTCCGAATTTGATATTTGGCTGCCGGTGGAGTAAAAAAGACAGAAGAACCTCTTTTAGGTTCTTCTGTCTTTCTCTGTATTATAATAAACCTCGGCCAGCGCACGTTCGAATTTACCGGTGGTTTTTGGTACATAATATTGATCATGTCTCAGGACGTCCGGCAGATACTGCTGGGGAACCCAGCCTCTGGTGTCATCGTGGGGGTATTGATAGGTATTGCCGCGTCCGAGTTTTTCAGCACCTTTATAGTGAGCGTCTTTCAGATGCAGCGGAATGTCCGGCGTTCCATGCCTGAGAAGTGATTCCCGCGCTTGATCAAAGGCTTTATAAGCACTGTTTGATTTAGGAGAAAGGCACAGTTCTACAACGGCATCGGCAAGAGGAATTCTCGCTTCAGGAAAACCGAGGCGCTCCGCCGCTTCCACAGCCGCCAGCGCTCTTGGGCCGGCCTGTGGACTCGCCAGGCCGATATCCTCGTACGCGGTGACAACAAGGCGCCTGCCGATGCTGAGGAGATCACCTGCCTCCACCAGCCGCGCGAGATAATGAAGCGCCGCGTCTGGATCGCTTCCGCGGATGGATTTCTGGAATGCTGAGAGTACATCATAATGGGCATCTCCGTCCTTGTCATGCTGAAAGCTTTTTTTCTGAATGCATTCTTCCGCTGTGGTAAGGTCGATGGTAACGGCACCGTCTTCATCTGAAGGCGTGGACAGGACCGCCAGTTCCAGCGAACCTAAAGCTGTGCGGAGATCTCCACCGCCTGCTTCAGCGAGGTGACGGGCGGCATCCTCATTCAGGACCGCCTCGTAGTTTCCAAGACCCCGCTCTTTATCCTGAAGAGCGTAATGAAGCGCCTCGATGACGTCATCGATGGAAAGGCGCTGCAGCTCAAATATCTGGCAGCGGCTCCGGATGGCGGGGTTTATGGCGTGATATGGATTGGCTGTCGTCGCCCCGATCATAATGATCAACCCTTTTTCCAGGTGCGGAAGCAGAAAATCCTGTTTCGTTTTATCCAGACGGTGTACTTCGTCCATAATAAGAATCAGCTGGTTGGAAATCTTCGCTTCTTCGACCGCAATCTCCATGTCTTTTTTATTATGTTCTACTGCATTCATCATTTTAAACGGAATATCAGTGCTTCCTGCTACGGCCGAAGCGATCGATGTTTTTCCTGTACCCGGCGGGCCGTAGAGAATCATGGAAGAGAGTTTTCTCGTTTGAATCATACGCTGCAGCAGTCTGCCTTCACTGAGCAGGTGATCCTGTCCGATTACTTCATCAATGGTCCGCGGGCGCATGCGGTACGGGAGTGGCTGCTGTTTATTCATAATAAAAGCTCCTTTTATGCAAGAACATCAGTTCTAATATAACACAAAAAGCGTTTTGTAAACAGAGAAAGATGACTGGTATGATTCAGCTTTTATGCAAAAGCTGGTCTGTTCATGCTATAATGACCAAGGATTAAATCGAAATAAGCAAAAACCGGATACCGGGTGTTCTTGATGGGAGACGTAAGATAGGATGGAGAGAGAGTTTGCAAAGCATGAACACCTTATCGCAAGGTGGCTTATATTTACGGTCGGTATTATCATTATGTCATTCGGTATTGCGCTGATGATTAAAGCAAGACTTGGCAGTGCCCCGTGGGATGTGCTTCATGTTGGTCTTCAGCATCAGTTTGGTCTGACGGTCGGCACCTGGAGTATTATCATTGGTATTGGTATTATCGCCGTGTCTTCTTGGATGGAACGGCGTATGCCGCAGGCCGGCAGTGTTGTGAATATGCTGGTTGTCGGTGTGTTTATTGACCTGTTTTTATGGATGCTGTCGACACCTGATTCCTACCTCCTGAGATTTGGAATGCTGCTTGCGGGAATCGTGGTGATAGGATACGGAATCGGAACGTATATTGCACCCGGGTGCGGAGCAGGACCCAGAGACAGTTTAATGCTGGCGCTGCAGAAACGGACGGGGTGGAAAGTTTCCCGTGTACGCGGCTTGATGGAAGTGCTTGTCCTTATTGTTGGATGGGTTCTAGGCGGCCCTGTCTTTATCGGGACAGTCCTGTTTTCCCTTGGAATCGGCCAGGTTGTGGGATTTACCCTCCCTCAATGCGAAAAGATGGTGAACCGACTGTTAGGAAGAGGTGGAACGAATGAAAATATCGACGAAAGGTCGTTACGGACTTACGATTATGATGGCACTGGCTGAAAAATACGGGGAAGGGCCCGTGTCTTTAAAATCCATTGCGAAAGAACATGATTTATCAGAACATTACCTGGAACAGCTGATTGCTCCACTCCGGAACGCGATGCTCGTCAAAAGCGTCCGCGGAGCGCACGGGGGCTATATGCTGACCAAGAACGCAGCTGATATTACAGCCGGTGACATTATCCGTGTGCTTGAAGGGCCGATCAGTCCTGTGGAGGTACTGGATGATGAAGAACCGGCAAAACGGGATTTATGGATTAAAATCCGGGATGCGGTTAAAGATGTACTCGATAACACGACGCTTGAGGACTTGTCTTCGTATAAAGGAGACGATGATCACGAGTATTATATGTTTTATATTTAATTCAACAGGCGGGAGGAGAAACCAATGTCCGCTATTTATGTAGACCACGCGGCAGCTACTCCTGTATCCGCGGAAGCGGCTGCTGCTATGATGGACGTGCTGCAGTCTGATTTTGGCAACCCATCAAGCATTCACGCCCACGGAAGACAGGCCCGCAAACAGCTGGATGAAGCACGCCGGAAGCTCGCGGCGACCATCCATGCCGCGCCGGAGGAACTCGTGCTTACAAGTTCCGGAACAGAAGCTGATAATCTCGCTGTCACTGGATATGCCCATGCTCATCAACACAGAGGAAACCACATTGTGACGTCCGCGGTCGAACACCATGCCGTGCTGCATACATGCCGGAAACTGGAGAAAGAAGGATTCGACGTGACGTATCTTCCGGTGGATGAAGAAGGCCGGGTGCATGCAGAGCAGGTGAAAGAAGCGGTGACAGAGCAGACGATACTGATTACAATCATGCACGGCAACAACGAGGCCGGTACGGTGCAGCCGATTCACGACATTGCAGCTGCCGCGGCAGAAGCAGGAATTGCTTTTCATACTGATGCGGTTCAGTCCTACGGGGTCGAGAAACTCGATGTCCAGGAGCTTCCGGTAACGATGCTTACCGCGTCCTCCCACAAAATCAACGGCCCTAAAGGAGCGGCGTTTCTGTATGTGAGAAAAGGAACATCTCTCACACCGGGTGTGACTGGTGGAGAGCAGGAGCGTAAAAGGCGGGCGGGAACGGAAAATGTCCCTGCGGCCGCCGGTTTCGCAGCTGCAGCTGAGGCGGCGGTAACAGACAGGCAGAGCCGCCGGGAGCATGCGGAGGCGCTTAGAAGCTGTTTTCTTGCCTGCCTGAAGGAACATGAGGTATCGTTTACGGTAAATGGTCCAAAGGATCATTATCTTCCCTATATCGTCAATATTTATTTCCCGGGAATCGAAGTGGAGTCATTCCTGGTACGCCTTGATATGGAAGGCATCTCCGCATCGAGTGGGTCTGCCTGTACCGCAGGATCCGTGGAACCGTCCCACGTTCTGCAGGCGATGTATCAGGATGACAAACGGGCGGAAGCATCAGTGCGTTTCAGCTTTGGCACAGAAAATACAATACAGGAAATGCATCAGCTCGCTGCAGTTATAAAAAAGATTACAGACAGCATGACGATGGACATTTTTTAAATGGGAGGTGAAACAAATGGAGAAAAACAATAAACGACCGGCGGATACAAAAGTGGTTGTCGGTATGTCCGGAGGGGTGGATTCCTCTGTCACCGCAGCCCTTTTGAAGGATGAAGGGTATGATGTCATCGGAATTTTTATGAAAAACTGGGACGACACCGATGAGAACGGCGTCTGCACTGCTACAGAAGATTATGACGATGTTATTACCGTTTGTAATCAGCTGGATATTCCGTACTATGCCGTGAACTTTGAGAAAAAGTACTGGGATACGGTGTTCACTTATTTTCTTGATGAATATCAGGCCGGACGCACCCCCAACCCCGACATTGTGTGCAACAAGGAGATCAAATTCAAGGCTTTCCTGCAGCACGCGATGACGCTCGGTGCCGATTACGTGGCAACCGGCCACTATGCACAGGTCCGCACGGAAGAGGATGGGACGGTATCCATGCTTCGCGGAGTGGACTGGAACAAGGACCAGACGTACTTTCTTAATCAGCTCAGCCAGAACCAGCTTTCCCGCGTCATGTTTCCGCTTGGCGCCTTAGAAAAGCAGGACGTGCGCCGTATTGCCCGTGAGAAGGACCTGAGCACAGCAGAAAAAAAAGACAGTACCGGTATCTGCTTTATCGGGGAGCGCAATTTCAAGGAATTTCTAAAGTCCTACCTGCCCGCACAGCCGGGAAACATGGTTACACCCGACGGCACCGTCAAAGGCACCCACGAGGGACTGATGTATTACACCCTCGGTCAGCGCCAGGGTCTTGGCATCGGCGGTCCCGGAGAACCGTGGTTTGTAATCGGAAAAAACTTACAGGACAATGAACTGGTTGTTGGACAGGGGTATCACCATGACGGCTTGTATTCCGAAGGATTGTACGCTTCGGGATTCAACTGGATTGATCATATCGACCGCACAGAAGCGTTTACCAGCACGGCGAAATTCCGTTACCGCCAGCCTGATCAGGAGGTTACTGTGTATCCAAAAGCAGATGGCAGTGCCTATGTGGCGTTTCATGAACCACAGCGCGCCATTACGCCGGGACAGGCTGTCGTATTGTACGACGGGGATGTGTGCCTGGGAGGTGCAACCATTGAAGAAGCGGTGAAAACGGGGGAAAGCGTGGGATCGTAACCGCGTTTTCCCTTTTTACTATGCTCGAAAAAGGAGAATCAATATGGACGAAAATGAACAGGCAATTCAGGCGATATCAGAGGGAGAACTTGAAAAAGCACTGGAACTTCTGAACCAGGCAATTGAAAAAAATCCGAATGACGCGACCGCTTATATTAATTTCGGCAATATTCTGGCCGAAGCCGGGGAACCGGAACGGGCGCTGTCGTTTTACGATCAGGCCCTGAAAATAGATCCGGAGGCGGCCGCAGCTTATTACGGGGCAGGAAATGTGTCTTATAATGCAGAAGAATACGACAAAGCCCTTCACATGTACCAAAATGCCAATAAAGCCGGCCTTGATGACGGCAGTCTGCACTATATGACGGGACTCGCCTATTATCAGACGGAGAAAATCCCCCGTGCGCTTGCGTGCTTTCAGCGGGCGGTGGAATCTGACGCATCCGACATCGAAGCACGCTTTTACTACGGCATGTGCCTCGCTCAGACCGAACAGATTGAGGAAGCCGCAGCACAGCTGAAACAGGTAGTAGAGGAGGACGAGATGCACGCAGATGCCTGGTACAACCTCGGGGTCGCACGTCTTATGAACGATGAACTGGAATCCGCTGTTGCTTGTTTTGATAAAGCAGTCGAAGCACAGCCGGATCATATGCTGGCCCTTCATGGACGGGAACAGGCGGAAAAACTACGGGAAGAATAAGGCCCGGAAGGTGGTTACCATGACGAATGTTTCCATGGCCGGAGAATCTTATATCAGCGGCACGGTTATACATATTATTTTTCGTAATGAAGAAAACGGCTATACTGTGCTGCTTGTGAAAGTCCAGGAAGCTTCTGAAGACTGTCAGGAAAAAAAGGTTACAGCTGTCGGCCATTTTCCGGTTATTGAAACCGATGAACGATACCGTTTTGAAGGACAGTTTAAAGAGCACCCCCGATTCGGCCGTCAGTACCACGTACAGACGTTTCAAAAAGAGCTGCCGACCGAACGGGAAGCTTTTATCCAATATCTGGCGAGTGACCGGTTCCCGGGCATCGGAGAGAAAACAGCGGAAAAGATGGTGGATACATTTGGTGAAAATGTCATTACCATTATCCTGGACAACAAAGAGAAGCTGCAAAAAATAAAAGGGTTGAATGAGAAGACAAGACAGAAAATTTACGAGGCGATGCTTGAGAATCAGGGGATGGAAAGAGCCATGACGATGCTGACCCAATACGGGTTCGGAATGGATCTGGCTGTTAAAATCTATCATGCCTACCGTGAGACGACATTTGATGTTATTCAGGAGACACCGTACAAGCTCGTGTGGGATGTGGAGGGCATCGGATTTGTGAAAGCGGACAGGCTCGGCCGCAGTATGGGAATCGGCCGGGATGATCCGGAGCGTCTGAAAGCAGGCCTCCTGTATGTATTGTATGAAAAAACAATGCAGGGGGGCCACGTTTATGTACCACACGAGTATCTGCTCGAAGAAGCCGGAGCGCTTTTGAGCGGGGAGGATTTCCAGGTGGGGACAGACATGCTTCAACCGCCTCTTCTGCATTTAATTGAAGAAGACCAAATGGTAGAAGAAGAACAGCGCGTGTACCTGCCGTCCCTTTATTTCGCGGAGAAGGGTTTTGTAACGAAAATAAAACACATGACGGCTGTTGAAGAAATGGACGTTTCCTACTCGGAAGCAGATTTTCTGAAAGCGCTCGGGGAAACGGAAGAAGAGTTCAACATTGAATATGCAGAGCACCAAAAAGAAGCAATCAGACAGGCCCTTTCGTCTCAGCTTATGATATTGACGGGCGGACCCGGAACCGGAAAAACGACGGTCATCCGGGCCATTGTACAGATGTTTTCCAAGCTTCATGAGTTTTCACTCGACCGCACGCAGTATAAAAAAGATGAACCATTTCCCGTGCTGCTTGCCGCTCCGACCGGAAGAGCAGCAAAACGGATGAAAGAATCCACCGGGCTGGAAGCTTCCACGATTCATAAACTACTGGGGTACAGCGGTGAGGGAGAGGAAGATGTATTCGAAAAGGACGAAGACGAACCGCTTGAAGGAAAGCTGCTTGTTGTGGATGAAGTGTCGATGGTTGATATGTGGCTTGCCAACCAATTGTTCCGCTCCATTCCAGAAGGGATGCAGGTGATACTTGTTGGGGATGAAGATCAGCTTCCGTCGGTCGGCCCCGGCCAGGTGCTGACTGATCTCATGGACTCAGGCACGGTGCCGGTGACCGCCCTTTCCGTTGTGTACCGTCAGGCAGAAGGCTCGTCCATTATCCAGCTGGCTCATTCCATTAAACAGGGTACACTGCCGCCGGATCTGCCGGCGGCCTATGAAGACCGGCGCTTTTTCCCCTGCAGCAGAGATAACGCGGCTGACCTGATTGAGCAGGTATGTGCCGGCGCGTTTAAAAAAGGATACCCGCCGATGGACATTCAGGTGCTGGCACCGATGTATAAAGGACCGGCCGGAGTCCACGAGTTAAACCGGAGGCTGCAGCAGCTGTTCAATCCCCCGGAGAGTAAATCGCGGAAAGTGACATTCGGCGATGCGGTCTACTCGAAGGGAGATGTGATTCTGCAGCTCGTCAATAACCCCGAAGAGCAGGTGTACAACGGAGACCGGGGGATGGTGGAAGCGATTTTTGAAGCAAAAGAAACTGTCGATAACCAGATGCAGATTGTTCTTTCTTTTGAAGGAAAAGAAGTTACCTATTCCCGTCAGGATCTGAACCAGATTATGCTGGCTTATTGTTCATCGATTCATAAAGCGCAGGGAAGCGAATTCCCGATTGTCGTGGCCCCTGTATTGATGTCCTACCGGAGAATGCTGAAACGTAACCTGCTGTATACAGCCGTAACGAGGGCAAGGGACTATCTGATTATAGCAGGAGAGGAACGTGCCATACGGTTTGCGATTGAAAATGACAGTAAAGATGAACGATATACAATGCTGAAAGAAAAACTGACAGAAAATGAAGAGTCAGAAGAAGGGGAAGACACTTGAATGAAGCTGCCGTTTTGACCCATTTTTAACGTATAGAAAAGGACAGGTAAGGGCAGGATGGATACTGTTTTTAAAATCATAACGAAAAGGAACGGTATGCCTTATGCACTGCCCATACTGCAAATCAAAGTTAACAGGAAAACTCGGAACAAATCATTATTACTGCTGGGACTGTTTCGTCGAGTGGACGGTGGAGAACGGAGAATATACCCTTTATCAGGTTGAAGAGGACGGTTCTCTGTGCTGCCTGAATGATCTGTTTGGAAAGCACTGGTACCTCAAAGAAGAAGGGTGATTTGTCCCTGTTTGTCATTCTTGGATTAACAGAAGGTTCATGCTGCCGGCATTCATAAAGCGCGTGTTTTTGTTCCATCCTAATCAAAAAGGGGTGGAACCGTTTATGAAGCCTGAACGAAAAGGAATATGGACGCAGCGCCTTGTCATCATTACTTTAATATTTGTGCTCTTGTATTTTGTCTATCTGCTGCATCCGGTCTGGATGCCGGTTCTCGGCATGGCCGGAAGAGTGCTTTTTCCTTTTTTGACAGCTGCTGTGATTGCTTATCTGCTGCATCCTCTAATTGATGCGCTGCAAAGCTGGCGTGTGCCTCGTCCGCTGGCGATATTAGCAGTGTACATCTTTTTTTTCGGCGGTGGCAGCTGGCTCATCTGGTATTACAGTCCGGTTGTGGTTCAGGAATTGCAGCGGTTTATCCAAAGTTTGCCGTTTTATATGGATCAGACGTATGAATGGATAACGAGGTTTCACCGGCGGGTGGATATGCTTCCTTCCGGGATACATGATCATATTGAAATATCCTTTCAGGAAACAGAGAAAAGAGCGGCTGAAACCCTGCGCGGGCTGGCAGGGCACTGGAAAGACCTGTTGGATGCTGCAGTAACACTGATTCTCCTGCCTTTTCTCGTGTTTTATCTACTAAAAGATTACCGTGCTTTTCAGAAACTCGTGAAGCGGTTTACGCCGCGAAAATGGCAGGATGAAGCCCACCTGCTTGCTGTTTCTATAGATGAGGCGCTTGGAAGTTATATCCGCGGTCAGTTTATCGTCGCCGGCACGGTTGGCCTGCTGTCAACGTTTGCGCTGTTCTGGATGGATATACCAAGCGCTCTTATACTCGGACTCTTTATCGGTTTAACAGATATTATTCCTTACTTTGGTCCGATTCTTGGAGCCGTTCCTGCGATTATCGCTGCGGGCACAGTATCGATGAACAAAGCCGTGCTGACGGGAGCGGTACTTTTTGTTATCCAACAGGTGGAGGGCAATCTGCTGTCGCCCTATATTGTCGGCAGAAATGTTCATATACATCCGTTGATGATCGTGTTCGCTCTCCTGCTGGGATTAGAAGCAGCAGGGGTGATCGGTCTGCTTCTGGCTGTCCCGTTGTTTGTTGTTGTCCATCACGTCATTCGTACGTTTCATTTTCATAAAAACGGCAGAAAGAATGAAGATTGACATATATCGTGATATCTTATATAACTAAAGAAGCATGGAAATACCATATGGAACGTGAAGAAGGGAAAAGTAGACTGAACCCCCCGTACAGAGACCGTTTTACCAGGCTGCGATAAGACGGCGGGAAGTTCAGTTGAAAGCTGGCCCGGAGTGCAGATAAACACTGCCGTAACGCTGCGTTAAAGCGTAAAAGTTGACAGGTTCTTTGACGGAGTCTGTAAACAGGGTGGTAACGCGAGACATCTCGTCCCTGCATGGAGCGGGACGGGATTTTTTTCGTACATACATAATGAAGACAGGAGGAATCATGGTATGACGGTTCATACGTCTGCAAAAGTAAGACAGCAGTTTCTTGATTTTTTCAAAGAAAAGGGGCATGATGTGGAGCCAAGCGCTTCTCTTGTCCCACGTGAAGATCCGACTCTTCTCTGGATCAACAGCGGAGTGGCTACGCTCAAAAAATATTTTGACGGACGTGTCATTCCGGAGAACCCGAGGATTGTGAACGTCCAGAAATCGATTCGTACCAACGATATTGAAAATGTCGGCAAGACAGCAAGGCATCACACCTTTTTTGAAATGCTTGGTAATTTCTCCATTGGAGATTATTTCAAAAAAGAGGCAATCGAATTTGCCTGGGAGTTTCTGACGAGTGAGAGCTGGATTGGGTTTGAAGAGGAGCGGCTTTCGGTGACCGTCCATCCGGAAGACGAGGAAGCTTATGAGTACTGGAAAAAGGATATCGGTATTCCCGAAGAGAGAATCATCCGTCTGGAAGAAAATTTCTGGGATATCGGGGAAGGCCCAAGCGGCCCGAATACGGAAATATTCTATGACCGGGGACCGGCGTACGGGGATGACCCGGAAGATCCGGAACTGTATCCCGGCGGTGAAAACGAGAGGTACCTTGAAATATGGAATCTCGTGTTCTCCCAGTTCAATCATAACCCGGATGGAACCTACACACCGCTTCCAAAGAAAAATATCGATACGGGTATGGGGCTGGAGCGGATCGTATCTGTCATTCAGGAAGCACCGACGAACTATGATACCGATCTGTTTCTTCCGATTATCCGGCACACCGAACAGATTGCCGGCGTGAAGTACGGTGCCGCTGACAACCATGATACAGCCCTGAAAGTCATTGCTGATCACATCCGTACTGTCAGTTTTGCAATCGGTGACGGGGCGCTTCCTTCCAATGAAGGACGAGGGTATGTACTCCGCCGGCTGCTGCGCCGGGCTGTCCGGTACGCCAAAATGATCGGACTGGAACGGGCGTTCATGTTTGAACTGGTTCCGGTTGTCGGAGAAATCATGGAAGATCATTATCCCGAAGTGAAGGAAAAAGAAGCGTTTGTTCAAAAAGTCATAAAAAACGAAGAGGAACGTTTTCATGAGAGGTTGAGTGAAGGCCTCGCCATTCTCTCGGATATCATGAAAAAAGAGAAAGAAAATAACAGCAGTGTTATTTCCGGTAAAGATGTGTTCCGTCTTTACGATACGTATGGTTTTCCTGCAGATCTCACAGAAGAATACGTGACCGAAGAAGGGTTCTCCATCAACGAGCAGGAGTTCGAAGAAGAGATGCAGGCTCAGCGTGACCGGGCCCGTGCAGCCAGAAAAGACAGCGGATCCATGCAGACCCAGGATGCGGTGCTGTCTGACATAACAGCCGAAAGCCAATTCATTGGTTACGATATGCTTCAGACAAAAGCGGAGATACAGGTGATGGTATATGAGAAGGATATCATCGACACGATTTCAGAAGGGATGACAGCTCACGTTATCCTGGACCAGACCCCGTTTTATGCCGAAAGCGGCGGCCAGGTTGCAGATCAGGGAGTTCTTTATCACAATGAGGCAAAAGCGGACGTACTCGATGTCCAAAAAGCACCGAACGGCCAGAACCTTCATACCATTACCGTAACAAAAGGCTCATTTCGTACGGGGGCGGATGTAAACGCCGTAGTGGAAGAGCGCAGCCGAGTGGATGTTGTAAAAAACCATACGGCCACCCATCTTCTGCACCAGGCACTCAAGGACGTTCTCGGGGAACATGTCAACCAGTCCGGTTCTCTTGTAGAAAAGGACTATCTCCGCTTTGACTTTTCTCATTTCGGACAGGTCACACCGGAAGAATTGGAGCAGATCGAACAGATTGTTAACGATAAAGTCGCCCGGGCGATTCCGGTTGTCATTGAAGAAATGAAGCTTGAAGAAGCAAAAGACTTGGGAGCCATGGCGCTGTTCGGGGAAAAATACGGGGAAGACGTACGTGTGGTACAGGTCGATGATTACAGTGTCGAACTGTGCGGCGGCTGTCACGTAAACAATACAGCGGAGGTCGGCATTTTTAAAATTACGTCGGAAGCCGGTATTGGTGCAGGTATACGCCGTATAGAAGCGGTCACCGGCAGAAAAGCGTTTGACTATATCAACCATCAGCTGACTCTGTTAAAGGAAACAGGGGAAGAACTGAAAGCAAAGACAGCACAGGATGTACCACAGCGCGTTGAAGCGCTGCTGCAGCAGGTGCGGGATCTGCAGCGTGAAAACGACTCTCTCTCTTCCAAGCTCGGCAATATCGAAGCGGGGAATCTGATGAATCAGGGAACAACTGTTAACGGTGTGTATGTCGTGGCCAAGCAGGTAGAAGCGCCTGATATGGATGGTCTGCGCAACACGGTGGATGAATTGAAACAACAGCTGGATTCCGGTATTATTGTGCTCGGCACGATGAATGACGGTAAAGTCAATATCGCTGCCGGCGTTACGAAAGACCTGATAGAACAGGGCTATAAAGCGGGAGATATTGTGAAACAAACCGCCTCCATCTGCGGAGGCGGAGGCGGAGGCCGTCCGGATATGGCACAGGCCGGCGGCAAAAATCCGGATAAACTCCCGGAGGCACTGGAAGCTGTGGAAGACATTGTGCGTCGTTTGTAAAACACTGATTTTTGCGTTTTGAAACCTGTGTGCAGGTGCCCTGCATCCTTTGGATCAGCAGGAGGAAGGTTCAGTCAGCACCTGTACAGGCGCCCCTGCTTTTCTCAAATCCATTTCCTAAACAGGAATAATTAGTGTACAATGAGGACAGGCTTAAAACGGCTGTTACGGTAGAGACCGTACGTACAGAAAGCGGAAGTATGTAGGAAGAGGAGGTGTATGGAATGGATTATAATGACAGCACCATGAAGTTTAATGTCCAGGACGAAACGACGGACAAAGATGCGGGGGACGTACTGCTGGCAGTATATGATGCCCTGGAGGAAAAAGGGTACAATCCCATCAATCAGATCGTTGGCTACCTGTTGTCCGGTGATCCTGCATACATTCCAAGATATAAAGAAGCCAGGACGCTGATTCGTAAATTGGAACGTGATGAGATCATAGAGGAACTGGTACGTTCTTATTTAACGGCGCACAGGAAGGAGAACGAATGAAGGTACTGGGGATCGATGTTGGAAATAAGCGCATAGGAGTGGCAGTGTCCGATGCGCTGAGATGGACCGCACAGGGACTGGAGACGATTCATGTCAAGGGGGAGGATCCCCTGGAATCGTTCCCCCGTATTCATGAACTTCTGAAAGAACATGAAGCGCATGAAGTTGTCGTCGGACTTCCAAAAAACATGAACGGAACAATCGGACCACGCGGAGAACAGTGTCTGGAATTCGCCGAAAAACTAAAAGAAGAGTATGATGTGCAGGTTTCCATGTACGATGAAAGACTGACTACCCGGGCCGCAGAACGGACCTTGATTGAAGCGGATGTCAGCCGGAAAAAACGAAAAAAAGTGGTCGATAAAATGGCTGCCGTCATGATTTTACAGGGATACTTAGATCAGGAACAATCAGGTTCCATATAACGGAGGTATAAAAATGGCTGAAGAAGAAAACGAACGTATTGTGATTCCGGACGAAGATGGAAATGAACATTTATTTGACCTGCTTTTTACGTTTGATGTGAATGAGACAGGTTATTCCTACATGGTACTTACTGCTGCCGGGGATCAGGAGAGTGAAGAGGAAGAAATTGAAGTGTTTGCTTTCCGGTACGAAGAAGGAGAGGAAGAGGGCGAGGAATTGTCCCTTTATCCGATCGAAAGCGATGAAGAGTGGGAAATGGTCGAAGAGATGGTTGAAACATTCAGTGCAGGGGAAGATGAGGAGTAAGTCTTCTCCATCCGGAAGTCTTGCGGAGCAGTGCTCCGCAGGATTTTTTTCGTCTCCGGGAGAATATTGACGAATACTGTATAATGGAATCGATGGGAGGGGGAGACTGCAATGTTCCGACGAACAACAAAAGAAGGCCTGACAGAAAAAGAAAAACAGGCCCGTATTGTCAGAAAAATCATTCTAATCACTCTGGCTGTTCTTGTTACGCTGGCTGCGGCAGCTGCTATCGGGGGCTGGCTGTACATATCATCTTCTTTGAAGCCGGTGGACGAAGACTCTGAAGAGCAGGTGTCAGTGGAAATACCAATTGGTTCAAACGCTTCCGACATAGGTTCCATTTTGGAAGATGCGGACGTAATAAAGAATGGGACAGTATTCCAGTACTACGTGCGCTATAAGAACGAACAAGGATTTCAGGCGGGAATGTATGAACTGTCTCCTTCCATGAATATAGATAGTATTATTGACCAGCTGAAAGAAGGAACAATGATGAAAGAGGCCTCTTTTTCCTTTACGGTTCCAGAAGGAACGTGGTATGAGGACATCGTTCAGACGATGGCAGAGGCAGGTCCCCATGACGTCGAAGAAATCAAGACGAAGCTTGCGGATGAAGAGTATCTGAATCAGCTGATTGAAGAATATGATGCTTTAACAGAAACGGTGTTGAATGAAGAAATACGATATCCGCTTGAAGGCTATCTGTTTCCTGCCACCTATGAATTTGTTGACGAAAATGCATCAATTGAAGAAATCGCTGCACGGATGATTGAACAAACAGAGGAAATTATGGTAGAATTTTCGGAACAAGTGGAGGAGTCGGACTATACGTTCCATGAACTCCTGACACTTGCTTCCATTGTCGAACGTGAAGCCAGGCAGAAAGAAGACCGGCCGAAAATTGCCGGCGTACTGTTCAACAGACTGGAAGAAGGAATGCGTTTGGAAGTCGATCCAACGGTTTCTTATGCGATGGGAGAGCATAACTACATGACGTCATCAGAAGATCTGCAAACGGATTCTCCTTTTAACACGTATCAACATACCGGAATTCCCCCGGGACCAATAGCCAGCCCGGGACGTTCTTCCCTGAAAGCCGTCATGAACCCTGAAGATAATAACTATCTCTTTTTCTATGCACGGCCCGGTGGAGAAGTCATTTATAATGAAAAGTATGAAGACCACCGCGAGGTACAGGAACAATACCGGCAGGAATGGGTGGAAGCCCGGGAGGAATAAGTGAAACAAGGCGGACATGAGGGCATAAACAAATCCGCATAACGGCTTCTCCGATCGACAAAGGGGGAGGCCGTATTTTGTAATAAAAATAAATAGGGAATCCTTGTAAAACAAGCAGGGAAACCTGTTTCCACTCCCAAAATCAAAAATACAGAGGACAGTCTATGAAAGATCAATCAGCAATACAAACGTATATGGAATTTCTGCACGGAAGAGATCATACACTTTTTCGTAATATGGAAGCTTTGGCACAGCACGAAAACATTCCCATTATGGAAAAAGACGCGTTGGAAGTTGTGTTGCAGCTTTTAAAGCTCCATGACAGCCGCTGTATTCTCGAAATAGGGACAGCAATCGGCTATTCCGCCCTTCGGATGGCCTCAGCCCTTCCTGATGTCCATGTCACATCTGTGGAAAAGAATGAAGCAGCACATGCGAGAGCGCTTGAATTCAGGGAAAGAAGCGGCTTGGCTGACAAAACGTCATTTTACGCTGGAGATGCTCTCGATGGGGAGCCTTTTCTTGACGAAGAAGATGAGTTTGATGTACTCTTTATTGATGCTGCCAAGGGCAGGTACAGAGATTTTTTTGATACGTATTTCCCTTATGTGAAAAAGAACGGACTGGTGATCAGTGATAACGTGTTCTTTAGAGGGTTGACGGCAGAGCCCGAAAAGGCGTCTGGAAGACTGCGGCCGATGGTCGATAAAATCCGGGCCTATAATAATTATTTATCTGCCCATCCGGATGTACGAACGTCGTTTCTTCCCGTTGGAGATGGTTTGGCCGTCAGCACAAAGATTTAAAAAGGTTTGAAATTCAGCCGGAGGATGCGTATGATAATGGCAGTAAAAGCCAAAAGTTGTTTGCTTTTCCGGCTTCCTTAAAATAAGATGATGCAGAAGCATTAATTGGAAAGAGGAGTGACAGTGATATGGCAGAAGAAAAACAGCACTACATGACAGAAGAAGGGAAACGTAAACTCGAAGAAGAATTTGAACAATTAAAAACAGAAAAACGGCAGGAAGTCGTTGAACGAATAAAAATCGCACGGAGTTTCGGTGATCTCTCGGAGAACTCGGAATACGATGCAGCCAAAGATGAACAGGCGTTTGTAGAGGGACGCATCAATCAAATCGAGCAGATGCTGAAAAACGCTGTTATTATAGAAGAAGACAGCACGAATAATTCGGAAGTCGCACTTGGAAAATCAGTGAGATTCAAAGAAATTCCGGATGGGGACGAAGAAGTATACACCATTGTCGGAAGTGCTGAATCTGATCCCCTGGAGGGGAAAATATCCAATGACTCTCCTATGGCCCAGAGTCTTCTCGGACGTAAGGTAGGCGATCACGTTACCGTGAATACCCCTGGTGGAGAGTTCAACGTTGAAATCATGGAAGTAACGTAACGTTTTTGTCTTTATTAAGGAGAGCAGTGTCTGCCCGGCGGACACTGCTCTCTTTTCGGTCCTGCATCCTTTATGATAACGGTACTCTTATAGGAAAAACGGTATAATTTCTATTTTCCCCTCGCCACATCGGAAAAAATTTTATATGATATGGGTAGACACGTTATGGAACCAGACCATACAGGCAGGTGAGAAGAATGAACAATGATCAGGGATTTAATGAACAAAATCGATATGAGATGAGAAGACGAAAGCGCATGAACCGTGTTTTGAATGTCTCTATACTGGCAGTAGGGGCGCTTATTCTGTTTTTTGCGGTCCAGCTGTTTCTGCCGGGAAGTCAGGAAACTGCGGAAAATGACGTGTCAGAGCCGCAGCAGAATGAAGAGACAGAGCCGTCGGAAAATGAGACAACAGAAGAACAGTCGGCTCCGGAGCAGGAACAGACCGCACCGGAGGAGAACCAGAACACGAACAATCAGCAGGAAGATCAGAACCAGGACAATCAGCAGAATGAAAACCAGCCGCAGGAAAATTCCGACTCAAACGACAGCCGTTCAACAGATGACAGCAGCAGTAATGACACAGACAGCGAAAACAGTGACAACGCCGAAAACACTGTATCCATTCCTGAAGGCGGCGGGCCTGATCAAGAAGAATGGGAGCCGATCGGCACGGAGCAATCCGGCTCGTTCCGTCATGATTTCGATACAAGCAGTCAGAACTGGGCGGAAATGGAAGCTGCACTCCGTTACGCTGCCGGATTAAGCAGTGGAGAAGCCGAAACCTGGCGTATTGAAAACGGTGGAGGATCCAATCGAGCCGTAGGATATATAAGCACTTACGAAAACAGACAGACACCTTACAAAGTGACAATCGAATTTGTGGAAGACGAAGGATGGAAACCGGTAAATGTAGAGCGGGCGGATTCCAATCCGGAAATATGAAAATTAACAAGCCGGAAAGGGACGTATAGGACATGAAAATAGCAGTAATTGGTGCCATGGATGAAGAAGTCGAATTATTAAAGTCGAAACTCGAAAACCGCCGCGAAGAAGAAAGCGGCGGCACCCGGTTTTTTTCAGGGAAGATGTACGGAGCGGATGTGGTGCTTATCCAGTCGGGCATCGGCAAGGTGAACGCAGCCGCTGCCACAACGCTCGTACTCGAAAAATACAAGCCGGATCTTGTGATCAATACCGGATCCGCGGGCGGGCTTAACCCTGCACTGAACGTAGGGGATCTTGTCGTTTCTAATGAAGTGCGTTATAACGATGTAGACGCCACGGTGTTTGGGTACGAATACGGACAGGTTCCACGCATGCCGGCTGGTTACTATGCTGACAAGAAACTGATGGAGGAAACATTAAAAGCCGCCTCCGCGGAACGTATTCCAGTCAGAGACGGTCTTATTCTGTCGGGCGATTCATTTATGAGCTCCGACAGCCGGATTGCATTTTTGAAAGAAACGTTTGAAGAGCCGCAGTGTGCAGAAATGGAAGCAGGAGCCATTGCCCATGTCTGTTACCGCTTTGATGTGCCGTTTGTTATTATACGAGCGCTCAGTGATGTCGCGGGTAATGATGCAAAACAGTCCTACGAGGAGTTTCTCGTACAGGCGTCGGAGAACTCAGCAGCCCTTGTGACAGCGCTCATTGAGCAGAAAATGAAGTAGGAGGAAAATGTCGGTATCCCCTCCAAAAACGGCCGGATCTTCTTTCTCTTTATCTATGATACGATGAAGAAAAAGGAGGGTCAGCCGGATGGGACAATCAAAAACAGCTCACGCAGGAAGAGCCGAAGATTTTCGTTCCTTCAGCAGAGTTTTAATCACGGCTTCCTGTTTTCTGTTTCTGGGACTGCTGCTTCCGGAAAGTATTCCGGCAGCCAAACAGCCTGAAATACTGGTTATCATCGGTATATTTACGACCGCTTCCGTTGTACTCCACTACGCGGGGAGTAAAGAACGGCAGCGGGCGGAAGAGGAAAATCAGCAGTTGTAATCAAGGAGAGGCTGTTTCGTCTACGAAATGTTTCATGATTCTGGCGGTCAGCCCCCAGATGACGTAGGAGCCGTAATAATAAAAATACTCATGATGTGTTCCGGCACTCCACGCATAACGTTTTCCGTTTGGAATGGACTCGAATGGAAACCCGGCTTCCGGTTCCACCTGCAGGTGAATGAGATGTCTGTCAGGCTTCGTTTCTATGAAAAAAGAAAGCGGCACGGTAAACAATTTATCCACCTCTTCCTCGTTGGGCTGGAATGAAGAAGCCGGATCCAGAAAACCGGCGTAAGGAAAAATAATCTGACGAAACGGAGATATGATTTTATCGAGGCTGCCAGTAATGGCAGCCTCGTTTTGACGTATGCCGGTTTCTTCACAAAGTTCACGAACCGCAGCCTCGGCAGGACTGTTATCCGTGCGGTCCACCATGCCGCCGGGAAAACAAATTTCTCCGGGCTGCCGTTTCATGTGTTTGGCTCTTACTTCAAAAAGAACATAGATGTCATCTTCTTTTTCTATTAACGGCAGGAAAACAGCGTAATGCCGCATCTGATGTTCGTCTATAATTCCCTGCCGGCGCCCGGAGAGCCGGCTGGTTATATCGTTTTTATTCAACCTTGGTCCCCCACTTTCTCCTCCCCGTCTTAGGACGGTTAAAGGTGTTTTTCAAACCAAGCGGCCATATGCTTCAGGCGCTCCACCCGTAAGCCCGGAGCTCCGTTTCGGCTCAAATCATGGCCGGACTGGGGAAAACGCAGGAACATGGTTGGTTTCTCCAAATACTGCAGCGCCGTAAAAAGCTGCTCGGCCTGTTCCATCGGACAACGATAATCGTTCTCCCCATGCATAATCAACAGCGGTGTATTGATGTGCTGCACGTATTTCAGCGGAGAATGATCCCAAAGTTTATCCGGATCATCATGGACACGTGCTCCAATCTCCCAGTCCGTGAAGAAAAATCCGATGTCACTGACACCGTAAAAGCTGGTCCAATTGGATATCGAACGCTGGGTAACGGCTGCTTTGAACCGATTTGTATGCCCGACAATCCAGTTTGTCATAAATCCTCCATAACTGCCGCCTGTCACACCAAGACGTTCTTCATCAATGAAGTCATACTGTTCGATGACTTGATCGACTGCTGTCATTAAATCAGTATAATCTTTTCCGCCGTAATCGCCACGGCAGGCGTTAACGAATGTCTGCCCGTATCCATGGCTTCCGCGGGGGTTGGTATACAGCACCACGTATCCCTGTGCGGCAAGCATTTGAAGTTCATGAAAGAACGTATTGGCATACATGGCGTGAGGACCTCCGTGAATTTCAAGGAGCAGTGGGTAGTGCTGCCCTTCTTCAAAGAAAGCGGGCCTCATGAGCCATCCTTGAATGTCCCAGCCGTCTTCCGCTTTTGCTGCGACAGGTTCCGGAATAGAAAGGTGCACGCTCTGGATAAAGTCTGCATTGACGTCTGTCAGGCGGACCTTTCCTTTTTCCGGTTTTTCGATTTTATAAAAATCCCCGGGGTTGGACGGGTCACTGATTCCGGCAATGAAAAAATCCAGCCGGGGATGATACGAAAAACCAAATACATGGTTATCTTCTTCGTGCACCGGTGTGATTTCACCTTCAAGATCCATTTGATAAATCCCCGTATTTCCGTTTTCACTGGCACTGAAGTACAGATGTTTCTGGTCCTTCGCCCACACCGGCGAAAGATCCGCCTGCCCGGCACGCAGATCGCTCACTGCCGCATCCCCAATCTGCACGTCCCATTTTATCGTCACGCAGCGGCGCTCTTTTGTCAGAGGATTAATGATCCATACCTGATTCAGGGTGGCTCCCTGATATTCCAGCTCATGTCCTATGCAGGCGATTCTGTGCCCATCATGAGACCAGCTTGCATTAGAGAATACACCGGTTGAATCTGTCAGCTTCACGGTGTCACTCGTTTCGGTATCGATAATAAACAAATCGAGCACCGAAGATACGTCTTCATCCGGATTACGGTTGGCGCTGAACACGATTTGTCTGCTGTCGGGTGCCCAACGGGCCGAATGGTGGTCGAAAGCACCGCTTGTCAGAATACGAGTCTCTTTTGATTTCATGTCCAGCAGAGCAAGCTGTGTCCTTCTGCCGCGGTGGAAGCCGTTTCCTTCGCTTTTATACCGAAGGCGCTCAATCTTAACTGGTTTTGTTTCGTACTCATCCGGACTTTCTTCATGGGAGAAAATATCTTCATCGGCCCGGGCGGACGTTGTAAACAGCAGGTATTTTCCGTCCGGCGACCAATCCGGATCGGAGACACCATGCTTCAGGCTGGTGAGCTGGCGCGGTTCTCCTCCCGCCGCTGACATCACCCAGAGCTGATGGACACCGGAACGATTCGATACAAAGGCGAGTTCTGTTCCGTCGGGGGACCAGCGTGGAGAATGATCACGGACTTCCCCGAATGTCCACTGCACCGGTATATCATCTGTAAAGTGATGAATGAAAAGATGCGAATTATATTCTCTATCATTGCGGACGGATGTTTGCACGTACGCATATTTTTCCCCGTCGCTTGATAAATGAGGATCGTGAACAACACGAATCTTCTTAATGTCCTCAGGCGTTACAGCACGTTTTTGATCAGCCAATGAAACGTCCTCCTTTTCTTCCCTTTCCCCTCCAGGTCTCACGAACAATATCTCCATAGGAATGCAGGAAGGATTAGACGTGTTCGGGGAAATGTTGTGAAATTAGTATAGTAAAGATAAGGAAAAACCTCAACGAACACAACCCGGATGCGATGGAGAAAAAAGGGGAGGTAATCTGACAAACTGAATGAAAAGCAATGTATATCATCTTATACTAACAATTAAGGAAACTCCTATTCCTTTTGCCGACTTTTACTTTCCTTGTTGGCATCTCTCTCCACTTGAAGCTGTCCGGACATTCGCTTTCCGGACAGCCCTTTTTTATTTTTCGTCTACGTACTCGTAGTCAACCACATCGTGTTTGCGGCTGTATTTTACGTGCAGGTCGTACCCTTCAAAATACCATTTATCCTTTTCCTCTATATAAAAAACAATACCGTTCTTTGTCGTCTGCGCCCACGGTTCAAAGGGCTCGGCCTTGGTTACACCGAGGGAAAAGCCCGGATGGATAGGGGAGTGCCCGCCGTAACGGGCGAAAAACCGAATCGAATCCCCCTCTCCGGCCTCCATTTCCTGTTCAAACCATTTTAAAGCAGGTGAACTTAAAGAAATATTCATGTCTGACAACCTCCGTTCCGTATTTAATCTATGTTTCAGTTTCCCCTAATAAAGGAGATAAAAACAATGCCGTCTGGACAAACAACGAAACCTCCTCCGCTGCATACAATGTTAAAGAGAGGAGGCGATACCATTGTCCGGAATTGTTGCTGCCGCACTGCTCATTATGAAGGAACTGGCGATGTTTGTCTCGTATGTTAAAAACAATGCCTTTCCACAGCCGCTGCCGAAAGAAGAAGAGAAAATACATCTGGAACGAATGCAGCAGGGGGACCAGTACTCCCGCAATCTGTTGATCGAACATAATCTTCGTCTTGTGGCCCATATCGTCAAGAAATTTGAAAATGCCAAGGAAGACACCGAGGATCTGATCTCGATCGGCACCATCGGCCTTATTAAAGGTATTGAGAGCTATTCGCCTGAAAAAGGAACGAAACTTGCTACCTACGCGGCCAGGTGTGTTGAAAATGAAATACTTATGCATCTGCGGGCGCTCAAAAAGGTGAAAAAGGACATCTCCCTGCACGATCCGATAGGAAGTGATAAAGAAGGCAATGAAATTTCTCTCATCGATGTGCTTGAGGAAGACGGTCCTGATGTGGCCGATCTGATTCAGCTGAATATGGAAAAAAAGCAGGTCGTTGCCTTTATGGATGTTCTTGATGAACGCGAAAAAGAAGTCATCGTCTTCCGGTTCGGGTTGGAAAAAGAAAAAGAAAGAACCCAGCGTGAAATTGCAAAAGAGCTCGGTATTTCCCGGAGTTACGTCTCCCGCATTGAAAAGCGAGCGCTTCTTAAATTATTTCAGGAGTTTTATAAACAGCAGAAATATGGATCATCTGCCGGAAACAACAAAATAAATTTTATGAAGTAATATCAAAACTACACACCCATTCAGGTATAGGTGAATATCATGTTGCTGAAGCGATTGATGAAAGGAGAGAGTTTAGATGCAGAATGGTTATCAACCCCGGTGGGACCATGAATATGAACGCAATATGCAGAAACAGTGCACACAGTACATGTATCACGATGTCGTAGTCACATTCAAGGACGGCAGCACAGCAGATGGTATTATTGAAAATGTGGACTCCGAAAAAATGCAGATGCTTGTCGGAGAAACGATGATGGCAGACAGCCATGAGAACGAGAGCAGCCGACAATATGGGGGAGGCTACGGCTACGGTCCGGAGCGCCGGAGATATCGTCGTTTCCGCCGCAGACAGTTTCCACTGGGAGCGCTGGCAGCGCTGGCGCTGCTTCCGTATGTCAGCCCCTATTCATACGGTTCCTATTATCCTTATTACTAAAAAAATAGAGGACAGAAGTACGAGGCTTCTGTCCTCTATTTTTTCTTACGATGCGATTTATGTATTAATGACTCCAGTTTTGTAAAAGTGGAATGAAAAAATGGAAAGAAAGGTGACGCTTAATTTGGGAAAGCTACTCCGCAATTAATATTTTCATGCTGACAGCAGGCACTGCAGTGTACGAGATGATCACAAAAAAGCTCCTCCCTCCGAATGGAGAGAGAAGCTTTGAAAGCAGGAAAGGCTCCCGTGTGTATTTTTCGGCTCTTTGGATATGTTTCCCTCACGTTTCAAGGGAGCCTTCATTGTCCTGATTAGTTAACAGCATCTTTCAGTTGCTTTCCTGGACGGAAGGCAGGGTTCTTCGTGGAAGGAATCTCGATTTCGTCCCCTGTCTGCGGGTTGCGTCCTTTACGTGCCGCACGTTCACGTACTTCAAAACTTCCAAATCCAACGAGCTGGATTTTATCGCCTTTTTTCAACGTTTCTGTGATGCTGTCGAATACGGCATCTACTGCTTTGGAAGCATCCTTTTTCGAAATGTCTGCCTGTTCGGAGACAGCATTGATCAAGTCTGTCTTATTCATTACATAACTTCCTTTCTTTCCAAGAATATAGAGCCTTTACAATACAAATTTACTTACGAATCCTTGATATGTCAAGTAATGACGGGGAAATTACATAAAAAATACGCGAGATTTACGTCTAGTATCGTCAAATGTCATCATTTTATAACCCTCGACAAATGAAGGTTTTACATTTTTAGTAAGTCAGGAACGTGAAGAAGGACGCTGCTTCCGTTTTTTCTCCTTTAACTGATCCTGAATGCTGGAGTCCCATAATGTGACACCGGTGTGGTAGGCCGCTCTTGAAATCAAATGACCTCCGACCGGAGCTGTTATGAAAACAAATACGATACCGAGCAGTATCCGGGCGCTGTACAACCCTTCGCCCACTGCAAAGAAAAGAAAGGCAGCAATCAGAATACACATAACACTTAATGTGGAAGCCTTTGTTGCCGCATGGCTCCTTGTATAGATATCGGGCAGGCGTATCAGACCAAAGGCGCTGATCAAACTCAAAACAGACCCTGTCAGCACGATGATGCTGATAATCCAGCTGCTAATCTCGTCTGCGTTCAATGACAACACCCTTTTCGATAAATTTAGAAAACGCTACGGTCCCAATGAAAGCCAGTATCCCAAGAAGCAGGGCCACTTCAAGATAGGCTGTCGTGTCCTGAATGAGGGAGACGACGGCTGTGAGACTGATCAGGTTAATTCCCATCATATCCAAAGCCAGGACCCGGTCAGGCATGGAAGGTCCTTTGGCTACTCGGAATAATGTCAAAAGGATGGAAAGGGAAAGAATGGCGGCTGATGCCGTAAGTATTCCTTGTATCACGTGCGGCTCACCTCCTGAATTGCTTTTTCAAAAGATTCCCGGATATCCTGTTTGGCAGCTTCTGTATCGGGCAGGTGCATCGCATGGATGTACAATGTTTTATTATCCGGGGAGACATCGACGACGAGCGTCCCTGGTGTCAGCGTGATTAAACAGGACAGCACCGTCACCTCCCAGTTACGCTGAAGATGGATGTCCATGGCGAAAATACCCGGCTTGATTTTCAGTTTCGGCTGCAGAATCTGTCCCACCACTTCAGCAGCGGAAAGAACCAATTCCTTCAGAAAGATTAGAATGAGCTTCACCACCGAATAGATCCAGCCGAAGTAAAAACGCTGCGGAAAGAATCCCCGTAGAAAAAACAGCACAGCCACACCGATAGCATATCCGCTGATAAATGATGCGAAGGTCCAGGCATCGTTCATAAACATCCAGATCAGAGCCATAAGAAGGTTGATCATTATCTGAAATGTCATCGTCATTACTCCTTTAGCACGGCATCTATATAGATTTGCGGTTCGTGCAGCGTTTCAGCAGCAGTGGCGGCCAGTGGATAAACAGCTTCGGCACCGAGGCCGAGGAAAGCAGAGACGGCGATTAAAAACGCACACGGCAGAAGCAACCCTTTCGTGCTGCCGTATTGATCGGCTGTTTCAAGTTGTATTTGTCCGTAAAATCCGTATAAAAAGATGCGGATCATTGAATACAGCACAAGCAGGCTGGCTGCCATCATCACAGCAATAATAACGTACTGACCGGCTTCAGCCCCTCCCTGAATGATTAACAGTTTTCCGATAAACCCGCTCAAGGGAGGCACGCCGACAAGGGCCATGACAGCTGTGAAGAACATCCAGCCAAGCCGGGGATGGTGCTTGATGAGTCCACCCATATTCTTTAAATGACTGGTGCCTGCCACGATAACCATCGCTCCGATCAGTAAGAAAAGTGCGCCCTTAATGATAATATCATGAATGAGGTAAAAGATTGCTCCAGCCATGCCGGTCTCTGTCAGCGTGGAAACACCGAAAAGAACAAAACCGACCGCAGCAATCACGTTGTACACCAGTATTTTTTTGACGTCCTGGTGAGCAACAGCCCCGATAACTCCAATTGCCATTGTACATGCTGCCAGTACAGCGAGCAGCTGATGAGTGAATCCCGTGTCATGGGTGAAAATGACTGTATAGGTACGAAAGATGGAATACATCCCGACTTTTGTAAGCAGCGCACCAAAAATAGCTGCAATCGCAGACGGTGGTGCAGTATAGGAGGCCGGAAGCCAGAAATACAACGGAAACAGGGCTCCTTTGAGACCAAATACAATTAAAAACAGCACGGCAATGACGGTCAGAACCGGAGCATCTGACTCCAGACTGTTGATCCGCTGGGAGAGCTGGGCCATGTTGAGTGTTCCTGTTACTGCGTATAAATACGCAACCGCAATGACGAAAAATGCGGATGAAATAATGTTAACGAGCACGTATTTGAACGATTCTCGAAGTTGTTTTTTTGTACCGCCGTGCACGATAAGTATGTAGGAAGAAATCAACATAACTTCAAAACACACAAACAGGTTGAAAATGTCGCCGGTAAGGAAAGCTCCCATTACGCCGGTAATCAAAAACTGATAAAAAGCGTAAAAATAGAACTGTTCCCGTTCTTTTCCGATGCTGGACATTGCAAATAAAAGAATGGGAAGACTCACGACAGCCGTCGTGGTCGTCAACAGTACAGCGAGCATGTCCCCGACCAGAACAATACCAAACGGCGGAGTCCAGCCGCCGAGTTCAAGGGTTTGAATCCCTTCGTTTTGGACCGTCCACAGTATAAATACAGTGACAGCAATCAGCGCCACTGCTGATACCGCACTCAGAACCCGCTGGAAGCGAATCTGATTTCGCGGGAAAAGCAGCAGTATTCCTGTAAGAAGCGGCAGTAAAATCGGCCAAATCAACAAATTAGTCATAGGAATCCGTTCCTCTCATGTTTTCCGTGTTGTCCGTTCCGTTTTCCTTATAGGCCCGGTATCCGAGCACAATAAAAAAGGAAGTCACACCGAAGCTGATAACAATTGCGGTCAGAATGAGCGCCTGCGGCAGCGGGTCGGTGTAGGAAGAAGCCTCAAGACCAAGAAGGGGCGGAGCACCAGTTTTGAGACCGGCCATCGTCAAAAGCAGAATGTGGGCACCGTGACTGATAACCGAGGTGCCGATAATGATTCTGATGATGTTTTTGGACAAGACGAGATACGTCCCGCCCATGAAAAGAATACCGGCAGCAACAGACATTAAGATCTCCATTAACGATCCTCCCCTATGGTCTGAATAATGGTTAGGGTAATTCCGACAACCACCAGGTAAACGCCGATATCAAAAATCAGCGCGGTGGCAAGTTCCAGTTCCCCTAATACAGGAAAATGACGATAACCGTATGTCTGGGACAAAAACGGGGCGTCAAAGAAAAAGGACCCCATTCCTGTTCCGACGGCAACGAGCAGACCGGCTGCTGTGACATGTTTAAAATCAACCGGTAAAACACGTTTAACCGTTTCCAGATCATAAGCGAGCAGCAAAAGCACCAGAGCTGAACTTGTCATCAGCCCACCGATGAATCCACCGCCCGGTTCGTGGTGCCCATTAAAGAAAATAAACACCGAAAACATCAAAATAATGAACAGAACGATATTGGTGACTGTCTGAAGTATGACATCATTTGACTTCACAGCTCATCCCTCCCAGCCAGTCTAAGTCGGATCATCGTAAATATACCGGCAGCCGCAATACCGAGAACGAGTATTTCAAGCATTGTGTCGAATCCACGGAAATCAACAAGAATGACGTTAACCATGTTTCGTCCGCCGGCTTCTTTGTAACTGTAATCCTTGAAAAAGCCGGAAATTGATTCAAACATTCTGGAGCTGCCTGCGGAAATGCCGATAAGGGTGACGGTTATACCAACGGCGGCCGAGATGATAAAATTCACGGCTTTGAAGCGAATAGGCTCCAGGTTTTTGGCAATCTGAGGCAAATGATAAAAGCACAAAAGAAACAGAGCTACCGACACAGTTTCAATAATAAGCTGTGTTAAGGCAAGGTCCGGTGCTCGGAATATAACGAAAAACATCGCCACAGTATAACCTGCGACTCCAAGTCCGATAATCATCGTCAGCCGGGACGTGGTAAACATCATCACGCCGACAGCGGCAAATAGCACAAGGAAAAGGATACTTTCGTATATCGTAATCGGAGCTGTGTCCGATACGTCGATTGTAAATGCGCCTTTATAAAACATCGTAATCAAAAGAAAGGCTGCGATAAAGGCGAAGATATAAACCAGGTAATTCCGGATGAAACCGTTCATATGGGCACCCATAATCTTCTGGGAGAGCACTTCCCCTTTGTCGAGCGTCTGATCATATAAGTTGTTAAACGACAGCTTCTCTGGAAAGAGCCTGTACACGCCTTTCCATTTTTTCATTCCAAGGTAAAGAAGAATACCGGCAATAACGACACCTATCGTCATTTTGAGCGGTGTTCCAAATCCATGCCAAAAATATATATCGACTTCAAACTGCTGTCCCTGCTCCAGCAGCGGCGAAAGGATGGAGGCCATGGCAGGCGCGATAATCGTGTAGGACAGCACGTTCGGGAAAAAGCCGATAACGATAACCAGACTGACGAGCACAATCGGGGCAAGAAGCATACCAAACGGAGCTTCATGCGGCTTGGTGTCCAGTTTTTCTTTCTGGAGCGGTCCGGTGAACGTTTTGAACACGACAATCATGCTGTAAATAAACGTGAATACGCTCGCGATCCAGGCCACGGCCGGAAACACCATGCCGATTGTATCCATATTGAACTGCTGGAATTCGGTGATGTTTACCATAGACGTAAAAAACAGTTCTTTGCTTAAAAAGCCGTTGAACGGCGGCAGACCGGCCATAGAGAAGCTTCCGATAGCGGCAATCGTAAAGGTGATCGGCATGATTGTCATCAGCCCGCCGAGATTACGGATATCACGCGTACCGGTTTCGTGGTCGACGATACCAACCATCATGAACAGGCTGCCTTTGAAAGTGGCATGGTTGAACAGATGGAACAAAGCGGCGGTTGTTGCACCGATAAATACATTGTTACCATTCGCCCCGTCGAAATGAAGGGCTGCCGCGCCGACGCCGAGCATGGATATAATCATGCCGAGCTGACTGACGGTGGAGTAGGCGAGTATGCCTTTCAGATCAGTCTGGCGCACAGCTGAGAAGGACCCCCAGAACAGGGTGGTAATACCGAATCCGGCAACAATCCAGAGCCATTCACCGCTGACCGCAAAGACCGGCGTCAAACGTGCAATCAGATAAATGCCGGCCTTTACCATTGTAGCCGAGTGCAGGTAAGCACTGACCGGAGTAGGGGCTTCCATCGCATCCGGCAGCCAGATGTGAAAAGGAAACTGTGCGGATTTTGTGAAAGCGCCAAGCAGAATCGCCAGCATCGCCGGCAGAAACAGGTTATGGGAGGCGGTCTCTGATGTCGCAGCGATTGTCTCCTGAATGCTGAATGTTCCGGTTATGGAATAGAGAAGCACAAAGCCGACGAGCATCGAAAATCCACCGAGAACAGTAATCAGCATCGATTTCAAGGCGCCGTACAGTGATTTTTCCCTTTCATACCAGTAGGAGATCAGCAGGAAGGATGAAACACTTGTAACTTCCCAGAACAAATAGAGGACAATCATATTGTCGGAAAGAACGACGCCGAGCATAGCCCCCATAAACATCAGCAAAAAGGTGTAGAACGTATGTAATGATTCTCTTTTCTTCGATAAGTAATAAATGGAGTACAATACAACGAGTGCCCCGATCCCCGTAATGAGCAGGGTGAACAAAAGTCCCAGTCCATCTACATAAGCACGAAAATGAATACCGAGGGACGGAATCCAGGGAAAGACGGCAGAAACCGCTCCTTCTTCTGATGTGGTTGGTATGTACTGCAGAAAATAAACAAACAAAATGGCTGGAACGATGAGAACAAACCAGCCGGTATGTATAGATGGTATTTTTTTGTACAGCAGGGGTACAAACACAGCAGCAAGGAATGGAGCGATAATAGCAAGATGAAGTGCTGTAAACATATAGAGCCTCCTTAGCAGTTTACGCGCTGCAAATTCTTTTCACATTATAACTTATATTCACCAGCCGTGCATCTGTCAGCATCTGTTTTTCAGGCAGATTGGGCATTACAGATATATAGGTAGAAACAAGAAAATAAAAATTTTGTGAATGAAAAATCAGGTTCCAGTTCATAGTAATAAAAAAAGAAAAGGAGCATATTATGAAGCAGACCCATCTTTTTCAAGGGGCCGTGTTTTTTATTCTTTTTCTGTTTATCCTGACCGGAGCCTGGATGGCAGATCGTTATGTTGAACAAAAACGTATGGAAGCATTTTACACGTACCCGGAAAATACAGAAACGATTTTACTGTCTGACGAAACGATGGAAAAAGACACGTTTGCGCCAAGAGAATATGTTAAAATAAAAAGCCTTTCCGGATAGGGTGTACTCCGGAAAGGCTTTTTACTACTATTCCCCTATTACATGGTGATAACCGGTTTCATGCATTTTTCCTGAAGGGAACGGTTTTTGATTTCCTGCTCAAGCACTAAAATAAAATCATCATTTAACTGAAGACGCAGGGCTTTTTCATAAGCTTCAATCAGTAATTCATCCGATAACTGTTTCATAAGAGGGCACGACACCTCCTTGACGATCTTCCTGTTATTACAACCTTGGTATACGGTCTGCGGGTTGCTCGCAGGTATGATTCCATCAGGAATTTCCAGCGTAATGTAGAAACAGTGTACCACGATGCTGTTGTAAGAACAACCGTTCGTTTTATCCACAGAGGCGGTGGATAAGTTGTTTATAATAGCTGCGCTAAGTCTGAAAACCCTTCTTGTTTCAATTTTTTTAATACTAAAAAAGTTATCCACATACAAGTTGGTTTAAAATAATGTCGAAAACTTTTCATGAATGAGTATCGTTTGAAAAATACCGTTTTTAACGATATACTTTCCATTTAGCAGGTGTTTGTACGGAGAATTTGAAAGATAAAAGGGTGACATCGTGATTAAACAATTTATGCCCAATGAATATCTTCCGTCTGTTTTCGACTTGAACCTTGAAGATTTAAGTGAACGGCGGATTAAAGGGATTATTACAGATTTGGATAACACGCTGGTGGAATGGGACCGTCCGGAAGCGACGCCGGAGCTGCTGGACTGGATGTATTTTGTAAAACAGCAGGGTTTTCATGTCACTATTGTATCCAATAACAGCAGAGAAAGAGTAAGTTCCTTTTCAGAGCCGACCGGGATTCAGTTCATCCATTCAGCGAAAAAACCGATGGGACACGCCTTCCGGAAAGCATGTCGGAATATGGGGCTTAAAAAAAGCGAAGTGGTTGTTATCGGTGACCAGGTGCTGACGGATGTATTCGGGGGGAACCGGGCTGGTTTTTACACAGTGCTGGTTGTTCCGGTAAGCAAGAATGACGGACTTTGGACAAAAATCAACCGGGGTGTGGAACGCCTGGTTTTGCGCCGTTTAAAGGAAAAAGGATTGATACAGTGGGAGGAATCAAGGTGAAGGAAGATAAGCTTATCTGTCCCGGCTGCGGGGCAGGTATTCAAACGCAAGATCCGGAAAAACCGGGATACGTGCCTCCGGCAGCGCTGAATAGAGAGATTGTTGTCTGTATGCGCTGTTTTCGTCTGCAGCATTATAATGAAGTGCAGGAAATTCCGCTTCGAAACACCGACTTTACAAACCAGCTTCATGACCTGGCCAAAGAGGACGCCTTAATCGTGAAAATTGTAGATGCCTTCGACATAGAAGGGAGCTGGATACCGGGTTTTCAGCGTTATATCGGTCGTAACGACGTGCTGCTTCTTGTGAACAAAATGGATCTTCTGCCGAAGTCCATTAATGAAAATCGGCTGAAAGACTGGATACGCAGGGAAGCAAAGGAACAGGGGCTTAAACCCGCAGATATTATGCTCATGAGCGCGGAGAAAAAACAAAGTGTCGAAAAAGCAGCGGCCAAAATGGATGAGCTGCGGCATGGGAAGGACGTCTATATTACCGGATGTACCAATGTAGGGAAATCGACGTTCATTAATGCATTGATTGAAGCTTTCAGCGGGGATGAAGAGCAGCGGATTACCGCTTCAGGCTATCCCGGCACGACTCTTGATTTAATTGACATCCCGCTTGATGACGGGCGCAGTATGTATGATACCCCGGGTATTATCAATGAGCGGCAGATGGCGCATTATGTAAGCCGGAGTGATTTGAAGACCTTGACGCCTTCGAGGGAAATTAAGCCTAGAATTTATCAGCTGGAAGAAAAGCAGACACTGTTTATTGGCGGGCTGGCAAGAATGGATTTTAATGAAGGCAGCCGGAATTCTTTCGTTATGTATGTGGACAATGATCTGTTAATCCACCGGACCAAGCTCGATAATGCTGATACATTGTACGAAAACCAAAAAGGGGAGATGCTGTCCCCGCCCGGAAGAGAAACACTCGATGAGATGCCTGCATTTGCGGAGCATACGTTTCATATTAAACAGCCGAAAATGGACATTGTAATTTCCGGTCTCGGCTGGATAACGGTAGTGGAACCGGACGCGGTTGTGACCGTTTATGCGCCGAAAGGCACAGGTGTTACGATAAGAGAGGCGGTGATTTAAGTGAGTTGCTTGTTACATGCAGAGAGTTTGTATGGAGTGATCGGCCATCCTGTTGGTCATTCGCTGTCGCCGCTTATGCATAATGACCAATTTCAGCATCAGGGGATGCCCTCTTTTTATCATGCGTTTGATGTGCTTCCTCAGCATCTGGAGGAGGCGGTGCAGGGGCTGAAAGCTCTTGGCGTTTCAGGGTTTAATGTCACCGTTCCGCACAAAATTGAAGTAATGCAGTACCTGGACGGATTGGACGAAGAAGCCCGTTTAATCGGGGCGGTGAACACGGTTGTAAATGAAGAAAACGGCTGGATCGGTTATAATACCGACGGAGAAGGATACGTACAGTCGCTGTTGACAAAGACCGGGGATATGCTCCGTGATGCCGATATTCTTGTTATTGGTGCCGGTGGAGCGGCTCGTGCCGTAATAAGTGCGTTGACCGGTCATGGGGCAAAACGGGTAACTCTTACGAACAGGACCTTTTCCAAAGCAGAAGCTTTACAGGAACGCTTGGCCGAAAGAGCCGGCATCCGCGCACTGCCGACCGAGGAAGCGGAAAAAGAAACGTCCTCATTTGATATTATTATCAATACAACATCTGTTGGTATGTCCCCACACACCGAAAATATGCCGTGGCCGGTGGAAAACCTGAAGCCTGGATGCATCTGCAGCGACTTAATTTACAACCCGCTGAAGACGAAGTGGCTGCAGGAAGCCCAGAAGGCAGGAGCGGATATTCTGAACGGAACGGGAATGTTTGTCGGGCAGGGGGCCATCGCTTTCCAAAAATGGACGGGCATACATCCGGATACTGAACGCATGCATGATGTAGTGATGAAACAACTTGGAGGGAATTAAATTGTTGACAGGAAAGCAGAAACGATTTTTAAGAAGAAAAGCGCACGGACTCAAACCTGTATTTCAAATCGGTAAAGCCGGTATAACCGATAATCTTGTGAACCAGACAGCGGATGCGCTCGAAGCGAGAGAACTCATCAAAATCAACATGCTCCAAAACTGTATGGAAGATAAGCATGAGGCTTCTGATTCCCTTGCACAGGGAGCAGGCGCCGACGTGGTGCAGGTTATAGGAAACACTATTATTCTTTACAGGGAATCAAATGAAAATAAAGCGATTGAACTGCCGTCCTAGAAGGGATATATGATATGAAGAAAAAAATCGGTCTGCTCGGAGGGACGTTTGATCCGCCGCATCATGCGCATCTTATTATCGCTCAGGAAGCACTGACCATTCTGGAACTGGATGAAGTATGGTTCATCCCGGTGTATTCACCTCCTCATAAGTCGCGGGATTACATGGCCGGTCCCGATGAAAGGCTGCAGATGACAAAACTTGCCGCAGAGGGCAACCGCCATTTTTTCACCTCAACTGTTGAACTGGACCGAAAAGGCCCTTCCTACACGCTGGATACGGTGAAACGGCTGAACGAAGAGTATCCAGATACCGACTTTTACTTCATTGTCGGTGGAGATATGGCGGCGGGCCTTTCCTCATGGAAGAATATAGAGGAATTAATGAAGCGTGTCACGTTTGCTGTTATTGACCGTCCCGGCTACTCGTCTCCAAAAAGCGGTGACAGCATGTGTTATATTGAAGTTCCCTTAATGGATATTTCATCAACGATGATCAGGGAAAGAATCCAGCAAGGCAGAAATATCCGATATTATCTGCCGGAACCCGTCCGGACTTATATTAAGGAGAATAAGTTGTATGAATAGAAAAGAAGCACTTGAAACAGTAAAACCTCATTTGACAGAGCACCGCTACACGCATACATTGGGGGTAAGAGATGCGGCGCTCACCTTGGCTGAAAAGCTGGGTGTCAATCAGGATAAAGCGGAAATGGCTGCTATTTTTCATGATTACGCCAAATTCCGCTCCAAAGACGAAATGCGTGGTATTATTAAAGGACAAAAGATGGATGAGGATTTCATTCATTACGGTGATGAACTGCTGCATGCACCGGCCGGCGCCTACTTGGTGAAAAAGGAAATCGGTATTACCGATGAAGAAATACTGTCCGCGATTTTTTGGCATACTACCGGCAGACCGGAAATGTCTGATATGGAAAAAGTTATTTTTCTGGCGGATTATATTGAACCAAACCGTAAATTCCCCGGCGTGGAACAGGCCCGGGAAGCAGCAGAAACCGACATTGATGAAGCGGTCCGTACAGCATTGTCTAATACGGTTACCTTTTTACTTCAGAAAAATCAACCGGTGTTTCCCGGTACTTTAGAAGCTTACAATGATATAACGTTTAAAAAGAAGCAAAACGAAGGAGGAGATTGAATGGAAGGAAAAGAACTACTGGAACTCGCCGCGGGTGCTGCCGACGACAAGAAAGCAGAACAGCTCACTGCACTTGATATGAGAGGGATTTCGTTGATCGCGGATTATTTTCTGATTGCTCATGGTAATTCGCATAAGCAGGTACAGGCCATTGCCCAGGATATCAAAAAGCAGGCCCAGGAAGCGGGTAAAGAGGTCAAGCGGCTGGAAGGGTTTGACGAAGCGAAGTGGATTCTCATCGATCTTGAAGATGTCATTGTCCATTTGTTTCATAAAGACGAACGTCCGTATTATAATCTTGAAAAGCTATGGGGAGACGCTTCCACGGTGGACCTGGAAACTGTATCCAACTAGAAAGAGGTTGAAACATGGTGACTTATGCCGGCTTCGCCCAAGTGTATGACCGCTTGATGGAACAAGCTCCTTATGATGAGTGGCTCCTCTGGATCAAAAAACTTATCGAGGGGGAAGACTCCCGGACGCAGACCATATTGGATGCAGGCTGCGGGACGGGAACCATTCTTGTTGATCTTCTCGAAAGCGGATATAACGTGCAGGGGCTCGATGCCTCCCGTGATATGCTTGATGTCGCGGAGCAGAAGCTGAACGACCGGGGTTTTTCCCCGTCCCTTTACCACGAAGATATGCGTACATTTCGTCTCCCCGCCTCATATGACGTGGTGATTTCTTTTTGTGATTCGCTGAATTACATCACGGAGGAATCAGATCTGCATCATACTTTTAACACTTTTTATGAACATTTGAACGAGGGTGGGTCTCTCGTTTTTGATGTCCATTCGACCGATTACGTGAAAGAAGTGCTGCAGGATTTTTCTTTCGCTGATGCTGCTGGTGATGCTGCTTACATATGGAATGTTATTCCAACAGGAAGAGAGTTGGAAGTACAACATGATCTTTCTCTTTTTATCCACCGTGGTGACAATGCGTATGAAAGATTTGACGAACGACATCTGCAGCGTACGTTTCCTATCTCGACATACTGCACTATTTTAAAAACATGCGGATTCGAACTCTGCGGTATTTACGGAGATTTCACCTGGGATCCTCCGGGAGAAGAAACGGATCGTATTTTTTTTCATGCAAAAAAACCTGTACAAAACCGTTCCACCGGTATAAACTTATAAAAAAGCAGGCTTATTCTTCTACAAAAAGAGATGCCATTTCTTCTTTATCATCTTCGTATTTCTGATGGGTGCGCCCGATCAATTCCTCAAACATGCCTGCGCTGAAGCGGCTCAGCACTTCCAGTCCTTCTCCTGTTACACCACCCGGCACATTGACTTTTTGGCATAGCTCCGGCAGGCTGTAGTGTTTTTCAGACAGCAGCCGGCCGTATGCCATCATCATCTTTTCCGCCAGCTTTTCCGCCTCCCCGTATTCAATATCTGTTTCGTCTGCAGCGGCCTCAATAAAACACTGCAGAAGGTAACTCATAAATGCAGGACCGCAGCTGACAATGTCGCTTGAGACCCGCAGCGTTTTGTCGGTAAGAGGGACGGGGTCGCTGAATGTGCCGAGCCATTCGCGGAACACTACTTTCTCTTTTTCTGTCCAGTGACTGCCGAATGTGAGCAGCAGCGGAGCAGTACCGGTTTTATTTGCAATGGTAGGTACGGTTCGCACGACTCTCCGCGCCGGAAGACGTTCGAGATCTTCCAGAAGCACCGGACTCGTTATTGTTGCTACGATATGTTCCATTGTCAGGTATTTTTGCAGTTCGTGAAGCAGTGGTCCGTACTGCTTCGGACGAACGCAGATGAAGATGATATCTGTTGCGGCGAGAAGTTCTTTTATACTGCCTGCTGCATGAACAAGTGGATGGGAAGCCTGAAAGTTTTTGTTTCGTTCGACTGTCCGGTTATAAATATACAAACGTTCCGGCGGTACACTGTTCTGCTCCAGCATGACCTCAGCCAGCATTCCTCCCATATTTCCCGTACCGATCAATCCTATGTTATCCATGCTGATCCCTCCTGTTTGCATATTTTGTAACATCCCGACTCCCACATCCTATGCGACAAATCTCTTAACTATTCCGCAAAAAATGAAGGAGGTGAAATCATGAACCGGAATCTGATGTACGCGGTTGCTGCAGGAAGTGCTGCAGTTGTTGTTCTGGTGGTTTTTCTTCTTTTGTTCTTATTTGACGGAAAAGGCGGGGGAAAGAACACAGAGAGTGAGGATGTGTTCTGGGAAGAAGAAGAAACGGCTGAAGCAGAAATAGAAGAGACATCCGGACAGAAAGAGAAAAACGAAGGTCCTGTACATGTCGTTATCGATGTGAAGGGGGCGGTGAAAGAGCCCGGGGTATATGAGCTGAAAGAGGGAAAACGGGTGATAGACGCAATCGATGAAGCAGGCGGCATGACAGATCATGCAGAACCAAAGGCGGTCAATTTTGCTGAAAAGCTGTACGATGCCATGGTCGTCCGTGTGCCGGAGGAAGGGGAGGAAGAGCTCTCTGGAACCGGCTCTGCAGCGGAGGAAGAGGAAAAAGTCCGCATCAATTACGCGGAAGCTGCGGAACTTGAAACGCTGCCGGGCATCGGACCTGCCAAAGCTTCAGCTATTATTTCCTATAGAGAAGAGAAAGGGTTTTTTGAAAGCGGGGAAGATCTGCTGAATGTGTCGGGAATCGGTGAAGCATCTCTCGAGCAGATGAAGGAAAGTCTGTCCTTTCATTAAATATAAAAAGGATTTCAACTATATGAATATTTTGATAATATGAAGAGGAACGCTGATATGAAAGGGGATATGCAAGTGAGCGATCAACATTGGAATCTCGAAACAAAAGCAGTTCATGCCGGGCAGGAAGCAGACCCGGCAACACAGTCGCGGGCGGTACCGATTTACCAGACAACTTCCTATGAGTTCAAAGACACCGATCAGGCGGCGAATCTCTTTTCCTTGTCAGAATTCGGGAACATTTACACAAGGATTATGAATCCGACCCAGGACGTGTTTGAGAAACGGATGGCTGAACTGGAAGGAGGAGTCGGGGCCCTTGCTGCTGCGAGCGGAAGTTCCGCTATTCAGCTTGCTGTGCTGAATATCTGCGGCGCAGGCGATGAAATTGTTGCATCGAGCGGACTTTACGGCGGCACGTACAACATGTTTGTACATACTCTTCCCAAGTTTGGAATTACCGTTCATCTCGTAGAGGGAACCCAGCCCGAAGCGTTTGCTGAAAAAATTAACGATAAAACAAAGCTGGTCTTCGGTGAGATGATTGGCAATCCGAACGGGGAAGTGTTTGATATTGAAGCAGCGGCAGAAGTTGCACACTCCCATAATATTCCTTTAATCGTTGACGCTACAGTTGTTACACCGGCACTATGCCGCCCAATTTATCATGGGGCTGATATCGTTGTTCATTCCGCAACCAAATTTATCGGCGGACACGGAACAACTCTCGGAGGAGTGATTGTAGACAGCGGTCGTTTTAATTGGAATAACGGCAGGTTTCCGGAACTGAGCGAGCCTGACCCAAGTTATCACGGTGTAGTATACACCGAAGCAGTCGGAGAATCAGCTTATATTATCAAAGCCAGAGTACAGTTGATGCGTGATCTTGGTCCGGCTCTTGCGCCCATGAATTCCTTTCTTCTTATTCAGGGGCTGGAGACGCTTCACCTTCGAATGGAAAGACACTGCGAAAATGCGGTGAAAATCGTTGATTATCTTGAGAAAAGCCCTTACGTGGAATGGGTGAACTATCCGGGACAGCCGTCTCATCCTACGTTTGATAAAGCAGAAAAATACCTCCCCAAAGGGAAAGGTGCGATTCTTACATTCGGCATTAAAGGGGGAGTGGAAGAAGGGAAGTCCTTTATAAATGCCTGCAATCTGCTGTCTCACGTTGCCAATGTAGGCGATGCTAAGACGCTGGTCATCCACCCCGGGAGCACAACCCACCAGCAGCTGACCGAAGAAGACCAGAAAGCGGCCGGTCTGACTCCGGACCTTATTCGTATATCTGCCGGTATAGAGCACGCAGACGATATTATCGCAGATATTGAACAGGCGCTCGAGAAAAGCCAGCATAGCGTGACGTGAAAAAAGATACTGTATGGTTTGTATGGAGCGGGGCCGCCGCCGTCCATTTCGTTGTTTCAGGAGAGATATGGGCAGCCGGAGCGGCGGTGTGCCCTTTCTTTCTCTTATTGCTCAGGAAGAACACTGCATCGATTGTTATTTTAGTCCTTCTATTGATGCTGTTTTCGCTGCGGGCGGTATGGGTGGAAAATGCTCATGTTTCATCGTTAAGCGGAAAAGAAACCGTCATTCAGGGAACAATCGAAGATGGACCGCACCGGGATGGCAGTCTCGTCCGCTATACCCTCCAGGAACAGGACAGAGAAAGAATCCAGATTCGTTTAATGCTTCAGGAAAAAACGGAAATACCTATCTCCGCCTCCTATGCTCCGGGCAGTCTATGTTCTATCCGGGGATCCTTGCAGTATCCTTCTGCTGCTACAAACTTTCACGCATTTGATTACAGACAGTACTTAAAACAACAGCATTCCTACTGGGAGATGGAAGTTACCTCTGTTGAGGACATCCAGTGCACCGGTACGAGTTACCATCTTTCCAATATTTTAAAAGCATGGAGATACGACGGTATTCAGCGCATCGACACCCTGTTTCCGGAACAATTGAAAGGGGTCGCAGCCGCACTTTTATTCGGAGAGCGTCATCTGCTTGATGCAGACACGGAAACGGATTATCAATCGCTTGGATTAATTCACCTTCTCGCCGTATCAGGTCTTCATGTTGGACTTTTATCTGCCATGCTTTACTTTTTGTTGTTACGCATCGGTCTGACAATAGAGAAAGCAGAGTGGATACTGCTTATGCTTCTCCCCATTTACGCGATACTTGCCGGGGCTGCTCCTTCTGTCCTGCGTGCGGCAGGTATGGTATCGGCCTTTATCATCTGGAACAAAACAGGAAGAAAAAGCATGGATCCTTTTTTTGTTCTATGCCTTGCTGCGCTTCTTTTCTTATTCATCCATCCCTATTACCTCTACCATATCGGCTTTCAGCTGTCCTTTCTTATCAGTGCGTCTCTTCTTCTCTCGAGAAATATATTATATCAAAAAAACAAATGGAAAATGGCTGTATATGTGAGTGTTATCGCCCAGTTTGCCGGTCTTCCTGTTATTTTGTTTCATTTCCATGAGTTTTCGTTTCTTAGTATTGTTCTCAATCTCGTGTTTGTACCTTTCATTTCCGTTATTGTCCTTCCAGGTTTAATCGTGTTGTTTACCGTTTCCTTTCTGAATATGCCGCTGTTTTCTGTGGCTGTGGTACCTCTGCAGGAGATCGTATCTTTTGCTCATGTTATGCTTTCTGCTGCCGGAAGCTGGAGCGTGTTTACGTATACCGGGGGGGCACTTTCCTTTCTTTTAACCGGATTACTGGGTACTGCAGTATATTTTTTCTTCATCCGGCTGGAACAGAGGGGAGGTTACAGGCGGCTTCTGCTTCCGGCTCTGCTTGTTGCGGGAATACTTACGTTACAGAAATCTTTTCCATACATGGATAACCGCGGAAGTGTGACGATGCTTGATGTCGGTCAGGGAGACAGTTTCGTGGTTGAACTTCCGCACCGCAGGGCCGTGTACCTGATTGACACAGGAGGTGTACCGGACTTTCCTAAGGAAGAATGGGAAAGGAGAGAAGAGCCTTATGATCCGGGAGCGGATGTTGTTGTCCCGTTTTTAAAGGCAAGAGGCATCACGACTCTTGATAAACTGATTCTCACACACGGAGATGTGGACCATTACGGCGGCGCACCTGCGGTAATGAAAGATATACGAGTAAAAGAAGTTGTGTACGGAAAAGGCAGGGATTTTAAAGAAGCGGAAGCAGCTCTGCTGAATGCTGTATCGAACAAAGGCATTCCTGTCGTTTCGGCCGGGCAGGGAACTTCCTGGCGGGCAGGAGAAAGTTTGTTTCAGGTGCTTGCTCCTGACGGGGACGAACCGGCAGGCAATGAACGTTCCATTGTTCTCCGGGCTGATCTTGGAAATACAGACTGGCTGTTCACAGGTGATATAGGAAGAGCGGGGGAAGAAGAACTGCTGTCTGAGTTCCGGGAAGTGAAAGCCGATATTCTGAAAGTCGGACATCACGGCAGCCGCACTTCCAGTTCACCGGCATTTATCGAGAAGCTGGGAGTAAAGGCAGCGCTTATATCCACCGGACGCTGCAACCGCTTCGGCCACCCGCATGAAGAGACACTGGAAACACTGGAAAAAGCCGAAGCGCAGATCTACAGGACAGATGCAGCGGGAGCAGTACAAATCACATTCACCGAAGATCGAATCCGCGGGGTTCGGCAGGCAGCACCAAAGAACGGACGGAACTGTGAAGAGGGATGAAGAGAGGCTGATCTGCACTGGAATTAAAGAAGCTGCCCCGGTTGGATGGGACAGCTTTCTGCTGCAGCGCACGGCGCAGTATATGGAAACTCGGAAGAGATCAGAGTACCATGTTCATTCATTACGTATTAAAAGCCGCCTGCTACTTCGATAATCGTAGCCACTGCCATAATAATAGTGAAAAAAGCAAAAGGCACAACGAAACCGACGACAGAGTCGATCAGGTCATTACGTTTACTCTGTACGTCCCTTTCAAATTCATTCACGGCCCATTCCCTCCTTATGCATACACTTTTCCTTTTATTATAAGACAAGTACGAAAAAAAATCCATATCTGCTGCACGATTCTGTCAGGTTGGATAAAGGAAGGATGACCCTGCCGCGGCTGTAAACAGTTGTCACCTATAACCCGGAGAGACATAGGATAAACTAAAAAATGAACCCCGGATATCGTTGATAAAAAGTTGTCCTAGGCCTTTTTATCAACGTTTATAATAAATGGAAAGTGCCTCACGTGCACTTTCCTTTTCCTTCCCTGCTTGCGAAAAAAAACGAGGAAGCATAAGATGGAAGGAAACGAATATTGCTATGGGGGTGCTGCATGGATGGACTACATTCCGCTTTTAAACGACATCGAAAATCAAAACATAGCGCCGCTTTACTTATTATATGGAACAGAGGCGTACTTAATAACCAACATAATGGAAAAAATAACGGCAAATACGTTGGCTGAAGAAGAACGGGATTTTAATCATTCTGTCTATGACATGAAGGAAGTTCCGGTGGAGACGGCTCTTGAAGAAGGAGAAACGCTTCCTTTTTTTGGGTCGGGCCGGGTCGTCGTTCTGAAAAACTGCTATTTTTTAACGGGAGCAAAGGACAAGGAGAAAGTGGAACATAACCTTTCCTATCTTGAAGAATACATCGACAATCCCCCTCAGGAAACAGTTATGATTTTCACCGCCCCGTATGAAAAACTGGATGAACGAAAGAAAATTGTCAAAAAGCTGAAGAAACAGGGAGTTTTTCTGGAAGCCTCTTCGTTTGATGAAAAGAATATGGATCAATGGATCGAGCGTTTCTGCAAAACAAAGAACATATCGATAACATCCGGGGCGAAAGAGAAGATGATGCAGCTGGCAGGCAAAGATATGATGATGCTGTCGTCAGAGATGGATAAATTGACGTTGTACGCCGGAGAAGAAAAGCAGATTACAGAAGAGATGGTGGAGGAGCTGGTTCCGCGCAACCTTGAAGACAATGTATTTGAATTGGTGGATCACGTCGTGCACGGCCGGGCGGAGAAGGCGTTTCGCATTTACTATGACTTGATGAAGCAAAATGAAGAGCCAATTAAAATTCTGACCCTTCTGGCTAGGCAGTTCCGTATGATTCTGCACGTTTCTCAATTAAAGAAAACAGGCTATTCCCGTCAGAAAATGGCATCAAGGCTGAAAGTACACCCTTACGCTGTAAAAGTAGCGGAAGAACAGAGCAGAACGTATGCAGAACCCCGGCTGAAAGAAGTGCTTCAGAAGCTGGCAGAAGCAGATGAGCGTATAAAAACGGGAAAAATGGATAAATACCTGCAGCTGGAACTGAGCATCGCCGGCCTGGCAGCATGAGAAAAGCGCCGGGAGTTGAAACTGAACCTCAAAACGTGAGCATTGTATCTTTTTTATCCATGAAAAAAACGACTCTGCAGAGGAGTCGTTTTCGTTATTACTGCGCGATTTCGTTGAAACGCTGATTCATTTTTGACTTGGTTCTTGCTGCTGTATTTTTATGAATCATCTTTTTGTCAGCAGCTTTGTCTACTTTTTTCGTCGCCAGGGAAAGAAGATCCTTAGCACCTTCTACGTCCTTGTTGTCAGCCCTCTTGTTGAATTCCTTAATGGCACTGCGCATGGCAGACTTAAAGGCATGCTGCTTGACACGCTTGGATTCATTAACAATCACGCGTTTTTTCGCCTGTTTAATATTTGGCATGTTGTCACCTCCCTTGTTTTGTTCCATTTTGCGCTTTCTGCAGAGAATGAAACACAAGAGGATTCTATCAAAAAACAGATGGACGTGCAAGGCGAATAACAAGCTTATTCCAGTACATACTACATAACAACAGTGAATCAGGATGACAATGAAAGCAGGTGAATAGAATGGAACTGGATATGTCTTCCTACAATGTGCGTACCGATCTGGCAGTGGAAGAAAAAGAACTACTGGAAGAAAAGGAACTGCACCGCACGTCGGACCAGGATATTGAAACCGGTATCCAGGTTCATGAAAAAGAAGAAAACGGCGTCAAAATAACAAACGTAACCATCACGGAAACAGGTGCTGAAAATACGGGCAAAGAAGCGGGCGAGTATCTAACTTTTGAAGCGCAGGGTGTTCGTAAACAGGACACAGAGCTGCAGCAGGCTATGGAAGCCGTACTCGCCCGGGAAACAGCAGGTTTTTTTAAACGCCTTGGCATCAAAAAGGATGCTTCCTGTTTAATTACAGGCCTTGGAAACTGGAATGTAACTCCGGACGCTCTTGGCCCTATGGTTGTAGACAAGTTAGTTATCACCCGCCATCTTTTCATGGAAGCGCCGGAACAAGTGGACGAAGGTTTCCGTTCTGTCAGTGCTTTTTCGCCGGGGGTGATGGGACTGACCGGGGTGGAAACGAGTGAGCTTATTTCGGCTGCAGTGGAGAAAACTAAACCTGATTTTGTGATAGCCGTTGACGCTCTTGCTTCCCGCTCGATCGAACGGGTAAACACCACGATTCAGATGTCGGATACCGGCATCCATCCCGGTTCCGGTGTCGGCAATCAGCGGCGCGAATTAAGCCGGAGAACGCTCGGGATTCCCGTCATTGCGATAGGTATCCCGACGGTGGTGGATGCAGTGACGATCACAAGCGACACTATCGATTTTATGCTGAAGCACCTTGGCAGGGAAATGCAAGAAAAAGACGCTCCCGGCGATGCTCTGGCGCCGGCCGGCATGGTCTTTGGAGAAAGAAAAGAGCTGCACGACGAAGACCTCCCTGCTGATGATGAACGCCGGGCTGTATTTGGTATGATAGGCGGGCTGAAAGAAGAGGAGAAAAGGCAGCTGATTCAGGAAGTTCTCGCTCCCCTCGGTCACAACCTCATGGTCACCCCGAAAGAAGTGGATGTGTTCATGGATAACATGGCCAACGTCGTCGCCGAAGGACTGAACGCCGCGCTGCACGAAAGCATTTCCCAGGAAAGTACCGGAACGTATACGAAGTAAAATGAATAGAGATCAGTATCTGAAAGCTGTCTTCGATAGAAGGCGGCTTTTTTTTGAGTAATCTTCCGTTCTAATCTATCAGTTTTTTCTCATAGATTAGAGCAGGGAGGGGAGCAGCATGCGAAATGAGATAAAAAGTAGAGAAAATCGAAGTATGTGGACAAGTGTCCGGAAATGGGCGGCAGGAAGTGCGGGCGGACTCTTGTTTATGCTGTTTTTTATTACCGTCCTGACATCCGGCAGCCAGGACAATTTATTCTCTTCCAGGCAGTTACATGCGTGGAGTTCAGAGATTCAGCAGAATCTTCTCCTGTCTGCCTTTCAGTTTGAAAATCATTACTTTGGTAATGTTCCTGCCAAGGAGGAAAGCAAGCCGGTACCAACTCTGCTGTTTGAATTTTTGACGAAGCTGGATTTTCATGAGCCAAGAACGATGCTTGGTATGGAAATACCAGGTTTCGCTCTGTTTGATGGAAACATTGTGGTAGCCGGGGAAGGAACGGATATCACGACGATGCCGATAGAATCCGCACCGCCTATGGAAGTGCTCATGAAAGAGAGAAAGGCGGCTGATGATAGACTTCAGGTGCTCGATACGCAAGAACAAACAGAAAATACTCAAACCGGCGAACCCGTCGCCCACATCGTTCATTCCCACAGCCGTGAGTCGTATTATCCGGAACTTGAAGAAAATGCGGACAGTGCTTTTCATCAGGATGTCAACATCACGATGGTAGGAAAACGTTTAGGCAAAGAACTGGAAGAAAGAGGAGTTCAGACTTTCGTTGACACGACAGATATTACACAAAGACTCCATCAAAAGGGATGGAAATTCCCGAGATCGTATGATGTGTCCCGAAACGTTATCAAAAATGATATAAAAGAACACAAGCAGCTGCAAATGTTTTTTGATCTTCACAGGGATTCCCAGCCCCGGGATGTCACCACCGTAACGGTAAATGGAGAAACAATGGCGAAGACCTTTTTCGTGATCGGAGAGAATCACCCGGACTATGAAAAAAATCTGGCCATGGCGAAGGATTTGAACAGCAGACTGGACGCCTCCTATCCGGGACTTAGCAGAGGGGTGCTTACCAAGGGAGGCGGCGGTGTGAACGGTCGGTATAACCAGGATCTTTCCGAGCAGTCTGTTCTTGTTGAAATCGGCGGGGTCGAAAATAACCTGGAAGAAGCGTACCGCACGACGGAGGCACTGGCGGAAGTAATCAGCGCTTATCATGAAGAAACCAACAAATAAAAAGGGGGATCGTTATGAGAATACTGACCATAATGCTTGCAGCGGCGGTATTTTTTCTGGTTGGAATGATGACAGGCATCCATGTTTCCGAACAGTACCGGGAGCGGCCGCAGGACGTATCTTTGCCCGCTTCATATGAAAAGGAAGCAGCCGTACCGGAAGCTGCCGAGGGAGAACCGGATACAGAAGAGGAACTGCTCGAACGCCAGAAACTGCTGAAAGAGACAAAGGAAATCAACGTATTTTCTGATATCGGAAAAAGCCTGAATCTATTTGCACCTTCTTCCGAGTCTTCCCGGGAATATTGAAGTGCAGATTCCCTGTTGATATAATGAAGGATAGTGTAAGTGAGCGGCAGCCTTCGCTGCCAGAGGTGCAGCGTTATAATTAGCAGGAGTGATAAAAGCATGAGTGAGGAAAACAGAGAAAACAGGCAGAAAAATATCAGGAACTTTTCGATTATTGCCCATATCGACCATGGGAAATCGACGCTTGCGGACCGTATTCTCGAAACAACCCGTTCGCTGCCGGAACGTGAAATGAAAAACCAGATGCTTGACGCGATGGATCTGGAACGGGAGCGCGGTATTACGATTAAACTCAACTCCGTTCATTTAAAGTATACCCATACCGATGGGGAGGAGTACACATTTCATCTCATAGATACACCCGGCCACGTCGACTTTTCCTATGAAGTCTCCCGCAGCCTGGCCGCTTGTGAGGGCGCACTTCTCGTGGTGGATGCCTCCCAGGGAATTGAAGCGCAGACGCTTGCGAACGTTTACCTGGCTGTGGATAACGATCTGGAAATTATACCTGTCATCAATAAAGTAGATCTGCCGGGTGCTGAACCGGAGCGTATCAAAAAAGAAATTGAAGATGTCATCGGAATTGATGCCTCCGATGCAGTATATGCCTCTGCCAAAAGCGGACTCGGAACAGATGAAATATTGTCCCAGGTGATCGACAAAATACCGGCACCCGGCGGAAATCGGGAAAATCCGCTGCAGGCTCTTGTTTTTGATTCGATGTATGATACATACCGCGGGGTTATTTCCTATATCAGAGTAGTGGAAGGATCCATCCGCCCCGGTGACAAAATTAAAATGATGCAGACCGAAAAGGAATTTGAAGTGGCCGAAGTTGGTGTGTTCACTCCAAAACCTGTCGCAAGCAAAGAATTGACTGTCGGCGATGTCGGTTTTTTGATTGCCAATATCAAAAACGTCAGTGATTCTAAAGTCGGCGATACCATCACCCATGTGAAACACCCGGCGCCGGAACCGCTCCCCGGCTACAAAACGATGAACCCGATGGTGTTTTGCGGCATGCATCCTGTGGATGCAAGCGACTACAGTGCACTCCGGGATGCGCTGGAGCGGCTTGAGCTCAACGACAGTTCCCTGCAGTTTGAAGCTGAAAGCTCCCAGGCGCTCGGCTTTGGTTTCCGGTGCGGCTTTTTAGGTCTTCTGCATATGGAAATCATCCAGGAGCGTATTGAAAGAGAATACGGTATCAGTCTGATTACGACAGCTCCAAGCGTGATTTATCATGTGTATTTGACCGATGGAGAGCTGATTGAGATTGACAATCCATCCAATATGCCGGACCAGCAGAAAGTTGAACTCGTTGAAGAACCCTTTGTAAAAGCAGCCGTTATGGTGCCGAATGATTTTGTCGGGGCCGTGATGGAACTCTGCCAGAAAAAACGCGGGGAATTCACCGATATGCGCTATCTCGATGAAAACCGGGTGAATATTGTGTATTACCTTCCGCTCACCGAGATTGTGTATGACTTTTTCGATCAGTTAAAGTCCAGTACGAAAGGGTATGCCTCCTTTGAGTACGAATTTACCGGCTACCGGGAATCCAATCTCGTGAAAATGGATATTCTGCTCAATGGTGAACCTGTTGATGCGCTGTCTGTTATTGTCCACCGGGACATGGCTTTTGAACGCGGCAAAACCATTGTCGAGAAGCTGAAAGATCTCATCCCGCGCCAGCAGTTTGAAGTACCGGTGCAGGCGGCGATCGGAAATAACATCATCGCCCGTTCCACTATCAAAGCGATGCGCAAAAACGTGCTTTCCAAATGTTACGGCGGGGACGTCACGAGAAAACGTAAACTTCTTGAGAAGCAGAAGGAAGGAAAACGCCGCATGAAGAATGTAGGTAAAGTAGAAGTACCGCAGGAAGCGTTCATGTCTGTCCTGCGGATGGATGATGACCAATGATGAACGTACAGGAAAAGGCACCTGCATCGCCTGCTTCGATATATGTTCACATTCCATTTTGCAGGTATATATGCTTTTATTGTGATTTTAATAAATTTTTTATTGAAAACCAGCCGGTGGATGACTATATTGAACAATTGGACCGCGAAATGAAACGCGTCCTTATGGAGCCAGCCCCGGTCGATACGGTTTATGTCGGCGGAGGAACACCAACGGCCCTGGGAACAGATCAGCTGCGGCGGGTGCTGCGCGATGTGAAAAAACGAACGGATTCTTCCCGGCCGCTGCGTGAATTCTCGGTTGAAGTAAATCCAGGGGAAGCGGACTGGGCGAAATTTGACATGATGAAAGAAGAAGGGGTCACCCGGCTCAGCATTGGTATACAGACGTTTAATGACAGTCTTCTTCAGAAAATCGGACGGGGTCATTCGGCGGCCGAGGCAAAAGAAACGGTCCTTCTGGCAAGAGAGTCCGGGTTTGACAATATCTCTATTGATTTGATGTTCGGCCTGCCGGAGCAGACGATGGCTGACTGGAAAGACACGATTACCCGGGCCCTGCAGCTGGATATTGACCATGTCTCTGCGTATTCGTTGAAAATTGAAGAAAAAACGATGTTTTACAACTGGTACCGGCAGGGTAAAATAAAGCCGCTCCCCGAAGATACGGAAGCAGATATGTATGAGGTGCTGGAAGAAGCTCTTGCCGACGCCGGATTTCACGCTTATGAAATAAGTAATTTTGCAAAGCCGGGCAAAGAAAGTGAACATAACAAAACGTATTGGCGGAATGAGGAGTATTACGGATTCGGGGCAGGTGCCCACGGTTATCTGAACGGAGTCAGATACGCTAATCTTGGTCCGCTTCCCCATTATTTAAAAGCCGTGAAAGCAGGGGAGAATCCGGTGAAAGATACGCATGAAGTGTCGAGAACCGAGAACATGGAAGAAGAAATGTTCATGGGACTGCGGATGAAAGAAGGGGTTTCGGCTCATCGTTTTTACCGGAAGTTCAACTGCTCGTATTATGATATTTATCCGGAAGCGCTCCAGGAACTGACAGAGGAAGGGCTGCTGTATGATTCGGGAAGCGCCCTGCAGTTGACAGAAAAGGGAAGACTTCTCGGTAATGAAGTGTTTGCCCGCTTCCTTCTGGATGAAGAAGGCTGACAATCCGGTTTTTCTTCCCTGCATGGAAAAAGATTCTGTTTTGTTGACAAACATCAGCCCTTTTGATAACTTTACAATAGATTTAGCACTCGGATATCCGGAGTGCTAACAGAGGTGATGTTGTCATGCTGACAGACCGGCAGTTATTCATTTTACAGGCTATTGTAGATGGTTATATTCATTCTGCGGAACCTGTCGGATCCCGCAGCTTATCGAAACAAAGCGGCATGAGCTACAGCCCGGCGACGCTCCGCAACGAAATGGCGGATCTGGAGGAAATGGGTTTTCTGGAAAAGCCGCATTCTTCTTCCGGGCGGATTCCTTCTGAGCGGGGCTACCGTCACTATGTGGATCATCTGCTGCTGCCTCATCAGCTTTCGAGCAGGGAAATTCATGACTTAAGGTCATTGTTTGCCCGGAAGGTAATGGAAACAGAGCAGGTGGTGAAACAGTCGGCGACGATATTGTCTGAATTAACGAGCTATGCTTCCATCGTGCTCGGTCCTGAAATATTCGAGTCGAAATTGAAACAGGTACAGATTATTCCGTTGAATGACCGGACCGCTGTAGCTATTCTCGTTACCGATACCGGACATGTTGAGAATCATACCGTTTCACTTCCGGAAGCACTGAAAAGCAGCGATCTGGAAAAAATAGCGAATATCCTGAATGACCGCCTGCGCGGGGTTCCGCTTTATCAGCTCCAGAATAAGATTACGACAGAAGTAGCCGGGCTGCTGAGGCAGCATGTAACCAATTACCGGGAGGCTTTGTCATTCACCGAAGAAACTCTTCAGAAAAGCAGTGAAGAAAAAGTTTATTACGGAGGGAAAGCCAATCTGCTGTCCCAGCCTGAGTTTAAGGACGTTGATAAAGTCCGGATGATTTTTGAACTGCTTGAAGAAGACCACACGATGCATGAACTGCTGAAGCCGGAACAGAGTGGATTAATGATACGTATCGGCCAGGAAAATGCGAATCAGGCATTTGAAGACTGCAGCATAATCTCAGCTTCTTATTCCTTTAACGGCAATCCGGTTGGCACCATTAGTATTGTTGGTCCGACGAGAATGGAATATCCACGGGTGATCGGTCTCATTGAGCATTTATCAAGAGATTTGTCGAAGGTTTTGACAAACTTGTATACGGATCTTTACTAACGTTCCGGTCACTTTTTGGAAATAATCGCGTGCAGCGGGAGGTGAACGTATGAAAGAGAATTATACTTCCACAGAAGAACAGGAAGAAAAAGAGCAGATGGAACAGGAAGTAGCGGCAGAGGAAGCTGATGCCGAAGATACCTCGGTTGAACAGGAAGACGCTGAAGAGCCCGCTGAGGAAACAGAACTGGAAAAGGCACAGAGAGAAGCAGCAGAATGGCAGGACAAAGCCCTGCGCGTTCAGGCTGACTTGGACAATGTGCGCCGGAGGGCAAAAGAAGATAAAGAACGGGACGCAAAATACAGATCTCAGTCTGTGATTGAGTCCCTTCTTCCGGTTCTTGACAATTTCGAGCGTGCGCTGAATGCAGCGACAGACCAGGAAGAGGACGGCTCTCTTCTACAAGGTGTCAATATGGTTTATTCCCAGTTTTTCGAGGCGCTTCAGCAGGAAGGCCTGGAAGTCATACCAACCGAGAGGGAAACATTTGACCCTCATCAACACCAGGCAGTCATGCAGGTGGAAGAAGAAGGGTTTGAATCCAATCAAATCGTGGAAGAACTTCAAAAGGGTTATAAACTAAAAGATAAAATAATCCGTCCTGCTATGGTAAAAGTAAATGCATAATAAAACAGAAAAAGTATTATAGGAGGCTGACGAGACAATGAGCAGAATTATAGGAATTGACCTAGGTACAACGAACTCCTGCGTAGCAGTAATGGAAGGCGGCGAAGCACAGGTTATCCCGAACCCGGAAGGTAACCGTACCACTCCTTCTGTTGTTGCGTTTAAAGATGGAGAGCGCCAGGTTGGGGAAGTAGCCAAGCGTCAGGCTATTACGAACGAAAATACCATCCAGTCCATCAAGCGTCACATGGGAACGGACCATACCGTTGAAATCGAAGGAAAAACGTATACACCGCAGGAAATTTCCGCTATCATTCTTCAGAAACTCAAAGATGATGCAGAAAGCTATCTCGGCGAAACAGTAACGAATGCGGTTATCACCGTTCCAGCCTATTTCAACGATTCCCAGCGTCAGGCAACCAAAGACGCCGGTAAAATCGCAGGTCTTGAAGTAGATCGCATCGTAAACGAACCGACAGCGGCTTCTCTTGCTTACGGCCTGGATAAAGAAGACGATCAAACCATCCTCGTTTACGACCTTGGCGGAGGTACATTTGACGTATCGGTTCTTGAACTCGGCGATGGATTTTTTGAAGTAAAATCAACATCCGGCGACAACAAACTCGGCGGGGACGATTTTGACCAGGTTATCATCGATTATCTTGTCTCTGAATTCAAAAAAGAAAACGGCATCGACCTGTCCCAGGACAATATGGCGGTACAGCGTTTGAAAGACGCAGCGGAAAAAGCGAAAAAAGATCTGTCAGGCGTGGCCCAGACACAGATTTCCCTGCCGTTTATCACTGCAGATTCAAACGGTCCAAAGCATCTGGAAATCAGCTTGAGCCGTGCGAAATTCGATGAGCTTTCATCCGACCTTGTAGAAAAAACGATGGGTCCTGCCCGTCAGGCGCTGAAAGATGCTGATATGAAAGCAACAGACATTGATAAAGTTATCCTTGTCGGCGGTTCCACCCGTATTCCGGCTGTACAGGAAGCAATCAAGAAATTAACCGGCAAAGATCCGCATAAAGGCGTGAACCCGGACGAAGTAGTAGCCCTTGGTGCAGCCATTCAGGCAGGCGTTCTGGCCGGAGATGTAAAAGACGTCGTACTTCTTGACGTGACACCGCTCTCCCTTGGTATTGAAACAATGGGTGGCGTAACAACAAAATTAATTGAGCGTAACACGACGATCCCGACAAGTCAGTCCCAGACATTCTCGACTGCCGCTGACAACCAGCAGAGCGTTGACATTCACGTACTGCAGGGTGAACGTGAAATGGCCGCGGACAACAAAACGCTCGGACGCTTTCAGCTGAGTGACATTCCACCGGCACCGCGCGGTGTTCCGCAAATTGAAGTAACGTTTGATATTGATGCCAACGGTATTGTGAACGTACGCGCCAAAGATCTTGGTACAAATAAAGAACAATCGATCACCATCACTTCATCGTCCGGTCTTTCTGAAGATGAAATCGAACAGATGGTGAAAGATGCCGAAGAAAACGCCGAAGCCGATAGAAAACGTAAAGAAGAAGTAGAGACCCGCAACGAAGCGGACCAGCTCGTCTTCACAACAGAAAAGACACTGGAAGATCTCGGTGAAAATGTAGATCAATCCGAAAAAGATAAAGCAGAAGAAGCGAAGAACAAAGTGAAAGAAGCACTTGAAGGCGAAGATATCGAAGCTATTCAAACAGCTAAAGATGAACTTCAGGAAATTGTTCAACAGCTTTCCACTAAGCTTTATGAGCAGGCAGCCGAGCAGGCCCAGCAGGCTCAGGAAAATGAAGGGGATTCCGGTGACGATGTCGTAGATGCGGATTATGAAGAAGTAAACGACAACGACAACGATAACGACAAAAATAATAAGTAATTCCCGCCCCTTTACGAGTCATTTGCACAGGGAGACGAAATAGAAAAAAGGCTGCACGAGGAGTTGTCCCGAAAGAAAGGTTAAGCTGAGCTTTGCTTAGGGTCAGCTCCTTTCTTTTTTTGTGCCTGCTGCTTTGAGGCGGACTTGAAGAAATGAAGACAAGAATGATAAGATAATCCTTATGGATTAGTGAACGGGAGTGGATGCAAACGATGAGTAAACGCGACTATTATGAAGTGCTCGGCGTCAGCAGTGATGCGTCAGACGACGAAATAAAAAAAGCGTACCGGAAACTTGCGCGTCAATATCACCCCGATGTGAACAGTGAAGAAGGCGCGGAAGACAAATTTAAGGAAGTCAAAGAAGCCTATGATGTGCTGAGTGACTCACAGAAAAAAGCAAATTATGATCGATTCGGCCATTCCGATCCAAACCAAGGATTCGGCGGTGGCGGAGCCGGAGACTTCGGCGGTTTCGGCGATATTTTCGATATGTTCTTCGGGGGAGGCGGCCGCAGAGATCCTAATGCACCGCGCCAGGGTGCTGATCTGCAGTATACAATGACCATGAGCTTTAAGGAAGCTGCTTTTGGTAAGGAAACAGATATTGAAATCCCCCGTGAAGAAGAATGTGAAACCTGTGACGGCAGCGGCGCAAAACCTGGAACCAGTCCGGAGACGTGCAGCAAATGCGGCGGCGTCGGCCAGTTGAATGTAGAACAGAACACACCGTTTGGCCGTGTTGTGAACAGACGCGCCTGCGATCGTTGTCAGGGAACCGGCCAGACCGTGAAAGACAAATGTTCAACCTGTAACGGCCGCGGCAGTATAAAACGAAACAAGACCATCAAAATCACTGTTCCTGCCGGAGTGGACTACGGTCAGCAGATCCGTGTAGCCGGTGAAGGCGAAGCAGGGGCCAACGGCGGTCCGCCAGGGGATTTATTTGTCGTGTTTAATGTACAGTCCCACGAGTTTTTCGACCGGGACGGCGACGATGTTTACTGTGAAATGCCGCTTACGTTTGCCCAGGCAGCTCTTGGTGATGAAATAGAAGTGCCGACGCTGCGCGGGAAAGTTAATCTGAAGATTCCAGCCGGTACACAAACCGGAACCAACTTCCGTATGCGCGGGAAGGGAATCCCTAATGTGCACGGCCGTGGTCAGGGTGATCAGCATGTCAAAGTACAGCTCATCACACCGAAAAAACTCGATGAAAGACAAAAGGAATTGATCCGTGAGTTTTCCGAATTAAGTGGAGATGAGCAGGTGGAAGAACAGCACCAGAATTTTTTTGAAAAAGTGAAGCGCGCGTTTAAAGGTGATTAATTCTGCCAGGCAGAGTCTGAAAAAATGGAGCTGGTGTGAGTGAAATGGCTGGAGTTTCGAATTCATACAACGCAGGAAGCGGTGGAACCAATTTCCAACATCCTGCATGAGGGCGGAGCAAGTGGAGTTGTGATTGAAGACTCCGGAGATCCTTACCGTGACTGGGACGCGGCCGAGGATGAGATATACGATCTTAACGGCTCAGAGTACCCGGAAGAAGGAGTTGTACTGAAATCCTACTTTTCAGCAAGCAGCTTTGTCGGAGAAACGCTGGAAGAAATCAAACAGTCTGTCAACGATCTGCTCCTGCATGATATCGACATCGGACGTAATGAAGTAACTATTACCGAAGTCGAGGAAGAAGACTGGGCACACGCTTGGAAACAGTACTACAAACCGGTAAAGGTGACTGACACTCTCACTATCACCCCTTCCTGGGAGCCTTATGTGCCCGGGAACAGGGAAGAAAAAGTGATGGAACTTGATCCCGGCATGGCTTTTGGCACAGGGACGCACCCAACGACTGTTTTATGCCTGCAGGCCCTTGAACAGGAAATCAAGGGGGGAGAAGAGGTAATAGATGTCGGCACCGGCTCCGGCGTGCTGGCTGTTGGCGCAGCCAAATTCGGAGCAGCACGAGTTCTCGCACTTGACCTTGATCAGACAGCAGTAGAGGCGGCCCGCGATAATACGGCCTTCAATAACGTGGGAAATACGGTGACGGTAAAACAAAACAATCTACTCGACCACGAACATCACCAGGCTGACATCATTGCTGCCAATATACTCGCCCACATTATTATCCGACTCGCCCCTGATGCATGGAAAGCTTTGAAGCCGGGAGGACTTTTCATTACTTCCGGTATTATTTCGGGGAAGAAAAATGAAGTCATGGAAGCATTGGAAAAAGAAAACTTTGAAATTGTTCGTACACAGGACATGGAAGACTGGACAGTTATTACAGCTGTAAAAAAACAGAATCAAAAAATCCGGGGTGGATAGCGTGCAGCGTTATTTTGTAAAACCTGAACAAATGACTGAAAACGATGTAGTCATTACAGGGGAAGACGTCAAACACATTTCCAAAGTAGTGAGGCTTGAGCCCGGAAGCCATATTGAATGCCTGAATAATCAGGGGCGACGGACACACTGCAGGATCCGAAGTGTAGATAAAGAGTCGGTCGCGGCTGACATTTTGGAAGATATAGAAAGCAGTCCGGAACTTCCGGTATATGCCGCTGTTGCCCAGGCTTTAATCAAAGGAGATAACCTTGATCTGGTTGTGCAGAAGGGGACGGAACTGGGGGCACGCTCCTTTCTGTTGTTTGCAGCAGGACGATCTGTGGTAAAATGGGATAGCAGTAAAGTGGAAAAGAAACTTCAGCGGCTCCGTAAAATTGCCAAAGAAGCAGCGGAACAATCCGGAAGACAATACATTCCGGATATTTCGTATTATGCCTCCACCCGGGACATGATGGAGGAAGCTTCGACATACGAAGCTTCCCTGTATTTAGATGAAGAAACGGCAAAAAGTGGTGAGCATCATGCAGCGGCGGACATATTTTCTTCCCGTCCTGCATCCATTCTGGCCCTCATTGGTCCGGAAGGTGGAATCAGCCGTGATGAAGCGCAGGCTCTCGATCAAAGCGGCTGCCGCCCTGTGAGTCTGGGGCCGCGGATTTTACGGAGCGAATCCGCTTCTCTCTATTTTCTTTCCGCTCTGTCCTATCATTATGAAATATTGAGGTGAACATATATGTCTTCTGTTGCCTTTCATACCCTTGGCTGTAAAGTAAATCATTATGAAACAGAAGCCATCTGGCAGCTGTTTAAAAACGCCGGATATGAAAAAGAAGAATTTGAAAAGAGTGCAGACGTCTACGTGATCAACACCTGTACCGTCACCAACACCGGTGATAAGAAAAGCCGTCAGGTTATCCGTCGTGCGGTACGTAAAAATCCGGATGCGGTAGTGTGTGTTACAGGCTGCTACGCTCAGACATCGCCTGCTGAGATTATGGATATTCCCGGCGTGGATGTTGTAGTGGGAACCCAGGACCGTTCCAAAATGATCGGTTATATTGAACAGTTCAAAAAAGAACGGGAACCGATTAACGGGGTAGGAAACATCATGAAAACACGAGTATATGAAGAGCTGGATGTTCCTGAATTCACGGACCGCACAAGAGCATCTCTGAAAATTCAGGAAGGCTGCAACAATTTCTGTACGTTCTGCATCATTCCATGGGCCCGGGGGCTTCTGCGTTCCAGAAGACCAGAAGATGTTCTGCATCAGGCACATCAGCTTGTTGAAGCCGGATATAAAGAAATTGTACTGACCGGTATTCATACCGCCGGATACGGCGAAGACATGAAAGACTATAATTTCGCGGCTCTCTTAAAAGAGCTGGAAAAAGTGGAAGGCCTGAAGCGCCTGCGGATTTCGTCCATAGAAGCCAGTCAGATTACCGATGAAGTCATTGATGTTATTGACCGGTCCCAAAAGATCGTTAATCATCTCCATGTGCCGCTGCAGTCCGGTTCCGATACGGTGCTCAAGCGGATGAGGAGAAAGTATACGACACAGTATTATGCCCAGCAGCTCGATAAGCTGAAGCAGGCACTTCCGGGTCTTGCTGTTACCACGGATGTCATTGTCGGATTCCCCGGCGAAACAGAAGAAGAATTCCGGGAGACGTATCAATTTATCAGAGACAATAAATTCTCCGAACTGCACGTCTTTCCATTTTCAAAAAGATCCGGCACACCGGCTTCCAAAATGGACGGCCAGGTGGACAGCGACATCAAACAAAACAGAGTGCAGCAGCTGATTGAACTGTCGAATCAGCTTGCAAAAGAATACGCCGGCGATTATGAAGGCAGAGAGCTGGATGTTATACCGGAAGAAAAAGACGAAGAGACAGGGCTTCTTACCGGTTACACCTCCAATTATCTGCGCGTTAAATTTGAAGGGGCTGAAGAGTTAATAGGCTCCATCGTTAAAGTGCAAATCACAAAAGCAGGATATCCCTATAATATGGGCGAATATATCAGGGAAGCCCGCGAAGAAGAAGACAGAGTGCTTGCATAGCCCCATAGAAAGGATGAAGGATATGAGTAGTTCCCTTGCTTCCACCATCGATCACACATTGTTAAAACCTGAATCCACCTCCGGACAGGTGGAAGCCCTGTGTCGTGAAGCGGCGGAATATGAGTTTGCCTCGGTTTGTATCCACCCGTCCCACGTTGCTGCAGCAGCTGCCATTCTGGCAGAAACCCCGGTGAAAGTCTGCACAGTGATCGGGTTTCCCCACGGGGCAGCGTTATCTGCCGTAAAAGCTTATGAAACAAAAGAGGCCGTCAGACTAGGGGCTTCAGAAGTCGATATGGTTATCAATATAGGGTCGCTTAAAAGCGGCAGAGAAGATGAAGTCCGTTCCGATATTGAATCTGTTGTTCAGGCGGCTTCTGATCAGGCGCTCGTTAAGGTGATCATTGAAACCGTGCTTCTTTCCGATGAAGAAAAGGAAGCGGCATGCCGTGCTGCTGTTCAGGCAGGTGCGGATTTTGTCAAAACATCGACCGGATTTGCAGGCGGCGGTGCCACGCTTGAAGATGTTAAATTGATGAAGCGTGTCGTTGGCAATCAAGCGAAAGTAAAAGCAAGTGGAGGCGTGAAAGACCAGCAGACAGCCCTTGCGATGATAGAAGCCGGTGCGGAAAGAATCGGCACCAGTTCCGGTGCTGCCATTGTTTCCGGAGAAAGCGGCACATCATCTTATTAAACCGTGATGCTTGTATTATAGAAAGTATTGATTTTTCGATTATCATGTTATATAATTTGTGAAAATAGTTGTTTTTTCCATGAGGAAATCGGTTTGTTGTCCGCAGGCCGGATAGACAGCCCGTGATTCTCCTGCTGGAAAAATCAGCTGTACTGGTTGTTTGGAGGGGGGGATTCAGATGGCTGAGACCCGTGTTCGCAAGAACGAGAATATTGATGCTGCTCTTCGCCGTTTTAAGAAAGATCTTTCGAAAGAAGGAACAATGGCTGAAGTACGTAAGCGCAAGTTCCACGAAAAACCGAGCGAAAAGCGTAAGAGAAAATCAGAAGCGGCTAGAAAACGTAAATCCTAAGTGAAAGAAGGTGCTTCACGCTGCAACTCATGGATCGTTTGAATGAAGATGTAAAACGTGCCTTGAAAGCCAAGGATAAAAAAAGGCTTTCTGTTCTCAGGGGTGTTAAATCTTCCCTTCAGAATGAAGCGATTAAAGAAGGCAGGGAGCTGCAGGAACAGGATGCTTTGAGTGTTCTGAACCGTGAATGGAAACAGCGCAAAGAATCCCTCCATGAGTTTGAGAATGCGGGAAGAGATGATTTAACAGAAGAGATAGAAAAGGAACTTGCTATTCTATCTGAATATATGCCCGAATCACTGTCTGAAGAAGAGCTGGATCGTATTGTACAGGAAACCATCACAGAAACCGGTGCTTCATCAGGCAGCGATATGGGAACGGTCATGTCCGCTGTCATGCCGAAAGTGCAGGGACGTGCGGATGGAAAACTGGTAAACCAGTTTGTCCGTAAACATTTGACCTGAGAAAAGCATTCCTCCAAACCGGAGGAATGTTTTTTTATCAAACAAAAAAGCAGAAAATGATTTTATAGTCTCTGTGCAACCGATGTCGTAGGTGAATACATAAAAAAATGATATAATAAAGGTAGGGACAGCCGGAACTGAAACCAAAGAATGGTTTATTCGTAGATGAAAGGACGGACTGCCCAGCCGGCATGCAGGAATAAGTAAACATCAGGGAAAGAGGGAGTGGAATGGTTCATTTCATGAGAAAATCAGCGGCCGTGCTTCTGTCTCTGTTTGTGCTGTTTGTGGTGCTTTCACATCATGAAGCCGAAGCTGCTGAAAAGGATAAGGTATTCATCATCCCGGTGGAACAAACAGTGGAGAGCGGTTTGAAAGCGTTTCTTGAGCGGGCGGTGGAAGATGCTGAATCAGCGGGTGCCGATCACATCATTTTTGAAATCGATACACCAGGTGGTGCTGTGGATGCTGCAGGCGACATTGCCTCCCTTATCGAGGATGCTTCCGTGCCGACGACAGCGTATGTCGTGGAACAAGCCATGTCGGCCGGCGCCTACCTTGCGCTCAGCGCTGATGAAATCGCTATGGCACCTGATACACAGATGGGAGCGGCGCAGGTCATCACCGGGTCCGGCAATGCTGCAGGTACGAAGGCCCAGTCGAGCTGGGAGAAAAACATGCAGAACGCCGCTGAATTGAACGGCCGTAATCCCCGGTACGCGCGGGCCATGGCGGATCCCTCTGTTGACATGCCGGAATACAGTGCCGGAAAAGGAGAATTGTTAACGCTTACGGCATCAGAAGCTGCGGAAGTGAATTATGCGGAGTATACCCCTGAAAACAGGGAAGCCCTGCTCCAGGAACTGAACTTCTCCAACGCAGAAGTACAGGAAGTACAGGTGAGTGCGGCGGAAAAAATCGCCCGCTTTGTCACCAACCCTGTCCTCATTCCGATTTTACTGTCTGTCGGAAGTATAGGCCTGATTATGGAGCTTTACTCACCCGGGTTCGGTATCGCCGGTATTCTCGGTGCATCGTCTTTGGGGTTGTTTTTCTTCGGTCACATGATAGCCGGTTTTGCAGGATATGAAGCATTGGTTCTTGCAGGAGCAGGCATAATCCTGGTGGGAGTGGAACTGTTCATCCCCGGTTTTGGCATTTTTGGTCTGCTTGGAGCAGGAGCTTTTATCAGCAGTCTGTTTTTTGCTTCCTATTCGACGCTGAACATTGCTGTTTCCATTCTTATCGCGCTCGTTTTGTCGGCTGTGACTGTTATTTTGATGTTTTCGGTCTTTAAAAAACGGGGGCCGGTGAAACGTTTTGTGCTCGAAGACTCTGTGACGACAGATGAAGGTTTTATTTCCAATGAAAGCCGCCCGGAACTTATAGGACAAACCGGAAAATCATTAACGCCTCTCCGTCCTTCCGGCTCCATGCAGATGGGGGATGAAAGGCTTGACGTTGTATTGGAAGGAGGATATATTGAAAAAGGACGAGATGTAAAAATTGTGAAAGCAGAAGGTTCCAGAATTGTAGTGCGTGACATAAACGAATAAAGCTGAAGGAGGTTCTTCCATGGATCCGTCCGTGAATTTGACATTAATTATTGTACTGGTGCTTGCCTTTATTCTTCTGGCTCTCTTGTTTACGTTTGTGCCGATAGCGCTTTGGATTTCCGCGCTCGCAGCGGGAGTTAAAATCGGTATTTTCCAGCTGGTTGGTATGAGGCTCCGCCGTGTTATTCCAAAAAGAGTGGTCAATCCGTTGATCAAAGCGGAAAAAGCCGGTCTCCAAATTGAACTGAATAAACTGGAAGGGCATTATCTTGCCGGTGGTAACGTGGACCGGGTTGTCAATGCTCTGATTGCCGCCCAGCGGGCCAACATTGAATTAACATTTGAACGCTGTGCCGCCATTGATCTGGCCGGCCGTGATGTACTGGAAGCCGTACAGATGAGTGTCAACCCGAAAGTAATTGAAACACCGTTTATTGCCGGTGTTGCGATGGATGGTATTGAAGTGAAGGCGAAAGCAAGAATCACCGTCCGTGCAAACATTGACCGTCTTGTAGGTGGTGCCGGTGAAGATACGGTAATTGCCCGTGTCGGGGAAGGTATTGTATCGACGATTGGTTCTTCCAAAGACCATAAAGCGGTTCTGGAGAATCCGGATTTGATCTCCCAGACTGTCCTGAAAAAAGGCCTGGACTCCGGGACAGCTTTTGAAATCCTCTCCATCGATATTGCCGACATTGATATCGGCAAAAACATCGGTGCAGGCCTTCAGACGGATCAAGCCGAGGCGGATAAAAATATCGCCCAGGCGAAAGCTGAAGAACGCCGTGCGATGGCAGTAGCCCACGAGCAGGAGATGAAAGCCCGCGTTGAAGAAATGCGCGCCAAGGTTACCGAAGCAGAAGCTGAAGTACCAATGGCTATGGCTGAAGCATTCAAGGCCGGCAATCTCGGGGTGATGGATTATATGAACTATCAGAATGTCAACGCGGATACAGATATGAGAGGAGCCATCGGCAGGGAAACCAAAGGAAACGATGACGATGGCAGCAGTCAGACGGACAATCCATTGTAAAAATTCCAAGGCAGTAAGAAAGAAAGGGTGGTCCCTTTGGAAGCCTTGATTGAACTGATTTTCGACAACTTTTTGATATTGGGCTTGATTGCCGGCGGTCTGATTTCCCTGTTCGGGCGCGTCTTTTCCGGAAATGAGGAGTCAGGGGAAGAAGCCGGGCCGACACAGCAGAACCAAACCGGACAGGAAGCTCAAAAGGAAAACCAGCCGCAGTCCGCCGGCAGAAGACCGACCAGTCCTGTGCCGGAGGCAGAATCCGACCCTGCAGCAGCGGGGTCTCCTTCCAACCCGGAAAGCGGGTATGAACAGCAGATGGAAGAGCTTCGCAAAAAGCAGGAAAGGGCCCGCGAGCTCACGAGTGAAGCACTCCGTTCTCCAGGGGGTTCTTCGGCTCCTGAAGGTTCCGGTGAAAACCGGGGGACGGCGGCTGCAGGTATTGCACCCATAACCCCTGCAAATGCAAAGCAGGGGATACTGTGGGCGGAAATATTAGGTCCTCCCGTTTCCAAAAGAAGCAGACAGTACGGGACTTCTCACAGAGGAAGCCGCAGCCGTATGCAGTAAAATACTGAATCAAGCACGAGTCTGGGACAAAACCTAAATCAGATAAAGAATGCCGAACGATTTTTTAAATCGTTCGGCATTCTTTATTTTGGAGAGGTACCGCTGCGCCAACATACTTCGCTTTTACTCCAGAGCACAAGGGCGGCATCGGTTCGCTGGGGCTCACCGTGTCTTCTTTGCATCCGGCCGTTTCAGGACCCGTTGGCCGGCATTGAAACAACACCTGAACGGATCCGGCCGTACGGACGCAGAAAATGCGGGCGTTTGTTTGCTGTGTTCAGGTTTGGGGGACCGACATTCGTTGCAAATGGGTTCTAAGGCACTTTAGGGGGAAAAGGACCCTCTAAAACGTCGTTGGGCACATCGCCGAAGGCACTTTATAGTACCCGGCGCGTCCATAAACGTCACTATGAATGATTTCGAAGGCACTTTAGGTGGTTTGGTGCCCCGGTAAACGTCATTAGGAACGAATCGAGACGGCGTGCAGCGGAAAATGAACGGGTCGACGCAGCAAAGAGCCCGCGTCATGGAAGGAAAAGGGAGAGAAATAGTTCCGAAGGCACTTTAGGTGGAAAAGGATCCTCTAAAACGTCGTTGGGCACATCGCCGAAGGCACTTTATAGTACCCGGCGCGTCCACAAACGTCACTATAAATGATTCCGAAGGCACTTTAGATGGTTTGGTGCCCCGGTAAACGTCATTAGGAACGAATCGAGACGGCGTGCAGCGGAAAAATGAACGGGTCGACGCAGCAAAGAGTCCGCGTCATGGCAGGAAAAGGGAGAGAAATAGTCCCGAAGGCACTTTAGGTGGAAAAGGACCCCCTGAAACGTCGTTGGGCATAACACCTGAGGCACTTTATAGTATCCGGCGCGTCCATAAACGTCACTATGAATGATTCCGAAGGCACTTTAGATGGTTCCGCGCCCCGGTAAACGTCATTAGCCTGTGGAAGTACGACACGTGCGGGCGCTGACCTGACCGCACATCCTGCGGGGACCCGCGACTCGTGCAGTTCATTTGGAGCAGGAGTCCAAGCATGTTGGCTCCGCTGCTGGACAATGGTTGAACAACGCCGCCGGACATTCGTGTTTTTCCTCCGCCTATTTTATTTTTGTCCCAGGCTCTTTTTTTTGTGCAGTAAGGGGGATACATCCTGAAAAACGTCATAGGATGTGAATAGGGGTGTAAGAGATGCTGGAACAGTGGAAAAGCTGGCTGACGAGAAAATTAACGGTGCCGGAAGATGTGATTATAGATACGCCCCGGTTGACCATGGTTGGTCAGCATCATTTACTTGTAGAGAACCATCACGGTGTCCGGAGCTTTTTTGAAGACAGAATCGAACTTCACGTACTGGATAAAGAGCTGATTATAAAGGGTGAACAATTTATTATAAAGAAAATATATCCGGAAGAACTGCTTATCGAAGGGATTATTGAGGAGATAGCGTATAAAGACAGCAGAAAGGAGGGAGGAATAAATGGGTGAACATAAGGGCTGGCGCAGCGTACGGATCCGGGTAGCCGGTGAACGGGTGGAAGACGCTGTGAACGAGTGTATCCGCTGTTCTTTGGTCCTTGCAGATATCAAAAGAATAGACAGCCGCTGTGTAGAATTTTCTACGACGTCAAGTAGTCTATCAATGTTGGAGAAACTGGTAAATAACGTTGGATGTGACATGGAAGTGGCGTCTCCTTCAAAAGCAGATAGGATGAAAACGGTGGTTTCACGTCGTGTGGGAATGGCTGCCGGCCTGGGAATTTTTGTGTTGACCCTTTTTCTACTTTCGAAAATGATTTGGAACGTTGATATTCAAGGAGCTTCCCCTCCTCTGGAAAAAGAGCTTGAGAAACATCTGGAGGAGATGGGAGTGAAACCCGGTGGATTTCAGTTTCTTGTTCCGGATGTGGATACGCTTCAAACAATGCTGATGGAAGAAGTCGAGGGAACGACCTGGATCGGCCTGCATCAACATGGGACAAGCTTTGAATTTGAAGTTGCCGAACAGTCACTGCCGGACGAAACAGACAATCCATCTCCAAGACATCTGACGGCTTCCAAAACAGCTGTGATTCAACGGATTTTTGCCGAGAAAGGAAAGCCCGTTGTTCAGAAAAATGAGCTTGTGCATGAAGGTGACCTTCTCATCTCAGGCTACATAGGAGAAGGAGAAGAAACCGAAGCAGTCGGAGCTGCTGGTGAAGTGTGGGGTGAGACATGGTATAAAGTAACCGTCTCCCTTCCCCGGGAAAGACTGCAGGAAACGTTGACAGGGAAAGAGGCTTCAACATTCAGACTTCAAGCCTTTCAATTGAATTTCCCGATCTGGGGATTTCAAGCGGATGGACAATTTACCGATCATGTTCTAAATCAAAAAGAGTATCGTCTTTCTGCATGGAATCGAAGCTTCCCCTTTTCCTTTCATATCGAAAAATATAAGGAGCGCCGCACGACAAGCCAAAACACTAAAGATATCATCTCTCAAACAAAAAAAGCAGCAAACACAAAAATGAACCACTATCTGCCTGAAGATGCCAGAATTATGTCGGAAAAAATTTTGCACGAGGACGCCCGTAATGGTAAAGTTAAACTAGTTATGCACTATAAAGTGCTGGAAGATATCAAATCGGAAACACCGATCATCCAAGGAGAATGAGAAGATTGGCAGAAAAGCATGTCATTGAACTGGAAGTGCAGGATACGAATGAAATGCAGGATTTATTCGGTCCTCATGATATACACTTGAAGCGGATCGAAGAAAAGCTGGATGTTTCCATTACGACCCGCGGCGAATCACTGGTTGTTACCGGGGATAAAGAAGCCGCAGAGTTAATAGAACAGGTGCTGGATTGCCTGGTGCGTCTTTTGCGCAACGGTATCAAGCTTTCAGAACGAGACGTTATTTATGCGGTTCAGCTTGCCGGGGAAGATAAACTGGATCAGCTGGAAGATCTTTATCAGGAAACGATTGCGGTCAACGTAAAAGGAAAGCCGATTGTTGTAAAAACGCTCGGGCAGAAGGAGTATGTCGACACGATCCGGAAGAAAGATCTGATTTTTGGAATTGGTCCTGCGGGAACAGGGAAGACATACCTCGCTGTTGTTATGGCGGTAAATGCCCTGAAAGAAGGCGGTGTAAAAAAAATCGTTTTAACACGGCCGGCGGTGGAAGCCGGTGAGAGCCTCGGCTTTCTTCCAGGGGATTTAAAGGAGAAGGTGGACCCTTACCTGCGTCCACTCTATGATGCTCTGCATGATATATTCGGAGTGGAGCACACAGCCCGTCTAATGGAGCGGGGGACCATTGAAGTAGCTCCGCTTGCCTATATGAGAGGGAGAACTTTGGAGGACTCCTTTGTCATTCTTGATGAAGCGCAGAACACGACCAGAGAACAGATTAAAATGTTTCTGACAAGGCTCGGTTTTGGATCCAAGATGGTTGTGAACGGCGACCTGACCCAGGTGGACCTTCCAAAAGGGCAGCAGTCCGGATTAAGAACCGCTGTCCACATTCTCAATCATCTTAAAAACATCGGGTTTATATACCTGCAGCCAAGTGATGTAGTGCGGCACACGATTGTCCAGCAGATCCTCGATGCCTATGAAGAGGCGGAATCCCCGCGCAGCACCGGGAACCGGGGAGAACGCCCCGGCACGACGAGCGCTCAGGAGGGAAATAAATGAGTATGGTTGTAGACTTAATTGATGAAACCGAATCAGTATCCGATGAACTTCGAAGTCTTCTGACAGACGTTCTGATACAGGCTGCCTCAGTTGAAGGTGTACCGGATCAGGCGGAACTTTCTGTGACCGTGACGGACAATGAAACGATACAAGAGATAAACAGTCAGTACCGGGGGATGGACAAACCGACGGATGTCATTTCGTTTGCCTTGAATGAAGGGGAGGAAACCCCTCTGCAGACGGACATGCCGGAACTGCTCGGTGATATTATCATCAGTATGGAAAAAGCAGAAGAGCAGGCTGAGGCATACGGGCATAGTCTGAAAAGGGAGATTGCATTTCTTGCGGTGCACGGACTGCTTCATCTTCTCGGTTACACGCATGAGGAACCGGAACAGGAACGGATGATGTTCGGCCGTCAGGAATCGATACTGCGTGACTATGGACTTGAAAGATAGAAAACAGACAAGGCAGCGGCTCTTCCGGTCTTTCCGCTGTGCCTGGGCGGGGTTGACACTGGTTGTTTGGCATGAACAGAATATGAAGTTCCACCTTCTGGCTGCAGCAGCGGCTGTCATCTGCGGGTTTGTTTTTTCCATCCCGCTTTTTCACTGGATGATACTTGCCCTGGTCATAGGAGGAATGCTCGCCCTTGAGGTCATGAACACAGCAGTGGAGCGGGTGGTCGATATGATTACAGAAGACTATCACCCCGCCGCAGAAAAAGCGAAAGACATTGCCGCGGCGGCTGTTTTAGTTTACAGTGCTGCAGCCGCGATTATTGGGATTCTTATTTTCTATGGGCCGGTTATGAGCCGGTTATTTCCATAAATGAAGGAGTGATACAGACATGTTAGATCAGGAACTTATCGAGAAAGCAGCAGCAGCGAGGGACAAAGCATACGTTCCATATTCCAAATTCGGGGTTGGTGCTGCTGTATCCACAGAGAATAGTCAGGTATTTACAGGATGCAATATAGAGAATGCTTCTTATGGTCTGACCAACTGCGCCGAACGGACAGCTGTTTTTAAAGCAGTAAGCTTCGGTGAAAAAAATATCAATGAAATCGCTGTTACTGCAGATACACCGGGACCGGTCGCTCCGTGTGGTGCGTGCAGGCAGGTTCTCTCCGAATTTCTGCGTCCGGATGCCCGGGTTATTCTTGCAAACCTTAAAGGGGATATTAACGTCACAACGATGGCTGCATTGCTTCCGGGAGCTTTTGAAGCAGAGGATATGAACAATGAGTGAAGGATTTAAGTCGGGCTTTGCTGCCATTATCGGCAGACCGAATGCAGGAAAATCAACCCTTTTAAATTATGTTCTCGGCGAGAAAATTGCAATCATGAGTGAAAAGCCGCAGACAACGAGAAATCGTATTCAGGGTGTGTACACAAGTGCTGAGGCCCAGGTTATATTTATTGATACGCCGGGTATTCACAAGCCCAAACACAGGCTTGGTGATTTTATGGTTCAGTCCGCTGTCCAGACCCTTCAGGATGTAGATCTTATTTTGTTTATTATTGATGCAAATGACCGGTTCGGGCCGGGTGAATCGTATATTCTCGAACAGCTGAAAAACGTTTCCACTCCTGTTTTTCTCGTCATTAACAAGATTGATCAGCTTCATCCGGACAAGCTGCTGGAAAAGATTGATGGATATCGGCATCGTGCGGACTTTTCGGAAGTTGTACCAATTTCAGCACTGCAGGGAAACAACGTGGACACGTTAATTGAGCAGATTACCGGGTATCTTGAAGAGGGTCCGCAGTATTATCCGGAGGACCAGCTTACCGATCACCCCGAACGATTTGTTGTAAGTGAACTGGTGCGGGAAAAAGTTCTTCATCTCACAGAAGACGAGGTCCCCCATTCCATTGCTGTTTACATCGAAGATATGAAAGAGCGGGAAGAAGGAGCGGTTTATATCGCTGCGGTCATTGTTGTGGAACGATCTTCGCAAAAAGGCATCATTATAGGCAAACAGGGCAGCATGCTGAAAGAAATAGGGAAACGCGCGAGAGTGGATATTGAATCCCTGCTCGGCTCAAAAGTGCATATCGATCTCTGGGTTAAAGTACAGAAAGACTGGCGGAACAGCCGTTTTCAGCTTAATGAATATGGATACTCGGAAGAGGAATACTGATTAGGCAAATATTACAGGGCATGTTCCTGAGGGAGGCCTGACATCCTAATTACAAGCAGTCTATACGACGATCCGTGAAAGAGAGGGTGTCTGCCATGCTTGAAAAGGACCTGCTTCCCTGGGACTTGTTTTATATGACAGGAAACATTGACGCTTATCTGCTGACAAAAGAAATCGAACAGAATACCCTGGACAACAAAGAAGAAAGTACCAGGGAGGAGCTGGAATAACAGGGAAGGTAAGCCATGCTTGAAAAAGCGGAAGGAATTGTACTGCGCACGTTTGCGTACGGGGAAACGAACAGCATACTCAAGCTTTTCACGAGAGAAGCCGGAAAAATATCGGTTATGGCACGCGGCGCGAAAAAACCTAAAAGCAAATTGGCAGCGGTCGCGCAGCCATTTGTGAATGCCTATTTTTTGTACTACAGATCAACTGGTATGAAAACATTGAACCAGGGAGATACCATCGACTCGTTCCGGACAATACGATATGATATTGTACGGACTGCGTATGCATCCTATATCGTGGAACTGCTTGATAAGCTGACAGAAGAACAGGAAAAAAATCCATTTTTATTTGAACTGGTACTGCAGCTTTTGCAGCGGATGAACGATGAAGATGACGCAGAAGTGCTCGTCCGTATTTTCGAAATGAAAATGACGGCACAAGCGGGCATCAAACCGGTGTTGGAAGAGTGTACTCATTGTGGCAGCAAAGAAGGGACGTTTCATTTTTCCGTCAAAGAAGCAGGGTTTCTGTGCCACCGCTGTTTTCACGTGGATGAACGCAGAATTGCCATACAGCCGAAAACAGTGCAGCTTCTGCGAACATTTTTTCATCTTGATATCGGTCGTTTCGGCGATATTTCTCTTAGTCAGAAGACAAAAGACGAACTCAGGCTTGTGCTGGATTCCTATTACCAGGAATACACCGGCCTTCAATTGAAATCGAAACGGTTTCTTGAGCAGATGGAAAGATGGGAATGAACGATCTGCCGTACTTGACAAAAGGATGATACGTTCAGTATGATGCTTATACATGATTGATAGTGCGTAGAAGGAAAGTAGTAATGATCCTCTGATTCCAAAAGCGAGCGCAGGACGGTGGGAGCTGCGTGAATGATGATGATGAAGGCGTTCCGGAGCATACGATATTTTTAAAGCGGCCTGCCGGCAGAAGGCAGGCAAATAGGGTGGAACCGCGGATCATTCAGACCCGTCCCTATATACCCGCCTGGTATATAGGGACGGGTCTTTTTAGTGAATAAAGGAGGCTGGCTTATGAATGTACAGGACATGATTTTAAAGCTCCAGAATTTCTGGGCGGAACAGAACTGCTTGATTATGCAGGCATATGACGTCGAAAAAGGGGCAGGCACGATGAACCCGATGACTTTTTTGCGGAGTATCGGACCAGAGCCCTGGAATACAGCGTATGTGGAACCTTCGAGACGACCAGCGGACGGAAGGTACGGGGAGAATCCGAACCGTCTGTACCAGCATCACCAGTTTCAGGTGATTATGAAACCGTCCCCGCTTGATATTCAGGATATCTATCTGCGCAGTCTGGAAGAACTCGGCATTAATCCGAGAGAACACGACATCCGTTTTGTGGAAGACAACTGGGAAGCTCCGACCTTGAGTGCATGGGGCCTGGGCTGGGAAGTATGGCTCGATGGGATGGAAATCACCCAGTTTACATATTTCCAGCAGGTCGGCGGCATTGATTCGGATCCGGTAGCCGTTGAAATAACGTACGGCATTGAACGAATTGCCTCTTACATTCAGGACAAGGAAAACGTATTTGATCTGACCTGGGTCGACGGCTTTACGTACGGTGATGTCTTTTTGCAGCCGGAGTATGAACATTCCCGCTACACGTTTGATGTTGCGGATCACGACATGCTCTTTAAGGAATTTGCCGTTTACGAAAAAGAAGCACAGCGCGCGCTGGAGGAGAAACTTGTGTTTCCGGCCTATGACTACGTGCTGAAATGTTCGCACGTTTTTAATCTGCTTGATGCCGGAGGAGCAATATCGGTAACAGAACGAACCGGATATATTGCCAGAGTACGAAACCTGGCCCGTAAATGTGCGTCTGCCTATTATGAAGAACGGGAAAAGCTCGGCTTCCCGTTGTTAAAAGAGGAGGAATCCCGTCATGAGTAATCAGCATTTTCTGCTTGAAATCGGAATGGAAGAAATGCCGGCCCGTTTTGTGACAGATGCAATGCAGCAGCTGCAGCAGAAAGTTGGTCAGTGGTTGACAGAAAACCGCCTCGCTTTTGATTCCATTGATGCTTTTTCCACCCCGCGCCGTCTTGCTGTAAGAGTCAATCATCTGGCTGGTATGCAGGAAGATGTAATGGAAGAAGCAAAAGGTCCGGCCCGTCAGATTGCTGTTGACGAAGATGGGAACTGGACAAAAGCAGCAGCCGGCTTTGCCCGCGGCCAGGGCGCTGAATTGAAAGATCTTTATTTTCAGGATGTAAAAGGCAGTGAGTACGTCTTCGTACGCAAAGAAGAAAAAGGAAGGGCAGCTGCTGAAATACTGGAAGGAATTGGCGAAGTCATCACGAGCTTGACATTCCCCAAGAATATGCGGTGGAGTACGTATGACCTCCGATTTGTCCGTCCTATCCACTGGCTGACCGCTTTGTTTGGCAGCGAAGTTATTCCGTTTACGATTACCGATGTGGACAGCGGAAGACGATCCTACGGCCACCGTGTACTCGGCGGAGCAGCAGATATCCCTGATGCCGGATCTTATGAACAGACACTGCTTGAGCAGTATGTAATGGTCGATCCGGAAAAGCGGAGAGAAACGATACGCCGGCAGATTCATGATATGGCAGACAAACAAAGCTGGCATATTCTCATTACCGAAGATCTGCTGGAAGAAGTGAATAACCTGGTGGAATACCCGACGGCACTTTATGGAAAGTTTGAGGAACGTTTTCTGGAACTTCCGGAAGAAGTACTTATTACTTCCATGAGGGAGCATCAGCGTTATTTTCCGGTGGAAGACAAAAATGGGAAACTTCTCCCTTACTTTGTTACTATACGTAACGGAAATGCCGAACACTTGGAAAATGTTCAAAAAGGGAATGAAAAAGTGATTCGTGCCAGATTATCGGATGCCGTATTTTTCTATGAAGAAGACCAGAAACTTACACCGGACAATGCAACGGCGAAACTCGATTCGATTGTCTTTCATGAAGATCTTGGAACCATCGGCGACAAAGTCCAAAGAGTCCGGGATCTTGCTTCTTCCTATGGAACCCTGTTTCAGCTCAATGAAAAAATGACAGCTGATACGACACGGGCAGCCGCCATTTCCAAGTTTGATCTTGTCACGTTGATGGTGGATGAGTTTACCGAACTGCAGGGGCTCATGGGAGAAAAATATGCGCTGTTGGCAGGGGAAAATCCAGAGACGGCTCAAGCTGTCCGCGAACACTATAAACCAAAACACGCTTCCGATGACGTACCCGCCTCCGATCCGGGAGCAGTGCTCGGTTTGGCTGAAAAAATGGACACAATAGCCGTCTGTTTCGGTATCGGATTAATTCCAACCGGCTCCCAGGATCCGCACGGTCTGCGGAGACAGGCAGCCGGAGCAGCCCGGATTTTAATGGAACATAACGTGGCCGTACCGCTTGAAACATTTGTCCATCAGGCAGTGCGTGAAGCGGAAATAGCAGGACTGCTTCAGCAGCCCGCCCGCACAGTGGAAGAAGAGATCCTGTCCTTTTTCCGTTTAAGACTGAAAACGCTGCTCAGTGAACAGGGGATTCGTCATGATATCGCTGATGCCGTTCTTGAAAATCCCGGAAGCCAGGTGCGCGAAATAACCGGGAAGGCAGCTTTTCTGCAGTCCGTCTCAGAAGATGAATCATTTAAAGATATGGTCGAAGCATTAAGCCGGGTGACCAACATCGCCCGAAAAGCCGAAGACAACCTTTCTGCTGTGAATAAAGATCTGCTGCAGGCAGACGAAGAAGTACAACTTTACCAAGCCGCTCAAACACTGGAAAAAGAACTCCCGAATGCACTTGAAACGGCCGATATCCAGACTGCCTATAAATACCTGGAAACACTGAAGCCATTCATTCATTCCTACTTTGAGCACGTGATGGTAATGGCTGATGATGAAGCATTAAAGAACAACCGCCTGGCTATGATGAAGCATCTATCCTCTGAAATCAGCCGCTTTGCTGATTTCAGGCAGATTGTATTTTCTTGATTATTTTATATGTGACTCGTATTATGTCAGCCAAGACTAAATAGTATGCACAGAGATGAAACCTCTACATGGTCATCTTCCGCGCATTAGGATATAATGGAGGAAAGAATCAGACCGCTGCAGGAAAAGAAGCGGCCTTAAGGCGGTGATGATAATCGAACTGTCGGACCGGCAGGAATATATTCTGAATATCGTAAAAGAAAACGGACCAATCACCGGGGAACACATTGCGGATAAGTTATCGTTAACCCGTGCCACCCTTCGTCCGGATCTTGCCATATTAACGATGGCCGGATTTCTGGATGCACGGCCCCGGGTGGGCTATTTCTTTACCGGTAAAACAGGGTCCCAGCTTTTGACGGAAAAAGTGAAAAAACTGACGGTTCAAGATTACCAGTCGATTCCAGTCGTCGTTAATGAATCTCATTCTGTGTATGATGCGGTCTGCACGATGTTTCTGGAAGATGTCGGTACTCTGTTTGTCGTCAATAATCAAGCTGGTCTTGTAGGTGTACTTTCCCGCAAGGACCTGCTCAGAGCAAGTATTGGAAAACAGGAACTGGAAGCAATGCCCGTGAGCATTATCATGACCAGAATGCCCAATATCGCAGTATGTAAAAAAGACGACCTCCTTATTGAAGTAGCCAACAAGCTGATTGAAAAACAGATTGATGCCCTTCCGGTGGTGAAAGAAACAGAAAACCACCAGTATGAAGTCATAGGCAGAGTCACGAAAACCAATATGACCAAAGTGCTTGTCGATCTTTCTCATGACCGGATGGATGGATAGAATAATTTTGACGGCAAGGAGGATGGGGATGGAATCAAATACCGGAGAGCGTCCGATTGTATACGTCGTCTCTGATTCTGTCGGGGAGACCGCGGAATTGGTTGTGAAAGCGGCAGCCAGCCAGTTCGGAGAACGCGGCATGGAAATCCGCAGAATTCCTTATGTAGAAGATGAAGGTACCATTGAGGAAGTTATAGAGCTTGCCAGAGAAGTACGGGCTATGATAGCCTACACACTTGTTATTCCGGAAAAAAATGATTATCTTTTAAGACGGGCGGGAGAAGAAGGAGTAGAAACGGTTGATATCATCGGGCCGATGCTCGAAAAAATGACGACTGTCTCCGGTATGAATCCCAAATACGAGCCCGGGCTTGTTTACCGATTGGACGAAGACTATTTCCGGAAAGTAGAAGCAATAGAGTTTGCGGTGAAATACGATGACGGCCGTGACCCCGGTGGTATTCTGCGGGCAGATATTGTACTGGTGGGTGTTTCAAGAACGTCCAAGACACCGTTATCCCAGTATCTAGCCCATAAACGACTCAAGGTTGCCAACGTACCGCTTGTTCCGGAGGTGGAACCGCCGGAGGAATTGTTCAGAATTTCCTCGAAAAAGTGTATTGGATTGACGATCAGTCCGGAAAAGCTGAATGATATAAGAATGGAACGGCTGAAATCTCTGGGATTAAAAGCAGAAGCTAATTATGCCAAACGGGAGCGGATTGAACAGGAATTGGCTCATTCCCGGAGAGTGATGGAACAGATCGGCTGCACGGTTATCGATGTATCCAGTAAAGCAGTGGAAGAAACAGCGAATTTAATCGCGAATATGTTTCAGAAAAGCTGAGTCCCGGGAGAAAATTGTAATATCCCTTTGATAAAAATCGAAATTTATTAAAACAGGAAGCAGGATTTTGTTTAGGACTGTCGAATGAGAAAGGGTGGATTGTTAATAGCTATTTACACAGACGCCGATGCCTGTCCTGTTAAACAGGAAATTGATTCATTTGCCTTCGAGAATGAGATTCCATCCTATTTTGTATTCAGCCTGGCCCATGTTTCGAACAGGTCGTACCATTCCACTCCGGTCGTTCTCGATAATGAACCGGAAGCGGTTGATGTCTACATCCATAATCATGCTTCCCGCGGCGATATTATCATCACCGGAGACAATGGTCTGGCTGCTATGATGCTGCAGAAAGGAGCAGTTCCCGTTTCCCCGCGTGGGATGATATTTCGCGGGAAGGATATGGATGCCCTCCTGATCGGCCGGTATGAAGGAATAAAGGCTAAACAGAAAAAAACCAGAATAAAGGGACCTCCTCCCCTCACAAAAACGGACCGTCTTAGATTCGTACAGGCTCTAAAAGAGCTTTGCGGGGAGCAGAAATAATCAACTTACAAAGGGAAGCTTTCATCAACTGGTGGTTTTACGGAGGCTTGCACCGGTAAATAAAGCGGGGGATGAAGTTTTGGCAGGTCTTATACCGGAAGAAACAATTACCGAAGTTCAACAGTCCCTTGATATTGTTGATGTTGTCAGTGAACATCTTCAGCTGAAAAAGCAGGGAAAGCATTATATCGGCTTATGTCCGTTTCACGGGGAAAAAACACCGTCTTTTTCCGTTTCACCCGACAAACAGCTGTACCACTGCTTCGGGTGCGGGGCCGGTGGAAACGCGATAACGTTTGTGATGGAAATGGAAGGCCTTTCCTTCGCGGAGACGGTGAAGACCCTGGCTGATAAAAATGGGATTGCTGTTCCGGATGCTGCGTATGCTTCATCCGGTCCAGGAGAAACTGGTGAATCCATATCGCGTAGTGAAGGGCATGAACTGGCGGCCAGGTTTTATCATCATGTGTTAATGAATACCGAACAGGGTAAACAAGCATATGACTACCTTGAAGCACGGGGGATTACGGCAGAGTTAATGGAACGTTTCCAGCTTGGATTTTCCCCTGATCAGCCCGAAGTATTAAAAGGTCTGCTTGATAAACGTGGTTTTGATCTAGAGCAGATGGAGGAGCAGGGCCTTCTTTACCGGCAGGAATCCTCCGGGGAACTGCGGGACAGATTCCGCAACCGGATAATGTTTCCCATTCGTGATTTACGAGGACGGACAGTTGGTTTCGGCGGTAGAACACTCGGTGGAGCGGAACCGAAATATCTGAACAGCCCGGATTCGGCACTATTTCATAAAAATGAACTATTGTATGGGTTTGACGTGGCAAGGAAGGCTGTGCGCAGAGAGAATACCGCTGTACTGTTTGAAGGATATTCTGATGTTATCGCTGCGAACAAGGCAGGTGTTGATAACGGGCTGGCATCGCTTGGAACTTCTTTGACTGACAGACAGGCTCAAATCATCCGCCGTAATACCGAACGTATTATTATCTGCTACGATGGAGATAATGCCGGGCAGGAAGCGGCCTGGAGAGCGGGTGAAGTTCTTGAAAAACAGGGGTTAAACGTGGAGGCGGCAATGCTTCCCGCCCAGACAGACCCCGATGACTATATCCAAATGCATGGAATGGACCGTTTTCAAAAAGAAATTATCGAAACCGCTCTCCCTTTTATGAGCTTTAAAATCCAGGCTTTAAAGAAAGATAAAAATCTTCAGGATGAAGGAGATAAACTCCGTTATATCGAAGAAGTTTTAAAAGAAATGACTGCTCTTTCCCGGGCGGTCGAGCGTGACTTTTATCTAAGACAGCTGGCTGATGAATTCTCGCTCTCTCTGGATGCACTGAAACAGGAACAATACCGGATTTATAAAGACAAGGGCGTAAAAAGGCACCCTGCTCCAACTGAAGAAGATCAGGAAAAAGAAGAGAAACGCCGGGGATTTGACCATTACTCCGGAGCGAGACTTCATCCTGCACATCATAACGCGGAGCGGTATCTTCTGGCTCACATGATGCGCGACCGGGATGCCTGCATGGAAGTACAGGAAAAACTCGGCGGCGATTTTAATCTGGATCATCATGCTGCTCTTGCCGCTCATCTTTATGCCTACTACGGAGAGGGACACCAGGCCGAAACCGGATCTTTTATTAATCACCTCAGTGATCCGGAACTGATAAAGGAAGCATCGGAGATCGCAATGCTTGACATTACAGAACACATGTCGGAAAATGAATTAGCTGACTATGTGGACAAGATTAAAAACTATCCAAAATGGGTAGAAATAGAACAAATACACCAAAAATTAAAAGAAGCAGAACGAAATCAGGATGTTGAACTGGCTGCTAAACTCGGAAATGAAATGATTAACATGAAAAAAGCCTTGAAAAAATAAACTCCTTAGAGTACGATAGGGAGTTATTTTGAATTTTTTCCGGCGAATTGCTGAGAATAAATACGGTATAGTTTCCGGACAGAAGTTCAAAAGCGAAACAGCGGTTTGAAGATTGGAAGGAGGGATCGAGAATGGCTGAAAAACCAACGCGCCCGCTCGCGGAAGGTGAAATGTCGATCGATCAAGTGAAAGAACAGTTACTCGAAACCGGTAAAAAACGGGGAGTTCTCTCGTATGCTGAAATAACAGAAAAACTGGCGCCGTATGACCAGGATTCAGAGCAGATGGACGAGTTTTTTGAATACCTCGGAGAACAAGGAATCGATCTGCTTAATGAAGGGGAAGAAGTCCCCAGTATGGAACAGGTGGAAAAAGAAGAAGAAGAGCTCGATTTAAATGATCTCAGCGTACCCCCGGGTATTAAAATTAATGATCCTGTCCGTATGTATTTGAAAGAAATCGGCCGGGTCCCTCTTCTTTCCGCACAGGAAGAAATCACGTACGCCAAACAGATTGAAGAAGGCGATGATGAAGCGAAACGCCGCCTTGCTGAAGCGAACCTCCGTCTCGTTGTCTCCATTGCCAAGCGTTACGTCGGCCGCGGCATGCTCTTTCTTGACCTTATTCAGGAAGGAAATATGGGGCTTATTAAAGCCGTTGAAAAGTTTGATTACGACAAAGGGTTTAAATTCAGTACGTATGCGACGTGGTGGATACGCCAGGCTATTACCAGGGCTATTGCCGATCAGGCGAGAACCATTCGTATCCCCGTTCATATGGTGGAAACAATCAATAAACTAATCAGAGTCCAGCGCCAGCTCCTTCAGGACCTTGGACGCGAGCCCACACCGGAAGAAGTTTCCAAAGAAATGGATTTGACTCCGGATAAGGTACGGGAGATTCTAAAAATCGCGCAGGAACCTGTATCCCTTGAAACACCGATTGGCGAAGAAGATGATTCCCACCTCGGAGACTTCATTGAGGATCAGGAAGCAACAGCACCATCAGACGCGGCAGCGTATGAACTGCTCAAAGAACAGCTTGAAGATGTGCTGGATACGTTGACAGATAGAGAAGAAAACGTACTTCGGCTCCGCTTCGGTCTGGATGACGGAAGAACCCGAACACTGGAAGAAGTTGGGAAAGTTTTCGGTGTCACAAGAGAGCGGATCCGTCAAATCGAGGCCAAAGCACTCCGCAAACTGCGTCATCCAAGCAGAAGCAAACGTCTCAAAGACTTTCTCGATTAAATGGAAACAGCACGATTGCCTCTCCATCCGCCAAGGGGCAATCTTTTCCTGTTTCAGGAAGAATACGGCGTGTGGGAACTTCTGCGTCCGGACAGAGGGGAATTCGCATGGATGAATACAGAAGAGATATTTTAATAAAAGAAATAAAATACTGGAAGGCGAATCAACTGCTGCCGGATGATTACTGCAATTTTCTGCTGATGCTTTATTCAGAAGGGGAAGAGGCTGAAGCGATAAGCGGTGAATCCCCGCCTTTTTCCGCCTCCCGCCCCCCGCAAAAGCGGTTTATTGTTATGCTTTGTTTGGCTGTGGCGGCAGTGGTTTTAACATTTATTGTTATCCATTTTACTTCTTTTTCCCTTCTATTGCAAACGCTCTCGCATCTGGTGCTTGCTGCCTTTGTCTTTGGTATGGCTGTGTATGCCCGGAAACAGGATGGTATGCTGTTCCACCTTCTTATCTCAGCAGGTGCTGTTATTTTTTTTACGGGCAGTACAACAAGCGTGATGCGTTTTGAAGAAAGCAATGTGCTTCTTTATGTGACGATTCTTTTAAACTGCTCCATTTGGTTTGCTGCCGGTTATTACCGGAAGCTTCCCTATCTTTTATGGGCGGGGGGAGCAGGTGTGCTTCTCACCAGCCTGTTTATTTTTATTTTGTAAACACCGGGGATAAGAGAACACAGTGTGACAAAAACTATAAAAGTGCGCGTAGAGACTTTTCTTGGCAGGAATAATAAAGTAAAATGAAAAGGAATGCATACTTGTAAGAGTACAGTATATGTACATAGGCTAAAGGGGGAAAGGTTATGAAAGGAAAGCCTCTCATTCCGTTTTTTCTAATCGCGGTTGCTGGTCTTGTTCTGACAGTGGGGCTGTCCCTTGTTGGTGTCAATCAGCAGGCAAATGAAGGAGAAGAGGAATCGCAGTTGGATCCGGTTGCACGCGGGGAGCAGGTCGTGAACGAAAACTGCATCAGCTGTCACGGCGAAAACCTGGAGGGTGGCAGCGGCCCTAATATTTCAAACGTTGGAAATGACATGTCGGCTGAAGAAATAGCTGACATTGCACAAAACGGCGTCGGGGACATGCCTCCTGGTGTAGTTTCATCGGCGGAAGACGCGCAGGCGGTAGCCGAATATTTGCTTTCGCTGTCTGAAGAATAAAGAAGGAGGAGGACAACTCCTCCTTCTTTTGCCATGTAAAGAGAGGAATCCATGAAATCATGAACCATGATAATGTAACGAAAAGACTGCGGGCTGTGGCCGGACATATACGGAAAGGTTCTGTAATTGCTGATATTGGAACGGATCACGGTGCCATTCCTATTTTCGCTGTCAAACACAATGCGGCCGCTTCTGCAGTAGCTGCCGATGTGAATGAGGGGCCGCTTGCTGCTGCCCGTGCCAACATAATAGAAGAGGGGCTGGAGAACCGGATACAGGTACGCTCTGGAAACGGTCTTCACGCCCTGCACAAAGAGGATGACGTGGATACGATTGTCATATCCGGTATGGGAGGGATATTAATCTCAACCATATTAGAAGAGGGCAGTATGCTGCTGAGCGGTGTGGAACACCTTATTCTTCAGCCGAATGTAGGTGCTGGGGAAATCCGCCGGTGGTTACGCGCAAATGGATGGAAACTTGAATCCGAGGAAATCATCGAAGAAAACACCCGTATCTACGAAATTCTGACCGCTGTTCCGGGTGAACCTGATATTCCCTACAGCGATGCACCCTTTGTGCAGGAAACGGAGCTGTTATTCGGCCCTTTCTTAATGAAGGAACACAATGATACTTTTATAAAGAAATGGACGAGGGAAAAAGAAGAATGGGAACGAGTGCTGCGACAGCTGAAAAAGGCGGAACAGCCGGAGCAGGTGGAAGATAAAAAGCAGGAACTCAGAAGAAAAATCCGAATGGCAGAGGAGGTCCTTCCCCATGAAACCAGCTGACGGACGAACGATTATAGAAGCTTTTGAAACGTGGGCTCCGCGCTCTCTTGCAGTGGAAAAAGATAACGTCGGCTTAATGGTCGGTACGTTGAACAAGCCGGTGCACCGGGTTCTTACCACCCTGGACGTCTCCATGGAAGTAGTAGAGGAAGCGGTGGAAAAAGACATAGACTTAATTATAGCCCACCATCCTTTGATTTTTAAACCGCTGGCATCACTTGAAACGTCCGGCAAAAAAGGATCCATTATTGAGAAATGCATCAAGCACGATATCGCCGTGTACGCTGCCCACACGAACCTTGATATCGCAGACGGCGGGGTTAATGATATGCTCACTGAGGCTCTTGGCCTGGGAGAAACAGAAGTGCTCGTTCCCACGACAGAAATCCCTTTGAAAAAAATAACTGCTTTTGTGCCGGAAGGACATGTGGAAACTGTCCGTTCTGCTCTTGGAGATGCAGGAGCCGGACACATTGGGGATTACAGCCACTGTACATTTGCAGCAGATGGAACAGGCACCTTCATTCCGGGAGACAATACTGATCCGTATCTTGGCACCCGCGGGAAAATGGAGTTTGCAGCAGAAACACGAATGGAGACCGTTGTGCCGGAGACACTGCTGCCAGAAGTCACGAAAGCTCTGGAGAATGCTCATCCGTATGAGGAGCCGGCATATGATGTATACCCACTCGATATGGAAGGAGAGATAAAGGGGCTTGGCAGAACCGGTTATCTTCCCGAACCTCTTTCCTACGAATCGTTTATCCAGCTTGTAAAATCAACTTTCGGAGTAAAGCATGTCCGCACAGCCGGTACAGAACCAAAGGAAGTACGAAAAGTGGCAGTGTTGGGAGGAGACGGCAATAAGTTCTGGAGTCATGCTCTTCACAGCGGTGCGGATGTGTATATCACCGGTGATCTTTACTTTCATACCGCGCAGGATGCGGCTATGGAGGGACTGAACACCATAGATCCGGGACACCATATCGAACAGATTATGAAAGAAGGAGTCAAACGTAAAATGGAAACCCTGATCGACGTCTCCGCATGTGATCTCACATTTTACGCCTCCACCATCTCCACGGAACCATTTACATTCCGTTGAAAAAGGAAAAAGACCGGCTCTGAACAAAGAGAGCCGGTCTTTTTACATTATTTTGCTTTGGTTTTTACTTTCGGAAGGATTCTTGATGTTTCTACTTTATTTTCGGTATTCCATGTGGATGGGTCGTTTTCGTCGTACTGCTTCAGAAAATCGATGACTTCTTTGGTGATCGGGGTCGGCGTGGATGCGCCGGCGGTCACAGCGATTGTCTCGATTCCCTGCAGCCATGCGAGATTAAGCTCGGTAATATCGGCAATCCGTCGGGCCGGTGTTCCTGCGTTACTCTCGGAAACCTGGGCAAGCCGGTTCGAGTTATTACTTTTAGGATCGCCGACAACAAGCATCAGATCAGCATCTCCGGCCTGTTCCGAGACAGCTTCCTGGCGCACCTGGGTGGCCTTGCAGATTTCATTGTTAATTTCAGCGGTTGGAAAACGTTCCAGCGCTGCGTTCATGATATCAGATACATCCCACTGGCTCATGGTCGTCTGATTGGTGATGGTGATATTTTCAGTCGGAATCTCAAGTTCCTCGATATCTTCCTTGGTTTCCACCAGATGAACGATATCAGGACCCATGCCTACTGCACCTTCCGGCTCGGGATGACCCTTTTTCCCAATGTAGATGACATGATAGCCCGCATCTCTATTGCTGGTTATTAATTCATGGGTGCGGGTTACATCCGGGCAGGTTGCGTCCACGGTGGTAAGTCCTTTTTCTTCTGCGAGTTCGCGGACTTCCGGGGAGACGCCGTGAGCAGTGAAAATGACGGTGCCTTTTTCCACCTCTCTCAGTATTTCAAGACGGTTGGGCCCGTCCAGAGAGATGATACCTTCCTCATCAAACGCTTCGGTCACATGTGTATTATGAACGATCATTCCCAGAATATAAATGGGGCGCGGCAGATCTACACTTTGGGCAGCTTGTTTTGCGATAACCATTGCATCCACTACACCGTAGCAGTATCCCCTCGGGGCGACCTTAATTACTTCCATAACAGCCTCCTCTGAAACTGATTCTATTTCATCCATATTTTCAATCTTTGTTAACATACTCCATACCACATCATCATTGCATGGGTACACTGTCATCATTATACTATCTATCAAGTTGAATGTAAAAGAGGAGGCAGTTCCGGATTTGTTACACATAAAGTTTCGGAGGAGGAGTCATTTCTTTTTCCTCTTCTTCCTCTCTACCCCGGTCGTGATCTAATTCGTAAGGGAATTCTGATGTTTTTGACGGTGCTGGTGATCCGGTGGAAGCAGGTGCTGCAGACAACATTTTTAGAAAGAAAGGAAGCTGCTTTACGAGTGGGTAATACTGCTTAATATACGGTGCAGCTGTCTGCGCAAGACGAAGCGCCTGCTGAACCCGTGGCAGAAGAGTCTCCAGTGCCGGCATTGTTTGCGTGAACTGCCGGGGCACAGCACTCGGAGCTCCTCCGGCATATGGATAACGATGCGGAGGAGGTGGAGGAGCAGGCGGGTGGTGCGTTAACGGTGCATGTGAATACTCATGAAAAAAATCTGGCATACTGTTCATCCTTTCTATTATTGAACGGAAAGCTGCGGCTGTGTTTTTGCCCTGTTTATGATAAAATATGAAGGCACAAAGACAGTTGTGCAAAAGAAGAAACGAAGAACATTTTGTACCATGGAAGGCGGTTAGACATGAAAGGATTTAAAAGGTTTGAACTGCCTCCGTTTCTATTGGAGGCGCTTGAAAAACAGCATATCCATCAGCCGGCCGATATTCAGGAAAGGCTGATCCCGGCTGTTTTGAATAAAAGGGACGTCATAGGACAATCCCAGACAGGAACGGGGAAGACACTGGCATTTCTGCTCCCGGTTGCCGCCCGTATCGATCCGGAAAAACATCATGTACAGGCCGTCATTCTCGCTCCGACAAGGGAACTGGCCTCTCAGCTTCATCAGGAACTCAAGAAACTGCTGGAGGTTGGAGAAGGCAGTCGTATTTCCGCCAAAACACTTATCGGAGGGACGGACCGCCAGAAAACGGTAGAACAGTTTCAGCAGCCGCCTCATATCGTGACTGCGACGCCAGGACGGCTGAAAGATATGACAGACAGCGGTGTGTTGGATGTCAGTAAAGCGGAAATGCTTGTCGTAGATGAAGCCGACCAGATGCTCGACATGGGATTTATTGAAGAAATCGATCCGGTAGCTTCTAAAATGCCGGAGACGCTGCAGATGTTGGTGTTTTCCGCCACTATTCCGGAGGCACTGCAGCCGTTTCTGAAAAAATATATGAGTTCGCCCCGGCATGTGCATGTTCGTCCGGAAGAAGCGTCACCGGCTGTCATCGATCATTACTTCATCCCGATCAGACATCGAAACAGGACGGAGCTCACGATTGAGCTCGCTCTCAGGCTTCAGCCTTATTTTGCGATTATATTCACTTCCACGAAAGAAGAAGCGGATGAAATGGCTGAAGCAATGAGCATGAAGGGCATTCATGCGGACACACTGCACGGCGATATCAGCCCGCGCCGACGTAAACAGGTGATGCGCAATATCGATAAGCTCGACGTGCAATATCTGGTAGCAACAGACCTGGCCGCAAGAGGAATGGATATTGAAGGAGTTTCCCACATTATTAATCATTCTCTTCCGAAAGAACTCGGATACTACGTGCACCGGGCAGGCCGGACCGGACGCGCCGGGGCGGACGGAGAAGTGTACACGCTCATAGATGAACAGTCCGAATATCCCCGCGTCTCGAAATTACAGGATCAGAGCACCCCGTGTACCTTTATTGATTTTAAAAAAGGAGAATTCACCCTGCTCGACAATCCATTGAAAAAGGCTGCAAAAAAGAAAAACAAGTCGTCAGACACAGATGCTGCGGTGAAGAAACCGAAAAAAGTGAAACCAGGGTACAAAAAGAAAGCCGCACAGCAGCCTGCGGGCAGACAAAATAAAAAACGCAGAAAATAAGGAGGACAATCACGGTGTTACTAGGATCCCACGTTTCCATGAATGGAAAGAAGATGCTTCTCGGATCAAGTGAAGAAGCATATTCCTACAATGCTTCGGCCATGATGATTTATACTGGTGCCCCGCAGAATACGCGTAGAAAAGCAATTGAGGATTTAAACATTGAAAAAGGCAGGGAGCACATGGCCGAACACGGCATTAAAGAGGTTGTCGTACATGCTCCCTACATCATAAATATAGCCAATACCACTAAGCCGGAGACCTTTCAGCTGGGTGTGGACTTTTTACGATCGGAGATAGAACGGACAGAAGCGATTGGGGCAGCACAGATTGTGCTTCATCCTGGATCCCATGTCGGAGAAGGGGCGGATAAAGGAATCGCAAAAATCATTGAGGGATTGAATGAAGTAATTGACCCTTCCCAGAATGTTCAGATTGCGCTGGAGACAATGGCTGGTAAAGGTTCTGAATGCGGTCGTACATTTGAAGAACTGGCGGCGATTATAGACGGAGTAACGCATAATGAAAAGTTATCCGTCTGCTTTGACACTTGTCACACCCATGATGCCGGTTATGACATTGTTCATGATTTCGACGGTGTATTGACATCGTTTGATAAACATATCGGTATGGACCGGCTTAAAGTGCTGCATGTGAACGACAGTAAAAATGAAAAAGGGGCAGCTAAAGACCGTCACGAAAACATAGGTTTTGGCTATATCGGTTTTGAAGCACTGAAAGATATCGTGCACCATTCCGAGTTCGACAGCATTCCAAAAATACTGGAAACACCATATGTCGGCACCGACAAGAAAAATAAAAAGCCGCCTTATAAGCACGAGATTGAAATGCTCACTGCGAAATCGTTTAACGAAACGATGAAAGATGAACTTCTTTCACAGTAAGCACAAAGAGCCATGGCGTCCCTCCCTCCCGATAAGGAATACCCTTCCTGTTGGGAGCTTTTTTTATCAAAAATCACATCTGTCAGCCCTCTAAAAAAGAGGGGCACCGGGCAGCTGCTGTTGTGCTGTTTGTAGATAGGACTTTTACTGATTGTACGAAAAATACAACGGTGTTTTACGTCATATACTGATGATAAAGCTGTTTCACGGCCTGAAAGGTTTCAGGTGAAACATTCTTTTGAATGGCGTTGAAAACAGGCTGGTGGGTTGATGCATCATCGATACTCCATGAATGAGTCTGAACAACATGAAGGATGACGGCCGCCTCTTCGGGCATCATAGGGACACCAAACACACGTGCATATTGAAGAATGTCTTCAGGCCGCATTTCAGCTATTTTATACTTGATCCACTGTTCTTTGAAAGCATTCATGTTTTACATCCTTCCTGCATAAAATCTGATAAAGAACTGCTTTTATATCTATGCAGAATTCCCGTAAATGTCACCCTGTAAGTGAATTTTCCATGGAAGCAGAAATATTGCGATGAATGCATTAGAAAAAAATGACCAAAAAATGTAGCAATTATTGAAAATTTTAGTATAATTGAAAACAGGATAAAAAATGGCGGGGCACCAGGGGAAGCATATGTGGTATGGAACTGGTTTAATCAAGGAGGGGTACCATGAATCAATCGCTGCAGACCGTAGATACGAGTGATTTTCAGGAAAAATTTCAGGCACTCAGGTCGGATGTAATGGAACTTCTATTGTCAGAGAGTGGAATGATTCTATCTGTGAATGAAACAGCAGCCGCTTTTTTTTCAGAGTACGATTCTTTTTTCCGCTATGTACCAACGAAACGGCAGCAGCAGGTGAAGTATTTTCTGGAAGAAGTCAAATGCCGGGGATTTTCCGAAGGAGTACCGGTCTGCCACTGTTTTCAGCAGGACAAGCAGTATATTCAATATAATGCGGAATGGTCGGAAGGATATATTCTACTAAGCGGACGAAATATGTCCAGGAGCAGATTTTCCGTTGAAACCTCTGAATTGCTGCAGCAGTTTGAGCATGCCGGGGCCATTATTAATGCGGATATGAACATTGAAATGTACAATGAAGCTTTTAAAAACTATATCCATCCTGAACCGGAAGTGGGAACTGTTTCTGACCGAAAGACGAGGTATGAAAGTCCGTTGCATTCAACTGCAAAACTGGAAGTCGCACCTAAACTTGTCGATGAAGTACTTGAGAAACAGAAGCCCCTTGAGCTGGAAGTGAAAAATGACCAGGCGGAAAATTGGCTTTATTTAAAAGGAATCTATTTAGCGGACACAGATTCTGTCCTTCTTATGGTATATGACCTCACGTATGAAAAAAAGTATCACCGCCTTCTTACGTACCAAGATCAAATGGAATCGGTTTCTTATCTGTCAGCCGGGGTGGCACATGAACTCCGTAATCCTTTGTCCGTCATAAAAGGATTTCTGCAGTTGTCATCACTGACGGAAAGTTTTTATAAGTATTCGGACACGATATTGTCCGAAGTGGAACGAATGAATGAAATAATAGACAATTTTCTGTCGGTCGCCCGTAAAAAAGTCCAAAAAGAATGGAAGGTGCCTTCTGACCTTCTCGATAGTGTCATTGACATGATGCGCTCGGAATGTTTGATGCAGGGAGTGTTGTTTCATTACCAGGTCGAGCCGGTTGAAGGTGTTATAGAGGTAAATGAGTCCTCTTTTAAACAGATTATGCTGAATGCCCTTCGAAATTCAATGGACGCGTTTCCGGAAGGAAGGAAAAATAATGAATTCTCCTTAAACAGTTTCTCAAGGGATGGTCATTTGATCATTCAGCTGAAAGATAATGGTTCCGGTATTCCCGCCCATGTTCTTGAAAACATCGGAAAACCATTCTTCACAACCAAAGAAAAGGGAACGGGAGTGGGTATTCCATTGTGTAAAAAAATTATGGAGGAACATAACGGCACGTTCGAGGTGGAGAGCGGGCCTGGACAAGGAACGAACATAAATCTGTCTTTCCCCCTTTATCACAGGGAATAAAAGAAGAGCTGTCCCTTCAGTGTGCGGGGCAGCTCTTCTTTTATGGTGTATAGAATTGGATTCAGTGACAAGATGCCATCAAAACCGCGACTGTTTATTATCCAAATATAGGAAGCGTTTCGTTGGACTCCGCCTTTCCTGCCCGCTTTCCGCGGGCGTCGCCTCAGCTACCGGGAAAATCACCCGGTGATCTTCGGCTGACGCTTCTCCCGCTGGAGTCGGGCAGACGGCTCCGTCCAACGAAAAAGAAAGGGGGATACATGCTTTAATCACAGATACACCCTCCTCATAGAACCTGTCCCCATTCCTTTATATGGTAATCGACAGGCGTGCGTCAAAACAATTCAAAAAAGCAGGAGCCGATTTGGTTGACGAAGTTGCTAAAGGATTACACAATCAGAAATTACGGCTTTTGCAAGACCTTCATGTTTAGGACACAAAATGTGGGGGTAATACGGGCAGGGCCTGCTTCATAGTGTCCATGAAAATGAAACGGAGGTGGCATCACTGAAACACGCACCCTTAATAGGGACAACCTTTCTGCTATCCTTCCTTCTTTTGATGACGGGGTTTGATCAATCCCATTTGAACGAACTGGAGGGAAAGAGTGCGGAACTGGAGAAGGCACAGACGTTGAACGATAAAGCATCATTTCTGACTAAATCCGAAAAGATCTCCTGGGATGCAGGATATCACGAGTGGAATGATGCGAGACAGGTGGCGGAAAAACTGAAAGAAAAGAGCGGTGGATCTTTCCAAATTGATTGGGGCACTTATATGGTATATCAAGCAGAAAAGAAAGATATTCCGCCGTCTCTTGTGTTTGAACTGCTGAAAGTGGAAACCGGCGGCACGTTCGATCCAAAGCTGACAGGACCGCCGACAAAATATGGGCATGCCTACGGGCTGGCACAGTTTATGAAAAACACCGGACCGTGGATCGCGGATATGGCTGATCTGCCGTATGCGCATTCGATGTTATTCGACCCATTTTATTCCATTCAGCTTTCCATAGAATATCTTCATTATCTGCACGGGGAATACGGAAACTGGAACCAGGCACTTACAGCCTATCACCGCGGCATCGGCGGTCTTGAGGAATATGAAGAAAAACATGGACATGCCCGGAGCTGGTATGCAAAGGAAATTCAAAACAAAGCAGCTCAGTTTGAGGACCCTGCAGAAAAAGAGCAGTCCTAAAGGAAAAAGAGTCTGGGACAAAACCTGTATAAGATAGAAAAATGCCGAACGATTTTAAAAAATCGTTCGGCATTTTTCGTTGCTGAGACAAACCGCTGCGCCAAAATGCTTCGCTTTTACTCCAGAGCACAAGGGCGACATCGATTCGCCGGGGCTCATCGTGTCTTCTTTGCCGCGGGCACGGCTCAAGCCTCCTCGGAAGAAAACCGCTTCCTGCGGGGTCCCCGAGACTCGTGCTGTTCTGAGCAGGAGTCGAAGCATTTTGGCTCCGCTGCCACTAGACTGTTGAGCAACGCTGCAAGATATTCGTATTGTCCTCCACCTATTTTACTTTTGTCCCAGACTCTTTTTGATAATAATCTGTATTTATTCATCTTGATGGTCAATAAAACGAGCGGCGTGTTCAAACAGCCGAAGCTGGCTGTTGACAGCCTCTTCATTTTCTTCCCGGGCCACATAATGGTACTTACCGTCGCTATCTTGAATCCGGGCTTTTTCATTGTCATGCAAGGTGATCTCAAGCACGGTTTTCAGCCGTGCTTTCAGTCTGTCATCGAGTATGGGGAACATGATTTCAATACGTTTTTCCATGTTTCTTGTCATCCAGTCTGCCGAAGAGAGAAAATAAGACTCTGCCCCGTTATGATGAAAATAAAATAGACGGGTGTGTTCGAGAAATCTTCCGACAATACTGCGGACCCTGATGTTGTCGCTGATTCCTTCAATACCCGGCCGCAGGCAGCAGATTCCGCGTACAATCAGATCGATTTTCACACCCGCACGGGAAGCTTCATAAAGCTTAAGAATGAGGGGCTTATCAGTAAGAGAGTTCATTTTGGCAATGATGCGGCCCCCGCCGTTATTCTCATGAAAAGAGATTTCTTCATCCATATACCGCAGAAGCTCGTCACGTATCTCCACCGGGGAAGTGGAAATATGGTTCCATTCCGGCTTGGTACGATAACCACTCAGGTAGTTGAAAAAATTTGTCGCGTCTTCACCGACATCTTCTCTTGATGTAATCCATCCCATATCAGTATATAACTTGGCGGTGGAATCGTTGTAATTGCCTGTCCCTAAATGAACGAACCGTTCAATGCCGTGAGACTGCCTGACAACAAGTGTAATTTTGCTGTGGGTTTTCAGCCCGGTGATCCCGTAGATCACATGAACACCTGATTTTTCCAGCTTCTTCGCCCATTGAATATTATTTTCTTCATCAAACCGGGCTTTCAGTTCCACAAGCACTGTTACCTGCTTACCGTTTTCTGCAGCTTCAGTGAGGGCATGGACAACCGGTGAATCCCCGCTGACCCGGTAAAGCGTCTGTTTGATGGCGAGCACAGCCGGATCTTTTGCTGCAGCTGTGATAAAATCAATAACTCCCTGAAAAGACTCATACGGATGATGCAGAAGAATATCCTTATTCTTCGCAACATTTAAGACATCCTCCGTCTCATCAATCAAGTCTTCGGGAGGCTGTGGAATTAATGTTTCATAAACAAGGTGTTCAGATTCTTCAGCCATTTGACTGTACAATTGAAAAAGAAACGTTTGATCAAGCGGCCCCCTTAACCTGTACACGTCGTTGGGGTGAATTTCAAGTTCCTGCGTGAGGTAGTGGAGAATTCTCTCATCCATTAAACCAATTTGGTATTCAAAACGCACGGCAGCTCCCCATTTTCGTTTTTTCAGTTCTTTTTCAATTTCTACGAGCAGATCCCGCGCCCCTTCCTCATGAATGGTGAGATCGGCATTTCTTGTAATGCGGAACGGAGATACAGAAATTACTTTGTAGCCCACGAACAGCTCTCCAATAAACTCGCTGATCACCTGTTCGAGCATGATAAATTGTTTCCGGTTGGGGGATGTGCCGGGCATTTCGATATAACGGCTTAACACGGCAGGAACCTGTACGATGGCTATCTGTTCACTATGTACCTGACTGGTTTCCTTTAACAGTACAGCCAAATTAATGGACTTACTCAGCAGAATAGGAAACGGGCGGTATGCATCCACTGCGAGAGGAGTAAGCACAGGAAAAATATACTCTCGAAAATAATTACGGAGATACCCCATCTGTTCAGCGCTTAATTCTTCCATTGTCAGAAATTCAATGTGCTCCTGATGAAGAAGAGATGTTAATGTTTCCGTAAAAAAATTGTCCTGGAGATGGGTTAGTTCCCTTGTTTTTTCTGTGATTTTCTTCAGCTGCTGTTTCGGAGTCAGACCGGCCTTGTTTTCCGGTTTATTGTAGCCGGCTGCCACTTGATCTTTCAGACCGGCCACCCGGACCATAAAAAATTCATCCAGGTTGGAACTGAAAATAGCGGAGAACTTCAGACGTTCAAGCAGGGGATTCGTCTCATCCAGTGCTTCTTCAAGCACTCTTTCATTAAAAGCAAGCCAGCTCAGTTCCCGATTATTATAGTAAGCCGGGTTATTCAAATCCGGTTCAAGCTGTTCATCAGAAGTCATCATTTGTTCACCTATCCTTACAGTACATCGTTCGAATTCATTTTAACATTAAAATGTAAAGGATTTATTAAGTTCACTTATAGGATAGAAATGAAGTGTTATTTTTCGTTTTAAAATTTTCTCGACGTGCTTTTTGTACTTCTGGCTCTTCATTTCTTCAAAGTAGCTGTAGGTTCCTTCCCTGCATCCTATGTACAGATCGATTGATTTACCATCATTGTGTACTGCTGAAACTTCCTGGACGACCTGGCGTTTTGTCCGGTCCAGGGCATACGATAATTTTAGAATACTTCCGAGAAGTTCATAGCGCTTGAATTCTTTTTTAGAGACATAGTTCTGAAAAGGCGGGGACAGACGTTTCATCCATGATTTTGATTTGAAAGAAGCAATAAATGCCATAGCGAGCCTTTCAGAATGGGGGATTCCGTCAATAGAGCGGTTCGTCAACACGTAAAATGTGTGCTGGCTGCTCGTTTCGTGACTGATAAACTCCCCGATATAAAGTACTTTAGCGCTTTTTTGGAGGAGTGGCACATTTTCCCCGGATGTCAGTTGTTCCGGTATGGTTTCTTCAAGCTCGGTATACAACTTTCGGGCGAGACTTCCCACTTCCTGGACGTACTCCTCGTTCATTTCAAATTCCCGGCTCAGTTGAAAAAAGCTTTCTTCCGCAACTTCCGGAAGTGCGTGCAATGAATGCTCGCGCAGCAATTCTTCAAAAAACAACCCTTCACGCAGGCCCTTACTACTCATCATGAAATAATTAGATCGCAGATAGGAAATGAGTTCATGAATGAGCCGGACCGCTGGAATGATGACGTCTGCGCGGTCTTTAGAAAGACCCTCCATGTTTTCCCGCTGTTTGAACCCGGCTTTTTCGAAATTCTGCAAAACATCCTCAATAGCAGCCGGAGTCATTTCATACTGATGAAGCCCGGAAAGAGGGTAATCACGTTGTGCCTGATGAACAAGCGCCATGTTTCTGGCACTTCCGCCGATTCCGATAACAGGAAGCCCCGAGGCATCCTGAAGCCAGGGGAGAGATGCAAACTGCTCATAGAGAAAGTCCGAAAGCTGTTTTAGATCTTCTTTCTGTGGATCCCGGCCGGGAAAAAATTTCTGTTTCAATGTCAGGGCACCGAACGGGAAACTGTGTGTATGGATGAGGGTTTTATTTTTAAAAAAAGTAATTTCACTGCTTCCGCCCCCGATGTCTATCGAAATTCCGTCTTCTACAGCAGTGGAATTAACAACGGCAAGGTATCCGTAATACGCTTCTTCATCTTCTGTCAGAACGCGGATAGTGATCGACGTGCTATTGTGTATGTGATCCAGGATATCCTGTTGATTGGAAGCATTTCGCACCGCTGCAGTGGCCACCGCTTTCACACGATCTACACCGTGGTGGATGATAACTTCTTCGAATTGACAAAGTGATTCTTTCAGAATATTCATACCCTCTTCGGTAAGCCTGTTAAAAGCGTCAATATGGTTATTCAACCTTGCCACCAGTTTTAGGTTCTGCAGTTCTCTTGTTCCCTTTTTTTCATCCAGTTCATTAATCACAAGGCGGATGGAGTTGGACCCAATATCAATTACCGCTACTTTTTCCTTCGTTGTCATCATTTGTCCGATATCGCTCCCTACCGTTTAAATCATTGTAATTTTATGATAAACGGTGTAAAGAAAAAGAACAAGCACGATAAATGTGATATAGTTTACAATGAAAGCACGATGATGTATACTTGCCTGCGTGCAAATCGTAATTATTACGATTACTATGAAAAGGGAGGATTCCCGCTCATGGACGATAATCATATAAGTACCATGGTAAATATGAACAATATAACATTTCAAAGAGGAAACCAAACGATTTTAAGCAGTATTGATTTATCTGTGCATAAAGGGGAATTTTTAGGACTTGTCGGGCCGAATGGTTCAGGAAAATCGACATTGATTAAAATTATGCTCGGACTGCTTCAACCGGATGCAGGGACCGTTTCGTTGTTTGAACAGCCACTGACGACATTCAAACATTGGGAAAGGATTGGTTATGTACCCCAGAAAGCAGCTTCTGTGAACCTGGGGTTTCCAGCAACGGTATATGAAGTTGTCTCGATGGGGCTGTTTTCTAAAGTCGGTCTTTTCCGTTTTTTAAATCGGCACCATAAGAAGAAAATTGATGAAACATTGCAGCAGGTTGGTATGCTGGAGTATAAACATCGAAATATTGGAGAATTATCCGGAGGACAGCAGCAAAGAGTGTTTATCGCCCGTGCTTTAGTTAGTGAGCCGGACGTTTTAATACTGGACGAGCCAACGGTTGGTGTAGATGCTGCCACCGTACAACGCTTTTATCAGTTGTTGTCGCGTCTGAATGAGGAGGAGAATCTGACATTGCTTTTGGTGACGCACGATGTAGGCGTTATGACAAAGTATGTCAGTCATGTAGCCTGTTTGCAGCAGACTCTTCATTTTCATGGTTCAGCCGGAGACTTTGAAGAGAGTGATCTTATTTCTATGTACGGGGAAAATGTTGAGATTCTGTCCCATCAGCACGGGGGGCATAGTTAATAATGGAAGCTTTTATACAATATGATTTTCTGCGGAATGCAGTAATTACGGGGGTATTGATTGGATTCACCGCACCGGTGCTGGGTGTTTTCATTGTAGTACGGCGTTTGGCACTGATCACGGATGCTTTATCCCATATCACGTTAACCGGTATTGCCTTTCATTTGTTTCTCTCCCAGACGCTGTCCATTTTAACAGGGCTCAGTCCGGTTTATATGGGAATGGTCTTTGCGGCTGCGGGTTCCCTCTTGATTGAAAAACTGCGTTTGGTATACACGGCATACCAGGAACTGGCGGTGCCGATTATTTTGTCAAGTGCTATAGGACTGGGAGTTATTTTTATTTCTTTGGCAGATGGGTTCAACCAGGATTTGTTTCAGTACTTATTTGGCAGCATTATTGCTGTCAGCAGGGACGATCTCGCGGCTGTTGCCGGAATAACGGCTTTTGTTGCAGTTGTGCTTATTCTGTTTTACAACCAACTGCTCTTTATCGCGTTTGATGAAAATCAGGCGCGGGTCAGCGGTATTCCAGTAAAAAGCATGAATCTGCTGTTCATTATTATGACAGCTCTTGTGATCGCAACTTCCATGCAGCTTGTTGGAATTCTGCTCGTTTCGTCTCTGATGACACTTCCGGTAGCAGCAGCTCTTCAGGTAGCCAAAAGTTTCCGGCAGATGTTTATGTATTCAGTCATCGTCGGTGAGTCAGCAGTTATAAGCGGAATGATATCAGCGTTTTACCTCGATGTCTCTTCAGGTGGGATGATTGTATTGGCTGCGCTTTTCCTTCTTTTTTCAGCCATGATGTACCGAAGGGCTTCAGGCAGACCTGTTTATCATCCCGGACGTCAAAAGGAAACTGCGGCGGAATAAGTTGCAGGCGCAGAGACTTTTCATATAGAATAAAGATAGTGAAGATGTGATATTAATGATGGAATTAACATTTTTGGAACGGGGTATCATAGCAGCACTCTGCATCGGACTGATTGCACCGCTTATGGGGACCCTGCTTGCTGTGCGCCGTTCTTCGATAATAGCCGATTCTCTTTCCCACGTAACACTGACCGGCATCTCTGCCGGGGTTTTAATTGGCGGTACGATGCAGTTTATACCTGTACATCCGCTCTATACGGGATTTGCTTTTTCTCTGGCAGGTTCGCTTTTTATTGAGAAATTAAGACAGGAGTACGCATCGTTTCAGGAACTGGCCGCCCCGATTATTTTATCGGCCGGCATTGGATTAAGTGCGGTTTTTATGAGTTTGGCACCTTCAGGGCAGAATGAATGGTACGATTATCTGTTCGGAAGCGTGGTGTCGGTCGGAAAAGGTGACCTTCTTTTTATACTGATTACGTTCATTGTCTCCGGCCTGTTATTTGGTCTCTTTTTCAAAGAACTTGTTTTTGTTTCTTTTGATCAGGAGGGAGCGGCAGTATCCGGTATCAAGATGAAAACCATCAATTTTCTGTTTTCATTTTTGACTGCACTGGTTATCTCCATGTCAATGAAAGTTGTTGGAATTCTGTTGGTCGGAGCTCTTATCTCTCTCCCTGCAGCTGCGGCTCTGCAGCTTGCCTCGAGTTTCCGGGCGCTCGTTTTATGGAGCATCGTTATTGGAGAGGCCGCTGTTTTGACCGGGGTCATTAGTTCGTATCACTTGAGTCTGGCCACCGGTGGATCCATTGTCGTATCCGCAGCTTTGATACTTGGAGCTGTATTGGCATGGAAGCCGGTTTCGGCACGTATTTTCAGCAGGAGGAATCAATTATGAATGTAGACCAGGCGCTTTCACTTTTAAAGGAACATGGATATAAATTTACCGGAAAACGGGAACAGATGCTTTCTGTTTTCGCCGAAGAAAAACGTTACCTGTCCGCAAAAGATGTGCTTACCGCCCTTCAGACAGACTATCCCAACGTCAGTTTTGATACGGTTTACCGTAATTTATCCCTTTTTGAAGACATGGAGATTTTAGAAGTGACTGAGCTTGAAGGGGAGAAACGGTTTCGTTTCCATTGTTCCACCGATCGTCACCATCATCACTTGATTTGTCTGGACTGTGGGAAGACAAAGCAGGTTCATGCCTGCCCGATGGAATGGATAAATGGCAGCAGCGACGAAGAATTCGAAGTGACCGGTCATAAGTTTGAAGTGTATGGTTACTGTTCTTCGTGCAGTACAGCGGCTGAGGTGTAATGCTGGATTTTGGCAGAGTGCCGCACGGGCAGGCGGGCATACTAAGACTGCTCTTTCTTTTCATTTGTTCGAAAAGAGCTGATTATGAAGAGCAGGGAGGGGCAGCAGCATGGACGAAGGTCGCCCGAACCAGCAGGACACCCAGACGATGGCAGCGCAGGAAAGAGAAAAAGGTCCTGATGATGTAGAAATCGCTGAGGACGATTATACAATGGAAACAGCTTCTGAGGTAGCTTCACCGGGTATTGGAAGCCGGTCCAATCTGAGTGGTACAGAACGGGAGGAACAGGAACAGTACGAAACGATGGAAGCTGATATCACGGATAATTCGATTGGAAAGGGACTGGGCGTGACGGCCCTTATCCTGAGTATCTGTTCTTTGTTTTTCCTGCCGGTTTTTACCGGCGGAGCTGGAATTATATTAGGCATCTTTGCTGTCAGAAGAGAGGCGGCAGCTTTAGGATGGTGGGCTGCCGGACTCGGTGCTTTTTCTATTGCCGTAACGGTATTGTTCGCGCCATTGTTTTAACGACAGGTGCCTCTGGTGCTTATAACACAAAAAAGCTGTTCCGATGCGTGCATCGGAACAGCTTTTTTGTGTGGTGCGGCATGCTTTTTTATACTTGTGTTTCCTGAGCAGCATAATGCTCTTCAGCAATCTTATCGACTTCTTTTTTCAATTCATCCACCATGGTTTCCTCAGGAACCTTACGGATAATTTCGCCGTGACGGAACAGGAGACCTTCTCCTTTAGCGCCGGCAATACCAATATCGGCTTCCCGTGCTTCTCCTGGTCCATTTACTGCACAACCCAGTACGGCAACTTTCACAGGCGCTTTAATGGTGGAAATGTATTCTTCTACATCATTTGCGATACTGATCAAGTCAATTTCGATACGTCCGCAAGTCGGGCAGGAAATCAGTGTTGCAGCGTTTGAGGCCAGCCCGAATGTTTTCAGAAGCTCCCGGCCTACTTTTACTTCTTCGACAGGATCAGCACTCAGTGAAATACGAAGCGTACTCCCTATACCTTTGCTTAGAATGGCCCCAAGGCCGGCTGAACTCTTAACAGAACCGGCAAACTGCGTGCCTGACTCGGTGATACCGAGGTGAAGCGGATAGGAAAAGGCCTGAGCTGCTTTTTCATAAGCTTCAATGGCCAAATGAACATCAGACGCCTTCATGGAAACGACAATGTCATGAAAGTCCAGTTCTTCGAGGATTTTAATATGATGAAGGGCGCTTTCCACCATGCCGTCGGCTGTCGGATATCCGTACTTTTCCAGGATATGGCGTTCAAGGGAACCTGCATTCACTCCGATACGGATCGGTATCTGTTTGGCTTTCGCTGCTTTGACGACTTCTTCGACTTTTTCACGGGTTCCGATGTTTCCCGGATTAATCCGTATTTTGTCGGCACCACCTTCAATTGCCATCAGTGCCATGCGGTAATCGAAGTGAATGTCCACGACGAGAGGGATGTTAATCTGCCTTTTGATTTCCGGTATAGCTTCTGCTGCTGGAATATCCGGGCAGGCGACACGGACAATTTGGCATCCCGCTTCTTCGAGGCGGTGAATTTCATTTACAGTTGCTTCAACGTCATCCGTTTTTGTTGTTGTCATGCTTTGTACTACTACTTGGTCGTTACCCCCGATTACAAGGTTCCCGACTTTGACCTGTCTTGTTTCTGTGCGATGGGTGATTTGGCTCATGAATCCATTCGCCCCTTTTTCCTAAAGTATATGTCATGTTCAATAACGATCTTCCATCATTCATTTTAATCAGGATCATTATTTATTCTATCAGCGTTCTGAACGATTTGGCAAGCAAAGGGGTTCAATACGATAATTCCTGCCTGCGGCTGTAAAGGGGGAATTGATAGGGCTTGTTCACCTGAATACGATCCGGGGAAATGCCGTCATTTAACTGTTTGAAATCACGGGTTATTATCTCGACGGAAGCGGGAAGTACACCATCGTGCAGTTTTTTAGTAATGGAAAGTAAGGTCTGCCCGGATTCGACTGTAACTTCTACAGCAGGTCCGTCGTCTATATTATCTGAAGGTGAAGGCTTGTCCTCCATGGAACCTGTCAAAGTACCTTCTGTTAAATCATAATAAACAGAAACGGAGAGTAAAATAAAAAGGATAAAGAACAATGTTTTTTTCATGGTTATTCTCCTCCAGGTGGACGATAAAATGATGTAGTGTAATGATATGCATAAAAAACTTCTTTCAGAACGACAGGGAAAAATTTATACAAAAAAGGAGAATGGTATATGAAAAGTGTAAACATACGAATGATGTCTGCTTTGGCAGCATTCATGCTGGCAGTAACACCAATGTCTGTTTCAGCCGCCGAAGGGGATGTTATCGTTACTCTCGGAGAAGATTTAAGCGAGCAGCAGCGAAACTCGCTTCTGGAGGAAATGCAGGTTGATGACAGTGCGGAAATCATTACGGTATCCAATGAAGAGGAATACGAATATCTTGGAGAATATCTCGGGGACGAAATCGGGAGCAACGCCCTTTCTTCATCGAAAATAACGATCGCACCAGAAGGGGAAGGAATAAGTGTAGATACGAATAATATAACCAAAGTGAGCGAGGGCATGTACGCGAATGCTCTTGTCACCGCGGGAGTGGAAGATGCAGAGGTATATGTCACAGCTCCGACAGCTGTATCCGGAACCGCAGGATTAACCGGGCTGATTAAAGCGTATGAAACGCAGACCGGAACAAATATTTCCGAAGAACAGAAACAGGTGGCCAATGAAGAGATGGTTAAAACCTCGGAACTTGGGGAAAGCATCGGAACTGAAGAAGCTACAGAGCTTATTACACGGATTAAAGAAGAAATCAGCAATCAAAATATTGAAACCGAAGAAGATCTGCGCAATCTGATTGAACAGGTTGCAAATGACTTGGGAGTATCGTTGACAGAAGAAGAAATGAACGGTCTCGTCTCTTTGTTTGAGCGCATGCAGAATCTTAATATTGACTGGGATCAGGTTCAGAGTCAGATATCGGATATCCGAAACAATCTTGATGAATTTTTGAATCGTGAAGACACGCAGTCTTTCATCTCCAGTTTTCTTGACTTTATTAACCAATTGATCGATTCGCTGAGCGGATGGTTCGGAGGAAATGAAGAAAACGCGTCCTGATATCCAACGTAGAGTTGGGGACAAAACCTTTAAAAGAAGCGAAAAATGCCGAACGATTTTTTGAAAATCGTTCGGCATTTTTCATTCCTGAGATCAACCGCTGTGCAACATACTTCGCTTTTACTCCGGAGCACAAGGGGCGGCATCGATTCGTTGGCGCTTATCGTGTCTTCTTTGCTGCGGGCACGGCTCGCGGCGCAGTATCCCGGATCAGCTGCTTGTTGAGGCCGACGGACCCCGGCGGTCCTGAGGTGCTCCGCGTTGGGATCACGACGCCAGCCGGTATAACGGAGGAAAAGGGACCAGCTCTGGCAGTACAGATGCAGAAAGATACAGGCGTTTGTTTGTTGCGTTCAGATTTTTGGGGGGGCGGACGTTCGTTGAGAATGGGTTCTAAGGCACTTTAGGGGGTTCCATTCCTCCGTAAACGTCGTTAGGAACATCGCCTGAGGCACTTTATAGTATTCGGTACCCCCTTAAACGTCGTCATGAATAATTCATAAGGCACTTTAGAGGGTTTCGTGCCCTGGTAAACGTCATTATGAACGGATCGAGGCTGCGTGCAGCGGGGGAACGCACGTGCGGACGCCGGCCCTGACCGCACATCCTGCGGGGTCCTCGTGACTTGTGCTGTCCGGAGCAGGAGTCGAAGCATTCTGGCTCCACTACGATGCGGCTGTTGCACAACGCCGCAAGCCATTCGTGTTGTTCTCCACCTATTTTACTTTTGCCCAGACTCTTTTTATATACGGAAGTTTTACTTTATGAGTGAAAAATACGACAGAAAAAGGTAGAATGGAATTGAAACGGTTTAACTGATCAAACGTATAATAGACATCAATCGATTCCACTGTTTGGACTTTTTGCTCAAAAAAGGAGCTGATGAATATGGATTGGATGCAGTTTCCCAGTATAGGGTTTCTTGTCGTTTTTTTGGGAACTCTTTTCTTGATGGGAGAGATGCTCGTTAAAGCAAAAGGGTTATTCGCCATCCTCGGTGTCGCATTTATGAGCTTATTTTTCACCTTTCATATCGACGGCGGGGGAAGCATGTGGATTATCATCCTTTACCTTCTCGGTGTAGCATTAATTATCCTGGACGGAAAAGTAATCAGTGACGGCACTATTGCCCTGTTCGGAGCTCTGCTCATGGGACTCGGGCTTGCTGTACCGACTCCGTCTATAACATATGGCATTTTGGTCGTGTTTGGTTACATTGCCGGGTTGTTCTCTTCAGGATTGTTTTTGAAAGTGTTCTCAAGCCGTAATCTGTGGTCGAAAATCACATTGAAAGATCAGCTGGGAAGTGAACAGGGATACAATTCAATGAACGATTCCTACAGAGAGCTGGAAGGAAAGCCTGCTAAAACGTTAACGCCGTTCCGCCCGACGGGAACGATTATTGTAGAAGGCAGGCATTACAGTGCAACAAGTGGTGATCAATGGCTTGATGCAGATGAAGCGGTCACGGTTGCGGAGGTGGATGGTACCAAAATATTGGTACGCCGCCGGGAAGAATATGAAAGAGACAGCGAATGAGAGGTTTTCTCATTGCTGTCTCTTTTTTTTAGGCACGGGTAGTCTGCTGTAAACCACAGCCAGCCATACAAAGGCAATGAACCAGTAAAGAATATTCTGTTGATAATCCGGAAGACGGCCGGGGAACAGGTTGATCAGGGTCAACAGAATCGTCGGCATTGTCACGGCGTAGGCGCAGATGATCCAGATCTGACGGTAAGATAATGGCACAGGGGAGCGTTTGCGGATGATAAGCCCGTACACTGACAAAAAGCAGATGCCGATGAATTTCAATGCCGTGTTGAATAAATACATTAACAGTATCGTCACCGGAATGAAAAGAAAGAGAAGCCCGTCCGCTCCCTGAATCAATGAAGTCATATCTTTTTTGGGAATCGTGAATCCTTCCGCCATTCTATAAGCAAAAGAACGCTGTTCCATGCCGGTATTCAGGACAAACTCATCTTCAAGAAAAGCAGTAACCTCATCCTGTTCTTTTATATGTGTTCTTTCGCTTTGGGAGAGAGTGCCGCCGGGGTCAAATATGATACGCCTGCTACGTTCATCCGTTATGTCAACAAAAGAGGAATCACCGGCCTGAATGTCTCCGCCGCTGATGGTGAAATCCGGCATGTCATCATGAGTAAGCGCTGACTCCAGCTGATTAATTCCCCCTGTTATGGACAAAGTAAGAGAGATGGCAGCCGGTATACTTGCTGCTATCATAAGAAAAAAAATGTAACCGATTGATTTACCGATTCCCTTGAAACGGAATCGGCCGACATAAACAGCAGAATAAAGACTTTTTATAAATGTTTGGAGGATCGTCATTATGTACTCCTTTCTTTACTACTTGTCTAATTTTATCTTAGTCCGCACATTCTAAAAACTAATAACATAACTTTCTTTACAATTCTTAATAAAATCTTTACAAAAATTAAATGACATTGTCGAAAAAATAAAGTAAAATGCAAAAGGTTTGTCAGTAAAAGGGGATCATTAATTTATATAACTGAAGGGATGAGAATGATTGGAAATTGATGTTCAAACGATCATTTTTTCGTTTTTAGGCGGTCTCGGAATCTTCTTGTTCGGTATTAAATTTATGGGGGACGGTCTTCAAAAAGCAGCCGGAGACCGGTTAAGGGAAATACTGGACAAGTTTACAAGCAATCCACTGATGGGTGTACTTGCAGGAATTATTGTAACCATACTTATTCAAACGAGTTCCGGTACCACGGTGCTGACAGTTGGTCTTGTTAATGCAGGGTTTATGACTCTTCATCAAGCCATTGGTGTCATTATGGGTGCCAACATTGGTACAACGGCGACGGCTTTTATTATCGGTCTTGATATTGAAGCCTACGCACTGCCCATTATGTTTGCAGGTACTGTCATGATATTTTTCCTGAAAAACAAAAAAATTAATAACATCGGACAGATTCTATTTGGTTTCGGCGGTATCTTTTACGGCCTGAAATTGATGGGGGACGGTGTCGCTCCACTTGAAGGACTGGAGTCTTTTCAGAATCTGACGGTAAGCATGAGTAACAATCCGATACTTGGTGTCATTATCGGTGTTGCATTTACTGTAGCGGTGCAGAGTTCTTCGGCTTCCATCGGACTGCTGCAGGAACTGTATCAACAGGGCGCCATTATGCTTGATGCGGTGATGCCCGTTCTTTTCGGTGATAATATCGGTACAACGATTACAGCGGTATTTGCGGCTATCGGGGCTTCCGTTGCAGCGAAACGGGCAGCTTTTGTACACGTTATATTTAACTTGATTGGAACGACCATCATACTTATTCTGCTTGCGCCCTATACAATGTTTATGGAGAACGTACAGGAGTGGCTGAACTTGAATGAGCGGATGACAGTAGCATTTGCCCACGGCATATTCAATGTTTCAAACACGCTGCTGCAGCTGCCGTTTGTCGGACTGCTGGCCATTCTTGTCACGAAGCTTATTCCTGGAAAAGATACAGAAATTGAATACAAAGCCCGCCATCTGGACACGAGCTTTATTGAACGTTCACCTGGTATTGCACTTGGACAGGCAAAATCAGAAACGCTGCGGATGGCTGAGTTTGCCGAAAAAGGGCTGACGGAATCTCTGCAGTATCTGAAAACGACACACAAACGCCATTCAGAGCTGACTATACAGTTTGAAGAAGCCATCAATAATCTCGACAAAAATATAACGAACTATCTTGTTTTAGTGTCAGAGAGCTCACTTTCCGATGAAAACTCAAGAATGCATTCTCTTCTCATGGACACAGTGCGCGATATTGAGCGCATTGGTGACCATATGGAGAACATGGTGGAATTGGTGGATTATCAGCTCACCAATAAAGTGACGTTATCCGACGAGGCGCATAAAGATCTGGATGAAATGTTCAACCTGACAATTAACACGCTTCAGCATGCGATTAAAACGCTTGAAAATGATGATGTGGAAGAAGCTAAAGAAGTCGTGAAACAGGAAGAAGAAATCGACAAATTGGAACGCAAACTCCGTAAAAAGCATATCCTCAGATTGAATGAAGGAAAGTGCTCCGGCTCGGCAGGGATCGTTTTCGTCGATATTCTAAGTAACTTGGAACGAATTGGAGATCATTCGGTTAATATTGCGGAAGCTGTCCTTGAAGAACAGGAAGAATCATAAAGCGAAAAGAAGTTCTGAACAAAAAAGGGTTTAAAGTTAAAATACTTCCGGACGATTCGAATTAGAATCGTCCGGAAGTATTGATATAAAAGGATAAAAAATCATCTTGACCCGGATAATTCAGCGTGATATGATAACTACTGTCGCTGTGAAGAATGCGGACGAGATATTACATATTCCACAGTAGCTCAGTGGTAGAGCTATCGGCTGTTAACCGATCGGTCGCAGGTTCGAATCCTGCCTGTGGAGCCATGAGGCGGTGTAGCTCAGCTGGCTAGAGCGTACGGTTCATACCCGTGAGGTCGGGGGTTCGATTCCCTCCACCGCTACCAATTTAATTTTATTGAGTCACATGTCAAGCATTTCCATGCTTCATATGGCGGTTGTGGCGAAGTGGTTAACGCACCGGATTGTGGCTCCGGCATGCATGGGTTCGACTCCCATCAATCGCCCCATTCAATAATGAATATGTCAGGCTTCCGGGACCCTTAGCTCAGTTGGTTAGAGCAAACGGCTCATAACCGTTTGGTCGTAGGTTCGAGTCCTACAGGGTCCACCACTTTCATCTTTTACCGTCAGGGAACGGACTATTTTTGTTTACACGGAGGAATACCCAAGTACGGCTGAAGGGGACGGTCTCGAAAACCGTTAGGGGCTTCACGGCCCGCGAGGGTTCGAATCCCTCTTCCTCCGCCATATTAAAACAAACTGAAAAAAACATGTTTATCACTGCCGCCAAGGTGGTATAGTACGAATGGTGTTCAAAGGAGCACCATTCGTTTTTGTTGAAAAGACAAAATGAATTTGGTAATGTAAGACTTGCCGGACAGGTATTCACGGTTGCACGTCTGAATGCCTTTGCATGAAGGCTGCGTGACAACAGGAATCAGCAGACACATAAATTTTTGAAGGAGGAGTTGCATTATGGCTAACCATCAACTACCAGAACTACCTTACGCTTTTGACGCTCTTGAACCTCACATTGATGAAGAAACAATGAAAATTCATCATGGGAAACACCACAATACTTATGTGACGAAGCTGAATGGTGCACTTGAAGGTCATGACGACCTGGCAGACAAGGATGTTAATGAGCTGATCAGTGACTTGAACGCTTTACCTGACAGTATCCGTACCGCTGTAAGAAACAATGGCGGTGGTCATTCCAACCATACTCTATTCTGGCAGATCCTCAGCCCGAACGGCGGCGGTGAACCGGAAGGAGAACTTGCAGACGCTATCAAGAACAAGTGGGGAAGCTTTGAAGCATTCCAGGAAGAATTCAAAAACACCGCACTTGGTCGTTTTGGTTCCGGCTGGGCCTGGCTCGTTGTGAATAATGGCGAACTTGAATTGCAGAATACCTTGAACCAGGATTCACCAATCATGGAAGGCAAGACTCCAATTCTCGGCATCGACGTGTGGGAGCACGCCTACTACCTGAAGTATCAGAACCGTCGTCCGGAATATGTAGACGCGTTCTGGAACCTTGTTAACTGGGATGAAGTAGCGAAACGCTATAAAGAAGCTAAATAATAAGTGAACCACAAGGCTGCCCTGAACAAAGGGCAGCCTTTTTTTGACTTTGTCATAACTTGGGTCAGTTTTAGAGGGTTGCAGGAGGTCGGATTTATTCAATGCTGCTTCAAAACGAAAGGCTCGCAGCTTCCGTTGTGCAGAGCCCATTACATAATACACTGATATGACGTGCTGCACCGCCTTTTTTATTGAATAGCCTGCCGCCGCCCGCGGCACAATACAGAGAAGGGCGGTGGGGACATGTTACGTTCGATTACAAAAATATTTTTAGGAAATGTTCCGGTAACCAAAAATTTATTGATGCTTCTTGTTATTGGAGGATTATATGCTGTATCCATTGCGCTGTCCAATACATTCGTCAATATTTATTTATGGAAGCAGTCCGGGGAAATCCGTGACATAGCACTATATCAGCTGGCTTCTGTCTTGTTACAGCCGCCGGCTTTTCTTCTGGCTGGTTGTATTGCAAAAAAAGCGGACAGAATCTACACGCTGCGGGCCGGTGTATTCATTTTAACGGCTTTTTTTCTTGCCGTACTGATGGCCGGAAAAAACGTTGAAGACCTTCTTCTTTTTCTGGGAGCCCTTCTCGGTATTGGATTTGGGTTCTACTGGCTTGGATACAATGTGCTCACATTTGAAATAACAGAACCGGAGACAAGAGATTTTTTCAATGGGTTTTCCGGGTTGTTAACATCTTTTGCCGGCATGATCGGTCCTTTAAGCGCAGGTTTTGTCATTACCTGGCTGCCTGAATCACGAGGGTACCAGGTGATATTTTTTCTCTCCTTCTTCCTGTTTATGATGGCTGTCCTGCTCAGCATGAAAATGAAACACAGGCATGCAAAAGGTCCGGTATACTTTAAAAAGGCAGCTGGAGAAATAAGAAAAAATAAAGACTGGAGAAAAATCCTGTACGCTCATTTTATGCAGGGGAGCCGGGAAGGTATTTTCGTGTTCATCATTATTTTGTGGGTGTACACAGCGACCAACAGCGAACTTGCTCTGGGAACGTACGGTTTTGTGACATCGGCTGTATCGTTTCTTGGCTACTTTCTGGTGGGAAGGTTTCTCAAGCCGGTATTCCGGAAACATGCTATTTTCATCGGTGGGGGTTTACTCGTTGCTTCTGTGTTTATCATTGTGTTTCACCCTGTTTTTCCGTTGTTGATAACGTATGGAATTGTGATCTCGGCAGCTTACCCGTTGATGCTGGTTCCCTACGTATCGCTCACATATGATGTGCTTGGAAAGGCTGCTGATGCCGGCGCACTTCGCATAGAATATCTGGTTACAAAAGAGTGGTTTATTAACAGCGGACGGGCTTTTTCCATCATTTTGTTCCTGGTCGGGACCGCTTTGCTTCCTGATCGTATTATTATTCCGGTTCTCATGATAATAACAGGAGCCGGACACTTTGCGGCAGCGTGGTGTATCAAAAATATTGATACGTCCTTTATTGTTGACAGGAAAAAAGTGAATAGCGGCATGCCGGAAAATGGAGGAGGAGACTCAGTGACGTGAGTTCTCCTCTTCTTTTTACCCGCGTCGAAGTGTGCTAAAATGGAGAAATGTACAGAACGGTTACATAAGAAAAGGGAGAGGAATACAGGTGGGAAAAACGAAATCAGGAAACAGACATGTCCCTTTCCGCTTAAATCTGTTATTTTTTGCGGTGTTTCTTCTATTTTCACTGCTCATTTTCAGGCTGGGGTATATTCAGATTGTTCAGGGAGATCAATTTGAAAGTAATCTGGAGGAGTCTTCTGCAGAACAGCAGGCCCGCATTGATGCTCCGCGCGGTTTAATGTACGACCGGAACGGAAATATCGTTGTGGATAATGAATTGGCGCTTTCTCTCACGTACACGAATAAACAGTCGGTCTCGACGGACGAACGGCTTGAAATAGCAGATGCCCTCGTTGATCTCATTTCCATTGAAACAGACGATAACGAAACGCTGAATGATAAAATTGACAAACGGACAAAACAGGATTACTGGATAGCGACGCATCCCGAAGAAGCCAAAAATTTAGTAACAGCAAAAGAACAAGCGCAAGCTGAGGAGGACGAAGACGAGAATGCACTATATAACCTTCAGTTGAGCCGTATCAGTGAAGAACAATTGTCGTCTCTGAATTCCGAACTGAAAAAAGTGTATATCTGGGGGCAGATGGTCAGCGGTTATTATGATACACCATATCGTATCAAAAAAGATCTTTCCCGAAATGAGGCCCATCAAATCAGCGAACGACTTGATGCTCTTCCGGGAGTCAATATTTTACGCGATGCCCAGCGTCAGTATTTGTATGATGATGCGTTTCCTGATTATTTCGGCAACATCGGTTCTATCCCAAGAGAACAGCTGGATCAGTACCTTGCTGAAGGATATGCGCGTACAGACGAAGTGGGAACAAGCTTTCTGGAACAGCAGTATGAGAATGATCTGCGTGGAAAGAAAGGCACTGTAACGAACGGAAATACCTCGAACGGACGTCGTGGGAATGATCTGGTTCTTTCCATCGATATGGCCCTGCAGCAGCAGGTAAATACCATTGTACAGGAAGAACTGAATTCTATGAGCACCGGCTTTATCAATAATCCCAACGCGTACATTGTGATGATGGAGCCGGAAACGGGAGAAATTCTGACGACGTCGGGCTATCAGGATCAATTAGGTATCACCTCAAAATCCTATGAAATGGGATCTACGGTGAAACCGGCAACGGTTATGACCGGTCTTGAAACCGGTGCAGTTACGCCGCAGACGACGATTGTCGATCGGCCGCTGGATCTTGCAGGAGCAGAACCTATCAGCTCTGTTTATAATATGGGTCCGGTTAATTATTACGATGCCATCGTCCAGTCTTCCAACATTTATATGTCTTATGTAGCGATGAATATGGCTGGATACAGCCCCGGGACCGGTCAGAGTTGGAGCAGCTCAAATTACAAACAGGCGTATGCCACGCTCCGCTATTACTATTCCCAGTTTGGACTTGGAGCGGAAACCGGTATTGATTTACCGTCAGAATCGACGGGGATTACTGGTCCGACTAACACTCCGGGGAGACTGCTGTATTTAAGTTTCGGCCAGTTTGATACGTATACACCGCTGCAGCTCGGGCAGTACGTATCCACCATTGCAAACGACGGATACCGTATGCAGCCGCGTCTTGTGAAAGGAATCAGACAGCCCAACCCGGATAAACAGGAACTCGGCGCTGTGAAAAAACAATTTGAACCCAACATTATGAATAAGCTGGATATTAATAACAGCTATATTGACAGGGTGCAAGAAGCCATGAGAGGCGTTGTCAGTCAAAGCAGGGGTTCCGCCCATTCGGAATTTAACGGGGCGGATTATGCAGCAGCAGGCAAGACCGGGACCGCTGAAGTTACCATCCGGCAGCAGAGCACGGGTAACTCGGTCGATGGTATTAACCAGGCCTTCATTTCCTATGCTCCGTATGATAATCCGGAAGTGACAGCGGCTGTTGTTGTACCTGGGCTCTATGAAAGTTCAAATGTCGCAAAAGTCATCGGCAGAAGAGCACTCGACGCTTATTTTAACCTGAAGGAAAATCCTCAGGCCCCTGAGTCCGAAGAAACGCAGGAGGAAAGCGGAACAAACGGTGAATAATAAAAATGGCAGTATCCCGAAAAATACGGGAACTGCCATTTTTTAAGATGTAATTTGATGAATTATGTCCTGAGCGCTCATTGTACTGTTTACCTTGTATTGTCCCGGCCTGATGGATGATGCCAGGCCGCTCTCCTGCAGTTGCTGCTGAAAAATGGAACCTTCTTCCACCATCTCCAGCTGCTGCAACAGGGAAGCTACATCGCCACTTGTCATTCCCTGTTCAATATGTAAGATGGCGGTTACTTCATTTGTTTCTTCCTCTTCTGATGGGACGTTTTCTTCCTGGATGGTACTGTATTCCTCTTCTGTCAAAACGACGTAACCATCCGATTCCAGAGAGGCAATGTGCTCCTCTGTGTTCCGTGTGCCGGAACTTGTTTGTTCTTCAGCCTGTTCCTGTTCCGTGCTTTGAGCTGAGATGTCCGTTTCGTTCTGATCAGGCTGAAGGATGAAGTAGGCAGCAGCTATGCAGCAGGCAGCCCCGAACCATCCAATAGAAAAAATCTGCATGCTTTTTCGATTCAAAGTCGTCCCTCCTCATCACGCATTCCGGACAGCAGCTGCTGCACTTCATCGGGTTTTAATTCCATGGCTGCTGCAATATCTTCGATACTCATGTTCTGCTGATATAATTGGTATGCCTCGCTCACCAATTCTTCTTTGGAATGACGCCGTACCGAGGGAGCGGAAGCCGACAGTAGTTCTTCTTCAAGAATGCGAAGCCGCTGCTTTACTTGATATATATCTCCCATAACCTGCAGAGACATCTGTTCCACCTCGTCGTTTCGCTCTTTTTGTTTATCCCCGGCTAAAAACGAAAGGCCGAACAGACATACGCTGAGCAGAATGGAAGAGAGAATGATCCATTCCATAAGCTTCCTCCTTTTCTATGAGTCATGTGAGTCATATTATACATGCTTGATCCCGTAACGAGAATGCTTTCCCTTGATTCTGCTATTTTCTTCACATAGATGCTTGATACGTTTCGTATTATTTGGTAACATAAATAGGTATGAATAGAGATTAACAGTTGAGGAGGGAGAACCATGCGTGTACAAGTAACAATGGCCTGCACGGAAACAGGAGATCGTAACTACATTACGACAAAAAATAAACGAAAAAATCCGGAACGCATTGAACTGAAAAAATTCAGCCCGCGTTTAAATAAGCACACCCTGCACAGGGAAACCAAGTAAGCAGTTGGAGAGATAATCTCCTCTGCTTTTTTCTGTATAAAGGGGGCCTGCAGGATAAAAGGTCTTAGTTTTTGAATGAGTCACTTGTAAAGGTGGAAGAATGGTGCACAAAAAAAAGGAGATCCGGCGGCATATCAGAAATCAGTTCCAACATACAGCACCGGCAGAACGAAACGAGGAGACCGGTTACATATATCAGCATCTTTTTCATTCCTCTTTATGGAAGAAATCTGCCACCATTGCACTTACAATGTCGACGAGAAATGAAATCGACACAGTGCCGGTTATTGAACAAGCCTGGCAGGAAGGTAGACAGACGGCCGTGCCGAGAGCGGATCCGGCGGAAGAATCGATGACGTTTTATCGCATATCATCATTTCAGGAAACGAGGCAGGAATTCGCGGGAATATGGGAGCCGGAGCCGGATCCTGAAGCGTTTGTTCCACCCTCGGCCTTTGATTTAATTATTGTACCGGGTATGGCCTTTGATAGAGAAAAATACAGGATTGGATTTGGCGGAGGATATTATGACCGCTTCCTTCAAACGGTTGAGGCACCGACTTGTGCCTTGTTGTATTCTTTCCAGTTATTTGAGCGGATTCCGCACGAACCGCATGATATCCCACTCGATTTTCTCTGCACCCGGGAGGGAATATTATAGTATAGGGGTACATAAAACAGCCGCTGATGCAGAGAATAGAGAAAAAAGGAGTGGCTGAATCATGACAGGAAGCACAAAAATCATTCTCGTGCTGCTTATCGTCTTGTTACTAACCTGCATGCCGAAATCGTTCATGCGTGGACTCCGTAGAACAGCTGTCGCAGCAGTGCTGCAGATTCCTTTTCTGCGCCGTGCACTGCTTGGTGCCTTTTTACATTAAAAAGGGGACACTCACAAAACATCCAGCTTCTAAAGAAAACCCTCGCTGCAGTGAGGGTTTTCTGTGTATACGAAGAGTTGTTACAAAAGTTGTCGGTTTTACACTTAAAAGACTCTCTTACCCATATACAATATCCCGGGAGCACATAATGATTCGATAAGAAAACGCTGTACTGCTATAATGAAGAAGAGTGGAGGGAATATAATGTACTGGAATACGATATGTTTTGATCTGGATAATACACTCTTCAGTCACGAAGATGCATTTGAACAAGCAGTACAATATACGTTTTATACAATGTATAAAACAAACGGAACCGGGACTCCATTTGCAGAAGTTGACTCAAAGGAGTGGTTCCGGACTTTTAAATATCATTCGGATTTGTTTTGGGATTATTATGAGCAAAATAACTGGACGCACGATGAATACCGCAGGAAAAGGTTTGACGAAACGATGAAAGCCTTCTTCCTGCCATACCAAAAAGGAGATGCAGAACGATTCCATGAACAATATGAAAAAGTGGTCGCTGATTTCTGCGTTCCTTTTGAAGGAGTATATCACCTGTTGGATCGTCTTCGTAAAGAAGGAATCAGGCTGGGAATTATAACAAATGGACGAAAGGCAACGCAGTTGAAAAAATGGAAAAAGCTGCAGCTCGATGCCTATATTCCGGAACCTCACCTCATTGTGTCAGAAGAAGCGTCCGTGGAAAAGCCGGAAAGAGAAATGTTTGATTATGCTCTTCAGCAGCTTTCCGGCGAAACGGCTGGATCCTTGTTCATCGGTGATTCCTGGGAACTGGATGTGAAAGGAGCCATTCAAGCCGGCTGGGATGCAGTATTTCTTAACACGAGGGGAGAGCAGAGAACGACAAATGACAAACCTGCTGCAGAGCATATGTCGTTTCAGGAAACCGCTCATTATCTGCTGCGCACCCTCCGTTTGAAAGGATGAACTGTCGTGGAGCCGATGCATCGATACTGGAAACTGATTCATCATCTGGTTATAAAAGAAGATGCGAGAATTGTTGAAATCAGCCGGGACAAAAAACAAATATGGCTTGAAACAGGGAAAAACAAACAAAAATCAGTCATCCGTATTGCCAGGGTTGAATACGACTGGATGAATCAGGTCGAAAAAGACGTCAAAGAGGCGCGGCAGGAATATGAACGTATCAAACGGATGATTCTTGGTCGAAATATCCCGTTTTATAGTATCTATATAACCTCTTATCCGCCAGCGGACCTGAACCGGCCTTTAAATAGTTACCTGAATACACAGAACAGCGGCCGGTTTTACCTTCTTTCCCGGGATCCATCCGGACGCATTGCTGAATCGGAAGAACAGCTGCTGAACGACCTTGGCTCCCGCCAATCGTGGGAGCCCGCTTTAGAAGATGAGTATTCCCACCAAGAGTGGGGCCGGCACTACAGAGCCATGGTAAAAGAAAGACAGGAGAAGCTGGAAGAAGAAGACCGGTCTCTTCTTCTTTTTACAAAACCCAGAGCGGTGTTTGTTTTTCTTGCTGCCATCGTGTCCGTGTTTACATGGATGGAGCAGACAGGTGAAAGTACTAATCTCGTTACGCTCATTGAGTTCGGAGCAAAATATAATCCGGCACTTCTTGAAGGAGAGTGGTGGCGGATCATTACATCCATGTTTTTACACATCGGCATTTTTCATTTAGTTATGAATTCACTCGCTCTCTTTTACATCGGCGGAGCGGTAGAGCGGATGTATGGAACGATCCGGTTTATCATTATTTATATGACGGCCGGGGTATTTGGTTCCCTTGCAAGTTTTGCCTTTAATGAGCAGGTGTCAGCCGGCGCATCCGGGGCGATATTCGGCTGTTTTGGTGCACTTTTGTATTTTGGTTTGATTCACCGCGCTCTGTTCTTTCGTACGATGGGACTGAATGTCCTTTTTATTCTAGGTATTAACCTTGTATTTGGTTTTGTGGTTCCTGCGGTTGATAACGGAGCGCATATCGGCGGTTTGGCCGGAGGTTTTCTGGCATCTGCGCTGGTACATCTTCCAAAACACAGACGCACCGTAACTCAGCTTCCTTTTTTACTGGTTATTCCAGGGCTGGCGGCAGGACTTCTGTGGTACGGTTTGATGAACGAAAACAAGCAAGGTTCGTCGATGGTTGAAGTCCAGCTTGCCCAGCAGTATCTTGAACGGGATAATGTGGAAGAATCAAGGCAGATTTTAAACGATGCAGAAAACGGGGAAGATAATCCTTATGTTCCCTTTGTTCTTGGCAATACTTACATGGCCGAAAATCAATACGAGCAGGCAGTGTCTCTTTTTCAGGAAGCAGTTTCCATCAATGAGGAGCTTGCCGAGGCTCATTATAATCTCGCTATTGCCTATTCGGAGCTTGGACAATGGGAGGAGGCAGAACAGTCTCTGAACAGATCCAGGCAGCTCGGTATTGAAGATCAGTCGGACGACGTGGATGTGGAAAGTATTGAAGAAAGAGTACAAGCAAATCTTCCTTAGGTTCTGCTGAAATGAATGTAGAGGGACAACGTTTTCCGTTCTTTATCCCAGCTTAGGAATGGCATCACTTTTTTTCTTTGTTTCTGCTGTGATGCAGTCACGTCCACTACCGTGTGGTAAACATCCTGCCACGCTTGTTCCACGGTATCCGGAGAGAGCCCGCTGTCAGGCGGAGCCATGTGTTTTTTCCATTCGGTCAGCGGAAACAACCGGCAGGACTCCTGCAGCCCGGCACTATCTTTAATGAATCGTTTTACGTGCTGCTGCTGTTGTCTGATGATGGTGTCCATCATTTTTCCCGTTCTTTTTTCCTGCTCGGTATCCGCGATGGAAAAGGAGTGTAAATCCGAGATCGGAGTGTCAAGCACATACAAAGAATTACTGCTCCAGTCATATGTATAGACTGGGGCATTTTTCATGCCGTAAAACCCGGCAAGGTCATACCTGCCTGAATCTTCAGAAGCAGTCCGTTTTCGCGCTGTAATATCATTTTCATTTTCTGACCACGCCGCGGCGCTGTCTTTCACGTATCCATCTTCCAGTAAAATAATCTGTGCCTGTTGATTTTCCGCCGGAGATTTGGTTTCAAGTGTTCCTTTGGATTCCAGCACGTATTCATCGTTATCAAGTGTGTGATGGATGGTAATTGTTCCTGCGGCTTTATTGAAATGATCAGCCGGACGTTCATAGTGTAGTTCCTCGTGCTTTTTGAAAAGAGAGGCATGCGCTTCAGACGCACCCGGTATCAGGAAAAGAACAAGGAAAATAAGGAACCATTTTTTCATAGGGGCATGCTCCTGACTATCGGAGAAAGTAAACGGCAGCCGTTCTATCAAGGAAAAGCTGTCGTATTATAGTATCTGCACAAAAGCGGAGCTTCATTCCCCGCTTTTGTGCATGAATATCCTTTCTATCGGAGACAATGACCGGTAAGGAGGGGGTAACGATGACCGATCACAGCATTCCAGTGTCCCGCAGAATCGCTGAAAACAAATCCTATTTGGCTTCGGAACTGGCAGTAAAACAGAATTTCGATATCATTGAGCTGGAGCTGGAATACAACGGCATTGAAATGGCGTTGTACATGGTCGACGGATTTGTAAAAGATCAGGCCATGACACAAATTCAGCGTGAACTGGATCATCTTCCATCATCCAAAGAGAAAAGCAGGGTTATCCAGTCGTTAATTACCTCCAGGATTCCCTATGTGGAGCTGGATACGAGTACAGATCTGAATGAGGTCGTGAATCAGGTATTGTCCGGTCCAGCCGCACTCGTTGTGGACGGCGAAGATGAAGTCATATTAATAGACACGAGGGAATACCCGGTTCGGTCGCTTGAGGAACCGCAGACCGAACAGGTTGTCCGGGGCTCTAAAGATGGTTTTGTCGAAACCATCATTTTTAATACAGCCTTAACAAGAAGAAGGATACGCGACCGCAATTTACGGATGGAATACCAAAGAGTCGGAAAAAGATCGCTGACAGATGTGAGTATCAGTTACATTGCTGATATTGCTGATGAAAAAATGGTGGACCGCATTCGAAAAGGAGTGCAGGACATTTCCAGTGACGGGCTTCCGATGGCGGACAAGACGGTGGAAGAGTATCTGTTTGGTCAGTATGTTAATCCCTATCCACTCGTACGTTATACCGAAAGACCCGACACAGCTGCGGTGCATTTGCTCGAAGGACATGTACTGATTTATGTGGACGGTTCTCCAACGGTTATGATTGTGCCGTGTACTTTTTGGCATCATCTTCAGCACGCGGAGGAATACAGGCAGAAACCAATTGTCGGTACGATGCACCGTCTCGTCCGGTATATTTCAGTTTTTGTATCCTTGTTTCTCCTTCCGCTGTGGTTTATTTTTGCCGCAGATCTCTTAAGCCCTCCGGAATATATTGATTACCTCGGAGTGGAAAAGGAGGGAAAAGTCCCGCTTATTTCACAGTTCATCATTGCCGAAGTGGGCATTGAGATGCTGCGGATGGCAGCGATACACACACCTTCGGCACTTGCTACGGCACTTGGTATTATTGCAGCTATATTAATCGGGCAGATTTCCATTGAAGTCGGACTGTTTTCGTATGAAGTCGTATTATATCTCGCTGTTGCTGCGATTGGCTCGTATGCTACGCCGAGTTATGAATTAAGTCTGGCGAACCGTATCTGGCGGTTTTTGTTTCTTTTGGCTGCGGCGGTTTTTGGAGCACCCGGCTTTACGGCTGCCGTCACCGTCTGGTTTATATTTCTCGTCACGCTGCGGCCGGCCGGTGTACCGTATCTTTGGCCGCTGCTGCCATTTTCCGCGGCTGATTTAGGCGATATTTTCAAACGAAAACCGATCCCTTTGAAAAAAAAGAGACCCTCTGTTACAGGCACGAAGGATCCGGATAGAACGGCGCGCGGCTGACAGAAGAGACCAGGTTTTAGCGGAATGGACCAGAAAGGATGGACATAGGATAGAGATAAAAGTTGTCCAGGGAGGGTCTTATGTTTATTTCGCTGCTGGAATTAACTATGGTGGGTATGGCTTTTGGTGCTGCAGCAATGTACAATCTGCATCACCAGAAGCGGATAACGATGCTGATTTTTTTGTTATTTGTCTGTACATTTTATATAGGCCTGCTGATAGCAGGGTTTTCATGGCTTCAGGCTGCTGAAGCAGCTTTTCTTTTTGACCTGCTACGTTTTTTAACAGCTGCCTCGGCGGCTGTATTTGGATGCATGTTCTACCTCCCTTATTACGGTTTTTTTCATGCCCGCTCGGGATATTTGTGGCTGGCGCTTACGTTGCTTTTTTTGTATACCGGCTGGCACGCCGGGCACTGGGCTTCATCTTTTGTGACAGGAATGCTTTTGATGTTTTTGTTTGCAGCGGCTTATGTAGCCGGTAATACGGTGCAGAGTATTCTTCATTTTAAAATGAGGGGACGGTTTTTCGTTCCTTATATTCCGTTTGCAGGTCTGCTTTTCTTTTCTTTGATTATGTTGCTATAATAGACATATGAATACTGACTTTCAAACTCTCGCAGATATTAGAAAATGGCTGATACAGTTTCGCACCGTCATCTATACAAAAGACCGGCGTATGGACCTTGAACTTCTCGAAGAAGAAGTGAAAGGAGCGCACGAAGCTGGTTTAATGGACAATAAGAATTATACAAACGCACTGATGATCATTAGAAACGAATATAACCAATTGGACTAATAGGACAGAAAAGGTTGGGAGAGCTCAGCTTATGGAAGAAAAATATCTTCTCGGTGTTGACGTCGGAGGTACATCAGTAAAAATCGGTCTTTTCACAGAAAGTGGCCAACAAAAAGAAAAGTGGTCGATCGCAACGAATAAAGACAATAACGGCGAACATGTTCTTGAAGACATCGCGCGCTCCATTATGAGGAAATGGAAGGAACACGGGTTGACTGCAGCAGATGTAAAAGGCGCTGGAATCGGTGTTCCGGGGTTTGTTAATGTGAATAAAGGAATGATTCATTTTGCGGTAAACATCGGCTGGGTTGATTATCCCGTCACTTCCATCCTGTCAGATTTTCTTCAGATTCCGGTCGTTCTTGATAATGATGCAAATCTTGCGGCCGCAGGTGAGTACTGGCAGGGAGCGGGAAATGATGCTGTCGATGTTCTGGTTTTAACACTTGGGACCGGAGTCGGCGGTGGTGTCATTGTAAATGGTGATATCCTGCATGGTGTGTCGGATATGGCAGGAGAGATTGGTCATGTTACAGTCATCCCTGAAAACGGTGCCCCCTGTAACTGCGGAAAGACAGGCTGTCTTGAAACCGTATCATCAGCGACAGGAATGGTTCGTATGGCAGAAGAAGCAGCAGAAAAAAATCCGGATTCCATGTTATACATAAAGAAGCAGCAGACACCTTTAACAGCTGAAATTCTTTTTGAATGTGCAGCTGCCGGCGATCAGACGGCAGATGCTGTTATAGATCTATCTATGCACTACCTTGGAATGGCAGTCGGCAATGCAGCTAACGTGCTTAATCCTCAGAAGATTGTTATCGGAGGCGGTGTCTCCGCTGCCGGAGAACGGCTTTTAACACCTCTGCGTTCTCATTACAATGTACATGCCCTGCCAAAAGTGGCGGAGCATACAGCTTTTGCCGCAGCAGAACTGGGAAATGATGCGGGCATCATAGGTGCTGCCTGGCTGGCAAAGCACAAAGCGGCCGCCGACACTCTATAACTCTATGAAACAGGAGCGAAAAAAACATAAAGGATTGAAGGAGAAGATGGAATGACAGATTACCGCACAGAAAAGGACTTCCTTGGAGAAAAAAAGGTGCCGGGCGAGGCTTATTACGGTATACAGACGATCCGTGCAAAAGAAAACTTTCCAATTACAAATTATCCGCCGCATCCGGAGTTGATAAAAGGCTTCGGTTATGTAAAAAAAGGTGCAGCCATGGCAAACAGGGATGCGGGCATGTTGAACCGCAATATTGCCGGTGCGGTTATTGAAGCATCAGAGGAAGTCATTGAAGGAAAATTTAATGACCAGTTTATAGTCGACTCCATTCAAGGAGGAGCAGGTACTTCTTTCAACATGAATGCCAACGAGGTTATAGCCAACCGTGCCATTGAAATACTCGGGGGTCAAAAAGGACATTATCTCATGGTCAGCCCCAATACACATGTTAATATGGGTCAGTCCACCAATGATTCCTTTCCCACGGCCATACATATTGCTTGTCTCCATCTGGCCAAAGGACTGACAACTGCACTGGATCAACTTCTCCAAACTCTGCAGCAGAAAGAAACAGAATTCGATGATGTTATTAAAATGGGGCGCACCCATTTACAGGATGCGGTTCCAATCCGTCTTGGCCAGGAATTCAGCGCATACCGCAGGGTGCTTGCACGGGATCTGAAAAGAATCAGGCAGTCTGTCGATCATCTTTATGAAATCAACATGGGAGCAACAGCTGTAGGGACCGGCCTGAATGCCAATACAGACTACATTTCAAAAGTTCCACGGTATTTATCGGAACTGACCGGCTTCCCGTTTTACAGCGCCGAAAACCTTGTGGACGCAACGCAGAATACGGACGCTTATACAGAACTATCCGCTGCTCTGAAAGTCCATGCTATCAATTTGTCGAAGATGGCAAATGATCTCCGTCTTATGAGCTCTGGACCACGCACAGGACTGAACGAAATTAATCTTCCTTCCAGGCAGCCCGGATCTTCGATTATGCCGGGAAAAGTAAACCCTGTCATGTGTGAAGTTATCAACCAGATCTCTTTTCAGGTTATCGGCAATGACCATACCATCAGTCTGGCATCGGAAGCCGGCCAGCTGGAGCTCAATGTCATGGAACCGGTACTGGTATTCAACCTTCTGCAGTCCTTGTCCGTTCTTCAGAACGGATTGAATGTCTTTTGTGAACACGGTGTAAGCGGAATTACTGCCAACATAGAACACTGCCGCAGCCTTGTTGAAAGAAGTGTCGGCATTATAACCGCCATTAATCCTCATGTTGGATATGAAACAGCGTCGCGCATTGCCAAAGAAGCGATTGACACCGGCAGAAGCGTCCGGGAAATCTGTCTGGAACGCGATATTTTAAGTGAAGAAGAACTGGATAAAATACTGGATTCCAAAGAAATGACGAACCCGGGTATTGCTGGATCAGAATTTCTGTAGCCAAGCCGGGAACATCAACATATACCTTCCGGTTCAGAAGGGAAAGGGAGAAGAATGTTCAAAGGAAATAAGCTCGTCGTCCTCCTGCCGATTACGTTAATGATTTTTCTGTTCATAGGGGGCGGATTTTATATTAACCAGGCGGAAGAAGTGACAAATGAAAACCTTTCAGAAGAAGTTCAGTGGGAAAGTGAGCTGGCACCGGACGAGAACGGCACCAGGCTCACAGCCTCGTGGGAATGGGGGCACATGCCGAGTGACGGTCTTCATGGAACCGACTATATCGGGATCACGTTTCTAAATGAAAATGGGGACTCTATGACTGGAGACCAGGTGGAAAACGCGGAACTTCTCCTTAATCTAAATGGTGGAAATAAGAGAGAAGTAGAACCGGAAACCACGTCAGACGGGGTCCTCTTTGCTGTACCAAATGAGATGGAAGAAAATCAGACAATTGGCAGCAGCGGAACGATAAACGTTCGCACGAACTCAAACCTGGAGAATAAACGGGTGGTTATCAGCTACCTTCATACATGGGAAGAGCACGGCGGTCTGGAAACTTCGAATACCCGCTTTTTTGATCCTTCTTTTCACGGCGAAAACAGCAATTCCTTCTACTGGGTTATTGAAAACTTTATCGAACGTGATACAGATGCAGCAGAAGAGGAGCCTGCATGAAAGGCTTATCGTATCAGAACGGAGTTATTTTCATCGGCACAGAACACGCCGGCTGGGCGGAGTGGAACAAAGACGGACCGGCCGCAGCTGTGATACCTTTAACCTTTTCTTCCATTACGAATATGCTGCTGCATGTTTTTCGTGCCATGCCTTTGTGGTATAGGAGTATTGGTACCCTGCTTATGTTTTCTGTTATTGTCCCGTTTATATTGCAGTTCTTCACCGAAGCAGCTGTTCCGGGGATGCCTTTCTATGGTTTGTTGTACTTTTTGATGGGAACCCATTTCTTTTTTCCAAAGGAACTGCGTCAATTCCATGGAGCGGAGCATAAGATTTTCAGTTTCAAGGGTATCAAAAAAAGGCGGAATTTGTACCGCATCAGAAAATCAATAATCACAAACCGTTACTGTTCTACAAATACAGTGGTTCTTTACTTTTTATTGACAGCAGTTGGTTTTCTGGTGACACTGCCTTGGCTCCCATGGATGACAGGACTTGCAGCTGCATCCTATACGGCCTTTCCGTTATCTATAGTCCTGCACCGAATCATACAGCTTCCATTTATGAAAAGCATTCGTGGTCCGGTACTTTTCCTGTCATACACGGTGCAGCGCCGTATTTCGTGCGCGGAACCGGACCGGCGTCATCTCCGGACTGCACTGGAAGCGTACAGGGCACTGGCACAGATAGAGTTTCCTCACGTACTTGAAGAGAAAAAAGTGGATTCACCAAAGGAGGTTGATCAAATGGCAATCGTAGATATCACAGTTGTACCCGTTGGAACAGCGTCGACGAGCATCAGTGAAGATGTTGCTGCCATGCAGCAGGTGCTTGATAACCATTCGGATAAAATTAATTCTCAACTCACACCAATGGGAACGGTTCTTGAAGGAAAACTGGAAGATCTTCTATCTATTGTGAAAGAACTCCATGATATCCCGTTTCAGCGTGGGGCTGCCCGCGTTTCCACCAACATCCGAATTGATGATCGGCGCGATACAGACAATCACAATATAGCAGAGAAACTGACGTCGGTGGAAAACAAACAGTAAAATACTTCAGAAAATCACGGAGGAAACGGAAGTAGAAGAGGTTTTCTGAATGAAGGCAGCTGAATGCGCTCCGTAGAAAGTGCAGGAACCGGACGCAGTGATTGAACAGCAGTAAAGGCCTGACAATACAGAAGTTATAAAATGCAAAAGTACAGCATAATAAATCCGAACGATGTGCATCCGTTCCACTATGAAATGCGGCATCGTTCGGATTTTTATTATTTACCTGCACCATAAGCATGGAAAAGAACAAAACATATGTAAATGGCTGGGATGGCAGGGTTCGAACCTGCGAATCACGGAATCAAAATCCGATGCCTTACCGCTTGGCTACATCCCAGTGTCAATCATTAGGATAAGCAGAATAGTGAAATGCTATGCAAAAATTTTTTTGAGAAAAAGAAGGAATTTTGTAAACCATGCCGAATAATAATATTATGTTAATAAAAAGGAAGGTGATAATTTGGAAAATATGGAACAGGAGAGTCAGCGTTTAATCGAGCAGGCGCTGCAGCTGCATGCAACCGATATTCATCTGCAGCCGGGAAGGAAAAAGACAAGTTTATTCTTCCGGATCCACGGACGCTTACGTCCGGTCAGCAGTATGAGTATACGGTATGCTGAACGATTAACCGCTCATTTTAAATTCAGGGCGGGCATGGACATAGGGGAACAAAGGCGTCCGCAGAATGGATCGCTGCTGCTTAAAAATACGAGTCCCCCGGTAAATCTCCGCTTCTCCACATTGCCGGCATTCCAAAGGGAAAGTCTGGCGGTCAGGCTCCTTCCACAGCATGAATTTTTCCAACTATCTTCTATATCCTACACCTCTCACGTAACATCCTATTTTTCTTCCCTTTTAGAACAAAGAAACGGTATGCTGATTTTGACCGGTCCAACCGGTTCGGGTAAAACGACAACGCTGTATGCATTTTTACATGAACTGGCCGGCCGAGGGGCTCGTATCGTCAGTGTGGAAGATCCGGTGGAAATACAGGATGAGTCATTTATTCAGACGGAAGTCAATGAAAAAGCCGGTTTGACGTACCGGGAATTGTTGAAGTCTTCTCTCCGGCATGATCCTGATGTTTTGATGATTGGTGAGATCCGCGATGAACATACTGCTGCCATGGCCGTTCGGGCGGCCTTGACCGGCCATCTTGTGTTGACGACCATGCATGCAGGATCGGCACAGGGGGCCGTGCAGCGGCTGCAGGATCTGGGATGTCTCTCCTCTGATTTAAAAGAAATTCTTCTCTGTGTCACATCCCAGGAACTTGCTTCCCGCTATTGTCCTCTGTGCCAAAGCCAGCCCTGCTCCATCTACTGCACCCATTACAGGCACACGTCCCGTACTGCTCTTTTTGACATTTTAGCAGCAGATGAACTGCATCAATGCCTGAACGGGAAGGCCGCCTCCGTAACGATTTCCAGGCACAATCAGAGAATGAAAGGTTACAGTCTTGGGCTGTTTCGACCGGCGTACAGAAAGGAGTCGGTTTATGTTTGAGAGGCACGGTTGGGCGAAAGAAGCCAGATCTGATTTTTTAATGAAAACCGGTACATTACTCGAGCAGGGTTATCCTCTCGACCAGGCACTGCAGCTTATATCGTGGGAACAACCATACAACATTAAGGAAAAAGTACTGCAGATGAGTGAAGAGCTGCGAACCGGCACCGGTTTTCATGAAGTCCTCCATCAACACGAATTTCCAGCAGATGTTTGCGCATATGTTTTCTTTTCGGAGCAGGGAGGTTTTCTCTCTGAAGGATTAAAAGGGGCAGGGGAGCTGTATCAAAAAAGAATCAAAGTCCGGGGTTCAATGCAGAAACTTCTGCGCTATCCTATTGTGTTAATGTGGATTCTTTTTATGATCGCTGTGGTTATGGTGCATTATTTGTTTCCTTCATTCCGCCGGCTCTTTCAGTCGCTCGACATGGATTTTCCGGTACTTACCCGGATAATGCTGCAGTTGTTTCAGTACGCGCCGTATGCTGCGGTCATACTGCTGCCGCTTATTGTGGCAGGTTTCATCTATTATATGTGCCGTTTCCGGCATTTTACACCTCAGCGCCAATACGCCTCTTTGTACCGCCTTCCATGGGTAAGTACCTACCTTAAACTTTTTCTCACCTATTATTTTTCTCTTCAGTTCAGCAGCATGCTCAAAGGAGGTGTTTCGATATACGAAGTCTGTCTCGTTTTTGAAAAGCAGCACCATTTTCCTTTTTTCCAGGTAGAAGGGAGTCAATTGAAACAAAAGCTTAAAGAAGGGAAAACCTTGTATGCAGCTGTCGAGGAATCCGGATGGTACCGCGGTGACATGAAGTATGTTATTCAGCACGGTCAGGTTTCCGGGAGATTGGCAGAAGATCTTGCTTTTTACGGGGAACGGATGCTTGAGGTTCTCGAGGAACGGATCAATAAAACGGTAATGATACTGCAGCCGGTCCTGTTTTTGATTATTGGAGTGGTTATTCTGGGGATGTTTCTGTCCGTATTTCTTCCCATGTTCCAATTGATGAATTCTATGCAGTAACGTGTAACTTCCAAGTAACAGGAACAGACTGCCCTCTGCTGATGGATCCCCGGAGTATCAGCGTTGTTCACATTTCACAAACATAAAAAACATGAAAGCCGCTTACTACGGGATAATACAAAGAAAGAAGGAAAAAGAATGACTCGATCCTTGAACGTCGTATCCCCGTTTTCATTTGAATCAAAAATCGTTGAACTGGAGAAACGGCTGCAGGCACTTGAAATCAATAAGGAAGAAGACATCATGACCCTGCTCCGTGTACTGGAAACCAAAACGACAGAAAGAAGGGGAAGCGCATGAGAAAAAATATCAAAAATGAGTCTGGTTTTACAATGATAGAAATGATGGTGGTACTGCTCATTATTACAGTACTTCTTCTCATTGCCGTACCGAATATGGTGAAAAATAATGATGTCGCGCAGTCGAAAGGGTGCGATGCAACGATCAATCTTTTGGAAGCGCAGGCGGGAGCATACAGGGTGGAACATAAAACCGCAGCGTCATCGCTCGCTGATTTAGAAGAAGGAGGATATGTGGACACCGTCACATGCCCTGATCAGACTGCACTTACGTTGCATGAGGACGGTACGGTGACGAAAGCGGAACAATGAAGCGTGCCTTATCGGCAGAACAAGGACACACGTTAATGGAAATAATCCTTGTACTGGCTGTCCTTTCCATAATGACAGCCGTCCCTGTTCTGCACCTTCATACGATGTACGATAAAAAACAGGTTGATTATTTTCTGAAGATGCTTGAGGAAGATTTACGCGCTGGTCAGCAGTTGGCCTATGCCGATCAGGAATGGATTTATTTTCAGGACACAAAAAAGTCTTATCAAATGAGGGAAGGCTCGTATTGGGAAGACCCTATTCAAACACGGCAGCTTCCTGAAGGTGTATCGTTTAAACGCAGCACCATGACATTTGATGACATCGGCTTCAAAAGCAATGGAAACGCAAGGAAAGCCGGTACAGTGTTTATACAGACGCCGCACAAAAGCTACAAACTTGTCGTCCTGGTTGGAAAAGGGAGGGTCTATATTGAAGAAAGATGAAAAGGGTTTTACTTTAATGGAGGCAGTGACAGCTTTGGCGGTTCTTTCTTTATTTTCACTTATTTTCCTGCCGGTATATCAACGCAGTCTGGAGGAGCAGAAAACGGTAGATGAAGAAAGAACAGCACTTTATCTCTTGGAAAAAGAAGCGTTGACATCCATTTATCATCAACCGGGAGTGGAGACTGGAGATACGGACGGGATTTATGAATGGTCCAGGCATTCAAAACAAGCAGGCACAAACCTCTGCCTGCAATGGGAAGGGGGGAATGGCCGTTTTTATAAAAAATGCCTGTTCTTTCTTTCGTCATTCAAGCGGCATGACACTGATTGAAGTGCTTATATCGCTCAGTGTGCTGTTCGTCTCTTCTGTAGTCATTGTGCAGGTTCTTCCGTTATGGGAGAAAAAGGAGACCACTTCCAACCAGGAAATACAGATGTTTTTCCAGCAGCTCCAGGAAGACATGAATTATGCTTACGAACTTGAGATAAAGGAAAACGGGCTGATTCTTAAAGAAACCCGCAATGAGCGGCAGTACAGCCTTTCCGATGGGCGGATTATCCGTAGAAAAAATGGAACCGGCCACGAAATCGTACTTCAGGATGTAAAAGACTTCTCAGCTGCAGCTGCTTCGTTCGGAGCCGAGGTGTCCGTCGTAGACAGGCAGGGGGCGGTTTGGTCGGGCGTTATTGGGAGAAGACCGCTGACGGAAAAGGAGAATGTGTATTGGGTGAAAAGGGAGCCGTAATGCCGATTCTGCTGATTATCTGTTTTCTGTTTACATCTTTGCTGTTTGTTGAGGCGGCAGTTTTTGTTAACGAGAAGCAGAGTGTGTCTAAAGAAGAACAAGTTCTTCAGCTGGAATGGCTGCTGCGAAACGCGGAATGGAAGTGGACAAACGAAAAAGAAAGGAGAGCAGGAAACGAGAACCAGATCTATCGTTTTCCGAGTGGTTATGTGCAATGGCAGGAAAAAGAATTTTCTGATACACATATTCATCTTATATTTAAGGCGGTGACAGCTGACGGACACGAAAGGACACGGTCTTATTATCTTGAGTATCACAAAGAAGAAACAGAATAAAACAACCGCAAACCGGTTATCCTTAAAATAATTATTCCTGCACAGAGCAGAAAAGGAGGTAGTCTGTGACACCTAATCCATTTTTAAAATATCTCATCATGGAAGCTGTCGAAGCATTGGAAACAAAACTGGGCGGTGCGAAAAAAGAGAAAAAACAGCATGATTTCCGGCCGGAGCGTATTGGATTTCGATGGTTCGGACTTCTTCCGCTTTCTTTTAAGGTGGCATGGCAGAAACGTAGAAGGTCATAGACACCGTTCACAAAAGAGCAGGAAAAACGTTTACAAGGATTACATCCCTCGTATATAATATGGTTAGTTATCATCATCCGAATGTTTTGTGATTCTGACAGGGGGGGGGGGAGAATATGGACCGCATGTACCGAATGCTTGGGTTCTGGACAGCTGTATTCGCTGTATTATTTTTTGTAGGCGACATGTTCAATATGGCCGTGCTGTTTTTTGCTCAAACAGCTTTCTTTGTAGCACTGGGATACATGAAATTGACGGAACGGATGTACATTTACATTTTTGGAGCGTATTTGACATTATTTTTTGTCAGCTTCACGTATTATTCAACCTTTATTATGAATCCGGGCTTTCACTAAATACAACGGGAAGGCCCGGAATGTACATACCGGTAACGAGTAGAAGCTGCCCGCGGGAAAGGGCAGCTTCTTTTTGAAATGTAATGGGGAGTACAAAGCGCCGGCGTGTTTAGGGGATGACAGGACGTTCTTCCGTTCTTATAATAAAGGGGACCTGTTTGTGGTGGTTAAAAACCATTTAGAAACGGGTTGCTGTCCATTTCCGTGCCGATGGTCGTCCACGGACCATGACCACAGGCAACATAAGTTTCTTCCGGCAGTTCAAGCATTTTATTATGAAGGACGCTTAGAAGCTGTGAATGATCTCCGCCCGGCAGGTCTGTCCGACCGATAGCCCCGGCGAACAGAACGTCGCCGGAAAAAACGGTTTGTATCTGTCCGCAGTAAAAGGAGACGCTTCCGGGAGAATGCCCGGGGGTTTCCATTACCTCAAAAGAAAAGGCGCCGGTTGAAAGCGTGCCTTCTTCTGTGATCAGATGGTCTGCTTTTGACGCATACACACCGCCGTTCAAAAACAGGGAGGATCCGTTTTTCTCCGGGTCTGTGAGCCAATCAGCTTCTCTGGTATGAACGTATACTGGTATATTATATTTGTTTCGAACAGAATCAACAGCACCGATATGGTCGAAATGCGCGTGGGTTAATAGTATAACCTGTGGCTGCAGCCCGAGAGAATGGATTTTGTCGTGAAGCACGTTCTCATCTCCGCCGGGGTCAAAAACAACTGCTTCACCTTTATCATTATATAACAGGTAACAGTTAGTCTGAATGGGTCCTAAAGGTATTGTCTCCCAGTTCATGCTCTCATCCTCCAATTTTAATCTATAGATTGGGGCTATTTTAACATAATTCTGTACAAAAAAGCTTAAATTAATGGATGCATGTCTTTAGGAAAAAAGGTATAATAAAGTCAACATGAATGTAGAAATGAGACTGATTCGATACCTCGGTTATCGAAAAGAAGGGGGATTTTTCATGGCTTTTGGAATTACCATGCTTGTGGTTGCCATACTCTGCGGTGTCGCAACCATCCGTGAGATAAAAAGAAGGAACTTTTTGGGATTCGGATTCGCCGGATTGTCTCTGCTTGTATTTGGATGGTTCTCTATCATGACAATTTTTATAAGCGGAGCCCCGTCAAGCTGACCGGTGGACAGAGTCTGCAGCATTAATATTTTTGAAGAACGAGACTGGGACAAAAGTAAAATAGGTGGAGGACAATACGAATGTCTTGCATCGTTGCTCAACAGTCTAATGGTAGCGGAGCCAAAATGCTTCGACTCCTGCTCAGAACAGCACGAGTCTCGGGGACCCCGCAGGAAGCGGTTTTCTTCCGAGGAGGCTTGAGCCGTGCCCGCGGCAAAGAAGACACGATGAGCCCTGGCGAATCGATGTCGCCCTTGTGCTCTGGAGTAAAAGCGAAGCATTTTGGCGCAGCGGTTTGTCTCAGCAACGAAAAATGCCGAACGATTTTTTAAAAAATCGTTCGGCATTTTTCTATCTTATACAGGTTTTGTCCCAGCCTTTGTGCTGCCTAGTCAGGGAATGGGTTCATCTTCTTTATGATTTAAAAGGAAGATTGGGACAAGTAAAACAGACCGCTGTTACTGATATCTATGTGAACCGATGGGTGGTATCTGCTGCGTATATCGTTTTTTTCCTTTTCATAATCCTCCCAGGCAGAAGACACAGCTTGATTGTAGGCATGAAGCAGCGTCAGTTCCTCGAGCATCTTTTTTTCTGCTTTTTCGGCCCAGTCATCAGGGTGCTCATCGACAAAGCGGCGTGCTTCGTTTTTAATCCGCCGCAGGCCGCTTTCCACCTGAATAAGCGAAGCCATGGGGAAGGAATGATCTGCAATGATAGGTTCGAGGCAAAGCGGTTTCAGGTTTTCCATCATATTATGAACGAGCTGGCCGTGTATCAGCTGCAATCCATAAGACACGATTTTGTCTTTACGTTGGTGAGAAACAAATGAGAATTTCACATTTACAACGAGCCAGGGGTAAAGAGGAGCCGGGGTCTGCTGCGGCTTATGGTGTTCATAGAGCAGACACCAAATACCTTTGCTGCGGGCGGATTCAAAAATTTGATGAAGCCTTGGCGTCCCAACGTGCAGCCATTCTCCTTTTTCCGAGCGGTCTTTTGGTTGTTCTGTAAAAAACGTGAGCGTCATCGGTTCCGGAATTCCCCCTGTTTTTTTAACGTAATGCCAGTAAAAGGGCCGGTTCATTAACTCCCGGTCCAGTGCTTCTGTCAACTTAATCTGGATAGAGTGGTTGGAGCGGTGCAGAATCGAAGCCCCGTTTGTTTCAAAATACCGGTGGATATACCGCAGCAGTTCATCTCCCAAAGAGGTCATCCTCCTTTTTGTCCGGATTCATTTTCCATGAGTGCATAGAGATGGTTAAGCTTCACTTCCATTTCACGCTCGGATTCTGAGTGCTGCATCGTTTCGGTGATATACTGTTCCATCTCTTCGCCGAATCGGGAATCCAGAATGGTATCCAATGTACCAATTACATTTTCAAATAGGTGAATTTTCTCGTACAGCAACGCAAGAACATGTTCTTCGATGGTTTGTCTGACAGCCATGTTATAGATCTGTACGTCTTTTTCCTGTCCTAACCGGTGAAGCCGGCCGATCCGCTGTTCGAGCCGCATCGGGTTCCAGGGAAGGTCATAATTGATGATGGTACTGCTGAATTGAAGATTGATTCCTTCACCGCCGGCTTCTGTGGCAATCATCACTTTGGCGCGATCCCGGAAAATCATCTGCATCCATTCTTTTTTGCTGTGTCTGAAACCGCCGCGGAAAGGGACCGACAGTATACCGTATTGCTTGAAAAACCATTGCAGATAAAGCTGGGTCGATCGATACTCGGTGAAAAGAACAACTTTATCATCTGTTCCCTGAATGATCTCGAGTGCTCTTTGAGCCTTACTGTTGGTATCAATGTTCTGAATGCTTTCCAGAAGTCCGATAAATGTCTCTTCGGAAAGCTCTTCTTTTTCGTACATGTTTGCAAGCGTTCCATATGCAGCTTCTTTACTGCTGCAGGCTTCCCGTAACAGTGTTACCGACGTAAAACCATGAAACCGGTGTCCGTCTCCCGGTGTCAGGTTTTTCAGGGAATGGTAGAAATGCTGTTCCTGCGGGGTGAATGAAATATAAACGGAATGCACCTTTCGCTTCGTCCATGATATTTTCGTTTCTTCCCTCCGGTTTCTCACCATCACCTGCTGCACAATATGCTTCACCTCCTGTTCTCCTTTTTCTTTGAACAGCCTCTTAAATTCTTGTTGACTGCCGAGAAGGCCGGGCTTTAACAGGTGAATTAAATGAAAAAGTTCGGCAGGGTTATTCTGCACCGGTGTTGCCGTCAGCATAAGACAAAATGTTTTCTTTACGAGTCTTGCAAATTCATAGTTTTTTGTTTTGGGATTCTTTAACTTATGAGCTTCATCGAAAATGACCATATCATAGTCCTGATTAAGTACGATATCCCGGTGCGGGGCCTGTTTGGCTGTATCGATGGAGGCAATAACCACATCAGCTTCCTCCCATACGTATGTTTTGCGCTGCACAGCGGCAGGAATCAGAAATTTGCTCTGCATTTCTTGTGCCCATTGTCCGGTTAACGAAGCGGGTACGAGAATCAATGCCTTTTTAACAAGTCCCCTTACCATGTATTCCTTTAAAATCAATCCTGCTTCAATGGTTTTACCGAGACCGACTTCATCGGCAAGAATCGCACGTCCGTCCATCTCTTCCAGTACACGTTTTGCTGTTTGTTCCTGGTGTGGGTAAAGGTCCACTCCCGCAATATGACGCAGGCACAGCAGTCCGTCAAAGTCGGGTACCGCCTTCCACTGTTCAGCCTCGTAGGCAAGCTGAAACTGTTCCCAGGACGAGAGCTGTTCCTTTGTGCGGATAGTATGATCAAACAGCTCCCAATCCGGATGAAAGTTAAGTTCCGCCGTCATAGTATTCGTTCTCCTTTTTTGGAACATCGTTATGGCTAGTCATGTTCAAATGGAAAGATTTTTATGCATGCAGTAGAAGAGGCAGGGCAGGATGGGGGGTGGATGAGAAGACTTATACAAAAAAACGCTCAAAGACAGACTCTTTGAACGTTAATTAGAAGCTGTATTATTTTTTCTTAACCTTTCCCGTCCATTTCTTGAAGCCTTTTTTCAATTGATAGATATCATTGGTTCCGGCTTTTTTACGGATAATGCGGGCGGCCTGGCGGCTTCGTGCACCGGATTGACAGTATAAATAGACAGGCTGGTCATCCCTGATTTCGTTTATACGTTGTTTCAGCTGGGACAGCGGTAGATTACGAGCGCCCAGAATGTGTCCGCCATTGTATTCACGAGGTTCCCGGACATCAAGCAGTTGTGCTTTCCGGTACCCTTTAATAAATTCTTCCTGTGTCAATTCTGTTAAGAACCCCGGTTTTTTAAAGCGCCGGAACAGAAGTACGATCAGGATAACAAGCAAAATTCCCCATAAGATCCATGTTAACGTCATTCCCACTCCTCCTTTACGTGTACAAGGCTACAAGGTGTATTATAATAAGGATTGCTTGTGTAAGCAAAGTTTAATTCGTTCAAAGCCGGGAAACTTTTGATTCATGATGAGAATTGTTATACTGATAATGCAGGAGTGAAAAGTTTCCAGTGAAAGTGGGGGAGGACATGACAAAAGAAACATGGTACTTCATAGACTCCGGCAGCTGCCCTCCGGCATGGAACATGGCCATGGATGAAATGTTGATGCAGTGGCACAGTGAAGGGAAAATACCGCCGGTTGTTCGTTTTTACGGCTGGAATCCGGCAACACTGTCTGTCGGTTATTTTCAGAAAGTACATAAAGATATTGATTTCGACGCAGTTCAAAAACACGGACTTGGCTTTGTGAGACGTCCAACGGGAGGCCGTGGTGTCCTGCATGACAAAGAGTTGACATACAGTGTGATCGTGTCAGAAGATCATCCTCAAATGCCTGAAACCGTTACAGAGGCGTATCGTGTCATTTCTGAAGGCATCCTGGAAGGATTCAGGAAACTTGGACTCCATGCTGAATTTTCCATTCCGCGTACGAAGGAAGAGGAAGAATCCCTGAAAAACCCAAGGTCGGCTGTCTGTTTTGATGCGCCGTCGTGGTATGAACTCGTGGTGGAAGGACGAAAAATCGCCGGAAGCGCTCAGACGAGACAGAAGGGTGTCATTTTGCAGCACGGTTCGATTCTTCTTGAACTGGAAGAAGACAAACTGTTTGATCTATTCAAGTATTCAAATGACAGAGTAAGAGAACGGATGCAGAAAGGGTTTAAAAAGAAAGCTGCTGCCATTAATGAGCTGACCAGTGCAAATGTAACGATGGAACAGGTTTCAAAGGCTTTTCATGAGGGATTTGCTGACGGATTGAACGTGAACTGGGAGCCCTGCATCTTAACGGAGCAGCAGGAGAAACATGTACGTGAATTGGCTGCTGAAAAGTATGACACGGATGAGTGGAATTACCGTCGCTGATAAAAAAGGAAGAACATAGAAGCAAAAAAACCGGTTCCTCAGAGGAGGCAGCCGGTTTTTTCGTAATGGAAGATCAGGAAAGCTTTCTTGTCTGAAAAGACTGTTGCAGCTGATCGGTCAGGGAACGGGAGGGGAGCGTCTTTGTAACCGTACCTGATACGTGATTGACGGGTACGATTTCATGACTTGTGCTGGCAATAAACAGTTCGTCTGCATCCTCAAGGTCTTCGAGTGTAAATGCTGATTCTTCGAAAGCAATGCCATTTTCGATGCACAACTGCTGAATAAACTGCCTTGTGATCCCTTTTAGAATGTAGTTGTCTGCCGGATGGGTATAAATGACCCCGTTTTGAACCATAAAAATGTTTGTAGAAGATCCTTCTGTCACCGTATGTCCGCGGTGAAGAAGAGCTTCGTGACATCCGTTGTCCTCCGCGCTCCGTTTGGCCATGACATTACCAAGCAGGTTTATCGTTTTAATATCACAACGAAGCCAGCGGATATCCTCGACAGCCCAAAGAGTGATCCCCTCTTCCTGCAGATGGGAAGGGACGTCTTCTTCTTTTGTGAACGCGGTGATGACAGGTGTCATATCTCTTGAATAGAGGTGATTTCGTTCCTGTACTCCTCTTGTCATCTGAAGGTAAATAATTCCATTATAAACCTGGTTGGTTTCGATGAGAGTCAGCATATCCTGTTTTATGTGTTCCAAGGGTTTAGGAAAAGGAATATCCAGTTCGGCGGCGCTTCTTGCAAAACGCTCAAAATGTTCATCCCATAAAAAAGGGGTTCCGTCATAAAGCCGGATGACTTCATAAATCCCATCGCCAAAATAATACCCCCGGTCCTGCAGATGAACACCGGCTTCTTCCTGAGGGGTTAATTGATCATGTACCCATACATACTGCATTATTATGTCCTCCTGTTTCAAGTGTTCGTATGAATCAACTGTAACACAAATTGGTATTGAAGAAAGGAAGCGGCGCATACTGTTTTTCTTTCTTCAACTTCTGTGGAAGATCCCGGCTTTGTCCTTGGCTCTACGTTGCTGTATACTAAGAGAGAAACGTAATGATTCATGTAAATGTTTTGGACGTATTGGAGGAACATTCATGCCTACACCTACACCAAGTATGGAAGATTACCTGGAACGTATATATAAATTGATGGAAGAAAAAGGGTACGCGAGAGTGTCGGATATTGCTGAAGCGCTGGAAGTGCATCCCTCTTCTGTTACGAAGATGGTCCAGAAACTTGATAAAAAAGAGTATCTTGTGTATGAAAAATATAGAGGGCTTGTACTCACGGCTAAAGGAAAAAAAGTCGGGAAACGGCTGGTTTACCGGCATGAATTGCTGGAAGATTTCCTTCACTTAATCGGCGTGGATGAAACCTTCATTTACAATGATGTGGAAGGCATTGAACATCACTTAAGCTGGGAGGCAATCGATCGAATCGGCGATGTTGTGCAGTATTTTCAGGAAAAGGAGGAAAGAGTGCAGACCTTGAAAGAAATCCAGCGGAAAAACGAATCCTGACTCTGTATCCCGGGTTCAACCGTGAAGCACCGCTGTGTTTTGTTCTTTTCACAATTATCGTTCAGAGCCCATACGATATCATCACAAGAATGAGTATAAAGGGTGAACGGTATGAACATAGACGGTGTGTTTGCAGGAGGCGGAGTGAAGGCTTTTGCTTTTATCGGGGCTCTTCAGGAACTTGAAAAAAAGGGATACACCTTTGAACGTGCAGCAGGAACCAGTGCCGGAGCTTTAATGGCCGCCTTGATTCAAGCGGGATATACATCCAAAGAACTGCGGTCCATTTTTATGCCCCTGCAAAGCTCAACCATCGTGGAAGAGACGTTTCTCAACGATCATCTTCCTTGGATTTCCTGGATTTCGGTATACTGGAAGATGGGGCTTTACAAAGGCGATAGACTTGAAAAATGGATCTATAAACTCCTTGCCGCTAAACGCATTTTTACGTTTCAGGATCTTCCTGAAGGTTCTTTGAAACTTATCGCTTCGGATCTGACAGAGGGGCGTCTTCTGATACTGCCGGATGATCTTCCGAAATACGGAGTTGATCCCAAACGGTTTCCGGTGGCACTAGCAGTCAAAATGAGCTGCACGCTTCCTTATATTTTTCAACCGGTTAAATGGCGGACGAAAAAACGAAATGTCCACATTATTGTGGACGGCGGTATACTCAGTAATTTTCCTCTGTGGCTCTTCAGGGATGAACAGACCGGTCAGTGCCGCAGGCCTGTAATCGGTTTTCAGCTGTCGCCTTCCCTGCAGGACGAACAACCATCTCCTAAAATCAAAAATGCACTCCGTCTTTATCAATCCCTGTTTTCCACGATGCGAAAGGCACATGATCTTCGTTATATCTCCAAGCAGCAGGCGGACAATATCGTATTTTTACCGGTCGAGAATATTAAAAGCACCCAGTTTGACCTCGATGTCCTTCAGAAAAAAGAGTTAATTCAAATTGGAAAGACAGAAACGAAACAATTTCTGTCCCGGAAATTTCCACCTGCCGATTAATTGACTACTCCGGCGTCTGAAATTTTCCTGATTGTTGATTCAGTCCGAGCCGGACGGACACAAAAGGGAGGAAAAGGGTGATCCATAAACCAACCAACGCAGCGTGCAGAAAGAACAGGACCGATACAGCCGGTAAAAGACTGCCCACTGCAATGATCAATAAAAGACCGACTCCTCCAATAACAGCAGTTATCACTTTTTTATAAACCTCTTTGGTGACAGTCATCCGGCATTTCAGTCTTTCTACGCTGTAACCGGCGCCTGAACCGAGAAGAAGCCCCGCGTAGAGAGCCCCGTCTGGAAACAGCAGAAGAAGAGAAGAGGGGAATACGAGAGAAAAAGAAAACAGAAATGGTTCCGGCATGCTTCCAATCCAGTCCATCGACCTATACACCACATAAACAATAAATGCTCCGATCATCCCGCCCATAAATATGTCTTCCAGTGTATGGGAAGTGTAAATGAGAGTGATGCCTGCAGCAATCATAATAATAGCTAAGGAAAGCCATGTGAATCGTCTGTCTCTAAACTCAAACAGGAGGTATCCCCAAAAAGCAACCGCAGTCTGAACCTGCTTGGCGGGAAATGTAAACCCGCCGTTTCCATCAGCAGGAACAGGAAGGAACATTTGCTTGATGAGACCGTGGAAATAAATACTGAGCGCCAGCACAATGAGAAGTCTCCCCCCTGCCGGCTTATCCATCGTCCAGTATAAAAGGGCTGCTATGACTACCAAAAACCAATCATTTGTAAAGACTGTCCACCCCATAACCATCCTCTCCCCCTTTTGCACCTCTGCTGCACAATAATTTACCTGAAGGATAACAGGATTTCATTTGTTACAAACAAAAAACCAGGCTCCGTTTAAAAAAGAGCCCGATTTTTCTTCCTGTTTTTCCTGCCTTCAATAACGGTTAAGTTATGGTCCTTCCGGCGCTTACCTGAAGCGCGGGGAGAACCTTTTTGAGAAGATTTATTTTTATTCTGCTGTTTGACGGCTTTTTGATATTTTTTGTATGAGGCTGCGTCTCTGCTGTTTGCGGTTTTAGAATCTCCTGTTTTTTGAAACTGGTTTACCGGGGACCGCTTCATAAGCACTCTTGTGAACAATAAATACAAACCAGCGGCAACTGCTGTGCCAACCAGGATATACGTGAGGAATCCGATTGGATCTGTAACAAGTTGATAACCAAGCCCGATTACAGCAAGACCGAAAATAACGAGAAGGAAGGGGTTTACTGGAAACCTGGACATGACATCACCTCCAAAGGGTAATCTTTCAACAGAATGATACTGTTCATACGTGCAGGAACAGGAGACCACCGTCTGTCCTTAAATCGTTTGAACATTCTTATTACTTCTATTTTACATGATACATCCTTTTTCCTCTACAACTGACTGTGAATTAAAAAGGAATGTATAAGAAAGAAGATAAATCTTATTAACTTACCATTCCCTTTTCTGAAGAAAATACACATAAAATTTAACAAATATGTCTGAACTACCGTATGAAAGTACGAAAGTTCCACCATAATAACAATAGGAGGTGGAGCTGTGAACGAAGAATGGAATTACAATCAGAAAGTAGCAGGGATAGGATTTTTCGGTGGTGTGATATGGAGCCTGATTGGGTATGCGGCCTATTCTCTTCATTTTACGGAAATGGGCCCTGCGATGGCTGTACAGCCGTGGGCGCTGCCCGAATGGAAAGACACGTACCTCGGTCATTTTGCCGGCATAGCAGTTATTGCGTTTCTTTCGGTATTTACAGCATTTATGTACCGTGTTTTTTTTCAGAAGTGGGAATCCATATGGCTTGGTGCTGTTTACGGTGTTTCGTTGTGGGTGATTGTGTTTTATTTTCTTCATCCTTTGTTTCCGGGGAAAGATCCTATTACGTCCATGAGCCTTACGGATTTTGTGACGACAATTTGTCTGTACGTGACGTATGGTGTGTTTATTGGATATTCAGTATCGTATGAATACAAAGTGATACAGCACCAGCAGGCTTGAACTATTCAAAAAAAAGGGCTTATGATACACTGAAAGGTAACGGTGCGGAGAAATCGGGAGGGAACATAATGATAAATAGAATAGAAAATGTAAGAGAACAACTGCGGGGCCTGGGGGCTGAGGCCATTGTCATTGACAGCCCTGCCAACCGACGCTATGTAAGTGGATTCACAGGCACAGCAGGGGCAGTATTAATCACACAGAAAAAGGCTTATTTTATCACGGATTTCCGGTACATAGAACAGGCTGAAGCACAATGCCCCGGCTTTGAAGTAGTACGGCACACTTCTTCTGTTTATGAAAAAATGGGAGAACTGCTCAAAAATGAACAGGCCGATACTCTTGTATTTGAAAAAGACAACGTGAGCTATGCCGGCTACGAGTCACTGCAGCAAAACACGGATGCAGAGCTGAAGCCGCTTAGTGGTCTTTTGGAAGAAATCCGGCTGATCAAAAGTCAAGATGAACTAAACGTACTGCAGCAGGCTGTTGATATAGCAGACCGGGCATTTGAGCACATTACGTCATATATAAAGCCGGGTGTGAAAGAAATAGATGTCAGCAATGAGCTTGAATTTTTTATGCGGCGCGAAGGAGCAGTTTCTTCTTCTTTCGATATTATTGCTGCATCAGGAACGAGGAGCGCGCTCCCTCATGGTACAGCCTCGGAAAAAGCGATTCAGAGCGGTGAACTTTTGACGCTCGATTTCGGTGCCTACTTCCAAGGATATTGTTCCGATATAACACGCACGGTAGCGGTGGGAGAGCCTCCAAGCAGGCTTCGGGAAATTTATCAAGTTGTGTACGAATCACAGTTGAAAGCCCTTGAGGAAATTAAACCCGGAATGACGGGAGCTGAAGCTGATGCTGTGGCGAGAGACCACATCGTGAAACAGGGATTCGGAGAATATTTCGGTCATGGTCTGGGACACGGACTTGGTCTGGAAGTACATGAAGGACCGAGACTTTCCCCAAAGTCAAGCCAAGTACTTGAACCTGGTATGGTTGTGACGGTGGAACCTGGTGTTTACGTGCCGGAAATCGGCGGCACACGAATTGAAGACGACATTGTGATGACCGAAGATGGAAACAAAACATTATCGAAATCACCGAAAGAGTTAATGATTCTGGGACAGTAAATCGTGAATACGATGCATATGTGTTATAGTAGAAGAGAAAATTGATTTGGCAGAGATGGAGGAACGAAATATGGTTTCAGTAAATGATTTAAAAACAGGATTAACAGTGGAAGTTGAAGACGATATTTGGACGGTTGTAGATTTTCAGCACGTGAAACCGGGGAAAGGTGCTGCATTTGTAAGAACAAAACTACGCAGTCTCCGCAGTGGTAACATTCAGGAAAAAACGTTCCGGGCCGGGGAGAAAATCAACCGGGCGCACATTGAGAACAGAAGCATGCAGTATCTCTACTCAAACGGCGATGCGCATGCATTTATGGATATGGAGACCTTTGACCAGATGGAGTTGACCAGTGATCAGATTCAATACGAATTAAACTTTCTGAAGGAGAACATGGAAGTAAAGATTATGTCCTACGGCAGCGAAACGCTCGGCGTGGAACTTCCGAATAACGTAGAGCTTGAAGTAGCGGAAACAGAGCCGGGTATCAAGGGTGATACCGCATCCGGAGGTACCAAACCGGCTGTCCTGCAGACGGGATATAAAGTACAGGTTCCTTTCTTCGTTAACGAAGGCGATAATCTTGTCATTGATACAAGAAAAGGTGAATATGTATCCAGAGCATAATAGAAAACCTCCGGTGCGCCGGAGGTTTTTTTATGTCTTAAGATTTAACCAGTATATGCTTAACAGGTTCTAGCGGTTCGTTCTGTGAATAAGATGTATAAAAAGCTTTGGAGGACAACCATGGAACAGATTTTCTCCCTTCTTCCAGTTCACCTTCACGTGCCTCTGGCTTCCATTTCCGGTAAAGATACTATGGAAGAAATAAGGCTTCGGATTCATCAGCCGGTCGAAGTAACAACGGCATATGGTACAACATTTCTAAGCGATCAAAGCGGAAACCTCTGTGTCATGACAGAAGAAGACATGGAATATACATTACACCAGCTGAGCGAATATTCCCTGTATGCGTTTCAGGAAGAGATGAAGCAGGGTTACATTACGACGAAAGGAGGGCACCGGGTTGGTATCGGCGGCCAGGTCGTGCGGGAAGACGGTGTCATTCAGTCGATAAAGCATGTCCGTTATTTCAATATTAGAAAAGCAGCACATCATCAGGGCGCAGCCGGGATCTATGTTAAACAGCTTCTGGGTACTCAGTGCAGCCACACCCTTGTATTCGGCTCTCCACAAGCAGGTAAAACCACCTTTCTCCGTGACTTGGCCCACTCGGCCAGTGAAGGGGTGCCAAAGTGGAATATTCCATCAAGAAAAATCGGGATAGTGGATGAACGGTCGGAACTTGCTGCCTGTTATCACGGCACTCCTTCCTTTCCAGTCGGAAGGCGTACCGATGTGCTGGATGCATGTCCAAAAGCCGAAGGAATGATGATGATGATCCGCTCCATGAGCCCGGAGATTATCGTAGTGGACGAAATTGGCAGGCGGGAAGATGCAGATGCTGTAATGGAGGCGGTGCACGCCGGGGTATCTGTATTCTGCAGTGCTCATGCAGGGTCGTATCAGGAACTGAAACAGAGGCCGGTGCTTAGAGAGCTTCTGGATGCTCGTGTATTTCACAACGTTCTTCAACTTCATCGAAAAAATGGACAACTTCGTGTCACGATGGTACATGACAATTGAACACCAGGAGGGATAAGAATGAGCTGGCTAGGAGCGGTACTTATTCTAATCGCCTGTACATGGGCCGGTTTTGAATTTGCAAAACAACTGACAGAACATCCCCGCCAGCTCAGACAGTTAAGAACGGCACTCCAGAGTTTCGAAGCAGAAATTATGTATGGTATGAACCCGCTTCCGGAGGCGAGCCAAAAAATAAGCAGTCAGCTTCCTGCTCCTGTTTCGTTTTTGTTCCGCCACTTTTCGGATTATCTGAAACAGGGAGAACGGAATGTAGATGAAGCATGGGCTAAAAGTCTGGATCACGTATGGCCTCTTACAGCTCTTGCTTCCCGGGAAAAAGAGGTTCTCCGCCAGTTTGGGACCACCCTTGGAAGACATGAAAAGATGCAGCAGCAGAAACAAATCAGGCTTGCGATGATTCATTTGGAAAAAGAAGAACAAGAAGCAAAAGAAAAAGAAAAAAGATATGAAAAGATGGCAAAATCACTGGGATTTCTATCCGGACTCCTGATTATTGTCATGTTTATCTAACGGGTGGTTTTTACTGCAGGAAGGAGGGACAACAGTGGCCTACGATGTAAATACAATTTTTCAGATTGCCGGAATCGGCATCATTGTGGCAATGATTCATACGGTTCTTAAACAAATGGGAAAAGAAGACTGGGCACATTGGGTCACTCTCATCGGCTTTGTGGTCGTCCTTTATATGGTCGCTTCCATCATCGATGAACTATTCCAGAAGATAAAGAGTGTTTTTCTGTTTCAGGGATAGGGGGCGGTCGCCGTGGAGATCATTCAGATCGTCGGTTTCGGATTAATTGCTGTTTTTTTAATCATCATCGTTCGAGAACAAAATCCGGCGCTTGCCTCGGCCATTGCACTGGCAGCAGGCGGCATGATTTTTTTGTTTGTGACTGTGCCGCTGCAGTCGGCGGTGGAGCTCATTGCCACACTTTCCGGACAAGCCGGCATCAATCAGATGTACATCCAGACATTACTGAAAATCATCGGTATTGCTTATCTTGCGGAATTCGGTGCCCATCTGGCAAGGGATGCAGAACTGGAATCCATTGCAGCCAAAATAGAACTGGCCGGCAAGATGCTCATTATTATGCTGGCGGTACCGATTTTTCAGGTATTGATTGAAACGGTGATGTCCCTGCTCCCAGGCGGCGTCTAAGGATGTGAATGATATGAAAGCGCAGGCCGTGCTCCTTCTATGTCTCCTTTTTTCTCTGTTTCTGCCTGCTGAAACCACCGCAGTTACAGGTGTGGAAGAAGGCCGGGAAGAGATGCAGGATATAAAGGAAAATCAAATAGAAAATGTAAATATGTCAGACATAAAAGAATATTGGGAGAACATTAATAATGAATATGGCTCCTTTCTTCCTGAATCGCAGAAAGGATCGCTGAAAGAGTTTATTACCGGTGAAAAACAATTCGCTCCGAAAGAGTGGGGCACCGCCTTTTTAAAGTACATTTTCCATGAAGTGACGGCCAATGGAAAGCTGATGGGGACGCTTCTCATTCTGGCCGTGTTAAGTGCCGTGCTTAAAGCCGTTCAGAATGCATTTGAAACGGAGGTAGTAAACAAAGCAGCATACGCTGTCGTTTTTCTCGTGTTTATTGTCATTGCCTTGAACAGTTTCTATCTCGCTATGGATTACGTGAAAGAAACAGTCGGAGGCATGGTCCATTTCATGATTGCCCTTCTTCCTTTAATGCTTGCCCTGCTTGCCACCAGCGGAGCGGCGGCTTCTTCTGCTCTTTTTCATCCGCTGGTTGTTTTCCTTGTACAATCGAGCGGCATGCTGATTGAGAACATTATTTTGCCTCTGCTGTTTTTTTCCGCTGTTTTAAGTATTGTCAGCAGTTTGAATGAGCACATCAAACTGACAAAACTGGCAGAGCTCCTCCGCAGAACAGCGATGGGGATTCTGGCCGTATTTTTCACTGTTTTTCTCGGAGTGATATCGGTTCAGGGAGCTACGACTGCTGTAACAGACGGCGTTGCCATCCGAACAGCCAAGTTTATTGCAGGAAACTTTGTACCAGTCATAGGAAGAGTGTTCACCGATGCTGCCGATACGGCGCTTGGTGCCTCTGTACTTCTAAAAAACACCGTCGGTCTTGCCGGTCTTGCGATTCTATTTCTTCTCTGCGCGTTTCCTGCCATCAAAGTGCTTGTCATCAGTTTCATTTTCCATTTCACGGCAGCGCTGGTACAGCCCCTTGGCGACGGCCCTCTGCTGGAGGCATTATCGGTTCTTGGAAAGACTGTTCTGTCGATGTTCGCAGCTTTGGCAGCCGTATCCTTTATGTTTTTTCTGGCGCTGACATTAATTATTATCTCGGGAAATATTTCTTTGATGGTGAGGTGAGAACTTGGATATTTTTCAAGAGTGGATGAGTCATTTGATCATTTTTCTGCTGGCAGCATTTCTGCTTGAACTGCTGCTGCCATCTTCCTCTTTTCAAAAATACGCCAGACTCGTATTATCCTTCATTTTGATGCTTCTGATCATTGAACCGCTTATGAACCTTGCATCCATCGATGCAGAACAGGAGCTGGAAAAAGCACTTGGAAAGTGGCGGAATGAATCATTTCCGGAACTGTCGATGGAAACAGAAATCAACCAGCAGAAAAATGAAATAGAATCGGGACAAGATGCATATATTTCAAAACAGGTATCCGCGCGGCTCAAACAAGAGTCGCAGGAAGAAATCCGGAATAAGTGGGGATGGGAGGTGGAGAGCATATCGGCAGAATCAATCGACGACAAGAAAGCAGCGTCGTTTTCCGTTCACGTTAGTCTGCGTGAAGCAGAAAAAAGGGAAGGAGAGAGCAGCGTGGTGGAACCGGTTCGTATTGAAATAGATAACGAGAGTCCATCTCAAAATAATAGAACCGGGGAAGCAGATGAAATCCGGACGTACCTGTCCGATACCTGGGGTATTCCAGAAGAGCAGGTGGAGATTTCAATAACTGAGGAGGGGGAGAGTGTCAGATAACCAAACCATCACCCCCGCAAAAAAATGGAAAGAATGGCTCAAGCCCGGAAAAGATGCTTCTTCCAAAAAGTCTTTTCCTTTGTATCTTGGTATCCTTCTGCTTGCCGGCATTATTTTTATGGCGGCAGGAGCCTTTCATGATGAAAATGACCAGCTGGAACCACCGGCGCAGGAGCCCGAAGAGACAAAGCAGTTAACGCAGGAAGGGTCCACGGATTCGGGGTTGAGGGAAGTAGAAAAAGAGATGCAGAAGCGGTTAAAAAGCATGCTGGAAAATATATCTGGTGTAGAAAATGCAACGGTTATGCTGAATCTGGAAGGAACCGAAAAGAAAGTATATGAAAAGGACCGTACAATCAGCCAGCAGACGTCGAATGAAGAAGATCCTGAAGGCGGGACAAGAGTCCAGGAAGAAGGGACAACAGAAGAACAGACGGTTATTGTACAGCAGGACGGTGAAGAATCACCACTGCTTTTGTATAAAGAGAAACCTGAAGCAAAAGGGGTGCTTGTTGTTGCTGACGGTGTGGAAGATTTGAAAGTCAAGGAATGGGTGGTCGAAGCTGTAACGAGAGTCCTGGATATTGCACCTCATAAAGTGTCTGTCCTCCCGGACGACCAAATGGAAGGAGAATGAAAATGGTATTAAAAAAGCAGACAGTATGGCTGATGACAATGGTCAGCTTAACGATTGTGCTGGCAGTCTATTATGTTACTTCCCCCGAAGAAACAGCCCGCGACAACGAACAGGATGGCGGGCAGGGAGAAGAAGAAGCAGCTTCTGTAATGGAAGAAGAAGGGCTGTCTGAATGGCTCTCGGATGAAGATGTGGAAACAGCCGTGGAAGAGACGGAACCCGCAGCCGATGAAACATCCAATCAGGAGGAGCAGATTTCAGAAGAAACAACGGACAACCTTTTCAGTGAATTCCGTATGGAAAGAGATGAATCAAGAAGCCGCCTGCGGGAAGAATATACAGAAACGATTGCTTCAGAAGATTATTCCGCAGCAGAGAAAAGTGAAGCATACGAAAAAAGAGAACAACTTCAGGAACAGCAGCACCGCGAAAGTACGCTGGAAAATTTGATACAGGCAGAAGGATATGAGGAAGCCGTTGTTATTCCACGGGAAGAACATACCCGGATTGTTGTTGCGGCGGAGTCACTGTCGGAAACCGAAGCGGCGGATTTGAACCGAATTGCTCATGAACAGTTGGGGGCAGAGGATGTGGTCATCGGCCACAGAGCGGCTGCGCAGAATTGAAGAGCAAAAAACCTGCATTTCCATCCCCCGCACGGGTGGCTGCAGGTTTTTCTTTTTGCACAGGGAATGGAGGATATAATGAAAAAACAGTACCATCATGATATAATTTAAAAGGATAGTGTGATACAGGAACAGTAAAGAAAATGAGGAGAGATTATTCATGGAATGGGTGGATTTAACCGAAGGCGCCAAAGCGGTGCTGGAACAGACAAGAAATATGAAAAATGATCAAATACAGATCGTTGAATTTGAAGTCGGATTTGAAAATCAATACGGGGAAGGAGACAATCAGTATACCGTTTCCATCCAGGAAGATGATTACGCCAACTTGAAGAAATTCACAAAAGAAAATGAATACGGGGACAAATACCACATGGCCCGTAACAAAAATATCGTAAAAATCATTCTGCTTGAAAATGATAAAATTCCCGATAATTTATCGGAATTCCCGGTATTCCGTCAGTATAAATTTGATTACCTCCAGAAGAATGAAGAAGCAGAGGAAGAGCAACGGGATGAGGATAAAGAGGATCAACAGTAACGACAGGCCTCTCTGAAGCTGAAAAAAGATCCGGAGGTGAAAAGCATGAGTGAATACCGGACAATAGATCTTGAAGAAGAAAAAAATGAACTGGGGAAAATTGAAATATCCCCCGAGGTGATTGAAGTAATCGCCGGCCTTGCAGCTTCGGAAGTAGAAGGAGTACATGCACTTAGAGGTAATTTTGCAACAGATGTAGCCGAACGGCTCGGTAGAAAAAATCACGGGAAAGGTGTAAAAGTAGAACTTCTGGAAGAAGGAGTGAAACTTGATATTTCCCTGCAGCTGCAATACGGCGTTTCTGTTCCGGAGGTGGCTGCTGAAGTTCAGACAAATATTCAACAGGCGCTGCAGACTATGACCTCCATTACAGTTGAAGCCATTAATGTGCATGTGCTTGGTATTCAGCTGGAGCTTGCGCATGAAACAGAACAGCAGGTATAAGAAGGCACGGATAAAAAGAAGGAGTCAACGAAATGAATCGACGTTTAGCAAGACTGAGGGCGGTCCAGGTGTTATTCCAGATAGACCTTACAAACGCAGAGTGGAAACAGGCACTGGATAACACTCTCGAGGACGATGAAACAGCAGACGATTATCTGCTGGAAGTACTGCAGGGAACACTGCAGCATAAAACAGCAATTGATGAAACCATTAAGGAACATCTTGAGCATTGGACACTGGATCGGGTTGGAAATGTCGATAGAGCAGTGCTTCGTGAAGGTGTTCACGAAATGAAATATATGGACGATATTCCCTTACACGTCAGTGTCAATGAAGCTGTAGAAATTGCGAAAGCTTTTGGTGGAGAAGAATCAGGGAAATTCGTGAACGGTGTGTTATCAAGCATTCTGAAAAGTTACGAATCATGAAGGAGGAACACCCATGACAGCGGAATTAATAAGTGGTAAAGAAGTAGCGGCCGATCTTCGCAGCCGGATTAAGGAGGAAGTCCAGTCCCTTGCTGATACTGTCGTTCCGGGTCTGGCAGTTATTCTTGTTGGTGATAACCCAGCCTCCAGGTCTTATGTAAGAGGAAAGGAAAAGGCTTCTGCTGAAGCAGGGATATATTCTGAATTGACGGAGATGGCTGCTGATGTTCCGGAAGAGACACTTTTGAACAAAGTACGGGAGTATAATGATAATCCCGCTATTCACGGTATTCTCGTGCAGCTTCCGCTCCCGGAGCATATCTCGGAGAAAAAAGTAATTGAAACCATATCGCCGGAAAAGGATGTCGATGGTTTTCATCCAATCAATATAGGACGTATGATGACAGGTCAGGATGCTTTTCTCCCCTGTACTCCTTACGGCATCATGCAGATGCTGTATTACAAAAACATTTCAGTTGAAGGAAAGCACGCTGTGGTTATCGGACGCAGCAACATCGTCGGAAAACCCATCGGACAGATGTTGTTAAATGAGCATGCCACTGTTACATACTGCCATTCAAGAACGGCGGACCTGAAACAATTCAGCCAAGAAGCTGATATCATCATAGCCGCCGCCGGCAAAGCGGAGTTTATTACACAGAATTATATTAAAGAAGGCGCCGTCGTCATTGACGTGGGTATGAATAGAAAAGACGATGGTTCGCTTTGTGGAGATGCCGATTTTGATGATCTGAAAGAAAAGGCATCTTTTATTACCCCGGTGCCGGGTGGTGTCGGGCCGATGACGATTACAATGCTCCTCTACAATACGCTGCAGTCGGCTAAGAAACATACTTCAGGTGAGCAGTAAAGATGAATCTGGACGAGCAGTGGCTGACAGTCTCTCAACTTACCACCCGGATAAAGAAGACGATTGAAATGAATGACCAGCTTCAGCAAATCTGGCTTCGGGCTGAGATTTCCAATTTCAAGAAACACAGCCGCGGTCACATGTATTTCACCTTAAAAGACGAAAAAGCCAAAATCTCAGCAGTAATGTTTGCGGGAAACAACCGGAAATTGAATTTTGTTCCGGAAAACGGAATGAAGGTGCTGCTTCAGGGGAACATATCTGTTTATGAACCATTTGGGCAGTACCAGCTTTATGTCCGGGAAATGGAGCCTGATGGAATCGGGCAGCTCTATATCAGATATGAACAATTGAAAAAAAGCCTTGAGGAAGAAGGGCTTTTTGCAGAAGAAAGGAAGAAACCGCTTCCTGCCGTCCCAAAAGAGATAGCTGTTATCACCTCTTTGACCGGAGCAGCGGTAAAAGATATCATGACGACATTAAAACGAAGGTTCCCGCCTGCACGCGTTACTCTTTTCCCGGTGCTCGTTCAGGGCCGGGAAGCTCCTGCTTCCATTGTGCATGCGATGGACCAGGCAGAGGAGATGGGGATTTTTGATGTCATACTTTTTGGCAGAGGCGGGGGATCAATTGAAGAACTATGGGCATTTAATGAAGAAATAACAGCCCGTAAGATTGCAGCATTGTCGACGCCGGCTGTATCGGCAGTTGGTCATGAAACAGATTTCACTATTGCTGATTTCACAGCAGATGTACGGGCTGCTACACCGACAGCGGCTGCAGAGCTTGCTGTACCGGTGCTTTCCGATTTGTTATCGGGTTTGTCCCAGTTAAAATCAAGACTGGTGCGGGCCGTGCAGGCTGACACAAACCAAAAGAGAGAACATCTGAAACGTTTGAACCGGTCTTATGCTTTCCGTTATCCTTCCCACCTGTTACAGCAAAAAGAACAGGAGCTTGACCGGATGCTCGAGAGGATGAACAAAAGTCTCGAGAATCACGGAAAAAACAAGCAAGAATCGCTGCAGTCTCTGACCAAAAGGCTTCACCGCCGGCATCCAAACCAGCTTCTTGAGAAAGAGACCGAGAGGCTGGCCTCCCTACAGGCCCGTGCAGACAAAGCGGCGGGCCGTGTGGTACAGGACAAGCACGGACAGTTTAAGCATGTTCTTCAGAAACTCCGTATACTCAGTCCTCTCGATATCATGGAAAGGGGTTATCACGTAGCATATACAGAAACAGGCAGTCTTCTGACTTCTATCTCCCAGTTGGAAAGCGGAGATGATATAACGGTATATCTTCGTGACGGACAAATTGAGGCGGGGGTAAAACAAGTCACAGATACCAAACTGAAGGACAAAATGGATAAAAACAACGGGGAAGGAGGCAGAAGACATGAGTGAAGAGGAGCAGCAGGAAGAAATGTCGTTTGAACAGGCGATGGAAAAGCTTGAGAAAATCGTGGAAAAACTTGAAGAAGGAGAAGTTCCTCTTGAAAAGGCGATAGCTATGTATCAAGAAGGGATGTCTCTATCAAGCACGTGTCATGAAAAGCTGCGGAAGGTAGAGAATCAAATGGACCGCATCGTAGAAGAAGACGGGGAAATAAAGCCTCTGTCCGGCGAGGAGGAAACAGAGTGACGCTGACTGAGTTAAAACAATTCATGGATACCCACAAAAAAGAGATTGATGTGCGGATGCCTGATTATATTGAAACAATGAAAGGTCCGCAGACGCTGAAGGAAGCCATGACGTATTCCATTCAGGCGGGCGGCAAGAGGGTGCGCCCGCTTTTAATGCTGGCGGCGGTATCTGCTTTTCGGTCTGTGGAAGAACAGGACTATCAGGCAGCCTGCAGCGTGGAAATGGTTCATACATATTCCCTTATCCATGACGACCTTCCGGCAATGGATGATGATGATTACAGACGTGGTATGCTCACAAACCATAAAGTTTACGGGGAAGCCTTTGCAGTACTTGCCGGAGACGGTCTTTTGTCAAAAGCTTTTGAGATGATCAGCACACTCACACATATAAGTAATGACCGGAAAGTAAGGATGGTCATGGAGCTTGCGCAGAGCTCAGGCCTTGAAGGAATGACGGGTGGACAGGCATCTGATCTGGAAGGGGAAAACAAAACGCTTGAATTAAAAGATCTTGAATACATTCATGATCATAAAACAGGTGCACTTCTCACCTATGCTGTTACAGCAGGGGCCTTGCTTGGAGATGCTCCGGAAGAAGATATAAAGAAATTGAAGCAGTTCTCCAGGGAACTCGGTCTCGTTTTTCAGATCAAGGATGATATCCTTGATATAGAAGGGGACGAAAACGAAATGGGAAAAGCACCGGGAAGCGATGAAGGAAGAAACAAAAGCACGTACCCAAGTCTGCTCACCATGAGCGGGGCAAAAGAAAAACTCGTGTTTCATGCGGAGAAAGCTAAATCATTTCTTCCAGGGTCCTCTTCCTATACCTCACTCCTGAAAGATTTTGTCGATTATGTGGCAGAGCGCGCACACTGATGGAATCATTTGTGCCTGCTTTCGGTTTCATGGTATAATAAAGACAACAAAACTGGATGGTGCAGTATTCTAGTCGATTCTCCATTCTCGAGGGCGGGCCTAAAAATCCGCTGAAGGGCATATCGATGAAGTTCCTGGTTTTGGCTCGAGGCGCCCAGCCTTGGGTCGATGCTGGGAGTAAAGGCGTAAGGGCGATCCACAACGGCATGTGGGCGTGAACCCTTTCGCCGCGGAGGCCTTTTGTAATAAAAGGTAAGACCTGCAGTGCGGGCCAAGGGAAGGTCTGCTTGCAGCGTAGCCTGCCTTGAGTGGAGCAGTGGGGAAGAAGGCGAATAGGAAGATAATAACGCTTGGCCGGCGGTTATCTTCCTATTTTCTGAAACCTGCTCTGCAAAAGAGGCTAAGAGAGTGGCACGGAATTGCCGAGGAAAACTCCTAGACTGTTCCAGATGGACGGTTGGAGTGGATTGCAGTGTGTTCTAAGTGGCAATCCAGTCTGATGTGCGGTAACGTCATCAACCTGTCTTTAAAGGGAAACCGCCGGAACGGCGACGTTCCGGCAGACCGGTGGGAAAACCTACTGGACCTAAGACACAATGTTTACGCTTCACACCGACCATCCGGTTTTTACATACCTTTATTATAACCAAGGTTGTCAAAAAATATCAGGTGATAGATGAAAATGAGAAGTGTTTGGAAAGATTCAATACGATGGAGTGGTTTAATTGCCGTTATCACACTGGTGTTAGCGGCTATTTTTTCAATGGTATCCACGGCATTTCTGTCCGGGGTCGGATGGGCCGTCGGCATGTTAATCGTCTTTGTCATTATAATGACCGGCGTGTTTTTTGATATGATCGGTGTGGCAGCTACAGCTGCTTCAGAGAAACCGTTTCATGCTATGGCTGCCAAAAAAATACCGGGCGCTTATCAGGCCATGCTCGTAACGAGGAATGCTGATAAGGTGGCCAACTTCTGCGCTGACGTTGTAGGAGACATTTCCGGTGTTGTCAGCGGCACGGCGGCTTCCGCTGTTGTCCTGCAGCTCACGTTTGCAGCGGGTTCCGGGGATGGCAGCACGCTGCAGTTTGTACTTAACGTTATTTTCACAGCAGTGGTGGCGGCGCTTACAGTGAGCGGTAAAGCCCTCGGCAAAACGTTTGCAATCACAAAGTCAACAGAAATCATATACCAGGTCGGTAAAATTATCTATCTCTCTGAAAACAAGCTGAAAATAAAGATATTTAAAAAGAAAGTACGCAATATGAAAAACACTTAATACTCCGAAAGTGAGGGTTCACTTGATGGACGTAAACACTATAAAGGATCCGGCATTCATTCAAGACTGCAGCCGGCATGAACTGCAGGAACTGGCCGGGGATATACGAAACTTCCTTATTGAGCAGCTTTCTGTGACTGGAGGTCATCTGGGGCCGAACCTGGGGGTTGTGGAATTGACACTCACCCTTCACGCACTATATCAAAGTCCAAAAGATAAACTGGTATGGGATGTCGGTCACCAGACGTACGTTCATAAGGTTCTTACCGGCAGAGCCCCGCAGTTTGAAACGCTTCGGAAATACCAGGGCTTATGCGGTTTCCCTAAACGAAATGAAAGCATTCACGATATCTGGGAAACCGGTCATGCTTCTACATCCCTGTCGGCGGCGATGGGTATGGCCGTGGCCAGAGACATTAAAGGAACAGATGAGCAGGTGGCAGCGATTATTGGTGATGGCGCCCTGACCGGTGGTATGGCGCTTGAGGCCTTGAATAATATCGGTCACCAGCAGACGAACATGACCATTATATTGAACGATAATGAAATGTCCATCGCACCGAACGTTGGAGCTCTCCACAGCATTCTCGGACGCCTGCGGACGATGGGAAGGTATCAGAAAGTAAAAGATGATCTGGAATACCTCATTAAAAAAATCCCTGCTTTTGGGGGAAGGATCGCTTCAACCGCGGAGCGGCTGAAAGACAGCTTGAAATATCTTCTTGTGTCCGGCATGTTCTTTGAGGAACTTGGCTTTACATATCTGGGACCGGTGGATGGTCATGACTTTGAGGATCTGAACTCCAACATTAAGTATGCCCGGGACACGAATGGCCCTGTCATCGTTCATGTCCTGACGAAAAAAGGAAAAGGATATGGACCGGCGGAAAATGATGCTAAAGGTACCTGGCATGGACTGGGACCTTATAAAATCGAATCGGGTGAAGTGGTCAAAAAGCCCGGTCCTCCTGCTTACAGCGCTGTTTTCAGCGGTACGCTGCAGCGCATTGCCGCCGAAGACACAAGAGTGGTTGCACTCACAGCCGCCATGCCCGGGGGCACGAAGCTGGATCAGTTCGCCGAAGCATTCCCGGACCGTATGTTTGATGTCGGTATCGCTGAACAGCATGCCGTAACGATGGCAGGCGGACTTGCCACACAGGGGATGAAGCCGGTATTCGCTGTATATTCCACATTTTTGCAGCGCGGATATGATCAGCTGGTTCATGATATATGCAGACAGAACCTGAATGTATTTTTTGGTATCGACCGGGCCGGTCTTGTCGGCGCAGACGGTGAAACACACCAGGGCGTATTTGATATCGCGTATCTGCGGAGTCTCCCGAACATGAAAATTTTAATGCCGAAAGATGAAAACGAACTGCAGCATATGATTTATACCGCTTATCTGTACGATGACGGACCGATTGCTGTTCGTTATCCGCGCGGGAATGGTTATGGTGTGGATATGGATGAGGATCTGCAGCAGTTGGAGATCGGAAAGTGGGAAACGCTGCGTGAGGGAAAAGATGCGGTCATTCTCTCCTTTGGAACAATGCTTCCTGCCGCTTTTGAAGCAGCAGAGCAGCTTGCTGATGATAATATCTCCGTACGGGTGGTCAACGCCTGTTCCGCTAAACCTCTGGATGAAGCCATGCTGAACCGGCTGCACGAAGAGAATATTCCGGTACTCACCCTTGAAGAAGCGGCACTGAAAGGCAGCTTTGGAAGTGCTGTGCTTGAACATTTTCATGACCACGGTCATCACGGGATGGTTGTAGAAAGAATGGGAGTTCCAGACTGGTACATTGAACACGGCAGTGTCCCGGAACTTTACGAAGAAATAGGGCTGACTGCAGAAGAAGTGCAGAAAAAAGTACAGTCTCTTCTCCCTAAAAAGCAGAAAAGAGCGTGACGCATGAGTAAGGAAAGAATTGATATACTGCTGGTGGAACAGGGTTTTTTTGACTCCCGCGAGCAGGCGAAGCGGGCTGTTATGGCTGGTATCGTGCTGGCTGAGGATGAACCGGTGGACAAACCGGGCACAAAAGTCAGCCGTGCCGCAGAACTTCGACTGAAAGGAAAAGAGCAGCCTTATGTGAGCCGAGGTGGTCTGAAACTGGAAAAAGCGCTGGATGTGTTTCAGATTGATATGGAAGGAAGGGTTTTTCTGGACGTCGGAGCTTCAACAGGAGGTTTTACGGACTGTGCGCTGCAGCACGGAGCCTCTTATGTTTACGCTGTGGATTCCGGGACCAACCAGCTTGCCTGGAAGATTCGCAATGATGAGAAGGTAAAGGTGCTGGAAAAGTATAATTTCCGGTATGCCGACCCGCTTGACTTTCAGCCGCGCCCGGACCGCGCGGCTGCTGATGTATCCTTTATTTCCTTGAAACACCTTCTTCCCCCTCTTTCTTCCATACTTGCCGAAGACAGCCGGCTGAGTCTTCTCGTTAAGCCTCAGTTTGAAGCAGGGCGGGAGCAGGTTGGAAAAAAGGGCATCGTCCGGGACCCCGCCGTTCACAAAAACGTCCTGCATGACATTACAGCATTTGCAGAAGCAAAAGGTTTTCATCCTGCATCGCTTGATTATTCGCCTGTGACAGGCGGAGACGGCAATATTGAGTATCTGCTGTATCTTGAATGGCATCCCCGTAAATTTTCACAAACTCATGCAAGCCGGGATATAACCCGTGTAGTAGAGCAGGCCCATTCCTCCCATTCTCCATGAGTTTGCGTTCCTGTCCATTTTCCTGTGCTAATTTTTAATCATGTTATTGTATAAATATAAAAAATTGGTTATGATAAACCTGCATATTAAAAATGGACAGGCGGGGATTTTATAATGAATAAAGGACAACGACATATTAAAATCAGGGAATTCATTTCCGAATACGATATTGAAACACAGGATGAACTGGTCGACCGGCTGAAAAGAGGAGGTTATAACGTTACGCAGGCAACTATCTCACGAGATATCAAGGAACTGCACCTTGTGAAAGTTCCGACTGCCGACGGACGGTATAAGTACAGTCTGCCGGCGGACCAGCGTTTCAATCCGCTTCAGAAGCTGAAAAGAGCCATGATCGACAGCTTTATCGGCATCGATCAAACCGAAAACCTGATTGTCATGAAAACTCTTCCCGGCAATGCCAATGCCGTAGCTGCTCTGATAGACAACCTGGACTGGGAGGAAATCATGGGAACTATTTGCGGAGATGACACGATCTTGATTATCTGCAGGGAAAAAGATCAGACGAGCGAAATGATCGATCGGTTTTTGGATATGCTTTAATTTCATTTGGATCGAGGTGCTGTCATGCTCGAAGAGGTTACGATAAAAAATTTCGCCATCATTGAAGAACTAACCGTTCGATTTACGGACGGGCTGACGGTCCTTACCGGAGAAACAGGTGCTGGTAAATCCATTATTATTGATGCCATCGGTCTGTTGATCGGCGGACGGGGATCTGTGGATTATGTGCGCCACGGAGAGGACAGGGCCGAAATTGAAGGACTGTTTCATGTTGATTCTTCACACCCTGCGCGGGACGTGCTGGAACAAACCGGAATTGAAATGGAAGAAGACATGCTCATTTTGCGCAGAGATATCACAAGTAAAGGCAAAAGCATCTGCAGAATAAATGGAAAACTGGTAACGCTGGCTGTTCTCAGGCAGGTCGGGCAGTCTTTGGTGGACATTCACGGACAGCACGAACACCAGGATCTGATGCAGCCGGAAAAACACCTTTTTGTTCTGGACCGTTATGCCGGAAAAAAGGTCAGGGATACATACAGGGATTATCTCCAAAGGTATCGCAGATTTACAAAGCTGAAAAACGACTGGAAAAAATGGCAGGAAAATGATCAGGAAACGGCCAACCGGCTGGATTTTATCCGGTACCAACTTGATGAAATCGAAAAAGCGGAACTGGTTCCCGGTGAAGATGATGAACTTGAAAAAGAAAAGTACATGCTTTCCAACGGAGAAAAACTCTATACCCAGCTTGGTCACGCCTATGAAAGTCTTTACGGGGACGGCAGAGGTATGGACTGGGCAGGACTTGCTGTCACCCACGCGGAAGAAGCAGCATCGATTGATGATGACATGCAGCCGATTCTTGAGTCATTACAGACAACATATTATACGCTGGAAGAAGCTACGTTTTCTCTCCGGGAAAAGATGGATGCCATTTCCTTTGACCCCGAACGGCTGAATGAAATTGAAGCCAGACTTGAGGAGCTGAAAAAGCTCAAGCGTAAATACGGAGACAGTGTCACCGACATTCTTGCCTTTGCTTCAAGACTCGAAGAAGAAATCGAGTCGTTGTCCAATAAAGAAGAAAAGCTCGAAGAAATGGAAAAAGAACTGCATGAAACCGCGCTTGATCTGCAGGCTGAAGCTGATACACTCACGGATTTGAGAAAGCAGGCAGGAGAAAAGCTGGCAGAAGACGTGAAACAGCAGCTTCAGGATCTGTTTATGGAAAATGCGGATATGCAGGTGCGCGTGACACCGGCTTCCAGCGGTTCATCTTATGAATGGGAGCAGAGTGTTTCTGTTTTTAATGAAAATGGACAGGATAACGTGGAATTCTTGATGGCAGCTAATGCCGGGGAGCCGTTGAAACCACTGTCTAAAACAGCTTCGGGCGGGGAATTGTCCAGAATTATGCTCGCTTTAAAAACCATGCTTTCGGGATATCAAAATGTAATGAGCATCATTTTTGATGAAGTGGATACGGGTGTGAGCGGCCGCGTCGCCCAAGCGATTGCTGAAAAAATATACAACGTATCAACTGGTGCGCAGGTATTGTGTATCTCCCATCTCCCTCAGGTCGCCGCTATGGCGGATACGAATTTGTATATCGAAAAGCAGGAGCAGAACGACCGTGTAACCACCAATATAAAACCGCTTGAAGACCTGCAGAAAACGGATGAAATTGCCAGGATGATTTCGGGCGTGGAAGTGACCGAATTGACAAGAGATAACGCCAATGAACTGTTATCGATGGCGGAAAAAATCAAAACCAATTCATGAAAAGCCCACCTTTTCTGGTCGGCTTTTTTGTTTATCCTCCTTATAAATCATGTTCAAAGAGGCAACATTAGAACTACGGCAGAACAACAAAAGCGGGGATGAGGAGGATAACGATATGGATTGGGGGAGAAGAGCGGCAGGACTTTTTTTATTGGCTCTGTTTGCAGCGCTGCTCATGAATGATTCGGTGCAGTCTTATTTAAAAATACCAAATCATGTAACAACATTTGAAAAAGCCGCCGACTATATAGAAAGTACAGGAAAGACAAATGACGTGGAGTGGAATGTTACAGATATAACTCCATCATCAGCAGCCGTAAAGGCAGGTGAACTACCCGCAAAACGGACGGAGATAAGTAAAATTCCCGAGCTTCGGGTAATTCCCGGCGGCCATTCCATCGGGCTCAAGCTGCAGTCCAAGGGAGTTATGATTATCGGTTTTCATAATATTTCGTCTAATGAAAGACGTTATTCACCAGCAGAAGAAGCCGGATTAAAAGCCGGCGATCAAATTATTGAAATGAATGGAGAAAAAGTCCGGAACCTCGAAGATGTTGTCAGAATGGTGGAAAATAAAGACGAAAACAAAATAAAGGTGAAAGTCAAACGGGAAGAAGAAACCCTTGAAAGAAAAATTCCCCTCCATGAAGGAAAGAATGGAAAGGTAATGGGAGCCTATATCCGCAACGCCGCTTCAGGAATCGGCACGTTAAGTTTTTATGAACCAGAGGATGGTAAATTCGGTGCTTTGGGACATGTCATAGCTGATGCTGACACTAATAAACCGATTTCAGTTGATGACGGTGCTATTATGAAATCAAACGTAACTTCAATTGAACGTGGCAGTGACGGGAATCCAGGTGAAAAACAGGCATCACTATCAGGAGAGAAGGAACCGCTTGGAAGCGTGACGAAAAATACGTCTTTTGGCGTGTTCGGGACATTAACGCCGGATAAAATCGATCATCGTGAACCAATGCCGGTAGCGTTTGCCGATGAGGTGAAAACAGGACCGGCACAGATATTAACCGTGTTGGAAGGGGACAAAGTTGAGGCTTTTGATATCGAAATTGTGCAGTCCATGCCGCAGATGAAAGCTGCCTCAAAGGGCATGGTTATCAAAGTCAAGGACGAGGAACTGATGGAAAAAACAGGAGGGATTATTCAGGGAATGAGCGGCAGCCCTATCATTCAGGAAGGAAAAATCGCCGGGGCAGTCACTCATGTCTTTGTAAATGACTCCTCTTCCGGTTACGCTTGTCACATTGAATGGATGCTCGAAGAAGCAGGAATAGATACATTTCAAGAGCAGCGGAATAATGCTGCATGATAAAAGGAGGCGGGCAGATAAGTCCGTCTTTTTTTGTGTATATGTTCATCCGTCGAATGCCAATTTTTAAATGTTGAAAAGTGTGGTATTCTAAATATATAAAGATTATTCGACAAAAATACATTTTAAAATGTGTCAAACGTCGAATGAAGTCGCAAATTTAAGAAAAGTGGAGAAAACACCATGTTATCAATTTTTTTAAAGAAATTTGAAAAAATTGAAGGGTTATCGGTATTGTTGTTGAATTAGATTACTGAGAGCGAAACCTTGTAACTAAAAATGAGGAGGTACATGCTATTGAGTAGTAACATTAAAGTATGTGTGGCTGACGATAACAGAGAACTGGTCGGCCTGCTGAATGAGTACATCGGCGCTCAAACAGACATGGAAGTGACAGGATACGCGTACAATGGCCAGGAGTGTCTGAAAATCGTAGAGGACTCCAGTCCGGATGTGCTCGTACTCGATATTATTATGCCCCATCTCGACGGTCTTGCTGTTCTTGAGAAGTTGTATACGGCTTCGGCTCCTATGCCTAAAATTATTATGCTGACCGCCTTTGGTCAGGAAGAAGTAACAAAAAAGGCGGTAAACCTTGGCGCGTCTTATTACGTGCTTAAACCTTTTGATATGGAGACACTGATCTCCAACATCAGGGAAGTGAGCCGGGAGCAGATGTCTTCTTTTGTACCGAACAGCAGTGTTATCAGGGAAACACAGGATAAACCGGCCACGCTCAATTTAAGTCAGAGCATCACGAACATTATTCATGAGATTGGTGTTCCTGCCCATATTAAAGGGTACATGTATCTGCGCGAAGCAATTACAATGGTGTATAATGACATTGATCTGCTCGGTTCGATTACGAAAGTGCTGTATCCGGATATTGCTAAAAAATACGACACCACCTCAAGCAGAGTGGAGCGCGCGATCCGCCACGCGATTGAGGTAGCGTGGAGCCGTGGCAATGTGGACTCCATTTCACGAATGTTCGGTTATACCGTCAACGTCTCCAAAGCCAAGCCCACCAACAGCGAATTTATAGCGATGGTCGCTGACAAATTACGGCTGGAACATATGGTTAGTTGAACGGTGCTTCAATTATACATGGTAAAACCCCTTCTATTTACTGAGTACTCAGTAAATAGAAGGGGTTTTTTGGTTTATCAAATTTGTTGTGGCATAGCCCGGCATTCTGGCAAGGAAAAGAAGTTATTCATTTTATCTTAATCCTGGATATAGGACTGAAATAAAGCAGCCAGCCTGTCATTAATCGGCCTCATCTGTTCAATCCGCTCTTTTTCCGGATTATATTGAATCGTGTAGTGCTCTCCATTATAAGAACTGACATACATGTCAAAACCGTGCCTTGATTCCATGTACTGAAACAAATTTTCCCCTCCTTCTCGTGTCCGTTGTGTCTAACGTGGCATCTTTCTCCCACTTTTATGCATGTTCGGTCCTGCTTTATGTCCATACTAGAAGAAGGAGGCGGATAAGGTGGAGAAATGGAAAGGAAGAGCGAAGTATCATGAGCGGACCAAAAAGCTTGTAAAGACGATTACACCGGGAGATATTGCTGTTCTTTCCCATGAAGATATTGATGCCGCGGCGGCGGACAGTTTAATACGTGCAGGTGCCGGTGCAGTGCTGAACATGAAAGTATCCATGAGCGGCAGTATTCCGCAGGACGGTGTGCAGCGTCTCCTCGACAGTAATATCGCCGTTTTTGATATACAAACAAAACGAGTCGGGCCTTGTATTCATGAGAGAGAGATTGAAATTATCGAAAACAGACTGTTTCTCCCTTACAGCGGGAGGTTTCTGGAAATGGCGGTTCTCACGCGTTATACAGAAAAACGGTTGGCAGACCTTCAAAAACAGGCGGAAGCAAAACGGGAACAATTACTGGAATCTTTCATCAAGAACAGCCTCACCCATGCCCGGCAGGAACTGACTTCATTCCTGGAGCAGTGGCATCAATGGGAAACCGGCAGTTCCCTTTCCGGCAGAGACGTCTGTATTGTAATCCGGGGAGCGGATTATATGAAAGACCTCGAATATGCCAAAAAACATATCCTTCCAACAGATTTATGCCCGATTGCGGTGGACGGGGCGGCTGATGGTATGAGGGAAATCGGGCTGTGCCCCGATTATATAATTGGTGACATGGATTCTGTAAGTCCGGAGTCACTGCATTGCGGTGCGCGTCTTTTTGTGCATCAAGGGCCTTGTGGAAAAGCCCCGGGGTTTAGTCAGATAAATCATTGTAATCTGGATGCGGAAACAATACAGTTCATTGGACTAAGCGAAGATGCTGCTGCTGCATTTGCCTTAAAAGAAGGGGCATCGAGAATTTATATGGTGGGTGGCCACCGTGATATGGAAGAGTACTTTTGTAAAGGAAGAAAAGGTATGGGATCTTCGTTATTAATGCGGATGCTTGCAGGGAGCCGGTTCATTGATCTAAAAGGGGTCCACCATGCGCAGAAGAGGTATGATAAATGGTGGAAAAAGAAAGAAAAATTCAGGAGCCGGTATCCTTTTCATTTGAAAGAAAAAACAGCGCTCCGCCGACTGGAAGGAGGACGTTCAAAAACATGAATGTCAGTGTCATCATACCTGCTTTTAACGAAGAACATCACATTCGTAAAACAATCCACGCTGTCCGGCAGGGTGGATGGGCCGGTGAAATTATCGGAGTCAACGACGGCAGCAGGGACCGAACTGGTCGGATGCTGGAACAGTCATGCGACACAGCCATTTCGTTCATAAAAAATCACGGAAAAACCGCAGCAGCAAAAGCGGGCTGGATGGCAGCCAGTGGAGACGTGATCGTCACATTGGACGCAGATCTAAGGGAAAGTGCGGTGCACGGTATGGCACTGCTCGAACCCTTGTACCTTGGAACAGCAGATCTGGTGATTGGAACGGCTCACTCCCGGAAACAGGAAGGAATGGGCATTCTGAAAAAAAGGGTGCAATATGTTCTGAAAGAACGGTGCGGTCTTTCTTTAAATATGCCGTTGTCTGGACAGCGGGCTTTTTTCCGGAAACATCTTGATCTGTTTCAACACCTTAAGGCCGAGCGTTTTGGGTTGGAAACAATGATGAATCTTCATGCACATGAGACAGGATTATTGATTCAGGAGGTAGAGGCTCCTTTTATTCATCAGGGAAAGGGGGCAGGACTAACCGGCTTCATCCACCGGGGCAGACAGTGGCTGGAGGTGGAACGTTGTTTGAGGAAATACGGACGATCACCCTCCACTCCTCGATAATAATTATATACTGGGCAGCGGTTTCCCGATTGTTCTACTGGAAGGAATGGAACGTTAGAAATTACCGGGGAGAAACAGTTCCGTTTTCAGCGGGGGCTTTCCTGTTTTTGTTCGTATGGATGTATGTCATGACGTATGAGCGGACTCCGGAGGCCGGTGTATTTCTTATGTATACTGCTGCTGTATGCACAGCGGGCTGGCTCGATGATAGAAAGGGGGAGCTGTATCCGAAAGGAATCCGGGGGCATATTCGATATTTGAAAAACAAGAAAAAGCCTACAACCGGTGTTGTGAAAATAATTATAACGTTACCGGCTGCGGTTGCTGCAGCGGTTTCGGCCGGGGAACAGCCGTTGGAGATGGCTGTTGCTTTCATGTTATTTGTTCTCTCTCCCCATGTTTGTAATCTGTTCGATACGAGGCCGCTCCGGGTATGGAAATGGTCAGTTTGTCATGCCGTGCTGTTTCTGTTCCTCATAGGAGGAAGCTTCACAGTACCGCTGACTGCCATAGGAGTGGGAATAATCGGAATTGCAGCGTGGGCTGTGATGGAAGGGACAGAGCGCACTCTTCTTGGGGATAACGGAGCAGCGGCTGCAGGAGCGGTTCTTGCCTGGACAGCCGTTTTAATACTCCCTTTTTGGATTCAATTGTCCATTGTGATGGTCTATCTTCTTCTTACGGTACTTTCAGAATATATTTCCTTCCACCGTGTCATTTCCCGTTTTCCGCTATTGGCCGTGCTGGATAAAGCCGGGAGAAAAAAATAAAGTATATCCGGCTATTTTGATTTCACCCTGCGGCTGATGCCTGGTTTATTTCTTTTACGGTCCCGGTGCAGCACGAATCCGGAAATAAACCAAATACCAAATACCAGCAGTAGTGCACCGGCGGTAAATTGCATCCATAGAGCTGGAAACGGGGGCTGCTGCATTTGAAACAATGTATCTCTCATCAATTTTATACCGAGCACGGACAAAAATCCTGGTATAACAAGTATGAGCAAAGCAATGATGCGCATGGGCATTCTCCTTGTTTGAATCGGATGGTGCATCCTGAAAAGTGCAGGATGTCTGCGGCAGAGACACCTAACCTATTTTCAAATTTATTTTAAGGGATGAACAGCGGAGGTGCAAGTTTTAAATACCTGTACATGAAGGAAGCATAAAATGTTAAAATGAAGTATTGAAAAGATGTTTTACCTGATTGCTGGAAGATATCCTGCTGAATATGCTACAGTTTTCATATAGATATATGTAACAATAGATGAGGAGGAACCAATGTGCCCAAAGAATATGACCTGGTCATTATAGGAGCTGGTACAGGCGGATATACGGCAGCCGTCAAAGCAGCAAAAGAAGGTCTCAAAACGGCTGTTGTCGAGAAGGATCGGGAGGGAGGGACCTGTCTGCATCAGGGATGTATTCCAAGTAAAGCTCTGCTCAAAAGTGCAGAGATGTACAGAGAAATGCAGGAAAGCGCACAGTACGGCATTTCTGCCTCTGACGTCACCCTTCAATTCGACAAGGTCCAGAGCCGGAAAGACACTGTAGTCGAGCAGCTTCACCGCGGTGTTAAAAGTCTGATGAACAAAGACAGCATCGATATTTATAAAGGAACCGGACGTATATTGGGACCTTCCATTTTCTCGCCGAGAGCAGGGACGATATCAGTGGAACGGAATGACGAGCAGGAAAATGCCATGCTGCTCCCGAAACATGTTATGATTGCTACAGGTTCCAGACCCAGGCAGTTTCCCGGCCTGGAAGCTGATGGAACAACTATTATGACTTCTGACCATGCCCTTGAGCTTAATGAACTTCCGGCTTCTATAATCATTGTCGGAGGAGGCGTGATAGGTGTTGAGTTTGCTTCCATGATGTCAGACTTCGGTGTGGAAGTGACGGTGATTGAGAATACATCCCGATTGCTGCCGCAGGAAGACCAGGACGTAGCAAAGGAAATGGAGAAGTCCCTGAAAAATAGAGGGGTTCATATTTATACGGCCGGCAATGTACTGGAAAAGAAATACTCGGATGAAGATTCGGTCACACTGCAGGTAGAACAAAATGGTCAGCCGTTCGAACTTACTGCCGGGAAAGTTTTACTATGTATCGGCCGGCAAGCAAACATAGAAGATATCGGGATCGAAAATACGGACATCGAGACGGAAAATGGTGTTGTTGTAACAGACGGCGCAGGCCGGACCAAAGAAACACATATATATGCAATCGGCGATGTCCGGGGAGGCATGCAGCTTGCCCATACTGCATCCAGGGAAGGAATTAACGCGGTGGAGGATATGCTGATGCGCATGCCTGAACCAGTGGATCCTGCACGAGTTCCAAGATGTACGTACAGCCGCCCGGAAACAGCTTCCATTGGATGGACGCAGGAACAAGCGGAGAACAGATATGAATACGTGAAGGTTTCACGTGTACCGTTTCAGGCATTAGGACGCGCTGTTGTGCAGGGAAAGACGGAGGGATTTGTAAAGTTTGTCGTTAACGGAGCCAATGATGATCTCCTCGGTGTTCACATGTTCGGCGACGGTGTAACAGAGTTAATATCGGAAGCTTCTCTTGCCATGCTGGTGGATGCGGCGAATACAGAGCTTGCCGAAACGATACATCCCCACCCATCTCTTTCAGAAATATTCGGTGAAGCCGCACTTGCTGTGGAAAATAGAGCTATACATTTTTAATCAAAGAAAACAGGAGGTAGTTTACATGTCCTCACCAACATATGAAAGGCTTGGTTTAACACAAAACCAGGTACTCTCCATGTATGAAACGATGCTGCTGGCGAGAAAAATTGACGAGAGGATGTGGCTCTTAAACAGAGCCGGTAAAATTCCTTTTGTCGTTTCGTGCCAGGGGCAGGAAGGAGCCCAGGTAGGTGCTGCAATGGCACTTGAGACCGAAAAAGACTATATCCTTCCTTATTACCGCGATCTTGGATTGGTACTTCACTTTGGTATGACGCCCGTAGATTTAATGATGCAGGGATTTGCCAAAGGCCCCGATCCCAATTCAGGAGGCAGGCAGATGCCCGGCCATTTTGGACAGAAAGAAAACAGAATTGTCAGCGGATCTTCGCCGGTAACAACCCAGCTTCCGCATGCAGCCGGATTCGGCCTGGCTGCCAAGATGGAGAAGAAAGATTTTGTTACCATGGTGAGTTTTGGAGAAGGATCGGCCAGCCAGGGAGATTTCCACGAAGGGGCCAATTTCGCAGGTATACATAACTTACCGGTCATTTTTTTCTGCGAAAACAACAAATATGCGATTTCTGTACCAATGGACAAACAATCCGGCAGTGAATACGTTTCAGATCGTGCTGCAGGATATGGAATGCCGGGTGTGACGGTAGATGGCAACGATCCGCTTGCCGTCTATGAAGCGGTGAAAGAGGCAGTGGACCGTGCCAGAAACGGGAAAGGGCCGACACTCATCGAAACTCTTACTTATCGTCTTACTCCGCATTCGAGTGATGATGATGACAGCTTTTACCGCTCGAAGGAAGAAGTGGAGCAGGCGAAAAAAGAAGACGCTGTCCATACGTTTTCTTCCTATCTAAAAGAAAACGGCGTGTTAACAGACACCGCGGAACAGGAGATGCTGGAACGTATTAAGCATAAAGTGGACGAAGCGACAGAACGGGCGGAAGACGCTCCTTACGGGACTCCGGAGAGTTTGTTTGATTATGTATACGCAGGACAGGACGGTGAGCGTACATGGCAGTGATGACCTATATTGAAGCTGTAACAACAGCCATGCGCGAAGAAATGACAAGAGATGAAAAAGTATTTGTGCTCGGAGAGGATGTCGGTGCCCGTGGTGGTGTCTTTGGGGCAACGAAAGGTCTTTTTGAAACATTCGGGGAAAAAAGGGTTATTGATACACCGCTGGCGGAGTCAGCGATTGCAGGTGTTGCGATTGGAGCGGCTATGTATGGAATGAAACCTATTGCTGAAATGCAGTTTGCAGATTTTATGCTGCCGGCTGTTAATCAGATTATTTCTGAAGCGGCGAAAACACGTTATCGTTCCAACAATGACTGGAGCTCCCCGATTACCGTGCGGGCTCCATACGGCGGGGGCGTGCACGGCGCGTTGTATCACTCGCAGTCACTGGAATCATTGTTTAATCATGTGCCGGGGCTTAAAATCGTCATGCCCTCCACGCCTTATGACGTTAAAGGACTGCTGAAAGCAGCAGTCCGGGACCCGGATCCGGTCTTGTTTTTTGAACATAAACGAGCGTACCGCTTAATTAAAGGGGAAGTACCGGAAGAGGATTATACACTCCCGATCGGTAAAGCCGATGTGAAAAAAGAAGGAAGCGATGTAACAGTAATCAGTTACGGGCTCTGTCTCCAGTTTTGCCTGCAGGCAGCGGAAAAGCTGGAGGAGGAAGGGATATCCACCCATATTCTTGACCTCCGCACGGTCTATCCTCTTGATCGGGAAGCAGTGATCGAAGCTGCTTCCAAAACAGGAAAAGTACTGCTTGTAACAGAAGACAATAAAGAGGGAAGTCTGATGGGTGAAGTGGCCGCTGTCATTGGTGAACACTGCCTGTTTGACCTGGATGCGCCGGTGCAGCGTCTGGCAGGTCCCGATGTACCGTCCATGCCTTACGCTCCGCCGTTGGAAAAGGACTTTATGATGAACCCGGAGAAAGTGGAAGCAGCTATCCGGGATTTAGCGGAGTTTTAGGAGGAGAGGCACATGTCCGAACAAATTAAAATGCCCCAGCTTGGGGAAAGTGTAACAGAAGGAACCATTACGAGATGGCTTGTTCAACCTGGTGACCGGGTTGATAAGTATGACCCAATTGCGGATGTGACAACAGATAAAGTGAATGCAGAAGTACCTTCTTCGTTCGCAGGTGTTATTCAGGAGCTTGTGGCTGGTGAAGATGAGACGGTTCAGGTGGGAGACTTGATCTGTTATATCCAAACCGCGGAGAAGGGTGCGGATACAGAGAACGAGGACCAACAGAAAGCTTCCGGCGGTCCGGAAGCCAAAGAATCAGAACAAAACACGGAAGAATCGATGAAAAGCCGGTATTCCCCGGCCGTTATGAGGCTGGCCCAGGAGAACGACATCGATCTAACTCAGCTGGAAGGATCAGGACGTGGAGGAAGGATCACCCGCAAAGATGTGGAAAAACACATAGCTGCTGCTCCAACTCCGGCTCCCGAGCCGGCAGAACCAAAAGAAGATCCTGCCCGATATCCGACGTATAAAACCAAACCGCCTGAACAAATGGAGGCATTATCTGAAGACAAAGAAATTCCTCTTACTCAAATGAGGAAAGCAATCGCCTCCAACATGGTGAAAAGCAAAGAAGAAATTCCGCATGCATGGACGATGGTGGAAGTCGATGTGTCCAATATTGTGGCATATCGGGATCGTATTAAAGATGAATTCAAAGAAAAAGAAGGTTTTTCTCTTACGTTCATGCCTTTTTTCATGAAAGCTATCGTGGAAACGCTAAAAGAATTTCCGGAAGTAAATTCTGTCTGGGGCGGCGACAAAATCATTCATAAAAAAGACATCAATATTTCTATTGCGGTTGCGGCGGAAGATTCCCTGTACGTTCCGGTCATTAAGAATGCAGACGAAAAAAGCATCAAGGGACTTGGAAAAGAAGTATACTCTCTGGCCAAAAAAGCGCGTCTCGGCCAACTGAATGAAGATGAGATGCAGGGAGGCACGTTCACCATCAACAATACGGGATCATTTGGATCGGTGCAGTCCATGCCGATTGTGAATCATCCCCAGGCTGCGATCCTGTCGATTGAATCCATCATCAAAAAACCTGTCGTTGTTCAGGATGATATGGTAGCAATCCGAAGTATGGTAAACCTTTGTTTGTCCCTGGATCACCGTATTCTCGACGGTTTAATCTGCGGACGTTTTCTTGCCAGGATTAAAGAAAAACTCGAAGCATTTCAACTGGATCGGGAGCATATTTATTAAGAATCATTTGGAAACCTTCAAGCTCTGTTGCTTGTACTGTTTTAAGCTTATGAGCTACAATAAAAGAGAATCATTTTAGAAATGAAAGGATGATAAACATGGATTTTAACTTCTATGTCAACGATATCGTGGGACCTGCCAGACAGGAAATGGAAGATGCTGGTTATCAACCGCTTGGTACCCCGGAAGAAGTGGAAACCACTCTATCACAGGATGGAACGACCCTTGTAATGGTTAACTCTGTCTGTGGTTGTGCAGGAGGAATTGCACGTCCTGCAGCAGCTTACATGAAAAATTATGAGAAGCAGCCCGACCGTTTTGTTACAGTGTTTGCAGGACAGGATAAAGAAGCAACGGATACGGCGAGATCGTATTTCACCGGCTATGCCCCGTCTTCTCCTTCTTTTGCACTGATTAAGGATGGAGAAATCAAGCGCATGGTGGAACGCCACGAAATCGAAGGACATGAGCCGATTGAAGTCGTTCAGCAGCTTGAAAAAGCACTGGATGAACATTGCTGATGATAACGGAGGAGCTGTATCAAAAGGTGCAGCTCCTTTTCTGTAATATAGAAAATTCACCCCAGGCAGAAGCGGAAGGCGGCGACGCCATTTCAGCAGTTCGCCGGCTAAAACCGGTCACGTCCTGTGACCAACGCCGGCACTAGAACATCCTGTTCGTCGAAGCAGCAGCCGAAGATCCCATCAAACGGAGGCTCACACGATGTGAGTCAGATCGGCGTAGGCACAGGACGTGCCGAACTTAGCCGATCCTCCTTTACCACCATGTAGCTGAGGCGCTGCCCGCGGCAAAGAAGACACGGTGAGCCCCGGCGAACCGATGTCGCCCTTGTGCTCTGGAGTGCAAGCGTCCGCCTGCAGCGGATGCCTTAACGTTTAACGACTTTTGATACATCCCCCTTTTTAGTAAACAGGATGAGTAACAACCTGCTCAGTGGGTGTATCGATGCTGCTGGAATATGGATTGGTAAAGAAATCCTGAAAATATATCGGGACAATCCATAGAGAAAATAGAAAAATCGTTGACATTAATGCAGAAAGGAAGAAATACCGGGAATCAATCCAAAAAAGCAGCGCGTATTACTCCGGCAGCTTTCTTCGTACATGCAGCGAAGGGATTATCTTGCTCTGTGATGCGATGGTGTGGTATTATTACCGTGTCTTGATTATACATAAAGGGCGGAGTGAATATGAACGAGCTGTACCAAAAGATTCAGGAATACTTGAATATGGACACTGAAATTGAATTTGAAGAATTCCGTGATTATTATCAACAGGTTATCCAGTATCTTGATCACGAACAACAGGAACCGGATGAAACGGAGATTTGGCAGTCGCTTTTTGTAGCGGAAAGTATCATGTCCAATGCAGAAAACCGCGCCAAAACCGTTAAGAACAATGCCGAACGGAAAAAATACAGGAAAATGAATGAACGAATGAACCTGTATGCGGGCCACTTCACCAAAAAGCTTAATCAGCTTGGATATACCCAGGACGATATTGAATACCACTTCGATGCCATGCTTGAAGAGGACGTAAGTAAATAAGAAGGCTGCATAAAGAAAGGTCTTTTTATGATTCATTAATTTCCCTTGACGTTTCATCCACCCTTCGTTACAATGGAATATGTCTTGTTAATGAGACAAAAGGAATGCGCCTATGGTGAAAGGGATATCACTCGAGATTCCGGTTCTCGCATTCCAGGTTCGAATCCTGGTAGGCGCACCAACAATAATTTTTACATAGGATGAAACGCTGCACATGGGAATGTGCAGTTTTTTTATGACATGACACAATAAAAGGGGTTCCTATGACTGGGTGGAAGATAGGTTATCGAACAGTAAAGACTTCTGTCGGAGCCGCCTTGTCTATATTCATTGCGCAGCTCCTGTCTCTTGAGTTTTATGTCTCTGCCGGAATTATCACGATATTGTGTATTTCGGTTACAAAAAAAGAATCGTTAAGGGATTCCTGGGAGCGGTTTGCGGCTTGTCTGATCGGTATAGTCTTTGCGGCATTGCTGTTTGAAGGACTTGGATACCATTTTGTATCCATTGCCATCCTGTTTCTGCTTTTTATTCCAACAGCGGTTGCTCTTGGAGTAAGACGCGGCGTTGTGACGAGTGCCGTTATCATTCTTCATTTATACACGTTTGAAAACATTTCCACTTCGATTATTGTAAATGAGATGCTGCTGATCGTTATCGGTATAGGAATTGCCCTTATTATGAACATGTATATGCCGAGCCGGGAGAATGATCTGATCTGGAAACAGGTGTATCTTGAAGATTGTTTCCGTGAGATATGGCGGGAATTTGCCGCTTATCTCAAGGACGGGGATGTGAACTGGGATGGAAAAGAAATCGCAGAAGCTGCATCCATTATAGAAGAAGCCAAAGGCATGGCATTGAATAACATCGAAAATCATTTTTTGCGCAATGATGATTACTTTTATCATTATTTTAAAATGCGGGAAAAGCAGTTTGATGTCATTAAACGGATTCTCCCTTTTATTTCCTCTCTGGATCGAACCGTCATACAGGGAAAAAAAATGGCCCTTTTTCTGCAGGAGCTTAGTGAAGGGGTATCGCCCGGTAACACCGCAGAATATTTTCTCAAACAACTTCATGCTTTAAAAGAGGAAATACAGGAAATGGAACTTCCGAAAACCCGTGAAGAGTTCGAAGTCCGTTCGTCTTTGTTTTACATCCTGAATGAGCTCGAATCGTACCTGCTTGTAAAAAAACGATTTAAGCCGGATTCGACACGCACTCGTTCCGTTTCGGGAAAACGGCTGAATAGAGACCGCAAAAAGAGACAGGCTAGGTAAAAAAAGCTGGTTATCTGCAGCTTGAAGGTGTGGCTGACATGACAGGAGGACGTACACTGCTCGTTATGATTGTATTATCTGTTTTATGGCCTTTAAACCCGGTTCCAGAACCTGGTGATCCTTATATCATTATTAATAAAAACTCGAATACGCTGGCATTTATTGATAACGGGAGCATTGTGAAAGAGTATCCGGTTGCGACCGGGAGAAAAGAGGAACTTACTCCGGAAGGCGAATTCACGATTGTTGTAAAAGCTGTACGGCCGTATTACCGAAAGCTGGATATAAAGGGAGGAGATCCTGATAATCCACTTGGAAGCAGATGGATCGGTTTTGACGCAGAAAACACGAATGGACGTATATACGGCATCCATGGAACCAACCGTTCTTCATCCATCGGAGGCTATGTATCCAATGGCTGCGTGCGTATGCATAATGATGATGTTAATGAATTATTTGAGAATGTCGAAAACGGAGTGAAAGTATGGATTGAAAGCAGTTCAAGATCAATGGAGGCTGCTGCAAAGAAACGGGGAGTGCTTTTTGACAGAAAACCTCTCTATCTAAATGAGGATTTAAAAAGTATGTAAACGGCCCTTGAATCCGGGCCGTTTTGGCAATCGGCACTTTTTAGAAGAAACTTGCGGCGCCGGTGAGCACAGTCCCGAGGACTAATGTTATAATCATAATGTAAATAATGATGCTCTGGAATTTCTTAGGCATTTAAATCCCTCCACAGACGAACTCTTTCTTTGTATTGTACTTAATGCCGCGATAAACCTCAACCATGAATTCAAGTGGAAGAAATCGATGTCACAGGAGATGAACGCCATGATCAATAAAGAGAGACTTACTACCGAAATGATGGAACTGGTCCAGATAGATTCAGAGACCGGATATGAACAGGAAATCGCCGGACAGCTGAAACAGCGGTTCGAATCGCTTGGATGTATCGTGGAAGAAGACGATGCTGCCAGAGTGACCGGCCACGGGGCGGGAAACTTAATCTGTACGTGGCCCGCAGATGAAAATCATACAGAAGCGGATATGATTTATTTTACGAGCCACATGGACACGGTAACACCTGGGGTAAATGTCCAGCCTGTACTGGAAGATGGATTTATTAAAAGCGATGGGACTACTGTACTTGGGGCCGATGATAAAGCAGGCCTTGCTGTCATGCTTGAAACCATCCGGTCGATGCAGGAAGAAAATAAACCGCACGGCCCGGTCCAGTTTGTTATTACTGTAGGGGAAGAATCAGGTTTAAAAGGTGCCAAAGCACTGGACACATCTCTGTTGAAAGCAAAAATGGGATATGCGCTGGATAGTGATGGCAGTGTTGGCCACATGGTAACGAGCGCCCCTTATCAAAGTAAGCTGGATATTAAAGTGAACGGTAGAAAGGCTCATGCCGGTCTTGCCCCGGAGAAAGGAATTTCTGCCATCACAGCAGCAGCCAAAGCTGTCAGCAGAATGCCGCTTGGACGCATTGACGAAGAAACAACAGCTAATATCGGAAGGTTTGAAGGAGGCGGCCCGACCAATGTCGTATGTGACGAAGTATCAATCCTGGCAGAGGCCCGTTCTTTATCCGAAAAAAAGCTGTATACCCAAGTCGAAAAGATGACGTCGGCTGTTCAAACCACCGCGGAAAATATGGGAACCACCGCGGAAGTGGAGGATACCCTGATGTACAGCGGGTATAAACTGAATGAGGAAGATCAGGTTGTCCAACTGGCCTTTAAAGCAGCTGAAACAATAGGTTTAGAACCAAAAATGCTTCAAAGCGGCGGAGGTAGTGATGCCAATATTATAAGTGGTTACGGCATTCCGACCGTTAATCTAGCTGTTGGATATGAGCATATTCATACGACGGATGAAAAAATACCGGTTTCTGAACTGCAGAATCTTGCCGAGCTGGTAAGGACCATTATAGAGCAGGCTGCTTCCCCGGAGTGTTAATGGGAAGTCTTTGGGGGGCGTATTGTCGTTCAAAGTTGAATGGGAGGCTGTTATACGCCGGCTGAAGGAGGCTGGAAATGGAGGGGAAATCCTGGAATGGAAAAATTGTGTTTCATGTTGACATGAACAGTTTCTACGCGAGCGTGGAGCAGACCTATGACCCTTCGCTCCGCGGCAGACCGCTTGCTATCGCGGGCAACCCCCGAGAGCGCAGAGGTATCGTTGTTACAGCCAGCTATGAAGCCAGAAAATACGGTGTTAAGACAACTATGCCTGTATGGGAAGCCTTAAAAAAATGTCCGGACCTGCTGTTACGAAAACCGGACTTTAAAAAATACAGAAAGGCGTCGGCCGGGATATTTGAACTGCTGCAAGAATATACAGACATCGTGGAGCCGGTTTCGATAGATGAAGGTTATATGGATGTGACAGAAGCTTTCCAAAAGAGAGACGTTGTAGAGCTTGCTGTGGAAATACAAAATAGACTGCAGCGGGAACTGGGGCTTCCTGCAAGTATAGGAATAGCTCCGTGTCGATTTCTTGCGAAAATGGCCAGTGACATGAAAAAGCCGCTTGGTATTACGATACTGAGAAAACGGGATCTCCCCCAAAAATTGTGGCCGCTCCCTGTGGAAGAAATGCATGGCGTAGGGAACAAAACTGCTGAAAAGATGAAGCGGATGCAGATTACAACAATTGGTGAACTCGCTTCCGCTTCCAGGGAATCTCTGAAAGACCGGTTTGGCGTAAATGGAGTGAAACTTCATGAACGTGCGAATGGAATCGATCCGCGCGACATTGATCCGGAAGCCGCCAATGAAGTTAAAAGCGTAGGTAAATCAACAACGACAGCTTATGATGTTACACAAAGACAGGTACTTCTGGATATTCTGAAAGATTTGTCCTCCAAAATGGCAGAACGAATGAAACGAAAACAGGTGTGTTCCAGTAATATCCAAATCACAATCCGGTATAACAATAGAACGACCATAACAAGAAGCAGAAAACTTTTGAATCCGTTATGGAATGAAGAAGATATCTATCACGAGGCTGCAGCCCTATTGGATAAATACTGGGACCATCATCCGGTCAGACTGCTGGGAATTACAGGGCTTGATGTCGTTGGGCTGGATCATGCTTACAAACAGCTTGATCTGTTCACATACGAACAGGAGATACAAAAAGATAAACTTTACCATACGATGGCCGGTCTTGAAGAAAAGTACGGTTCCCGTGTCATTTCAAAGGGTTTCCCGTACCGGCATAAAAAATAAAGAAAGAAACCCCGGAAAATAAGGTGGAGAGATTTTCCGGGATTTTTTATATCATTGTTTATTAAAGAGAACGGTGCAGTGAGCCGATATAACAAAGAGACACAGATACGGGGGTGAAAGGATGCAGGCACCTACATATTCTTTTTCGGGCCAAGGCAGAAGTGGAGCAGACCGGATGCAGGAAGGAGGCGTCTACCGGGGCCGTATTCTCGAACAAAACAGCAAAGGCGGAGCTCTGTTAGATCTGCAGGGAACCAAAATTAAAGCATCCTTTCAGGGCGGGATGCCGGCGAAAAACCAGGTAGCATTCCAGGTTACAGGTAATAAAGAGGGAGCACTCCAGGTCCGGGCTTTACAGGAAGAAAGAGGGGGAAGTACCGTTTCTCTGAAGACGTCAGGTCTTTTAAAGAAAGTGGGAGTGCAGGATCCATCAGATGGAATGACAAAAGCAGCTAAAGTTATGCTGCAGTCCGGATCCCCTTTGACAAAAGACAGTGCCGCATCTGTACAGCGTTTTATGAACGAGGCAGATGGAAGTCTTGAACAGAAATTAAACACGATCAAAGCTGCAGCTGGAAAACAGGTGGACATGACCCCTGCCAATCTCCAGCGCATCCATGACAGTCTGCACAGCAGCAGGCAGACGTCCGATTTTATAAATGAATGGACTTCTTCAAAGACGGAGGCAGCCGTAGATGTTCCGCAGCTGGAAAAAACCGTACAGCGTGCACTGCAGGCAGCATCTGATTCCCAACATAAAGACATTCGTGAAGCAGCAGCCTCCATCAAGCAGCAGCTGCAGCAGGGGGGATCCCTGAATCAGGCTGTACAGGCGGTGAAAAGCAATATTCTTTCTCATCCGGACCTTTCACAGGAAACAGCCGAGGTGCTGAAAAAAACAATACAGGAAGCGGAGTTTTTAGCTGAAACAGGGCAAAAAAGACTGATGCAGGCTCTTCAAAATGTTTTTTCAGAGAAACAGGGGTCGGATTCTGACTCTGCTCAGCTGCTGCGGCATATGCAGCCCCTTCTTTCTTCAACAGTACCGGGGCAGAACAATCAAGAGCTGCAGCAAATGCTGCAGCAATCCGGTGTTACAAAAAATGATATGAACCGTATTGTGAAACTTACAGACCAAATGATGCAGCTGGAGGAATCGGGACGGGGACGAATCATGAATACGATAGATCAGTGGGTGGCTGCTGGTGCAGGTACATCAAGTGAACAGGCATCCGCTGCTTCCACAGGAATGTCGTCCGCCTCTACGGCTGCATCCAGCGCCTTTTATCAGGGAGCGGCCGCTGAGACTTCGTTATCTGCTCCATTTGAAACGAAACCCATGCTGGAAACAACAATCACCAACCGTATGGTGAAAGCGACAGATGAATTTCAGCAGATGCAGAAGAATACGGTCAAACAGCTGGATCAGACCGGAAAGATGCTGGAACAGAACCGGCAGACAGCACCTCAGGCTAAACAGGTACTGGAAGCAGCCATTCACAAACTGGACCGTTCCATTCTTCGAAGTGACTTCACGCTGTTTACTGATATGAAAACGGAACGAAATATGCTTCAGGCAAGCACCCGGCTTACAGAAGCAAAACAGCTTCTATCGAATGGGAAGTTTCAGTCGGCGTGGAAAGTTGTTGATGAAGTTCGTCAATCGGTTCAATCCATGGAATTCAATGCCTCGGAGCAGAAAGTCAAGCAAATGATTACGCGGGAAGAAACAGCTGCCCGAAACACGGGAATGCAGCGGGCTGTGCAGTATACGGTGGATCAGGCACGTGCAGCCATGCAGGAACCGTCCCCGCGTCAGGTGTTTGAGCTTGTCCGTTCACTCGGCCTCAACCGTGAGCAGGAACTAGGACAAATGCTCACGACATCCGGGAGACAACAGCACCAGAACCAAGCCGCGCAGCAGAATATGAAAGAGGCGCTGCTGCAGTTGATGAAACATGAAAATGACGGAAGCAGCCTGCAGCAAAAGTCGGGCCAGACTCTCTCCAATCTGACAGGGCAGCAGCTGATGAGTAAAACCGACCAGGGAAACAATATGCAGCAGCTGTTATTCAATCTTCCTGTTCCGATGAAAGAAAACATGGAGGATTTGCAGGTATACGTGCAGGCGCGTCAGGAAGAGGGAGAAATGGACTGGGAGAACTGCAATCTCTACTTCCTTATTGAGACGGCTTCGCTTGGTGAAACAGGAATCATGCTTCACGCTTCCGACAGACAGCTTGCCATAACATTAAAAAACGACGATCCCGATTTTGAAAAAACAATGGCCCCGCTTGTCGAACAGGCTACCGAATCTATAAACGAAATCGGTTATAATATACAGGATATCCGCTATCAGCCAATGTCCAGGCCCAGGGAGGAGAACACAGAGGATCTGAATCAGAAAGATATATCGGAAGAACGTCCGGAACCATCTGAACACCCATTTGAAACCATGAAAGGATTCGATTATAAAATATGAATCATACCGGTTACTTTAATCACGTTCAACGGAAACTGCAGAATGGCCCTTCTGCGGCCGTCATTAAATATGAAGATGGTGAGGCTCCACGAGTGACGGCCAGGGGTTCGGGAGAAGCAGCCAGACATATTCTTTCTCTGGCAGAAGAGAACGATATTTATCTACAGGAAGACCCGGGACTGCTGGAAAGCCTGCTTGACATGGATCTTGGCGAAAACGTACCCCCGCAGCTCTACTCTGTTATTGCTGAAGTACTGATTCTTATTGAAGAAATGGAAAGAAAATATTAATTCTTTTTTGCCATGATGCCGCTTGTGTTATTGTAAACGGCAGATATGGTAGAATACTCATATAATGTCATGAAGGTCGTGATAGAATGGATATCCAGAAAATTATGCAGACAGGGACAACTCCTCCCTCCAAAAAGACAAAAGAAGCTGCGAAACCAGGTGTCCAGTTTTCTGAAGTGATGGACAACCGTCGAAATGAGAAAGCGTATGAGCGTTTCACTAAAATGATCCAGGACATTGATGACCAAGGCAAAGCTCTAGCGGAGTCACGGACAGTAGATGAACTGAAGAAATATAAAAAACTCGTAAAAGATTTTATGGAGTCTGTGGAGCAGGGGCTGCATCTTGAAGAAAAACACGGTTTTAACCGCCGCGGACGTACGAAAGTGTATAAAATTGTTGAAGAAGTCGATCAAAAGTTGATGGATTTAACAAATTCGGTAATGGATCAGCAAAAGTCCAGTATTGATATCCTGGATAAAGTCGGTGAGATTAAAGGGCTTCTTGTGAACATGTATGTGTAAAACGACACAGCTGTTAAAAATGGGATAACGATGCAGCAACAGCGTTTTCGACGCCTCATTGAAGGATCGGATGCGCTTTTCTTATAGTTGTTTGAAGGGTTTCAGGCACCGTATCGTTATACATGCTCTGCCTTTTTGATTGCATGGACGGGCGGATACGTTATAATAAGGATAAATGAGGTGCCATAAACAATGAGTGTAAACGTATTATTTTTATGTCTCGGCAATATCTGCCGGTCTCCTATGGCGGAGGCCGTATTTCGTGATAAAGTGACAAAAGCCGGGCTGGAAGATGAAATTGTAATTGATTCTGCCGGTGTCGGGCACTGGCATATTGGAAAACCACCACATGAAGGTACGAGGAATATGCTGCACTACCACGGTATCCCGTCAGAAAATATAAAGGCAAGACAGCTGACAAATGATGATGCTGCAGCATTTGATTATATTATCGCGATGGACGACAAGAACATGAATGCTCTTTTGGAAGAGACAAAGGCCTGTCGGAAAAAAATGCTCGATTTTCACCCGGAGAGACAGGGGGAAGATGTCCCGGATCCTTATATGACCGGCGGCTTCGAGGAAGTCTTCGACTTGATACATATGAGTTGCGACGGACTTTTGGAATGGATCCGAAAGAGGGAAAATATATGAAAGAAATGATGCAGGAAGCTCTCCGGGAGGCAGGAGAACAGGCAGAAATAAAAAACGTAAAACAGTTGTCAGGGGGCAGCATCAGCCAGGCCTATCTTGTTGAAACCGCAGCAGCCTCCTATTTTATAAAGTGGCATGAGGAGGCACCGGTCGGCTTTTTCCGTCAGGAAGCGCTCGGTCTCCAGTTTCTTCAGGAAGCAGAAGCCCTTGCCGTTCCGAAAGTTTATACGTGGGGGAAGCATTTTATCGTTATGGACGCTGTAACCGGGACCTCTTCAGCTCATACTGAAGAAGAACTTGGACGAGGCATTGCGGCGCTCCATGCCGTGGAGGGATCCATTTTCGGTCTTGAGGAAGATAATTTTATCGGAGAACTTCCCCAGATTAACGGCTGGGAGGGATCATGGCTTCCTTTTTTAAGAAATAAACGGCTTCTTCCGCAGATTGAACTGGGTCGATCCCTTGGCCGTCTTCAGTCGAGACGTTCGGAGAAAGCATACCGGCTTCTTGATCATCTGGATGAGTGGGTTCCGGATCATAACCGATCGGTGAAAGTGCACGGAGATTTGTGGGGCGGCAACTGGCTGCCCGGCAGACAGGGTCATCCTGTTTTAATTGACCCGGCCGTCTGGTACGGAGATCCCGAATTTGAACTGGCCTTCACTCATTTATTCGGAGGTTTCTCCAATACAATGTACCGGGCCTATGAAGAATTTCATCCGCCTGATCCGTTGTTTGAAGAACGAAAACCGATCTATCAGCTGTATTACCTGCTCGTTCATCTGAATATTTTCGGCGAAAGCTATGGAAGCGCAGTGGATGCAGTATTAAATCGGTATACCAGATTTTAATAGGTTTTCCATGGATGAAGGCATAGTAAAAGGATATAAATCAAAGAAGAAATCCGGTCGACTGGCTTGCATTGGAATCTGAAATGCGGCGGGCTGCCCGGTTTTTTGTGTTGTCTATGCTTACGCCTCATCTGGCTGCTTATACAAAGGAAGACCGCTTGTATTATATCCTTTTGTTCACATATTCCTGTCCCGCTCATACCATGCCAGAGAAGGAGAAATGGGCAGAAAGGGGTTATGGATATGTGCGGGATAACCGGATGGCTCGGCTTTGACAGGGATATGAGACAACACAGGAACGAACTGGAGAAAATGACAGATACTCTGCGTTTCCGGGGGCCGGATGATCAACAGACATACTTGTCCAGTCATATTGGGTTTGGACATACTCGCCTGATCATCATTGATCCGGAGGGCGGCCGGCAGCCAATGGCTGAATGTATAAACGGCAGCCGTTTTGTCATTGTCTACAACGGGGAACTTTATAACACAGAAGAGGTGCGTCGGGAACTGCAGAAACGAGGGCATTCGTTTTCCTCTCATTCGGATACCTCCGTTGTTCTGCACTCCTACGCGGAGTGGGGGCAATCGTGTGTAGACAGATTAAACGGTATATTCGCTTTTGCCGTCTGGAATGAAACCGAAGAAACATTATTTCTTGTGAGGGACCGGCTCGGAGTGAAACCATTATTCTACACCGAAACAAAAAATGGCTTTATTTTCGGTTCGGAGATCAAGGCCCTGCTCGCTCATCCAGACGTGGAAGGAACTGTTGATGAAGAGGGGATTCTTGAGCTGTTCAGCCTTGGACCTTCCCGGACACCCGGCTGTGGTGTTTATAAAAATATTCATGAAGTGAAACCGGCGCACACAGTGGAAGTTTCAAGGAAGGGGACGAAAACCACCCGCTACTGGAAGGTGCAGAGTGTACCACATCGGGATTCGATCGAGGATACAGCAGAAGCGGTGCGGCACCATCTGCAGCAGGCTGCTGTCAAACAGCTTGTATCTGATAAACCAATCAGCACTTTTCTATCCGGCGGTCTTGATTCCAGTGCGTTAACCGCCTTTGCTGCCATGCATCATGAAGATGCGCTTCGGACATTCTCCATCGACTATGAAGATAATGATAAATATTTCAAAGCGGATATGTTTCAGCCGGACAGTGACAGTTATTACATCAATCAGATGACAGAAACATTCAAAACGGCGCACCATTACGAGGTGTTGTCGGTGGATACCCTTGCCGAAAAGCTGGAAGAAGCTGTGCATGCGAGAGACTTACCCGGGATGGCCGATATCGATTCTTCGTTGTTATGGTTTTGCGGACAGATTAAAAAGCACGCGTCCGCCGCTTTATCAGGGGAGTGTGCAGATGAAATTTTCGGTGGATATCCGTGGTTTTATAAACGTGAACTTATGGAACGCGAAGGTTTTCCATGGATGGATTCACTCCATGAACGGCAGTCTCTGCTCCACCCGGATTGGCGGAAAAAGCTCGATTTAAAGGAACACGCTTATCAACGCTATAAAGAAACGATTGAAAAGACCCCGCTCTCAGGGCAGGAAGACAGTGCGGAGAAGGCACATAAGGAAATGTCATGGTTGAATATGCAGTGGTTCATGCAGACTCTTCTGGAAAGAAAAGATCGGATGAGTATGAGAACCGGTCTTGAAGTGAGAGTCCCCTTTGCCGACCATGAACTTGTACAGTATGTGTGGAATATCCCGGCAGACTGGAAAAGAATTGGTGATACAGAAAAAGGTATACTGCGTAAAGCGCTTGAGCCTGTTCTTCCAAAAGATGTATTGTACCGGAAAAAAAATCCGTATCCAAAAACTCATAATCCGCGCTATACCGAGATTATGACCTCCCAGTTAAAGGAAGTTCTTCACGACAAAGATGCCCCGCTCCATGAACTGATTGATCCTGACCGGCTGAAAGAACTTGTATCCGGAAGCGGGTCAGCGTTTTCCCGCCCGTGGTTCGGACAGCTCATGAAAGGACCGCAGCTGCTCGCCTATTTCTGCCAGGTCAACACGTGGCTCAAAACCTATGATATTAAAATCAAATAAGAAAATGTAAAGTAACTGTTTAAGAGGGAAGGCCGCGTACGGGTCTTCTCTTTTTTGAATCAAAATATTGGACGAACAGAAGGGGAACCTGTATAAATGAATCATTACGTATTGCCCTCTTTGACTGTTGTGATATAAGATAAAAACGTAGCACTAAAAGCTTACGTCAGGTAAAACGGATTAAAAGAGGGGAATTCTTCCTCAGAAAGAGGTGAGAACCCATGTTAAAAAAGTTTTTTCAACATAACGATACCAAAACCGCTGTCATCACAGCTCCGGTCACAGGAACTTACATCGACCTCAAGGATGTCCCCGATCCCACTTTTTCCGAGAAAATGATGGGGGATGGCTTTGCGGTGGAATCAAAAGAGGGAAGACTCTCTTCTCCGGTGAAAGGGAGGGTCCTTCAGGTATTTCCGACTCATCAGGCTGTAGGCATTAAATCGGAAGAAGGGTTGGATATTCTGCTTCATATCGGCCTGGAGACAGTGGATAGACATGGCGAAGGATTTCATGTCCATGTACGAGAAGGGCAGCATGTGGAAACAGGCGATCCACTTATCGATTTTTCACTGGAACAAGTCGGGAAGCGGGCTAAAAGTGCAGTCACTCCGCTTATCTTGACGGAAAGTTCACAGATTGCCGCGATGGAACACAAAGATGTAACTGAAGTGACAGCAGGCGAGACACAGGTGATAAGCGTGACAGTGAAATAATCAAGGGTTATTCCGGCTGAAGCTGGTATGACGTAAATGGAGAGGTCGACATGATCGTGCAGAAAGTCTTAAACCATAACGCAGCAGTGGTAATGGATAATGAAGAAGAGAAGGTTGCCATAGGTTCCGGGATAGCCTTTCAGAAGAAAAAGCATGATACCATCGATCCGGAAAAAATCGAAAAACTTTTCGTGCTCTCCCGGAATCAGAATTCGACGTTCACCGAACTTCTCGAGAAGGCCGGCGAATGGGAAACCGGTATCATTCAAGATTTGGTATACTGGATGGAACAACAGCTCGGTATTCACCTTGACAACCATTCCTATGCTCTTCTGTTTGATCATTTGATTCATCTGCTGAAACGTCTTTCAGAAGGCTCACATATAGTAAATTACCTTCTGGAGGAAATCCAGACTTTATATCCGGATGCATTTCGTGCTGCGGAAGAATCGGCCCGAAGGCTTGCCTGGAAGTCCGGATACTCCATTTCCTACGATGAAACAGGGTTTCTGGCGCTGCACCTGTATGCTGCGGACCGGAATAAAACATCACCTGCGGGAGTTAGAGAACGAACCGCTATGCTGCACCGTATGATGACGGTCATGGAAGAATCTTTAAATACAATGTTTCCGCGTCGCACACTGGCGTATGAAGGTTTGGTCAATCATCTGAACGTAGCGATCCAGACGGCTGAACACCAGGAAGAACTTATGAAAGCCCCACCGGATATGGTGAACATGATGAAAGAGAAATATCCGGCAAGTTGTGAAGCTGCCCGCCAGGCTGTGCTGGTTCTGAAAGAGGAGAAGAAACTGACCATCCCGGAAGACGAGAGTGTGTATATCGCGATGCACCTGCAAAGGCTCTTGAACAAGAAAAGCCGGTAAAACCGGGCCCGGGTAAAAAGGCGGATACCCGGTGGAGATAGTCAAGGAAATGTTCATATGCTATACTGGTGGTTATGATTTGACAAGTATTATCTGATGAACACAGCACGCCAAGGGAGGGATGCTTTGTGGTTTCTCAAGTGAAACTATATGACACAACACTGCGCGACGGTACGCAGGGGGAAGGAATCAGCTTGTCGGTGGACGATAAACTGAAAATAGCCTGGAAACTTGACCAACTCGGTGTGAAGTACATTGAAGGCGGCTGGCCGGGAAGCAATCCAAAAGATATGAATTTTTTTGAAGAAGCAAAAAAATTATCGCTTCAATCAGCGGTCATTACTGCTTTTGGCAGTACGAGAAAACCCGGAGTGAAAGCGGAGAATGATCCCAATCTTCAAAAAATACTGGAAAGTGAAGTGGAAGCAGTAGCGATATTTGGTAAAGCATGGGACTTCCATGTCGAGAAAGCACTGCAGACCTCTCTCGATGAGAATATTTCCATGATTTATGATTCTGTCCGTTTTCTGAAAGAAAAAGGATTGGAAGTCATATTTGATGCTGAACATTTTTTTGATGGGTACAAACATAATCAGGACTATGCCCTCAAGGCGCTCACAGCGGCAGAGGAAGCAGGAGCCGATTGTCTTGTTCTCTGTGACACGAATGGAGGATCTCTGCCTTCGGAAATCGCCGGCATTCTGGACATCGTACATGCCCGTACTACTATTTCCACAGGGATTCACTGCCATAATGATGGCGAGCTTGCAGTAGCCAATACTCTCGAAGCTGTAAAAGCAGGGGCCGGACATGTTCAGGGAACCATCAATGGATACGGGGAGCGATGCGGCAATGCCAACCTTATTTCCATTATTCCGAACCTTCAGTTGAAAATGGGAATTCCCTGTCTGGATGATGAGAAAATCTCCCAGCTTACGGAAACAGCTGTATATGTTCATGAGCTTGCCAATCAGACACCGCCGGACAGTCAGCCTTTCACCGGCAAAAGTGCGTTTGCTCATAAAGGCGGCATGCATGTCAGTGCAGTATTGAAACATCCTGAAACCTACGAACATATTGAACCGGAAACAATCGGTAATGAACGGAGAGTTCTTGTTTCTGAACTGTCCGGACAGAGCAATCTGATGTTCAAGGCAGAAGAACTCGGTATTCCGCTGGATAAAACAGACCCTGCTGTGAAAGATATCATGGAAAAAATGAAACAGATGGAGCACAAAGGCTACCAGTATGAAGCAGCGGAAGCATCTTTTGAGCTTTTAATACGAAATGGACTCGGTGAAAATCATGACTATTTCCACCTTGATCATTTTAAGATTATTGCCGAAAAAGAGAAGCAGGGCGCCATTAGTACAGAAGCACTCGTTAAAATGGATATACACGGAGAAAAAGTAATGACAGCTGCTGAAGGGAATGGTCCTGTCAATGCACTCGATTTTGCCCTCCGCAAAACGATAGGCGAATTTTATCCGCTCGTGCACGAAATGTATCTGTCAGACTATAAAGTCCGCGTACTTGACGAAGCGGAAGCAACTGCTTCGACTGTCCGCGTATTGATAGAGTCATCGGACGGAAAAGAAACGTGGAGTACCATTGGTGTTTCCGGAAACCTTGTGGAAGCCAGCTGGCAGGCACTTGTCGACAGTATCCGTTTTTATTTCATGAAACATTCCGACCGGCTCCAAAAGCTTGACTCCCAGCCGGTACACCCAGGTCCCGGGCTGCAGAATCATTAATGGTAACAAACGAAGAAGAGGACTTGGAATGGTTCCAGAAGAAAGATCCCGAATGCGTGTCGTCATTCGGGATCTTTCTTCGCTGATCTAATCTTAATAAAAGCTGCTTCCTGTTACATCTCAACCTCCTGGTGTGGACGGGATGTTGTCAATAAACGTAATGGTCACAATGGCCAGGGCGAAGCAGTACAGAGCAAAATAGAGCAGCCTTCCGCTGTTGAGAAAGTTAATCAACCAGACGATGCCGATCCAGGATGTGACAAAAGAAGCCAAAAAGGCAATCGCAAGCGGCATTGTACCTATGGAAGCCATCCCTCCGACCGTCAAGTCTTCAAAGGCAAGAACAGAAGAGCCGGCAATAACCGGAATAGAAAGTAAAAACGAGTAACGGACCGCTGTTTTACGGTTCAGTCCGGCATACAAAGCAGCAATCAACGTGCTGCCGGAACGGGAAATGCCTGGGATGACGGCAATCGTCTGGGCAAGTCCAACAATAATGCTGTCCATAAACGTCATCTCTGTTTCGGTTCGGTTTCCTATTTCATGGACTCTTTCAATCAAAATGAGAAAGACACCGGTTAATGTTAAAGCCGCAGCAATAAAAAGAGGAGTCTTCATGGTGCCGGCCAGGACGTCTTCGAGCAAAATGCCGAGAAATCCAGTGATGAAGGTAGCTGTTATAATGTAAAGACCGAAGAAAAATTCGGGTCTATCCATGGAACGCCTTTCCTTTATGTAACGAAAAAAAGTCCGGGTTAACTGGATACAGTCACGCCGGAAGTACAGCACAACTGCAACGATGGAACCGAGATGGAGAATGACTTCAAATGACAGACCGGAAAACGTACGGCCAAAAAGAAACTGGGCAATAATAATGTGGGCGGTGCTTGATATAGGCAGGAATTCTGAAATTCCTTGTACGATGCCAAAAATAAGTGCTTCGAGTACACTCATAGATTCCACTCCTTACAGGTTACATTCCCGAAATAATCCATTGTTAGTTTAGCAGAACATCATGAAACAGGAAAGGTAAAATTAAGTGGCAGTCAATCGTCAAATCCCAGTCACATTCCTATGATAGGAATGTGAAAGGAATGCTAGTAAAATAGAGGCGGGGATCAGCAGTAAGATAGAAATGGAGGATGAAGAAGAGATGCTGCAGCGTAAATACATTACTATGCTTGTGCTTGGGGTTTCTGTTTTGGCGGTTGCCTACGTATTGTTTTCCAGTATTTCTTTTCAAAAAGTTGGTGCCGGTATCGGTGAAGCGGCCCCGCGATTTGAACTTCCAATGTATAATGGGGAGGAGGGCAGTTTGTCCCAATATGAAGGAGATGTCATTGTTTTAAATATGTGGGCCTCCTGGTGCAAGCCCTGTACCGAAGAAATCCCGGCTTTGATGGAATTTCAAGAATCCTACCGCGAGAGGGGAGTTACTGTACTGACAGTCAATATGAATTCATTTGAGCGGAATCAGGATGACCCGGAAAGCTTTGTTGATACCTATAATATGAGTCGTTCACCAGCAATGATTGACGAAGATGGGGAAGTGGCTGAACTTTACAATGTCCAACGGCTTCCGACAACGTATATTATTGGACGTGATCGAACGATTGTGGACAAAACGGTAGGACAGGTGGAATTGGATGATCTCAAGAAACTGGTGGAAAATGAACTGTAGCCGGTTCGGAAAATGATGGGAATATACAGCTGGGCATCACGTATAGTAATACCGGGGTGATGCATCTTGTACAAGGCACTCACGGTAAAGGTCATCGATGTTCTGGAAAAAAACACAGATTACCAGAAATTAAAAACAGATGGTGGGTCAGGCAGGGCCTACTTGTATTTATGTTCCTTCCCTCCTGTGAAGAAAGGGGAATACGTAAAAGTCAATACAACAGCAGAGGTTCTTCGTCTTGGCACCGGGGGATGGGATATTGTCTTGTCGACCGAGCATGACAACTATATACTCCCTGGGCGTGGTCATATTATGAAAGCTCGTTACACGCCGTTTCAGCACAGTGTACATTCCGTAGATGATCCGCATCATCCGGATTATGGTATTTTCCAGCAGTCGTTTTCCTTGAAGCAGTTTCCCGTTCTCCTGGCCGAACTTCATAGTATGCTGCCGATTCTACTTGGTGCCGTTTCGATGGAGAATGATAGGCTTAATATCGGGGTGGTACTTTCGGATGAAGCATCTCTTGCCGCCGGGCTGAGTGATCATATGATGGAGTGGAAACAGCGCAGTAACGTATGGGTGGTGACGGCAGGCCAGGCTTTTGGCGGCTGCATGGAGGCGGTCAATGTAGTAAATGCAATGCAGTGGCTTGTCCTCAAGAAAAGAGTCGACCTGCTGATTCTGTCTATGGGACCCGGAACCACAGGAACCAATACACCTTATGGATTCAGCGGCATGGCACTCGCTGAGTGGGCCAATTTGATTGGTTCCCTGGAAGGTATGCCGTTCTGGGTTCCCCGTCTTTCTTTTCATACAACGAGAGAACGCCATTACGGGCTCAGCTATCATACGCTCACTCCGCTCCACTCTTTTACGTATGCCCGGTCCACTCTTGTACTTCCGAGTATGGAAGGACAAAAAAGGGCATACGTAAAACAGCAGCTTCCCCCCCTGTATACGAAGGAACATGTGATAATAGCTGAAGAGAATATCGACAGTTGGTGCGAGAACTGGCTTGAGTGGTACCAGTCAAACGGAAAAAAGGTCATTTCCATGGGGACCGGTGTTACCAGCGATCCTGATTTTATAAAGGGAGTTCTGGCGCCGCTTGCTTACATTTTACGAAAACAGGAGGTAAGAAAAGATGGATTATGAAGAAAAAACACTACATAAAGAATCAATTTATAACGGAAAGATTATTGATGTCCGGGTCCATGAGGTACAGCTTCCGGACGGCCGCACAGGGAAGCGTGAAGTAGTAAATCATCCCGGCGCGGTAGCCGTGATAGCACGTACGCCCTCCGGTAAAATCATTTTAGTGCGGCAGTACCGGAAAGCACTGGAGAAAGAACTGTTTGAAATACCTGCTGGAAAACTGGAGCCGGGGGAAGATCCTGAAATGTCCGCTTTCAGAGAACTGGAAGAAGAAACAGGATATCGTGCACATGGATTGAAAAAAACAGCTTCTTTCTATACCTCTCCCGGATTTGCAGATGAAATCATTCATCTTTATGAAGCAGACCGGGTTACCAAAGGGCAGACATCAACCGATGAGGATGAATTTGTAGAATTGGTGGAAGTATCACTTGAAGAAGCACAGCAGTTCATCAGGGAAGAAAAAATTCATGACGCCAAAACAATGTACGCAGTGCAGCATCTCATGCTCAGCCGGTAGTAAATAATAGAATGGGTAATAGAAGAGTTTCTCTCGTCATAGAGTAAAACAGGTCCGAAAAGCAGGGAGGCTCTTTCTTTTATGATAGAATCGTTGCATCTTTATTTCCGCAGACACTGGATGGAATATCGTTCCCTGTACTGGTTTTCCATCGTATTGCTATTTATGGGTGTTATGTTCGGCGCCATTCTCGTAAACAGCCTTGCCATGGAGTTGAAAAGTGATTTGAATGGCTTTGTCAGCCAATTCTTTTCCCAGTTCCAGGAAGGAGCAGATATGGCTCCGCATCATATATTCCTTCAGAGTCTGTCCCGTCATGCCGGTTATTTGATGCTCATGTGGGTGCTCGGGTTGTCTGTAGCCGGTGTTCCTTTCATTTTGATCCTCTTATTTTTAAAAGGGGTGGTATCCGGCTTTACTATCGGCTTTCTCGTGCAGCAGATGGGAAGCGGAGGTTTCTTTCTCGCATTCACATCTATCTTTTTGCAGAATATGATTATTATACCCTCTTATATTATTATGGCGGTTGTGTCGATTAGTATTTCATTAAGCATGATTAAACATCTTTTCCAGAGAAAAAAATCGGTGCATGTCCCCCGGGTGCTGTTGAAATCGGCAGCGGCAGCGGGGTGTCTGCTTATCGGTATATGTGGTGCGGCAGCTGTAGAAGGGTACATTTCCCCGGTTTTGATAAAAAGTGTGTTAAGCTGGATCCAATGATAATTAATATCATTTAATAATTAATATAAAGTAATTTTTGTTATCATTATCAATTGACACCTTTCTCGAAAATCCCTATAATTTATTATAGTTGATGGAAGAGGGAGGTTCATGATGGAACAGCGCATTGATCGAATCAAAAAACAACTTCATTCTCAAAGTTACAAACTAACACCTCAGCGGGAAGCGACAGTCCGTGTACTTCTGGAAAATGAGAAAGATCACCTAAGTGCAGAAGACGTCTATCTGCTTGTAAAAGAAAAAGCCCCTGAGATTGGGCTTGCCACTGTATATCGCACATTGGAACTACTCAATGAGCTGGAGGTCGTCGATAAAATTAATTTTGGCGACGGCGTATCAAGGTACGACCTGCGCAAAGAGGGGGCCGACCATTTTCATCACCATCTCGTCTGTATTGAATGTGGATCGGTTGATGAAATCCAGGAAGATCTTCTGGGTGACGTTGAAAAAGTAGTGGAATCGAACTGGAACTTTAAAATCAAGGATCATCGTCTTACCTTTCACGGCGTGTGCCACCGCTGCCTCGAACAGGAAGAAAAAGACGAAGAACATACCAGTAAAGAAACCAATGAAGCATGATAAAAACCTTTTCACCGGGAAGAGGTTTTTATTTTTTTAGGTATAATCTTTCTTTCATTAAGAGAAGATATTTTTAGATTGAAAGAAAGGGCTTGATTGTAAAATTAAATGCAACAGCTAAAGGCATAGTTAAAGGTATAGCTAAAGCCATCGTTATTCCGTTATGATGAAGTTGACCAAAACCCAACATAACAGGAGGAATAACGATGACCACTTCCCATGGTACCACAGAAAAGCGGTGTTTTTCTCATCTTTCGGCATTTGATCGAGGACAGATTCAAGCCCTTCGGCAAGAAGGCAAGTCCATGCAGGCCATTGCGGAGGCGATTGGCCACCATAAATCAACGATATCCCGGGAACTAAAGCGGGGAACCACAACGCAAAGAACCTCGGATTTATCCGAATATCAGG